>NZ_JAPDSH010000003.1 GCF_029143285.1 Vagococcus proximus
CAGGCATTACTGGTTCTGGTCGTTTATTACCAATGTAAATAACAATTGTTGCTGTTTCTGTTCCCTCAACACTTACGTAATGCGGTGTTTCATCAATTTGATAGCCATCTGGTGCCTTTGTTTCAATTAATTTATACTCTCCAACAAGCATTCTTTTGGCTGTAAATCCGTGCCCATCTTCTCCGACAACAATATGATCTACCACATTCCCAGTACTATCATATACATCAAATTCTGCACCCGCCAATAATAAATTCTCATCATCTTCGTCATGCTTGATAACTTCTATTTTCCCCGCATCTTCTCCGACACCTGAACCACCACCACTTAGGACAACTTCTTTATAAGCATCTTCAGTTACTGGATTCCCATCTTCATTGGCTTTTAAATTAACATCATTTCTAAATACTGTTGTTTTTCCGTTTTGTAAATACTCAATACCTTCTTTTAAAGTACTTGTATAAAGAACTTGAACCGGACGCTTTAATTCCCCATTAAATGTCATTATAAACGATCCCGTACTTTGATTAATTGATAAATTATACACAGCTGTAGGAACTTCTTCTTGATCTACACCACCATCTTTATAAGTTAATCTAAATGAGCCTTCATCAATCGAATGATACTCAGGATTAGCAAAACTATCTGACACTACTGTATCAGTTAGCGTTCTTGATGCTGGATTAATTAATAAGTTCCACATAATTTGATGGTAATGCCCTTGTTCGTCTGGTTCTCCAATTACCCATCCATTTTTAGCAACAAAACTCGCTCGGTTTGGATCAGGGCGATTACCATGAACCGCGAAAGAAATCTCTCCACATTTATTGTTTGGATGTTCTTTAAAATAACCATTCCACGTAATCGTTCCCGTAGCTTCACCTTTTTTCCCACTAAAATGACCTACAACATTGTTATTACTATCTAGAATATCAAATTCTGTGTCTGCGTCTAAAACACTATTTGGTGGTAATGTTACAGTAGTCGTGTCTCCATTTTCAATATCTACCTTATCATCAATACACCATTCATAATTAATTCCGACTGGATTTCCTTCATGCCACGCATTCGGATCATCTGTTGGGAGTGTTTCACCATTATTACCGGTTGCATTTCCCCCATGAAATCCTGGTATATCAATAGTCTTAAATGTCGCTCCCCCCATATCATTCACTTGTGTGGCTAAACTTGCTAATGGTGATATTACTGAGATTATCATCACCATCAATACTGTCATAAATTTTCTCATAAAAAATCCCCTTCTTTCTTAAATCAGCATATCTGATATAGACTATTAAATTTTTCTTATAAACAAAATTGTTTATAAGGGTCCTAATATAAACAAAATTATATAGCATCTCTCCTATAATTTTGTATTTATTTTTCAGAATATTAATAATTTTTTTACAAAAAAAAAAAAATATATAGAAAGTAGTGACTAAATAAAAGATGCCCTATATAATGAACAACTCACATCAAAATTATGTATATATTCTCGTGAGTCATATGAAGCATGCATTTCTTTTAGTCTCTGTTGGAAGTATTTTTGGATTACGTAGACAAAGATGAGTTATCTAGGTTAATTTGACAAATAATATCAAATTAGATTTTTTATGTCTTCAAAAAAAGTGCTAATCGAGTGATTAGCACTTACTTCTTTCTTAATTTTGAAATTTCTTCCCTATGAATGTCACTTTTTTCTTCAATAAAAACTTCATGTCTTTTTGATAAATTATCCCAGTACATCGCTTCTTTATCATCTTTTTTACTTGGAGATGTCTCTGCCATCAAATAATAGGCTAAAATTTCTGACAATTTTTCAGAACCTTGCAATGTAAGGTGAGCATAGTTTTGATAGTCACCATAATCATCAAAATTCAAAAGTTTTAGATTTTCTTCATCCATAAAATCAATAAACATAATCCCTTTACTTATACACTTTTGCTTTAATGAGGTCATTTCAACTTCGTTATTAGAAAATGACGGCATTGATATGACTACTAAGGAAATACCCTTTTTATCTAATATTTTTTTTACATTTAATAACTCTTTTACATCCTCATCCGATACAGGTACTGGTTCCTTCCCTGTTAACTTAAGCGTTTTAGCATTACTTGTCTTCATATCAATTGGTCTTAAATTAGTATAGCCCAAAGCACTTTCTTCATAAGGGTATGATTTCATGCCTTTTTTTAAACGAAAAAGCTCTACCTTATCAATATCATTAACATTTTGAGCATAGGTTAACATTTGACTCATCGGATTTCTCAAAACCTCTGTCAACTCATTTGATAATCCACGTTCTTTTAAAGAATCTAAAAAATCTATTTTTTCTTTGCGCGTTGGTAGCAAATCAATACCATACTTATAATATTCTGGTCTTGTTCCATGCTGTGGCTCAGTAGCTAAATTCCATCCTAAACCTTCTACAACAACAACTTTAGGCTTAAACCTATCTGTATAACTATCTATTAACTCAGCTGTTAAGTATATAGGCTGTGCTGCTGAACCTAGATTCAAGCCCGAAAAACCGCTATGCTTATACACAGTACTCGGAGATATTCCCAACTGAACTTTACTTTCACCCATATAAAGCACGTCAACTTGATGATTATCTTTTTCCAATTCTTTTATTTGTTTCATTCTAGTGAAAACTTGACCATCTCTTTCTTTAAAATTAACCGTCGTCAAATTGTACGTTACTTGTAATCCAATGGCTAAGATAATCAAAGAGATAACAATCGGGCCTAATTTCTCAACAGTATTTATTAATCCCTTAATAGTAACTCACCCTCTCTTGACACTAAATCGTATAAAATTATTCACTCATTTTTTCGATTATTTTTTGAGGAGTTGCCCATTCTGCTTTTTTAAATTTAGTTACATGAACCTTTTTACCACATTTCTCTTCTAACTCAATTAATAATTGAACAGCCGATAGCGAATCAAATAAACCTTCTTCAAATAAATCTAGTTCTAAATCTTCCTTTACCTCATCCGTACCTGTTAAATCTTCTAATATGTCTAAAATTTGTTCTGTTAAATCCATTTTAATCATCCTCCATTTTTATAATAATTTATCTAAAAATCCTGAAAATAATAATAACCCAAATGCAACTGCATTAAACGTTAAAAAGATCGCAAAAACATGTGTTAATTTATTACTAGGTAACCAAATTTTCTTTTTACGTTTATTTTTTCTTTTAAATCTAATCCACCAGTCTGTCAGACAAATTAATGAAGCGTGGTATAAACCATAAACCAAATAATACCAAGTTATCCCATGCCAGATAGCCATTAAAAGAAATAGTACAAAATAACCAATATTTGATGTTACAATTCTACTTTTGAATACACGTTTTTTTAAAAGTGTCATCATCAATCTCATATAAACATAATCTCTGAACCATGTCGAAAGTGATATATGCCATCTTTCCCAAAAATCTTTAATATTATGGCTGATAAATGGCTTGTTAAAGTTAATCGGAGTATCATAGCCCATAATTCGACTTGTACCTACAGCAAATAGGCTATACCCTGCAAAGTCAAAGAATAGATATAATGTATAAGAATACATCACACCTACTAGTGGCCAAGACAGACCACCTGCTGCTAAAGCTTGCTCTTGGAAAGGCACCAATAAAAACTTATCAATTAAAATTGCTAAAATAAATTTATACAATAATCCTTTATAAATCATATGAACCCCACTATATAACATTGCGTCATATGTTTTTTTATCAGGGACATTTAGTAAATCTTCTTCAAATCTTTCATAACGATCAATTGGACCTGAAGATATGGTTGGGAAAAAAATTAAAAACTGAAAAAAATTTCTCGCTTGATAATCCGTAATCATCTCATCTCTAATATCCATTACCATTTGTACTGATTTAAAAGTTAAATAAGAAATACCTAAAAAACCAACAAGACTCGCAACAGTATCTAAGTTATTTGTTGTTAAGAGACTCGGATTTTTTAAACTCAAACTTTTTATAAATGGAATTATCTTAACTATTATCAACGGTAACAGTGCCATTAAGACTGCTAGATAAAAGATTACCGTACTATTCTTACTTTTTCTATAATGAAAATATCCCGTTATTAATAGTATTTGCCAAATTAAATACATGATTAATGCAATCGCTGTAGGATAGCCTGGTCCGCCAAAACTAATGTATAAGAAAAATACTGTAATTAGATTTTGATACCACATAAATTTTTTCCCACGTTTCAACTGAATAATTAATGGGATCAAGGCTAATAATAATAAAATAAAGTATATAGGTGATTCATACGGTGTCATGTACATAAAACTTTCATCAAATTTAAGTAGAGCCTCATTCACTAATCGTTCACCTCACTAATTAAATGCTTACGATCAATTTTTCCATTTTGAGTTAAAGGAAGTTCATCTCTAAAAATAAAAGTTTGCGGAATCATATACTCCATTACTAATTCTTTCATTTCATTCTTTATATATTTAGCTAAATGAAATTCTTTTTCAAAATCATGGTGTTCTGGAATAATATAGGCAACCAACCTCTGTACTTTAAAATCTTTGTACTTCGGCACAACCGTAGCTGACTTGACATATTTATTTTTCCTTAAATGATACTCTATATCTTCTAACTCCATGCGATAACCATGGAATTTAATTTGAAAATCAATTCTTCCACGATAATATACTATGCCATCTTCAATTATAGCAGCGTCACCCGTATGGTAAGCTGGGGTACCCTCATAATCAAAGAAAACCTCATTTGTTTTCTCTGAATTATTGATATAGCCTTTAGAGACTGTTGGTCCCGCTATAATTAATTCTCCTTTTTCACCATCTGGCAAACGCTTGCCTTCTAACATAGTAAACATATCTGTTCCTGGTTTTATGTAACCAATTGGTAGGCGATCCATTTTATTTAACAACTCTTGTGTAATTTCAATTTTAGTTACAATAACTGTTGCTTCAGTAGGACCATATGCATTATAAGTTTTAGCATTTGGGAACCTCTTAACTAGTTCACTTGCTGTTTTATGTTTTAATTCTTCTCCAGCTAATAAAAATTTTCTTAAATTAGGATAATTACTTCCATTGAAATCATCATTCATCAAACAAATTTCAACAAATGATGGTGTTGAAATCCATACATCTAATTCGGATTCTTCTAAACGGTTAAATAATACTTCGTAATCAGAAATTAGTTCTTTTGTTATTGGAATCAACACGCCACCCATCAACAAACTACTATATGTTATCATTACCGATACATCGAATGAATAAGGAACTTGAGCTAAAAAATTATCTCCTTCTTTAAAATCAAAGTCACTAACACACCATTCTAAGAAATTAATTAAATTAGAATAACTTATTTGAACTCCTTTAGGAACTCCAGTTGTCCCTGAAGTGAAGATAATATAGATAGTTTCGTCATCAGTTACAGGCTTAATACTTTTTTCTAACACTAATTCCTCACTCATCACTTGCTCAGCTTCCACTTTTGTTATAACTGAGATCAACTTCTCATCTACAGGCCAATCATTCCATGTGATAACTGCTTCACAATCTGATACCTCAATCATCAACTCAATACGATCGATTGGAGTTTGATTATCAACTGGTGCATAGGCATGGCCCGATTTCATACATGCAATATAAGAAACAAACATTTGATGCTCCATACCACCATATATTAAGATTGTTTTATTTTTTTTATAACGTTGAGCAAGTAGTACAGCTAAAGTATCGGATTCTCTTTTTAATTGCCCATATGTATAAGTAAAATCTCCATCTTTAAAACAAATTTTATTTGGTTCTTCACGTGCAATCTTATTTAATTGTGTGACTATTTTATTCATATTATCCACCATCAGACTTTCTTTCTATTAAAATTCGGTATATACAAAGTCAGGAACATCTCCACCAATAACAAAAACATACACATATAATAGTAGTAATAAAATTACACTATATAATATAGTTTTATAAAAAAAAGCCCCTAATCTTCTCCAGTTACTTTTATTGGACATAAAGTCTCATCCTCTCACTTGGTTAAACCAATAAATACATTAGTACAATATTTTAATAATATCATAGCATAAAATGTAAGTCTACAAAGGTTTTCAGGACTTACACACCCCTATTGTTGTACTCTTACATATGATTAAGAAAATCAAAAAAAGGTTAGTTATAAATACCATATTTCCTTTTTTAATAACAAGATAATACGTTAGTAATAGTTTATTTATTTTGTGGAATCTTTCATCTGGATACATAAACCCGCTAGTAATATCTTTACTCAGCTGAGATAACGTAACGTAAAGAGAATTATTCTTGTCATACCTATATATAACTATCAAAATATGCTCTATCTAAGAGCCTACAGCAAATAACTTTCAACAACTAGTGGATTTAAAATAGTACATATATAATAATAGTTTGCTGAGATAAATAATCACAATTCTTCCGAAACTATTTTAAATAATACTTCAGAAATTAGGACTGAAAATGTTTTACCCTCCTTAGACAAACAACTTCTAAAGGTCACATAAACATTATTTAAATTTACGGGTCTTTTCAATCCAAGATAATTGACAGGTTGATGACTATTTGTCTCTCGTCTCGGCTTTTCCTGACCATATGTTATTTTTTGTAAGTACTGACTATCCTCTTTTTCTAATTTAAATACTTGAAGATAATCTAAGCGTTCCTTCCTTTTTACTGACTCATCAATCAACTGCCACAATTTCTTTTGTAATAAGTATGGGCCGCGTTCATTGCCCCTTCTTGTGATATATCGATTCAATTGATTACTAAACATTAACTTTCCTCCTAATTTTTATAATAAAAAAGACAACCAACACTTAATGTTAGTTGTCTCATAATTAGAATATGTATTTCAAAATAAAATAATACTATAACATTTAAGTTTAATTTTCTAACTTAGTTACCGTATTTAAGGCGAAACTATTGTTGCAAAATCCGTCCCTGTATGTCTTGTTTGAGCATCAATTCTACCATCAGTATAGACTCTAAAAGCTTTCATACCAAATCCGCTTTTTTCAATCGGTGCTGGATCATTTGTTTTAAAGCCAATCGCATAATAATCTCCTATTTCATCTGATATTAGCTCCCCACCACCTAATTGCTCGATAATTTCTAGTGTGACATCAGCATTATTTTTAGGCCATTGATCCTTAATAGCTAATACTCGTTCAGCAGCTTCTTCCGCATTATTTACTTCATTAGAAACTTTCTCCTCTTTATAATCTTCCCAATGTTCCACTCGTCCATCGCCATATGCTATTGCTGCTTCTGGACTTGCACCTGCTGCTTCTGCTTCTCTGTATCTCTCATGAGCCTGTTCTTCTAAACTTTTAGTACCTGTTGTTGTATTTTCTTTTTCAATTGACTGTTCTGTACTTTCTTCACTTATATCTGATTCTTTAGATGACTCTTTTTTCATCTTCGATAACTCTTTCTTTAAATCCGTTACCTCTTTTTTCATTTCTTCTAAATCTTTATCTTGCGTTGTTTCAACCTTCGATGGCATTTCTTCTGTCTTGCTTGTCTTTCCACCTTCGTTTTTTCCACATCCCGTTAATAAACATAATACACATAGTGATGATATAACTAACCCTTTTTTCATAATACCCTCCATCTTTACCTTGCTCAGCTAGTAATCAAACTCTAACTCATACTATTATATCAAAATCAGGTGTAATATTTATTCTAAATTAAAAAAATCCCACTATTTATGATACGCATGTCTTTGCAATAAATTGATAATGTCATTACATGCTATATATATAAGTATTATAGTTCTTTTACAAAATTGTTCTGATACTTATAAACTTTTTCAATTTGAGATAAATTTCTAGATATATCATCATATATAATTTGCCCTATTTCTAGCGATTCAATACTAATCTAACAAGCAGTACTCTAGAAAGTTCCTTAGCTCATTTTTATTATTAACAATAAATTAATTAATATGTTTAGACTCCTCTTACTCTTATACACATTAGCTTAATAACAAGGAGCTTATTTCGTAAAGTAAATACTCCCCCTTCGAACTCCAGTAACACTCGTCACTAGTCATCTCTTCATAAACTAAAGACTATCATCGCTCTTTGATTTTTACACCAACTATTTTATTACTCATTCACTTTTTTTGATAACTTTCTAACTTTAATAATCAAGTAAACGATTATTAAAAAGATTACTATTCCTCCACCAATCAAATAATACTTAAGATACGATAGTGGTTCTTGAATCGTTCGCTCATTGATTTTCTTCGCTTCATCATTGGTTACTGTAAAATCACGATTCCATTCCCATTCACCATATTCAGATGTCGCTTTAATATAAGCCTGGTACTTACCTGGCAATAACTTATTTTCAGACAATTGAACTTGGTAAGGAAAAATTGCTTGTGGCGCCAACTGATTGTCTCCTTTCGTCTTTTCTATTAGGAGTTTAGTTGAGCCTTTTTTATAAATTTTAGTTTGCACCTTTAAATCTGGAATAATATTAGAATTAATATTTTGAATGGGGACTTCTAAAGATGGATGGCCACCGTATTGTCCAACTTTAACTTCTTCTAAATCCAACTTAGCTTTGACTTGTTTTTTAGATGTTGATAACATAATTTCAACAGGATATCCCATTTGATTATGAATCGACATACCGCCGTCTTGCTTGTCTTCACTTTCTAAACTTTCATTCTTATCTATAACATAAATTCCACCTAAAACAATTCCCTGAATCTCTTCTTTAGGAGCTGTGATAGTGAACCGTACTTCTCGACTACTATCAGCTCGAACAATCACTTCATTCTCATTCAATGTTGTTAAATCTGTTAATTTATTTTTAGCACCTTTAACCATCCTTGCTTTCGGATCTGATTTATCAATTACTCCCTCTGCTAAAGTGCTAGCATTAACAATCATGACCTCGACTTTTTTTTCAATCTCTCCGCTATTATGAATTATAAGTTTATACGTCTTCGTTTCTGAAGGGTTCATTCGAATATTATACATACTCCGACTATCACCTTGTTGATTATCCGGAATATTAGGGGTCACGCTTATCGAAAACCCTTCCCCATGACCAATCATAGATACCATTAGAAATAATACTCCTAGAAAGAATACTGTTATCTTTTTCATTAAGACTTCTCCTTTTTACTTGATTAAACAAAAATAAGGACCAAAGTCCTTATTTTTAATTATTTCACTGGTACAGCTGCTTCTTGGCCAGAATTATTTGTGCCTTGGGAAAGTTTCCAAGTTAAATCCGATTTATACTCTGTTGTTGATTTAGCAGTTGCTGCGGTTGCTTGTGGGATACGTAATTTTGTTTTACTATAGTCAAATAAAAATTTTCCAGCACTTTCTTCACCTTTAGGTGCTGTAAAGATCGCCGTAGGTTCACTATTTTTTTTAGCATCCACTGTTACTAGTTGAATATCTGTCATTCCAAATTTATCAGATGACAACTCGCCATCTCGTCCCGTTACATCTTTAGCTTTAATTGAAAAATCAATACTCATTATCTCTAAAGCATCTTTCACTGCTCTTGTTGTTTCTTCGGGTTCTGTCGTCTTATGAGGCGCTATAAATTGTTCTGCTTGAACTGATACTGTCCAACCTAGTTCTTCACCTGTATAGTCAACCACACCTACTGTATCTCTAACTGCATTATTATGATTATCACTTTCATTAGAGTTATCTTTTAGTTTTGCTATACTTTCGCTTCCTACTTGGCCAGGTTCAAAATCAAATGTCGGTACTACCAACTCTTTATTAGCCGCATCTTTATTTACAAAACTTAATTCACCCTTTTCAAAAGTAACATGTCCTACGGTTTTTCCTGCCTGATCATCCTTCACAGAGACTGCATTGGCAACTAAACCTATTGAACTCCCTCCCAATGCAATACCTGATACTAATAATACTTTAATCGTTTTTTTCATGTTTAAATTCTCCCTTATTACTTTTTTTATTATCTAAAACTCGCCATCTAAAATATAACCCCATTATACCTACTACTACTAGACTTGACCCTCCCCACAGACGAGATACTTTTTCTTCTCCTGTTTGCGGAAGACGTCCCCTATGCTGAGTCGTTACTTTAATTGATTTTGGGTGTAATGGCCAAGACGGATTAGGTAAAAACGTGACACTCGTTTGACTTCTTTCATCACTATTCACTTCTTTAGCTGAACTACTTACTCCTATGAAACACCCCATCACTACTATAAAACCTATAAAAAAACAAAGTTTACTTTTCATACTCCAACACCTCTTTTAATGGAAATACGTTTTGATTTTTATAAGTTTGTCCAACTTGATTATCTATTAAAAACCATGTAATAGTTGTATCATAGATCAATTCTTTCTTTGTCCACATATAACTATTAGGTGCCACAATTAAATCTGCCTGTAGATTATTACGGGCGCTATTGTTATCTTTCACCCCAATAACAAATTCTTTCGCTTTAGCTGTTCCGCTTATAAGAGTAGTCATTTCTTTTCCAATAAACTGATTTGCCACTCTCAGTTCTAACCCTTTGTCCGGTACTTGTGTTTCACCTGTAAAATCAGTTAATTTAGCTTTTAGTTGCCAATTTGGTTCAAGTACAGTACTTTCCACCTCAATATATATTTGGTCTGTTACTCTGTCCAATACCTGTGCGCCTGCTTGCATTTTTCCTTTAAAAGACAGCCCTCCCTCTAATGATGCAAACCATGTCATTCCATCATATCTCAGATTAACCACTTGCCTATTTTCATTAAACGGAATTACTAACTCTCCTTTCTCATTTATTTCCTCCAATCCCAAATTATTTTCAATATAATTGAAATGCTTGTCCAGCATATCTGTTGGTACTAAGACAGATAGTTGCTCGTCTTTGGGCTCATAAATTTTACTTTCAACCATTTCTTTAGGCAATAACTTGTCATCCAATCCATTATTATAAACATAGTTGACGGTAATAGGTTGACGATCCAGTACTTCTAAACAAACTGGTTTTTCAGATTTTGTTACACCGTTCTCACCTTCAGCTAAACCAGTAATCATACTTTTTTTATCCTCTTCTAAATTCTTCATATCTTCAACAATTAAATCTAGCTCAATTTCTTGATTATCCTCATATCCATCATTACCATTAACACTACCATCAACTTTGATTTTAACTAATTCAATTCCTTCTTGTTCTACTAAAGAAACATCTACTTCATCCATCAATTCTTTTTTTTTTGACCCAATACGATAGTTATAAATTCTTGCCTTAGAACTCTCCCTATCCAATATTATGCCTTTAGGTAATCTCAAAGAAGTTGTCACATTCTGCCAGTGCTTTACTTTCGTGTCATTCGTTTTGCTATTTTCAACTAAATTATTACTCTTTAATGTCAGTTTATTTCCCTTAGATACTTTAATTTTTTCTGAATACTCTTTATCGTTAGCCTCTCGTTTCTTAATCGCTAATTTTTCATTCACGTTCGGATCATCTGGTAATTTAGTAACCGCAATCGCCGATGATGCAGACATATCTCCAGTGGACCCTGTGTATCCCCACCACACTTCTTTAGGTTCTCCCATTTTAAAGCCAAAAACAGCATTGATATCAGCTATATCCATTGATTGATATGAAACTAAGCTATGGTCTGTCTCCATTGGATTTTCCGACTCAGATTGATCTCTATAGACTACTTGCATATCTGTCTCCGCCGTTAAACTCCCACTATTAGTACCAGTTGGGTTCCATGATATTTGAAATTTGTGCCATTTCCCATCACCTAGGTCAACTTTAGAAAACGCTAAAGATTCATGCGGAATAAGATCGTTTGGTTCGTTAGCATACCCTTTAACAAACCCCATATGTGATCCTTTTTTATTAAAATTGCTCCCATTACTTCCTCTTACATTATGAACATCATTATCAACTGCACCAAAATCACCTGATACTCGTGGGTTTAAATGAGTATCCAATTCAAAAGATAAGGAATTTTTCACTCTTCTATTTTTAGGACTTTGTTGTGCTGCTATCCCACTGACTTTTGGACCATTTACTCCTAGATAGGCACCTTCGGCATTACCGTTTGAGGCATATTGACCACCTTTTTTTCCTATATCGGTTGCATTTTTACCATCCTTATCATTATGTAAAGTAAACGTAATCCCATCAGCAATTTCGCCATTATTTCTATCTCCAAGATAAATATAAGATTCATAAGTAAACTTTTTAGATAAATCAACTTTAGTTTTGGCCCAAATAGATGTCGATGTTCCCTTAGCAGGACGAACTGCTGCATCAGTCAACTGTAATACTTTATCTTCTCGTTGAATTTCTCCTTGCTGCCCTTTTTCTGGATCAGGATTTAAAGTAGATCCCCCATTTAATCGTTGGATAATATTTGGCGGTGAAAAGACATCTAATATTTTTTGAACATCTTCAATTTTATTTCCATGTATATCAATCAAACTCGGTATCTTTGATATACTTCTTTCTGTCCCCTCGTCAAATCGTTTGTAACTTACTTGGCTTTCTTGATTATTTTCTTCAGTTGATATTACATCACTTGAGCATTCTTCTTTAATTTCTGTTTCAACTTCTGAATTAAATTCTCCTTTTATCTGACAAGAGCCTATTGTCTCATTTTCATTTTTTTTCACAATTTGTGTAAGGCCCGACTTAGTAATAAGCTGAGAACCCAACACCCCTATCATGACTAATACTTTGAGCTTATTAAATTTCAATCATATCCTCCTCGATTCAAAATTAGATCATCATTTAGAAAAATTAAAATACATTATATTATTAAAGTATAGGCCTTATTACAAAATAGGTCTTTCACAGTTATCTATTTTTCTATCCACAAAAGTGCTATCTAAACAAATATCCATTAACCTACTCAATAAAAGTGTGACATAAACGATAAAAACCATTAGTTTGATTTTTTATTAAACAAAAAAGTCCAACTAACAAATTGTGTCAGTTGGACTTTAAACTAATATAGATTAAAAATAATTACCTGCTTGTATCGTTAAACCACTCAATCAAATTCAATAGATTCTACGACATTACCACACTTTTCTATAAATAATTTCAAATCTTTAGTTTCTAAAAAAACTGTACTTGTGTTTACGTTAGGATGTACCCCGATTATCCCAGACTCAAAATAGCTATCAATAACCACTGTTACGTTATTAATTTTATTATTTATGACCCCTAAAGGTGTTACAGCTCCTCTTTCCAAGGATAAATAATGATTTAAATCTTTTTCTGATGCAAAGCTCAGTGGACGAGAGCCTATGGTTGCCTTTAATTCTTTTAAATTTACACGATAAGTATTCTTAACAACAATAATATAATAATTCCTCTTTTTATCATCACGTAAAAATAAATTTTTAGCAATCCTATCAGTATTTTTTAACGATAAGCTATTCATCTCTTCAATAGTAGTAATTGGTGGATGATTAATAACATCGTAATCTATACATAAGTCTTCAAATACATCTCTTATATTTTTCATAATGAACTCCTTGCTCCTTGAAAAGTATCTATCTAGGCAGGTGAACTAACTCATTATTTATGATACGCATGTCCGTATCATAAATAATGAGGTTATTTCTAAATAAATTTTCTCATCCTCCTTTATATCATTCTTAGATAAAAATATATTATGATTAGTTCACAGTGTATTTCAAGCAGTATTCTATTCTTTATAAAATTGTTTTCACATACATATCAAATTTTCCATTGCCTCCCACTTATTAATAGCTTACACTTGATTAACAGACATATATTGTCCATTAATAAAAAAGGAGGGGGGATTATCAACCACCGATTACTCTATATGTATACCCAATTACTACAACGAAAAGTCATTCATAAACAAAAAATGAGTGAGCTATTTGGTGTTAACACTCGGACTATCCAACGGGATTTAGCCACTCTAAAAGATTTTTTAACCCTACACTCGCCTGATAGTATGCTGCTTTACAAACGCTCACTAAACGGTTATATACTTGAATCTAATACTGTCTTAAATAAAGAATATCTATTAGTCTTAACAAAGATTCTTTTAGAAAGTCGTTCTTTAACAAAATCCGAACTACTTACTATTATCAATCAACTTAGCACTAATCTTGATTCATCGGATAAAAAAGAACTTTACCGCCTTTACGGCAATGAACTGAACCATTATATCGGACCCAAACATGAGAAACCATTAGCTCACTTCATTTGGAACCTTACGGAAAAAATAACAGATAATCAAGAAATAAAACTATTATATAAACGCAGTGATAAACAAGTTAATACTTATTATCTTATTCCGCAATCTATTATTTTCTCTGACTTCTATTTCTACCTTACTGCCTATAATATTAATAAGAAACAAGTTAATACATACCGAGTTGATCGCATATTAGCTATCGAGAACTATAAAAACCAGGCAACTAACACAACGATTAAAGTTGAAGATAGTGAGTTCCGAAAACATGCCCACCTCATGCAAGTGGATAAATTAGTTACCGTTACAGTTGAATTTAGCGGTACCTTGGAAGCTCTTCTTGATAAATTCCCTCATCATAGTCTATTAGAAAATAGTCCAGGGGAACTGCCACAAATAGAAATCACGGCTTATCAGAAAGGTTTAGAAATGTGGTTGTTTAGTCAACGTGATTTAGTTAAAATACTCGGACCAGAGTCATTTAAAACAGACTATCTAGCAATTTTAAATTGTATGCTTAGTTATTATAAATAGAAGTAAAAAGAGATATCTTTCTCTTTTTGCTTCTATTTATTATCCAGTCTACCGCCTTTGTAGACAATTTCTTAAAACTAACCCTCCCACCATTAACAAATAGTGTATTTTTTCTGTCTTTTTATCCCTCATCACTAATTATTATCTGGTTCACCATACTTATTTGTTGACTCGTCTCCTTTTTTTATTAAGAAGTACAAACCAAATGGGGGAAAGAGAGCTTGCCATACCATATAGTACCAAGGTTTTCCCACATCATGATACCGACGTACTGTTAATGCTAGGCTTAAAACAAAAAGGATTAATATTCCAATATTCCCTAAAAAATGACTAACACTGTCCAATATCCCAACAATTATAGCTAACCCAAACAGCCCTACACCGGCCCACCAATAGTTACCTCTACTCGTTCTCCCTTCAAAATTAAAAATATTATCTACCATTAAACGGCTTGCTTCTTTTATTTTTGCTATATTTTCTTCCATAACTGTTCCCAACTTTCTTCTATTATTTTCACTAATCTTCAATATTACTATTTTACTAAGCCTTCATCTTCTTCAATAATCGCTTAATATGTCGCTCAGAGTAACCTAATTCTTTTGCTAATTCCTTTGGACTTTTTTGATTTTTTTGTTTGTTAATTAATACTGGCAAATGTTTTCTATCCACAAGCTTCAACGGGAAGGTTACTTGAATCCCTTTGAATTCCTCATAAATTAATAACGCATTCTTTTTTCCAATTAATTTGACTAAGTCTTGGTAAACTGGGTACCAATTTTTAATTTCCTGCTGAATTATCATTCCCTCCTTTAAAATAATGTCATATTCATCATAAAACAGTTTTCTCCCATAAACTAACTCCCTTGTCATAGTCAAAAACCTTTCAAATGTCATTAAGTCGACCAAGACTTGCTCTTGAATCTATTTATATAATACAACAGGCAAATAGACGTAATACGTCTCTTTATTAAAAGAGTTTATCAAAAAGAAGTATGAGACTTAAGCCTCATACTTCTTTTTGAAGATTATCTATATTTTATATTTTTTTATACCTCGAGAACTTCTTTTTATTTGCCTGTCCCCACTTAATTATGATTTTCCTCAAGAACTCAATAAAAAAGCTAAACATAGCACACTGATACTACTACTTTTTCACTTTCTATTTCCCTTTGAGGATTTATTTATATTTAAACAAAAAAAGCATAGCAAACAGATAACTCTCTACTCTGTTTGTTATGCTCTTTATATGAAATTTATACTGTGATTAATAAACTTCGCTTAGTACCCTATCATATTCCCTCAGAACATCATCCTTTATTACAAGTTCTATTTTATTTCGATGGCATATCTCATTCTTAATATTCTGTACACATCTGAAACCTAAATCAATAATTCCTGGTACATTGATAGTCATGAGAAATTTTCCCCAGTTAAATCCCACTGGATTAATAGATTTTATTGTCGCATCACCGACATCTATTGCTGTAAAAGAAGCCGCAGAAAATAATAGTAATCTTGAAAGCTCTCTATTATTAGCCACAGGAAAGCTTTCTTTTATACTTTTCCCAAAATAAAATTTTTGTTTAAAAAACCAATAACAGCGTACTAATGTTTCATAAATAATAACGGGTATAAGTTGGGCACTGAACGCTCTTACATCATAACCATTTTTAAACATCCAATCAGAAACTTGTGCTACGTTCATATTTTTATCATTAATAGTAATATTCCCTACTTGGAGCTTCTGTAAAGATGACCATCCTGGAACGGGTAAACCACTCCCACGGCCAACAGAACTACTGCTACCAACAATATCACTCATTATATGTCCAAACCAATTTTCTGTCGCTTGAGATATTTTTTGAACTATATTACCGGTCAGCTCATTATTAAGATTTCCTGTTGATGTTCTAATCACATTTCCTAGAGTATCCACAAATGTGGACTTGCCAGTTAATTGATCTATTATTCCCACCAAAAGACCAAATAAACTCGGTTCATGTGCAAGTGATAATAAGTGGTGGTTATCAGGAGACATTCCTTTAACCGCTTTGTTTATAGCCGTATCATAGCTTACCCTATGATTTTTTTCTAAAACTTTAATACTATCTTTTTTAGTCCATTCACTAATTTGGCCCGCTCTACCAATTTTTTTATTATTTTTCAAAGCATGGATTCTATTAGTTAAATTTTCTTTAGCTGACGTACTTTTAGCAGCTTCTACCTGTTTTTCTAACATTCCTATTTTTTCTTGCTTGGCATACCAATTTACAATCTTATCAAACTGCTTATCCATCATCTTAGGAATAGCAGACTGCGTAGTATTATTTGTAATAGTTCCTACAAAAGCCGCATCAATAAAACCTGCAACAACTCCTGCTGAGGTAGCAAATAAATAATCATATTTATCCAATTCTATTATATCAAACTTATCTGTTAGTTCTTTATACAGATTAGCTCTTTCAACATTAGAAAAGGTATTAATAAAAGGTTGGGTTAAATCAATGTTATTACGTTTAGCAAATACTTCATTTTCTTTTACTTGCTCTTTCCAATTCAAATAGATTTCTGGCGTATCAATAACCATAACGTGCTCTAATGACTCACGTTTAAATGAAGATCCTTCAATTGACTCAATCTTTTGTAACATCTCTACGTTATTATCTGCCCCTGATCTATTTTCTCGTAACATTTTTAATAATTCACGTGTATTGTCATTTGATTTTTTTACCGTTTCATTCATTTTAGTTACATTATGGCTCATCTTGTCTAAAGATTCTCGTCCTTTTTCTTGAAGTACAGTATCAATCATCAGTGATTCTTCTATTTTTCTTAATTGAGATTTTTTAACAAGCTTATCTGATTTAATTTTCATTAACTACTTACCAAACAATCCTTTTTTTAATGTTTCCATCCCTTTTTTAGCAACAACTTTTCCTTGCGCCATACTTGAGGTAGCCGTATTAAAATACCCTATATCTTCCAGGATATTGAGTACTAATTCTAAGGAATCACTATTTTGACTTTCATCTAAATATAATTTAGCTTGAACTTCAGGCCCTTCTGACTCATTTTCATTAGTCATACTTTCTTGATTCATTTTATAAGCTTTATTTATAATTTTTGAATATTCTACTCGTTGGACTTTATTTTTATTAAGCTCATTAAATTTCTCTTCATCTAAGACCTCTGGTAACTTAGTTATAATATACTCTTTCTCAGTACGCGTTTGTTCTTCTTCAATAAGGCGGCCTGAGCCTGAAACTTTCTGAACCTTTAATATCATGTGCCTTAATTCTAGTACTAACTCCTCGTTTAATGTTTCTGCATCAAACAAAGTATTGGCTAACTCTCCCATTTCTTGATTTATCCAATTAATATCTTCAATAATGTGTACATTTGAATCTCTCAAAATTTCTATTTTTTTAGTCAATGTTGCCATACGTATGCCAAATTTTTCTAACTCACTTGTTCCTGCGATATGTTTAATTCCTTTATATACACCATAAGCACTCGCCGCAACTGCTGCCGCCCCTATTAAAGTTCCACCAGATCCTAAACTAACAGCTAGTAAGCCTCCAGTTATACCTCCAAAACCACTTACTGCACCCGTAATAGCTAAAGCACCCAAGGAAATCCCTGCTCCTGCAGCCAATGCTGACAACTCCGTTACAATCCCTTTAATCTGACTGTCATCCATTCTACTCTCGATAATTTGTTTCTCAATATTAATCTTTCTGATAGTAAACTCTACTTGCTTATCTGTCATATGTAGTTTATCTAGCATGTAAACTAAGCATTTGTCTTCTTTCCACTCATCTAAGCTTGCTAAATTCATCCCAATAATATCCATACCTAATGACTGATAAATTGCATTTGACGAAATTTTATGAACATCTAACTGATGATTTAACTCTCTTAACAACTCATCCACATCTTCATTATCTTCAGAAAATCTATATGTTCTCAGATTAGCCGATAATTCTTTAGATAATTTCAAACGAACCATTAAAGAAATAAGCTCTTTATATTCATTTTGATCAATTACACCATCGTTTAATTTTAAATAACATATAATAACTCTAAAGTATAATTCAATAATCATCGGATCTAAATTTTGTAATTGTACTACTTGATCTTTTGAATCTATAGTTTCTACATTATCTTTTATGCCTTTTAAAATTTCTCCTAATAAATTTAACGGGTACGAAACATCTGTATAAATCTCGCGAACGTTTTCTTCATCTTCATATTGAATAACTAATTTCTTTTTCTCTTTTACCTTTCCATTATCTAAATATTCCTGATTTAAATCATACTCCACATTATTAATCCCCACATATGGGATACAATCAGCAGTACCAAAAGATTCCTTCATATAAGCGGTATCTCCCGTAAATAATAAACCTGCCTTTCCATTTGAAAAAGCTGATGTATCCACAATACCAATAACCTTTGTTGGATCAATATTATCAGATGTTATTTTCGTCATACTTAATAATTTTTTTTCTTCTATATCTGGTGCTACACTAATATTCGCTTCTTTAGATTCTAAAAGAGATTTTTTTATAAACTCTTCTGATAATAACTTTTCATTGTTTATTTCTTCTAATTTATTCCCACAACCTGGACAAAAACATGCTCCCTCACTACATTCATTCCCACACTTTGAACAAAACATTGATTTTATTCCTCCTTTTTTAAACTTCCCATTTTATTATAAGTTATTTTTATCAAATGTTAAATTAATATATTTAAATTCCTTACTTTTATAATCTATAACAAACTGAGCTACTTACATCTTTTAATACTATTACAAATATAACGAGTCATCTTAACTTAGACTCTTTTTTTATCTATCCAACGCTTTCATTCAAACTTTTCTCCTTAATTTAAACAAGTATAAAAATACATGATATTTTTAACTACCATTATTTCATCGTACATAATCAAGCTCTATCTTTGTAAAAAAACTAACAATTAAGTAGTTATATTTGCTCTCTCCCCCACACACAAATATATTTATCTTATAAAAAAAAATGCTAATAAATTAGCATTTTTAACATCATGACCCCTTATCTTTCAAACTAAATTCTTCCTGGATGAACAATACGATCATCAACATTGCAATCATATGTAAATTATTTTTTGTCATAAACCCTTTTAGTTTTTTATTCGGTATTCTCTGATTTCTTTTAAATTTATTTTCAGATAGTTTAAATCGATGTTTTTCCTTACGAATATTTTTATTTTTATAGTAACCCCAATAAGTTAAAAAGAAGTACAAAATGATGATTATTGCTTCTAACCAGTTTTCTAAATTAGATCTACCTAGAAGGATTACTAGGAAAAGTACTATTTGGCTAAAGTAAGTATACAAAAAGTTAATGCTGTATTTAATTGAATTATTAAAAAAATCTCTTACACCTCGATACCAATTAAATTTAATCCCAATAATTCCCATGTTCTCAAAAGATTCCGATGAATTCCCTTGTCTTCTGCTCACCTCTTCATACGGTGTGCGTACTTTATTTATTATGTAATAAAACATTAAAATGCATCCGACGTTTTGATATCTTTGATGACTCCTCTAAACTATGAATCTCTTTATTATGAATACTCAAATAGCTTATACCGTAATATTCCCATGATTTCTCAAAATCTGAAATCCCTAACTCTGCCTCAACTTCTCTTTCGATTTCTAATGCAAAATTATTTCTCGCATCCTGGCTAAACTCTAAATAAGGGGTATCCTCTGTTACCGATTGCTGATAAAATTTTACATTTTTATCATAAAACTCACTTTGACCATTGGCCGAACAATAATAACTATCCGAATCAATACTGCTACTTGAGCGTCTCCCTAATATCAAATAATCATCTGATGTTACAACGTTAGCTGACACTGCAATTGTATGACTATTCAATGACTCTTTTAAATAGCTATTCATCTTCTCTAGCCTATCACTCTCATGAACTTGGTATAAGTAGTTATTCTGTAATTGATCTTCTATAAAGTAAAACTGCTTTAACAATAACTGTTCTTCAATGGCAAAAAGGTCATGATGAATCATTTCATTATTATCAAACATATCTAATGTGGCAAAGGTTGTCTGAATGACTGATAAATTGAGTGCCTTTATCCCATCAGAAAAAAAAGAATTATCTACTTCTTTTATCTCTTTGACTGAAGGCATCACTCCTGAATAGTAAACACCACCATGCAATAATTTAGGTTTTAACCCTTTATACTCAAAGTGTTCATTTTTATTTTTTACTAACTTAGCTTCATTTAAACTAAAATCATAAAATAAATCATCCAGTCCTATTATAATACCTGGTATTAACAACTTACCCTTTTTCAATTTCAATTGAGGATGTCCCTTTATCAGCTCAGTCACTTGATCTACTAACTCTTTTTTAACCTCTATTTCATACCCAAAGTGTGTACAAACTTGTAAGATTGCTTGTCTAAATAGCACTTGTTCTAACTTCTGAAGTTTCTCATCTTTATCCTCTAGAGTTCCGGAAGTAGCGTGTTCCATAAAAGCATCTGCTTCATATAAAGAAAAACCTTTAGTCTCTCCCAAAACATCTTCACAATACTCTTTTAAACATATTTCAAACTCTTCCCTATTCCTAAGTGGCTTTCCTAAAAAGATTTCTACAATTTTTTTTGTCGAATTGCTTGGATGAAATCCGTGATATTTTCCAACATAATTTAATTTAGGTGTTACATTTACTGTAAGCTTATTTGATTGTCCCTTGAATAGCAATAGTTTTAAATTATTAACAACCGATTGTTCATTTCTCACTTTACTATTAGCCATTAAATCCTCTAGTAACTCATTAATCTCTTCGGTATCCAATTCTTATTCCTCCTACCCATTTTTTCATATTCATCACTAGCAACCCTTTTAACTATAAAAACCTCATTATTTATGGTACGCATGTCCATGGATAATTCTAAAGCATCTGTATACTTGCTCTGATAATATAAGTCTCATCAATTGATGTGGATAAGTCACTCGACCGAATGAAATTTGTTGGTTGCTGCGTTTTAAGACTTCTGGAGATAAGCCTAATGATCCACCAATCACAAAAGTAATTGTACTTTTTCCTGCTACTGTTACTTTATCAATCGCATCTGCAAATTCCTCTGAGGTATAATCTTTTCCATTAATAGCTAAGGCAAAAACATAGTCGCCTTCACCAATTTTGCTTAATATCTTTTGACCTTCGCGTTCTTTTAGTTGAAGCATCTCTGTCTCACTCAACGTTTCCGGCGCTTTTTCATCTGGAACTTCAATAATTTCAAACTTACAATACTTTGTTAAACGCTTTGCATACTCATCTATCCCTTGTTTTAAATATTTTTCTTTTAATTTTCCAACCGCGATTATTTTAATTTTCAAATTTTTCCACCCTTATTCTTTTATTCTCTTTAAAGTTTAATCTAAATTCACATAAAAACCAACCTTAAAGTTATCCACACTTATCCACAGACTTATCCACCAAACACCTGTTTCTTTTGTAAAAAAAGTCAGTTATACTCTTTGCTGTTTTTTGTTATCCACATTTACACACGTTTGTGTATAACTTTTGGGGATAACTCTTTATTAAAAATTAGTGAATCTCACACTTTTAACACCTCTTACTAGTATTTTAATCCTAACTTTTTCATAAAATATTCAAATTAAGATATTAGACTAATAGTAGGAATTAAATGTATACTATATCTATCGGATACTAAAAATAAAAGGAGGGTTAGGTGCTAGACACCGACTATTATGAACAAAAATGAAAGATCAACTCAAACACCACAATCCAATAAAGGCTTTTTCAAAGGGATTTTAGGTGGCCTTATCGGAGGTGCAGTCGCTGTAGGTGCTACTGTCCTTTTGATTAAACCTGCTCCACTAACACAAGAAGTCCCACAATCAACTAACAGTACAGCAAAAACAAGTAAATTAAAATTAGATGTTGAATCTAATACATCTACAGCTATTGAAAAAGTTCAAGATGCTGTTGTTTCGGTTGTTAACTTGCAAAAAAAGGAACAACTTAATGACTTTGAGCGTTTCTTCGGTCAATTAAATGGCCAACAAGAACAACCTCAAAAAGAGCAATCTGATGATGAATTAGAAGCAAGTAGCGAAGGTAGTGGTGTTATTTACCGCAAAGATGGTAAAAAAGCATATATCGTTACAAATAATCACGTTGTAGATGGTTCTGACGGTTTAGAAATCTTAATGAATGATGGAACAAAAGTCCCTGCTAAATTAGTTGGAACAGACAGCTACACGGATCTAGCAGTTTTAGAAATCCCAAGTGATAAAGTGAAAGCAACTGCTGACTTTGGCGATTCTGATAAACTAAAAGTTGGTGAGCCTGCTATTGCTATCGGTTCTCCACTCGGATCTGTTTATGCAAACAGTGCGACTTTAGGTATTATCTCTGCTAAAGATCGTAAAATCACGAACACAAACGAAAGCGGACAACCGGTTAACATCAACGCACTTCAAACCGATGCTGCTATCAATCCTGGTAATTCCGGTGGTCCACTTATCAATATTGCTGGACAAGTGATTGGTATCAACTCAATCAAAATTGCTGCGGCATCAAGTGGTATCGCTGCTGAAGGAATGGGCTTCTCTATTCCAAGTAATGATGTTGTTTCTATTATTAGTCAACTCGAAAAAGACGGAAAAGTGACACGCCCAATGTTAGGTATTACAATGAGTGATTTATCTGTTATCAGTAGCGAACAACAAGAACGCATCCTTAAAGTTCCTGCTTCTGTAAAAACAGGTGTTATCGTTCGCAGCTTACAATTAGCATCACCTGCTGAAAAAGCTGGTTTAAAACAATACGATGTTATTGTCGAAATTGATGGAAAAGCCATTGAAAATGGGACAGATTTACAATCTATTCTTTATAAGAAAAAAGTTGGCGATACTGTTAAAGTAACGTATTACCGTGAGAAAGAAAAAATGACAACTAATGTTGAATTAACATTAGATCAAGCTGCTGCTTTAAAAGATAAATAAAAAAAAGAATCCCTAAGGCTGTAAGTCTTAGGGATTCTTTTTTTATTAAATTGAAAATAATTCAGTCGCCTGATCAGGATCCGTATCATAAACCATAAAATCATGTCCTACGCCAAGTCCTTGGGTTCTTAAACTATGTTCCATCGTCATATGAGCTAACTCTTTTAAGTTATTCTCACGGCTTAGATGGCCCAAATAAATTCTCTTTGTTTTGTCACCGAGCACTTCTCCCGCAACTAGAGCACCATCTTCATTTGATAGATGACCCATATCACCTAAAATACGTTGTTTCAAACTCCATGGATAATTTCCCATACGAAGCATATTTAAATCATGATTGCTTTCCATTAGATAGGCATTTGCATTCTGGATTGTTCCTTTGACACGATCGCTACAATAACCTGTATCAGTTAATACAACAAATGATTTATTATCTTTTTGGAAGGAATAAAATTGAGGTTCCGCAGCATCATGAGAAACTCCAAAACTTTCGACATCCATATCTCCAAACGTTTTAGTTTTTCCTAATTCAAAAATGTGCTTATGCTCTGGTTTAATTGTTCCTATCCCTGTTGACATGGCTGACCATGTTTTTTCATTCGCATAAATATCTATACCATGTTTACGTGATAGCACGCCAACTCCGTGGATATGATCTTTATGCTCATGAGTAACTAAAATACCATCTAAATCAGCAGGCGAGCGATCAATTTCAGATAATAAACTGGTTATTTTTTTACCACTTAATCCTGCATCAACTAATAATTTCTTTTTATCTGACTCAATGTATAGTGAATTACCACTACTTCCACTAGCCAAAATACTTACCTTAAATGCTTCTTCATTTTTCACTACACACCGCGACTCCTTCTTTATCTGCTCATTACTTCTTCATTTCAGGTACATTTGGTGCAATAACCGAGTTAGAAAAAGCATTCACTCGTTCCACACGGACATTTTTCTTACTACTTTCTATCCAAACAAACCAAGCAGGGATATAAACATTCTTTCCTCTAACTGTAAAAATACGGGTATACGCCAATTGAGTATCTGTAATTGTCGACTCTGACGGGATACGATTACTCATATATAATGTTTCAATCGCTTCTCGTTCAGATATTACTGGTTGCTTTTCACGCAAGGGCTCAATCTCTTTTAAATGACTTTGAGTAAATGTCTCTATAATTAAATCCTCTTTAGTCATTTTTGATAATTCTATATTCAATTCACTCGTCTCATCATAAAAAGGAATTTTTTCAAATACTTGAGAAAATACCATGTTAGTATTATCAGAAGCTGGACGGTTAAAAAATTTATAGTCTTTCCCTTTATAAAGCTGTTTATTACCATCTTTAAAACGAGTTAAGTCTTTCTCCAATTGTTTCGCTTTAATGGGCTCTTCATATACGACATCTTGTGTTCTAACAAAACGTTGGCTATCTTGAGTTGTGTCATTTTTCATTTCTTTTTTAAAGTCTGTTGTGGTTGCACTTAAATAATACCCTTCAACAATCTCATCTGAAAAAACATCTTTTTCCGTTGTGATTTTATCATATTTTAGACGCGTCTCAATATCAGCTACAGAGTTCAAATCGACACCCGTATTCACCGTGTCTCTTCCTTGTTGAAAACTGAAAAGTAAGAAGAGGTTTAGTCCTAAAAAAGCACAGAGAAAAATAATTTCAATTCGTTTAAAATCCATTACTCTCCCACCCCTTTTTCTAACATCTTACTCACGTCATTCAAACTTTCCCACTTGTCTTTCAATTTAATATACCATTCTGGCACTAAATCTACGACCTGTTTTGTTTCTTGGTTGGCTTCCCATGTATAGCCAATCTGAAGCCCTTGGATATCTTTAACATCTATACCTTTGAGTTCTAGTTTTTCAATGATTTTATCGGTACTTTCTAATACAATTTCTTCTTCTGACGGTATTGGAACTTGAATTGTTTCTTGATTGGTTGAGATTCTAATATTTTTATTTTCTCTTGAAATATCCATTCTACCTTTACCATTATCACTAAAAATAGGATACCCCTCAACATAGTTACGGTAAGTCACACGATTAGGTGTCCCTTCAAAATAACGAATCGTTCCCAATGCATTTCCTGTATTTTTTAAATAGAAAAATGTATCTTCATAAATCGTATCTGTTCCTAAATCACGCGCTTTTTCACTATCAAAACGACTGTTAAATCTAACCTCTCCAGTATCGTACATAATATCAAGAGTCCCACCTTCAGCATTCATTAAACTCACATTTTTGCTGGCTTTATGGTCATCATTCGAAAAGACTTCTTGAGTATCATCAAAAAAAGCTTTTGAAAACATCGTGTAGGACTGAGTCGCCACAATATAACTATATTTTTTCAACGTAATATCATTTTTAAACTCATAATACACTGGTAAATCCATTTTTGGATTACCTACTGGCAAGAAGCGGTTTCCTTCATGTTTTAGAATCGCTTTTACTTCACTTGAATCACCTAATAATTCAGTTTGATAGATTTGATTATTCTCATTGTCAATAAAATGAATATGATTATCTGAAAATGAGACTAGAATACGTCTAAATGTCACATCTTTCTTAATATGTGATGGCACTTCTTTATCGTTAATCTTCAAATAGTAAGCAAGTGACAATGGACTCGACATTGATAAATCAAAAGAACCTTTAATCAAGTGTGGCTCTATTTTTTTTCTAGACTTTTCAACGGGCAACTCATCGCCCATTCTTTCAAATAGTTCTTTGCTCATACTTTGAATCAGACTTTCTTTACTACTGTAATAATGCTCACCTTTATTATCATGGTACACCAGTTTAACAGGTAAAAAGACATCTTTAGGCTGTTTCATATTAGCGATTTGCTCTGATTTATTGACTGGTTGTTCTTCAACTTTACTACCTGAATTTGTCCAAAGTTTCCAGGACAGGAATAGGCTAAGAGCAATCATCAAAAATAAAGTATAACGAATTAATTTTCCGATTAGTTTCATTAGCCCCAATCCTCCTCTTCAAACGCCTCGTATGGTAACGAAATATAGAATGTTGATCCTTTTCCTTCTTTACTCTCCGCCCAAATCGTTCCGCCATGATCTTGAATCACTTCTTTTGAGATAGCAAGACCTAATCCAGAACCACCCATCGCACGAGAGCGTGCTTTATCTACTCGGAAGAATCGATCAAAAATACGCTTCACATCTTTTTGAGGAATTCCCATACCTTGATCTGAAATACTAATAATAACATTGTTATGGGTCTCCAATAATGTACAGGTTACTTCGCCACCATCTGGTGAGTATTTCAGAGCATTATTCATAATGTTATCTAATACCTGAATAATTTTATCAGGATCGACCTCTAACCAAATGGTACGTAACGTAAATTCACGACGAATGCTATAATTTTTATTCTCATTGGCAATCACCATATCAAAACGATCTAGTACAAAATTAAGCAATTCATTCAGATTAACAAATTCAAGCTGTAACGGACTCTTCTGTGCATCCATACGAGATAAATTCAGCAAATCGTTAATCATACGAATCATACGATCTGTTTCAACTAACGATACACTAATAAATCTGGGGGCAATCTCAGGGTCTTCCCAAGCACCGTCTGACAATGCCTCTAAATAACTGCGCATACTTGTAAGAGGTGTTCGTAATTCATGAGACACATTCGATACGAAAGCACGACGTTCACGTTCATTTTTTTCTTGTTCTGTGACATCATGGAGCACACAAACTAACCCACTAATAAAGCCTGACTCACGTCGAATCATCGCATAATCAGCTTTCAAAATTGTAGCATCTTCTTCTGATTCTGGATTAACATGGATCATTTTCTCCGCTTGTCCTTCCAGTAACTCACGTAACGTATAGTTTTCGTGAATATCTAAAAGTTCTAATATTGATTTCCCAATAGTTTGCTCTTGAGTAGTTTCTAATAACAGCAGTGCTTTTTCATTAATAATAACCACGTTACCACGTCGATCTGTTGCAATAACACCATCTGTCATATGTGATAATACACTGTCTAATCTGTGCCGCTCTGATTCAAGCGTTTCTTGAGCCTCTCCTACTCGAGCAGATAGCTCATTAAAGGTTTGGGCCAGTTGTCCCAGCTCATCTTGCCCGTGAACTTCAAGCTCACCTGTATAATCCCCCTGAGCGATTTTAAGAGCTTGTTGTTGCATCTCTCCAATTGGTTTCGTTATAGTCCTAGCAACTAAAAGAGCAACTGCTAACGAAATCGACATAGCTATCATTGAGGCAGAGAAGAATAGTAACGTTGTATTACTGACTTCATTATATCGACTCTCTATATCACTCTTCACATACAGTCCACCAATAACTGCATCACCTGCAGGAGACCTAATTTGCTGAACGTTAATATAGACACGACGATTGGTCGCTGGATCATTTTGTTCTTTACGCTTTTCTGTAAAATCATTTAAAGCGGCAATATCATTTTTCTTACCAACCATATTTTGTTGATTTGCATCACTTGTCGCACGAACAATCCCTTTATCATCAACCACTCGTACTTCAAATACATCACGTTTTGAGAACTCATTAACCGTTCTCTTTAACGTTATATCACCATCATCCCCCACTGATATTAACTCCGTGCTCAAATTAGAGGCTAATAGTTCAACTTGAGCATTCATCGTATCTTCAAAAGACGTGATGGTATTTTTTTCCAATTCACGAATAAAAATAGCCCCGATGATCTCCACTGATATAAGAAGCAGTAGGACAAACACCATGGCTATTTTAAAATGAACGGATTGGAAAAAATGAATTTTTTTCCGCATCTCATTCTCTCCTAATCTTGTTCTGGATTTCTTAAGTAATACCCAACACCACGACGGGTTACAAGCCATGCAGGATGACTTGGGTTATCCTCAATTTTTTCACGCAAACGACGAACTGTTACATCAACTGTACGGACATCACCAAAGTAATCATAGCCCCAAACTGTTTGCAGTAAATGCTCACGAGTCATCACTTGACCTAAATGTTTCCCTAAGTAATGTAGTAATTCAAATTCACGATGTGTTAATTCGATTTTTTCACCACGTTTTGACACAATATAAGCATCTGGATGAATCGTAAGAGCCCCAATTTCAAGCTCATTGACTTCTTCCTCTTCCTCCACTTGTTTTTGTGACGGTGACCCTTGACGGCGTAAGTTGGCTTTAACACGCGCGACAAGCTCACGATTTGAGAACGGTTTTGTTACATAATCATCCGCTCCAAGCTCTAGCCCTAAGACTTTATCAATTTCAGAGTCTTTAGCTGTTACCATGATAATCGGCATATCAAAATTTTTACGGATTTCACGACATACTTCTAATCCATCAAGTTTAGGTAACATTAAATCAAGAAGAACTAAGTCAGGCTCAACTTCTTTTACAACTTCTAAAGCTTCTTCACCATCATAAGCAGTAAAGACTTCATAGCCTTCTTTTGTTAAGTTAAATTTCACTATATCGGAGATTGGCTTTTCATCATCAACAACTAATACTTTTTTCATAAATTTTTATCCTCCTCTTGCTACTTCAAAAAATAATTCACAAGGTATTGCTTCTATTATACCCTATTTCAGGTTGAGATAAAACCTTAGCGCCTTAAAGCCCTAAATCACAGCTTTTAATTAGTTTTTTCTAACGCTATTAATCTTTTTTTTAACTCACGACCGCCTGCATACTCCCCTAATTCTCCAGATGATCGAATCACACGGTGACAAGGTCTAATAAACAGTAACGGATTTTTTCCCACTGCGGTTGCAACCGCCCTAACCGAGGTTGGACAGCCTAACCTCTCTGCAAACTCTCCATAACTTATCGTCTGACCGTACGGAATAGTTAACAACCCTTGCCACACTTTCTCTTGAAACTCCGTTCCCTTTCCAACTGAACTGATGGGCAAGTCAATAGCGTTGGATTCCCCCTCTAAATAATCAAGAACGTATTTTTTGTAACGTTGTATTCTTTCAAATTTAGTCCTTTGTGGTTTTTCTAACTGCTTAGACAATTGGTACTTGTCAAAAACGTGTTCTATCCCCAAATAAATAATGCCTTCGTCATCTGCTACGAGTAAAAAAGACTCGCCAAAAACATCTAAACGTTCTGCATACATCTCTTTCCCTCTTTTCTCCAGATTTCTATAGAAAAAGATAGAACTTCTCAGTTCTATCTTTCGATTTTTATTTAATAAAAGCTGATGGTTTTTGAATATAAGGTAAGTATAACTCATGCATTGCACGTGAGCTTGCTGTATACAATAAATTCAGATCATGTTGACTAACAAAGCGTTTCTCTGATGCATTATGAACAACCACACTATCGAATTCTAACCCTTTAGCCAAATGCACTGGCATTACAAATTGACGCGCACTTAAATCTAATTTAGTTGAATCCGCAATTAACGTTAAGTTTTCTGGACTTCCTAAAGCTTTAAACACTTTATGGGCTTCCTTACTATCTTTCGTTAATATCACTTGGCGATAATCTGCTTTTAGATTGGCCATACGTTCTGCTAAATATGAGTAATAAGCTGTTTCATCCGCTAGTTCGACAAACTCTGGATCTTTACCCGGACGGTCGATAACCTCAACACCACTTTCATCGCCACCTAATAAATGTTTCATAAAGTGACTGATAGGTCCACTTGAACGGTAAGATTTTAATAATTTAACTGACTTCACGTTTCGTGTTCCATCAGTGAAGAGCTCTTCCACACGGTCAAAGCTAGTCCCTTGGGCAAAGATAGATTGGTAACCATCTCCTACTAAGGTAAAGTTTGCTTCTCCGTATACTTTAGATAAGAAATATAACTGCGCTTCCGTATAATCTTGAACTTCATCCAAAATAACAAATTTTGTTCTTTGACGTTGACGACTTTGAACCATTAAATGATTTAAGTAAGCATATTCTGTCGCTTGATCTAAAGTAATCGGTGAAGATAACGGCAGTCCTGTTGCTAATAAGTAATGACTTTCTAAATCAATCCAACTAAATGACGCAATCGCTTTACGCACTGGCGCATAATAGTAGTGGACTAATTTATTAATAGCTTTTTGAACCGCTTCTTCTTCTGTTGCACCCTTTGATTTAGCAAACAACTGATTATACTGGTCACTACTTAAGTTTTCAAACTCATTACGCCATTTCGGTTTACGACTTTCCGTACGAATGAATTTTTTCAACGCTTCTGACATTTTTTCTTGTAAAAACGTCAGTTTGCGATATAACTCCACATTGTTCGGTAACGATTGTAACGTTTGATCCATCCATTTCGCAGAAATAACCAATTCGTCTTCTAATTTCAAATCAATAAAATCAAGATGGTCAGGATTTAACTCTGCCACATATTCTTCAATCGCGATCATGTTTGACATCGAATCAATCGGACGACCATCATACAATTGCGATTCTAATTCTTCAATTTGATATTGCTTTCCTTTTGTCTTCATTAACTCACGGTACGTTAATTGACGAGGGTTTTTCTCACCTAAACTCGGCAATACCTCTTCAATGTATTTACTAAACATCGGGTTCGGTGATAGCAATAATACTTGCTCCGGTAGTAAGTTATCTTTGTAACGGTATAGTAAGTAAGCAATACGCTGTAAGACTGTCGAGGTTTTCCCACTACCGGCAATTCCTTCAACAATAAGTACATCACTTTTCGTATCACGAATAATGGCATTTTGTTCTTTTTGAATAGTACTTGTAATATCAGTTAATTTAACAGAAGATTCTTCATTCAATACTTCTAATAACATGGGGTCTTCAATTGCTGTACTGGTATCAAAGAAATCGACTAATTTGTTTTTCTCCACTTTTAACTGACGACGCTTTTTAAGATCAACTGCAACTTCACCCATCGGCGCTTCATATGTTGTTTGACCTAAGCTATTTTCATAATAAAGATTAGCAATCGGCGAGCGCCAATCGTAAACATATTGGATATGGTCTTCATCACTAAATCCTGCCACCCCAATATAAAACTGCTCCATCTCTTCTTCATCCGGATACTGGACATCTAACTTCGCAAAGTAAGGTCCTTCTAATAACTGTGCGATATTATTTTTCTGTTTCTCTAACCATTCACGTTTATAATTTAATTGAGCTAACTCTTGATTTTTCTGTTCCACTTGAATAAGCGACTCAAAACTATCTGCTGCTGATGAGTTATTCATTCTCACATCTTCAGATAGATTTTTTAAAAATAGGCGGGAATTTTCATCGGCCTCTTCTGACTCATTTGATACTCTATTTTTCATCGCAAGTAACTTCTCATATACATCTGATAAATAGCCTTGCTCTAGTTGCCAATCTTCATTTTTAGACACGTTTTTTCCTCCTGCCAGATAATCTTACGAACAAATAATTTTACGCTTTAAATTGAGATAAGTCAATTAATAGCCGCCACTTTTTGAAAAGGCTTTCCGGTTTGTTTCTCATTTACTCATTCTGTTATACTAATCCTATACTTATGACAAAAAGGAGCTTACTTATGTACAGTCACTACGGGCCATTATGCACGGCCGTTTATCATTTAACAAAACCCACTGGCTATTCTCTTAATGGCGATATCGGATATTACGCCGAAAGACTAGTAGGCATTACTGGTCCTATCTTAGAAATCGGAGTCGGAACCGGTCGGATGTTCATTCCTTTATTAAAGCAAGGCTTTAATATGATTGGAATTGACCAATCCAAAGAAATGCTTACAGTATGCAAAGAAGAAGCGAAGCGAGTCTCTTTCTCTCCAAAACTTATTTGCGACGACTGGACATCCTACCCTGGCACTGAGACTTATGACGCTATCATTATTCCGACTTCAACTTTTTGCCTACTTCCAACAGAAGAAGAGGCTACAAGGGCATTAAAACAACTTTACCGTTTACTCGTACCTGGTGGCAAACTCATTTTAGATTTAGATTTACCTTTCTATCCCGAAGTTGGCGAAGTAATTACTTCTGTTCACACTATTGATGAGACATCTGGAATTACCTTAGAACGTAAGACCTTAGCTGTGGATTGGCTAGACCAAACTATCACGACTCATTTGACTTATCATAAATGGGTGAACGGTCAACTTATACAAACTGAACTACAAGAGATGATATTACGCTGGTACGGTTTAACTGAATTTAAATTGAGGCTTGAAGCGGTTGGTTTTAAAAATATTTCTCTTTCAGCTGATTATAACTTTGAAGAGGAACCTGTCGATGCCAATCAAACCGTAACCTTCGAGGCCCAAAAAATAAATAATGCATAACTTTATACTATTTTTCTAAAATTCACAAACAAATCACTACACTTTTACTAGAAAATAAGTTAAAGTTATATTAGTATTATTGTTTAATTGTAATAACTACAAACAAGGAGGAACTGTTATGAAAGTTATTGTTTTAGGTTCATCACATGGCGGCTACGAAGCTGTCGAAGAATTATTACTAACTCATCCAGATGCTACTATCCAGTGGTATGAAAAGGGCGATTTTATTTCGTTCATGGGTTGAGGCACTCAAATGTATCTTGAAGGTGTTGTCAAAGACGTTAATTCAATTCGTTATATGACCGCTGAAGAGATGGAAAAGCGCGGGGTCCGCGTCTTCACAAACCAAGAAATTATCAAATTAGAAGCTGATAAACATCAAGTCCAAGTTATGGATCACATCTCTGGTGAGGTTCGTACAGAGGATTATGATAAAATCATCTTAAGTCCAGGGGCTAACCCATTTATCTTACCTGTTCCAGGTAATGATCTACAAAATATTGAAACAATGAGAGGCCGTCAAGACACGATTGATTTACGTCTTAAGTCGGTTGATCCTGATATTCAAAACGTAACCGTTATTGGTAGTGGTTATATCGGTATCGAAGCCGCTGAAGCATTTGCTATGGCAGGTAAAAATGTAACACTTATCGATATCATCAAGCGCCCTCTTGGGGTTTACCTTGATAAACCATTCACTGACGTTTTAGAAAAAGAAATGACAGAAAACGGCATCACATTAGCTATGGGCGAATCTGTTGTTCAATTTAATGGTGACGATAAAGTTACTTCTGTTGTAACTGATAAAAACGAATACCCTGCTGATTTAGTCGTTATGTCTGCTGGCGTACGTCCAAACACAGCTTGGTTAAAAGACTCTGTTGAATTACTACCAAACGGTATGATTAAAACAGACGAATATATGAGAACAAGTGAACCTGACGTGTTTGCTGTTGGAGATTCAACATTAATCCAATACAACCCAGGTAACACAGCAGTTAACATCTCATTAGCAACAAATGCACGCCGTCAAGGTCGCTTTGCTGCTAAGAACTTAGTAGAAGCTAACCATCCATTCCAAGGCGTTCAAGGCTCTTCAGCATTACGCGTCTTCGATTATAAATTTGCTTCAACTGGTTTAAATGACCAAATGGCTGAAAAATTAGGCATTGAAATTGCCTCTGTCTTCTTAGATCAAGACACATTAATGGACTTTGTTCCAGGTAGCATGAAAGAACGTGTTATGTTCAAATTAGTGTATGATCCAAAAACACATGTAATTTTAGGTGCGCAAATTATGTCAAAAGCTGACTTAACAGCAAACATCAATGCTATTTCAATCGCTATTCAAACTAAATTTACGATTGAGCAATTAGCTTACGCTGATTTCTTCTTCCAACCAGAAATCGGTACACCATGGAACTTATTAAACATGGCTGGTTTGAAAGCAATCGAACAAGAACGTTAATTTAAAATAAAAGAATCCGAAACAAGTTATTAGACTTGCTTCGGATTCTTTTTTATTTGAAAAAGAGGTGGTCACACTTTTATCACAGTTTTTTTCATGATTCGTTACACCTTTATCTCACTTTATACTAATTACATCTCTATTATAAGAGTTGTAGCTAATGCTAATAAATTGATTTTCTAAACTCCCTTGTTTAGATTCCCTTACTAATTTTAAAACGAAAAAAGCAGCCCACTTTAGAAGTGAGCTGCTTTTTAGTATCTTAATTATAAATTTAAATAAAAAATGAAGCCGCGCCAGACGTTTTCTAAATGCTTTCGCACCAACATCTGACCGACTTCGTGGGTTTGGCACCCATGGGCTGTGGGGGGATCGAACCCACGACCCGCTGATTAAGAGTCAGCTGCTCTACCAACTGAGCTAACAGCCCGATTACAAGCCTTATTTTAGCACTAACACAGTCACTAGGCAAGGGCTTGCACTCGCTTATTTTATTATTAAGCTGTGTTTATTTAGACTCTGGTTTTTTAATCCCACAATCGCAACCGTCACAATCACAGCTACCGCTTTTATTGACGATTCTGTTATAAATAATGTAACCAGCTGAACCAAAAATCAACATACTTAAAATAATTGTTGCTATCATGTTCATCACTCCATTTCTTTACATTAACTCAACACGAGTGGCACGGGGTCGTCTGACAACCGCGTAAACCAAGAAAGCTAAACTTATAAGTCCAACTACTGTTCCAAAATCGAAAGACTGTCCTTCAAATAAGACAACCCCTAATTGGTAAATAATAAGACTGACAATATAGGCTAAGCCACACTGGAATCCAACTGCAATCAACGTCCATTTGACGTTGCCCATCTCACGGTGGATTGCACCAATAGCTGCAAAGCATGGGGCACACAGTAGATTAAAAATTAAGAAAGAGTAACCTGATACAGGGGTATACGCTTCTCTAAGGGCTGGCCAAATTTCTTGACCGTATTCAGACACCTCAGTTGTACTCCCAAATAAAATTCCAAAGGTATTCACGACGTTCTCCTTAGCAACCAGACCTGTCATCGTGGCAACACTACTACGCCAATCGCCCCAACCAAGCGGTTTAAATAGATAACTTACCACGCCACCAATACTTGCCAAAATACTTTTATCTTCTGATACAAAATGGAGACTCCAACTAACATTTGACGTCAACCAAATTAAGATACTCGATACAAAAATTAAGGTTCCTGCATTTTTTACGAAAGCCTTACTTCGATGGTAGGTTTGTTGTAACACCCCTCTAAAACGTGGCAAATGATAGGCTGGCAATTCCATAATAAACGGAGCGGCCTCACCTGATAAGGCCTGTGTTTTCTTAAGCATAATACCCGAAAATACAATGGCAGCAATTCCTACAAAATAAGCGGAGGGGGCGACCCAACTCGCATGTGGAAATAACGCCCCTGCGATTAAAGCTATGACTGGTAGCTTGGCCGAGCAAGGCATAAAGGTTGTCACTATCACTGTAATTTTTCGGTCTTTTTCATTTTCAATCGTACGACTAGCCATGATCCCTGGTACGCCACATCCAGTCGCAATTAACATTGGAATAAAAGACTTACCAGATAAACCAAATCGTCTAAACAAACGGTCCATAACAAACGCAATTCGAGACATATAGCCACAATCTTCTAATAATCCCAAACATAAGAACAACATAATTAATTGTGGTAAGAAGCCGATAACAGCTCCCACACCGGCAATAATACCATCTAAGATTAACCGTTGCATCCAGTCTGCAACTTGCCCCTTTTCTAACCATACGGATAAATAATTCGGAACAAACTCTCCAAATAATTTATCGTTTAACCAATCGGTCCCCATAGTTCCTAATGTTTGAATCGATAAATAGTACACTGCCCACATAATTAACGCGAAAATGGGCAATGCTAAGAAACGATTCGTTACCACACGATCAATTTTATCACTCGCGGTTAAGCTAAAGTCCTTCGTCTGAATCAAACACAAACTGATCAACTTTGTAATAAAATCATAGCGCTCATTAATAATAATACTTTCACTATCATCACCAAATATTTTTTCCGTGATAGCAATAATCTCATTAATTTCTTTTTTGATTGCCTCTGGCAACATTAGCTCTTGCTCAATGGCTTCATCTCGTTCGAATAATTTAATACTGTACCATCTTAAATTATCGTTAGAAAGGAGTTTACCTTGACTATCTGTCAACGGCTCGCTCATTAACAATTGCTTAATCTCAGATAGGGCTGCTTCTAAACGGTCATCATACATTACTGAGCGAAGGTGAAACGGACAATCAACTGTCAACTTTTCAGCTATGGTCATTAACTCTTCGACACCTTCTTTTTTGACCACGCTCATGCCTACAACATCAACACCCAAACCATACGCTAGTTTCTCAATGTTAATTTCTTTCCCTTGCTTCTTGACAACATCCAACATATTTAAACCCAGAACAACGGGAGTTCCCAAATCCAATAGTTGCAAGGTCAGATACAAATTGCGTTCCAAATTACTGCCATCTACTATATTAATAATGCCTTGTGGCTGTTCATGTAACAAATAATTTCTTGCGACAACTTCTTCCGGTGTATAAGGTGACAACGAATAAATGCCTGGCAAATCTTGAATAAGAAGGTCTTTATTTTTTCGGTAACTGCCTTCTTTTCGTTCCACTGTAACCCCTGGCCAATTGCCAACTGACTGACTACTTCCAGTTAAAAGATTAAACAAACTTGTCTTACCACTATTCGGATTACCTACTAATGCTAATGAATGTTTGGGCATAGTTTAGCCTTCCTTTACCATAATTGTCTCTGCTTCTGTTTTTCTTAACGTCAACTCGTATCCTCTGACACTTAATTCTAACGGGTCACCTAAAGGCGCAACCTTTCGTATGACAATCGGTGTCCCTCGTGTCAATCCCATATCCATCAGACGACGTTTCACTTCTTTTGGGCCGACTATTTTATCGACAACCACACTATCCCCTACACTTATTTCTGCTAGCGTTTGCGGAACCAGATGTTGTCTTTCCTCTGATGTAATTCTAATTTGATTGACTACTCTGTCATCCATTGCGAGACGACTATCTTTTACTTTCACAATATAATCGCCAGATTTTTTCTTTGAAATAACACGGATTGGTGCGCCTACCACTAAACCTAAGTTAGCAAGATGTCGCTCCGAGCTCCCTGTAAGTAATAAATCACTGACATAATATTTTTGACCAATCACTGCTTCTGTTAATTGCATGATCATTCTCCTTTATATAGAAAGAAACGATTAATTAGAACTCTTTTTAGTAACTGATAATGATTATCAGTTGTTAAACTCATCCTACTCTTTTCAGTTGCTAGTGTCAATTAGAGGGTAATTTTGTTCCACTACTAGATGTAGTTCAATTTAGTTGTCTACACTATATCTAGTATTTTTCCTTTCAAAAAATAAACCAATTTTGATTGTTTTTTTTTTATTTTCCAAGTCGTTTTCTTATGAAAATAGTGTGAAAGCAGATAATATCAAGCTCCATCTTGTCAAGTCCAAATACCAATGGTAGTGGCTCATTATTTCACAGGCACAATATCTTGTGTGTTCGTGTTGACTTTTACCTTTTAGGGGGTATACTAGGTATATAATTAATTCGAACAAATCGGAGGAAATAATACTATGAATATTACACTATATACTAAAGATAACTGCCCACAATGCAAAATGACAAAACGTTTCTTAAGCGAGAAGAACGTTTCTTATAATGAAGTTAACATCGACACTGAACCACAATATATTGATTGGTTAAAAGACAATGGCTACCGTAGTGTTCCTGTTGTAACAGCTAACGAAGATATCTCAATCGTTGGATTCCGTCCAGACCAATTACGCTCTTTAGCAGTTTAATAGCGATACTATATCAAACAAGGTATAGACTGACAAAATCGTTCACTACAGTCAGGTAGCGGGCGATTTTGTTGCGTTATATGTCAGTTATCCGCTCAATTTCCTATGCTAGATTTTTTATAAAAATCAAACAATTAAGTTGGTTATTATAAAAAATCTAGTATAATAGATGATTGAAGAAAAAATTTAAGAAAGTAGTGATTCAACGTGAGTTTAAAACAATTAACTGATGTTAGCTATTTTGAGCTAAACAATGAGATTAACCGTCCAGTTGATGGCCAAATTCCTTTACACAAAGATAAAGAGGCTCTAGATGCTTTCTTTAAAGAGAACGTCGAACCTAATACGATGACGTTTAACTCGACTGAAGATAAAATCAATTATTTAATAGAGCATGACTTTATTGAGGCTGAATTTATTAGTAAGTATTCAATGACTTTTATTGACGAGCTTTATACTTACTTGGCTGAACAAAACTTTCAGTTCAAGTCATTTATGGCTGCTTACAAATTCTATTCGCAATATGCCCTTAAAAATAATGAAGGGACTCTATATTTAGAACGCTATGAAGATCGTGTAGCATTTAATGCGTTGTACTTTGCTGACGGCAATGAACAACTAGCCTTAGACATTGCTGATGAGATGATCCATCAACGTTACCAACCTGCGACACCTTCTTTCTTAAATGCCGGCCGTAAACGCCGCGGAGAGCTTGTATCGTGTTTCTTATTACAAGTAACAGATGATATGAACAGCATTGGTCGTTCAATCAACAGTGCTTTGCAATTATCACGCATTGGTGGTGGTGTTGGGATTTCGCTTAATAATTTACGTGAAGCTGGTGCCCCTATCAAAGGTTACGAAGGGGCAGCAAGTGGTGTTGTTCCTGTTATGAAATTATTCGAAGATAGCTTCAGCTACAGTAACCAATTAGGTCAACGTCAAGGTGCTGGTGTGGTTTACTTAAACGTCTTCCATCCAGATATCGAAATGTTCCTATCAACAAAAAAAGAAAATGCCGATGAAAAAATTCGTGTTAAAACACTCTCACTTGGCTTAAATGTCCCTGATAAGTTTTACGAATTAGCACGTAACAATGAGGATATGTATCTATTCAGTCCTTATAGTGTTGAAAAAGAATACGGCGTTCCTTTCTCATATATCGATATTACAAAAGAATACGATAAGTTAGTAGCAAACCCTAATATCCGTAAATCTAAAATTAGAGCACGTGATTTAGAAAATGAAATTAGTAAATTACAACAAGAATCAGGTTACCCTTATATCATCAATATTGACACAGCAAATCGTGCCAACCCTGTTGATGGTAAAATCATCATGAGTAACCTATGTTCTGAAATCTTACAAATTCAAGAGCCTTCTGTTATTAATGACACGCAAGACTATGATGTTCTTGGGACTGACATTAGCTGTAACTTAGGGTCTACAAATATTCCAAACTTAATGGCAAGTACTGATTTTGGTAAGTCAGTTCGTACAATGACACGTGCTTTAACATACGTTACAGATGCATCAAGCATTGATGTTGTTCCTTCTATTAAGAACGGTAACGACTTGAACCATACGATTGGTTTAGGCGCAATGGGCTTACACTCCTACTTCGCTAAAAATCAAATGGAATATGGCTCTCCTGAATCAATCGACTTCACTAACATCTATTTCATGTTATTAAACTACTGGACACTTGTGGAAAGTAATGAAATGGCACGTGAACGTCAAGCTACTTTTAATCACTTTGAAAAATCAGATTATGCAACTGGGACTTACTTCGATCAATACATTGAAGCTAACCACCAACCACAATTTGATAAAGTTAAAGCTTTGTTCGAAGGCATTTTCATTCCAACTGCTGAAGACTGGGCTAAATTAAAATCGGCTGTTAAAAAAGATGGCCTGTATCACCAAAACCGTCTTGCTGTGGCACCAAATGGTTCTATCTCTTATATCAACGATACAAGCGCAAGTATCCATCCGATTACTCGCTTAATCGAAGAACGTCAAGAGAAGAAAATTGGTAAAATCTACTACCCAGCACCGTATCTAAGCAACGAAACGCTACCTTATTACACATCAGCTTATGATATGGATATGCGTAAAGTCATTGATGTTTATGCAACTGCTCAACAACACATCGACCAAGGTATGAGCTTAACGTTATTTATGCGTTCTGACATTCCAGAGGGGCTTTACGAGTGGAAAACAGGGACTACAAAACAAACAACACGTGACCTAAATATTTTACGTCATTATGCGTTCCATAAAGGTGTTAAATCAATTTACTACATCCGTACCTTCACTGATGATGAAGAAGAAATTGGAAGTAACTCATGCGAAAGTTGTGTTATTTAAGAGAGGACGATTAAAATGAGCCAAACATATTATGAAGCGATAAACTGGAACAGCATTGAAGATATGATTGATAAATCAACATGGGAAAAACTAACGGAGCAATTTTGGTTAGACACTCGTATTCCTTTATCAAACGATTTAGATGACTGGCGTGCGCTATCTGAAACAGAAAAACAAATGGTCGGCTACGTTTTTGGTGGTCTAACACTTTTAGATACCATTCAATCAGAAAGTGCGATTGATGCGATTAGACCTGATGTTAGAACCCCTCACGAAGAGGCTGTTTTAAACAATATCCAATTCATGGAATCTGTTCATGCTAAAAGTTACTCATCTATCTTTAGTACACTAAATACAAAAACTGAGATTGATGAAATCTTCGAATGGACAAACACAAATGAATTCTTACAAAAGAAAGCAAAAATCATCAACGACATCTACAAAGATGGAACACCTTTACAAAAGAAAGTAGCCAGTGTTTATGCTGAAACTTTCTTGTTCTACTCAGGTTTCTTTGCTCCTCTTTATTACTTAGGAAACAACAAGCTTGCTAACGTAGCAGAGATTATTAAGTTAATCATCCGTGATGAATCAGTACATGGAACTTACATTGGTTACAAATTCCAATTGGGATTCAATCAGCTGACAGAAGACGAACAAGCTGAAATGGAAGACTGGATGTATAATTTGTTGTATGAATTATATGAAAATGAAGAAGGCTATACTGACTTACTTTACGGTGAGCTTGGCTGGCAAGAAGAAGTGAAAACATTCCTACGTTACAATGCAAATAAAGCGTTGATGAACTTAGGGATGAATCCTCTATTCCCAGATACTGCCAATGATGTTAATCCTATCGTTATGAACGGCTTATCAACAGGTACAAGCAATCATGACTTCTTCTCACAAGTTGGAAATGGTTACCTACTAGGTAGTGTCGAAGCAATGAATGATGACGATTATTTAATCGGAATGAATAAATAAAAAAAGCTAACCCGTTTGGGTTAGCTTTTTTTTAATAGTTCCGGTAATTTAGATAGATCATTAATGACATAATCAGGTTGGCTTTCACCTGTCATCTCGAGGTTTTCAGGATTATACCAACACGTTTTGATCCCGTATCTATTGCCACCAACAATATCTGCACTTAATGAATCCCCAATGATAATGGTCTCATCTGGATCAGCTTTAGACATCCGCTCAAAAGCATAATCAAAAAACTCTCGCATTGGTTTTTGATAGCCCGTATCTTCTGATACAAATACATCTTTAAAATAAGGTCTTAATCCGGACTTATCCAAACGATGATATTGTGTAACAGATACCCCATTGGTTACAATATAAAGGTCATACTGCTCACTTAGTACACTAACCGTTTCATAAGCATGTGGTAGTAAAATGGCTTCTTCTTTTAAATACCCGCGAAATAGCTCATCCATCTCTTTACCATCTCGAACCAATCCACATTTGTCAAAAATATAAGTGAAACGCTCTGATAATACCCGGTCTTTTTCAATCTCACCTCGTTCAAACTGTTGCCAAAGCTCATGGTTACGTGCTTGGTACGTTTCAAATACATCTGAGGTCATCTCTATACCTTGATCATTAAACATCTTTCTTAAGGCATTTTTTTGACCTTTTTTAAAATTTAACAAGGTATCATCAATATCAAATAAAATCGTTTTAATCATCTAAAATTCCTTTCCTATATAAGAAAAACTTTAAGACCTCAGTCTTAAAGTTTTGTTATTTTTTAAAATAATGATTCAATTGTTCTAGTGCACTTTCCACCATGATTTCTTTTCCATACTCAGCTAAGACTTCTGGTGTCACATTACTTAATGTTCCATATTCCAGCGCAATCGCTAAATCTTCATTCACCTGATTTTCAGTTAGCTCTTCCATTGAAAAGGACAATTGTAAAAAGAAAACATCTGGATCACCCGCTAATTGATAAACATTAGAAAGGACATGATTGAAAGATGCAATCTTAGCAAGACTAATCAAATCTTCAAAGCTAGCAAATCGAACAACAGCGTCAATAAATGGATTAGCTGTATCAAGTTCAACTTCAACCTCTTGGTCTGAATTCTGCTCTAATGCATTATTACCTTTAACTAACACATCTCGCTCTCCCATCTGACTTTTTACAAAGTCCCCAAACGAGTCTTGATTAATCAATTCTGAAAGCTCTGGTAAATCATTCTCTTCACCATTCAGTAAATTTTTACTTATGAATAACTCTAAACCATTACGATTTGGTAGCACTTGGAAAGTGACAGCATCCGTTTCTTGGAACTGTTCATCAATATCAACTTCTTCTAAAATACTGTAAAAGAAACTTTCAATTTGTTTATGATTTCCTAATAGATCAAGAAAGGATATTCCTCGCGCCTCTAAATCAGCATTTTCAATTAATACACGAATGGTATTTTCATTAATGCGTTCCATTTCCATTTTTGCTACACCTCTTCTCTATTACTTGGTAACCAAGTAACTATTTACTCTATAAAAACATTGTAGCCTAAAACCCTAAAAAGTAAAGGAAAAAGTCTACAAAAAACCCCATCTAATGATGGGGAACAAGTGTCTTTCTATAAGCCAGCCATTAATTGAGCTTGGCGTAACTCTAATGCTCTTACTTCTCTTGGTAAGAAACGACGGATTTCATCTTCATTAAAACCAACTTGAAGACGTTTTTCATCGATCATGATTGGTCGACGTAACAAACCAGGATTTTCTTGAACTAGCGTTAACAGTTCTGGCAATGATAAATCGTCTAAGTCCATATCTAATTTACGGAAAACTTTCGAACGCGTTGAGATGATTTCTTCAGTACCATCTTCTGTCATTCTTAAAATCCCTTTAAGCTCATCGATATTCAATGGCTCAGAAAAGATATTACGTTCCGTATAAGGAATTTCTTGGTCAACTAACCAAGCTCTCGCTTTTCGACATGATGTACAACTTGGAGACGTATATAGTGTTAACATTTGCATCACTCCTTCTAATTCAATCCTTTTAGTACTTTTATTAAGTACCTCTTGAATTCATTATAACCTATTATAAATATAATTACCACCCCTAAATGAAAAAAATCTCATTTAAGTTCTCACTATTTATCATAGTTTCATGACTTTATAGACACTTTTTTTTCAGAAAACTACCAAAACTCATCATTCTTTAATCTTACTCTTTATTATCTGTTATTTAAACCCTTTTAACTGCGCTTTACTCAGATTTGTGACTGTCTTTTTCACTTTTTTTCACGTATAATAGATAAAAAAGATGTTAGGAAGATCAAATAATATGGAAACTATTTTCTCAGGTATTCAACCTAGTGGTATCCCCACTATCGGAAATTATATTGGGGCAATGCAACAATTCGTAGCCCTTCAAGATGATTATAACTGTTATTACTGTATCGTAGATGAACATGCTATTACTGTTCCTCAAGACCGTTTAAAACTGCGTCAACAAACATTAGGCTTAGCAGCTCTATACTTAGCTGTTGGACTAGATCCTGAAAAAGCGACTATTTTTATCCAATCAGAAGTCAGTGCTCATGCTGAAGCCGCTTGGATTGTACAATGTAATACAACTATCGGTGAATTAGAGCGTATGACTCAATTCAAAGATAAATCTCAAAATAATGGCCGTACTGGTGTAAGTGCTGCACTTTTAACTTACCCGCCACTTATGGTAGCTGATATTATTCTTTACAATGCGAATTTAGTTCCTGTTGGAGAAGATCAAAAACAACATTTAGAATTAACACGTGATTTCGTTGAACGTTTCAATAACCGTTACGGCACGGCTGATCAACCTATTCTAATTAAACCAGAAGTGAAAATTCCAAAACACGGTGCTCGCATCATGAGTTTACAAGAGCCAACTAAAAAAATGAGTAAATCTGATACAAATGCAAAAGGTTACATCTCAATGTTAGATGAGCCTGCTGCTATTCGTAAAAAAATAAAATCTGCTGTAACAGATTCTAGCGGTAAAATTGAGTATGATGTTGAAAATAAACCAGGAATCTCAAACTTACTGACTATTTTCTCAGCTATGACGGGTGAAAGTATCGCTACTTTAGCAGAGCGTTACAAAGATGCTGGTTATGGCGAATTCAAAACTGATTTAGCTGAAGCAATTGTCGCAGTTTTAGAACCTATCCAAACACGTCAAAAAGAATTACTTTCTTCTGACGAATTACATGAAATCTTGGATACTGGTGCTGAAAAAGCTAATAAAGTTGCTAAGAAAACCTTACAAAAAATGCGTAATGGTGTTGGACTTGGTCGTAAAGGTCGTATGACATTATAATAATCTAAACGAGATCGTATGATCTCGTTTTTTTATTGCACAAAAAAACTAGCCCAACTTATGAAACAGTTGAGCTAGTAAACCTGTTACCGACTTTTATAGTCCCACCATTGTTGCAAAGATTGGGACAACTACTACTGTGATGACACCTACCACAACCACTGCAATACTTGCCATTGCGGCTTCGACTTCACCCATTTCCATGCTGACTGATACACCCAACGCATGGCCACTCGTTCCTAAAGCTAATCCGCGAGCAATCGGATTTTTTATGTTAAGTTTCTCTACTAGGAATTTACCTAGCGCATAAACAATAACTGCATTAAAAATAACAGCAAATGATGTAATCGCGCTTATCCCGCCAATTGATTCTGATAGAGGTACCGCAATCGCTGTTGTTGAAGCTTCTGGTAATAATGAGGCCATAATCCCTTGTTCTACACCAAACACTGATGCTAGCAAGTAAACTACTAATACTGAGCCAATTGAACCAATCGTAATAGCTGACAAAATTTCAAGCCAGTATTTTTTCAAAACATCACGTTGTTTATAAAGTGGAATTGCAAAAGCGATTGTTGCTGGTTCTAAGAAGAACCCAATCATCTTCCCACCACTACTGTAATCCTCATATGAAAAGTGACCTATTTTTAAGAATGCTACGCCTAAAACCATCGCTACAAATAAAGGTGTGAATAAGAAGAATCCTTTACTTTTTTTGAATAACAATGAACCAATTCCAAACGCTGTTAATGATACCATAATTCCGAAATATGGAGTCATGTTAATTCACCTCTTTCACTTCTTTAAAAATTGGTGTGGCACTTTGAACGACCTCTTTCAATTTACCACGTTCACCGTCACGTAATTTAAGTAAGAAACTAGCACTCCAACCTGTTACCGCTAATAAAATAACCGTAGCTATCACAATAATTGAAACAATTTGGAAACCATATTCTTTCATTAAGCCTAATGAATTAATAACAGATATTCCAGATGGAACAAATAAGAAACTAATCAAACTTGTTAAGCTATTTCCTAACCCTTCTACCTGTTCAAGTTTAACAATTTTCAAGCAGAGGCAAATAAATAATAATACCAAGCCCATCACTGATGTTGGCATCGGGAAAGGTAAGAATTGAACAATAAAATTAGAAACTAGCATAATAGCTGCAAAAATAAAAGCTTGTTGTAAGAATGAGTACGTTTTTTGTTTAGACATTTTTCTCGCTCCTTATTAAGTAATTGTTGTTATTTGATGTCTTTACTATAACGAGAAAAAGCCATTTTGTGAGTGTTTTACGGACTAAACGACCAAATTCATAACCGAGTTACCTTTATCAAAAGCTGAAATGCCCTAATAAAAAAGAAGTTGCTACAGAGGTAGCAACTTCTTTTATAACCCAATTCGATTCTTCAATTCCTTAACATAAGAACGACTGACTGGCAGCTTCTGTCCATCTACTAAGGTCAGTTGATACGTATGATTAAACCAAGGTTGAACTTCTTTAATCGCTGTAGCATTCACTAAGTAACTACGATGTGTTTTAAAAAATAAAGAAGGATCTAATTTTTTCTCTAACCAACTTAATGTTTCATTGACATGATAGTGTTGTTTGCTCGTCACAATACTCAAACCATCTGTATCTACGCTAGCAAATAAAATATCTTTGGAGTTTAATACGACAATGCGATCATTTACTTGTAAAGCAAGGTTATTAGACGGTGTTACAGCATTTTCTTCCTCCACTTCACTCTCTGAATTTACCAGTAAGCCTTCTTTCACCTTATCAAGTGCTTGCTTGATTCGCTTTTCTTCAAAAGGTTTTAACACATAATCCACTGCATTCACTTCAAATGCTTTTAAAGCGTACTCATCATAGGCTGTTGCAAAAATAACCTTAGGTGGCTGCTTCATCCCTACAAATTTTTCAGCTAAATCAAACCCACTTTCTCCTGTTAAGTGTATGTCTAAAAAAACAATATCAGGTTTAGTATCGATAATACTTGCTAATGCCGTAACCACACTATCTGCTTCATTGATTTCATCTACACCACCTATTTTATTTAAAAGGTAAATCAGCTCATCTCTTGCTAACGGTTCATCGTCTACAACTAAAATTTTCATTTATCATTTGCCTCCTCTAAAACTAAGGGCATCGTTATTGTAATGGTTGCCCCACCTACTGTATTATTCTTAAACTCAAGTTTCCCTTGTTCTCCATACAAATTAACAAGTCGTCTATGAAGATTTTCCAAAGCGGTTCCTGTTCCTTTTTCAGAAACAACTACTTCCTTGCCGACCTTATCTAACTTGTCTGGTGCGATTCCGTATCCATTGTCCGCCACTTGTACTCTTAATAACTCATTGTGCTGTGCAATACTCACAACTATCCGATTATCTTTGGCTCGCTGACCAAAAGCATGACGAATAGCATTTTCAACCAATATTTGAATAGCAAACGGTGGCACCAACACTTCTTTCAACTGTTCTTCTACGATCAGCTCAACATCATACTTATCTGGAAAACGTGCTTGCTCTAATGACAAGTACGCTGCCACATGTTCTAATTCTTTTTCTAATGGAATTTGAACTTGCCTAGCCCCTTGTAAATTAGATCTGAAATAGGTACTTAATTGGAGCAATAACTCTCTTGCTTTATCAACATCTCGTCTCATTAAGGCTGAAATGGTATTGATTGCATTGAAAAAGAAATGGGGATTGACTTGCGCTTGTAACGATTTTATTTCAGCATCTTTCAGTAAACTAGATTGCTGTTCGGCTTCCCCTAATTCTAATTGAGTAGAAAAAATATCTCCTAAACCACGAGCTAATTGCTCCTCTACATGAGTCAGACGACTGGCATCTGAAAAGTACATTTTTAAAGTGCCGACCATTTTATCATGAGAAATTAACGGAATAACAATCGCTCCTCTAAGCGGACAGTGAGCATTATTACAGCCAATTTCCTCTTGAGATCTAGCAATTTTCAGTTCTCCTGTCTTCAAAGCGGCTCTCGACAATTCCGTAATCACTTCTAATTCTGGAATATGATGGTCACTCCCAGCTCCCACGTGCGCTAATATCTGATGCGTATCTGTCATACTAATAGCATCTACTTTGGTATAACGTTTAATAATCTCTGCCACTTCTTTACATGATGTTTCGTTTAAACCACTTCTAAAATAAGGAAGTGTCTTCGCAGCTAGTTCTAAAACATCATGCGTTTGTACTGCTTTAGTTTGTTCCTCACGTTGTAAAGTAGAGGTGATAATAGAAATAAAAATAAATGTTCCGACACTATTTAAAAGAAGCATTGGCATTGAAATGAATTTTACTAAATTCCAGCCAACTTCTAAGTTAGAACTCGTAAATAACCCTACAAAAACAAGCTGAATACTTTCCATCACCATCCCTACCGCTGCAGCTTGAAGAGGTGAAGGAAAACTAGCTTTTTTGATAAACTTTGAACCCACTAAGCCTGATAATACCCCAACTAATGTTGATGAAATAATATAAAAAGCACCACTTCCACTCCCTTGTAGAAAGCGGTGAAGACCGCCAATTAACCCTACACCAATCCCAACTAATGGGCCCCCAGTCAAACCCGATACACCAATCGCAAGAGTTCGGGTATTAGCAAGTGATGCATTTTCAGACAATGCTGTTAAAAAACTAGTCGAAATCACTTCATTATCTGTGATTTCTATTCCCGTTAAGTTTGAAATAACAGCGAATACCCCAAAAACGGTAATGAGTAATATCTTGGAGCGCATCGCCCTTCGATTAAGTAATATCTTCTTAAAATAATTCACATTAACAAGCAAGAAGGCTAGTAAAATAATCAACCCTACGCGTTCCATCATCATAATAAATAAATTAATTCGTGCCATTTCATTTCCTCCAATTAGTAACCTAACTCCAAAATAACTACGTATCTATTATACTCTAAATCTGCTAATTACATGTGTTTCTCACACTGAGATGCCCTGAAGAGCAGTTGAGTTACCTTAAACAAAAAAAGCTAACTCATTGGAGTTAGCTTTTGATTTAACCAATAATTTTTATTTCTTTTGGATAGTGATTCAAGACTTCGCAACCGTCTTCTGTTGCTACTACTAAATCTTCAATTCTGACACCAACTTCACCTTGAATATAAATGCCTGGTTCAATTGAGAAAATCATACCTGGTTCCACAACGTTATGGTTTGAACCTGATACATCTCCAGCTTCATGACATTCAATTCCGATAAAGTGACCTGTACGATGCGTAAAGTATTCACCATATCCTTTTTCAGTAATGTAATCACGTGCCGCTGCATCGATTTCGCTAAATTTAACACCTGGTTTTACTTTAGCAATCGCGCGTTTATTCGCTTCTAAAACCGTTTCAAAGACCTCACGACTCTTATCAGACACTGATTTGTAGAAAACCGTACGTGTCATATCTGAACAATAACCATTTTTCACGCCACCGATATCTAAAATAATGCTATCGCCTTCTTTAACGACTGACTCATCCGTTTCATGATGAGGATCTGCTCCATTAGCACCATATGCTACGATAGGTTCAAATGAAAAGCCTGAGTTACCTAATTCTTTATAGATAGATGCTAATTTTTCGCTCATCTCTAATTCCGTTAATTTTTCCGGAACTAACTCTTGTAAACGACCAATTGCTGTATCATTGTCACGTGACACGTCACGCATTAATTCTATTTCTGCTTCACTCTTAATGGCACGCACGCTATCTGTAATTTCCGAACCGTTAACAAAATCTGTTGAATTCGTTTTTTCCATTAAGCTTAATAGGAAATGAGCTGGCCAATTTTTATCAATACCAATTGTTTTTGAGGCATCTAATTGTTCTAATAACACAGCAACAGCATCATCCGTATCATCAATCACAACTAATGTCACACCTAAATCTTCTGTAATTGGGAATAATTTATTGACAACTAAAGCATGATTCCCATCTTCTTTAATGACTAAAGCTAGCATACGCTCGCCTGAGTGAATCATTTTACCTGTTAAATAAAAAATAGTAGTGGCATCTGAAATAACTAATTGACTTACTTTTTTTTCAGACATTTTATCGAGTACTTTTGTTAAACGTTCTTGATTCATAATGTGTTCCTCCCTATGATTAACTTCTTTTATTATACCACAACAACTTGTGAATATATGAACATTTTGCTCATATAAAAAAAGCAAAGGCATAGAGGCCTTTGCTTACACTAATTAATATAAAAGTTGGACTAAATCATCCACTTGAATACCCCCGAAATATTTTTGAATATCAATTTTCTCAACTGCTTCGCGAATACTTTCCTTATCGTACTTAGTTCCACGAAGTAGATCCTCTACATCTTTAATTTCCCCTAGCCCAAAGAAATCACCAAAGATTCTAATGTCGTTAATAATACCACCAGCAACGTTCATCTTAGCTTCCACCGAACCGATTACAAAACGCTCACGACGGACTAAATCAAACTCTGGTGAACGGCCATAATTCCAATCCCAGTTGCGGTAATACTGGTCTGAAATCTCATTGATTCGTTTCCAGTCCTCTTCTGTTAAATCATAAATTTTAACATCATCCATATTGTCCACACCAAAGATTCTAAATAAGATAGCTTGACGGAAATCTGTTGTACTCATATCTTGGTACTCGTCTGCTAGGAAAGGTTTAATATTTGTTACACGCGAACGAATTGATTTAATCCCTTTCGATTCGATTTTATCTTTACGTACTTTAAGGGCATTAACCACTTCGTTAACATCACTATCAAACATAATCGTCCCATGTGCAAACATGCGTCCATTTGTTGCGTACATCGCATTTCCAGAGAATTTTTTATCCCCAATCACTAGATCGTTACGACCCTTAAGCTCTGCACCTGTTACGCCCATATCATGAAGCGCATCAATAATCGGTTGCGTCACTTTAGCAAAATCACGGAATGACTCCCCATCATCTGGCATAATAAAACTGAAATTTAAATTCCCAAAATCATGATAAACTGCGCCACCGCCACTAAGACGACGAACAACGTGAATGCCTTTTTCTTCAACATACTCTTTATTAATTTCTTCAATTGTATTTTGGTTACGGCCAATAATAATTGATGGCTCATTAATATAGAATAATAAAATAGGTTCGTCCACTGGTAATTCTTTCATTAGATATGTTTCAATTGCTAAATTAATACGTGGGTCATTATTTTCATTTTGTACGAATAACATGGTATAGCCTCCTATAAAGTTAATGTTAGATTATCACTTGCTAAAACGACCTCACATGCAGAACCTGCTGCTCGGACCGCTTCTTCTTTTAGTTGAGTTAAGTCTTTATCTTGTGGTAAATGGCTTAAGACTAATTTAGAAACGCTGGCTTCTTTTGCTAATTGGCCTGCTTCTTTAGAGGTAAAATGGGCATGATGATTTTCATTGCCTTCGAACAAATACGTATCTGCAATAACCAGGTCTGCTCCTGCCATAAAGTCTTTAAACGACTCCAAATAACCCGAATCAGCTGTATAAACTAGAACTTTTCCTGTTTGTCGCTCCTCAATGCGCATAGCAAAACAGACAACTGGATGAATTGTTCTCAAAAAGCTGATATTGAATGGCCCGATTTCAACCGTATCCCCTTCTTTATATCCCATGCCTTCAGAAATCCCTGGCATGGATAAAGTCTTAAAATGCTCGTTGTCTTCCATGTGGCCGTATATCGGTAAGACCGGCACATCACGACTTGTATCACGTAACTGACGGTAATACTGAAGCACACCAAGGTCAGCAATATGATCATGATGATAATGTGAAATAATCACACTATCTAGTTCCAATGGGTCAATCTGTTTTTGAAGGTTATTCAATGTGCTACTCCCAGCATCAACAAGTAGATGATACCCTTCAGATTCTAATAGATACGAACTCGTTCCTTCGCCATTCCAAGGATACGCTCCCCAGTAGCCCAATACTGTTACCTTCATCCGACTCCCTCTTTCCTACATATTATAATTTAAAGTAAACTCACTTCTATTGATATAAATAAGCTCATAAATCAATGATTTATGAGCTTTGTTTGACGAATTACTATTATAAAAAACAATACTGTTTTTTATTTATAATCACATAATGATGAAACTGTTTTTTTGTCCAAGCGTTTCACAACTTCTGTTACAAGTTTAACCGTATTTAAATAATCATCTTCATGAATCACTGATGTATGAGAATGTAAGTAACGCGTTGCAACAGTAATCGCTAGTGATGGCACGCCGTCATTAGAGACATGTTGACTTCCAGCATCTGTTCCGCCACCGGCAATCACTTCTAATTGGTATGGAATCCCTAACTCATCGGCTACATCAATCACAAAGTCACGTAATTTTCTATGTGGGATCATTGAAGCATCGTAAATTAGGATTTGCGGCCCTTTACCCAACTCTGATAAAGACTCTTTAGGCGTCATGCCAGGGGTATCTCCTGCAGTCCCCGTATCTAATGCAAAGGCAATATCTGGTTTAGTAAGGTGCGTACTTGTTTTAGATCCTCGTAACCCAACTTCTTCCTGCGCATTACTGCCGGCAAATAAAATATTTGGATGTCCCTCTTCTACTAAGTTCTCTAAAACTTTAAGTGAGACAGCTGTTCCAATACGATTATCCCATGCTTTAGCCATCATAAACTTAGAATCATTTAGACGACGGAATTCTGTTGAAGGTGTGACCATATTACCTGGTTTAATTCCCCATTCTTTCACTTCATCAGCACTTGTTGCCCCAATATCAATAAACATCTCTGCTACATCATACGGCTTATTACGAACCGCAGCTGATAAGACATGTGGCGGTTTACATCCAATAACACCATGAATGATTTTTCCACTATCTGTTTTAATTTGGACTTGTTGAGCAAGCATCACTTGTCCCCACCAACCACCTAGTGTTTGGAATTTTAAAAATCCTTTTTCAGTAATTTGCGTTACCATGAATCCTACTTCATCCATATGTCCCATAATTAGAACACGTGGGCCTTCTTTATCACCTGTATGTTTAGCAACAACGCCACCTAAGCCATCATATAACATTTTATCTGCTAAAGGTGTTGCGTATTTATTAAAAATTTGACGTACTTCTTCCTCATTACCTGGTACACCGCGAGCATCTGTTAATTCTTTTAAGAACAATTCTTCTTTCTTTTCCATCTACGTCACCTCACTAAATTTATTAAGCGTCTTCATTATACCATTAGTAAAAATAAATATATAATAATCCGTCAGTTTAATCTTATTTTTGGTCAAATCGCCCATTGATTTTAGCGCTTACATTCCCTATACTAAGCGTATTATAAAACCGAAAGGATGTCCCACATGACCTCATTAAAAATCGCAACCTATAATATCCGAACAGATACACCTGAAGATGGAGATTGGAGTTGGCAAGCACGCAAACCTCACGTCCAAGATTTAATTAAATACCACAATTGGGATGCTTTTGGCGTCCAAGAAGCTCTGCCACACCAATTAGATGATTTAAAAGAATTAACCGCCTATGAATTTGTCGGCGTTGCTCGAGATGACGGTGAAACAGAAGGCGAGTACAATGGGCTCTTCTTCAAAAAAGATCGTTTTTCATTAGTTGACTCTCATCATTTTTGGTTATCTGATACACCGGATGAACCTAGTATCCACCCTAGTGCAGGGTGTAAACGGATTTGTGTTTGCGTTAAGTTAAAAGAAAAAATTTGCAACAAAGAAATAAGCATTGCCGTTACCCATTTGGATCATGTTTCAGAAGAAGCGCGTGTTTTAGGTGCTGAAATTATTACTAGTCGAGTAAAACAATATTTCAATCAACCTTTCATTTTAATGGGTGACTTCAATGCCGAACCTACTGAACAGGCCTATACATTGCTGTCATCGGAATTAACTGATGCTAAATATAAACAAAACACACTTGTCTATGGACCTAAAGGAACCTTTCAAGAATTCGACTACACTTGTCATTGGGATAATTTAGTTGAAATTGATTACTTATTTGTTTCTGATAGTATTACAGTTACTCGCTTAGGTACATTGACTGATAGTACCGATTGCCGTTTCCCTTCTGATCATTTTCCAGTTGTAGCTGATATCATATTATAAAAAAAAAACTAACTATCTTTTCAGATAGTTAGTTTTTTTATAATGTATTAGGATCTAATTTCTGCCACTCTTTTGTGAAGAAATAAGGATCAATTTTATAAGATTGTTTTTTAGCTTTACGATTTTTCAAAAATGGTTCAACTGATTGATCCATTTCTAACCAACCGCGCCATCCGATATGGATTGTGTCTTCCATAAAGTAATCTTCTCCACGTTTCTCTGTAAGATCAGCAATATTAGTAAAGCCTTGCGAACGTAATTGATAATTAATTTTCTTACTAAATTCATCTAACATCTCTGTAGATAATCCAGTATAATCTGACCAACGTTCGTTGACTGGTGGAATAACGAATAAAACATCCATTTTCAGTCTCTCTATTTCTGATAAAAATAATTGAAAATCTGAAAACTCTACAGATTTACGATAATCAAAATCTACCTGAGCGCCCTCTAATGAAGCTTCTACAGGCATTATACGCTTTTTATAAAATGAATCCGTAATCTCATAAGAATTACTTTTCGTTTTACTTTGACCTGTTTTATACGCTAACTCATCTAACGTATTAAAATCGTATGTATCTGGCAGTTTTTTCAATTGCTTATCAATTTTATTACGACGACTGATTAAACCTAAGTGACCAAACAATTGGTCCTCACGATTCAAGACATTCAATCTCATGCGACACATTTTCTCTTGTGTAGTACTTAAAGGCTCGCCATTAGCAATTTGCTTAAGTAATGATTTTAAAGTTGTGTCAGAACGAACATTTTTAAATTTCAATAATCGTTTTGCTGTATAGGCCTCAGCTTCATCAAGGTCTTTAACATTTAGTATCCACTGATACGTTTGAAGTGGTGAAAAATAAAGTGAAAACATTTCTTTACTTACCCCACCTTTAACAAACCACTGTGGTGAAATAACAAACACTGCCTTTTTTCCATGTATCTCATTACTCATAGATTGTAACATTAAGAATTGTGACAATGATTGCGTTCCGGCAGATCCTAATAAGAACGGACGGTAGTTTCGATCATATTTTTCAGCCAGTACAGACGGATGAAACGCATTAAAACGACTAAACTCAGATGATCCAAAGAATGGAACATAATTATGCTCTTTCATCGCTTTATTCTTAATTTGATTCCCTTTGATTACATTGACACCCATTGATGTAGCTGCTTCCGACGTCACTTTCGGCGTTGTAGGATTTAATCTGAAGGGCGAAAGAAAAATCCCTGCCACAATGACAAATGCTAAACATAAGGGTCCTATCGCAGTAAATAATTTCTTTTTAAAACTCATTATTGATTAGCTACAACTTTATTAATAATTTTTTGAGGTGTTGCCCACTCATCACGTTCAAAATCTGCTACAGGAATTGTTACCCCACATTGGCCTTCAATTTCTACTAATAATTGGACAGTTCCTAAAGAATCTAGTAACCCTTCCTCAAATAAATCTAATTCTAAATTATCTTTAACTTCTTCTGTTCCTGTTAATTCTTCTAAAATATCTAATACTGTTTCTTGTAATGACATGATATATACTCCCCTTTTAGTTGTTTTTATTTAATTGCTGCTTTAATTAATGTATCTAAGAATCCTGAGAATATCAAGAAACTAATCGCTACGGCATGGAATGTTAAGAAAATAGCTAACCAGTGCGTTGCTTTGTTACTTGGAATTGACTTGCGGTGTTTCTTCTTAAATCGTAACCATGCATCAGTTAAACAAATTAAAGCTGCATGATAAATCCCGTAAACAAGATAGAACCATGTTAAACCGTGCCAAACTCCCATTAATAAGAATAACGCAAAGTAACCGACATTTGAAGCAACAATTCTACTTTTAAATACTTTCTTCTTGATCAATGTAAACATCAAACGCATGTAGACATAATCACGGAACCAAAATGACAATGACATATGCCAACGATTCCAAAATTCTTTAATATTATGACTTAAGAATGGCTTATTAAAGTTAACAGGTGTTTCATATCCCATTAGGTTACTTGTTCCTACTGCGAATAAGCTATAACCTGCAAAATCAAAGAATAAATATAAAGTGTAAACATACATGGTACCTATTAAGCCTAAAGATAGGCCGCCTTGTTCTAAAGCGAAACTTTGAACTTTAGGCAATAACTGAATCCCTAAGATGTAGCCAATGATGAACTTGTAAAGAAAACCTAAGAAATACATCTGAATTCCTTTACCAACTAACTCAACATATTTCTCTGGATCCGGTGGATTAAGTAACTCTTTTTCAAAACGTCTATAACGGTCAATCGGACCAGACGAAATGGTTGGAAAGAATAGCAAGAACTGTAAGTAACGTCCCACATGGTACTCTTTAATTAATCCATCTCTGATTTCCATAATCATCTGAACAGCCTTAAATGTCAGGTAAGATATCCCTAAGAATCCCATAAAGCTTGCAACACTTTTAATATCGGGATTGGCTTCTACTACATTTTTAAATAGGTTTCGTTCTAATAAAAACGGAATAATTTTAACTAAAAATAATGGTAAAATTGCTAAACATACAGCGGTATAGAACCCACCGTTGCTATTTTTCTTCTGTCGATGTCCAAAATACCAATACACTAAGAGTGTTTGCCAAGCAATATAAATTAATAAGGCAATACCTTGTCTTAAGTTTGGACCAGCAAAACTAATCCATAAAAACAAAGCTGTTAAAATATTTTGATACCACATCATACGTTTGCCACGTAATAACTGAATCACTAATGGCAGTAAGGCTACCGCTAATAGGATAAAATAATACGGATTTTCGTATGGCGAAAGGTAAACCATCTTAGTTGATAATTTATGCAAACTATCTAACATTAACCGTTCACCTCATTTATCAAGCCTTTACGGTCTACTTTTCCATTTTGAGTCAACGGTAAAGCATCAACATAGACATACTTTTGAGGAATCATGTAATCCATGACGCGCTCTTTTAATTCTTCTTTAATTGCTTTAGATAATTGATAGGGCTTCTCAAAATCATGCTCATTAGCCACGATATAGGCCACTAATTGCTGTACTTTATGTTCATGATACTTCGGAACAACTGTCGCCGCCTTAACATAAGATACTTCGGACAAATGATGATCGATATCTTCTAATTCAATACGATAACCATGTAACTTCACTTGGAAGTCCATGCGTCCTTGGTAATATAGAACATCTTCTTTAAATAAACCCGCATCCCCTGTTCGATAAGCTTGTTGCCCCTCATATACATAGAAAGCTTCGGTTGTTTTTTCTTCATTATTAAAGTAACCCTTAGAAACACTAGGTCCTACAATAACAATCTCTCCAACTTCCTCTTCAGGAAGAGGAACACCATTTTCATCCATAATATGAATAGTTGTATCGGACTTCACACGACCAATTGGAAGACGCTCATTTCCAGCTAATACTTCTGGTGTAATTTCAATTTCTGTAACAGCAACGGTTGCTTCCGTTGGACCGTACGTATTAAAAATTCTAGCATTTGGAAAACGTTCCGTTAACTTAGATGCTGTACTATGCGTTAGCTCTTCTCCACAGAATAAGAAATGTGAGATACTAGCCATTGCTTCCCCATTAAATAACGGGTTCATCAAACAAATATCAGCAAATGAAGGTGTAGAAACCCAGACATTCAAATTCATTTCAGGTAACACCGTAAATAACTGTTTGAAATCATTAATCACAGCTTTATGTAATGGAACAAGCTGTCCTCCCGTTAGTAAACTCGGGTAGACGTCCATAACAGACAAATCAAATGAGTAAGGGGCTTGTGATAAGAAAGCTTGTCCTGTTTCTAATCCAAAATCTGATAACATCCAATCTGTATAACTCACAAGGTTATCGTGACTGATTTGAACTCCTTTTGGTACGCCTGTTGTTCCTGATGTAAAGATAATATAGAATGTTTCATCACCTGACACATTTTCTGCTGTTAGCTCTTCTTTTGAGGGTGGTAAATTAAGCATATCCTCTCGACTTAAGACCGGCTTATCTTGAGAATCAACCGGCCAGTCCTCCCACGCAATAATCGCTGTATAATCTGCTACCTGTGTAATCAATTCAACACGATCCGCAGGCGTATGACTGTCAATCGGAATATAGGCATGACCTGCTTTAGCACATGCGATAAAAGAAACTATCATGTCATAGTCCAATCCACCATAGACAATAACAGGCAACCTGTTATCAAACTGACGAATAAGGTGTTGGGCTGCTTTATCTGAGGCCTCTTTTAACTCCGCATATGTATGCGACATCTCACCACTCTTGAAACAAATAGCATTCGGACTAACTTCTGCCCAATGATCAATTCGCTCAATTAAATTATTTTTTCTCATCGTTACTATCCTTTCTTATTCTATACGACATCTTTCATCGTTAGAATTCATTATAAATAAAACTACCGCCATCAATATGACTGAAATGATACAGATAAATTAATACCAACATCACAACAACATAAAAAATTGTTTTTCCAAAAAAGACAAGCCAGTATTGCACGGTTTCGTTTAATAGCTTTTCTTTAACTGTTTCAAGCATAATTTCTCTCCTCATCCAAGTTGGCATTGTTTATATACATTTAACATGTCCATCATTCACCTTTGTGATTTGTCTTTTACTTTTATAGTTTACTCTGATTAGACAAAAAACAAATCAAGCAATTGTCTTAACTTAAATTAAGACTTTAGTCTGAATTTGAACACTTTTTTCCTGACAACTCTATTAATTATACATTGAAAAATTATACCATATTTTTCATACTTAAAAACAAGTATTTTCTTAATAAGTAGCAATGTAAGGCGTTTCTTTACGAATTCTTTCTAGAAATATCTCTCATTCCTCTATTTTTAATTTAACTGTTATTTTTTACAATTGCTAGATACTTCTTGGACGTTACAATATAAAATATAAAATACATCAGACCCAGCCCTAAAAATATAAAATAAGTTAAACGTGTGGTTACGCCATAAATTAAAAATGATAAGGCGGTTAAAGCATATTTGGCGTGCAAATACGCAATAACAACCGGCGCTAAGAAAATGACAAGATTCTGACTATAAATACTTCTTGTAATTTCTGAAGAAGAGACTCCTATTTTTCGCAGCATTTGATACCTGTCAACCTCATCTTCAGCTTCTGATAATTGTTTCAACATAATAATACTTCCTGTTGCAATCAGAAATATCAAGCCTAGAAAAACAGCTTGATATACGAGTTGACCAAACAATTGGCGATTGGTTTCCATAACAGGGTAGCTTCCCATGAAATTATAACGCGTCAGAAAAGAACCCGTTCCATACTTATCCGTATTTTCCCACGAACTTTCTGTAATTTTCCCTATCACGTTGTTGCCACCTTTATCAAACCCTATTGTATCTGTCATCACTCTTTCTTTAACTTGAAAATCATTTGCGATAGAATCAAATAACTCTTTTTCGTCAAACTCACCCGACAGGTTAAAGAAAACTTGCTCTGAACTAATTTCTGTAGATATTTTTTTAAATAGATGAGAGGTTACAATAACTGTTGGTAATTTATAACGACTATACCTTGATCCACCAATTTTATCTTCACCAACATGTCTAACTTTAAGTTTTTTTCTAACTCCTGACAACCTAATAGAAGCTACTTCTAGTTTTTGAATTTCTAAATAATTCGTAACATTACGTGGTAAAAAAATAACATCTTCATCGCTTGTTAGCTTTGGAAATTGAGCCATATAGGGATTGATGTCACTTACTGCAAGATACTCGTCTTCAGATACAATATTAACTGGACCAACATAAGTTGAGCTGTCATTAAATGCCGTTGTCTCGTACTGAGCACCCTTAACCGCAATCGTCATTTTTCTATCTGATAGTTTAGCTTGTGGTGCATATTTCTTAATCAATAGTTTCAATTGATCAGCATCTTCTTGGTCCACAATATAATCTACAGGCCCTTCTGCTTCTGCGGCATTCATCCCAAACTCATACACATTAGCCGCTCCACCTACTGCTGCAAACGCTGTCCCAGAAAACACGGCAATCGTTGCAAGTAAAAATGCATTTCGTCTCAAATTAAAACTCAAGTTACCTAACGTCACCATTCGAATGCCTTGATAATACACTTTCTTCTGACCTTTTAAGATAGTCATTATTACTGGCAAAGTTCCTGAGAAAAAGAAATACGTCCCAACAACGGCATAGATTAAAATAAACAACACCGCAAACAGAAATCCCGCATCGGAATTCGTTTTTTTATTTAATTCGAGCATATAGTCAACCAAACGAGAAGCCTGATAATAAGAATACGTCAACAAAGCAATACCAACGAGAGCCTTCACTACTGTGTATAACGTTATACGCTTGTCACGGTCTCCTTTTTGAGTCGCTTTAAATAACACGATTAATTTACTACGCCAAATCGTGACCACACTCAGCATCGACACTGTTAGTAAGGACCACGTAAACATTGAAATCGTTTGATACATCGCTTTAACTGATAGTGACATCCCTAATTCTAAGGGCAAGGCTAGCACTTTTAACAAAATCATCGAAAATAATTTAGAAAATATAACTCCCAAAATCACACCTAAAATCAATGCACCTGCACCAATAATCATATTCTCTACTAAAAGCATAATTAAAATTTGATACTTTCTCATTCCTAATAAGCCGTAGAGAGCCAACTCTTTTTTTCGCTTTTTTATGAATATTCGATTTCCTGTAAACATAAACACCCATAGGAAAAAGCTAATTAATCCACCACTTAATTTCAAAGTTGCTGCAATGTTAGCACTGTCTTTCAACCTGTCAACCAATTCTGGATTTTGACTCATTGCCATAAAACTATAATAAACAAGTACTGCTACAATCATACTTCCGATATACATCTGATAATCATCAGATTGATTTTTTATTCGCTTCCATGAAAGCTTAAGTAAGGTCACTGCTTACGCCACCTCCAATAGCCGTCTGCATATCCATAATCTTTTGAAAAAATTCTTTACGTGTTCCTTGACGAACTAACTCAGAAAAGACAACCCCGTCTTTTATAAATAAAATACGATGACAATAACTTGCTGTAAACGCATCGTGAGTCACCATTAAAATCGTGGCTTGCTCCTTACGGTTAATTTCAGTTAAATATTGTAACAGTTCTGTTGCTGATTTTGAATCTAACGATCCAGTAGGCTCATCCGCAAAAATGAGCTGTGGTTCAGTAATAATCGCTCGTGCTGCTGCAACACGCTGTTTCTGTCCGATTGAAATCTCAACAGGTTTCTTTCCCAGTAGATGGTTGATTCCCAAAATACGAGTTATTTTTTCGAGACGCTCTTCCATCTCTAAAACTGGTACTTTTTCTAAAGCCAACGGAAGTAAGATATTATCTTTGACACTTAACGAATCAAGTAAATTAAAATCTTGGAAAATGAAGCCTAACTTTTCACGTCTAAACCGACTTAACTTAGCTTCTGATATACGAGTAATATCCGTTCCGTCAATCAACACTTTACCAGTTGTTGGGGTGTCAATAGTTGATAAGATATTAAGTAGCGTTGTCTTACCTGCACCGCTAGGACCCATGACACCCACGAACTCGCCTTTAGTTACTGAAAATGAAATCGACTCTAATACTGGTGTTGGATTAAACTTACTTCCATAAATTTTCGTCAACCGCTTTACTTCTAATACAGGATTCATCTGAGTCCTCGCCTCTCTTTCTTACTCTCTTATTTTACTATCATATCAAAATACCTAAGCTCACACCATGTTAGAAACCTACATTCTAGCTAACAATTCTGTCACATCAGCGGATTAGTTTCTTCACCTAACTGACAAATGGTATACTACTACCATAACCACTAGTTGCTACAGGAGGACCACATTATGTTTAAAATTATGATTGTAGAAGATGAAGAATCTATCAGTGAGCTATTAAGTGATTCCTTACAAAAATGGAATTTTGATACTTACTGCGTCACGAACTTCAATACTATTTTAGAAGAATTCACACGTTATTCCCCACATCTTATTTTACTAGATATTAACCTACCTATTTACGATGGGTTTTATTGGTGCCAAAAAATACGAGAAGTATCCAAAGTTCCGATTATTTTCATTTCCAGCCGTAACACAAATATGGACATGATTATGTCGATGAATATGGGCGGTGACGATTTCGTCAATAAACCGTTCTCTATGGATATCTTGATTGCCAAAATCAATGCCCTCCTACGACGTACTTATAATTATAGTGAGCAAACGAGTAATCTCTTAACTCACAACGGTCTAATACTTAATATGGAGAATAGCAGCTTTCAAGTTGAGGATGAGACCGTTGATTTAAGTAAAAATGAATTCAAATTACTTTTTCATTTGCTAAAAAACAACGGAAAAATTGTCAGCCGTGATAAACTATTACGTGCCCTTTGGGATGACGAACGATTCGTTGACGACAACACACTTACAGTTAACATCAATCGCCTCAGAAAAAAAATCGAACAAGCTGGTCTTTCAAATTATATCGAAACAAAAATTGGACAAGGCTACATTATCCCCTAACATAAGGAGCAGTATGGTATGACAATCAAACACTTTTTAAAAGATAAACGAGGCCTATTCAGTCTCTGGCTACTCATGACAAGCATTACATGCCTGGTCCTATGGTTAACACCAAACGTTCAACTGAATTGGGATGCAGTTGGCTATCTTGTCTTATTGCAATCCTTAGCCTTAATTACTTATTTAACTATCAGTTATCGTAAAAAAAATAAGTGGCTTAAGGCGTTGGCTAGTATGGAAAAGAACTCTGATTTCTTCTCTGAGTCATTAAACGATGCTATCACGGAAGAACAACGTATCACTCAAGACTATTTCAACTTATTACTAGCCGAAAAACAAGATACTCTTAGTCAATTAATTCAAAATCAACAAGACCAAAAAGAATTTATCGACAGTTGGGTTCATGAAATCAAAGTACCGCTAGCTTCTATTAAATTGTTATCTGATACGCTTGAAGATGACCTTTCAGAGGCTCACTATTATCAACTGCAAGATAACCTTCAAAAAATCGAAAGTTATGTCGAACAAGTTTTATATTATGCTAGACTGGACAGCTTTTCACGCGACTATTTAATTCAAGAAATCTCATTGAAACGTATTATTCAACCCTTACTTAGACAACATGCGAATTACTTTATCCAAAAAAATATTCGCTATGAATTTGTGGGTGAGGATCAAGATGTCTTAACTGACCAAAAATGGCTCGGCTTTATTATTAACCAAATTTTAAGTAACTCATTAAAATATACCCCCAATAATGGCGCTATTACATTTAAGTTGTCTAAAAATGACTTAGGCCAATGGCTTGAAATCACAGACACTGGTATCGGCATACCATTAGCTGACCAACGTCGCATTTTTGATAAAGGCTTCACTGGAGAGACAGGCCGAAACCAAACACACCACTCAACTGGCCTTGGCTTGTATTTAGCTAAGAGTTTATCCGAAAAATTAAATCATATGATTTATGTCTCTTCTGTTGAAGGAGAAGGAACAACCATCAGTATTTTATTCCCTACGCTGTCTTATTATACGAATGGACAAGAGGAGAAACTTATTTAAGAAAAAAGCGACACTCCAAAAATGGAGCGTCGCTTTTTATATCTCTTTTTTTATAGGTTCAAATTTTTGATCTGCATCCTTACATTTTTCCCAGATGACACATTTCCCTAATTTTAGGGATTCTTTCACATCTATAATTCGTTGGTTGCTACTGCCTCGGAATTGTAAGTTTAGATCCAACAAATCTAATTCAAAACGTCCGTCAACCAATATATCAACCTGATGCAACAAAGCAAGCTTGTCCTCTGATTCTTGAAGTAATTCATCAAAGGTATAACCTGACCATGCCCAAACATCTTTGGTTGCACCATACGCTTCCCTAACTCTTTTCACTAACGAAAGACAAACTTCTGTATTTAAAAATGGCTCACCACCAAGTAAGGTTAACCCTTGCACATAACTTTGCCCCACATCTTCTATAATCTGATCCTCAACCTCTTTGGTATAGGGGTTACCATAATTAAAATCCTGAATCGCTTTATTATAGCAACCCTTACATGCAAATAAGCAACCACTCACATAAAAACTACATCTCACACCTTCACCGTCTACAAAATTAAACGGTTTATAATCAGCATAATACCCTTTACTATAATTTTCTGACAACCACTCTTTTGGCTTTGGATTTCTCATACTGACACTCCTCTATCGTAAATTAAAAGACGACACACTGGCCGCCTTCTAAACTATTAATCTTTTAAATGTTTCACACGTGATGAAATCTCTTGATGACGTCCGTGAACCATTGGACGAGCTTGCGGATTACCTAAATAACCACAGGTACGTTTGACAACATCACACGTTTTAGGATCATGGTTGCCACAACTTGGACACTCAAATCCACGTTCTGTTGGTGAAAAATCTCCTTCAAAACCACAATCATAACAACGATCAATCGGTGCATTCGTTCCTAAATAACCGATACGATCATATGAGTAATCCCAAACTGCTTCCAAGGCTTTCGGATTTTGTTGAAGAACAGGGTATTCACAGTAATGAATAAACCCACCTGAACAATAGTTTGGATACTCTTTTTCAAAATCTAATTTCTCAAAAGGCGTTGGATTTTTACGAACATCATAATGGAAACTATTTGTATAGTATTCCTTATCCGTAATATCCTCAACCTCACCAAATTTTTCACGATCAAGACGGCAGAAACGATCTGTTAAACTTTCACTCGGCGTCGAATAAACACTGAAATGATACCCGTATTCATCGCTCCATGCATCTGTATTGGCTTTAAGATGTGACATAATTTTAATAGTAAACTCTTTGGCTTCAGGATTGGTCTCCCAAGTGCCGCCATAAAAACTTGTCGCCACTTCATATAACCCAATATATCCAAGTGAAACTGTCGCACGTTTATTTTTAAATAATTCATCAGTTTTTTGACCAGGAACCAGACGTTTGCCGAAAGCACCATACATATACAAGATTGGCGCATTAACTGGTTCAGCCTCCTTACACCGTTCTACACGGTAGACTAAAGCATCCTTAGCAATCGCTAGACGTTCTTCAAGGATGGCCCAAAACCTCTCCTTATCTCCTTCAGCTTCCAAGGCAATACGTGGTAAATTAAGTGTCACAACGCCTAAGTTCATACGTCCTGAGTTAACCTCTTCACCATTCTCATCTTTCCAGCCTTGAAGGAATGAACGACAGCCCATCGGTGCTTTAAAGCTACCTGTCAACTCAACTAATTTATCGTAATTCAGAACATCAGGATACATACGTTTTGTTGCACACTCTAATGCCAGTTCCTTCACATCATAGTTAGGATCTTCCGGATTTAAGTTTGTCCCACGTTTAATTGAAAAAATAAGTTTCGGGAAAATAGCCGTACGATGCTCTTGCCCCAACCCCTCAATTCTAATTTGTAAAATTGCTTTTTGGATTTCACGCTCAAACCAACTTGTTCCTAAACCAAAACCAAAGGAAGTAAAGGGAGTTTGACCATTCGACGTAAACAACGTATTGATTTCATATTCTAAACTCTGCATAGAGTCATAAATATCTTTTTTCGTTTTAGCTTTTGCATAAGCGTCATGCTGACTAGCATCTGGTATCCACTCCCTTGCATCTACTAAGTGTTTCTCGTAATTACACTCTGCAAATGGAGCTAATAACTCATCGATACGATCAGCAGAACAACCTCCATATTGACTAGATGCAACATTAGCAATAATTTGCGAAATTTGAGCGGCTGCTGTTTGGATAGATCTTGGTTTTTCAACATCGGCATTCCCAATTTTGAACCCTTCGTTTAGCATTCCTTTGAAGTCAATTAAACAGCAATTCGTCATTGGTGTATACGGATGGTAGTCTAAATCATGGTAGTGAATATCCCCTTTTTGATGCGCATTCGATACATGAGCAGGTAGTAATTTTAACCCAATTGATTTCCCAACAATCCCTGCTGTTAAATCACGTTGAGTATTAAAGACATCACTATCTTTATTGGCATTTTCGTTAACTACAGCTTGGTCTTTTCCTAAAAGTTTACCAATAGTAAAATTAATATCTGTTGCTTGACTGCGCTCAAAATCACGATTTGTACGGTAATTAATATATTCCTTAGCTAAGTCATACTCTTGTTGATCAAGTAACATGTGCTCCACAATATTTTGAATTTCATAAATTTTTACATCCTTTTTAAAACGAGAGGCAATCTCAGAAGTTATTAATGACATCACATTTTGAATGCGTGCTTCTGCCATTGGCGTTACACTACCAGTAATTTTACGTTCTGCTTTTAACAACGCATCATAAATTTTTTGGTCATCAAAATCGACTAAACGGCCATCACGTTTCACTACCTTCATCGCGCCTAATTCAACAGAATCCTTACCCTTATCCAACATGTCCATCAAACTCCTTCTTAGTTAATTCTATTGTTCATTCTACCTCATTGTGCATATAATTTCAATGCGAACAAATACAATATATAGACTAAACATTCGATTTATCAATCAATACCACTATATATAGTTATCGTGTGGAAACTGTTAACAAGTCCTATTAGGGGCGTAAGTTCATGTTTTCATTAACACTTTTCATATTTATTTCTTAACCTATCAATAAGATTTCCACATTTCATTTTACAATATTTATAACAAAAAAAGACCGATATATAGATAACTCAATCTACTATCGGCCTTTTATTTTTTCTGTTAAATCTCTTGCCTATTATTTTTTAATTGAATTTGAGCTTCCGAATGTGCGACAAGTGTCGCTGCTGTCATCGAACTACTCACATTGGTCATTGTTCTCGCCATATCAACAAAAGCATCAATACCAGCAAATATACCAACCAGCTCAACAGGAAGCCCCATTGTTAAGAACATCGCTGTCGCTATTAAAATCCCTCCACCAGGCACTCCTGCTGTTCCTAATGAAACTAATGGTGTTAATAAAACAAGCATAATCGCTTGTGAAACAGAGATACTTCCAGTTGTCGCATTCATAGCGAACACACCAAGTAACACGGGCCAGATACCTGCGCAACCTGCCATGCCGACTGTCGTTCCTAGTGACCCAACAAAGTTGGCAATCGTTGACGAAACCCCTACATTATCCGTTAAACACTCAACATAAAGCGGTAATGTGCCAGAGCTACTTCTTGAAGAAAAAGCCATGACTTGAGCGGGCATAATATTTTTAAAATAAGTAATTGGATTCATTTTAGCTACAACAGAAATTAAAATGCCTCCAGTAATAAACGTATGGAAAAAACACCCAACGAACGTTAAAATAATGACCAATAAAAGTGGTTTCAATACAGATGAATCACTCATCGCAATCGTATTAGCAATCAACGGAATAATAGCATACGGTAATAACTTAACTAACACTTTTACAATTTGATAAATAATAATATAAACGGCGTCGATCCATTCTTTAAATGCCTTAACATTACGTCCAGCACCATCAACAGCTACGATAGCTATCCCTACCATTATCGCAAAAAAGACAACTGGGATAACTTTACCTTCCGCCATAGATTGGAACAAGTTATTTGAAAATAAATCTGTTATAACTTGTGTTACTCCAGGGACTTCTTTTTGTGTATAATCAGCAGCCGCGATTAGATGTGTTCCTTTTCCCACTCCAGTTATAAGAGCTAAAAATAACCCCACACAAGCAGCTAATAATGTTTGAAATAATAACCAAAAGAAAGATTTAAGCCCTATTGATTTAAGAGCTGACAAAGATTCCATCATCGAGATACTTCTAATTAAGGATACCATTAAAAGTGGAATAACCATCATCGAGATAACTTTAACGTAAATTGTTCCTAATACTGAAAAATATTCCGTTTGGCCTTTAAAAATTAAACCTAAAATAATACCAATAACCAGTGATATAATTGTTAAAAAACTAAAACTTTTGCTCTTTGCTAACCATTTGATACCAATAAAACTACATAATCCTACTACTAATGCTACAAGATTCATCACATAACCTCTTTCTTTAACTGCCTCAACTTTCAAAATAGTTAATTTGTTTAACTACCTTTACAACTATCAAAGCATAACATAAAAGACAGTTAATTGTGAAGTTTTTAACAATTAATTTCATGATAAATTAATTAGGTATTATTATTTTTATTACATTTGTAAAAATAAATGAGTTCTAATTCATAATAAAACGCAAAAATATATAACAAATTCACATTCTTTTTTATCATTGTTTTTTAATTTAAGAACTAAAAAACACCTCTCAATTAAGAGAAGTGTTTTTAATATTAAGATTATTTAGCTAATGCATCTTTAGATTGATCAGCTAATGCAGTAAATGCTGCTGCATCGTTAACTGCTAAATCAGCTAACATTTTACGGTTGATGTCGATTTCAGCTAATTTCAAGCCGTGCATCATTTTGCTGTAGCTTAAGCCATTCATACGAGCAGCTGCGTTGATACGTGCAATCCATAATTTACGGAAGTCACGTTTCTTTTGACGACGATCTCTGTAAGCATAGCTATAAGATTTCATCACCTGTTCTTTTGCTGTTCTGTATAATGTATGTTTTGAGCCATAGTAGCCTTTCGCTAACTTAAGCGTCTTTTTACGACGTTGGCGAGTTACTTTACCACCTTTAACACGTGCCATGGTTATTCCTCCTTGATTTCTGTATGATCATCTACATGATCGATTTCAGTTTTAAATTATTTTTTTAATGCGTATAATTGTTGACGGATACGTTTGTAATCGCCTTTTGATACCATTGCTGATTTGCGCAATTGACGACGTTGTTTTTTAGTTTTTCCGTGGAAACGGTGACTAGTGAAAGCGCGGAATCTTTTAAGTCCGCCACCACCTGTACGTTTTACACGTTTAGCTAATCCGCGGTGAGTTTTTTGTTTTGGCATCTCTATTTCCTCCTCAAAATCTTTTTATTACTTCTCATTTTTTGGTGCTAACATAAGAAACATACTTCTACCATCCATCTTAGGCTTTTGCTCGATGTCAGCTAGTTCTTTTGTTTCGTCTGCGAAGCGCATTAAGACGTCCTGACCAATTTGTTTGTGAGTAATGGCACGGCCTCTGAATCGGATAGAAGCTTTCACTTTGTCTCCTTTTTCTAAGAACTTAAGTGCTTGGCGTAATTTTGTATTAAAATCATTACTATCAATTGTTGGACTAAGTCTGACTTCTTTCACATTAATCACTTTTTGATTTTTGCGATTTTCACGAGATTTTTTTTGTTGTTCAAAACGATACTTACCGTAATCCATGACGCGGGCTACAGGTGGTTTCGCTGTTGGAGAAACAACTACTAAATCAAGGTTTGCATCTTCGGCCATCTTTAAAGCTTCCGCTTTAGTTTTGACACCCAACTGTTCTCCTGTATCTGAAATTAATCGCAGTTCACGAGCACGAATACCGTCATTTACCATCATATCTTTTGCTATGGTCATTCACCTCTCTGTTGTTTATTACGAGTTTTAATACAGAAAAAAAGAGCCTTCTTTTTTGAAGACCCCCGCATACTTTCATTTTAATCTTTAACGATTAAAAGAAAAACTATCTAGCCCAGAGATTATTATCTACTAAGGCGAGAAGCGGGTGCTTCTGCTTAATTCTCAACCTCATAAGTATAGCAAGTTTTCAATATATTGTCAATAACTTTTCATCTCCTATAACGGATAAACTTATGGTACACTACTAGTAAATTTAAAAGGGGGCTCATTATGGCTAAACCTACTAAAGTAAAAATACCTATCCAACCAAAAGTTCCCAAAATCCTATCAGAAGAGATCTGTTATTTAGAAGAAGATTCTCTTATTACAGGACATATTGATGCGTCTTCTGATTTTAGCTGTCAAACTACTTCTTACCAAGCAATAGAACAGTCCCATTTTATAGGGACTCATTTTAGCTCTAGCTTATTTAAAAATTTTGAAGTCCAAGATACTATTTTTGAAAATTGTGATTTTTCCAATTGTGAAATGATAGGTTGTTCCTTTATACGTGTTATCTTTAAAAACTGCCGTTTAACGGGTTCTAATTTTGCTGAAGGAACGCTAAAAGACGTGCAATTTATCGACTGTATCAATGACTTATCTTCGTATGCCTACGCGACACTTAAAATTATCAACTTCAAAAATTGTTCATTAAAAGAAAGTGATTTTTACGAAATTACTTGGCAACATCTCACACTTAATCAATGTAACCTAACAGGTAGTAGCTGGTTTAATACTTCTTTAGCTGGCTTAAACTTATCCAGTTGCACCTTTGAAAAAATTGCCTTTTCTCCAGAAAAATTAAGTGGTCTAACAATCAGTGCCCTACAATCTGAAGTCATCGCAACAGAACTTGGCCTAACGGTTGAGTATTAAAAAAGACAAAGCTCCTACGAGCTTTGTCTTTTATTTTTCTAAAATCCGCTCGACAACACGTTCTGTTGCCTTACCATCTTCTAGCGATGCAAACTGATCGAGAAATTCTAATGATATTTCTTGTTGGTCTACACGTTTAACAGCATCAATTAATTCATCTGTTGTAGTTACAATCGGACCGGGAGCCTTCTTTTCAAAATCAAAATAAAAGCCTCTCAGATCATTTTTGTATAAATCCATATCAAAACAATGGAAAATCATCGGGCGTTTTAGCACTGCATAATCAAAGAATACGCTTGAGTAATCCGTAATTAATACATCACTAATTAAGTACAAGTCACTTATATCATTGTAACTTGTTACATTTTGAATAAAGTCTTCATGACCAATCAATTCAGATGTGTGCTTCACAAGATAATGGAGTCTAAAGATAACGTAGTACTCATCACCTAGCTCTTTTTTCATGTTTGTAAGGCTAAGTGGCAAATTAAAAGTAAAACTGTCTCTCCATGTCGGAGCATACATAATAATCTTTTTATCTAACGGAATGTTTAACGCTTTTTTTATATGATTAATATTTTCTTCGTTATTACCATTAATCAGATAATCATTTCTTGGATAACCTGATTCAATCATCTCATTTTCAAAATCAAAACAACGCCTAAAGATATTTGTTGAATACTTATTAGGAGAAATCAGATAATTCCAACGGCTTGATTCCAGTGAAAAAGCTTTTTTATACGGTATAGGTCTATTCCACGATGGATAAATATTAGCATCATCCATATCAATCGCTAGTTTTTTCAAAGGTGTCCCATGCCAAGTTTGTACGTATATCGTCTTTTTAGGTTTTATCACCCATAATGGTATACGACTATTAGAAATCCAATACTTTGCACGCGCCATTGTAAAGAACCATCTAATCGTTCCTTTTTTTATAATATTTAAACCTTTATTTTCAAATTTTTTTTGTTCTGCAACATCTACACTCCAGTAACATTTATATTCCGGATAGTGCTCTTTAATGTATTCATACATCGCTCTCGGATTGTCACTATATTGTCTTCCTAAAAAACTTTCAAATACCATAATTTTTTTATTAACAGGTACTACTGTAGCCAAAAAGGTACTTAATTTTTTTGCAATTTTTTCTGAACGCTTCATTTTTTCCTACTCCTTTTTACCTGTACATTAAAATTCTTAACAATAAACAGCTATCCTTAATATAATATCACTAGTCACTATATCAAGCAATACAGTAAGATGTACAATACATTGATTTTTCACCGCTTTTATAAGTTTGACTTTCCCTTTATATCTATTATAATTGTAATGTTAGACTAGTCTTTTTCTAGCTAATTTACATTTGAATTAAGCTAATAATCACCATCACTATATTGAGGAGTTCTGATAATGAATTTTAAAATCATGAAAAGACGTTTAGGTTTCATCGTAGAACCAGCGTTATCACCCATAAAAAATAAAGCTAAAAAGATGCTTTTAACTTATGCCCGTGCTTCAAAAAAACCGATTAAAAAGAAAACAATTTTATTTGAAGCTTACCTTGGAAAAAGTATGACAGGAAATAGCTATGCCTTATTCCAAGAAATATATCAAGACACACGTTTTAAAGACTTCACCTTTATTTGGAGCCTTGATTCTTTTGATTCAATACAAGTAAAATACAAGTCCGCTAAAAATGTTAAATTTATCAAACGAGAATCTACAGCTTATCCAGAAGCACTTGCACGTTCTGAATATCTTGTTACAGATACAACATTCCCACATTATTTTAACAAACGCACAGACGGGCAAACCTACATTATGGCTTGGCATGGTACACCTTATAAAACAATCGGAAAAGATATTCAGCACACTCCCGTCGGAGCCCATAAAAATGTTATGAAAAACATGCTCCACACTGATTATTTTATCTCCCCATCAAAATTCACAACTACAACTATTTTAAATAGCCAAGATGCTTATGACCTCTTTTCTGGTGTAGTTATTGAAACTGGTATGCCTAGAACAGATATGATGTTTGGTACAGACATTACTAAAATTAAAGCCCAGCTTAATTTGCCTTTAGATAAAAAAATTGTTCTTTATGCTCCAACATGGAACGACTTTATAAAAAACGCTACTGTCACAGGTGGACAACTTGCAACTGATGTTATAAATCTACAAAAACAACTTGGATCAGACTACTTGGTCTGCTTAAAAGCTCATTATTTGGAATACAACGCTATAAAAGAAATGACAACAGCTGTCACATTAATTGATAATTCCATCGATACTAATGAGTTACTAAGCATTGCTGACCACCTAATTACAGACTATTCTAGTATCTTTTTTGACTATCTACCCCTTCAAAAACCTATTCATTTTTACTTTAAAAATTATGAGGAATTTGAAAATGGTCGTGGATTTTACCTAGAACAAAATGAACTACCTGGTACTAAAAGTCATACTATAGAAGAACTAGCTACCGCTATATTATCTGAAAGCAACTCAAAGCCATTACACTATGAGCAAGAAATCAAACGCTTCTCTCCCTATGACGATGGCAACGTTTCAAAACGCATCATTGATAAAGCTTTCTTTAATATAGATTTAACTGTAGGTTCAACCTATAAAACTGTCACAAAAAAAGAAAAACTCTTATTTTACAGTGGTCTTTTCAAAAACAACGGTATTTCTGAATCTTTCATTAGAATGTCCAATCAACTTGATTATGATAAATACCATGTTACAGTCGTAGTCCCTACAAACCTTAAGAAAAATCCTGGTGCTCTCTATTTACTAGAACGATTACACCCTGAGATAACTTTACTATTCCCTGTCGGAAATCGAATTAATGCAACAATTCAAGATCAATACGGTTATAAATTTTTCCTTAATAGAGGATACAATGGCATAACCAAAAAATTCAATATCCCTAAAATATTCAATAACGAATTCCATCGTTTAGTAGGAAATGTTCACTATAATAAAGCAATAGATTTCAGCGGATATAGCGCATATTACGGTGCTATTTTAGGATTTAGCGACGCTGACCATAAAGCAGTCTTCATGCACAGTGATATGGAAAAAGATAAAGAACGAGTTGTTAAGAAAAAAAGACCAAATCGTTTAAACTTACAAGCTATGTTTTCTATATATCCTTATTTCGATAAGTTAGTCTCTGTTTCTGAAACAAGTTACCAAGCTAACCTTAAAAAACTAGGGGGCAAGCTCCGTGTTACTGATAAAATGACTTATGTTGTCAACTACTTGGACGCTGAACGTATTTCAGAACTTGAAGATCAATTTTCTGACTTTACAATTGATGGTCACACTTTACTAACCGATACTGTTATGGACGAAGATCCCCAAGGTGTTGTTATAGTTAAAGGCATCCCCGAACCTAGAACAACACATACCAATTATGTTACACTAGGACGCTTATCTCCCGAAAAAAACCAAGCACTATTAATTAAAGCATTTTCAAAAGTCGTAGAAGAAAAGCCAAATAGCACGCTCTATATTATAGGTGATGGACCACAAAAAAATTCACTGGTTAACTTAGTTAATTCTTTACAATTGGCTGATCACGTTATCTTTGTTGGTCATATGTCAAATCCTTTCTTCTTACTAAAAAAATGCGATATATTCGTCTTGACTTCTTCTTACGAAGGACAGGCGTTAGTTATTTTAGAAGCGCTAGCTGTTGGACTAAAAGTTATCTCCACAGATATTCCAGGACCAGATAACATATTAAAAGAAGGCTATGGTGAATTAGTAGAAGCCACTGATATTGGCTTAGCTAAAAAAATGATAACTGTTTCAGATTCTTCCACAACATACAAAAAATTTGATGCACACGCTTATGATAAAAAAGCTCTTATGATGTTCGAAAGTATGTTAGAACAACTTAAATAAAAAATAAGCCTACTCCAATTGGAGTAGGCTTATTTTTTATTTATCTTCTGATTTTTCTTCTTTTTTAACTTCTGGTTTTGGTAATAACTCTTTACGAGAAGCATTAACACGGCCTTGTTTATCGATTTCTGTAACTTTAACATCGATAACATCACCCATTTTAACAACATCTTCCGTATTAGCAACACGTTCATGTGCTAATTGAGAGATATGAACTAGAGCATCTTTACCTTTGAATAAGTTAACGAATGCACCAAATTTTTCAACACGGACAACAGTCGCCTTGTAAGTTTCACCTACTTTAGCTTCTCTTGTTAACTCTTCAATAATTTCGATAGCACGTTTAATCATTGCCGCATCAACTGCTGCAATACTTACGTTACCTTCTTGGTCAATGTCAATCTTAACGCCAGTTTCTTCAATGATTGAATTGATTGTGTCGCCACCTTTACCAATGACTGTCTTGATCTTATCAGGATTGATTTGGATCATTTCAATCTTAGGAGCGTATTCACTTAACTCTTCACGAGGTTCAGCAATCGCAGATGTAATCACATTAAGAATTTCCATACGAGCTTTTTTAGCTTGTGCTAACGCTTCAGTTAAGATTTGTTCAGTGATACCTTCAATTTTGATATCCATTTGTAAAGCAGTAATACCCGCTTCAGTACCTGCAACTTTAAAGTCCATGTCGCCTAGGTGATCTTCAAGACCTTGAATATCTGTTAAAACTGTATAGTTATCTCCGTCCATTACAAGACCCATTGCAATACCAGCTACAGGTGCTTTAATTGGTACACCAGCATCCATAAGCGCTAAGATACCACCACAGATACTTGCTTGAGAGGATGACCCATTTGATTCTAATACTTCAGAAACCACACGAATCATGTATGGGAATTCTTCTTCTGATGGAATAACTTGAGCCATAGCACGTTCACCTAAAGCACCGTGACCAATTTCACGACGACCTGGGGCACGAGTAGGACCTGTTGATCCAACACAGAATTGAGGGAAGTTATAATGATGGATGAAACGTTTTGTTTCCTCAGAACCTAAACCATCAATAATTTGGTGCTCACCTAATGGCGCTAATGTTACAGTAGATAACGCTTGTGTTTGACCACGAGTGAATAATCCTGAACCATGAACGCGAGGTAAAATACCTACTTCACTTGCAAGCGGACGAATCTCATCAATTTTACGACCATCAGGACGTACTTTATCAATTGTGATTAAACGACGTACTTCATTTTTTTCCATATCTTCTGCGATTTGACGTACTTCTTTCATACGTTTCGCAGCATCTTCTTCACCTGCGAATTTTTCTTCGTAAGTTTCGATGATTTCTTTTTTAACAGCGTCGATATTATCTTCACGGGCTAATTTTTCTTCAGTTTGGATTGCTTCAACCATGCGAGCTTTGTAAGCATCATTGATTTCAGTTTCTAATTCTTCAGAAATTTGTAATAATTTGATTTCCATTTTTTCTTTGCCAACTTCAGCAGCAATTTTTTCTTGGAAAGCAACTAATTCTTTAATAGCAGCATGCCCGAATAATAATGCACCTAACATATCTTCTTCAGATACTTCTTTAGCGCCACTTTCTACCATGTTAATCGCATCTTTTGTACCAGCTACGCTTAACTCGATATCTGACAATTCAGTTTGTTCAACAGTTGGATTCAACACATACTCACCGTTAATACGACCAACGTTTACTCCAGCAATAGGGCCATTGAATGGGATATCTGAAATTGATAATGCTAATGATGAACCTAACATAGCTGACATTTCAGGTGTACAGTTTTGATCAACACTCATTACAATATTAGTGATTTGAACGTCATTACGGAATCCTTCCGCGAACATCGGACGAATCGGACGGTCAATTAAACGAGCGGTTAATGTTGCATGCTCACTCGGGCGACCTTCACGTTTGATAAAGCCACCAGGTACTTTACCTGCTGCGTACATTTTCTCTTCGTAGTTAACTGTTAACGGAAAGAAATCAACATCTTTAGGCTCTTTTGATCCTACTGCTGCAGTTAATACAACTGTATCCCCATAACGAACTAAAACTGATCCGTTTGCTTGTTTGGCTAATTGGCCTACCTCAACTGATAGCGGACGTCCGCCCCAATCCATTGAAAAAACTTTTTTTTCTGAACTTACCATATTATCTTCTCCTTTTTAGGGGGACAGCAACTACTAAACAAATGACAGGGTCTGATGTAGTCAGATCATCTCATTTGCATAGTAGCGGTTATCGTCACCCTTTAATTATATATAAACGACTATCCCTTTGGAATACTCGCCTTTGTTCCATTTCTACTTTTACTTTCTATCTGTAAATAAAAAACAAAAGAAAGCGAGATTCATAATGAACCTCACTTTCGAGTAGGTTGTCAGTTATGATTAACGACGTAAACCTAATTTTTGGATTAATTCGCGGTAACGAGCTACATCGTTGTTACGTAAGTAAGCTAATAGGTTACGACGGTGTCCAACTTTTTTCATTAAACCACGGTATGAATGGTGATCTTTTTTGTGTGTTTGAGAATGCTCATTTAGGTGATTGATTTCAGCAGTTAATACAGCGATTTGTACTTCTGGTGAACCAGTATCTCCTTCTTTACGTGCGTACTCTTTGATGATTTCATTTTTTTGCTCTTTTGACATTGCCATGTGTATCCACCTCTTTCTATAGTTTCACCCGAAAACTGAGTAAACCGTTGGTGACTCGATAAACCAAGTAGTGGGTCATACGAGTTAAATCGTACATTCTTACTTTACCTTAAGCCCTATCTAAATGCAAGTTAAAATCCCTATTTCTCCCCTTTTTTAGTCGACAATAACTTCAGCCACTTTTTATTCTTTTTTCACTATTTTATGATACAATATAGTGATGAAAAATGACGTACAACTATATTTTTTACGTCATTTAAAGAATAAGGAGAGATACTAATTATGATTACAATGAAGGATATTATCCGTGAAGGTAACCCCACACTTAGAGAAGTTGTTCCAGAAGTTGAACTACCTCTATCTGACGACGATAAAACTCTAGCCGATGAGATGTTAACATTCTTAAAGAATAGTCAAGATCCCGAAATCGCTGAAAAGTATAACTTACGTGGTGGTGTTGGTCTTGCTGCCCCTCAACTTGATAAGAAAAAACGCATGATTGCTGTTCACATTCCCAACATGGACCCTGAAATTAACGAACCCACTTTTAGCGATGTGATGATTAATCCTAAAATCATTAGCCATACTGTTCAAGATGCTTGCCTGCGTGATGGTGAAGGTTGCTTATCAGTAGATCGTGAAGTTCCTGGCTATGTTGTCCGACATGCACGTATTACAGTAACTTATACTGATGTTAACGGCGAAACGCAAAAGAAAAAATTCAAAAACTACGATGCTATTGTTATCCAACATGAAATTGACCATTTAAATGGTGTCATGTTCTACGATCACATCAACAAAGTTCAACCTTTCGCAATTAACAAAGATGTTTTAATTATTGACTAAATAAAAAGACGCTCCCTTTTGCGGAAGCGTCTTTTTTATTTCTGAATTAGACCATGCTCAATAGCTGCATGCAAAATGCCATGTTCATCATTACTCTTAGTTATATAGTCTCCATGCCCTTTTACTAAGTCAGAGGCATTTCCCATTACAACACCTAAACCTGCAAGATTTAGCATTTCAATGTCATTTTCACCATCACCAAATGCAATAATATCTTTTTCAGAAATTCCTTTATCTTTAGCAATAACTTTTAAGGTTTCTGCTTTTGAACCATGTTTTGAAACGACATCTACCCCGTCAGATACCCAACGTGTAAATCTTAATTTATCAAGTAACGGTGTGAAAAATTCCTCTTGATCAGCTTTACAGAACATAATAGCTTGATAAATCGCTTTTTCCTTATCAATATCAAATTCAAATGATGGTTTGAAATGCTCATATCCTACTTTTTTCTGACGATCACTTTGTTCTCTAAATTCTTTTTGTTGTTTCACTTCACGCTCTGTTTGATAGAGAATGTCTATATTTTTTTCATTTGCCATCGCAACGATTTCTTTTAACTCTTCTTTATCAATAGGAAAACTATGAGATAACTCATGATTTTCATACGCATATGCTCCATTACACAATATGTAATTTTTAACACCTAATTCTTTAAGTGCTTCTTGGGCAGTAAAATAACTACGTCCAGTCGCAACCGTTACATAATGGCCTGCTTCTTCTAATTCTCTCAACACACGTAAACTACTATCCAAAATTTTACGATCTGATGTGTACAATGTCCCATCAATATCAAATGCTATTAATTTTTTAGTCATACCTTGTCCATTCCCCTTACTTTTCTATCTATTATTGAAAATACTTTACTCATTTTGACTTGCCTCTTTATGGTATGCTAAATCACTTTATGATGCAACTTTTCCACCGTAAAACAAAAAAACAGCCTAGTATGTACTCGACTGTTTTTTATTCTATATAAATAATGCAACAACTTTTAAAGTAAGCGGCGCAGCGACCACCGTCACGACACCCGCTACACCAATCGCTAAGCCTGACATTGCTCCTTCAACTGTTCCAAGCTCCATCGCTTTAGAGGTGCCAATCGCATGGGCTGATGTTCCTAACGCTATTCCTTTAGCAACCGGCTCTTCAATTTTTGCCCACTTAAGAACGGTAGGTCCAATAATTGCACCCATGATACCCGAGATGATTACTACAATAATAGTAATCGTTGGAATGCCACCCATTTTAACGGCAATCTCTGATGCGATTGCTGTTGTGACAGATTTGGGCAATACCGACGCCGTTAATTCTGGACTATATTTAAATAAAATAGCCGTAATAGCTGTAATAAATGTACTGAAAAATGAGCCTACAATAATTCCTGCCATGATTGAACGCACATGGTATTTTAACAAATGAAATGATTTATACAATGGAATAGCTATAGCTACAGTCGCTGGTGCAATTAACATTGTTAAGATACTGCCGCCACGATTATAATTTTCATATGGAATGTTTGTTAGCTTTAAAAATGCAATCACTACTAAGATAGAGACAATCAGCGGATTAAAAATCGGTAACTTTAACTTAGCTGCTAATTCTCTCGCTAATAAAAATACAGCAATCGATAAAACTAAACCAAATAAATAATTACTCGTCAATTCTTGTAACATGCCCATGCTCCTCCTCTTCGTTTAACCCTGCTAAATCACCTTCATATTTCCGTTTAACAAATTGAACGACACGACCAACGACCGCCATTGTTAAACCTGTTAATACAATAGTCATCAATAACAGACTAAACCAATTATCCTTAACCAAATCGAAATCGACCATAATACCGACTCCTGCTGGTAAAAATAAAATACTTAAATTATCTAATAAGAAGGTCCCAACCGTATCAACATCATCTACTTTCACAAACTTAAAGTACAGAGCTGCGAATAGTAAAAGCATGCCAATCACACTTCCGGGGATAGGTAATTTAAATAGCTTTGATACAATTTCCCCTAAATAAGAAAAACTAATAATCAATAAAAACTCTTTAAACAACTTCATTTTCTCTCCTCCTAACGTTCTCATTTATTATATAGCAGAATTACTTCACATGAAACGTTATTTTAAAGGTTTTATATTAACAATCCCTTATACAAACCATTGTGACTCACTACACTAAGCCTTTGTGAAAACCCTTACTTTAAAAGTATAATACCATGGAGAAATTTACTCATTTTTTTAAAATAGAACCTGATACTAACCCTTGATATTTCACTATTACTATCGTATAATAGACTTTGTGTAAAATAAGCAGCTAGAAAATAAGTAACTCGTCAACAGTTTAGCGCCCGAGAGGTTCAATTGCGTAACCACGGCTGCAACGGTGAAGATTGAAGGTTGAACTGAACGAATACTAATATTTTCAAGAAATTATTTTACTCCAAAAAAACATTATTGGAGGAATTATATTATGTCACGTTATACAGGACCAAGTTGGAAAATTTCACGTCGTTTAGGAATCTCATTATCAGGAACAGGGAAAGAGTTAGCTCGTCGCCCTTACGCTCCAGGTCAACACGGACCAAACAGCCGCGGTAAAAAATCAGAATACGGTTTACAAATGGCTGAAAAACAAAAATTACGTAACATGTACGGAATGAACGAACGTCAATTCGTTAACACATTCGTTAAAGCTGGAAAAATTAAAGAAGGTAAACACGGTGTTAACTTCATGATCTTATTAGAACAACGTTTAGATAATGTTGTTTACCAATTAGGTTTAGCTACTACTCGTCGTCAAGCACGTCAATTAGTAAACCACGGTCATATCATGGTTGATGGCAAACGCGTTGATATCCCTTCATACCAAGTAGCAGTTGGTCAAGTGATCTCATTACGTGAAAAATCACAAAACTTAACAATCGTTAAAGGTGCTTTAGAAACTGCTCTAGGACGCCCTGCTTACGTTACTTTTGATGAAGAAAAATTAGAAGGTAGCTTATCTCGCTTACCTGAACGCGAAGAATTATCTCAAGAAATTGATGAGTCATTCATCGTTGAATTCTACAACAAAAAACTTTAAGATCCGTCTTACAAGTTACAAAAAAACTGTTTTCGTTTTATACGAAAACAGTTTTTTTATTATCTATTATATTTTTCAATCCTCGTATAACTCATACCAGAATTAAGCACAATATCAAATTCTACCTCTTTTTTCATAATCGTATACTTCACTACTCCTAAATTATAAGAATAGCTTCCTTCCTCTGATAAAATATCCTCTTCTAACAACTGTTTAATCGTTAACTCTTCTAATATTTTTCCTTCATAGTAATGCGTGACTTGCCTAAACATTTCCGATTCATCTCGATACACTGTCAAAAATTTTAATAAAACAAAAGATAGAAGTAGAAAAACTATCACTACAGAAGGAAGAATCCCGCCTGAAAAACTATTACCATTGCGGAAATATACTTTTAAATTTTTTACCATCTTCCATAGTCACATCTATTATCACCCCATAACCAACTTTACTAAAAGTGCATGCTTCAACTCCCATAAGTAGGGGGTTATAACCTCCATTTTTACGTTCCTTCAGTTGATTGGCATACTTTTCAATCACTATAACAGTTTCATTTCCTTTATCAGACTTTTCTAAAAAATAGAGCCTGTTTTGTTTAACTTCCTTAAATTCCCAATCATTACTATTGTATTCTAGTTGACTAAGAAAAACATGCCAGTTCATTTCAGATTTTTGTTGAATTGACTCAATCGTTTTCGTTTCCACCTTAATTAGCATATTCAATAATATAACCATTAGAGAGACGACCGCTAACCCCACAATACTCTCTATAAGAGTAAATCCTGACCATTTAATTTTTCCCTTCACTAATAACAACCATTTGTTTATCCTTTCCTTTTACCGTTAGCGTCATAATCCCTTTTTCATCCTTACGATAGTCCATACTCATTATAAAACGACCGCTCTTCTTTTCTCCAATAACAGGTTTACTTCTTCTAATTAATTCCGTTTCCTCATATAAATATCTCGCCATTTCCATCTTACTACTATCTAACTCACGCTGATGATTTATAAAAACAAAGAGCGGCACTATCGTCACTATTATAAATGTTATTAATCCTAACGCTACACTACTCTCTAATAAAATATATCCTCCAAATTGCTTCGTCTTAATTTTCTTTTTTAACAAATTTACCACTTCCCAAATAAAACTGATAAACTACTGTTTTATTAGACTTAACTACTAAAAATTTGAACTTCGTGACTTTACTAAGCGTTCCTGTCTCACCTAAAAAAGTCACAAATGTATCAGTTTGAGCCTTTATAGTTTCAGGGATTTCTATATAGGAATGTCTCTTACCGCCTGTACTTAAAACGTAATCAAACAGTATCTCATTAGACCCTTTTTTCATAACAATTCGGCAAGCTTGTCCTGAAAAAACAGCAGATTCTTGTGTCACTTGAATTAACCTCTCAAATTCTTCAAAGAAAAAAATGTCAGTTAATGCGCGTTCCATATTAGGTATCTTCATACTCGGGACTAGCATAATAACCGACACTACAAATAAAACTAAAATCATTTCTAGTAAGGTAAAACCTGACCACGCTCTATTTTCCGGTATCATCATCTAAAGAAATATGCCATGAAATCGCTTTGTCAGCTTGGCTTTTAGTTAAATAGTGCTCTTTAACTAAATTTTCATAAGACACTTCTATCGTTTCATTCATTTCAAATAATTCTACTTGCGTTTTGATAACTTTCTCAAAGGCAATTTTCCCTTGATCTTCAATCTTTACACGTTGAGAAGCTAGATTAGGTACAAATAAAAGAACCAATACCGATATCACAAATAACACAACTAACATCTCTATTAATGTAAATCCATCAAACGCTTTATGTGCATGTTTACCTTTAAACATATTTTTCATAACATCCCCTCCATCTCTTGATAAATAGGTAACAAGAGAGAACCATAAGCTAACACAATAAGTAACGCAACTAATATGAAAATAATGGGCTGAATCCATGAAAATAAACGCAAGACATTATCGTTCAATTCCTCCCATAATTGTTTACCGTAAACTTGTAATTCGTCTCCCAAATTCCCCTTCATTTCCCCTTGCTCTATAATCCAAACCAACTCTTTTCGAAAAAAGCACCATCGCCTTATTGGAAATAATATCGAATGTCCCTCTTCAAGTTCTTTCCCAATTTCTATTGCAACCTCTTTTAATAACGTTTGTTCATCTACTTCCGACATCAAATGAACAATTTGTTTCAACTCTAAGCCTTGATTCAGTAATTTTCCTAATTCACTTGCAAAAAAAGAGGTATAGTATCTTTGAATAATTTGTCTCACTAAAGGAATCTTTGACCAAAAAACAATCTTACTAATCATACTTTTACTCTTAAAAGAATAATTAATTATAAGCACGCTAACTACAGCTAACAAAATAATACTAATCACCAACGTAGGAGCATTATCAATCATTTTTTGTCCTAACGGTAAATCTTTCACCTCTTTGTTGAGTCCTAATTGAGGTAAGATAACACTTTTCATCATCAACATAACACCTACTAAGAAAAAGATAAGTAAACTAGGATAAGCCAGGACTCTTTTTAACTCTACCAACTGACGTTCCCTATCCAAGACCTGTTTATGTATTAATGAAAGAGTCCCTTCTAAATCACCATGTGTTTCTGCTAAATATAACAACATGACTTGTTGCGACTCGAATTTTGATTTTGCCAAACCGGAAGATAAACTTATTCCTTCAGCCAAATCTAGTCGAAGCTGTTCAGCTAGATAAGCTGATTCTGCTTTAATCGTTACTATATAAGATAAACTCTCCTGAATACTAAACCCGTTACGCAATAAATCATCTAATAATTTTAAAAAAGCCGCTTGTTGCCTCCTCTTTTTATGTTTACTATAGCGCTTCTTGGTCATAATTTGTTTTAGATATAAAACCATATGCCCAAGCCTTTTGCAACGTGTGTCGCCACGTCTTAAAGTCCTCTCCCGCAAGAAGTTCTTCACCAAATAACGTATCAAAAATCGCTCCCTCCCCTTTGCCTAAACACCCTTTCTTACATGACTGCTCGCCACAATAAGGACAATAAATAGGAAGTAAGCGTTGATATATAACCCCTTCCAAACACTGATTAATTTCATTACGTGTTACTCCCAACTCAACTAATCGCTCAATAACATGATGTTTACTTCTAGCATGAACTGTTGAGAAAACCATATGCCCAGTCAACGCGCTCCTAATAACAGCCCTTGCCGTTTCACTATCTCTTATTTCACCAACTATCAAAATATCTGGTCGGTGCCTCAAACATACCGCTATTAATGAATCATACGTCATTCCAATTTTTTCGTTAACCTGCAATTGTAAAAAATTAGCCACCTCTATTTCGACGGGATCTTCGATACAAATCACCTGTTCACTGTCTTTCACGATGTCGTTTACTAGTCGGTACATTGTACTCGTTTTACCCGATCCTGTTGGTCCGCAAAATAGATAAAGTCCTCTTTTCTTTACATTTATAGAGAGACCTTGCCACTGATTAGGAAAAAACAAACGGTAAGGACTCTCCTCTGTAAAATAACCTAAAAATCGTATGACTAAGCTTTCCTTATTCTTAAAATCTGCTACTGTAGACAAGCGTATCCTAACAGTTTGTGTGACTTCAGATAACTCAACATTTGCTGCTCCCATCTGCCCTCTTCTTTTTTCAGACACATCCATATCCGCCATGTACTTAAAAAATAATATCAATTGCTTACCGTCATCTTCACTTACAACCATTGGTAAAAATTGAGTATTCCCTCGGCGAAATACAATTCGATACCCTTTCTCAACGGGTAAAACATACAAATCATTTGCTCTATAGCGTTGTCCTTCTTTCATCAAGTGTGTTCCTAACTCTTTTATGTTCATAGTTACCTCCCTTGCATTAAAGTATGCTATAAACTCCAAATTTCACGAAAAAAAAAAGACAACTTATAAAATAAGTCGTCTTTTTATAAAGCAGCAGATGTAAATACTTCTGATACATCGTCATCTTCTTCTAATGCTGCTACCAGTTTTTCTAACACTTCTTGATGCTCTTCGGATAATTCAACCATCGTTTGTGACTCCATTGTTAACTCGGCTTGAGCAAGTTCCAACCCTTCTGCTTTCAACGTATCACGAACCGTTGTAAAATCACCAGCTTCCGTATACACTTCAAACACATCTTCCTCTATTCGTAAGTCATCTGCACCGGCTTCTAATACTAACATCAGCATGTCTTCCTCATCCAGATCCAAGTCTTCTCTAGCAATTGCAATATAACCTTTTCTATCAAACATATAACTAACAGAGCCCGTCTCACCTAAAGCCCCACCATTTTTATTAAAAGCAACACGAATATTTGTCCCTGTACGATTGCGATTATCCGTCAGACAATGAACTAAAATAGCGACACCGGCTGGACCATATCCCTCATAAACTACTTCATCATAATTTTCACCTTCACCGGCTGATGTTGCTTTTTTTATCGCACGTTCAATATTATCATTTGGCATATTAGCAGACTTAGCCTTATCTAAAACCAGACGTAATGAGGGATTTGTATCTGCATCAGGGCCACCACTTTTAGCTGCGACATAAATTTCACGCGATAATTTTTGAAATACTTTTCCACGTTTCGCATCTTGTGCATTTTTTCGTCCTTGAATATTTTTCCATTTAGAATGTCCTGCCATTCCAAACACCTCTTTCTATTCCATTATGATTTTTTCTTCCTACTTGTACTAATTGTAAAAACTAATATACAAATAATACCTGCTGTCGCCGCACCAATACTGTCCAAAATAACATCTTGAAACATCGGTGAACGTCCACCTGTAATCATTTGGTGACATTCATCAAGCGCTGCATAACCTGTAGCTGATAACCAACTCACAACTCCCGTTAACATTAAATTCTTCAATCTCGGTCTTAGTCCTAAAAATAAAGCACCTGATAGTAAAAAGAAACTCATAAAATGGGCTGCTTTACGGATAAAAAACTCAACAAATTTTGCATAACCACTCGCTTCTATACTAACAGGGCTTCCACCATACATAAAACTAATCTGACTCAGTCGTTCTTTAAAAGGTTCACCACTTAGCAACTTACTAAGTAAGCCAACTTGCGACTGCTCTTCATACGTCTGTGACGAACTGAAAAATAAAATTAAACCTACTAGTAACGCTGCACCTAAATAAAAACTTCCATTCTTTAAATACTTACTCTTCTTTGAATTCGCCACTTGCCTCTTCCTCTTCCGCCTGTTCTTTCAACAACTCTTCTTCTCTAATCACTTTAGCCGCTTCCATAACTTGTTTTATTTTTTTGGTTAAAAATGCTTCTAAACCTGTGTGATTTTGTTCTTCTTTACTTAAATCATAAAATTCATTTTCCCAAATATAAAAATTGCCTTTTAGTACACCTGCAAATTTTGTATAGAGCTTTAATAATCGCTCTTGTTCTTCACCTGCATAATTCTTTTTGATATAACTTTTTACACCAAACATAAAAATGCCTTCTTTCTATAAGTTCTCTATCGTAACTGTACCATATTTTTAACGACTCTTTCAAATACAAAAAAGAGCCGAGACAGATGTCTCGACCCTTCAGTTAGCTAGATGACTATTTCTTTTCAGAAAGTAAAGCATCTTCAGCAGCCATTTGCGCTTCAATATCGCTAATGCTATACACATTTTCGCTTGCTACGCCAACTTCTTTTGGCTCCATGTTACGGTATTTAGGCATACCTGTTCCGGCTGGAATAATCTTACCAATGATAACATTTTCCTTAAGACCAAGTAATGGATCTTTCTTACCACGAATCGCAGCATCTGTAAGAACACGAGTTGTTTCTTGGAATGATGCAGCTGATAAGAAACTGTTCGTTTCTAGAGACGCTTTAGTAATACCTAACAATACTGGACGACCAGTCGCTGGTGTACCACCGGCAACAAGTGTGCTGTAGTTTTGTTCTTTAAATTCTGAGATATCAATTAAAGTACCTGGTAAGATGTCAGTGTCACCTGGATCCATAACGCGGATCTTACGTAACATTTGACGTACCATAACTTCAATATGTTTATCGCCGATTTCTACCCCTTGCATACGGTATACTTTTTGTACTTCACGAAGTAAGTATACGCCAACAGATAAAACATCACGAATTTGTAATAATTGTTTTGGTTCGATTGAACCTTCTGTAAGAGCTTCACCACGTTTAATCATATCGCCTTCTGCCACTTTCAAACGAGAAGTGTAAGGGACTGCATATGTACGTGTATCAGTTGTTCCTTTGATTGTGATTTCACGAGTACGAGTAGCTGCATCTTCTGTAATATCAATAACATCACCTGTTACTTCTGTTACAACTGCTTGCCCTTTCGGATTACGTGCTTCAAAAATCTCTTGGATACGAGGTAAACCTTGAGTAATATCATCTCCGGCAACCCCACCCGTATGGAACGTACGCATTGTTAACTGAGTACCAGGCTCACCGATTGATTGAGCGGCAATTGTACCAACTGCTTCACCCACTTCAACTTCAAGACCAGTAGCCATGTTACGGCCGTAACAGTGACGACAAACACCATGTTTAGTATTACATGTAAATACTGAACGGATAGTCACTTTCTCAACGCCAGCTTCAATAACTTGTTTTGTTAAATCTTCAGTAATCATTTCATTAGCCCCAACAATCACTTCGCCAGTTTCTGGGTGAAGAATTGTCTTACGAGCATAACGTCCTAATAAACGTTCTTCTAATGTTTCAATAACTTCGTTACCTTCTTTAATTGCCGTTACATCTAAACCACGATCAGTACCACAATCGTCTTCACGAATAATAACATCTTGGGCAACGTCAACTAAACGACGAGTTAAGTAACCTGAATCGGCTGTCTTAAGGGCTGTATCGGTCATACCTTTACGAGCACCATGAGTTGAGATAAACATCTCTAAGACTGTTAAACCTTCTCGGAAGTTTGAGATGATTGGTAATTCCATGATACGTCCATTCGGAGCGGCCATCAGTCCACGCATACCAGCAAGCTGCGTAAAGTTAGAGATATTACCACGGGCTCCAGAATCACTCATCATGAAGATCGGGTTTTTGTCGTCTAAACTTTCCATCAGTTTTAATTGGATGGCATCTTTAACGCCATTCCAAATTCCAATAACACGTTCATAACGTTCGTCATCTGTAATCAGACCACGACGGAATTGTTTTGTTACATTTTCAACTTTAGTGTGGGCTTCTTCAATTAATTCTTGTTTTTCGTGTAAGACTACGATATCCGCAATCCCTACAGTCATACCCGCAATTGTTGAGTGCTTATAACCTAAATCTTTCATTCTATCTAACATTTTAGATGTTTCTGTAATCTTGAAGCGTTTGAAGACTTCAGCGATAACATTACCTAGATTTTTCTTCTTGAATGGTCCAACTAATTCTTGCGCTTTAATATGAGCAGGAATATCTGTTCCGTTTTCAACGAAGTATTTATCTGGAGTTTGAATTGTTAAGTTATAATCTGTTGGTTCATTTAAGTATGGAAACTCAGGAGGCATAATTTCATTGAAAAGAGCCTTACCAACAGTTGTAATCAATGTACGTTCTTTTTGCCAATCAGTGAATGGTTTTTCTGGCATTGATGACGTTTGTAACCCGATACGAGTGTGTAAATGTACATAGCCATTTTTCCATGCTAATTCAGCTTCTTGAACGTTACGGAAGACCATACCTTCACCTTCACGGCCGTCTTCTTCCATTGTTAAGTAGTAGTTACCTAGGACCATATCCTGAGATGGTGTTACTACTGGTTTACTATCTTTTGGATTCAAGATATTTTGAGCAGCAAGCATTAACATACGCGCTTCAGCTTGAGCTTCATCATTAAGTGGCACGTGAACGGCCATTTGGTCTCCATCGAAATCGGCATTATAGGCTTCACATACTAATGGGTGAAGACGGATAGCGCGTCCTTCAACAAGAACTGGTTCGAACGCTTGGATACCAAGTCTATGAAGAGTAGGTGCTCGGTTAAGTAATACAGGATGTTCTTTAATAACATCTTCTAATACATCCCAAACTTCGTCTTCTTGGCGTTCGATTTTACGTTTCGCATTTTTAATATTGCTTGCGATTTCGCGTCCAACTAATTCACGCATAACAAATGGTTTGAATAATTCAATCGCCATTTCTTTTGGTAAACCACATTGGTACATTTTTAAGAACGGTCCTACTACGATAACTGAACGACCTGAATAATCGACACGTTTACCAAGTAAGTTTTGACGGAAACGACCTTGTTTCCCTTTTAACATATGAGAAAGAGATTTAAGCGGACGGTTACCTGGTCCAGTAACTGGACGGCCACGACGACCATTATCAATCAAAGCATCTACAGCTTCTTGTAACATACGTTTTTCATTTTGAACGATAATGTTTGGTGCCATTAAGTCTAATAAGCGTTTCAAACGGTTATTACGGTTAATTACACGACGATATAAATCATTCAAATCAGATGTAGCAAAACGGCCACCTTCTAATTGAACCATCGGACGTAAATCTGGTGGAATAACTGGAACGACGTCCATCACCATCCAACCAGGTTGATTGCCTGAACTACGGAATGCTTCTAAAATATCTAAACGACGGATAGCACGTGTACGTTTTTGACCTGAAGCTGTTTTTAACTCTTCTTTTAATTCAACAACTTCGCGTTCTAAATCAACATCATCTAATAAACGTTTAACAGCTTCCGCACCCATTCCAGCTTGGAAAGATTGACCGTACTGTTCACGTTTTTCGCGATATTCACGTTCAGTTAATAATTGTTTTTTCTCTAAAGTTGTATCACCTGGCTCAATCACTACATATGATGCAAAGTAGATGACTTCTTCAAGGGCACGAGGACTCATATCTAAGATAAGACCCATACGACTTGGAATCCCTTTAAAGTACCAAATATGTGATACTGGTGCTGCTAACTCGATGTGAGCCATACGTTCACGACGAACTTTTGAGCGTGTTACTTCCACGCCACAACGGTCACAGACGATTCCTTTATAACGGATACGTTTGTATTTACCACACGCACATTCCCAATCTTTAGTAGGACCAAAGATACGTTCACAGAATAATCCTTCACGTTCTGGTTTCAATGTACGATAATTGATTGTTTCTGGCTTTTTAACTTCACCATAAGACCAGCTTCTAATTTTTTCTGGAGAAGCTAAACCAATTTGCATGCTTTCGAATTTATTTACATCGATCAAAAGGTGTTCCCTCCATTTCATATTATGACTATAAGTTAGAGAATTTAAACTTAGTCGCTGTTAATAGCTAGAACAACAAGGAAGGTTACTTCACAGTAATATCCCTTGCTATTCTTCTATTAAACAGATCGATTTTTAAAATGCTAGCCTCAAAAAGACTAACGATCAATTAATCTTTTTTCTCTGCATTCTTTGCTGCTTGTTCTTGAGCATATTTCGTTAATGCATCGACGGTAATTAAATCGTCTTCATCATCATCCATATCGCGCAATTCAATTTCTTGATCGTCAATATCAAGTACTTGCATATCTAAACCTAATGATTGTAATTCTTTCACCAACACGCGGAATGATTCCGGTACGCCTGGTTTTGGAATTGGTTCACCTTTAACGATTGCTTCGTAAGTTTTAACACGACCAACCACGTCATCTGATTTGTACGTTAAGATTTCTTGAAGAGTATAAGCCGCACCGTAAGCTTCCAGTGCCCATACTTCCATCTCTCCGAAACGTTGTCCACCAAATTGTGCTTTACCACCAAGAGGTTGTTGTGTAACTAATGAGTAAGGTCCTGTTGAACGTGCATGTAATTTGTCATCAACCATGTGGGCTAATTTCAACATGTACATAACCCCAACAGATAGGCGGTTATCAAATGGTTCCCCTGTACGACCATCGTAAAGAATTGTTTTGGCATCTTTAGCCATACCCGCTTCACGAACTGTTGACCATACATCATCCTCGTCAGCTCCATCAAATACAGGAGTTGCAACATGAATACCTAATTGACGAGCAGCCATACCTAAGTGTAACTCAAGTACTTGCCCGATATTCATACGAGATGGTACCCCTAATGGGTTAAGCATGATATCAACTGGTGTACCGTCTGGCATAAATGGCATGTCTTCTTCTGGCATAATGCGAGAAACTACCCCTTTATTACCATGACGTCCGGCCATTTTATCCCCTTCGTTAATTTTACGTTTTTGAACGAGATAAACACGAACTAACATATTAACACCAGGAGATAATTCATCACCAGCTTCACGAGTAAAGATCTTAACATCATGAACGATTCCATCACCACCGTGTGGAACACGTAGAGACGTGTCACGAACTTCACGCGCTTTTTCACCAAAGATAGCGTGTAATAAACGCTCTTCAGCTGATAATTCAGTGACACCCTTAGGCGTTACTTTACCAACTAATAAGTCACCATCTTTAACTTCAGCACCGATACGGATAATACCCATTTCGTCTAAGTTTTTAAGAGCGTCTTCCCCTACGTTAGGGATTTCGCGAGTAATTTCTTCAGGTCCTAATTTTGTATCACGAGCTTCTGATTCATATTCTTCAATATGGATAGATGTATACACATCATCTTTAACCAGACGGCGACTCATAATGATCGCATCCTCGTAGTTATAACCTTCCCATGTCATGAAGGCAACTAAGACGTTTTGACCTAAAGCCATTTCGCCTTCTTCCATAGATGGGCCATCCGCAAGAACGTCGCCTTTATCTACTTTTTCACCTAATGTCACGATTGGACGTTGGTTATAACACATACCCGCATTAGAACGGCTAAATTTAATAACTGAATATTTATCAAGTGTTCCGTTTGAACGACGAACGCGAACTTCGCTAGCGTCAACAAATTCAACAACACCATCATGTTTACATACTAAAGCTGAACCCGAGTCATGAGCTGCTTTGTATTCCATACCCGTTCCTACAAATGGAGAACGAGGTTGGATTAGTGGCACAGCTTGACGTTGCATGTTCGCTCCCATTAGGGCACGGTTGGAGTCATCGTTTTCCAAGAAAGGAATACAAGATGTCGCAACGGCAACTACCTGTTTAGGAGAAACGTCCATGTAGTCAACTTTATCAATTGATACTTCTAAGTTTTCACTTTGGATACGAGCCATAACAACATCGTTAGCAAAGCTTCCATCTTCGTTTAATTTTGAGTTCGCTTGAGCGACCATGTAATGATCTTCCTCGTCAGCGGTTAAGTAATCAATATGTTCTGTTACTTTACCAGTTTTACGATCAACACGACGGTATGGTGTTTCGATGAACCCATAATCGTTGATTTTCGCATAACTAGACAAGCTATTGATTAACCCAATATTAGGACCCTCTGGTGTCTCAATCGGACACATACGGCCGTAATGCGAGTAATGTACGTCACGAACTTCATAACCGGCACGGTCACGAGTCAAACCACCAGGCCCTAAGGCTGATAGACGACGTTTGTGAGTTAACTCACCTAATGGGTTTGTTTGGTCCATGAACTGTGACAATTGAGAAGAACCGAAGAACTCTTTAATTGACGCAACAACTGGACGGATATTAATTAATTGTTGTGGTGTTAATGTTTCAGTGTCTTGAATAGACATTCTTTCACGAACCACACGTTCCATACGAGCTAAACCGATACGGAATTGATTTTGTAATAACTCACCAACTGAACGGATACGACGATTACCTAAGTGATCGATGTCATCCACTTTACCGATATCTTCTTGTAAGTTAAAGAAATAACTCATTGAAGCAACTACATCAGCAGGAATAATTGTTTTACAATCTGCATCAATTTGACCGTTACCGATCACATTAACAACACGTTCAGGATCTTTAGGTGATACCACTTTAATCACTTGGAGTGTCATCGGTTCCGTTACAACCGCATCTTCTGATGGGTAGTAAGTCACGTTGTTGATACCCGCATCTAAATGTTTTTCTAATTCTTCCATGATAGCGTGAGTGATCACAGTACCTTTTTCGAATAAGATTTCACCAGTTTCAGGGTCAACTAATGTTTCACCTAATGTTTGGTTTAATAAACGAGTTTTTAGACTTAATTTTTTGTTTACTTTGTAACGACCAACTGCTGCTAAGTCGTAACGTTTTGGATCGAAGAAACGAGCATTTAACAAGTTACGAGAACTGTCAGCTGTTTTCGGCTCACCAGGGCGTAAACGGTCATAAATATCTTTCAGGCCTTCCTCTGTACGAGAATCTGATGAATTTTTATGAATATCTTTTTCTAACGTCAAGCGTAAGCTTTCGTTATCGCCGAAGATTTCTAAGATTGTATCATCTGACCCGAAACCTAACGCACGAACTAATACTGATAAAGGAATCTTACGTGTACGGTCAATACGTACATATGAGATATCTTTAGCATCTGTTTCCATTTCTAACCATGCACCACGGTTAGGGATAACAGTTGTTCCAAAACTTTCACGGCCATTTTTATCTGTTTTACCACTGAAGTAAACACCAGGAGAACGAACTAATTGAGAAACAATAACACGTTCTGCTCCGTTGATAATAAATGTACCCATCTCAGTCATTAATGGGAAATCTCCAAAGAATACTTCTTGTGCTTTAATTTCGCCTGTAATTTTGTTATCAAGACGTAATGTCACATGAATAGGAGCTGAGTAGTTCGCATCATGTGCGCGAGCTTCTGCTACTGTATATTTTGGTTCCTTCAATTCATACCCAACAAATTCTAGAGATAATTTGTCACTAAAATCCTTGATTGGTAAAATGTCTTCGAACATCTCTTTAAGTCCTCTATCCAAGAACCATTGATAAGAGTTTGTTTGAATTTCGATTAAATCTGGTAATTCTAACACTTCACTAATTCGCGCATAACTTCTTCTTTCGCGATGCTTTCCGTATTTCACTACGTGTCCAGCCAAGCTCTTCACCCCTCTGAATTTTTTTATTCAAAACACCATCAATTTCAATATGTTACAAATGTTAAGATTTGATTACATATATATTTCAAGACCCTTTTAAGGCAAAAAAAAACCAAAAATAGAATTTTCTCGTTCATATGAGCTTCTACTTTTGTTTTCCTATGATTAAAAACACAAAATGGACAATATTTCACTCTGTATTTCCTTGTTTTTAGATAGCTTTTGCAACTATTAATTATATCGTCTTTCATTTACAATGTCAACGCACCACAACCCCTTTTCCGTTGTTTTCATAAATTTTCTGCTGTGTATTTTCAGATTTGTAACACTATTGATTTATTTGGATAGACTTTCAAAATTTAATTTCAAAAACATTAATGCTACACTAGTGTTAAATAACACCTTTAAGGAGCGACAACTTGAAAAACTTTAAAACAAATCCCGTCTTATGGACGATACACCTGATACTTTATCTCGTATTCTATGCCATCCTTATTTGGACAATGACTCTAAAAGGATTTCTGCACACATCAGGTATAACGTTACTTGTTTTCCCACTTATTATTTTTTCACCATTAGTAGCGTTGACAACCTACACTGACGGTAAATTCGTATTAGCCCGCCTAATGACCTCTACCCTCATCTTAGCTTCCTTGTTTTATAGCGCAATGATTAACCTACCTCTTGTTTACTTCGATAAACAGAACAGTGCTAGCGTCCCACTTCCAACTTGGACGAATTGGGTATTTGGTGTCGTTGGCATCGTATTGCTGTTAATCCAAGTGTACTTAATTTTTAAATTACCTAAATCAACAAAAAACAACTCACTGTTCCCTTAAAAGAACAGTGAGTTGTTTTTTTATTTAGAAGCTACTTTCTACTTTGTAAAATATAGTAACCTTTATCTTTCGTTAAAGTTTTTACGTTTCCAAAAACTTCTTCCATTTTTTTAGCCGCACTTGGCGCCCCTTGTTTTTTTTGTAGGACAACTGTTAGCGTGCCACCCTCAACAAGTAAAGGATAAGCGCCTTCTAAAATTGTATGAACGACTGCTTTACCAGCACGGATTGGCGGGTTACTTAAGACAGCTGCAAATTCACCTTCTACACTTTCGTAGATATTTGACACATGGATTTCCACGTTTGCAACACCGTTATGTTTAGCATTTAATTTAGCTAATTCAACTGCGCGTTCGTTGATGTCAACCATTTCGACAACGCGTGAACTTTGTGACGCTAACGATAAACCGATTGGTCCGTAACCACAACCAACATCTAAAATATCACCTTCTGGCAAGTCTTCTTCCGTGAATGCATCAATTAAAACACGTGAGCCGAAATCAACGGTCTTTTTAGAAAACACACCGCTATCCGTTGTAAAACGGAATCGCTTGCCTTTTAAATCGAACGTCCACTCTGATAAATCATGCGGGGTACTTGGTTGGTTAGTAAAATAATGATTATTCTCTGTCATACTTATTCTCCTTATCGTTTCTTAACAATTTCTTGATTAATAATGCGAGCTAAAAAGTCATAGCCTTTATCTGAAAAATGTAACTCATCCTCTTGCAAGAGTGCCATTACATCTGCTTCTTTTTCCATCGCTTCTAATAGATTAACAAATGGTACTCCTGTTTCACAAGCGACCGTTTCTGCCACTGCTACATATTGCTTAATGGCAACTAGTGAACGATCTTCACCGTGACGTTTTTGCCCCGTATAAGGACCAGATAACAGTATCACTTTTTCTTTGCCGATTCGCTCAATAATCTCCATCAAATTACGACGGTAATCAACCGGACTCACTCCAACATAATTTGCCACATCATTGGCACCAAAAAAGACCACAACCTCATCTGGATTATAACGTAAGATATGCTCGTCAATACGCTTTAAGCCGTCTGCTGTCGTATCTCCTGGAATACCAGCATTAATAACTTCTGTATCAGGAAAAGCCTGTTGCACTCGTTTTGTCAGTTCATCTGTGATACCTTCCTCGCCATATCCTGCCGTAATACTATCGCCAAATAAAAAAAGTTTCGTCATATTATCTCGACTCCTAATCCTGTTTAATAACAGATAGTCAAATCTGTGCTATAATTAAAAATTATAAAAAATATTATAGCATCATCATAGCATGCTAGAGGAGTTTTGAATATGTCAAATGAAGAACGCACAACCAAAGCTTGCCGCGAATCACGCGTGATCCAAACTCACCGCGTCTTTCCAACGGATTTAAATTCACACGGCACACTCTTTGGTGGCAAATTAATGTCGCTAATCGATGATACGGCATCTATCTCAATTACCCGTCACTCTCGCCGTAATGCGGTGACCGCATCAATGGATCGTTTAGATTTCCTGCACCCTATTAATGAAAACCACTCTGTTTGTGTGGAAACTTATGTTAGTGGAACAGGTCGAAAATCTATGGAAGTTTTCGCCAAAATCATTGGAGAAGATTTAGTATCTGGCGACCGTTACTTAGCTGCAACTTGTTTTATGACCTTTGTAGCTGTTCCTTCTCCTGAAAAACCAGAGAAAGACTTTACCGTCCCACACGTTGTACCCGAAACGGATGAAGAAAAAATGGTAACAAGCGGCTATGAAGAGCGTCGAAAACGCGGACTTCAAGAACTTGCCTTCCACGAACAGTTCTCGAAAACGGTCTCATTAGATGTTCCTTGGGGCTAACATTAAAACTTCGTTAGCAAAATACGATTTTTACTTATATATATAAGATATTTCAGACGCTTTGTGATAAAATAATTGCTAATAGATTCATAATCAGACGCACGAGACAATGGAGGCTTTAACTTAATGAATAGCACAAAGAAATTCCATCAGTTTTCTAGGGATGAGTGGCAACGATTTTATCGTAATGGTATTCCTCCACTAACAGAAAACGAACTGCAAGAGATTAAAAGTTTAAACGACCGTATTTCCTTACAAGACGTACAAGACATTTATATGCCTTTAACTCACTTGATTCATATTTATATGAAGGAATACGAATCACTCCAATTAAGTAAGGGCCTGTTTATGCAATCTTATCCAGGTGTCACACCATTTGTAATTGGAATCGCTGGAAGCGTTGCTGTCGGTAAGAGTACGACTGCTCGTTTACTACAAATGATGTTGTCGCGTATCTTTAAACGTCGCAATGTTCAACTGATTACCACTGATGGTTTCTTATATCCAAATAAGGTACTCGAAGAAAAAGGCATCATGAATCGTAAGGGATTTCCAGAGAGTTATGATATGGAACGATTGATCACCTTTCTTGAACAAGTGAAAAATCGTAAAGAAAATATTGAAACTCCCGTGTATTCTCACGATATTTATGATATTATTCCAAATAAGACTGAAACGATCAATGAACCTGACATCTTAATCGTCGAAGGGATTAACGTGTTACAAGTCCCTACTAGCGAACAAGTTTACATCAGCGACTTCTTTGATTTCTCAGTATACGTCGATGCCGAGCCAGAATTAATCGAAAAATGGTACCTTAACCGTTTCGGAAAATTACTTGACTCTGCTTTTCTTGACCCAGATAATTTCTACTATTCCTATGCCATTGGTGACCGTGAGGAAGCCTTTAACATGGCGCGAAATGTCTGGCGTGACGTCAACTTAAAAAACTTGGAAGAATTCATCTTACCAACACGTAACAACGCCAACGTTATCTTACACAAAACAGAAGGTCATCAAATTGACCAAGTCTCTTTGAATAAGTATTAACCTCGGCCCAATCAATGTATTAACAAGCTGATTTTTAATCAGTTTTAGATAAAAAACTATATAGATAAGGGTGAAGACACGTGACCAACGTTGCCAACATGACAACAATCGAAAAAGTAATCGTATTAGACTTCGGTAGTCAATACAACCAATTAATCACACGCCGTATTCGTGAATTTGGTGTGTTCTCAGAATTAATGAGCCACCGCATCACGGCGGAAGAAATTAAAGCCATCAATCCAAAAGGGATTATCTTCTCTGGCGGACCAAACAGCGTTTACGCTGACGATGCCTTCAAAGTAGACCCTGAAATCTTTAACTTAGGGATTCCAGTATTAGGTATCTGCTATGGTATGCAATTAATGACAGCTGAATTCGGCGGAAAAGTTGAAGCAGCGTCTAAAAAAGAATACGGACAAGCCTTCATCGACATCCAAGATGCTAAAGCTGGTTTATTCGAAAACTTACCTGCTCGCCAACAAGTTTGGATGAGTCATGGTGACTTAGTAACTGAAGTACCCGCTGGATTTGAAATCACAGCAACAAGTCCAGACTGCCCAATCGCAGCTATGGAAAACAAAGAGAAAAACTTCCATGCTGTACAATTCCATCCAGAAGTACGCCACTCAGAATACGGTAATGACTTATTACGTCACTTTGCCTTTGATATCTGTGGCTGTAAAGGCGACTGGACAATGGACAGCTTTATCGAAAGCGAAATCGCAAAAATCCGCGAAACAGTTGGCGATAAAAAAGTGTTACTTGGCCTATCAGGCGGCGTAGACTCATCAGTAGTTGGTGTGCTTTTACAACGCGCTATCGGCGACCAATTAACATGTATCTTCGTAGACCACGGTTTACTACGTAAAGGCGAAGGCGACCAAGTTATGGATAGCCTATCAGGTAAATTCGGCCTAAACATTATCCGTGTGAATGCTAAAGAACGTTTCATGGACAAATTAGCAGGTGTTTCTGACCCTGAACAAAAACGTAAAATCATCGGAAACGAATTCGTTTACCTATTTGATGATGAAGCAACTAAATTAGACGGTATGGAATTCTTAGCTCAAGGAACTCTTTATACAGACGTTATCGAAAGTGGAACTGAAACTGCTGAAGTGATCAAGTCTCACCATAACGTAGGTGGCCTTCCTGATGATATGCAATTCAAACTAATCGAACCTTTAAATACTTTATTCAAAGATGAAGTACGTGCTTTAGGTATCGAATTAGGAATGCCAGAAGAATTAGTATGGCGTCAACCTTTCCCAGGACCTGGATTAGGTATCCGTGTTCTTGGTGAAATTACTGAAGAGAAATTAGAAATCGTTCGCGAATCTGATGCTATCTTACGTGAAGAAATCGCTGCTGCCGGTCTTGACCGTGACATCTGGCAATACTTCACAGTCCTACCTGGTATCCGTTCAGTCGGTGTTATGGGTGACGGACGTACTTACGACTACACTGTTGGTCTACGTGCGATCACATCTATCGATGGTATGACAGCTGACTTCGCTCGTATCGATTGGGATATCTTACAAAAAATATCAGTACGTATCGTAAATGAAGTGGCACACGTTAACCGTATCGTGTACGATATTACATCTAAGCCACCAGCAACTGTTGAGTGGGAATAGAATAAATAGCCTTAGAAGTCCTTTGTTTAAAGGGTTTCTAAGGCTTTTTTGTTTCTCGTGATACCAATATGATACCAATTCCTAATAAAAAATATAATCATTAAAATCAATTATCAACTGTATATCTATTGAAAATGTGATAAGATATAAAACACGATAAAGTTTACATATATAGAATTTATATGCATGAATATAAAAAGGAATGTACTATACCTATTTCTTATAATAACCTTTGGAAATTAACTATAGACAAAAATTTAAATAAGACACAACTTAGAGATAAATGCGGAATAACCTCTTCCACTTTAGCTCGGCTTAGTAAAAATAAAGACGTATCACTGGAGAATATACCGTACACTACAATGTGATATCGGAGACATTATCGAATTTATAGAAAACGAGGTGACCACACATGAATAAAAAACTAAAATTTATAGATTTATTTGCTGGTATCGGAGGAATGCGTCAAGGGTTCGAAGATGATAATACTACATGTGTATTCAGTTCTGAATGGGATAAATTTTCACAAAAAACATATGAGGCGAACTACGGTGAAATCCCTTATGGAGATATTACCGAAATTAAAGAAAAAGATATTCCCGAACACGATGTATTATTAGCAGGGTTTCCTTGCCAACCTTTTAGTTCGATTGGCAAGCGTGAAGGGTTTATGCACGAAACACAAGGAACTCTTTTTTTTGATGTGTTAAGAATAATAAAATATCATAGACCTAAGATGTTTTTACTAGAAAATGTACAAGGTTTACTAACACATGACAGTGGTAATACTATGCGAGTTATTGTAGCCTCTTTGAACGAATTAGGATATAACGTTTCATACAAAGTTCTAGATGCACAAAATTTTGGGTTACCTCAAGTCAGAAAACGAGTGATAATCGTTGGTTTTGATAATAATTTAAACATCACAAATTTTAATATTCCTGAAGGACAAGAATCAAATGTTCCAATAGGGAAATTTCTAGAAGAGAACCCAACTGGTTACTCAATATCAAAACACTTACAGTCATCATATTTATTCAAAAAGGATGACGGTCGACCTCAGTTAATAGATAAGAATTCTGATATTCAAGTTAAGACCTTGGTAGCAAGTTATCACAAAATACAAAGACTTACTGGTACTTTTGTTAAAGGTGGAGAAACAGGTATTCGTCTTTTGTCCCAATTAGAATGCAAGAGAATAATGGGATTTCCCGATGATTTTATAATACCTGTTTCAAGAACTCAAATGTATCGTCAATTTGGAAATTCCGTTGCTATCCCAATGATTAAAGAGGTTGCAAATGCAATGAAAATAGAATTTTACGCATCAACTAAAAATAACAGTCACGGTAGGAGAACAAAATGAAACATAAAGTAAACAAAGGCGAATGGGCTGAACTATATGTGTTTTTATCAGTTTTAGCCACAGGAAAATTATATGCTGCTGATGAAGATTTAAATAAAATTGAAGAAGCTTACTACACTGTTTTACAAGCTATAAAAATAGAAGAAAATGAAGAAAAAAGATATTCGAGAGATACAAAGAAAAATTTAGTTGTCATCTATAGCAATGGCACAAAAAAAATAAGCATTCCGATAGCCGATTTTTTAAACTTTGGTCCTATAGTTTTAGAAGGTATAAAAAATGGAACTGGTCGCTCTTTTGAAATACCCGAAATCGAAGAATTTCTGGAACAAATACTTGTTGATAAAATTAAAGCAAGTAGTGATAGTAAAAAAGATTTAATATTTCAAGTTCATGATGAGTTCACTGGGTTCAAACCTCAAATTGGATTTTCTGTTAAATCATACATCGGTGGTGCGCCTACACTAATTAATTCTTCTGGTGCAACAGTCTTTTCTTACACTACAGAAGGAAATCTAGTTACTGAGCAATTTGTAAATACTATCAATCAAATAGAGTCACGGAACAAAATAAAAGATAGAATTGAACACATTTATACTCATGGTATCACATTAAAATACATCGGACTTTCCAGTAATATATTTTCTAGAAATTTACAAATGATCGACTTTAGATTGCCTGAAATTCTTGCTAATTTATATTTATCTTCTTACTTTGTTTCCGGAAAAAAAATGACAGATGTTGTTAAATATTACGTTAAAAAATATAATGAAGATGAACAGCTTATCGAGTATAAAATAAAGGATTTACTAACTGCCGCCGCATTAGGAATGGAACCTAACACTCACTGGGATGGATTAGAAGATGCTAATGGTGGCTATATCGTTGTCAAAAGTGATGGCGAGATTTTATGCTATCACATATACGATAGGAATAAACTAAGAACATACCTATATAATCATACCAAATTCGATACCCCTTCTACAGGAAGAACTGGTTCAGGTTTACTAGAATTCAACAAAAACACCTCAGAGGCTACGTTTAAATTGAGTTTACAGGTACGGTTTAGTTAATACAAAACAAAAATACTTAGGACTCTCTTACTTATAAGTGTCCTAAGTATTTTTTTAATCCGATACCAATTTCGGAATAAACTAGACTAGCGGATGCATACTTTCAGCTTTGAATGATAAATTAATCCCTCTCCCTTGTACATACGGGTTACACGTTAGACCTTCAAATCTCACTGAAATAACTTTACCTTTATCAATTTCATCTTGTGTCACAATCGGTCTGTTTCCAAGTACACTTACTTTAATACTTTTATGCTTTTTGTCTTTCATCAACACTTCGTAGTTATAGCCTTCAATTTCTCCAGTACGTTCATTTTTCCCAGTAGTTGCATTTAGTTCATACTTCACTTTGGGTGTGACCTCAATCAACATTAAATCTTTACCTAACTGCCCTACTAAATCAAAGTCCTTCATTTTCATTTCCGCCATTTTATTTTCCTTCTTTCTTGAGATATTGGTTCCCATTAAATTTCCTTTTCTTCACATTCACTTCTTCATCAATTGAGACTAAACCAGTTAATTTATTTGCTACTTCAAGATTGCTATTCGGATACAAATGCCCATACGTTCCTAATGTTGTTTGAATATCAGCATGACCTAATCTATCCTTTATTATCAAAGCATTTTCTCCTAATGAAATTAATAGCGAGGCATGAGAATGTCTTAAACCATGAATTCTAATATCATTAATATCTGCAAGTGACGAATGCCTCCTTATAATATGCCTTACAGTATGCTTATTCGTCGGAATACCGTTGTATGATAAAACATAATCAGAACCTCCCATACCATCTTGAACTACTTTCCACTCTTTCAATACCTCAACCGTATCACTATCTAATGCCAGTGTTCTAATACTAGATGGTGTTTTTGGTGGTACTATTTCAAATTCTTCTAAATTTTGATAAAACATACTTTTCGTTACTTTTAGAAGACAATTCTCCAAATCAATATCGGTTTTCCAAGTCAATGCTTGTCCTTCTCCTAATCGTAAGCCTGTCATAAAAAATAACCATATAACCACAAAACTAAAATGCTCGTAATAATCTGATTTATCAAAGGTCGCTATAACTTTCTCAAATTCTTCTAACGTCCAAAAACTAACCTCTACTCTTTTCTTTTTTACATTACCAACTACCTTAGCAGGATTTTTAACCAACATCCCCAGCAACACAGCACGTTCCAAACTCATAGAAAACAAACCAAAAATATTTCTAGTATAACTATTACTTTGAGTTTCTAACATTTTATTCTGCCACTTTTGAATTTGTATCGGACTAATTTCCGATAGTTTAGTTCGATTAAATGTTTTGAAATGAATTAACATCGTAGATAGCCGATTGTCATACGTCCTCTTCTTTACTCGCCCTTTGTACCACGGTAAAAATATACTTTCAAAATACTCTTTATAACTCATAGTTGTATTAGTCTTAAAAGCCATATCTCCATAATCATTCATGAATTGATGATAAGCTTTTTTTGCATCTCGTTCTGTCAAAAAACCTCTCTTAACACTTCTTATCCTTTTGCCAGTCACACTGTCATAACCGATACTTGCCGAAAAATAATACTTACCTGTCGCCTTATCTTTATAAACGTTAGACATTATTTTTCCTCGTTATGAACATACAGTGTTACGCCTAAAATCTCCTCAACTGCTTGAACAGGAACTCTACCTAAACGTTTGCTTTTGTAATAATCATACCCTTTTTGAACCATAAGATACTTTGATAACCTTACAATGTCTTGCGATTGAGTAGGTCCAAATCCTAAATCAATTAAATCTTTTTTCGTTACCGTAATCATACTTGTTACCACCTTTCTTATGTCATGATAAATCCTTATATGATATACTCATCTTGCGAGGTTGAGCTTGGCTAAGGGATTTTATCATTCTTTTCCGAGTTCACTTTTTTGTATTTGCATATACTTCTTTTACCAAATCATCTCGACCTATATTGATTAAATGAGACACTAGTTTATTTGACAATGCCCTTGGATATTCAACATCTGCTAACATATCTTGAACATCTTTCAATTCTCCTAATGCCCTATGTTCACTCAAAAACTGAAAGGCTTTAATTGCCCCAATTGCTCCACCAAATTCTAACCAACGTTCCGTTTCATGCAATCCAGTTACTTCATAGAGCTTTTCAATCTCCAAAGCTTTAGCTTTTCCTAGATAACTTTTCCAAAATCTCGCCACTTCTTGCATCTCACTAGTTGAATAAAAAACCAATTCTTTTTTGATAAATCCTCTTATCGTATTTTCTAAACTATCATCAGAAAAAGCGATTATCCTTATAATACTTTCTGCAATCTCATTTTTCACTTCAACCTCTGTTCGTTTCCATGAGCCAATTTCCTCAATCGCTATATCTTGTTTAATTGCTTGTTCTTTGTCTTTTTCATAAATCCTAAACATCACATCTGATGTTCTCACTCCAATATATAATGTCTTAGCTGTCTTATTGCCTAAAAATTTACTTTCATTCAAACGATAAGTACGTCCGCTTGAATTGAATTGCCCTTTTTTACATTTTTTGATCAACTGTTCCACTTGAAAAAACGGTTTTTCATTCTTGTCATCTAATGCCAAGTCTACTCGTTTAACTTTGAAATGACCCATATATTCTAAAAATAATTTCTTAAAAAAGGTTTTCCATGTTTCTCCCAGGTTCTCTAATAGCCTTTCAAACAACGTACAACCTTCACCACTTAATACTAGATATGTTTCTGATAAAGTATCAAGCTCAGTTGTATAAACTCTTATATCGCCATATACATAGGCTAAATCGTAATCTTTATGTTTCACCTTTGCTTCTTCAATCGTAAAACAAGTTACATCAATCATCATCAAATGACTAAGAATTTCCTCCAATGGTACTTGATAAAACAGGATTTGTAGCCAGTCTATTTTGCCTGTAACGTTAGCTAATGTCGTCTTAATATATCACACCTCCTTTCGCACTTTTTTGTGTAAAAACTCAAATGCGTTTTACACCGTCATATCAACGGTTACAGCAGTTTTCCACAGGAATGTCAGGGTGCTATTAGGGTGCTATTAGAGGGCACCCCATCTTTAAACAACACTTTTGCCCTTTATCCAATTGATTAAATCCCAACATTTTTAATTTATTAAACAAACGCTAACGAGCAAAACGTATAAACCTTAAACGTTAAACGGTAACGTGAATACATTACCTAATAAACCTAAAACATATACTCGTTAATGGAAGTATACCACTAACATTGATTAATACAAGTTAAAAACGTATAATTACACTAAATAAATTATCAAAGGAGCTATTAACTATCATGATTGAAAATTTCGGTTCTAACCTAGCAAGACTAAGAAAAGAACGTAACTTAACTCAAACAGAATTTTCTGAAATGCTAGGCATCACTAAACAAACCATTTCCAACATAGAACAAAGTAAAGCTTATCCTTCATTCACAACATTAGAAAAAATAAGTCAGTTACTAAAAGCTGGTCCTACTGAACTATTCGGAACAGAAAATGAAATTCTTTTATATAACACTCCAAAATTGCTAGATGAAGTCGATAGTTACCAAGATAAAATCCATAACATCTTAAAATTGGAACAAGCTCTCGAAAAAATTAACAAAATTGATTTAGATAATCTTGTAGACCAAGTTAGCTATATTCAAAACTTTTTCAGTAAAACTCCTCGTACTGATGAAACTGGAGAACCAATTTTAGACAACGATAACCAAGTTAGCTTTGCCGATAGCCCTTATAGTAAAGTCCCCGTTCAAGAAATCGAAAAACTTGCAATGCAGATTAAAGAGATCAAAAGATTTAAAGATTAAACACGTGGTTCAGAAACGTTGATTGGTGGGAGCTAACTTTCTATTGCTCTCACTATTTTTTTATCCTCTAACGCCCTATTTATTCAGCATAAAAGAGGGTTGGCAAAAGGCAGATTGGTGAGTTATAAGTTTGTTATCTAACTGACTGCTTCTTGAAAACAAAAAAAGCCAGTACCTGTCTAAACAGATACCAACTTTCTTAATTCTTAAAAAGCCTAGCAACTCACGTTGATGAGACATCAACTTCCGTCTAAAAATGGACGCCTTAACCTCACGGAACGGCTTCAACGAGGAGACCTCGCCGACCATTTTTCACAGCTTTGATGGTTATTCCATATAACACTTATCTTTAGATACAAAATGTATCATTTCACAATAATATTTATATAATACTATCGCTATAGCGTTAGACCCTCTAAAATACACTATTATTACCTAAAATTAATATCCATAAGTAATTTTAAAAATTTATTCTTCATCACTAATATACTTATTTTCAGCCAGTATATTCTTATAATGTTTGAATGTATTCTTATTAATTTTTTGCTTAAATATATCATCATCAATTATTTGTTTAAATGCATCCTTATTAATTCTTTGTTTTAATACATCCTCATCAATTATTTGTTTTAATATATCATCATTAATTCTTTGTTTTAATATATCATTATTAATTATTTGTTTTAATATATCATCATTAATTCTTTGTTTTAATATATCATCATTAATTCTTTGTTTTAATACATCCTCATCAATTATTTGTTTTCTCTCTAAATAACCTTCATCATTTATCCTATGCACAAACCCGTCATCTCGCTTATTCAGTTCTTCTATATCTTTTATCGCTTGCTCCATATAATCTGAGGGAAACTTGATTCTATATAATGTTTCAGAAGAGGTTTTTAATTTATCTACCTCCGTCTCAGACAAGTCATTCACAAGTTGAATAAACCTTAAATTACTAACTATATAGAGTTGCTTATCGGACTCCCTACATAATTCATTCATTAAATATATACTTGGACCTACTACTAAATCATTTACTTTATATAACAAATCCGACTTTCTTTTAGACCGCCCATCATTTGTAACATAAATAACCTTTCTTCCTGATTCATTCCCAATTTTTGTATAATCAATAATTTCTTTCCATATCAATAAATCCCCAAATTTTCTTTGATATTTTATATTATCGTAATATCTTATTGCATCTTCTTCATTCTCTTTAGAAGAATCATCAAATCCTGGTGGTATTTTTTTACTATAACGTTCTTGTCCTTCTTTCTCTACGACATCAATCCACTCTTGTGTATATTTTTCACCAATACTGCCTTCGATTAGATTAATTAATCTATCATATATGTCACTTTCTTCCTCAGTTATAACTGATTTAATTTTAGAATCGACCAGTCCCATAAGCTCTTCAGAAAACTTATCCGTTAAACTTAACATTTCCTCTGTAAACTCTTCTTCTTCACTCTCATCTATCAATTCACCTGGAGAAATCATATTCTTAATTTTCCCGAGTGAACTACGCACTTCATCTTTATATTTTTGAATATTTTTTATCTTTCTTTTTTTTAAACTACTTTTTTGAAAATTGAACTCTAATGCCACTAAATAAGGTATATATATATTATTTTTAACTTTTTCTAATGCTTCGATATACTATTTTGAAACTACTGTAGGTAGCTGGATTATATCCAATAGATAGTTCGTATCTAAAACTATTAAGTTATCCGATTCAATAGCCAAATCAGATACTTTTAAACCAGGTTGATAAAATTCTGGAAAAAGCTCTTTTAACTTTGCCATAAAAACATCCTTTCGATTATCTATTAATTAAATAACATGATTTCATTCTACCATATCACTGATATTTTTTATATTTGATACCTATTCGATACCATCAACTCGAATATCTAATAATCTTTTATACTTAAATCAACTTTAAAATTATATTAACAAATGCTAAACAACTATAAAATATAACTATTTACCGAATGGGAATAATAGTAATGGATAACTTACACCTATAATCCTTGATTTGACAGCATTTAGCAATTTTTAGAATGGTTTGAAATCATTTAAAATGACTTGAACTGTCTCCAAGATTGTCTCCAGAAGAAGCCCACTAATTAATTTTTAGTGAGCTTCTTCTTTTTATATACAACACTGATACTATTATATAAAACAAATATTATAATTTATAATGACATAACATTATTGTTTTGATAAATTTTTGTTAATGCTCATATCAGTGTAGACTCTTAAACTTTGAAGGGTGTTCACATTATTTTAAATGCAATGCAATGCAAACCAATCCATACATTCCTAGGTTACTATGATATAATTAGTACTTAGAAATATATTTATTTTGGAGGTAAATATGGATAAAAAGAATGATGCTTTTTTTAATGGTATCGGTTTAGGTGCTGGATTAATAATCGTTGGGATTGCATTACCACTTCTATTCCCTATTAAAATTATAATGACAGTTTCAATTTTTTTAATTGCTATGGGAATTACAGGCTCAGGAATAGAACTAGAGAGCTTATACCCTAACAGCGGATATACAAATACATTTATGGGGCTAGGCATTTTACTTATAGGAGTTTCTATTTTAATACTTTTCTTTAATACCTTTACCAAAATATTATTTCTAGTAATGCTTTTAATTAGTTTTAATTTCATAGTCTCAGGTGGACTTAAATTACTACATTTCAATAAACAAAAGGCCACCCAACAAACTACATCTAAAAATAAGTCTAACAACAGCAACTTTAAAATAATTTTAAGCTCTATTATGATTTTGAGTGGTTTTATAGCGAATATTGTAACCATACTTTCTTTTTTAAAATAATCTACAAATGATTTAAAGCAACTTAAATTATCTAAAAAAAAACAGCCTACTAATCTGCTTAGTAGGCTGTTTTTTTAGATAATTAAATACTTATTACAGTTATCTTAATATGTATATCATCATTTTTATTCCTCTGAAAGCTCTAAAACTTGAGTAAAAAGCTTAATATACTTATCCTTTTTAGGTGATTGTTGAAGTAATAGCAAGAATGCAGTCAAGCCTTCATCTTCACCGTGTGAGAATGGTTCAAAAAACTCACTTAGGGAAATATTCAATGCTGAAAGTAACTTCACCAGTGTTTCTAACGACACGTTCCGTTTATTATTCTCAATCAAATTTATAAACGGTAAACTCAGTTCACACCTCTCTGCTAACTCTTGCTGGGTCATCCCTTGTCCTAAACGTAAAGCTCTTACTTGACTACCTAAAGAATTCAATAAATCTTGCTTCATTCTCCTACACCCCTTTCCTATCTCCCTAATATTTACAATTGTATATAGAACATCTCATTCTATATATGAACAATTGTATATATACAGAACATTAACTTTACTAATAGAAAACAGAATGGTAAAATATTAGCTGTAAGCATTTATTAACAATTGGGCCGGGGTGATTAATCGGGAACTGACACACTTATTATGATTGTTGTTGGTATTATTGTAATCTTTATTATTTTAGCTTTTTACATGGTGTGGGGTATTAAACAGCAATCTGAAATTAGAGTATCAGGAGACTACAAGAATTTTGGTTTTTCTTATATCGGAATAGCTCAAGCATTAAACTTACTTATTAGTTTAATAGTGGGAACATTAGCAGCTATAATCTTAACAACCGTAACAGGCATTCAAATAATAGCGCTATTGGTCGGTGTTGTTTTTGTAATAACCTTAGTTGTCTACTACTTATTAAACTTTTCAATTGTAAAGTTCAGAAACACCGCTATAATTGCAAAAACCAATACAGAAATCTTAAAGAAGCTGAAACAACTACACAGTTTACAGGAGGAAAACAATGGAAAAACGAAGTAATTATAAGAAAAACTTAGCTAATCAGATAAGAAATAAGCGATTAGCTAAGGTCACAACTGTTTGTGCTACTGGTATTATATTAGGGGCATTTGCTGTTCCAGTACTTGCATCTGAATGGGTTGCAAATACTCCAGAAAGTATTCAAATCTCACAAGGCTCTCAGTCTTACACCATGAAGAGCGGTGATACACTTTGGGCTATTGCCATTAAAACAAATATAAACGTCAACACATTAGCCTCAATAAATAACATCAATTTATCTAATGGTGACCAATTTACACTACAAATCGGAACAGTCATTCATTTTGACGAATCAAAAATTAAGGCAGTCGACTCAACTGGTTCTGCTATCAATAAAGGTGTTAAAGTCAACGATAGCAACAAAATTGTTAAAGACAAACCAATCGGAGCAAACGTTTCTAAAGAGATTTCAGCAGGTAAAGTGACCCCTTCTGAAATAATTGGTAAACCTAACAATACTGGTAAATTGCCTAATCCCAATAATGATACTAGTGAAAGTAAGCCCACTAAACCGATTGAGCCAGTAAAACCTGATGAAAAACCTGTTAATAGTGATAAATTTGTTACTATCAACGTTGATGAAAAAGGAAATTTACTTGAATCAACTACGGGCTACAAATTCTTCTCAGAATCTACTGCCAAAAAAGTGGTAAAAGACGATAAAGGAAATACTGTCACTACTTATACCACTACAAAAGTATGGGTAAAAGATGCTGAAAAGCCAACCACACCAACAAATAAAGATGTTTTTGTAACAGTTAATGTTGATGTAAATGGAACAGTTTTAACTTCAACTGAAGGGTACTCTTTCATATCAGAATCTACTGATAAAAAGGTTGAAACACTTGAAAACGGCAATACTGTCACTACTCACACCACTACAAAAATCTGGAAGTTAGACGAAAAGCCAACTGAACCGACAAATGAAGATAAGTATGTCACAATTAATATTGACGTAAATGGAACAGTTTTAACTTCAACTAAAGGGTACTCTTTCATATCAGAATCTACTGATAAAAAGGTTGAAACACTTGAAAATGGCAATACTATCACTACTCACACCACTACAAAAATCTGGAAGTTAGACGAAAAGCCAACTGAACCAACAAATGAAGATAAGTATGTCACAATTAATGTTGACGTAAACGGCACTATATTAGATAACGTTGATGGGTACTCGTTTGTATCTGAATCAACAACTTCAAGTGTCCAAACGCTACCAAACGGAAATACAATCACTACTTATACCACTACCAAAACTTGGAAGAAGAATGCTCCTGTTGAAGTAGTACCAGTAAATCCAAATGATGTGGGTAACAGTGGTATCTTAGCTTCAACTCTGGCTGACGCTGGAGCACAAGGCGAAGCAATGCACAACGATCCTAACTCAGAATTCTACTGGGCATGGTTTGCAATCAATGAAGGTTCCGACGATAAAGTTTGGGCTTATAAAACTGCCCCAGTCAAAATGACTGACGGCTCAACATATTACACGATTGTATTTTATGTTGATTACGTATAAGTAAACAAAAATAATAAATAAGAGAAACGCTAGATATGGGTACTTCCTATGCTAGCGTTTTTTCCTAACTATATCATTTGGGTTAGGTCATTAGAAAAGGAGAATAAGATGAACCTGAATACAGCAATAAACCATATACAAACTATGAGTTCTGACAAGTTTACCCGTTCTAAAAACTCAATCCACTTTTATGTGTATAATCAAGGATTCACCCCCTTACAGTTAGCACAAAAGTACAATATTAGGATCCAAGATGTTCAATCACTATTAGCTATTGTCGGAAGTCCAAGAAAAGGCGTTAGTTCTCATAATAATTACGCTTGGTCTATTCAAGGCGACATGGAGCAAACGAAAAAATGGATTACACTCTACTTTAAATCTTTGACAAAAACTAAAATTAGTACTGGTGAATTTGTAAATCTACACAAATTCCTTTGGGATAAACAACAAATTGTTAAAAATAAACAGTTTGACGCTCATAATGCTGAACGCCTACAGAGAATTAGCAAAGAACAGCAACTTAAAAAGAAGAAACACTATCAAACTAAAAAAGTAAAATATCTTAACGCACAAACATTTGAAGCTAAACTACAAGAAGCAGACGCGAAGAATTGGCTGAAAGTCCACTCTAAAATCAAAATTGGTCGTTTCACTCTATTTACTATACTGTTAGGATTAGGAACATTATCCATTGCAATACAAAGCTCTATTAAGAAAACTGATAGTCTTACTATCATAATCTATATTTCTCTACTTACCATTGCCTTTAGCATCTACAACCAACTTAGACCTAAAAAGTATTCCGCTATCATGAATATTTCACTTTTTTTAATTGGATTGCTTATTATGCCTTATTCTATTTTATTTTTTATCCTTATAACCTTAATTACATTTCAAAAATCTCTACTAAAATTAGTGAGAAATATTAACCTTAAAGATAACTAGCTTTTCAATAAAATCACAAAAAATTAATTTCTAAACAGTGAAACCAAAATTTAAAACAATATCTTTTGTTCTGAATCTTGGTTTTACTTATTTGGAATTTTCCTTTTCTCATCTCTCCACAACTATTCCGCTACAAATTTTATACATCTATAAAATTTGTGAACAATTACTCAACACAAAAAAATTGACTACACAATACTTTAGTGAAGTTAGTCAACAGTTTTACAGCTATGAAAGGCGTCATAGCTATGCCTCACATAAGAGCATCACTCGTCGGAGTAACCGTTAAAAAAACAGCTTATATTAATGTGGAATAATCTTAAATCCGTAGGCTCAAACGTAAAATAGATTGCCTCAGGACTAATAAAACAATTGACCTTTTAATGCACTCACCTAAAAAATAAGGTATATTATTAGATGAGGTGATTAACATGGGAAAATATCTATTCGATAATAAAGGGCAAGCTGCTATTACAAAATTTTACGAAAAAAATAAACCTGAAAAATTCGATAAAAAACAACAAGTAAAAGCGCTCCGTGAAAAAATGCTAAAAAACAAAAAGAACACTGATAAATAATAACAGTAAAAAAGCTTAGATCTCATCAATATAGATCTAGGCTTTTTGCGTTTCTTATCCCTATTTCCTTCAGGCTCCCACACTACTTTTCCGACCATCTCTGCTATACTTAAAATAACACTAACGGAGGTGACAATAATGGAAAATTTTATCAAATTCTTTTCATCTGGTGAGTACTTACGCGATTTATCGATTGCTTTGTATGCTGGGATTATCTTGTGGGCACTTGGTATTTTTTACGACCGAAAGCAGGCTGCTCGCCGAATAAATGAAGATAAAGCCGAGTCACTTGAAGACCATTATGCCGATATGCTTGGTGCTGCGGCTAGTTTTTTAAGAATTGACGAATCTTATCCTGTCTTTGTTAAAGATGAAATCGACGTCAAATTTAGTATGAGTGGGAAAAATTTTGCCCGTGTTCTCAATTCCATCGATACCAAACGCTACGAAAAATATTACGGCGACACTGACCTTATCCGATTGAATAGTATTCTAGATAACATCTTAGCGCTCGATCATAATGCCTATGAAAAGGTCTTAGATGCCCAAGAGTTAGTTCACAAAGTGGTAAAGAACATCCGTAAATGCCATAAAGGACTATAAATAAAAAAAGGTTCCCGACAACTGTCAGGAACCTTTTTTTATTACACCATATACTGGATCGTATTTTCAATAGCAAGTAAGTTTTCACGGTAAACACGCATTTCATTACGGTTGATATCACCTAATTCAAAAGCATCTTGGATACTGTCACGTTCCAATTGAATTGCATACGTCAACCACTCATCAACACGGTCAACCGACGCACGTCCCGCTCTTGGTCCTCGGTGCTGTAATCTCGCAAAGTAAAAGTCTACCAACTCTTGCGGAAAAGCATCTTGATCTAATTCTTCCAGATGATTAAGCACATAGTCACGGTTACTCTGCTTCAAATACTCTCGCTCAGCTCGTCGGTCATCAAAACTTCCTGACCGCAATTTCGCGAAGCGTAGTTTTTTACGAATCAAACGCCCATAGAACATCTGACTACGATAACTTTTATCGTGAGTTAATCGGTACAAGCGTTTATTCAAACGTCTTAAATTTAAGAAGGCCGTTTGAAAACTCACCTTTCCATTCGCCATTTGACTAATTGTATCCACGTATTTCCATTTCAAAATGGTTTCCATCAAGCGGTCTTGGCTATCGTCCGTCTCATCAGAGTTCAATAGCGTAATAATTCGATCATTATACATTGTAATCACACGTTCCACGGCTAGATGATTGTCTTCCGTCTCTTGTGCTTTCAGCTGTAAAATAACATCTCTTAAAATCTCAATTTCCTTCTCATGAGCCATGCGCTCTGTCGAACTTTCTTTCTCTTCTGCGAATAACGGCATCGCAAAGTTGGCTAAAATTAGGGTTGCAATGATAACACCACCTGCAATACTAATCATCAACTCTCGCTCCATAAAAGCCGATCCATCTGCTAAAAAGATAGGTAAACTCAAGGCACTGACTAGGGTAATCGTTCCACGGACACCTGAAATCGTGTATAAGAATGACGTCGCTAAACGGTTGTCACCTTTTTTATCGAAGTTCTTGAATAACCAGAAACAAACAAAACGAATGGCTAATAAAATAGCAGTAATACTTAATATATATAGGATTAAGGTGACATTACTGATGTTATTATTTTCCCATACAACACGGATAACACGAGGTAATTGCGTTCCTAGTAAAACGAAAACTAAGCCATTTAAACTAAAGCTTAAAATTGACCACGTGTTTTTTGACAACACTGTCAACTGCGCAACCTCTGGTGTCACCTTATTATAACTAAAGGAATAGACAATCCCACCACTAACCGCAGCTAGGATGCCATTTACATGAAAATGCTCTGCTACTAAGAAAATGCCAAAAGGTAACAGTAACTCTAACAACATAAACGATACCGTACTTTCAATCCCTTGGCTTCGCAACCACCGAACCAGTTGCATTGCTAAGAAACTAATCACAATCCCTACAAAAATTCCACCCAAAGAAATCAGGACAAAACTAATACTGGCATTGGTGAATGAGAAAATACCTGTTAATAATGCTGCCGAAGCGAATTGGAATGATACCAACCCCGACGCATCATTGATTAACGACTCACCCTCAAGCGTGTGCATAATTCTGTGAGGAATTTTTACTTTCTCAGCTAAAGCCGACACCGCAACCGGATCGGTCGGTGCAAGAGCTGCCGCTAAGGCAAAACTAGCCGCCCACGGTGCAGATGGAATGAGCCAGTGAATAAAGCTCCCTAAAACCGCAACCGTCACAAAAACCAAGCCGATTGATAAGACTAGCACTGCCTTGCGCTCTTTCCAAAGTGATTTCTTATCCACATTTGCCCCGTCATTAAATAACAACGGTGCTAAAAATAATAACATAAACAATTCTGAACCCAACTCAAAGCTATGTAACCCGGTTGGTACTGCAATAATAATTCCCAACGCTACCTGAATTAACGGAATCGCGATATTAGGGATAAAACGATTGATGATATTGGATGCTAACACCATGGCTAACATCAATAAAATCATTTCTACAATCTGCATAGACTCCCTCTCTTACTCATTATTTATAACACTAGTTTATTATAATAAGAGGAAAAGATATAGTATAAGCCCTTCGGAAATATGAATTTATAGAATTTTAAAAATTAACTATTCTAAAATCAACATACTTATTTAAATATTGTTTTCGATTATCATTCAACTTATAATAAAGATAAGAACTCGAACTGCCACTCGTCCGTTACTTTATGCGCTATTTAGAAAGGACGTCTTTATTATGCAAAAACAATTTCCCACACACTCTTCAATTATCAAACGTCATGTCGCTTATACTCTCAATTTTAATATTGCTCAATTTCTCGTTTTAAGCCTTACATTTCATTACGTAGGAAATGGCTATCTAAATTTTATTCCATGGGCACTATTTTTCATGATTAATTTTTATCTTGTCATATATGTCATCAAAAATAGAACGTAATCGCTAACCAACAACTCAATCAGTTGTTGGTTTTTTTACCTTCATTCCCGAAATGAAGGTTTTAGAAATCCCTTTAAATCAGGATGTGCGACAGTCGCACGTCCACTCACACTCTTATTAAGCAAAATGTATGATAGATTAAATTTAGAAAGGAGGGCCTGAGTTGGAAATCGGAAAAAAAATAAAAGCACGCCGCATTGAGCTAGATATGACACAAGCTCAGCTAGCTGAAAAAATACACGTTAGTCGGTCTACTATATCCAATTGGGAAATCGGTCGAAATTATCCCGACATCCAAATGATTGTTGACCTCTCTTATTGCCTGGATATATCGATAGATACACTACTTAAAGGAGATGATGTTATCGTGACTCATATAACCAACGATACGCGCTTACGAAAGAAACAAAAGAACTATATTATAGGATTAGTTGTGTTGCTTATCTTAATAATGTCATATATAGGCTACAACTCTATTCTTCATTACGAAAAATGGATTGATGACCCTAAGCAAATTAAGAAAATTGAAATTACAGATACACGCGTCAACATAGATTTCGATTTACCGCCTTACCTTACATTCTCTGGCTTTGCCACCTCACCCCAAATTAACGACGAACACACACTAGAACTTTATATTTTAACTTCGTTTAACTATCACTCTCATCAAAAAAATAACGTAAGTATTCACCTGTCACACAATCTTTTTCCTAACAAAGTAACGAGTGTAAAAATAAAACAGTATGAACAAGATAAAACTATTGCCACCAAGGTCAAATAAGCATATTAATTTATTATCTTTCCCTCAAACGATATATTAGTAGTATCAAGGAAATGAGGGATTATCATGATTAATCAATTAACTGTGATGTTATACGTCACTAATGTAGAAGAGACCGCTACTTTTTGGGAAACTTACCTAGGATTCACTCGTGAACAAACACTTGAGCTAGGACCGTCAACATCTATCGTTTTAGGTAACAACCATAACTTTTCAATGCAACTATTCGAATCAGACTTTATCAAACAGGTCTCGCCAGAAGTATCAACCGAGACTCCTTCACTTATGTTAAAGACTACTAATTTAGAAGTCTTACATACTAAATTAAAAACAGCAGGCACTTTCGTTAGTGATATCACTGACCTCGGTGGGCAACACACATTTAACTTTGCAGACAACGAAGGCCGTTACTTCGCTTGTACTGAAAGTAATTAAGGAGACAGAACTATGACAAAACTAGATAACTTTAATGACTATCTCGTCAAAATTGACAACCCTGTCCACCGCGAACAGTTGACAGAAGTTCTTCAATGGGTAATTGACGAGTTCCCGACACTTGAAACGAAAATAGCTTGGAACCAACCGATGTACACGGATCACGGGACGTTTATTATCGGATTCAGCATTGCAAAACCTCATTTTGCGGTTGCACCTGAGGGAATTGTCATCGAGAAATTTGCAGATAAAATCGAAGCTGCTGGCTATAACATGGGTAAAAAGTTCATGCGTATCAAATGGGATCAACCAGTGAACTATGACTTACTTCGCGAGATTATCCAATATAATATTGATGAAAAGAAAGACTGCACTACATTCTGGCGCAAATAAAAAAAGACCTTAACAGGTCTTTTTGTTTGCCCGGCAGGAAACTTGTATAAAATGTAACCTGCAACATATTTACTTACGCTATAACATCTAATAAAACTTAATAATCAAAATTTCCTATAAAACAAAATAAGGGCGTTAACAGGTAAAATATCAGGATTAATATTGCTCAGTGCAACTATAAGTTGTATGGTGTAACTATCATAATATTGGAGGAGTATTAGATGGGAATTAAAAAAAACACATCAAAGGGAGTTAATCTTATTAAACAATTTTTTTCTTCAGACTATGGACTGATTATTAGTTTACTAATTTTTTTCCCCTTAGGAATCTATTTAGTTTGGAAAAATAAGTCAGAATGGAAAACGAGTAGCAAATTTATTGCCAGTGTTGTACCGCTCATTATTTTTTATTTATTTGTTTCTAGTAACCAAGAATTAGCTACTCTTAAAACCGAAGCGGAAGTCGCTCGTCACTCTATTTCCGAAGTTAGCAAGAATTTAGAAGATGAACAAAATATCAATCTAAATCTGAAAAATAAATTAGATGAAACAGAGCTTGCACTATCTGAACTTGCTAGTGAACATGAAAAATATGAGAAAAAAATGAAACCTTATGAAAAATTATCTGAGGCAGATGCTAAAAAGAAAATAGCTGATTTAAAAAAAGCTGAAGAGAAACGTCTAGAGGAAGAAAAACAAAAAAAAGAAAAAGAGAAAAAAGAAAAAGAAGAGCGTGAAGCTAAGTTAGCCGAAGAAAGAAAACAACGCCTTGCTGAAGCAGCAGAAAAAGAAGCTCGTGGCTATGAAACTGGCATTACATTCCAACAATTAGCTCGAACACCAGATAAATATTCGACAGAAAAAGTTAAATTTAATGGAGAAGTTCTTCAAATAATGGAAGGCGATGGGATTAATGCCATTAGACTTGCCGTGGGGGGCGACTACAATAGCGTTATCTACTGTATCTATGATAGCTCTATCGTCAGTACTCGTATTCTTGAAGACGACTGGATTACAATTTCAGGTATTGCTGATGGTTTGTATTCATACGAAACGACACAAGGTAACGAATTAACTATCCCTAAAGTTCTCGTTAAAAAAATTGATCAATAAAAAAGAGCAACTTGTCTGATTGACAAGTTGCTCTTTTTTCATACCTGAACATACAATTATTCGCCTTCAATTCCTTTTCGAATCGAAAGCATCTCTTCTTCTAATTCTGAAATAAGAGTTGCGGTTGCTTCTAATCGTTTAGTTAGCGTTGTATCGGGTACATCATGTTTATATCTTAAGCCATGCTCCAAACTTGCCCAATAATCCATAGCAATCGTTCTAAACTGAACTTCAACTTTGATATACTTTGTTTCTTTCAAAAAGAATACCGGAACCTCTAAAATAACATGCACACTACGATAACCACTTGGCTTCGGTTCTTTGATATAGTCTTTCACTTCGATAATCGCCACATCTGCCTGTTGGCTAAGTGATTTTAACACCATATAAATATCATCAACATAGGCACAAATCACACGGATACCTGCAATATCAGTTAATTCTTTTGAAGCATTTTCTGCAGTAAACGCCACATCACGCTTCTCCAACTTGGTAATCAAACTTTTAAATGATTTCACACGACATTGGATGTTATGAATCGTATTTGTTCTTCCAATAATTTCATTGTTATTTAGTTCTCTATCAATAATTTTTAACTTTGTTTCTACTTCATCAATCGCTGATTGGTAATAAATCATTAACGACTGATAGGCTTCTAATGACTCCACAGTTAAGGTTGGACTGTTAGTTGTCAATAGTTGTCTTGCTTCAGCTGTTTCAGATCTCATTATACAGCCCTCCTAACATAATTACAGATTTTATAAAAAGTTTTCAATGATAAAGTAGCTTACTAAGCCTACTACAACTGAAATAATAAGAGGGACGGCTATCACTTGCATGACTAACCCACTTATCGCAAAAACACCTAGAAATAATAACTCAGCTAGACCTAAGGCTTTCGCCACCGATTTACTTCTGACTTTTTCAGTCCCCGACCATGGGTTTAACCCTTTATTTTTTAAATAGAAGTAATCTAGCCCAACTAGAGCCATAATCACAAAGGTTCCGATAGGTAAAAAGGGCTGAATCTCAACCTCCCAGATTGTCGTACTCTGTTGACTCATAAAGGCTGCAATGTAAACTAATACCGCCCAAGCCATAATACTCCATTTTTTTACACTACTCAATGAGTTAGCGATTGCATTGTAATACTTACCCAAAAAATGTTTAGTAAAAACTACATACCAGAGGATACCGAGTGGTAGTGCAATAATTAATAAAGCAATAATAAAGGCAATAACTAACGCAAACCCAAGAACGCCACCACCACTATCCCTCTCTTTTACTATAAAATATCTATCTCTCACCCTTATATCCTCCTCAATTTTAGTTTGCTTGACTGCCTTCTAACACATCACATTCTTTAATGATGCTAATCGCTCTATCATCCTGATTAATCGAGCCATCCATTACGATTCTCATATCTCTAGCTTGCCCAATAAATTGTAAAATATTTCTAACCCATCGACCATTTCCATCAACACGACCTGCTTGTTTTTCTTGGATAATGAATCTTTCTAAAGCCTGTCTAGCATCTTCTTCTAAAATTTGACCTTGTTTTTTCAACTCTAATTCAGCTATAGCAATCAATTCTTCCGCAGTATAGTCAGGGAACTCAATTTTATTAATAAAACGACTCGCCAATCCCGGATTACTTTGCATTAGGCTTTGCATCTCTGCCGTATAGCCTGCCATGATCACAATAAGGTCTGAACGGTAATTTTCCATATCTGCTATCAAGGTCGTAATCGCTTCTTTCTTATACGTGTCATGTTGCGTTTCGGGGATTAATTCATACGCTTCGTCAATGAATAATACACCACCTCTAGCTGATTCAATCAACTCGTGCGTTTTCGGTGAGGTTTGACCTAGATACTGACCAATCATATCTTTAACCGTCACTTCTGCCATTTTATTCGTTTGAATAATACCATGCTCATACAGTATGTCTGCTAATAATCTCGCGACAACTGTTTTCCCTGTTCCTGGACTACCACCAAATATTAGATGAAGACTATTCGCCGTAACTGGTTGACCCATTTCTTTTCTTTTTTTATTGGCAATATTTGTATAAACATAGGTTTTTACTTTCTTCTTAACTTCTTCTAACCCTATCATTTCTTCTAACTTAGCTTCTGCTGATTGATTGACAGGCTTTTCTTCCTCTTGAACAATGGGTTGTGATTGACGTTCAAAATCTTCTCTAAATTTAACACGAGAATTTTCCCAAGAATATGAAATACTATCCTTTGCAATCCACCAAGTATTCGCATCACTATAATTTAAAAACTTAACTTCTCCAGACCAAATCTGGTTTAACCACTTTGCGCCAACTGACCATGCCCCTCCAATTAATACCTTATCGTTTGGATTATCAGTATTAATCTTAAAGACCTTGACTTGTTCCATCATACGTTTTTTCTCTTGTTCTGAAAATTCTGGTGTGACAACTTGGTTTATCGTGATACTTCCTAGAATGATTAACCCTGTTAAGACCTCCTGGTTCAACTGATACTCACTATCTAATGCTAGCGACAAAACATAGTTATCAAGTGTCAATGTGTTGCCTTGTGGACGAACTGAAGTTTCTAATGAGTGAAGCTCGCCAATACTGCCATACCCTCTGATATTTGCCTTAACGATTTCTAGTTTATCTAATTGAAGCTCTGAAGCAATTAGGCTATCATCTTGTGCTTTATTATTAATGTAAGAATATTTTTCATGTTGAGAATTACCCAATTTTAAAGTTGTCCCACTAACACTAGTTGTACTTATTTGACCGTAATCAATGACAACCTCTTTTACGACAAGTTGTTTTAACGGCTGTGCTGTAAATAGCGACGGCAAGTAATTCCCCTCTTCTTTATGTGAAAAAGTGCAATTTTCAAGTGTTAAAACAATCCCTTCTTGCCTAGAGATAATCGCGTTTGTCTTCGTTTCCCCCACAAAATGGCAATTTTGAATTGTGCAATGCGTATGAAGGTTAAGCCCTACAGTTCCCTCATCTATATGCATCGTGTGTCCTTGACCATCAATTGTCACCGCTGCACGAAGTGAGACGCTGTCCATAATATCCGATGTCAACTTAATGACATCTCCATCCTTTAATTTAGCACTTAAAGCCGTTAGAACGCCCTCTTTGGGTTTATTTCCTAGTAATCTTCCAACTTTATATTCCATTTAAGTCTCTCCATTCGTGAGTGGTTTTAGGTTAACCGTCATACTTTTTTTGTGATACGCCTACTCTCTATCTCGCCTGTATACAACCGAGACATAAAAGATATCCTGCAAAATCGCCTTGCTTTTGACGCTCATGTTCCACATTAATTAAAGCGTCATACCAAGTTGCGTCCCATTCTTTCATCGTCATGTAACGTGCTAAAGGTTGTAATGTCGCCATAAAAGCATTATGTTGTGCTGTGCGCGAGGCATCCATTTGTTGTTTTTGTTCTTTCGTATACGTCAACCAATCGTTACGTTTTTTGACGTAGTCACTAGCCGCTTCAATCACTGAAGACCATAAAAAATTAAAATCCTCATCTTCACTATCTGCTGATCCATGAATCTGATTGTACATCACTAATGCCTCTTCAAAAGATAACGCATTACTTTTTTCTAAATACTCTTGATAATTAAACATTTCCCCACACCTTTCACTCTTTTCTGTCTATTTTTTATAGTATCTTTTATCGAGCTATTTGTAAACTCAATTTAAAATACTGCAAAAAAAAAGAGACCACAATGACCTCTTTTAATAGTAATATCTAGAATTGACAACTTTTGCTCCAAATGGCATTAACGCTAAGCGAGCTAATTTAAAGGACTGTTTAGCAAACGGAATTCCGATAATTGTGATGGTTAATAGTACACCACTTATAAAGTGCCCTATAGCCAAAGGTAACCCTGAAATAATAATCCAAATAATATTCAAAATCAGTGATCCACCAGATGTACTCGTTATGATTTCTTTTCCGAACGGCCATAAGCTTAATTGTGCAAATTTAAAACATTGTAACCCTACCGGAATCCCTATGATACTGATACACCAAAGTACACCTGCTAAAAACCAACCAATAGCCCCTGCAAATCCTCCAAATATTAACCATAGTATATTTCCAATAACTCTCATATTAAGTCACTTCCTCAACCAGATTCGATAGCCCTACCTTGAACTATCCTATATCTGTATCATACCATCTCATAAGTCGAATACAAGAATCTAGCTTAAATTTCAGACTAAGGTCTGAGAAGATTCGGTTATACGATAATATAAAATTTTCTACCCATTTTTTGATTTTATACTTACCTATAGGTCACTATCTGTAAGTATATAAAAGGAAGTATCAACCTCTTGTCTAGTTTCAACACTTGTCATTAAACGTTGTTTACTTATACGACTTATTATTGTCTCATGGTATAATAATACTACTAAAAAACATCTTAAAATGGAGGAAAAACTATGAAATTTTGGACAATCCAACCCAAAGAAGTACTTGATATTATTATGAAAGAAGACATTTATATTGCTGATTTTAAGAAGAGCTCTTATATCCAGGAGCTTCCTGATTTAATGGATTTATATGGTTTATTTTTAGATTCATTTAATGCACACAATGACACCAACTTACCCGGCTTAGTTTTCGCGTTTGCACAAAGTAATAATACTAATTTATTTGAAATCCCTAATATTGAGTCATTCCGACAGTTGATGATTGAAAAAGAACCCGCTGTAGGTGGTTTTTGGACCTCTATTACAAAAAAAAATGCCTGCATCTTAGAACTGGAATACAATGCGGATGAGTTCAATCCTATCTTTATTGACTTTAATGATTTCCAATTCTTAATGCCTCCTATCACAGTCCCACTTCCACCTTATACGGAACCTGATATTGCACGCTTAGTCGGACATATTCATAACGGCACTGTGGAGACTTCTATTTTCCCAAGTTATGTCATGCAAGCACACTTACCTTTTATTCGGAAAGAAAACATCATCTGTGGTTATGAGATGTTTCCGCTCCAGTAATTTAAAACTTTTCATCTAGCAGCTCAATCTCTTCACCTGCTGCTATCCGTTCGTTAATTGCTTTCTTGCCCCATTCTGACATACAGCTCATTAATTTCCCCAAAGACTGGCCTTGTTCTGTCAATGCATACTCCACCTTTGGGGGAATTTGATTGTAAACCGTTCTTGAAACGATGTTATCTCCTTCCAATTCACGTAGTTGCTGCGTTAACATTTTTTGCGTAATTTTTGGAATTCGTCGTCGTAACTCACTTGTTCTGAGCGTGCCTTGTCGTAAATGACAAATAATAATCGGCTTCCACTTTCCACCAATAATATCTAAGGTTGCTTCTACTGCAATAGTATAGGTTTTCTTCATAGTCATAACCTCCTTATATAGGTTGGATTTTTATAGGTACTTTTTAGTACCTACCGTACAAAAAAGTACCTACTTACTTCTTTAGCCTGTTCATTGTACAATAACATCTGTACAAAATAAAAGGGGGATTTTTATATGACGACGTTTCAATCATTATTATCCGAATTACAATTCAATAATGGTACTATACTAAATTCAAAATTTGTAATGGCTCCCATGGTCGCTGAAGGCTCTTCTTATGAAGGCTATGTTGGCGAAGACGATTTAGCTTATTTTAATCGCCGTTCTAAAACAGCCTCTCTATTAATCACAGGCGCGACAGCTGTTGCTGATTTTGGTAATGCCTTTGGTCACGGACTAGCTAGTCTTGATGACACCTATCTACCAGGTTTAACTCAACTTGCCACTACAATGAAACAGGACGGTGCTAAAGCTGTTTTACAATTATTCCATCCTGGACGTCAAGCACGTTATAGTTTCCAAGATAAAGGCCTAGCTTATGGCCCAAGTAATGCTCAATTTTCTTTTTTGGATTATCCAACAACAGCTTTATCAAATGAACAGATTACTACTATGATCCAATCCTTCGCTGATGCAACGTCTCGTGCTATTAAAGCTGGTTTTGATGGTGTGGAAATCCACGGTGCTAATCACTATCTCATTCAACAATTTTTCTCAACACTTTCTAATACTCGTACAGATGAATGGGGAGGAACTTTAGAAAAACGTGCAAAATTTGCATTAGACATTGTAAAAGCCATCAAAAAAGTGATTGTTGAAGAAGCAACGACACCTTTTATTTTGGGCTATCGCATCAGTCCTGAAGAAGTCCATGGAGAAGATATGGGCTATACACTCGACGACTCACTTTATCTAATAGACGAAATCGCCGCACTAGGTGTTGACTATCTCCACATTTCTTTAGGAGGTCCTAATGGTTACGCTATGAAGGCTCGTGCTGGTTCACACTTAGATGAACCTATTAATAAAGTTATCCATAACACGATTGCTAATCGAGCAAAACAGATTGTCGTTGGTGATATCACTAGCCCCGAAAAAGCTCTAGACGCTTTAAATTACGGTGATTTAGTTGCTCTAGCATCTGTTGCCATCGTTGAACCAGACTTCAAAGAAAAAATAAATCAAAATAAAGTAGAGTCTATCGACTTAGAAACTCTTCCTGATTTGGATAATTTGAAAATTCCAAAACACTTTGGAACGGTCGCCGGCGTCTTAGCAACTAATCAATCAATTCCAGAAAAAGTCGTCACACAACTTAAAGACAGTTAACCGTAATAAAGCCTCTTCCTTAATTAAAGGAAGAGGCTTTATTTTTAGGCATCTGTCATAACAAGTTGTGTTTCTTTCGATGCATAGTCAGGCATTGCTTTAAATAAATCTTGTAGTGCTGGTGTTTGATTGTGAGAGGCAACAGCTTCGTCATCACGCCACTGCTCAACCATTACAAATTTATTCTCTTCAGTTGTTGATTCATATAAATCATAAGCTAGACACCCTTCTTCTTTTCGTGACGAGGCAATTAAGGTCTGAGCTTTTTCTAAAAAGGCCTCACGCTTCTCTGCTTTAATGAAAAAAATTGCATTAATCACTTTCATACTATCGCCTTCTTCCTATTTAAATGTTGTCACTTTGTCTGCCGCTAACCTTACTGACTCATAACCTTGGTCTACTGCTTTACCTACTGATAAAATCATCACAGGAACATAGCGTTCTTTGTCCATGCCAAAAGCTTCAGCTAATTGATCTGCTTCAAATCCACCAATAGCATTTGTATCATAACCATGAGCTCGAGCTACTAACATGAATTGCATTGCTGCTAAGCTTGAATCAATTTTAACGACATCATTCATTTCTTGTTTCGTAAAGTTTTGATAATAAGGTAAGATCGCCGCTAACTGTTGATCTCTCACTTCTGAAGGCATTTTTCCTTCTGCAACAGCTTGACCATATATTTCTTCACCATACTCATGACAGTTCATATCACCAAAAATTAAAACCATTGCTGAAGATGTGTTATTTTGACTGCCATTAAAACGAACAAGCGGTAATAATTTAGCTTTTGCCTCGTCAGATTCCACCACAACAAAACGCCAAGGTTGCATGTTAACAGAAGACGGTGCTTTTGTTGCTTCTGCAATCATTTCTAGCATTTCTTCTTGTGAGATTTTTACTGTTTCATCATATGCTCGGATTGATTTTCTTCCAAAAGTAATCTCGTTAAAATCATTTGTTTTTATATTAGTCATTTGTTATTACCTCTTTCAATTTTAAATTTACTTTTTAAACGGCTTTAACCGTAACATCACAATTTCCTTTTACTGCTTTTGAATAAGGACACGTTTGGTGTGCTAATTCTAATAACTCTTGTGTCTCAGCTATATCCAAACCTGCTATATGCCCTTCTATTTCGACCCCTAATTGAACATCTGGCAAGTCTGATTGGCTAACATTATATAAGCTAACACTTGCACTAATCGTTGAGTCTCCAGTAACACCCTTATGTTGTTTCACATAATCTAAGGCACTATTGAAACAAGCACTGTACCCTGCAGCAAATAATTGCTCAGGATTAGTTGCGCCGTCCGCTTTTTTACCTGGTGGTAAAATAGTCAATTTCAGTCCGCCATCCGCCGAATGAATTTCACCAGAACGTCCGCCTGTATTGATAACTTTAGTTGTATACACTTTTTTCATCACACTAACCTTCTTCCTAGTTGATAAATTAGATTGTACACAACCTAATTAGACTTTGCAAGTAGAAACACTTTTATTTTATGACATACAAAAAAAGCCGCCTTTTACAAGACGACTTTTTCTACTAGCGACGCTTATTAAAAATATAAACTGCTCCTACAATACCTGCAAGTCCAATACCCAATAGACCTAATATAGCATCAGATTTTTCACCTGTCTGAGGCAATAGTTTAGCCGGATACTTAGAGCTTGGTTTAGGTTTCACCTCATACTCTTTTGGATCTTTTGGATCTTTTGGATCTTTTGGATCTTTTGGATCTTTTGGATCTTTTGGATCTTTTGGATCTTTTGGATCTTTTGGATCTTCTGGTTTTCTCGTATTTTTGATAGTCACTGTTACCAAATCTCCAGTTTCACTATTTAAAGTTACAGAAACTCTTTTTCCATCTAAAAGATACCCTTTAGGAGCTTTTGTTTCTACTAAACTATACTCACCATAAGGTAATTTTTTAGTCCAAGCTTCACCATTTTCATCAGTTACAATATGATCTACAACTTTTCCTTCGCTATCGATAACATCAAACTCAGCTCCAGCTAATCGTTCACCTGTTTTATCATCTACTTTGATAACTTTGAATGAACCTTCTGGTTTTACTGGTGGGATTGGTGTTTTCTTATTCGTAATGTCAACTTGTACTGGTGTTGCTGTTTCTCCTGATACGATACTTACTTTATGTTCTGTTTTATCTAATTCGTATCCTTTTGGTGCTTTCGTTTCAACGATTGTGTAATCGCCTAATGGTAAATTCTTCAAGCTTGCTTTACCATTTTCATCTGTTGTTAAAGTTCCAACGACTTCACCTTCACTGTTTTTCACTTCAAATTCGGCTCCGGCTAATGCCTCGCCTGTCGCTTCATCTGTTTTTGTGATTTCTAGTGCGCCCACTTCTAATTCTGGTTTTACTGGTGGGATTGGTGTTTTCTTATTCGTAATGTCAACTTTTACTGGTGTTGCTGTTTCTCCTGATACGATACTTACTTTATGTTCTGTTTTATCTAATTCGTATCCTTTTGGTGCTTTTGTTTCAACGATTGTGTAATCGCCTAATGGTAAATTCTTCAAACTTGCTTTACCATTTTCATCTGTTGTTAAAGTTCCAACGACTTCACCTTCACTGTTTTTCACTTCAAATTCGGCTCCGGCTAATGCCTCGCCTGTCGCTTCATCTGTTTTTGTGATTTCTAGTGCGCCCACTTCTAATTCTGGTTTTACTGGTGGGATTGGTGTTTTCTTATTCGTAATGTCAACTTGTACTGTGTTGCCACTTTCACCCTTAACAACTGATACAGGGTGAGCTATCTCATCTAATTCATAACCATCTGGTGCTTTTGTTTCTACTACTATGTAGTCGCCTAATGGTAAATTACCCAAACTTGCTTTACCATTTTCATCTGTTGTTAAGGTTCCAACTACTTCACCTTCACTGTTTCTCACTTCAAATTCGGCTCCTGCTAATACCTCGCCTGTCGCTTCATCTGTCTTAACTATATTAATACGGCCTAAATTATTTCCTTCACCCGTACCTCCACCTTCAACTTCTGGTGTCATACTTTCAACATTTTCATCCGCAATTTCAGTTCCTTTTAATGACCCTTCATTGGTGTAGCTTTTTGAAGCTCCACCGTCTGTAATTTCTGCTCTATATAAAACTTCAACAGAGGCTTCAGGTTTTACTAAATCACCTAAATCAATTTCAAAACCCGTTTCAGTTACAGTTATTTGGCTTGAATCTACATCACGTGTAGAAATAAAATTATTATCTTCATCATAATATCCATATGAAGCATATATCTCATCTGAAATCATTTTTTGATTTGGTCCAAGTAAGTCTGTATAAACTGCATTTTTAATTTCTTTTCCTTCATAATTAATTCGAACAAACCAGTCTGTTTGCCCTTCTTCTACAAGGTTATCTCCCCACTTACCCAATCTTTCATCTTCATCAATTTCACCATCGCCTCCAACATTGACTGTTGTAGAGCCTTCATCACCTAGGTTGATTTCAATTTCATCGCCTGCATTAACTTTATCTTCATTCCATTTTGTAGTGAAAAATATCTTACCATGACGACCATTTTGAGGATTTTTTTCGTAATAATCTGTAAATTTGACAATAACTTGTCCACTAGCTGGATCCACTGTCGCATGCCCTATAACGTTTCCCTCTGAATCAGTAACCTCAAAGGTTGTTCCCATTGTGGGGACTAACTCATCTGGAAAAGGAAATGTCATCGTATCGCCTTCCTGAATGGTATCTCCATCTGGAATCTCCCACTCATACTCTACTCGAGTATTATCATAAATACCCACGGTTTCACCCTCTTGTATAGGTGTACCGTCCTCTTTTTGAAACTCTGCATGAGTCATATAATCATGATTAGTTGCTGCTTTTACGACTGACACACTTCCCAATAAGTTAGAAAGCACGAGCAAACCAACCATCATCATATTAAGCCATTTCTTTCTCATTCCAATTCCTCCTTATTTTGTATATTAAAAGAATTAATAGCCACTTTATAAACGTTTATATGAAAAAACAACATTTAACGTGTCTATATAATACATAATATCCCTTATAAGATTTCAAAACCACCTTTTTAACAATATGTTTTCTACTTTTTTTACAAAAGTGAATATTTTTTTATAAATCAATAAAAACAGTCCTTATTTTCTACCCTATTAATATAGTATACTACTTTATATAAACTATTCGGGTTAATATAAACTATTCGGGGATGATACTATGCTAAATTTACTCACTCAAAACGAGCAAGATAAACTAACTTTACTTGATTTTTTCGAAAATAATAATGATACTCTAATTCCTCTTTGGCAATTAGAGGAACTATTAAACTTATCTACTTTTAAAACAAGTAATATCACAGAAGAGCTTTCTGATGAACTTTCAAATTTTAGCTCAGGGGCCATCAAGCTGTTACCGAATAAAAATGTAACGGCTTATGGTATTAATAACGAATTAATTAATAAGTTTAAGCTTTATTACCTAAAGCTATCACCATTATTTGAAATTTATATGTTTTTTAACAAGGGTGAGCATAATTTCCCACTCAAAATCAAAGAAATAGGTATAAGCCAAGCAAGTGCCTATAAACTAATCAAAAAACTTAACAAACAGCTAGAGCCTTTTGCTATTAAGATTCATAACCAAAAACTTATAGGTTCAGAACGGCATATTCGCTTAAAAACCTTTGAGATGTTGCTTTTTTTCTTTAAAGGAATTGAATCACCTTTTAATAATTCTGTATTAAAATCAGCGCATCTTTTGACACATGCTTTAATTAAACAACTGAATTTCCCTTCCTCATACAGCATGAAATTAAAACTGGAATACTTTATTTCAGTATCATTAATACGTATCAAACAAGGGTTCGTGATTGAACAAGCTGATTCACTCACTTTTAAAAAAGGAATAAGTCGTTCTTCTGATCGTTTATACTCTATCCTAACTTTGACGTTCAAACAACTTTTCCCTGCATTATCCGAACAAAAAACTCATATAGAAGTATTATATTTAATTGAATTCCTATTATCAGAATCTTTACTAACCGACCTTAACATATTAGATGGTTTTACTATGTCTCCTCAACTTATAGCTCAAACATCTGATTTTATCTCACACATGAGAAAGGCTTGCAACTCTGAGGAAGAGTTTCAATTATGTGAAGCTAAATTACTTCAAGAAACTTCTGCTTCATTTTTGAAGTATAATCTGTTTAATTATTATACTGATAGTTTTAATAACGACCTTATTAACCAACAATTTACTGAACTTTACGTCTCAGAAAGTCAACTTATTAGTGAGTTTATTCTCTCTCGAACTGGTCAGTCTGAATTGTCTCCAGAAGCATTCTCTCTTTTTTATGACTTGTTATTTTTAATTGTGACGTATGTTCCTAATAACGCTTTTCAGTCACCGCTACATATTTGTGTCGATTTCTCTAGGAGTATGACTTACTCAAAGCATATCAAAAATAAAATTAGCGCTTTCGATGCTCTTAAAGTCATTTTTGATGACGAAGTAACTGCAAATACTAACTTGTATGTCTCAGATTTTGCCAATTATCAAATTAATATACCTCAAATTATTTGGAAAGATCCACCTTCTATAAACGATTGGCGCTTATTTGGGGATACTTTAATTGATATTAGAAAGGGGATGTAATAAATGAAACGTACTACACTTTTAATTTCCAGTCTAGCTTTATTAAGTTTTGCTCAACAAACCTATGGTATAACACTAGATCAAGATGAAGTGACTGTCGTTATCGAAGGGAGTGCCGATACACCTCAGATAAATGATAATCTGAGGTCAACTCCCATTATTTCAGAACCTATTGTACCTGACCCAATAGCGCTCACGAAACAGGAGGCACCCCTTCTTCCTGATAAACCTGTACATAATAATAATGAATCATCAGCACTCCCAGTCCCTCTGGAGGTGGCCCCGGCTATCCTTCCCCCTATTAAAAATAAGCAATCGACTAGACAAAAGCAGTCGAAATCAGATGAAGAAGAAAAACAGGTGATCACTTCAGACTTTCCTACTGGTGAGGTGCTTATTCTTAATCAAGAAGAGCAATGGCTTTCGGGTTCTGACTCAGCTCAACATTCTTATCTAGGAAATTGGATGGGTGTTACGTCTCAATCAATCAACCGATAACAGCGGTCCCCATTCGATTATATTTGACTTTAATTTTTATTTTCTTTACACTGAGGCTATATTTAAAACTAGGAGCGAAACTATGTCATCAGAAGAAAAAACACTTGATCAAAGTATTTGTTTTCAGCTTTATGTTGCGTCAAAGGAGATTATTCGGTTGTATAAACCGTTATTAGATCCTTATCAATTAACTTATACTGGATTTATTGCCATGCTTGCAATTGAAGAAGGTATGTCTGTCCGTACGTTAGGTGATCAGCTCTTTTTAGACTCAGGAACACTAAGTCCTCTTCTAAAAAAATTAGAAAAACAACAACTGGTAACACGGATACGCTCTAACGAAGATGAACGTGTTATGGTTCTGGAACTAACTGATGAAGGAAAAAAACTAAAAAAAGAATTACCTCTTATCGCAGAAAAAATCTATGCACAGGTGAGCGAAAAAGACCCCAGCATTGACTATAACAACTTATTAAATTTATTAACAAAGCTTAATACCGTTCTAAAATAAAAAAGAAGACTTGCCGTGGGGCAAGTCTTCTTTTTTACTTCCAAATTTTCAAATTATAGCTCGCTAATACTATTAAAATACCTGACTTCCACAAATTGAGATCTAATAAAAGGTTAAGAAACATCACTCTTTGAAGAGCAAAGAGTAAATAAGGGAGAACCAAAGTAACTACTCCCCAACCTAACACAGCTAGCCATACCGACCGTATTGTTTTTTCTATTCTAACATCCATCTACTCACGTCCTTTATTCTTTTTCGTGTTGATCCTGTTCTTTACGACGACCTTTTCGTTTTTTCTCTTTTGAATCATCTATCTCTATCAGATTCTTATTTTTTTCACGTTGCGCATTCATTATAGCTTGTGCAGCTTGCTTACTCTCAGCTGCTTTATCTGATGGCAATACAATAGTTTCCATAATACTTGATGAGCGGTAGTTATCAGGTGCTCTTACAATTTCTGGCATAATAATACCTCCTTTAATTAATTATACCTCTAATCAAACCAACTTAATATAACGCTTTCAAAAAAGTTATCCTAACTCTTGCAACAAACGACCTCTTTTTAGACTATTTTTAACACATTGTCTAATAAAGGTTGAAAATACCTATAAAAACGCTTACAATTTGATTTGTTATCAATTCTAAAGGGGGAGCAAGATGAAAAAAAGATATGTATCACTAGCAATCGTATTAACATGCACGCTAATATTAACAGGTTGTTCTACAAAAAAAGATGAGGATAAAGCATCAAAGGAAGAAACTGGAGCCACTGAAAAAAAATTAACGATTTTAGGAACTTCTGACATCCACGGTCGCTACATGCCTTGGGATTATGCAACAGATGTCGCTAATACGGATGGTAGTTTTGCTCAGATCAGTACCATTGTAAATGAAGTAAGAAAAGAAGATCCTAATATGTTGCTGGTAGACGCAGGAGATTTAATCCAAGACAACTCCGCAGAACTCTTTCAAAAAGATGACCCACATCCTGCAACTGAATCACTAAAAGCTTTAAAATACGATATTTGGACAATGGGAAACCATGAATTCGATTACGGCTTTGATGTATTAGATAATATAACAAAACAATTTGATGGGGCTGTTCTAGCCGGAAATGTTCAACTAGAAGATGACACACCCTACTTTGCACCCTATAAAATTATTGAACGTGATGGCGTAAAAGTTGGCTTTATCGGAATGACTACACCTATGGTTGCTGAATTTAAAGAAGACACTGATATTTTTGATGGTAAAAAACTAACTGATCCTGTAAAAGAAACCATTAAAACAATCAAAGAGATTAAAGAAAAAGCAGATATCTTAGTTGCGGTTGTCCATATGGGAATTGAAAATGAAAATAACGTTGAAAATACAGGTGTAGCCGATATGGCTAAGCAAATTCCTGAACTAGATGTTATCTTCGCCGGTCATATGCATACCTTAGTTGAAGAAGAATTCATCAATGATGTGCTAATTGTCGAACCTGATAAATACGGTCGCTATGTTTCACGTGTTGATTTAACACTAGAAAAAGATAAAGATGGCTTCAAAACCAAAGAGAAAAAAGGATCAGCGATTAAAGTCGCTGACTATGAGGAAGATAAAAAAATCACTCAACTATTAGCTGACTCTCATGAGAAAGCACGAAAGGACGCTAACACTGAATTAGGAAAACTAATTGGAATGGATCTTGTTCCTGAAAATGAAATTAAAGGGATTCCTCAAGTCCAAATTCAAGAAACACCTCTCCATAATTTCCTTGGTGAAGTTATGCAACATTACAGTCAAGACGCTGATGTGGTTGCATTCCAAATCGACACGGATTCACCTAAATTAAATGTTGGCGATATCCGTAAAAAAGATATTGCTAAAAATTACCGCTACGCTGGTGGTGAAGTCACTGTTTATGACGTAACAGGTAAAGACTTAAAAGACTATATGGAATGGGCTGCTGGTTACTATAATACGCTTGAAGATGGCGATGTTACGATTAGTTTCGATAAAGAACGTCGAACAAGTAAATACAATACTAACGATCGCTTCCACGGAATAAAATATGATATCGACTTACGTGAACCCGCTAAAAAACGAATTAAAAATTTAACTAAATTAGATGGTACACCTATTAAAGACGATACCTCTATCAAAGTTGGGATGAATGCTTACCGTATGAAGTTCTTACAATCAGAAGACGGTCCTTTAGTTGGCCGCGACTTTAAAGAAATCTATAGTACGACTGACGAAGAGAATTTTGGTGAGGTTGATGGACGTATCCAACAACTATGTGCACGCTATCTTGATGAAGTCGTAAACCGAACATACGAGGGTAAAATGCTCCATAACTGGGATGTTATTGGCCTTGATAAAAATCAAGAAGGACGAGACGCTGTTGTAAAATTAATGAACGAGGGTATTATTAGTTTACCAAGTTCGGATGATGGCGTTGTAACTAATATTGAATCAATTAATATTAAAAAGAAACCTACTTCAGATGACATTAAAGCTATTGCTGATAAAGCTAAGCTAAATCCTGATGACTTTAAATCATGCGAAACAACTGGCGAACTCTACACTAAGGTCGCTGAAGCGTTGAAAAAATAAATAAAAAGGTAGCAAGTAAGTTTCAAACCTTACTTGCTACCTTTTTTAATTTAACATGTCTACTATCGAATAGTATTCCATACTATGCTTTCTCGCGGTTTCCATCAGTGTCACTTTTCCTTTATAAGTTGACACTCCTTGTCTTAAATGAGGATTATCACTTAATGCTTTCTTGCCACCTTTATTTGCTAACTCTAACACATACGGAAGGGTTGCATTACTTAACACTAGGGTTGCCGTTCTTCCATATAAAGCTGGCAAATTATCTACACAATAATGTCGAATACCAGCCACTTCATAGGTAGGGTTAGAAATGGTTGTTGCATAACTTGTTTCAATTGCTCCCCCTTCATCACACGAAACATCCACAATAAGACACCCCGGTTTCAGTTCCTTTAAATCGGATTCTTCAATCAAATGCCCCTCTCTATTTTTGGGCCACAATACACAATTGATAATCAAATCAGCTTCCAAACAAGCATTTCGTACCGTGTCTTTGGTTGCGTATAACAATTCCGTTGTTTTAGGTAAAAGCTGTTGAGCTTTTTCTAAATTTGCCAATCCTCTCCCTAAAAGGATGACATGATTGCCGAAAGACGCAGCTAATTCAGCAGCAGCTCGACCGGCATGTCCTGGTCCAATGACAACAACTCGAGGCGTTGGCAACCCTAAAATTGAATTAAGTAAAACTCCAACACCACCATGTATCGTTTGGAGTTGAGATAGTCCTTCAATAAAAGCGACTTTCCCCGCCAACTCACTCATCGGTTTTAAAATAGGAAACTCACCCGTTTCATCTGTAATATCTTCGTATGCTATGGCCAAGCACTTACTTGCTATAAGTGCCCTCATCTCTGATTCATTGCTATTCGTATGTAAGAAGCTCAAAATAATATGATGCTCTTTTAAATAAGAATAATCACGTTTTTCAATTTCTTTTACTTTATAAATAAGGATACTCTCTTTATAGACTTGCTCAGCATTTTGGCAAATAACAGCTCCTACTTTTTCGTACTCTCCATCTGTAAAGCCACTTCCTAAACCTGCTTCACTTTGGACATAAATGTCATGCTCTGCCTCAATAAGAATTAAAGCAGACTGTGGTGTACATGCTACTCGTTGCTCTCCATCTTTGGTTTCTTTTAAAATACCTATTTTCATTTTTATTACCCTATTCCGTGACTAAAGGAGTTGCTTACCCAATATCTTATTCCGTGACAACTACTGACAACCTTAAAACAACCTCCCTCTTATTACCACGAGTATACGCTTAATTTTGGACAACACCTAATCTAATCCTTAAAAACAATTTTAAAAATGGTATGATACCAAGTCGCAAGAACCCACCTTCTCGATTATTCAAATAAAAAATGGGACTCACTATTAATCCCTATCCCTCTGTAAAAAAATATCTTTGGTGGGTCGTTTATAGCTGTAGTAAGTATCGCAATACTTGACAGTTTCTTTATTATATCGGTCTTTTTTTAATAGTTTTTTTGTTACATGTTACGATTTTGTCTGTTTTATGCTAAAATAGATTAAAATTAAATTAGAAAGAAGTGTGAGTACCATTAGCAAGACAATTATTCCTGACAACTATTCTCCTATTCTAGACATTTATGACACACAAACAGCTATTGGCTTTATCAAAAAATGGTTTGAAGAAGCACTAAGCGGAAGCCTGAAATTAAAGCGCGTATCTGCCCCACTTTTCGTTAATGAAAAGTCTGGGCTTAATGATAATTTAAGTGGCAGTGAACGTCCCGTCCGTTTCGATATTCCTTCTTTAGAAGACCAGGGTGAAGTCGTTCATTCACTAGCCAAATGGAAACGAATGGCTCTTAAAAAGTATGACTTCCACGTAGGAAATGGTTTATATGCGGATATGAACGCCATTAGACGTGACGAAGAACTCGACAACCTTCATTCTCTTTACGTTGACCAATGGGACTGGGAACGGGTTATTACTGCAGACCAGCGGAACACTGCTTACCTACAGGAGGTCGTCCAAAGTCTTGTCAACGCGATTGCCGAAACCGCTAGTCGATTGCGAACAAGGTATCCTGCTTTACAGACACATATTGAAACGTCAGTTACCTTTATTACAAGTCAAGAACTAGAGGAGCTTTATCCAGATTTAACTCCTAAAGAAAGAGAACACGCTTTTGTCAAAGAACATCACACAACATTTATTACCCAAATTGGAGAGGCTTTAAAAAGCGGTCATCCTCATGATCATCGCGCACCTGACTATGATGATTGGGCTCTCAATGGTGATTTGCTCTTTTGGCATGAACCTCTTGAATGTTCCGTTGAACTGTCTAGTATGGGTATACGAGTTGACGAGACTTCCCTTGCCTACCAATTAAAACAAGCACAGGCAGAGGACCGTATGCGCTATGATTTTCATCAACAAATCGCCGCTAGTACATTGCCGTTGACTATCGGAGGAGGTATCGGACAAAGTAGGTTATGTTTATTACTTCTCGGAAAAGTACATATTGGTGAGGTTCAAGTTTCTCTATGGGACGAGGAAACTTTAACAGCGTGTCATAATCGTTTAACCTTATTATAGAAAAAAGCCAAAGGACTGGTGTCCTTTGGCTTTTTTTATAATAGAGCTTCAATTAATGAAGCCGTTTCTTCGATAGCTTTGTTATCTATATTAATAATAGTTGCGCCTAGCTGTTCATAGACACGTCTAGCATACGCAATTTCTTCAGTAATACGAGCAAGGTCAACATAAGTATTTTTCCCTGTTAACCCCATTGAGTCAGCTCTACTTTGACGGATTTTTTGGATATAAACCGGTTCTGCAATTAACCCTACAATTTTTTCACTTGGCACCTGATGCAAGACATCGGGCAGAGCAACCTCTGGTATTAAAGGCAAATTCGACACTTTATACGACTTATTTGCAAGGTACATACTTAAAGGTGTCTTAGACGTTCTAGAAATACCTAAGATAACAATATCAGATTTTAAGAATCCTTGGGGTTCCTTCCCATCATCATAACGAACTGCAAATTCTACTGCTTCTACTTGCTTAAAATAACGTTCGTTCATACGGTAAATAGAACCTGGTTTTTCTTCTGGCTCAACTCCTGTTTGACGGCTAATCATCTCTAATAGCGGGCTCATAAAATCAACATACTCTAACTGATTTTCTTTAGAAAATTCAGCTGCAAATAGATTTAAGTCCTTGCTCACAAATGTTGTGGCAACGATTGCTTGCTCGCTTACCGCTTCTTCCAAGATGCTTCTCAGCTCTTCTTTCGAATTAATAAAAGAAAAACGACGAACATTCTTTTTCTCAACACTCGAAAATTGAGCTAACACCGCGTTGATATTTTTTTGTATCGTTTCACCGATTGAATCTGACATGATATAAATTGTAATTTCATTTGACATCTCTATCTAAGTCCTTTCGATCTATGACCTTCGTCTACAAAATGTTTGACGACAATCGTCTTTGTTATTTTACCTATGACCTTGTAATTATTATCTGCTGCCACGACTGGTAATGAATCAACCTGACTTCTCATCAGTAAATCTGCTGTTTCAAGAATCGTTTGGTCCGCTGTCACCGCTACTACTTTCGGAACACGGGTCATTGCAATCGCCACAGGTAAGGTCTGATCACCTGAACTTACCATCGTTCTAAGTAAATCTTTTCGTGAAATAACACCGACTAATTCATCGTTCTCCGTTACGTACAACGTTCCCACATCATACATAAATAAAGAGGTAATCGCATCTCCTACTGTTGTCGCTTGAGAGATACATACAGCAGGTGTCATCACTTCCGCTATTTTCTTTTGATAGACTTCTTCAAATAACAACGGATCTACAGGGCTGTCAGCTAAGTAATAACCTACTTTAGGTTTGGCATCAAGCATTCCTGTCATAGTGAGCACGGATAAATCACTACGTAAGGTCGGCTTTGTCAATCCTAATTGTTTGGCAATTCTATCTCCTGTGATCGGTTGATTATCTTTAACAATCTTTATAATAGTTTGTTGTCTTTCTGTTAATTTCATGATCATCCACCGTCTCTTTAGTCTGACTCAATTATAGTACAGCCAGCTCTTTTGGGCAATCGACTACTCGTTTGCCATTAGTCCTACTTGTGCTGCTGTTAGACGTGCAAGCGGTACTCTAAACGGCGAACATGACACATAATCCAATCCTATTGATTGGAAGAATTTAATCGATGTTGGGTCACCTCCTAATTCGCCACAGACGCCAATCACCATATCCGGTTTAATACTACGCCCTCTGGCCACAGCTAATTTAATTAACTCCCCGACACCATGTTCATCAATCGTTTGGAATGGGTCATGGGAAATAATCCCTTTTTCAAGATACTCTGATAAGAATTTAGTGGCATCATCTCTAGAGAAACCATATGTCATTTGGGTTAAATCATTTGTTCCGAAGCTAAAGAAATCTGCTTCTTTTGCTAAGTCATCTGCGATCAAGCAAGCACGAGGCAACTCAATCATTGTCCCAATTTCATAAGGGAATGGGCATTTTTCACGTCCCATCACATCATCTATCACCTTAATTAATTGTGCTTTAATTTGTGACAACTCTTCCTTCTCCGCAACCAAGGGAATCATGATTTCAGGAACAACAGGTACCCCTTTACGACGCAATGTCATCGCGCTTAAGATAATCGCTTTAACTTGAACTTGATATAATTCTGGTAATGTCACGCCTAAACGACAACCGCGATGCCCTAGCATTGGATTTGTTTCTTCTAGGCTATGGATACGATTTGTTAATTTGGAAACATCCCACTCAATTTCTTTCGCTAAAACTTCAATTTCTTTTGAACTTGAGGGTAAAAATTCATGCAACGGTGGATCTAATAGACGAATGACCATCGGTTTTTCTCTCACGATATGGTACATTTTCTCAAAATCTGAACGTTGATAATCTAATAATTTTTCTAAAGCTTCTTGTTTTTCTGCCTCATCTTCTGTTAGGACTACTTTACGAATTTCTTGTAGGCGCTCTTTCTTGAAAAACATGTGCTCCGTACGAGCTAAGCCGACACCCACTGCACCGAAGTCCATCGCTGTTTGTAAATCTTGCGGCGTTTCAGCATTGGCTCTTACTTTTAAATCTGATACTGTATCTGCCCACTCCAACAACGTTGTCAGATGATGATTGGTTGTAATGCTTTCTTTTTCTAATACACCCAGGTAAATGACACCTGACGTTCCGTCAACAGAAACCCAGTCACCTTCTTCTAAGGTCACACGATCTACCGAAACCGTTCCGGCTTCCTCATCAATCACTAGATTGCCACACCCTGTGACACAACACGTCCCCATACCTCTAGCAACAACTGCTGCATGAGAGGTCATCCCTCCGTGATTCGTTACAATCGCTTGACTGGTAATCATACCTTCAATATCATCTGGTGACGTTTCATTTCGAACTAAAATAACAGGATCACCTGCTAAATGAAGAGCTTTTGCTGCTTCTGAATCAAAACAAATTTTTCCGCTTGCTGCCCCTGGACTAGCACCTAACCCTTTAGAAAATAGCGTTGCTCTTGCCTTACTCTCTTCGGAAAAAACATCATGCAATGTTGAGTTAACCATATCAGGGGTTACTTTCAATAAGGCCTCTTCTTTTGTGATCAGACGCTCTTCTGCCATCTCCACTGCAATTCTTAATGCCGCCTGATTTGTTCGTTTGCCATTACGTGTTTGCAGTAAATACAAACGATTATCTTCTATTGTAAACTCAATATCTTGCATGTCATGGTAGTGCGTTTCTAATTGCTCAACTAATTTTTTCAATTCATGATACATGTTAGGCATTTCTTCCGCTAAAGATGCAATCGGTTGTGGTGTTCTGATACCAGCAACCACATCTTCCCCTTGAGCATTAATCAAAAATTCGCCGAATAATTCATTCTCACCATCTGATGGATTTCGAGAAAAAACAACGCCTGTCCCACTCTCTTCACCACTATTTCCGAAGACCATACTCTGGACATTAACGGCTGTCCCTAGATTATGATCTATGTTATGTAACTCTCTGTATGTCATCGCGCGTTTATTATTCCATGATTCAAAAATAGCTGTTACCGCAATTCTCAATTGCTCAGTTGCCGTTTGCGGGAAGACTAACCCGTGTTCCTCGTAAAGTTTATGAAATTTAGTAATGATAGTTTTTAGTTCTGTTAACGAAAAATCTGTCACATTTTTTTTAGATTGCTCTTCTTGCCTCGCAATAATATTATCAAATTTAATCTTTGGAATAGCATAGACCACTTCACCAAACATTTGAAGTAGACGACGATAACAATCATAAGCAAAGTGTGCATCACCTGTTAATTCAGCAAATCCCTCTACTGTCTCATCACTCAAACCTAAATTTAAAATTGTATCCATCATACCAGGCATCGAAAACTGTGACCCACTTCTAACTGATACTAATAGTAAATTAGTCGGATCATCAAAATGCTTACCAGTTCGCTGTTCTAACCGTTCTATAGCACCATCTAACTCTGACCATAGTTGAGAAACGCTTTCATTATTTTCTAAATAATTAATACATGTAGGAGTGGTTATGGTGAAACCAGTTGGTACAGGTAATCCCAAACGAGACATTTCTGCTAGATTAGCACCCTTTCCCCCAAGCAACTTTCTCATTTCACCAGTACCTTCTGAAAAATCGTAAATACGTTTTGTCATGATTAGTATAACCTCCAAGTTATGAATTTTATTAAGATGTTTTATTTTATATAAGACGTATCATTTGTATGGGTTGATTATATAATACGTCTTATATATATTCAAGACGTATTATATAACTTTTTTTATATCCTTCCTATTCTGGACGAAAAAAAGAGCCCCAAGAGGCTCTTTTAAATTTATATTATCTTTTTAACATCAACTCATATGCCTCTTTTCCAATGGTTTGCAAGATAGAAATTTGTTCAGATTCATCACCATTCTCAGACATAACTGTTAAAATATAACTTCCTTCCGGACCTTCAACTAATAATGTATCATTTTGGACACCGAAATCACTATATTCCCCCGATTTACAGTATATTTTCATTTTATCAGAAATAGAATTTGCAAGTTTATCATGATTTTTACCTTTAGATAATATCTCTAGCATTTGCCTATCTTCTTCTTCACCTATTAATTTTTTTTCTGCTAATTTGGTCATTAACTCCCCCACATCATCAACCGATGTGTAATTATCTTTTCCTTCACTAATAGCTGTTGTATCCCCCATTTTTCGAGCAAGGATAGTGTCTCTATATCCTCTGTCTAAAATATAATCTGATATTTCTTCAATTCCACCTAAACGGTCGATTATAACATTAGTTGCTGTATTGTCACTATCAATAATCATTAAATTCAATAACTCTTCAGTTGTATACACAGTCCCTTCTTCAGCATTCTGTATATCACCCGTTCCAGGAACTTTATCTTCCTCTAACAATTCATACGGCTCATCTAACACTAACTTATCAGCCTTCACTTGAAAAAATGCATTTTCCAAAATAAAAAGTTTAATCGTACTTGCCGATAACATCTTCTTACTACTTCCACTTACTCCATTAGGTTCAGAAAGATCATGTAAGTAATAACTATAATATCCTTTTAATCCCTTAACATTTTCAACAATTTTATTGGGTAACTCTTTCATAAAACTTGAACCCTTTTTTTTCTTAACTTCTTTTTCCTCAGTCTCGTGTATATCCTCTTCTTTTTGGGATACCTTAGTCTGTTCCATACTCGTCTTTAAAAGCGATTCTGTTTGTTCAGTCTCATTAGATGCCTCTATGGTTTCCACAGTAACAGCTATCTTTTCCCCAGCATGCTTTTGACTCATATTAATCGTTCCAATAATCCCGATAGCTACACCAAATAAAAATAATAATAGGCCTTTAAACAGTACTATCTTTCTATTTTTCACTTTTTTAATGGGTTCATCCACATTTTTTTGAATTTGTATGTCTTTAACTACCTCGGTCTGCTCTTGGCTACCCTTAAGTTGGACATTCTTTTCTTCAGAATTCGAAATTGTAGCTTCAACTTTTGGAATTATTTCTACTCCATTTTTTTCTAATCGTTCATTTCTTCTAGTTACTCGTCTTTTAGATTTACTTTTTTTTCTTGAAGGTGTCTTTTTACGACAATTTCCACACACAATTTTTCCTGTTTCAACTTCATTATGACATTTTCTACAACGCATTATTTTACCTCTATGCTTTTCTTTGATAGTAATCTTCTTATATTACTTTACTATTGTAGCATTTTATCAATTCTATCAACTACTTTTTGCAATTTCCTGTCCATTTTTTGATGTTTTTAGTAAACAAAAAAATCTAGACAGCTTATCTGTCTAGATTTTTTATTAAATACCTAATAGAGGTGCTGGATTTACAAATCCACTCCAAATACCTGTTGCTACACCAAAGTGTAAGTGAACACCTGTTGAATTTCCAGTTGTGCCCATTAAACCAATGGTTTGACCAGTAGAGACACTTTGACCGGCTCCTGCAATCAGACTACTCATATGCATGTAGTAAGAATAGTAACCATCACCATGATCAATAATAATATAATTACCTGCCGAAGGATCAAAACCTGATTGTGCCACAGTTCCTGACTTAGCTGCTAAAATCGGCGTGCCATGTGAACCCGCTAGGTCTATTCCATCATGTCCATTACCTGATACACCATTCGGATCTTGACGGTAACCAAACGGGCTAGTCACGATTAAAGCACCTGATAGTGGCGATGCCCAACCTGATCCTGTCGCCGGTGGTGTTGCGACTTCTTCTTTTTCAACTTCTGGTTGTGGTTCTTCTTGCGTTTGTTCTACCACTTCCGTTTCTGTAACTGTTTCTTCTTGTGTTTCTGTTGTCGCCTCTGTTTGTACTTCTTCTTGTGTTTCTTTCGTTGCTTCTGTAACTTGAGTTTCCTCTTGTGTTTCTGTTGTTGCTTCTGTTGTTGTTTCTGTAACTTGAGTTCCTTCTTGTGTTTCTGTTGTTGCTTCTGTAACCTGAGTTTCTTCTTGTGTTTCTGTTGTTGCTTCTGTAACTTGAGTTTCTTCAACTACTTGTTGTGCGTCTTGTTCTTTTTGAGCCTGTTCTTTAGCCGCTTGCTCTTGTTCTGCCTTAGCTCTAGCTTCTTGTTCTGCTTTAATTCTAGTTTCTTGCTCTTTCGCTGCTTGTTCTTTCGCAATCACCGCTTGACGTGCTTGCTCTTCTTCAGCTTGCTTTTGTAACTTCTCTTGTAATTTTTTCTCTTCTGCTAAACGTTTCAATTCAGCCTTACGACGTGCTTCTGCTTTTTTCTTTTCTTTAACAAATTTAGATTTCTCAGCCTTTTCTGTCGCTAAAGCCGCACCAATTTCATTAATTTTGACTGCTTGCTCTAATTTTGCTTCCAATAAAGACTCTTTGTTAGCTGCTAATTCATTTGTCTTTTCTGTAATGACCTCAATTTTTTCTGCCATTTCATCTTGTAGTACAACGAGCTTCTCTTTATCTTTCTTTTGTGTAGCCATAACATCATTATTTGTTGAAACTAATTTAGTCATTGCCAGTCCTTTAGTAATAGCATCCGTCAATGATTCCGAATTAGTTAAGATATAAATCAGTGGGGATTCATTGGCATTCAATTGAGCATTACGTGCTTGCTTTTCAATTTGAACTTTACGTTTTTCAATTTTTTCTTTCAATACACTTACTTTATCGTTAATCTTATTTAATTTTTCCTCATTTGAAACTTTCTCTGCTAATGTCGCGTCATACTCCGCTTCTAATTGTGAAATATCGGACTCTAATGACCCCAGATAAGCATCTGCTTCAGCTTTATCCTTTGTAATCGCATCAATTTTGTTATCTGCTGCTTGGATTTTATCATCAATACTATCTGCTAAACTAACTAATGGACTTGATACACCCATTGTAATAACTGTTAGTGCTAAAATTAAACTCTTCTTCATAGTTGTTGTGTTCTCCTTTATTTTAACTCTTATTAATATGAGCTTTACCTACCCTCATACGATACCTTATAGATGTGTAGATTTTATGGAGATAAGCCCAAATATCGGAATCGTAACGATTGAAATATAACGATAACATTTGATAATTTTAGAGTAATTTAGATATCCTTGCTTTTGTAAAAAATAGTAAAGCTATGATATTATGGGCTTATCATACTGAATTTCATTAGAAAGGACGTTTAATATGAAGATTATTTTATTGGATAATGACGTAGATGATTCTAAAAAATTAAAATCTTTTTTAGAGTCACAAAACTACACGGTATTCCTAGCTGATTCTAAAAGCCAGCTGACAGAACTTATTTCTACTAATCAAATAGATTTACTTTTAATCGATCCTCTCTCCTCTGAAGGAAATGACTACTACTATATTGAGGAACTTACAACCACCTATCAAATGCCACTTATTATTGTTAGTACTTTTAACGACGAAACTAATGTTGTGGCTGGTTTGTCTTCTGGAGCCGATGATTACCTTTCAAAACCTATTCGTTACCAAGAATTATTGGCTCGAATAAATAAAACAATGAAACATCAAGGTAATAGCTCACATTCTGATATTCTGCTCTTTGATGAAGGAACCCTTTGTATCACCCCATCATCACGACAAGTCTTTATTCAAGGTAAAGAGGTGACTCTTACACATTCAGAATACTTATTACTACTCACTTTAGCTGGTAATCCTACAAAATATTTCTCTAGAAGCGAATTACTTGATCAGGTGAAAGGGATTGATTTCGATGGACATGATCGCATTATTGATTCTCATATTAAAGATCTTAGAAAGAAAATCGAACCTAATCCTAAAGAACCACGTTATATTATTACGGTCCATGGAAGTGGGTATCGGTTTGGTCCACTTGATACATTTTTCAATTAAGAAACATTTACAGAACTCTATTTTCAGTTCCATATCCATTACTAACTATCGTTTTGTGTACTTTTCTAACCAAATTGATAGTTAAGTTTTAATAATAGATTGTTTTATATTGCACAGTGCTAATATATCGTGATATTATTTTCTTATCTTATTGAAGGAGATGACTAGTTATGAAACCAGAAGAATTAGTAGCAAAAGCTAAAGAAATGTTAAATGATGGTAAATTAGAAGACGCTAAAGCGTTCATCGAAGAGCACAAAGAAGATATTGGAGATAAAATCCATGATCTTACAGGTTTATTAGGTGAAAATGCTGGTGAAGCATTACATAATGCTGAAGGTATGTTAGACAAAGTTAAAGGTCTTTTCGGCAAATAATCCACCCATTATGAGAAAAAAAGGGCTTCCATTAGGAAGCCCTTTTTTCTATTGTTTTTTCCAAAACCTTATGATATAGTTTTGGAAACTAGATAAAATAATCAAGGAGATCATTTACATGTCCGATTCAGATATTCATTGGCAAACCAATCTTAATAGTATACATTTGCCTCGTTGGCACGAGTTACCTGATATCCCTATTTATATGGATCAACTTGTAACTTTGGTTGAACGTTATACTCTTCCTTTTAAATTAGGTTCAAGCAATCAACATTTAATTACATCTGCAATGATCAATAACTACGTCAAAAAAAAATGGATTTTACCACCTGAGAAAAAAAAATATGACCGTAGACATCTTGCCAAATTAATTATCATTACAACTCTAAAGCAATCCTTTGATATGTCTATCATTCAAAAAGGGATAGCAACCCAACAAGGTGACGGTGTTGATTACCGTATTAATTACGATCAATTTTGCCAACAAATGGAAGATACGATACAACAATTTCTAGTTGTTGACAATCTAGTTAAGTTGGAAATGCCCCTTGTAAATACTAATTATTTACCTATACAAATGGCAACAATTTCACTTGTTGCTAAGCTTATAGCCGAACATACGATTGATCGTATACCCACTAAACATACAGAAACTGAGGATAACTGACCTATGAAAAATTCTATCGCCTTACTAGTAGACTCTGGAGTAGATTTACCAAAAGATATTTCAAATCAAGCTGGGATTTATGAAGTCCCTTTAAATATTATTTACAAAGATGCGACTTATATTGACAATGTTACGATTACTTCTGATGAAATTTATGCACGATTAGATACGGAAATTCCATCTACATCGCTACCTGATGGAAATACAATTCATGCAATCGTAGAGCAAATACTTGCTGATGGCTACACTCAAGCTATTGTTTTAACTATCTCAACTGGTTTAAGTGGCACATACAATGCGCTAAAACTTAATTTAGAACATTTTCCACAACTAGAAACAGCGATGATTGATACTAAAAATATTACAATGGGGGCTGCGCTTCAAGGTGTCTATGCCAAAGAATTAATTGATAGCGGTTTAGACCTAGCCACAATTGAATCACGCTTAAATGCCAATATTCCAAATGCCAAAGTTTACTTCAGCTTACCAACCTTAGAGTATTTGAAAAAAGGTGGCCGTATCGGACTTGTCTCTTCTGTTATTGGACACGCTCTAAACCTTCATCCCGTTATCTCTTGTAATGAAGAAGGTGTCTATCATACTGTTACAAAAGCCCGTGGCCGTAAACGTAGCTTAGAAAAAATGATTCAAGATGCTGAAAAATTTGTCGCATCTAGTACACTTTATGATATTGGTGTTGCACATTCTAATTGTCCAGAAGATGCTAAAGCCTTGATGGCAACAATTAAAGAGCGTCTTCCACATAGTAATATTTTCTTATTCGACCAAGTTACACCTGCCTTAGGTGTTCATGTCGGTCCTGATGGCGTCGGCTTTGCTATTATGAAACGTGATTAAAAAAAACTCCCTAACTATTAGGGAGTTTTTTTTAATCTTTTGGTAATAATATGGTTATTTTAAACATATCACCATCTACAACGATATCTAATTTACCTCCATGAAGTAACACAATTGCGTTAACAATTGCCAAACCTAAACCTGAACCTTCTGTTTGTCTAGCAGAATCACCACGAGTGAAGCGCTCAACTAATTGTTGCGCATTCTCATTTAACTCATATTTTGAAATGTTTTTCAATTGTATGCTAACTCTATCTGGTAATTCCTCTAAACGGAGATAAACTCTTGTATGAGGTAAACTGTATTTAATAATATTCCCCATCAAATTATCAATCACTCGCCACATCTTATCTCCATCCACCGAAACTAGTATAGGTTCAGATGGTTTTGTCACGATTAATTTCAATTCTTTTTTTTCCAATTCTTCTTCATATTCAGCTACAGATTGTTCTAGTAATTGCCCCATATTCACAGTCTGTTTGCTTAACCTTATTTCACCATTATTTAATTTAGTGACATCAAATAAGTCATTAATTAATTTTTTCATACGATCAGCATTTCGATTAATAATCTCTGTGTACTCTAATCGTTCTTTTTCTGTTAAATTATCTTTGGTTAACAAATCACCATACGAAATAATGGAAGTTAGAGGCGTTCTTAAATCATGGCTCACATTTGTTAAGAGTTCTGTTTTAAGTGCTTCTGATTGTCTGCTATTAGCGGTAACTTGTGAGATAACAGCTTTTAATTCATCCATATCTAATAACATATCAGCTGTTGTATGACTTTGATCTACATTATCACTGTAGGCGGCTAAAACTTTGTTTAACTCACCTTTTAGTTGGTCAATTCTGACTTCTCTACGCCACATTAACAGCGTAAATATAACAAGTAAACTTCCCCCTATTGCTAATGTAATCAACCAACTAATTTGGGTATCACTATAAAACTGCAAAAAGACTGTTGCCATATTAAAACTAATTCCTACTACTATGCAGACCGCTCCCAGCACTTGTAAAAAGATTGGCAATTTACGAATCATTTCCATACATAGCCCTACTATCTTAACCGGCCATGTTTCTTTTAAAAATGCTTTGACTTGATGATTACGACTTAGCTTTTCCAAACTTAAATAACTGCTTTTAACCAAAAATATAATGGCTATACTTAATAGTAAAGAAAACATAATGATTAGGATTAGAATGCCTACTGGAAAATACCGGAGTGTCCCTAAGCGAGTCACAAAGACAAACAAACCTAACGTAAAAATAAGTACGAACACTCGACTGTCGAGTGGAATTTTATTACACATTGTCACTAATCTTGATCTATTAGGACTTTTCAAATAAAAATAACCAATAATAGCCCCTATAATAAGTAATACTAAACTTCCACTAAATGACATGCGTTGATTTTTTATTTTTTGAGCTTCTCTAAGGTAATCCTTTTCTAACTCTGATCCCTTAGCAATTGCGACAACACCACGTAACGAATGGCCTGATGCAGAAGCTCTCCAAGTGTATGTCAAAACTTGTGGGGCTTCTATTGCCATATCAATTTCTATTGGTTTAGCTACTGTTTCTTTTTTTAAATATTCATAAATATTTTCCTCTGACATATTAACTTTGCTGAACTCTTTATTCTTATAAACATTGCCTTCAGCATCCACTAAATAATACCAATACTTTTCTTTGATTGTTTTAATTAGGGGAGTATAGTCCCTCACTATTTTATCTTTATTATCTATAATTTCTTGATTGTATTCTTTTACAATTTTTTTTCTTACTTTACCTTCATCTCTGTAGTTATCTACTACTGCAGAGATCTTTTGATCCCGTTCTTCTATTAAGGCCGCTTCTTTTTGAGGAGACTTATCTCGCTTTGCTTGCGCAATACTACTTCGATACTGTTCTGTAATATCTACGACCTGTGTTCCTAGATTACCAAAACGATACCGATACTCCTCTATTTCTGCTTCACTTATATCTGAAGACTCAATCTTATTCTTATCATAGCTTTCTAAATAATTATAGACATACACATCACTTAATTCTCTTTCTACGGTTAACTGATCAAACTGACTATTTTTGTTTGATATTACCGCCCCCATCGTCTTAAACCAAATGGATGTAATGGCTACTAGGATGACTGCTAAAGTAAGAGCAAGTCCTCTATTTTTCAATTTTATAACCTACCCCCCACACTACTTTTAGATATTTAGGGTTTTTAGGATTTACTTCTATCTTTTCTCTAATTTTACGAATATGAACAGAGACTGTATTATCAGAATTAAAGCTGGGTTCCTGCCAAACTGTTTCATAAATCTCATCGATTGAATACACTCGACCTGGCTGCATCATTAGAAGCTCTGTAATTTTAAACTCTGTTCGAGTTAATTTTACGTTTTGGCCTTCTACCATGACTTTTTTTGCTACTCTGTCAAGTATTAAGCCATTCACTTCCAGGATATCGGCATTTTGAGTCGTTTCAAATTCACCTAAAGATAGATAACGTCGTAACAAAGATTCAACACGAGCCAATAATTCGAGTGGGCTAAACGGTTTACTCAAATAATCATCCGCACCATTCGTTAAGCCCATCACTTTATCAACTTCCTCATTTTTAGCACTTAACATCAAGATTGGGACATTTTTAGATTCTCGAATTTTTTGCATTGTTGCAATACCATCTAATCTAGGCATCATAACATCTAAAATAATAAGGTGAACCATTGTCTCCTCTAATTTTTTTAGTGCATCTAAACCGTCTACTGCTTCAACAACCGTATATTTTTTTTGTTCAAGATATATTCTAACAGCCTGTCTGATTTCTTTATCATCATCGACCACTAATATTGTATTTGTCACACTAACCCCTCCAGACCTTTTCTCTCATTATACCCAATCGCTAAAGTCCTTGAAAGACTTAGCTTCTTAATAGTTTCTTAACCAAAAAAAATGGCCCACTACATAGTGAGCCAGTTTTTTTTAATCCAGTTTTGCGAAAGCTTCTGTTTGCATTTTTTTAATCGTAGCAACAGATTCTTTCATTTTTAATTTTTCGACATCATTCAATGGGATTTCGATAACTTGGCGAATGCCTTCACGGTTTATAACAGCTGGTGAACCGATGTAAACATCCTCTTCCCCATAAGCTCCGTCAAGTGCTACAGATAGTGGAAAAATCGCATTTTCATCATCAAAAATAGCTTTTGTAATACGAGCTAAAGCAATCGCAATACCGTAATGAGTTGAACCTTTGCGTTCTATAATCTTATAAGCCGCATCTCTAACATCTGCGACTAAATCAATCAAACGTTCTTCTGTAATATCTGGTTGTTTTTTAACCCATTCATAAATTTGTAAGCCCCCGACATTAGCATGTGACCAGACTGGGAACTGGGTATCACCATGTTCACCGATAATATAAGCATGAACGTCACGTGCATCCACATCAATAATTTTTGCAAGCGAACGGCGGAAACGCGCACTATCAAGTGATGTCCCTGACCCAATTACACGGTGCTTAGGTAAGCCTGAGAATTTTTGAACGGCATACGTTAAAATATCGACAGGATTACTTGCAACTAGAAAAATACCATCAAATCCACTCGCCATAATCTCAGAAACAATAGATTGTGTGATTTTTAAATTTTTATTGATTAAATCCAATCTTGTTTCGTTTTCTTTTTGAGCTGCTCCTGCTGTTAAGACAATCAAATCTGCATCATGACAATCCGCATAAGTTGCAGCATATATTTTCTTTGGAGATGTGTACGCTAATCCATCAGATAAATCTAAGGCGTCACCTTCACTTTTTCCAATATTTAGATCAATAATTCCTAGCTCACGTCCGATATTCTGTGCAACTAATGCAAAAGCATAACTAGAGCCTACATCGCCCGCCCCTACTAAGATAATTTTTTGTTTTTCTTTCATTTGATTCATGCGACCACTCCTTCAATCTTAATCGTGTCTCTATCATTATAGTAACGGTATCGCTTGAAAAAATAAACTATTTTGACTGATACTGGTTCATATAAAAGAACAAAAAAACCACTTCTGTTTAAGAAGTGGTTTTAATTTAAATTTTACCTTCAGCTTTTAATTTCACTGTTAATTTTTCTAGCATTTCTTTTGTCATACCATCTAAATCGAATTTTGGAGAGAAATCCCATTCTTCTTTTGCACATGTTGCATCGATTGAGTTTGGCCATGATTCTGCAATTCCTTGGCGAACTGGGTCAACGTCATAACCCATCTCAAACTCTGGCATTACTTTTTGAATCGATGCTGCAATTTCTTCAGGAGTAAACGCCATTGCTGTAATATTGAAGGCATTGCGGTGAACTAATCGTTTTGGATCAGCTGTCATCAATTTAATAATCGCCTCAATCGCATCATCCATGTACATCATATCCATTGATGTTCCTTCTGCAATAAATGATTTGTAAGAACCTGATTTAAGAGCTTCATAATAAATATCTACAGCATAGTCAGTTGTACCGCCACCTGGCTCTACTTTATAAGAAATCAAACCTGGGAAACGGACTGAACGTGTATCAACACCGTATTTAGTATAGTAGTAATCTGCTAATAATTCGCCAGCTACTTTTGTCACACCGTACATTGTTGTTGGGTGCATTAAATCATCTTGTGGCGTGTTATCTGGTTGTGAGTCTGGACCGTAAGCTGCAATCGATGATGGTGCAAAGAATTTAGTATCTAGTTCACGTGCGACTTCAAGACCATTCATCAAACCAGTCATGTTTAAATTCCAAGCAAAGGCTGGACGTGCTTCTGCAGTTGCTGAAAGTAAAGCTGCTAAGTGAATAACTGTATCAACATTGTTATCTTTAGCTAAAGCTAAAAATTTATCATAGTCTGTTACATCAAGAATTTCAAAAATTCCTTCTTCACATACAGGACTTCCTTCAATTTTACGAATATCAGTTGCAATCACGCTATCCATTCCATTATCCTGGCGCAGACGGTAAACTAATTCAGAACCGATTTGGCCTAACGCACCGGTTACTAATACTTTTTTCATTATTAATTCTCTCCTTTATATTGAATTAAATTAAGTCGAATTCTTTTCCAACTTTTTCATAAATTGCTAATGCTTGGTCTAACATCTCTGTTGTGTGAGCTGCTGTTGGCATGTTACGTACACGCCCTGTTCCTAGTGGCACAGTTGGGAAGACGATTGATTTTACATAAACGCCTTCTTCATATAAACGTTTGCTGAAATCTTGCGCTTTTTGCTCATCTCCAATAATTACTGGTGTAATAGGCGTTTCAGTAATACCTGTTTTAAAGCCCATTGCTTGTAATTTTTCTTTGAAGTAAGTTGCATTTTCCCAAAGTTTTTCATTTAAGCTAGTGTCTTCATCCAAAATTTTAAGAGAACGAGTTGCTGCTGCCGCATCTGCTGGTGTTAGTGCAGTTGAGAATAAGAATGGACGAGAGCGTACTTTTAACCAATCGATTAAATCTTGTTTACCCGCTACATAGCCACCAACAACACCAATTGCTTTTGATAATGTTCCAATTTGAAAGTCTACTTCTTTTTCCAAACCAAAATGCTTAACAGTACCATGACCATGACCTAATACACCTGAACCATGAGCGTCATCAACGTAAACCATTAAATCGAATTCTTTTGCAATTTCCACGATTTCAGGTAATTTACAAATATCGCCATCCATTGAGAAAACACCATCTGTAATAAACATTGCTTTTTCATATAAACCTGACTCGCGAACTTCTTTCGCTTTTGCACGGAAGTCTTCCATATCAGAGTGATTAACACGAACAATTTTAGCACCCGATAAACGACACCCGTCGATAATTGAGGCATGATTTAATTCATCAGAAAGAATAACATCTTTTTTACCCATTACAGCTGAGATAGCTGCCATGTTACAGTTGAAACCTGATTGGTAAGCAATCGCTGCTTCAGTTCCTTTGAATTTTGCTAATTCTTTTTCTAAATCTAAATGAACATCTAATGTTCCGTTGATTGTACGAACAGCTCCTGCTCCTGCTCCCCATTTATCTAAAGCATCTTTAGCTGTTTCGATTAAACGCTCATCTGTTGCTAAACCAAGGTAGTTGTTTGAAGAAAGATTAATTAAATCACTGCCACCAATTGTAATAATCGGGCCATTAGCACTTTGTAAAGGTTCAATTTCATTATAAAGACCTTTATTCTTTAATTCATTTAAGTTGGCATCTAAAAATGCTTGTAATTCTTTACTCATAATATATTCCTCCAATAATTTATTTGAACAGCAAAAACACTGTCAGTTATCATGTTCCATTATACTAATAAATACTATAAATTGTTACCAATATCAATCGCTTACAGTATATACTTAACCAATTATAATAATTAATGCCAAATTCTTAATCTACCCGTTCAATAACCGATAAACAAACTAACTTTAGACCATCGTCCCATAAAAGATAGGACTTTAGGTGGATACATTGAGACTCTTTCAAAGGTATAGTTAATGTATTAAGAAAATAACTTTAAGGAGTGACACGGATATGACAAATCAAACAACTTTACTTTCAACTATTATAGGGATTATCGGATTCATCTTCGTCTTTTCATTTTTCTCAATCATGTTAGGTGGTCTAATCGGTGTCATTCTTCACATCATTATTCCAATGGGATTAGTTATCTTGTTAGCTAATTACTTTTTCAAACCTAATCACAACCACTCACATTAAAAAAAGCTAAGCTGACTTTATCAGCTTAGCTTTTTTATTACCCTAACGCCACATCCAATACCATCATAATAATAAACCCAACCATCACACCAAACACCGCATGATGATTTTTACTTGATGAATTTTGTTGCGCCTCTGGAATTAATTCTTCTACTACTACATAAATCATCGCTCCTGCCGCAAATGCTAAAGCATAGGGAAGAACTGATGTTAATTTCGTAACTAATATCGCACCTAATACACCGGCAATCGGTTCGACAATACCTGATGCCTGACCATACAAGAACGCTTTCCAACGGCTCAATCCTTCTTGACGAAGTGGAATTGAAACAGCTGCTCCTTCTGGAAAATTCTGAATCCCAATCCCAATTGCCACGGATACAGCTGCAAGCACACCTGCTGTTGGGTTAACCATTTGATTAGCTGCACCAAATGCCACCCCTACTGCTAAACCTTCCGGGATATTATGTAATGTAATTGAGAATACTAACAAAATAGTTCGTTTTAAATGACTCGGCATCCCTTCAACTTCTTGATTAGGACCAAAATGCATATGTGGAATCACACGGTCTGCTGCATATAGGAATAATCCTCCTGCTGCAAAACCAATTCCCGCTACTAACCACGGAATTGACCCATTTGCTTCTGCTTGTTCGATCGCAGGATCTAATAATGACCAAAAACTAGCCGCAATCATAACACCTGATGCGAAACCAAGCATTAAATTTAAAATATCTTTTTTTATGTCCTTAAAGAAAAATACCAATGCAGCCCCTAGAGCTGTCATACCGTATGTAAATAATGTCCCTACTAATGCTTGTTGCCAAGCATCTAAACTGACTAACCAATTGATCATACCTGTCTCACTCCTGCCTCAACTTTTATACATTTAATATATCTATACTGTTATTTTAACATAGGGTTTAGAAACGTGCTTATTTGAACTCTTCGTACAAAAAAAAGAGCCTGGCATTAGAAAACTAATGACAGGTCGTAGATGTTTTATTTAATTAACTTGTTCTTGCGGGATAATAATGCCTAACTTCTAAACTTTTTGATTTGTTGATCTAAACCACTGTGATTACTTAACCAATAAATAACCGCAGTTTTTATTGGGAATAAAATCAGTGATTTTGTTATTCTAACGGGGATATTTACAAGTGCTGGTTTTCCCATCATGATGTATAACCATAAGGTATTCATCCCGATATCAACAATCACTTCAATTAAGAAACTTGCCAACATGATTTTTTTTAGAGACATTTTCTTTTTATAGAAGAAAACACCGTAAATCCATCCAGTTACAAAAGTGGATACTGAAAATCCTGGAAAATAAGGCGCTGTCTTTGGAAATAAGACAATCCCAATAAAATCAGCAAGTGTTGAGCCTGCTCCAGTTAACACTGGACCAAAAATCATCGCCATGATAACCGTTGGTATAAATAAAAAACTGATTCTAACAAAAGGCGTTTCGATTGCTAAAAAACGCGTTAAAATTAATTGTAGCGCCATTAATATTCCCATTAATGCGATACCTTGTGTTGATACTTTTCTTTTTAACATTTTGTGCATCTCCTTAGTAGAGCTGCTACATCCTATGCAGCGAATGCGAAAATAAAACCGCGAATAGATTAACAATACTACTTCAAGTGACCCTCCCATACTCCCGCTTAATGAAAGAGGCCTCTTTTCATTAAATTATCCTTCGTTCGAGTGGCAACATCCCATCCACTCGACACTTAACGCTTTATTTCCTACTCTGATAATTTGGTATAAAATACCACCTACTACTATAGCATGAATGTAAGCCCAGCACTATCAAAGAGTATCGAAACTTAATACGCACTCATTGGTTTTTGAGGATCTTCTTTAACTACTTGTCGAAAATCTAAAAAACCGTTCGCTAATCCACGAATTAGTACCTCTGCAGCACCTATATTTGTCGCTAAAGGAATTTCATACACATCACTTAAACGTATCAAAGCATTTACATCTGGTTCATGAGGCTGTGAGGCTAATGGATCACGTAAAAATATAATCATATCCATTTTATTTTCTGATACCATTGCACCAATTTGTTGATCACCACCAAGTGGCCCTGATTTAAAACGATGGATATTCAATCCTGTTGCTTCTGTTATTTTTAAACCCGTTGTTCCTGTAGCAAATAATTCGTGTTGTTCTAAAATAGGTTGATAAGCCGTCGCCAATTTAATAATCGTATCCTTTTTTCTATCATGTGCTACTAATGCAATTTTCATCCTAACAACACCCTTCTTTTTTCTTTTAGTGTACCACAGTCCTTTAATAATTTAAGTACTTGGTCACATTGACGAAAAAGCACCTACTTTCCTTGTGCAACTTACACATTGCGCAAAGATACCGCTTTCAACTATACTTTATCTATAAACTAATAACCGAAAGTTGAGGGATTTCTAATGGTAGAAATGGCACTAACAGGTATTCATAAAAAATATGACAATAATGATTTTTATTCAGTTACAGATTTTAACTTAGATATTAAAGATAAAGAGTTTATCGTATTCGTAGGACCTTCTGGTTGTGGTAAATCAACAACCCTTCGTATGATTGCTGGTCTTGAAGACATCAGTGAAGGTGAATTGAAAATTGGCGACACTGTGATGAATGATGTTGCTCCTAAAGATCGCGATATTGCAATGGTATTCCAAAACTATGCTTTATATCCACATATGACTGTTTTCGACAACATGGCATTCGGTCTTAAATTACGTAAGTATCCTAAAGATGAAATTAAACAACGTGTTGACAATGCTGCTGATATTTTAGGGTTAACTGAGTACTTACACCGTAAACCTGCTGCACTATCAGGTGGACAACGTCAACGTGTCGCATTAGGTCGTGCGATCGTTCGTGATGCTAAAGTCTTCCTTATGGATGAGCCTTTATCAAACTTAGATGCTAAATTACGTGTCGCTATGCGTGCTGAAATCGCAAAATTACACCGTCGTTTAGAAACAACAACCGTCTACGTTACCCATGACCAAACAGAAGCTATGACAATGGCTGACCGTATCGTAATTATGAAGGATGGTTTCATTCAACAAATCGGTTCTCCAAAAGAAGTTTACGATACACCAAACAACATGTTTGTTGCAGGATTCATCGGATCACCTGCTATGAACTTCTTCAATGTTTCTCTTAAAGACGGTATGATTACTAATGGACACGGATTAGAGCTAAAAGTTCCAGAAGGCAAATATAAAATGTTAGAAGAAAAAGGTTACAATGGTACTGACTTAGTCTTCGGAATTCGTCCAGAAGATATTCACAGTGAACCTATCGTTATGGATGCATCACCGGACACTGTCGTTAAATCTGAAGTTGTCGTTTCAGAATTACTAGGTGCTGAAACTATGCTTTATACAACTGTTGGTGATACAGAGTTCATCTCTAAAGTAGATGCTCGTGCAGCTTATACACCAGGTGAAGTTATCGACCTTGCTTTCAACTTAAACAAAGGACATTTCTTCGATAAAGAAACTGAAGAAGTTATCCGCTAAAAACGCCCCCCTTTTCTAGATAGTTAATTTATTTAATTATCTAAAATTTAAATAAAAGAGCGATGCCCAAATGGGCATCGCTCTTTTTTATAATGGTTACATACTTCCCATCGCATTTGATAGATTAGCAAACTCTTGTAATGTTAATGTTTCACCACGACGTTTAGGATCAATTCCAGCCTCTTCTAACGCTTTCGCTAAATGGGCTTTTGTTTCTTCCTCTTTGCCATAAGTTGCTTGTAGGTTGTTCCATAATGTTTTACGACGTTGTTGGAATGATGCTTTTGTTAACTTAAAGAACGCTTTCTCATCCTTCACCTGAACAGCAGGTTCATCACGACGTGTCAACTTGATAATCGCTGAATCAACATTAGGTTGTGGCACAAAGGCTGTTTTCGGTACGATAAATGCAACTGTTGCTTCCATGTAGTACTGAACAGCAATTGATAATGAACCATATGCCTTCGTACTTGGTTCTGCCGTAATTCTATCTGCTACTTCTTTTTGCATCATGACAACCATTTCAGCTACATCCAAATTAGATTGTAAAAAATGCATCATAATGGGCGTTGTAATATAGTATGGTAAGTTAGCGACCACTTTTAGAGGTAATTTCTCGTCAAACACCTCGTCCGTAATCGTCTCTAAATCAGCTTTTAAGACATCTTGATTCACAACTGTAACATTAGGGTAAGGAGACATTGTATCCTCTAATACCTCAATTAAACGTCCGTCAATCTCAAATGCTAAGACTTGATTAGCATAACGTGCTAAATGTTCTGTCAACGCGCCAATACCGGGTCCTACTTCAATAACGTTTGTTTGACGATCTAACCCCGCTGCGAACACAATATTTCTTAAAATATTAGGTTCTGTCAGGAAATTTTGTCCTAAACTTTTTTTAAATGAAAAACCATACTGTTTTAATATATCACGGGTACGGCTAGGGGTTGCTATCTCTTTATATTCCTCCACTTTCTTCCTCCTCTAATACAACTGCCATAGCTGTTTTCAATTCTTCTACTGTAATCTGAAACATCGCCAATCGTTTGCATAATTGTTTACCATTAGTATACCCTATTCGCAAATAATCACCTAATGCTTCTCGTCTTGCCTTAGAATGCGGTCCTGCAATCAACCCAAAGTGTAGAAGTAACTCTCTCGGTATCTCTACGGTTTGAACCGTGTCATCTAAAGGTGTCAACACGTTAGCTAATGCTTCTAAAATAGCCTCATCACTAGCATGTTCCACTCCTAAGCTGTTGCCTCGTTTGGTTGGCACTGCCTCTTTTCTCGAAATAAAAGCATGTTTCGCACTTGGGACGGTTTCCGTAACAATTTTTCTAATCTTTTCACCTGAAAAATCAGGATCCGTAAACACAATAACACCACGAATTTCTTCAGCATGTTGAATACGTTCAAGTATATCATCATTAATGGCTGAACCAATCGTTTCTATCGTATCGCACTCCACAACTTGTTGTAGACGTTTTGTATCATCTTTACCTTCGACAACAATAATTTCTTTAATCTTTATCTTATCCGTCATTACTCACCTAACCTAAAGAGACGATGAGCATTCTCTTGTGTCTGTTTGGCAACCTCTTCCCACTGACAACCACGTAATTCTGCTACTTTTTCAGCAACATAACGGGTATAACCAGGTTCATTACGTTTCCCACGGTAAGGTACAGGCGCTAAGTAAGGAGCATCTGTTTCAATTAACAATTTATCCATAGGAACAGCTTGCGCGACTTCTTGAACTTCGATTGCTTTTTTAAATGTGACCACACCACTCAGTGAAATATGCATTCCTAAATCTAAAAAGCGTTTCATCCATTCTGTATCGCCACTAAAACTATGCATAATACCGCCAATATCATGGATACCTTCATCTTTAAGAATCGCATAGGTATCTTCCATTGCGTCACGAGTATGAATACTGATTGGTAAATTCATTTCTCTTGCCATCGCGATTTGACGACGGAAAACTTTTTCTTGCACATCTTTCGGGTCTTCCATCCAGTGATAATCTAATCCAATTTCACCTAAAGCAACGACTTTAGGTAAGGTTAAATGCTCTTGTAAATAAGCCTCAACCTCTTTATCATAACTTCCCGCTTCTGTAGGATGCCAGCCAATAATACTGTATAAATTATCATAGTCTCGGCTTAACTCTAATGATTTTTCAATAGTTGGGTAATCAAATCCAACAATGGCCATCTCACTCACGCCTAATTCCTTAGCACGCTCAATCGTTTCAGGAACATCTTCTGAAAATTGCGCCACATTTAAATGGGTATGTGTATCAAATATCATTTCATTCACTCCTTTTATGTGACAGAACAAAACGACTGAAAACTAATCGCTAGCTTTCAGTCGTTATCTGTCATTATGCGATTACTGAACCATTCGGCACGCCTTTTGGTGCTTCCATGATTTTAAGTTTTCCATCATATTCAGCTGATAAAATCATACCTTGACTAATTTCGCCACGCATTTTACGCGGTGTTAAGTTAGCAACGACCACGACTTTTTTACCAATTAAATCTTCTGGATTAGGGTAGAATTCTGCAACACCTGAAAGAATTTGACGGTGATTTTTATCGCCAGCATCTAAACGGAATTGTAGTAATTTGTCTGCCCCTTTTACTTTTTTACAATCAATAACTTCCGCTACTTTTAGTTCCACTTTATCAAAGTCATCGTATTTGATTTCTTTGTCTTTAACAGATACTAACTCTGTTTCAGTTGGATCCCAAGTAAAATCTTCAGAAGATTCTGTTGTTTTTTCATTCATTTTTTCTTTAATGTAAGCTACCTCTACCTCAGTATCAAGACGAGGGAAGATTGGTGTTCCTTTGCTTACTACTTTGACATTTTCAGGGAATTCACCGAAACGAATATCTGTAATTGACATATCTGATGTATTTAATCCTAATTGTTCAAAGATTTTCTTAGGTGATTCTGTTAAAACTGGTTGTAAAAGAATCGCTACAATTCTTAATGCCTCAGCTAAATGAACCATAACGCTATCTAACTCTGCACGTTTTTCTTCGTCTTTAGCAAGTACCCAAGGCTCAGTCTCGTCAATGTATTTATTGGCACGTGAAATTAATGTCCACACTTCTTGAAGTGCCACACTAAATTCCATGTTTTCCATTGCTTTATGGTAGTTACCAATCACATTAGCAGCTGTAGTTGATAATTCACTATCAAAATCAGTTACTTGTGAGTTGTATTTAGGGACAACGCCGTCACAATATTTGTTAATCATCGCAACTGTACGGTTTAATAAGTTTCCTAAATCATTTGCTAAATCATAGTTCACACGCGCTACGAAATCTTCTGGCGTGAAGACACTGTCATTTCCAAATGGAATCGCACGTAATAAGTAATAACGTAAAGCGTCTAAACCATAACGCTCTGTAAGCATATCTGGATAGACAACATTCCCTTTAGATTTAGACATTTTTCCATCTTTCATCACAATCCAACCGTGAGCGTAAACCTTTTCTGGTAATGGTAAATCAAGTGCCATTAACATAATTGGCCAGTAAATCGTGTGGAAACGTACGATTTCTTTCCCAACCATATGCACACTAGCAGGCCAGAACTTTTGGAAATTGCTATCGTCTTCACTACCATAGCCTAAAGCTGTAATATAGTTAGACAACGCATCAATCCAAACATAGACCACATGTTTAGGGTTACTTGGAACTGGTACACCCCATGTGAATGTCGTACGCGTTACCGCAAGATCTTCTAAACCTGGTTTAATAAAGTTATTAATCATTTCATTTTTACGTGATGCTGGTTGAATGAAGTCAGGGTTCTCGTTGTAGTACTCTAATAAACGATCAGCGTATTTACTCATCTTGAAGAAGTAAGATTCTTCTTTTACTAGCTCAACTTCATGACCACTTGGCGCTTTCCCACCAATGACTTTACCATCTTCATCTTTATACACTTCAGCTAATTGGTTTTCAGTGAAATATTCTTCATCTGATACTGAGTACCAGCCTTCATATTCCCCTAAATAAATATCGCCTTGTGCTAGTAAACGCTCAAAAATTTGTTGCACACGCTCCACGTGTTCTGGGTCTGTTGTACGGATAAATTTATCATTGCTGATATCTAAATCTTTCCATAATTTTTGGACGTCAACAGCCATTTCATCCACGTATTGTTGAGGTGAAATGCCCATCTCTTCAGATTTTTGTTCAATTTTTTGTCCATGCTCATCTAAACCTGTAAGGTAGAATACCTCATGTCCTGTTAATCGTTTATATCTTGCTACAGCATCACACGCAATTGTTGTGTATGAGCTTCCAATATGTAATTTGCCACTAGGATAATAAATCGGTGTTGTTATATAAAATGGTTTTTTCTCTGTCATCATTCCTAGCTCCTTTCCTAGTTAAACACTCTTTTTAGTTCTACTTAAAAGACTATAGATACGTATTAGTATACCATATTACCTATACGATACTCAAAAAAAATCTGTCTATACCGAGTTATTTCACCTTAAATTCTTTTCATTCTAACTGTTAATTTTAACTAGATTTATTTCATGAAAAGCTGTATAGTTAGTAGCAATATAATCAAATTTCTATTGGAGGTCTTTATGAAAAGAGAAATTATAAAACGCTTACCTAAAATTGAATTACATTGCCATTTAGATGGCTCAGTCCGTCCCCATATCTTAGAACAGCTCGCTAAGCAACAAAATCACCCTTTAGCTTGGACAGGCGAGGCTTTAAAAAATAAATTAGTCGCACCCGAAGACTGCACCAGTCTCTTAGACTATCTTGAACGCTTTGATGTCGTCCTTCCTTATCTTCAAGAAGAGGCTGCTATTGAGTTGATTAGTTACGACCTGATTGCGCAAGTTGCCGAAGAAAATGTTCGCTATATTGAAGTCCGTTTCGCTCCACTTTTATTCAATCGTAAAGGATTAACCATTGAACAAATTGTAACAGCCGTTGTAACTGGGTTGAAACGAGGAGAAAAAGAATTTGGTGTTAAGGCTAATGCACTACTGTGTGGCATGCGTCATCATGACGAGACCACTAACCAATCAGTCGTTACTGCTGTTAAAGAGTTTTACGGAAAAGGAGTGGTAGGGTTTGATTTAGCTGGCGATGAAGCCAATTATCCAACCGCTCTATTCGAATCGGTTGTATCAATTGCTAAAGAACATGACCTACCTATTACTTTACATGCCGGTGAGTGCGGCTGTCCTCATAACGTCATGACAGCTATCGAACTAGGTGCTACTCGAATTGGTCATGGCATCGCTATTCAAAAAGACGAAGCTGTTCTCAACGCCTGTTTAGATAAACAAACCACGATTGAAATGTGCCCTACTAGTAATTTTCAAACAAAAGCCGTAACTGAATTAAAAGACTACCCTTTCCAAAAATTCTTAGATGCGGGCTTAAACATCACCATTAATACCGACAACCGTACAGTATCTAATACGACACTGACGGATGAATATGAAAAATTAGCCAATTGGTATCACATTGATTATGCGTGTATGGAAAAATTAAATCACAACGCTGTCAATGGTGCTTTTACGTCTAAATCTGAAAAAGAACGTCTACATGCCGACTTAACTGCTGGCTATGCAGAATACCGATAAAATAAAAAAACCGATGAGGAATCATCGGTTTTTTCGTTGTCTTCTTTCTTGTTTCATAGAAGTAAATGACTTTTTCAGTGTTTTCATCATGCCATCATCACCATAAGCAAGTGATGTTGAATGATACATTAAAGCTGAGAATTTCAACAATACAAGAGTTGTCACTGCCAAAATCACAAGTGAAATCAAAATTTCTGATGTACTCACAGCCCCATTAGCAATACGAGATGGCATCGTAAATGATGATAAGAACGGGATATATGATGTTACTTTCATCAAAATATGCTGCGGATTACTCATGCCAAACATCATGCTAATCATAAATCCAAAAATCGTTAGATACGTCACAGGCGCTACCGCTTTACCCGCATCTTCAGCTTTGGAAACTAACGAGCCACATAATGCTGATAAAATCGTATAAATAATAACACCTAGTAATAAGTACAACATATTATAACCAAACACGCCTAGTAGTAATTCCTTAATCGACATAACAGATAAGAATTCCTTAACAACAGGCATATCTTTCACTACCATGAACCCTCCAAGACCTGCAAGAAGATAAATCCCAACTTGGGTTAAGATAACTAAGAAAATCCCCATTACTTTACCATAAAAATGCTTTGATGCTGATGTACTTGATAGGATAATCTCCATAATACGTGTTCCTTTTTCAGAAGCTACTTCTGATGCTGTCACTTGAGCATACATTAAAATGATCATGTACATTGCAAGAGTTATAAAAATAGATCCCATTGACATCGCCAAATGATTAGCATTTTTCTCTTTCATCTTGCCATCTTTAAACTCAACTGTCGTACTTTTCAACTCTGCTTGAGCATTTAGTTGAGCGATTTGCTCTTTTGATAGATTCATTTTTTTACTGGTAATATCTAATTGAGTCGCAGTTAAATTTTGCGTCATCGCTAACTCATCCGATGATCCCATTTTAGTCGTTCCAGTATACTCACCTGTAACAGTTTCAGCTTTTTTATTAAAACTTATAACCAAGTAGCCGTCGATATCTTTTGCTTCCAATGCTTTCTTAGCTTCAGCTTCTGTTGTCACTTTTTTATCAACTTCTAATGTTGAGCCTTTAATATAATTTTGACGAAGCTCTTGATTAGCTGAAATAACAGCTATATCTGACGTTTCTGAAAACTTAGCACCTACAAAGCTAGCTAATAACGTAAATCCAATCATAATAAATGGTGAAATAATCATTACTAAAAATGACACACTTTTCACATTACGCTTAAAGGTTTCTAAGGCTACAATCCAAAATTTATTCACGGCCTTCACCTACTTTCATTTTAAATATTTCTTCTAATGTTGGTGGCACTTGATTAAAGACAGGCATATAACCTAATGCCGCCGCTTTTTCAAAAATTTCTTCACCTGCTTCTTCATGAGCAAGTATTACACTATATGAGCCATCAATCTCTTTTTCAATGCCTAGAACACCTTCAACTGTTTCAATTTCTTCCACTGGTAATTTTGAATCAATAACCAATTTTGTACGACCAAATGCTTGACGAATGTCAGCAACTTTCCCATCTAACACCATCTCACCATTACGTAACATAATTAAGTGATCGCAAATCTTTTCAACATTATCCATATTGTGACTAGAGAAAATAACACAAGCACCCTTATCTTTTAACTCAATAATCCCTTCTTTTAAAAGCTCCGCATTCACTGGATCTAACCCACTAAACGGCTCATCTAAAATAATCAATTTTGGCTCATGAATAAGTGTTGAAATCAATTGAACTTTTTGTTGATTACCTTTAGACAGTGCTTTTACCTTGTCTGTTTTCTTCCCTTTAACTTGAAACTTATCCATCCAAAAATCAATTTTAGGTAAAATCTCTTTTTTAGTTTTTCCTCTCAACTTAGCAAAATAAATTAATTGCTCTTCAATACTAATCTTAGGATACAGGCCACGCTCTTCAGGTAAATACCCAATAATATTATAGTCATTCGCCGTTAAAGGGTGACCATTCCATAACACCTCACCCGTATCTGTCTGTAAAAAATCTAAAATCAAACGAAACGTCGTTGTTTTACCTGCTCCATTTTGGCCAATTAGTCCTAAAATTTCACCATCATTTATCGTAAATGAAATACCGTCAACGGCTTTCATCGTTCCAAATGTTTTAGAAATAGTCTTTACTTCTAACATTTATTCCACTCCTTCTACTTTGTCTTTTCTAAAATGCTCGTAAATATTTGTTGCAACATTCTTTGGCATGCCAACCTTTTCTAACTCTTCAATTGACGCTGCTTGAATATTCTTTAACGATTTATATGCTACCAATAATTGTTTCTTTCTCTTTGGTCCAAGTCCCTCAATACCATCCAATTGCGAAGCAAAACTCGTTTTACTTCTTAACTGTCTGTGGAACGTAATCGCAAACCGGTGAACTTCATCTTGAATACGTTGTAGCAAGAAGAATTCCTGGGAATTTCGTTTTAATGGCACAACACTAAGGTCATCTCCATATAATAACTCACTTGTTCGATGCTTATCATTTTTAGCTAGTCCTGCTACTGGAACAGAGACACCTAATTGATTTTCTAACACATCTTTAGCAATGTCTACCTGTCCTTTACCCCCATCAATTACAATTAAATCAGGAAATGGTAAATCCTCTTTTAACACTCGAGAATACCTACGATAAATCACTTCACGCATAGACGCATAATCATCTGGTCCTGTTACCGTCTTAATTTTGTATTTACGGTAAGCACTCTTTAAAGGTTTGCCATCAACGAATACAACCATTGCAGAAACCGGATTAGTTCCCATAATATTCGAGTTATCAAATGCTTCAATTCGGCGTAAATTAGGAATATCAAGAATTTCTCCTAATCGTTCCACAGCACCTCGGGTTCTTTCTTGCTTACGTAAAGTTAGATCAAATTTCTCTTTTAAAGCGACTTCTGCATTTTTAGAGGCCAACTCTACTAGTTTCTTCTTATCACCACGTTGCGGTTGGAAAACTGAAGAATCTAACAATAACTCCGCACTTTCCTTATCCACACCTTGAGGAATAAATACGTCTTTTGGCGCAATATGAGAACTTTCTTGATAAAACTGCCACATATACGTTAAAAAATCTTCCTCTGCATCTCCATAAAACGGGAATAATGAAACATCTCGTTCAATAATTTTACCCTGTCTTACAAAGAAAACTTGAACACACATCCACCCTTTATCAACGGCATAACCAAAAATATCACGGTTAACAAAATCAGTTTGCGTCATTTTTTGTGGCATCATTACAGTGTCAATCGCACTTAATTGATCTCGATACTCAGCAGCTTTTTCAAAATCAAGTTTTTCTGAAGCATTTAACATTTTACGCTTCAGCTCTTTTTGAATCCCTTGAAAATTACCATTTAAAAAACTTTTGATTTCCTCAACCATTTCAACATATACATTTGGAGAAACATCAAATACACTTGGACATAAGCACTGTCCCAAATGATAATATAAACACGGTTTTTTAGAATTCAAACTGCATTTCCTAAGAGGATATAGGCGATCTAATAATTTTTTAGTCTCATTGGCTGCTTTTGAATCTGGATATGGGCCAAAATAAAGAGCTTTATCTTTCTTAATTTGTCTAACAATCATCAAGCGAGGATATTTTTCATTTGTAATTTTTATAAAAGGATAGCTTTTGTCATCCTTTAATAAGATATTATAACGAGGCTGATTTTTTTGAATCAAGTTAATCTCCAACAATAATGCTTCTTTATTAGATTCCGTTACAATATATTCAAAATCATCAATCTCGCTAACTAATTTTTCAGTTTTAGTATTGTGACTTCCAGTAAAATATGACCTTACTCTATTTTTTAAGACTTTAGCTTTCCCAACATAAATAATAGTACCCTCACTATTTTTCATTAAATAACATCCGGGATTATCTGGTAGAATAGCGAGTTTGGCTTTTATTTTTTCATTCATTCTTCTCGCTCCCCTCATTATTAAAAACATCTAATAACTCTACCTCAAAGATTTCTGAGATTTCAAAAGCCAATTTTAAGGATAAAGAATATTTACCTTTTTCAATAGAAGAAATAGTTTGCCTTGTCACTCCAAGTTTTTTAGCTAAATCTTGCTGCGTCCAATTACGTTCTGCTCGCAACACTTTCATTCTATTTGTAATAATCTTCTACACACCCTTTCCACCTCTCAAATGTAACATTATACAAACTAAATGTAAAACTTTTTTAACATCTAGTCCGTTATTTATTTTATTGCGTATATTTAAGAAAAGCATTAGTGAAAGGATGATTATTATTATAGTAGTTATTATTTTAGTCGGAAGTTGTTTAGGGTCCTTTTTTACAGTAATTGCAGAGAGAGTTCCAATTGGTCTATCTCTGGTATCACCTTCCTCTCATTGTCCAAGATGTAAAAACAAGCTCAAACCCCTTGACCTAATCCCAATATTTTCTTTTCTTTTTTTAAAAGGAAAATGTCGTTACTGTCAGACAAAAATACAACTAATGTCAACAGTTATTGAATGCCTAATACCTCTTTTATTTCTTATATTCTATTATACGAATCATTTGAGTATTGTTTACTTACCTGAAATTATCATAATATTAACTTCAATAATACTCAGCATAATGGATATACTTTATCTGGAACTTTCTCCAACTATTTTCTTATTAGGTTACGGTATTAGCTTTGTGCTAAGTTATTTATTTTATCAACCCATTCATATTCATTTTATTAATGCCTTGCTGTTATATTTTACATTCTCAGTTATATCTTATTTATCAATATCAAAAATTGGTCTAGGTGATGTTAAACTAATTTGTTTTTGGGCATTAACCTTGAATATAAACAACTTAGTTTACCTATTACTTTATGCGACCTCATCCGCCCTATTATATATTCTTTATTTGTACTCTAAAAAAATTTCTATACAAAATAAAAAAATTCCATTCGTCCCATTTTTGACATTCGCCTATATTATCATTTTTTTACAATAAAAAAAGCAATCTCTTATGAGATTGCTTTAAAATTTTATATTATAGTACGCGTACTGCGAAATCTGGTGTGAACCATTGAACTGATCCAGTGATAACACCTTCATTAGGGTTAGCAGCGTGAACATAATTCCCGCCACCTGTTGAAATTGCTACGTGGTATGTACCACCATGTCCTCCCCAGAATAGTAAATCTCCTGGTTGTGCTTGTGAAACAGCAATTTGTGTTCCAGCACTTTCTTGAGGTACAGTAAATCCACCAATTTCTCTACCTGTTACTTGACGATAAACATATGCTGTGAATCCTGAACAGTCAAAAGATTCTGGACCTTTAGCTCCCCATACATAAGGTTTACCTAAATGTTTCATAGCTTCAGCAACAATAGCGCTACCTGAAGGGTTTGCTACTGGTGGTGCTGGTGGTGTTGGTTTTTGTTCTGGCTCTGGAGTCGGCTCTGGTTTTGGTGCTGGAGCTGGCTCTGGAGTTGGCTCTGGCGTCGGTGTTGGTTCCGGCGTTGGAGTTGGCTCTGGTGTCGGTGTTGGTTCCGGCGTTGGAGTTGGCTCTGGTGTCGGTGTTGGTTCCGGCGTTGGAGTTGGCTCTGGTGTTACTTCTGGAACAACTGGTGCTGTTTCTGAAGGTAATGTTACCTCTGGAACAACCGGTGTTGTTTCTGAAGGTAATGTTTCTTCTGTTAATGTCGTTTCAGTACCAAGCGTACCTTCCGTTTGTGACTCTGTTTGTGTTTGTGACTCTTCAGATACAACATTTGAATCTGAAACTTCTGTTGTTACATTTTCAGTTTCTTCTGTTTGTGCTTGAACTGGGTTAGTTGTACTAACAAAAGCACCTGATTCATTTGTTAAGTTTTGAACGCCTGAAATTTCATTCAATGCTTTTTCTGTTTGAGCTTTAGCAATTTGTTCTTTTTGTGCTTGAGCAATTGCTTCTGCTTGAGCGATTTCTTTTGCTTTGGCTTCTGCTGCTTCACGTAACGCAACTTGACGAGCACGTTCTGCTTCTGCTTCTGCTTTAGCTTGTAAGAATCCTGATTTTTTATTTTCTTCAGTTGATTTTTCAGCTGAAATTTCGTTAACTAATGACTCTTGTTGTAACTCTTGATCTAAAAGTTCGCCTTTTTTAACTTCTAAAGCTACTGCATTTTGGTTTAATTCTTCTGATTTTTCTTTTGTTTCAGCTTGTTTTGCTTCAACAGCTTTTTTATCTTCTTCTTGTTGTTTCATTAAATCATTGCTTGCATTAACTAACTTAGTAGTTGCTGCTAAACGAGTAATTGCTAATGAAATTGAATCAGAATTTAAAACTGCATCCAAGAAATTTGATGATTTTCCGTCTACTTGAACTGAACGAGCTTGCTCTTTAATAGTAGCATCGCGTTTATCAATACGAGAATCTAATTCTTTAATTTCTGAAGCTAATTTTGAAATTTTTTCAGAAATTTGATCTTGCTCAGCTTGTAAGTCAGCTGCTTCAGCTTTAATATTATCAATATTTGATCTTACCGCCACTAATTGAGAACTTGCTTGAGCCTCTTTTGAATTTAACTCTTTAATTTTATTATTTGAATCTTTAATTTGTGAATCTAATTCATCTGCTAACGCCGCCGATGGAGCAACTGCACCTAAAACGATTGAACTTAGCATTAACATTGATATAATACGCTTTTTCACGTTGTATTCCTCCGTGTACTTTATTTTAAACTAATTGGTTAATTTCTACTTTTCCTAATCAACATCTGAATTGTATCATAGGAAGATGTCAGTGATATAATAGCTATGTTACAAAAATATTTCAAAGTAACATTTAATCATTACTTCTCTTTTCAATTAATTTATTAAGGGGATAACTGAATAGTATGCATATGGCAATATTCATAATCAGTGTTGGCCCTATATTATTTGTTATAAATTTTTGAAAAGCCGGATTTGTTAATTTGAATATCACTTGTAATAAATAAGCTGTACCATCCATTACTGTTATAAATACCACTAGACTCATCAACAATGTAAATATTGTCGGTTTTACATATTTAAATACTACATATATAAAGAGTACAGTCAAAGGTAACACTACAATATTAATTCCTATAATATTATAGTAATGCCAATCAAAAATGGCACCTAATACTAAACTAACGATCATCACGTAACGTTTATCAAAATATAAACTTGAAATAATCAATCCTATTAAAAATAAATGACTATTAAAGTAAATTGTATTGTCAGTAACATGACGTAACATGTTACTCAATTGACCATCAAACAACATTAAAAATAATAAAATAAAAGGGACCAGTAGCTTCATTACACTGTTTGTAAATATCTTATTCATTTTCATCACTCTCAACTAATCGTTTAATTACAGTTACAACTGACATATCATACATAGAAGAATTGGCTTTAATATAAACTTCTTTATCTAGTCCAAAACCACTTTCTTTAATTTTAACAACTTCACCAACTGGTAACCCACGTGGTGAACCACCACCTAAACCTGATGTTGACACTTTATCGCCTTCTTTAATACCTGATAAAGAGGTCAATTGCTTAACCACAAATACATTATCTTTTTCTGAGTAATCAGATAATACACCGTAGGCAGCTTCTTTTCCTTCTGGAGTAATCATTACTGGAAAATGATTGGCATTTTGATTAGTTGATGTTAATAACTCAACTTTAGATGACATCGCATTCGCTACAATAACACGGCCTACTAAGCCACCTTCACCAATAACCGGCATCCCTGTTTCGATTCCAACATTCGCTCCGCGATCTATAACTAAAATATTTTGCCACGTATCTGGCGAACGGCTGATGACATTGGCTGTTAATTTGTCATAATTAGTTAAAGAATCATCCATACCGAGTTGTTTTTTCAACTCTGCATTTTCTTTTTTATAACTTTCATTTTCACTCTCTAATACCTCATATTGATCAATACGTTTTTTTAGTCGGTCATTTTCATTATAGGTGGTAAATAAATTACCAATAGATGAAATCCCACCTTGTATTGCTCTTACAGGAAATGAAATCGCTCGGTCTATCAACCCAACACTATCATCTACTGTTGACCCTACAACACTTGAATTTTTAGACTCATTTCGTTTAGCCACCGTAAAACTTACTAAGAATACGACAACTACCATTACTATTATGGCGATTATTATGTTTTTACTGGAATTATTTTTTTTCACTTAAACACCTCAAATCCCTTTCTTACAATCTTTTGACACCTGTCCATTATTTTAACACTATTCATTTGTTTTTTCTATCTAAAGAATTACGCACAAAAAGAAGTCTACTTATAGCAGACTTCTTTTTTTCGTACCTTTTATATCCTTATTTTCCGTTGTATGCTTGGATAATTATTTCTTTTAATTCACTGATTAAAGGTTCTTTTGGATTAGCTGTTGTACATTGGTCTTCATAGGCTAACTCAGCCAAATGATCCACTGTTTGATCTAATGTTTCTTTCGTTAGACCTTGCGCTTTGAAACTCATATCAATACCAACACTTTTACCTAAATCAGCAACTGCTTTAGCAAGTGATTCAACTAATTCTTCTGTTGTTTCACCTTTCATTCCCATAAATCTCGCAATATCAGCATAATCTTGATCAGCACGGAAGTAATCATATTTAGGGAACATCGCATGTTTCGATGGATCTTTCGCATTATAACGAATCACGTGTGGTAAAAGAATAGCATTTGTTCGACCGTGTGGAATATGGTATTCTCCTCCACATTTATGAGCGATTGAGTGACAAATTCCCAAGAAAGCATTAGCAAAAGCCATCCCTGCAAGAGCTGAAGCATTATGCATTTTTTCACGATTATCTTCGTTAGGATTATCGCAAGACTCTTGTAAGTTTTCGAATACTAATTTAATCGCTTGTAAACTTAAGCCACGTGTATAATCTGATGCCATAACTGATACATATGATTCAATTGCATGAGTTAAAACATCCATTCCAGTATCAGCTGTTACTGAACGAGGAACTGATAAAACAAACTGTGGATCAATAATCGCTACGTCTGGTGTAAGAGCATAATCCGCTAATGGGTATTTAACGCCTGTTTCACTGTCTGTGATAACTGCGAATGGTGTTACTTCTGACCCCGTTCCTGATGTAGTCGGAATACAAACAAATTTAGCTTTTTCAGCGGTTGGTATTTTATAAGCACGTTTACGAATATCTAAGAACTTTTGCTTAGCTCCAAAGAATTCTGTATCTGGATGTTCAAAAAATAACCACATTCCTTTAGCCGCATCCATCGCTGACCCTCCACCTAAAGCAATAACTGTATCTGGTTGGAAAGCTACCATTCTTTCTGTTCCTTTGTAAACTGTGTTACTTGATGGATCTGGTTCAACATCCGAGAAAACTTCAATTTGAACCTTATTATGACGACGACGTAATGTTTCCATAACACGATCTGCATAGCCTAGTTTAACCATTCCTTCATCACAGACTAAGAAAACACGTTCTACATCAGTCATTTCTTCTAAATAATTTAAAGAATTTTTTTCAAAGTAAATTTTAGATGGAAGTTTGAACCATTGCATATTATTTCTCCGTTTCGCGATAGTTTTAATATTGATTAAGTTAATAGATGACACATTTTTAGAAACTGAATTTTTTCCGTAAGACCCACAACCCAATGTTAACGATGGAATCATTTCATTATAAATATCACCGATACCACCTTCTGAAGCAGGGCTATTTACTAAAATACGACATGCCTTCATCTTCATACCGAATTTAGTTTGCAACTCTTCATCTTCTGAATGAATGACTGCTGTATGCCCCAACCCAAATTCTTGCATTTTAGCACATAACTCAAAAGCATGTTTTTGGTCGCTTGCTTTTATCATAGCTAGAACAGGTGATAATTTTTCTAGTGATAATGGGTACTCAATCCCTGCACCTTCTAATTCCGCTACTAACATTTTTGTTCCCTTTGGAACAGTGATTCCCGCCAACTTAGCAATCGCTTCTGCTGAATTCCCCACAATAGCTGGATTAACTGCTGTTTTCGCTTCGTTCATCACTGTCGCTTCTAATTTAGACAACTCTGATGATTTAACAAAGTAAACTTGATGCGCTTGAAATTCTTTTTTCACTGCGTCATAAATATCTTTATCTACGATAACTCCTTGTTCCGATGCACAAATCATTCCGTTATCAAATGTTTTTGATACAATTACATCGTTAACTGCACGCTTAATTTTTGCTGTCTTTTCAATATAGGCTGGCGTGTTACCTGGACCAACACCTAAAGCTGGTTTTCCAGTTGAATACGCTGACTTCACCATACCTGAACCACCTGTGGCTAAAACGATTGCAATACCTGGATGATTCATCAATCCGCTTGTTGCTTCTAAAGATGGATGTTCAATCCATTGAATACAATCTTCTGGAGCACCTGCCGCTACAGCTGCATCTCTAACAATTCGTGCAGCTTCTGCTGAACATTTTTGAGCACTTGGATGAAAAGCAAATACGATTGGGTTACGTGTTTTAATTGAAATCATTGCTTTAAATATAGTTGTTGATGTTGGATTAGTTGTCGGTGTTACCCCGCATACTACTCCAATAGGTGCGGCAATCTCTACCAACCCTTTTTGTTTATCTTCGTTAATCACGCCCACTGTTTTATCATTTTTGATACTATTCCAAATTGATTCAGATGCGTACATATTTTTAATTGCTTTATCTTCATATATTCCACGACCTGTTTCTTCAATCGCCATTTTAGCAAGTGGCATATGAGCATCAAGTGCTGCCATCGCCATTTGGTGAACGATATGGTCTACTTTTTCTTGGTTGAAATCTTCCATTAAATCCAGAGCCTTATTTCCTTTAAGTACTAATTCATCGATCATTTTTTCTACATTTACAGTTACTTTTTCAGTTGCCATGTATGTATCCCTCCATGAAATTTTCTTTTGTTAATCTTTTCACAATCATCATACTACACACAAATTAAAAAGTAAACATTCAATTGTGATTATTTTCACATTAGGTAAAAATAAAAAAAGAACACCTGTGGATAAGTGCTCTTTTCTATAATAAATCATCAATCTTATTCCAATCAAAATCTTGCGGTCTAATTGTACTTGCTCTTATAACCTGATAATCAAAAAACTCATTCTCTGTGACTGATAGAATATCTCGTCGTTTTTCCCAAACATTTTTGGCATCTTTCTTTTGCCAACGATAATTTTCTAAATAGTCCCAAAACTCTTCTAGTTTAATTTCTTTATAGCCGTGTTTAGTAAACTCATTATATTTTTTCTTTACAGCCGTATTTAAAAGTAATCCTTTATACCCCGTATAGTTTGGAACGGTCATTCGATTCACCTACCTTTTTTATAACTCTAATTAAGTGAAAATAAAAAGGAGAAATCTATAAGATTCTCCCTTAAAAAAAATTACTTATTATCTTCTTCAGTTGTTTCAACAACTGACACAGGTTTTACAGTTTCAGTAGAAGCTGTTACTGTAGAAATCGCAACACGATTAAATTCTAATAGAATACCTTCACAGTTTAAAATCACTGTATTTTTTTCAGTATCAATTTCTTCAATAATCCCGTGTAAACCACCGATTGTAACAACTGAACTCCCAACAGTCATACTGTTTAGTAAGTCTTGACGCTGTTTTTGTTGTTTCTTTTGTGAACGAGTCATGAAGAACATCATTCCACCTAATACGATTAACGGTAATAACATTGCCATATTTTTTCCACCTCATTTAATTATATCTAATTATCACTCTAACAAATAACTATTAAAGATACTAGCTATTTTAAGGAAATTTTAAAAGTTTTTTGCATTCTCTTTATTAAATCCATACTCTTCAAAGAATGCTTCACGGTATTCCAACAAGTTATCATCCATAATCGCTTGTCTGATGTCTTTCATCACGGTTTGTAGGAAATAAAGATTGTGATATGACGTTAATCGAATACCAAATGTTTCATTACATTTAATCAAGTGGCGAATATACGCACGTGTATAGTTACGACAAGCATAACAATCACATTTTTCATCTATTGGACGGAAGTCTTCTGCATATTTTGCATTTTTAATAACCAAGCGACCTTGGCTAGTCATACAAGTACCATTACGTGCAATACGTGTTGGTAATACACAGTCAAACATATCAACCCCGTTAATAACACCATCAATAAGTGAATCGGCAGTACCTACACCCATTAAATAACGTGGTTTATCTTGAGGAATAATTGGATTCATATAGTCCAATACGCGGTTCATCTCTTCTTTTGTTTCCCCTACTGATAAGCCACCAATAGAATATCCTGGGAAATCCATACTAATTAAATCTTTGGCACTCTGTTCACGTAAGTCTTTAAATCCTGCACCTTGGATAATTCCAAATAATCCTTGACGATCAGGATTAGCATGCGCTTCCAACCCACGCTCTGCCCAACGACTTGTACGCTCAATAGATTTTTTCACATAATCATGACTCTCATAAAACGGCGCGCATTCATCAAAACTCATCATGATATCTGGGCCTAGTTTATTTTGAATCCCAATTGCTTTTTCTGGAGAAAGGAACATTTTAGATCCATTTAAGTGGTTCTTAAAACTAACACCCTCTTCAGTAATATTACGCATCTCAGATAATGACCATACTTGGAAACCACCTGAATCTGTTAAAATCCCTTGATCCCAATTCATAAACTTATGTAAGCCACCTGCTTTTTCTACTAAATCTTCCCCAGGCCTTAACCATAGGTGGTAAGTATTCGCTAAGATAATACCGGCACCCATCTCTTTTAATTCTTCAGGTGCCATAGTTTTAACTGTCGCTAGTGTTCCCACTGGCATAAACATTGGCGTTGGGAATGTTCCGTGAGGCGTGATGATTTCACCTAAACGTGCTCCTGTGTGTTTTTCTGTTTTTATTAATCGATAACGAATGGCTGGTTCTGTCATGTCGTACCCTACTTTCTATTAAGTAACTGTCTAATTATATACGTTAAATATCATACTCTTGATTACATGATTTAGCAAGGTAATCCAAACCTACTTTTGGTCTTTTTTACCTTTTTAATTTACTTCACAAACATAGCATCACCGAAACTGAAGAAACGATATTTTTCTTCAATCGCATGATGGTAAGCTGACATCACTGTGTCACGTGTTGCAAAAGCACTCACTAACATCACTAATGTTGATTTAGGCAGATGGAAGTTGGTTGAAAAGGCATCAACTAGTTTGAATTTATACCCTGGTGTTATAAAGATATCTGTCCAACCACTATCTGCTTTAATGTCACCATTAAATTTTGTCCCAATTGTTTCAAGTGTGCGAATAGATGTTGTTCCTACTGCCACAATACGTCCACCATTCACTTTGACCTCACGAAGAGCTGCCGCTGATTCTTCCGTTAATTTATAAAATTCACTATGCATCTCGTGGTCTTCAATTGATTCAACATTTACGGGTCGGAAAGTTCCTAGTCCGACATGAAGTGTTAGGTAAACCAATTTAACCCCTTTAGCTTTAATTTTTTCTAATAATTCTTCTGTGAAATGAAGACCAGCCGTTGGCGCTGCCGCTGAGCCATTTTCTTCTGCATAAACGGTTTGATAACGATTTGGATCCTCTAAGCGCTCTTTAATATAAGGTGGCAAAGGCATTTCACCTAGAGATTCAATAATCTCTAAAAAGACACCTTCATATTTAAATTCAATGATACGACCACCATGCTCAAGTTCTTCGATAACCTCCGCTTTAAGTCTACCGTCACCAAAAGAAATCATAGTCCCCTTTTTAGCACGTTTTGCAGGTTTAATAAGTGTTTCCCACTGATTTCCTTCTGTATTTGTTAAAAGTAATACTTCTAAATGTCCACCTGTATCCGGTTTTTCACCGTATAAACGAGCAGGTAACACACGCGTATTATTCATAACTAAGGCATCACCTTCATCTAACTCATCTAAAATATCGTAAAAATGTTTATCTTGAAGCTCACCTGTTTCTCTATCCACAACCAATAAACGCGAACTTTGACGGTCTGCTAATGGTGTTTGAGCAATCAAGTTTTCTGGTAAATCAAAATCAAAATCATTTGTCGTAAATGTCATCTATCGTCACTCTTCCCTTATCTCTTCATATAGTAATCTCTTTGTTAGTTTATCATTTTTTTCAAACTTATGCGACCGTATCCGCCTCATAAAAAAGAAGCAATAGCTCACTCGCCATTACTTCTCTATTCTCTTTCACTAATGGGATCGTATCCTAAATGTTCAAATCCAAGTGGTGTGACTTGTCTCCCCCTAGAAGTCCGTTTAATAAACCCCTTTTGAATCAAATAAGGCTCGTACATATCTTCTACCGTTTCGGTCTCCTCACCAATATTCACAGCAATCGTACTTAACCCAACTGGCCCTCCTTGATAGAGCTCAATCATCGTACGAAGTAACTTTTGGTCCACATAATCTAATCCCGCATGATCAACTTGCAACATACTCAACGCTTTATCTGCAACCGAGCGGTCAACAATCCCATCACTTTGAACTTGTGCAAAATCACGAACTCGCTTTAGTAAACGATTGGCGATACGTGGTGTCCCACGAGAACGAAGAGCAATTTCATAAGCACCTTCTTCGACAATCTCTGTCTCAAAAATATCAGCTGAACGGAGGACGATTTCTTTTAAATCCTGAGTCTCATAATATTCCATATGCGAAATAATGCCGAACCGATCTCTTAAAGGAGCAGATAGCATCCCTGCTCTAGTTGTTGCACCAACCAACGTAAAAGGAGGTAAAGTAAAATGAACAGGATGAGATGTTGGGCCTTGGCCAACCATAATATCTACGTAAAAATCTTCCATTGCTGAGTAAAGCATCTCTTCTGCTACACGAGGCAATCGGTGAATTTCATCAATAAATAAAACATCACCTGGCTCTAGCTCATTTAACAATGCTACTAAATCACCCGGCTTTTCGATTGCAGGTCCACTCGTTGTCCTGATTTGAACACCCATTTCATTTGCAATAACCATCGCCATTGTTGTCTTACCCAATCCAGGAGGTCCATATAATAAAACGTGATCCAAAGATTCAGCTCGTTCTCTTGCCGCTAATATATATATCCCTAGTTCTTCTTTTACTTTTTGTTGCCCAATATACTGAGATAGAAACTGTGGACGTAGGGACATTTCAGTTGTTTGTTCATCATTCAATATATCACCTGAAACAATACGTTCTTCCGTCATTCACATTCCTACTTTCTATTTTTTCATCATTAATTTTAAGCCTTGGCGTAGATACTCATCAGTTGTTGTCGCCTCTACTTTAGCTAATTCTTTAGACACACGCTTCACTTCTTTAGCGCTGTAACCTAATGCTTGTAATGCTTCTGACGCTTCATCTAACAGTAGATTATCACTACTTGATACCGGTGCGGAATCAATATCTAAGCTCGTCTGACGCCCACCGGCTTCTATGCCAATATCTGTTAATTTTCCTTTTAAATCTAAAATCATTTGCTGCGCAGTCTTTTTACCCACTCCTGGAAATTTTGTTAAGAACGTTGAATCCGCTGATTCAACCGCGCTCACTAAACCACCGTGATCATCACTTGCCATGATGGCTAACGCACTCTTAGGACCAATCCCTGAAACGCTATTTAGTTTAATAAATAATTGTTTTTCCTGTATCGAACTAAAACCATACAAGGTCTGAGAATCTTCTCTCACCACTTGTTGTAAATAAACATTTACAACCGTCTCATCCACACGATACATAAATGGATTAGCTACTGCAACTTGATACCCGATGCCATTCGCTTCAACTACTATGTAATAAGGACTTACAAAAGTTACTTGTCCTTTAATATATTCGTACATTTTCTTCCTCCTTGAATAAGTACATGCGTTCGCCTTATTGTAGCATATTTCTTAAAACGTGAATAGCTACTGTCTCAAGAGAAAATAAAAAGACCAGTTGAACTGGTCTTTTATTTTAAAATTCAGCTAGCATGCGTTTAACATAAGCAATCGGAAAACCAACTACGCCATAAAAATCACCTTGAATCGCTTTAACAAACAACGTGCCTGGACCTTGAATCCCATAAGCCCCTGCCTTGTCCATTGGGTCCCCACTTGCGACATACTCTTCAATTTCACGCTCTGTTAGGTCAAAGAATGTCACTTCGGTTGTGATGATTTCTGATTTAATATCGGAGCCTTTCATCATACAAACTGCCGTATGAACATGATGGGTTGTCCCACTCAACTGTGTAAGCATCGCTTTAGCATCAGCTTCATCTACAGGTTTCCCTAAAATCATGCCATCAACCACTACTGTCGTATCACTACCAATCACTAAATCATCTGGATGATTTTTTGCAATACATGCCGCTTTTTCTTGGGCCATTTCTAACACATAATCCAGCGGAGCAATCCCCTCTTTTACTGTTTCATCTATATCAGCAGGCATCGTTTCAAATTCAGAAACAACCATGCTTAACAATTCTTTTCTTCTCGGAGACTGCGAGGCCAATATAATTGTCATTAGGAGTCACTCACTTTCTATCACGTAATTTAATGCGGATCTTGAATTCGCTTGAACATTTTTTCCATATCTTTATTATCAAAATGAACAAGAACTGGTCGACCGTGCGGACAATTATAGGGATTGTCACATTTTTCCAAATCTTTTAATAATTGTCTAGCTTGCGCTTCATTTAAATGGTGATTAGCTTTTATCGACTGTTTACAGCTCATCATAATCGCTGTGTCTTCTCTAAACTTCGCCACACTAACTTTTCCATCTTTAAGTAATACATCTACCATCTCTTTAATGACGTCTTCTTCGCTACCTGGCGGATACCACGTTGGATGAGCACGACAAATATAACTCGTCTGACCAAATGGTTCTAAATTAATACCAACCTCAGTTAAATCAGATAATTTCTCCTGAATTTTTAGCCACTCACTGGTCGGATAGTCTAAAACAATTGGAACAAGCAATTCTTGTAACTCATCCCCCACTTCGCCAATCTTTTCACGAAAATACTCGTACTTAATTCGCTCCTGTGCAGCATGTTGATCAATAATATATAACCCTTGGTCACTTTGGGCAAACAGATACGTTCCATGCATTTGACCAAAGTATTCCAAGTGTGGAAATTCAATCGCTTGTTCGGATGGTTCACTCTCAACTTCTTCGGTTTCAGTCAACTCACTTGTTATATTTCTGTAGTCACTGGCAAAAGGATCGTCAAAAAGAGCATCGTCAATATTTTCTAAAGACTTATCTGCTATTTTTTCAGACTCTTCTGCAACCGTATATTCGATTACTTCAACAATAGGCCCATTACTTACTGTCTCTTCAGTAGTAGGTCGGGTTTTTGGCGTAACAACTGGCGTAACAGATTCATTTGGCACGTAAAATTGGTTTGTTTTACGGTCAAAGGCTAACGATTCACTTTTTAAGTTAGCTTCAGAAACAATCGTTTCGGTTGACGGTTGTTTTATCTCGCCAAAGGGCATAGCCAACTGTTCACTTTTCACTTCTTTTGGAAGTTGTTTTTTAAAACTAAGCTCTGCTGGGTCAACTTTTGGGATTAACTGCTTATCACCCAAAGCTTCCTGAATACTTGCTGTAATTAGCGCCATTAATTCTTTCTCTTTACTCAAACGAACTTCTTGTTTAGTAGGATGTACATTCACATCAACTAGCAACGGATCCATGTCAATTTGAATAACTGCAATCGGATAACGGCCAACCATTAGCTTAGAACCATAGCCTTCAACAATCGCTTTATTAAGAGAAAAATTACGAATATATCGACCGTTAATAATCAGCGATAAATAATGACGACCTGCACGGGTTAATTCAGGTAATGACACAAAACCAGACACTTTAAAATCTAAATCATCCTGTTCTAATGCCACCATTTTTTTAGCTGTTTCAACACCATAAATCCCCGCTATAGCCTGCTTTATCTCACCATTACCAGTTGTACTCAACATTTTATTGCCATCATGAATTAAACGAAAAGCAATATCCGGATGACTTAAAGCCAAACGGTTAACAATATCTCCCACATTTGATAATTCTGTCTGTAAGGTTTTGACATATTTCAAACGAGCCGGTGTATTAAAAAATAAATTCTCAACAGTGATTTTTGTTCCTTTACGGAGAGAGTGAGGTTTATGTTCGACAACCGAACCACCTGATAGTTTGACATAACTCCCTACTGCTTCACCTGTTGAGGTTTCCAAGGTTAATTCCGAGACAGATGCGATACTCGGCAGCGCTTCTCCCCTAAACCCTAATGTTCGAATTCGGAAAAGGTCATCACGGGTATGAATTTTACTCGTTGCATGACGTTTAAAGGCGTTTAACACATCTTCCGCTTCAATCCCTTCACCATTATCAATGATTTGGATTTTACGGAGTCCAGCTTCTTCTAAATAAATATCAATCTGGGTGCTTCCCGCATCAATCGCGTTTTCAACCAACTCTTTAACAACTGATGCTGGTCTTTCAACCACTTCACCTGCTGCGATTTGGTTGGCTAACATTTCTGATAGTTCAACAATTTTACTCATATAGATGCCTCTCCTTTCCTTGAATTATCGTGTCATTAATTTAATTTCTTTTGTAACTCATATAATGTATTGAGCGCGGCCATCGGTGTCATCTCTAACATGTTCAACCCTTTAACTTCGGCTACTAGAGCCTCTAGCTCTGGAGAAACATCATTAAACAATGACAACTGACTCACTTCTTCTTCGACTTTAGGTTGATTAACAACTGGAGCTTGTTCTACTTCAATTTCTTTTGGTACTACTTTAACTACAGGATTACCTGATTCTAATACCTCAAGAATAGTAGAAGCATGGTCTAATAAATCATCCGGTAAACCAGCTAACTTAGCTACATGAATACCATAACTCTTATCCGCAGGTCCTTCTAGCATTTTGTGCAGAAAGACAACTTCTCCATCTTTTTCAACAGCCCCTACGTGACAATTCACTAAACCTTCTAACGTTTTATCTAAGTCCGTCAGCTCATGATAATGAGTTGAGAAGAGTGTTTTAGCTTTTACCTTATCATGAATATAATGAATAATCGCTTCAGCTAAAGCCATTCCATCATATGTAGCCGTCCCACGACCAATCTCATCAAACAAGATTAAGCTATTCGGTGTCGCATGACGTAATGCTTCATTCGCCTCCATCATTTCAACCATGAACGTACTCTGTCCTGAAATCAAATCATCAGACGCACCAATACGTGTAAATATTTGATCGAAAATCGGCATATCTGCTGATTCTGCCGGAACAAAACAGCCCATTTGAGCCATAATTACGGTGAGAGCAAGTTGACGCATATAAGTACTCTTACCAGACATATTCGGCCCAGTAATAAGCAAGATAGAGGTATCCTCATCCATCATCACACTATTCGGAATGTACTCTTGATGCCCCATTACTTTTTCAACAACCGGATGACGTCCTTCTTTTAATAGCAATTTGTGACTACCTGCTACCATATTTGGACGAACATATTGGTATTTTTCACTGACCGTAGCAAAACTTTGCAGGACATCAACTGTCGCCACTGCATGGGCCAATTTTTGGATACGACCAATTGCCGCTTTAATCGTTTCTCTGACTTCAATAAATAGCTGATACTCTAAATCTTTTGATTTTTCTTCAGCTTCTAAAATCAAACGTTCCGTTTCTTTTAATTCAGGAGTAATATAACGTTCCGCATTTGCCAATGTTTGCTTTCTTTCGTAACGTCCTTCTGGCACATTAGCTAATTGTCCTTTTGTCACTTCAATATAATAGCCAAATACACGATTAAACCCAATTTTCAGGGTCTTAATTCCTGTTTCTTCACGTTCTTTAGCTTCTAGTGACGCAATCCACTGTTTCCCATTAGTCATCGCTTCACGGTACACATCTAGTTGCTCATTGTAGCCTGTTTTAATGACCGAACCTTCCGTAATCGTAAGCGGTGAGTCTTCATGAATGGCAGTATTAATCAAGGAAACGACATCTGTAACAGGGTCTAATCCACCTAATAACTCTTGCCATTCGCCCCTGTTAATCCCTGTTAATAATTGTTCAATTTGCGGCACTTGTTCTAAAGATGATTTCAATTGAATTAAATCACGACCATTAACACTGCCAAAGGCGATGCGACCTGCTAAACGTTCTAAATCATAAACATTAGTTAACGCTTCTTGTAAATCAACTCGTTCAAAGAAGGCTTGAATCAAACTCTCCACCATGTTTTGACGCTCTTTAATCTGATGTTCTTGAATAAGCGGACGGTCTAACCATTGTTTCAGTAAACGACCACCCATTGCTGTTTTTGTTTCATCAAGTAGCCACAATAATGTTCCTTGCTTTTTACCTGTTCGAATCGACTGAGCTAACTCTAAATTAAATTTTGAATAATGGTCCATTTTTAAGAAATGCTTTGGTTCATAAATGCGTGCTTGTTGTAAATGAGACAAGCTACGTTTTTGAGTACCAAGTAAATAAGCCAATAATTTATTAACCACTTCAGCCATTAAGACATCGGTTAAATCTTGGGTTAAATAACTTAGTTCCGCATTTTCTAATGTTTCAAATTGTTCTGAGAACACCACATTAAGACGTTGGGTCAACTTATGTTTCAACTCTTCGGGTAAACTGTTCCCTACAATAACCTCACGTGTTTGTAAGCTAGATGCCTCGTTTAGCACACTTTCCTGATCAGGCAAAACGGTTGTTTTTAACTCCCCAGTTGTCAGGTCTGCATAAGCGAAGCCATACGGACTACTGCCTTCCGTCGAAACGATTGCAGTTAGGTAGTTATTTTCTTTCGCATCGATTCCTTTTGACGCCATGACCGTTCCTGGCGTTACAAGTTGAACAACTTCACGCTTAACCATACCTTTAGCCGTTTTAGGGTCTTCAACTTGCTCACATAAAGCAACTTTATAACCTTTTTCTATTAGAGTATCCAAATACCCCTGCGCCGCATGATGCGGAATACCGCACATCGGAATTGGATCATCTGCATTACGATTACGACTCGTTAATGTCAGCTCCAAAATTTGAGAGGCTTTGATTGCATCGTCATAAAACATTTCATAAAAATCACCCAAACGATAGAATAAAAAAGCATCTGGGTAATTTTCTTTTATTTTAAAATATTGCTCCATCATTGGTGTATGTTTTGTTTTTTGTGGCACCTTTTGTCACTTCCTTATTCTTTTGTTCCTATTGTTTCATTTCTAATGAAATCCAACATGTCCTTTTCCAGACGATGATTAAACTGTGTCTCAAAACGCTTTGTCAAATGCTGTAACAAATCATTTGCATCGATGAGTTTTTCACGATAACGAATAACTAAGGGGTGATTATCAAATTCTTCGGTTAATCTGTCCGCCTCTTTAAGCGCCACTTTTTCCGCCTCTGGTTTTCCATAATGCGCAAATTTAACAGCATTTTTTTGCTCTGCTTTGATTTCTTCTACAAGAGCAACTAGTCCTTCATGCCCTTCAACTTTTGCTTCTATTGCTTTATAATCTCTAATAATTTCACTTTGATTTAATAGCGTAATAAGCGAGTTTAAAGCTTGCTCCACTTTTTCATCGCTAATTTTTGGGCCATTATCTGACATCTTAACTACTCCACCTTCCACTTTTAATCTTTAAAAGGGCTGTCCTCATTAATTTGACCGATTTCAATTTTCTTAGCGCGACCTGTTTGGTCATCTATTTCTAATACCGCATATGATAAATTAGAACGTCCACTTTCGACCACTTCAAAACGGTGAGGTAATGCTGTTCTAAATTTCCCAATTACCGCATCACGTTTCATTCCTAAAATACCATCATATGGTCCTGTCATCCCAACATCTGTTAGATAAGCTGTTCCTTCTGGTAAAATACGTGCATCATTTGTTTGGACATGAGTGTGCGTTCCTAAAACCGCTGAAACACGTCCATCTAAAAACCAGCCCATTGCTTGTTTTTCACTTGTTGTTTCAGCATGGAAATCAACAAAAATAAGTGGTGTACGTTTACGTGCCTCGGTTACCATCTCATCAATTTTTTTAAACGGATCATCTAGATCAACCATAAATGTACGTCCTTGTAGATTAATAACCGCTAATTCTACTTGATTAACTTTCACATAAACAATGCCTTGACCTGGCGTTGTCGCTTCTGGAAAGTTTGCTGGTCTCACCATTTTTTTAGCATCTGCTATAAATTCAAAAATATCTCGATTATCCCACGTATGATTTCCTAATGTTACGACGTCAGCGCCATCTTGTAGAAATTTTTTATATATTTTTTCAGTGATACCTCGACCAGATGCCGCATTTTCACCATTTACAATCGTCACTTGCGGACGAAATTTCTTTTTCAATTTTGGTAGATAGTCAGTAATCATATCTCTTCCCATTGACCCTACAACATCTCCTACAAATAAAATACGCATAAATTGTCTTCCTCTTCTCTCTAATATCTGTACCTATTCTATCAATTTTAACACCTAATTGGAAGAATACTAGTTACTTCACAACATAAAAAAAGAAGAATAAAGCTAATAGCCTTACTCTTCTTTAAAAATTATTATTTAGCGTAATCAACTGAACGTGTTTCACGAACAACTGTTACTTTAATGTGACCTGGATAATCCAATTCATCTTCGATACGCTTACGAATCTTACGAACTAAGATTGCTGATTCATCATCAGATATTTCATCAGGTTTAACCATGATACGAACCTCACGACCCGCTTGAATAGCAAAACTAGACTCAACACCAGGGAAGTCATTGGAAATCCCTTCAAGACGCTCTAAACGCTTAATATAGTTTTCTAATGATTCGCTTCTCGCACCTGGACGTGCTGCTGACAAAGCATCAGCTGCTGCTACTAAAACAGAAATGACAGATGTCGCTTCTGTATCGCCATGATGTGATGCAATTGCATTAATAACAACTGGATGTTCTTTGTATTTCTTAGCTAATTCCGTTCCAATCTCAACATGAGACCCTTCAACTTCACGGTCAAGAGCCTTACCAATATCATGTAAGAAACCTGCACGTTTTGCTAATTCAACATCTTCACCTAACTCTGCCGCTAGAACTCCTGTTAATTTAGCAACTTCAATTGAGTGGTTCAACACATTTTGACCATAACTTGTACGGAATCTCATGCGACCCATAATTTTAATCAAGTCTGGGTGTAACGTATGAGCACCAACTTCGAAGGCAGCATTCTCACCGTATTCACGGATTGTTTCATCCATTTCTTTACGTGCTTTCTCTACCATTTCTTCAATACGAGCTGGATGAATGCGACCATCTTGAATTAATTTTTCAAGCGCAATACGAGCTGTTTCACGACGAATCGGATCAAATCCTGATAATACTACTGCTTCTGGCGTATCATCAATAATCAAATCAATCCCTGTTAATGTTTCTAGAGTTCTAATATTACGACCTTCACGACCAATAATACGCCCCTTCATTTCATCATTCGGTAATGTAACAACAGATACAGTTGCTTCGGATACTTGATCCCCAGCACAACGCTGCATAGCAAGTGATAAAATATTTTTAGCTTTACGGTCTGCCTCTTCTTTAACCTTACGCTCACTATCTTTAACCATTAAGGCTACTTCGTGAGTTAACTCTTCTTCAGTAGTTGTCATGATAATATCACGTGCTTCTTCACGAGATAATGCGGCTACTTTTTCTAATTCTTTTTGCTTCGCTTCAATTAATTCAGTTACTTCTTTTTCTCGTTCACCAATTAACTGTTGTTTAGAATCCAGTTTATCTTCTTTTTCTTCTAGCGAGTGTTCGCGTTTTACTAATGTTTCATCTTTACGATCAAGATTAGTTTCACGTTGCAGTAAGCGACTTTCTTGTACCTTCACTTCATCTCTGCGTTCTTTCAACTCACTTTCAATAGTTAGACGATACTTTTGGTTCTCTTCTTTCGACTCCAATAACGATTCTTTTTTTAACGTTTCAGCTTCTTTAGCAGCTGCTGCTAAGATACCTTCCGCCGATGTTTTAGCACCATCAATCGCTTTTTTATGGCGACTATTTGCACTAATAAAACCACCAATGAGACCGACAATTAATATGATGATACCGAGGATTACTGTTAAAATACCCATCTGTACACCTCCGTATTATCTGTGTTTCTATATGTAGTTTTTAGTTGATAAACATCAAACTACTTATCAATATGCCCTACATGCATAACTGTATAAAAATAACTTTATATACATATTTCATTCTAATAGTTGTGCCTATGCGTGTCAACTTATAATTACTGTTCATTCCTTTAATTTAACGTCTTTAAAATAAAAAAAAGACAGGTGAAAATCACCTGTCTTTTAATTCTATTCTAAATCTAATGTCACTTCATCTTCTTCAACTTCGATGTCATCACCTATACCATATTCATTACGAACACGTTTTTCAATTTCATCGTACATCTCTGGATGGGCCATCATATAATTTTTAGCATTTTCACGACCTTGTCCAATACGTTCTTCTTTATAAGAATACCATGCACCACTTTTGTCTACAATATCTCTTTCTGAAGCCATATCTAAGAGTTCACCAGCTTTTGAAATACCTAACCCGTACATTAAGTCGACCTCTGCTACTTTAAAAGGCGGAGCAACTTTGTTTTTTACAACTTTAATTTTCGTACGGTTACCAATGATATCCGTTCCGTTTTTTAATTGCTCAGCACGACGTACTTCTAAGCGAACTGTCGCGTAAAATTTAAGTGCACGTCCACCTGGTGTGATCTCTGGGTTACCAAACATTACACCAACTTTCTCACGAATTTGGTTAATGAATAAAGCAATTGTTTTAGTTTTATTGATAGAACCTGATAATTTACGTAGGGCTTGAGACATCAAACGCGCTTGTAACCCAACATGAGAGTCTCCCATTTCACCGTCAATCTCAGCTCTCGGTACTAAAGCAGCAACCGAATCGACAACTACAATGTCAATAGCGCCACTTGAAACTAAAGCATCAGCAATCTCAAGGCCTTGTTCCCCAGTATCTGGTTGAGATAGTAGTAACTCATCAATATTAACACCTAAATTTTGTGCATATTTAGGATCTAAGGCATGCTCGGCATCGATAAATGCAGCTGTTCCTCCTTGCTTTTGTACCTCTGCAATGGCGTGTAAGGCCACTGTTGTCTTACCTGAACTCTCTGGACCATATACTTCTACAATACGTCCACGAGGATAACCACCTACACCTAACGCCACGTCTAATGCTAGGGAGCCACTAGGGATTGTTGAAATTTGTGTATCCACTTTCTCGCCAAGTTTCATGATTGACCCTTTGCCATAATTTTTTTCTATTTTTTTTAACGCAGCATCCAGTGCTACTTTACGATCATCTGCCAATTAAATATGCCTCCTTATTTGTTCCCGAATTTATTTCTATACCTATCATACTTTTTCTCACTTAAAAAATCAAGCTTTTTACGAATGTTTGTTCGTGTCTATTTGTTCGAATAATAGTCGACGCCTTATTAGGTCCATTCCTTTTAGAACTGCTTGATATTGAATAGAAGCCTTATTACCCCCAAAATTATAGCGCATCACTTCTTGCTTCCCTGTTCGGTCAGTTAACGCTATAGCAACCTCACCAACATCATAGCTTTCACTCTGACAACTATCTGTTATACCCGCAATCGCAATCGCGTAATCTGTTTCAAACATCTGACAACAGTTTCCAGCAACAAGCGTTAATAACTGTTCATCTAAATAATCATTTGATTCATTTTGACTGGATACATTTGGTAAAGAAGTAACCAATTGATTGAGGGAGGGGAAAATAACGCCTCCCTTACTTATTAAATCCGAACCCGGTATCGTTGAAATCGTACTTTGGAATAATCCTGATGTTAAACACTCCACGCTTGATAGTGTCTTACCCATCTGCTTTAATACATTGACCAATTCATTTTGCAACGAGTTAGTTTCACCGTAACCATAAAAATATAACCCAACTTTTTCTTGAATTTTTTCTTCCATTTCATTTAGCAATAGAAGCGCCTTTTCATTTGTCTCAGTTTTCGCTGTCAAACGTAATGTTACTTCATTCGTTTTAGCATACGGAGCTATTGTTGGGTTAGTTTGATTGGTAATCAACTCTGCTAATTCTGTCACTAAGCGCGATTCTCCAATCCCATAAAAACGTAAGACACGTGATGTTAGTTTCATCTTTTGAGGTAGCAACTCTTTCAAAACAGGCTTAGCTGATTCTTCAAACATGCCTTTTAATTCTCTTGGCGGTCCAGGTAATACCATATAAGCCGTCTTCTCTGCTTGATAAAAGGTCCCAATCGCTAGACCCACTGGATTTTCTAAAACTTGACCATTGGAAATTGCCAAAGCTTGACGTTTATTATTCGGCGTCATTGGTCGGCCGGATTTCGATATATATGATACGACATAATCCAAAGCCTTTTGGTCCATTACCAGAGCCTCGTTTAAATGTTCAGCTAAAATATCACGCGTGATATCATCGTCAGTCGGTCCTAACCCACCACATAAAATAACTAGTTCACTTCTGGTATCCGCCAATTCTAAAAGTGTTTTTAAGCGTCCAGGATTATCTCCTACCACCGTCTGATAATAAACTTCATAACCTAATCCTGCTAATTCTTCTGAAAGGTATGTTGCATTCGTATTCACCACTTGCCCTAACAAAAGCTCTGTTCCTACTGCAATAATCTCTGCTTTCATGACTGCCACACCCATTCTTTATAATATTCGCGTAAAGTGATACTTTCTACAAAATTATATCACACAAATTTAAACAAAAAAAAAACAACGAGCTTACTCGTTGTTTTTCTATTACATAGAACCCTTGAATACGTGACTATTTTTAATAAAGTAATCTACGCCTGAATAAATAGTAAAAGCTAAACAAACATAAAGTAAAATCGTTGCTACCGGTAAACCTAACGCTTCGAATGGTGCATTATTAATCATCAAGAAAATAATCGCTAACATTTGAGTGGCTGTTTTTACTTTACCAGGCCATGCTGCTGCCATAACTTCACCATCTTCTACTAATAACAAACGTAAACCTGTTACTGCTAGTTCACGACAAACAATAACTGCCGCAATCCAAGCTGGTACTTCCCCTTGTGAGACAAGCACAATAAAGGCTGTCATAACTAACATTTTATCTGCTAGAGGATCTGCAAATTTTCCGAAGTTGGTAACTAGACCTTGAGAACGGGCAATTTTACCATCTAGCCAGTCTGTGATACTCGCAACCGCAAATATTATCATCCCAACAAATTGATTAACTGGGATAGCTGTTCCCGCAATCGACATATTTCCCCATGCCATAACATCGGCCACTACTATTAAAAATACCGGAATCATACATATTCTGATTACCGTTAACTTATTTGGTAAATTCACTTTAAAGCACCTTCCTTTAACTCATTATCGTCATAACTAAACCTATTCAATCAATAATTTGATATTACGTTTTACTGCTTCGTCACCCTCTGGATTAAATTCAAGATCCTGACCGTTAATTTTAACTTCTGCATTACTAACATTACCCAGCACAATTCTAGCTTGAGTTGTTCCTTCAGGTAATGTTGTCTCCCCTGATTCACCCGCTTCTAGTGTCTGATCATACACGTATTCCCCGTCAATCATAACACCTACCCAACATCTAGCATCTTTGCCTAAAAATTCTAAATCTAAAGGCCCTTCTGCATTCAAGACAGTCATAGTAACATTATAACCTTCTTGACTATCAAAGTTAATATCTAGATCGTCTGGTGCTTCTTCAACATCTTCTTTCTTTATAGGTTCCTTCTTTTTAACCACTACTTTATCTGCTTTTTTAATTAAAGGTTCATCTTCTGTTGAACGAAGCGTCAAAAAGCCTATTCCAAAAATAATAAACGCTGCAACAGCAAATAAAAGAAGCATTGGAAGATTTGATTTTACAACATTCGGTTTCCTATCAGAGTAACGATCTCTGCTTAAATTCGAACGCTCTTCTTCTACCTTTGTTACTTCCACTACCACATTCTCATCCACTACGACACCATCAAAACGATCTGCTAAGTAATCGCCATCTTCGCCAACTTCATTAGCATATTGACGAATAAAAGAACGGGCATAATAATCACCGGGTAATTCATCAAATTTATTTGCTTCTATTAATTCTAAGTAACGCGTTTGAATTTTAGTTGCCTGTTGTAATTCTTCAATAGTCAAGCCTTTTTCTATACGGGCTTTCCTTAAAATATCTCCAATCGTCCTCACAAACTCACCCTTTTTCTATATAATTACATCCTACATTTTCCATCCACCTGTTACTGGTAGGACTATTCCAGTCAAGTATGATGCAGAATCACTCGCTAAATAATTAACAGCTCCTGCTACTTCTTCTGGCTCAGCTAAACGTCCCACAGGAATCTCTATACGTAGGTCTTCTAATTCTTCAGTTGTCCATGCCTCATTCATTTTCGTCGCTACTGCACCTGGAGCTACCAAATTGACCGTAATACCAAGTGATGCAACTTCTTGTGCATATGCTTTTACAAAGCTTTGTTGTGCTCCTTTTACCGTGCTATAAACCACTTCCATAGCACTGCCAACCAAACCATAAACTGAACCTATAAAAATAATACGTCCTTTTTTTGTTTTAGCCAATTTACTTTGAAGGTTCTGGCAAATTTGTATAGGGGATTTTACCATACAATTCCACAGGGCATCCATCTCATCAACTGTTGTATCTGTCAGTAGCTTGTACACTGTATCACCACTGGCAAAAATCACGGCATCAACCTGGAATAATTGTTCAAAAAATGTTGCCGAAACTTTTTTTTCAGACATATCTAACTGTATCATAAAAAAATCTTGTTTAGGATACTTTTCAGTTAATTTTTTTACTAAATCTGAACTTTTTTTCTGATTTTTATTAAAGTGACAATAAATAGACCAACCTTCTGCCGCTAAACGCATCACACAAGCTTCACCAATATCACCACTCGCACCTAAAACTAATGCATATGGCATCCTATTTCTCCTCTTCGGGATAAATATAAAACTCGCTAATGCTTTCTTTTTTAATAAATTTTGATCTAACTTCATGAATGTCTTCTAAAGTAATATGATCTATTACTTCAACTAAATCGAACAAGGTTGCTTCCCCATAACTCATTTGACTAAACTTACGAGCAATAAATTCTAATGAATTAAGCGATTGAAGGTGTTTTCCGAGCATTTTTTTCTTTAATAGAGTTAGCTTCTCCTCTGTTAAATCTGGACTTGTTGCCGCATTTAACAAGATTGATTTTATTTCATTAGCTAGTTCTTCTGGCTTTGCACTATCTCCACCAAAATCAGCAAAATGAAATCCTCTATCCAAAGTGAAATCATAACCAAAACTATCATCAATTAATCCTTCGTTGTATAAACGTTCTCTTGTTGTAGAAGTGTCACCAAATAACAACTGGAACAGTAGACCTGCTGTCGTTTGATAACGAAGTAACCCCATTCCATCTTCTGGTAAAACGTCATCTCCTCTAACTCCAACTATTACTTTACTTCTATTTACTGGCATTTTGATACTACTTGTTTTAATCAAATAATCTTGATTCCCTGTTGGATTTAGACGTTTAATTGGCTCGGACGGCTTAAACTCTTTTTTATCTTGATTCTCTCGAATAAGAGTCATCATTTCTTCTGGTTCCATCTTACCAACTACAAGTAAATTCATATTACTTGGATGATAGAACGTACGATAACATAAGTGTAAATCTTCTGCTGTTATTTCAGCAATACTCTCGATTGTCCCTGCAATATCAATATGTAGCGGATGATTCGGATACATATTACCAATAATCCCAAAGAATAAACGCCAATTTGAGTCATCTTGATACATTTGGATTTCTTGGCCGATAATTCCCTTTTCTTTTTCAACCGTTTCTTCCGTAAAATAAGGATCTTGAACGAAATCTAAGAGTGTTGTCATATTTTCTGATACTTTACTTGTCGTTGAAAAAAGATAGCTTGTTTTAGTAAAACTCGTATAGGCATTTGCTGAGGCCCCTTGCGCTCCAAAGTTTTGAAAAACGTCACCCGTCTCTTTTTCAAACATTTTATGCTCTAGAAAATGAGCAATACCATCTGGTACAAGGACCGGATCCGTCTCACCTAACGGAATAAAATGATTATCAATTGAACCATAGTCTGTTGTAAATAAACCATATGTCTTATTAAAGTCTTCTTTTGGAAGCAAAATAACAGTTAGACCGTTAGCCATTTTTTCTTTATAGATAACTTCATTGACTCCTGAATAAACTATTTTTTCCATTATTCTGCTCCTCCTGTCATAAAGTACGTCGCTTGTAGTGTCACTTTATCCGCTACTTTTTGAATGTCTTCTATCGTAACAGCCTCTAATTTTTCTACCCATTCATCCGCAGTTATATTTGATTGCGGTAATTTTTCCTGTAAAAATGCAGCTTCAATAACCGCAGCTGGATTATCTAATGATAAGAAGTAGTGATTTTTTAACATCTCCTTCGTTTGAGATAATTCATCTTCTGATATTTCTCCTCTAACAAGACTAATCAATTGTTCTTGAATTAACAATTCGACCCTCTCACGATTTTGACCATCAATACCTGTTTGAACGGTTAATAACCCTCTGAAAGTATCTAACGAACTCGATGCATAATAAGCCATACTTTCTTTTTCACGAACATTCATAAATAATTTGGAGTGAGGAAAACCACCAAAAAGTCCATTAAAAATTTGCATAGCAAAATAATCTTGATCATAGTAATAACAGTTTGTGTTGTAAGCTAGATTTAATTTGGCTTGAGAAATATTATATGTTTCTTCTTTTATAATGACCTCTTTTTTTACTTCTTGACTATAGAAAGCTTGCTCTGTTACTTCTGAACGCTCCCCAAAAGGCAAAGCATCAATTTGATGCCTTAATTTCTCTGCGGATACATCACCAATAACAAAAATATCTACAGTATCTTCTGCTAGCATTTGAGTATAATAGGCTGCCAAGCTAGCTGGGGTTTCTTTCCCTACTTCTTCAATTGTCCCAAAACTTGGATATTTTTGATTATCATCTTCAGAAAAATAAACTTCTTGAAGTTTAAGCGAGGCTAAACTTTGCTTATCATCACTTACTGATGCAATATACTCTTGAAGATTTTTTTGTTCTCTATAAAAGGTATCCTTATCAAATTCTCCCGCTTCAATAGCAGGATTAAATAACATTTCCTTCACAAAGGAAATCCCTTCAGAAATAACATCTTCTTCATTAGGTAAATACTTGTCATTTACACTATTAAAAATAACACTTAAATAATGGGTCTGTCCTTTTTTCCCCACATTAATACCATAGCTTGCACCATACATATCAGCTAATTTTTCGCTAACTGCTAATTGAGTATTATATTTTTTGGAACTCGTCTCTAACATACTCGCTAATAGTGTCCGTTTACTAATAGTCTCTACTGACAACGGTGCTGAAAAGCGCATCATCATACGGACCGTTTTATATTTTTCTGTAGGAATAACATGAAAGTTAATTCCATTTTTTAATTTATCCACTCTAATACAACTTCCTCTCTCATCTAAACTAACTATTCTCACCTATACGAAACCTCTCCGTTGTTCATTAAACATCTATTAAAGGTTAGTGTTGGGCTATTTCTACCTTTTTAGTTTTTTATACTAGCCCTATTTCTCAATTTATGATAGCATAGAATTCGACATTATTATACTGATAGTCACTGGCAAAAGACCATAAAAACAGTCCTAACGAAAGAAAGGGCTCTTATTTTTGTCTTCCTGTTAGTTTTCTATAAGTTTAATATAAAACAAAAAGGGGGAAATTGTTTTGATTAAAGAATTTAAAGAGTTTATCATGCAAGGAAATGTATTAGACTTAGCAATCGGGGTTGTAATCGGTGGTGCTTTTACAGCAATCGTTAAAGCAATCGTTGAAGGTCTTATCACACCATTAGTTGGACTTGTTATTAGTTTATTCGGTGTTAAAAATATGGAGAAAATGTCTTACACATTTAATGGTGTAGAATTTGGTTACGGAATGGTAATCAGTGCGATTATCACATTCTTCATCACTGCTATTGTTGTTTTTGCAATCGTTAAAACAGTTAACAAAGCACGCGATATGTCAGGTGTTAACAAAGAAGAAGAAGTCGAAGATGAAATGGAAGCAACTGAACAATTATTAATGGAAATCCGCGATTTATTATCTAAAAAATAAGCCAAACAAAAAACTCTCTAACAAGTGTTAGAGAGTTTTTTTATTTATCTTTTTTTCTCAAAAAGTGGACTAACTGGTTTGTTTTCGTGAATGCGTTTAATAGCATCTCCAATAAGAGCGCCAACACTCACTTCTTCAATCTTATCAATTCTATTTTCATCTGGTAAGTAGATAGAATCCGTTACAATCACTTTTTCGATTGGTGAATTATCTAATCTTTCAAACGCTGGTCCTGATAAAACTGGGTGTGTACAGCACGCTAAAACTTCTGTTGCGCCAGCATCTTTCAATGCTTTTGCTGCTAATGTAATTGTACCTGCTGTGTCGATCATGTCATCGATTAAGATACATTTTTTACCATCGACATTACCAATAATATTCATCACTTCAGCTACGTTAGCTTTTGGACGACGTTTATCAATAATTGCGATTGGTGCTTTTAAGAATTCTGCCAATTTACGAGCACGTGTCACGCCACCATGATCTGGTGAGACAACAACTGTATCGTCGCCAACATAACCATTATCAATGAAGTACTCAGCTAAAAGAGGTGCTGCCATTAAATGGTCAACTGGAATATCAAAGAATCCTTGAATTTGTACCGCATGTAAATCTAATGTTAGAACACGGTTTGCTCCTGCTGCTGTTAACATATTCGCTACTAATTTAGCTGTGATAGGCTCACGAGAACGAGCTTTTCTATCTTGACGAGCGTAGCCGTAATAAGGCATAACAACGTTAATTGTTTTCGCACTCGCACGTTTTAACGCATCAATCATAATTAATAACTCCATTAAGTTATCATTGACAGGTGAGCTTGTTGATTGAATCAAGTAAACATGATCACCACGGATACTTTCTTCAATATTAATTTGAATTTCTCCGTCGCTAAATTGGTTTACTGATGATTTACCTAACTCTACTCCTACTGCATTTGCAATTTTTTCCGCTAACTTTTTGTTAGAGTTTAAGGCAAATATTTTCAGTCTTGGATCAAAGTAATGTTTTGACATGAGGACCTCCGCTTTCTTTTTAAGAAAAATTTTTGTTTTCATATTAAATACTAGTCATTTTCACGTAGAAAATCAAGTTATTCTAAGAATTTATTGTGAATACGGTAGTTTTTTAGCATATTGCTCTTTATTAACTTGAGTTTCACGTGCAATCGCTAAAGAATTTTCAGGAACATCTTTTGTAATCGTTGAACCTGCTGCTGTAAATGCCCCATTCCCAATCGTCACTGGAGACACAATACTTGTATGACAACCTAAGAAAACATTGTCGCCTATAATTGAACGGTGTTTATTTTTCCCATCATAGTTAACAAAAACTGTACCGCATCCGATATTAACATTTTCGCCAACTTCAGCATCGCCAACATATGTTAAATGCCCCACTTTAGAATCTTTTTTAATCTGAGCATTTTTAATTTCCACGAAGTTACCGACATGAACATTTTCAGCTAGCTCAGCATTTGGACGTAAACGACCAAACGGACCAACATCACTGCCGTTTCCAACTGTTGCGCCTTCAATATGTGATGAAATAACTTTGACATCATCGCCAATCACGCTATCAATGATTTCACTGTTCGCTCCAATATGACAACCCGAACCAATGACAGTGTTACCTTTCAAGCTTACGCCTGCTTCGATGACAGTGTCATTTCCGATTGTAACCGTTGCATCAATATAGGTTGCTTCTGGGTTAACAAACGTCACACCATTTACCATATGTTGACGATTTAAACGTTGACGCATTGTCTTAGTTGCTTCTGCTAATGCCATGCGGTCATTAATCCCAATAGAATCTTTAAATTCTTTCATTTGATAGGCAGAAACAATTTCACCTTTTTCTTGTAAAATACCGATTACGTCTGGTAAATAATACTCTCCTTGAGCGTTGTTATTTCCAACTTGTGCGAGAGCTTCAAACATTGCTTTATTATCAAAACAGAATGTTCCTGTATTAATTTCTTGAACTTGTCTTTCGACTTCATTCGCATCTTTTTCTTCCACAATACGTTCTACGTGACCATTTTCATCTCTGATGATTCGACCATATGAAAATGGACTTTCAGCATGGGCTGTTAAAATTGTCGCCTTAGCTTTTGATTTTTCATGCTCTGTAAACAAAGAATCTAATGTTTCTGCTGTAATTAAAGGCGTGTCTCCGCAAACAACTAGTGTTGTCCCTTCTGCTTTTTCAAGTAACTCTTTTGTCATTAAAACAGCATGACCTGTCCCTAATTGTTCTGACTGTAACGCGTATTCTGAACGCTCACCTAATTTTTCTTTAACGCTCTCTGCGCCAAAACCAACTACTGTAACTATTTTTTCTGGTGATAATTTCTCCACATTACCTACTACGTGCTCTACCATTGCCTGCCCTGCAATTTCATGTAACACTTTATATTTCTTTGATTTCATACGTGACCCTTGTCCCGCCGCTAATATAATGGCATAACGTTTTGTCATTTATAACATCCTCCTATAAACTAACTCTCTTAGTTAAAATATGTTCCCGGTACAACCGTAATTGTTTTCGTTGAAACATCCACATCTTTGACACATAATAACGATTGATATGATTCAATCATACGTCTTCCACTGAAAGTTGATTCCGCAAATACTGTGATCCCAACTAACTCTGATTCAAATTCTTCAATTAAGGCTTTCATACCATTTACGGTACCTCCGCCCTTCATAAAGTCATCCACAACTAGCACTCTCGAGCCACGTTTCAGACTACGCTTAGATAGTTCCATCTTTTCAATTCGTTCAGATGAACCTGATACATAATTTACACTGACCGTTGATCCTTCAGTAATTTTTGAATCACGTCTCACGATAACAAATGGGACATTAAGATGGTACGAAACAGCTTGCGCAATTGGTACCCCTTTTGTTGCCACTGTCATCACAGCGTCGATTTTTTCATTTTTATATTTTGAAGCTATAATCTGACCAACCTGACGTAATAGCTCTGGCTCTCCTAATAAATCAGATAAATAGACATACCCCCCTGGTAACAGACGGTCTTTTTCTGATAAACGATCACATAGTGTCGTTATCACCTCTTCTGCTTGCTCAACTGTCATATCTGGAATAAATCTAACCCCGCCAGCAGCACCTGGCACTGTTTCTAAAATCCCTTTATTTCGTTCTTGAAATGTTTTTTTGATAATACCCAAATCCTCACTGATTGACGATTTAGCTGAGCTATAACGTTCAGCAAAAAATGGTAATGGTATCAATGTATGGGGATGCTCTAACAAATAGTGCGTCATATCGACTAATCGTTCACTTCTTCTGATTTTCATTCTGTCACCTCTTCTCTTACAATCACTCCCTATTATATGATTTTTTACCCAATAAACCTAGCCTTTTTGCCAATTATTACAAAAATTGTTCGTTTTTATAATCAATTATTGATCCTTTTTAAATCAAAAAAAATAAGCCCATCTAATTAGATAGACTTATTTTTTCTTGATTGGTATAGATATGTTTTTATTTTTTTTATGACCATTACTAAAAAGAAAATACCAATAAAAATTAAAGTAATCGTCGCACCTGGTGGCGTGTCCACTTGATAGGACGTTACTAATCCGCCTAACATGCCGATCAATCCAATAACCACACTAACTAACAAGACTTGGTTAAAACTACGTCCGATTCTCATAGAAATTGCCGCAGGAAGTACCATTATAGCTGACACTAATAACGCACCTGCAATTGGAATCATTACCGTAATAGCAATACCTGTTAAGACATTAAATAGTAAAGACATCCATCTTACCGGTAAACCATCAACATGCGCTGTATCTTCATCAAATGTTAATACATACATTGGACGTTTAAATAAACTAAAAATAATCACTAATAAAATCAGGAGCACACCAAGTATGATAACTTGATCTTGGCTAATTGTTACAATCGAACCAAATAAATACTGTTGAATCCTCATAGATGAGTCACCTTTATTAGCATTCATCAGCACTAAAGCTGTTGCAAGTCCACCAGACATTAAGATCGCCGTTGACACTTCAGAATACGTTTGATAAACCATGCGTAAATATTCTAATACTACAGCCGATACGATGACAACGAATAAAGTAGTCAGTGTCGGATTTATATTAATAAAAAATCCTAATGCAATTCCCGCTAAGGAAACATGAGATAAGGTGTCTGCTAATAACGACTGCCTTCTCACAACTAAAAATACTCCAATAAGTGGTGCGATTATTGCCATGAAACTTGCTGCTAACATCGCTCGTCTCATGAATTCATATGAAAGCATCGCCATTCGGAATCCTCCTTTCTCACTAAACGGATATGTCTATCCGCATACTCTTTAATATCCTCATGATCATGTGTAATCATCAAAATTGCTTTGTTATGGTCATGAGCATTGTGACGTAGTAATTCATAAAAATCGCCACGTGATGTTTCATCCATCCCTGTTGTCGGTTCATCTAAAATAAATAAATCTGGATCTGTTGCAAAAATACGTGCCAAACAAATACGCTGCTTTTGACCACCCGATAATTCCCCTACTCGTTTGTTTCTCATATCCCACATGCCAACAGATTTCAATGCTTTTTCGACATGTTGATGATCCGTCTCATCAAATCGCTTAAACCAACGACCACGTTGATAACGCCCTGATTGAACTAATTCCAATACAGTACTAGGAAAACCCGCATTGAACGACGCTACTTGCTGTGGAATGTAACCGATGCTTAATTTTTTTCCTTCCACATTTGTTTTAGCTATCGTGACATCTCCTGATGCTGGCGTTAATAAGCCTAACGTATTACGGACAAGGGTCGATTTAGCCGCCCCATTTTCTCCTGTCAATATAACAAATTCTCCTGGATCAACATGATAAGAAATATCTTCCAATACAGGCTCTTCACCATAGTAAAACGTGACATTATTGACTTCTATATAATGTTTTGTCATCGTTACACCTTCATTTCTTCATCAATTTTTATTTCTATTCTTTAAAACGTAAAGATTACGTTTTAAAGAATACCATTATTATTAGACTAACGTCAAGGAAAGCCTTCGATTATTATAAAAAAGTCATGAACAATCTAAATATAGAGTGTTCATGACTTTTGTTTCATATCATTAAATTTCTAATTGGCCCTCTAAAGTCCTTACAATATATACTTCTTCGCAGAACCCTTTAACACCATTATAAACACGTTGCGCTCGGGAATATTTATCACATAACGCATAAACAGTTGGACCGCTCCCACTCATGAGTGCAGCATCTGCCCCGAATTTCAACATTTTTTCTTTAATCTGACCAACAATTGGATGCTTCGCTGTTGTCGCCGTCTCTAATGAATTGCCAACACTTGCAACCATCTTCTGATAATCACCTGACCGAATCGCTTCTTCCAAAGCCTCTATATCGGGATGATGCAGCGTCTCCACTGCTAAATCTGTAAAAATAGTCCATGTTGACACACTAACACGAGGTTTTACAACAACTACCCAACACGCTGGCATTGCTGGTAATGGTGACAACTCATCTCCTCTACCTGTTGCTAAAGAGGTGTTTCCTCGTACACAATATGGCGTATCTGAACCAATTTTTTTACCTAATTCAGCCAGTTCATCTAAGCTCAAATTTAATTCCCATAATCTGTTCAACCCTCTTAGCGTTGCTGCTGCATCCGTACTTCCTCCAGCCATACCCGCTGCTACAGGAATACGTTTGGTTACTTCTATATGAACCCCTTTATCAATACGGCAGTGCTCTTTAAGTAAACTAGCCGCTTGATACACGTGATTGCGACGATCAACGGGTAAAAAGCTACTATCCGTTTCAATTATAATATCATTTTGAGGCAGCTCTCGGAAAATTAGTTTGTCTGCTAAATCAATACTGGCCATAACCATATTTACTTCATGGTAGCCATCTTCTCTTTTGTGTAAAATATCCAAACCGAGATTGATTTTAGCTGGCGCTTTTTCAATAATTTCCACGATAGTCCCTCCTCTTTAAGATTTGTAACTTCAATATTATACCTTATTCATAAAAAAATAGGAATAAAAGGTCAATGTCTCTCGTTATATTTTCATTTTTACTTACGGTGCATTTTAAATTCTAAAAATAAATCATTATAGACACCTAAGTACTCTGGACCTAGATCTTCATACACTTGTAACTCTTTAATGACCTCTTCTTTAGGATAAAACTGTTCATCCTCGACAATTTCCTTTGGTAATAATTTCTTAGCTTCTTTATTTGGTGTCGCATACCCAATATATTCCGCGTTAATTGCCGCATTTTCAGGCTCCAACATGAAGTTAATGAAAGCATATGCGCCCTCAATATTTTTAGCCGTCTTAGGAATCACGATGTTATCAAACCATAAGTTACTGCCTTCTTCTGGTATGACATAATGGAGATGATTATTGTTCTCTAACATTTCTGCTGCTTCACCTGAAAAAGAGACAGCTACTGCACTTTCTTCATTACTCATGTACATTTTTATTTCATCGGCTACTATCGCTTTAACGTTAGGCACCATCCCCATTAATTTCTCCTTAGCAGCTTTTAACTCAGCCATATCTTTACTATTTAATGACTGATTGTCACTATTTAAAGCTAGTCCTAACACTTCTCTAGCACCATCAATTAGCATGATATTATTTTGAAGTTCTGGTCGCCATAAGTCATTCCAACTTGTCATATCTGCCTTATCAACAAACTTATCATTATAAATAATCCCTAACGTTCCCCAAAAATAAGGAATGGAATAATCATTATTAGGATCAAATGCTAAATTTTTAAAAGCTGGATCGATAGCATCCATACCTTTTATCTTTGTTCTATCTAGCTTCTTCAACATATTATTTTTCATCATCTTCTGAATCATATATTCACTCGGAATGGTAATATCATACGCCGTTCCGCCTTGTTGCACCTTCGTAAACATCGCTTCATTAGAATCGAACGTTTCATAACTGACTTTATAAGACGTTTCTTTCTCAAATTTTTTAATCAAATTTGGGTCAATATAATCACCCCAATTATAAATTGTGAGTGTATTCGCCCCGGAAAAGCCTTGCACTTTCTCTAATTGATGACTTCCTAGGTAAAGTAGAGCAATAATCCCAACAATTCCGATAACTAATGATCTTAATTTTTTCATAGATGCTCCACCACCTCTCGATGAGCTTTACGACGTGTTTTTTGTTTCTTTGTTAAATTGCCTTGGCTAATAAAATAATAACCTGCCACAAGTAACATTGAGAAAACAAACAGTAACGCACTTAACGCATTAATTTCCAAACTAACCCCTTGTCGTGCACGTGAATAAATTTCTACAGATAACGTACTAAATCCATTTCCAGTTACAAAAAATGTCACAGCAAAATCATCTAAGGAATAAGTGAATGCCATAAAATAACCTGCCACTACACCCGGTGTGATAAATGGTAAAATTACTTTGCGAATAACCGTCCAATTCCCTGCCCCTAAATCACGTGCAGCATCAATCATCGAATCATTCATCTCTTTTAATTTCGGTAACACCATCAGCACAACAATTGGAATACTAAAGGCAATATGTGACAGTAATACTGAAGCAAATCCCAAACTCAAACCTAAAAAAGTAAAGAAGATCAAGAAACTCGCTCCGATAATAACATCTGGTGACACCATTAAAATATTATTTAAACTCACCAACACATTACGACTTTTACGCTTCTTAGTATAGTAAATCATCATTGCTCCGAATGTTCCAATGATCGTAGCGATCAAAGCAGATAAAAAAGCCAACATAAACGTATTCAATACAATCCCTATTAAACGTTTATCTGAAAATACTCCTTTATAGTGATCTAACGTAAACCCTGTAAAATCAGTCATCGTGCCACCAGCGTTAAAAGAATAAAAAATCAAGTAAAAAATTGGCAAATATAACAAAGCAAAAACCGCCAATAAATAAAGCTTTGACCACTCAAATTTCTTCAACATTAATGACGGCCCCCTTTCTTCTTACGCTCACCCGTTACAAGCATAATCGCTAGCATGGCAACAATCAACACAACGCCAATTGTTGAACCCATACCCCAATTTTGAGTCACCATAAAATGTTCTTCTATGGCTGTTCCAAGTGTAATCACTCGGTTTCCACCAATTAAACGGGTCAACATGAATAAACTTAATGACGGAATAAAAACGGCTTGAACACCGCTCTTAACCCCATTCATCGAAAGTGGTACAATCACACGACGAAAGGTCTCCCAACTATTCGCACCTAAGTCACGACTGGCACTGATTAACGAAGGATTCATCTCTTCTAGTGCATTAAAGATTGGCATAATCATAAATGGAATTTCAATATATGCTGCTACAAAAATAAAACTGAAATCTGTAAACAAAATCTGTTTCGAGCCAATTCCAGTAAACATCAAAAATTGATTAATCGTACCATGTGTGCTAAAAATACCGATAAATGCATAGGCTTTTAGCAATAAGTTGACCCATGTTGGTAAAATAATCAACATCAATAAGAGCTGCTTATGTTTCATTTTATTTAAAATATACGCTGCGGGATAGCTAATTAATAACACCACTACCGTGATAATAAATGCATACCAAACAGAGTTTAAGGTCATCCGGAGATACGTCCCCGATGAAAAATATTCTTTATAATTGGCTAATGTAAACTGGTTATCAATCCCCTTAAACGATTGATAAATAATAAGTAGTACGGGCGCAATCACAAACAGCCCTAACCACAGCACATACGGTATGGAATAAATTCGTTTTGTTTGAGTCATTGACGTCCCTCCTATTCTTCCTCATAACTTTCAAGACGTGCATCAAATTCCTCTTCCGATTCATTGTAACGCATGACATGAATATCTTCTGGTTCAAAGAATAATCCGACTTGCGAACCTTCTTTAGCTTTACGAGTCGAATGAACCACCCATTCATTTCCTTCAGCATCTAAGCCTACAATTTCATAATGAACGCCACGGAACAATTGGCTGTCCACTTTAATAATCAACTTCCCGTTTTCAACGGTTGTTAAGGTTAAATCTTCAGGTCTAATCATCACATCAATTGCTTCATTCGGACGCATTCCACCATCAACACATTCAAATGTTTTACCTACGAATTGAACCAAGTTATCCTCTAGCATATTTCCTTTTACAATGTTACTTTCACCAATAAAATCTGCTACAAAACGGTTAATTGGCTCATCATAAATATCAACTGGTGTTCCACTCTGAACGATTTTCCCTTTATTTAAAACAAAAATCTCATCACTCATCGCTAAAGCTTCTTCTTGATCATGAGTCACAAAAATAAAGGTAATCCCTAAACGCTTTTGCAATTCTCTTAATTCATATTGCATATCTGTTCGTAATTTCAAATCTAAAGCAGAAAGTGGCTCATCTAATAAAAGTACCTCTGGTTCATTCGCCAAGGCTCTTGCAATAGCAACACGTTGACGTTGACCACCTGACATTTCTGTAATTTCACGGTCTTCAAACCCTGATAATTGAACTAATTTCAGAACTTCCTTCACTTTACTCTCAATTTTATCTTTCGGGACTTTTTTAATTGTTAAACCAAATGCAACATTATCAAAGACATTCATGTGAGGAAATAACGCGTAATCTTGAAAGACAGTATTTACTTTTCGCTTATTGGCCGGAATATCATTCACTCGTTTCCCTTCTAATAAAATCTCGCCCTCACTAGCCTCGATAAACCCCGCAATTAAACGTAAAATTGTAGTCTTACCACAACCAGATGGTCCGAGTAGCGTGTAAAACTTCCCTTGCTCAATCTCAAAACTCACATTATTTAATACAGTTGTCTCGTTGTAACTTTTTTTTACTTGATCAAAAACAATAATGCTTTCTCCCATCTCCTTACCACCCTTTCATATCTTAACTATTATAAATACGATTCCGTAGCAACTAGCAATAACTTGCTCTTACCGTTAAATTGATTTTTTATTTGATGTGTCTCTGTTGCTTGATAATAAATCGCTTCGCCTTCTTTCGCAAAATAACGACGAAGTCCTAACTCCACACAGACTTCACCTTCCAAAACATAGGCAAAGGTGTCAGATAGTGATGGCCCAAATTCTTTAAACTCACCTTTTTCCTCTAAGGATAAAAAGATAGGCTCCATTTCATTCTCATTTGATTCTGGTACTAACCACTCCACTTGATACTTCTTATCCTCATCATAATAGATTGTGCGCTCTGTTTCATCGTATACCACTTTTTGCTCATGAGACTTCTCATTAAAAAACTCTTGAGGCGTTGTTCCTAAAACTTCTAATAAATTAAAAAAAGAATCCATCGATGGAGAACTCAGGTCTCGTTCTAATTGACTAATATAACCTTTCGTCAAATCCGTTCGTTCACCAAGCTCTTCTTGAGTTAAATTCTTTTGAATACGTAGATTTTTAATCTTACTGCCTATCTCCATGGTATCCCCCATTTCAAATGTGTAGTATTTCTAAACTTCAAAAGGCAAAAGTTTGGTATAAATAAACTTCTAGTTTACAAAGTATAAGTAAGTATACAAGCGATATTAACAAACTTCAAGCTTATTTTCTCACTTTTTAATCGCTTTTTAGCGTAATCTTTCCTATACTTATAGATAGATGAGTTATTATCCGAAGGAGGAATTAATTTTGACTACATTCAACGCTTTAATTTTAGAAGAACAAGATGATTCACGTATTACGACAACTGTTAAATCCATCTCTACTGACTCACTTTCAACTGGGGATGTTTTACTTAAAGTAGCCTACTCAAGTGTAAACTATAAGGATGCCCTAGCTACACAAAAAAAATCAGGTGTCATTCGCAACTATCCCATTATTCCAGGAATTGATTTAGTTGGGACTATCGTTGAACCTGGCGACTCACAATACCGAACAGGAGAAACTGTCATTGTTACAGGTTACGGCTTAGGAGTTGCTCACAGTGGTGGCTATGCAGACTACGCTAGAGTGCCTAGCGATTGGTTGACCGCCCTACCTAATGGCTTAACCGAAAAAGAAAGTATGACGCTCGGCACAGCGGGTCTAACGGCTGCTCTTTCAGTTAACGCGATTGAACGCCAAGGCCTACGTCAAAAACCGCATTCACGTATTTTAGTAACAGGGGCTAGTGGCGGTGTTGGCAGCCTAGCTATCGGGATCTTAGCCAAACTGGGGTATACCAATATTACAGCACTTACTCGAAAAAGCGATACCGCACATGATTACTTTAAACAACTCGGTGTAACAACCGTTCTTTCTGCCCAAGAATTTAATGAACAACCTGCTAAACCACTTATGGCTCAAAATTTTGATTATGTCATTGACACTGTTGGCGGCAGTCAGCTGGAACACATCTTACCTCAAATTTCGTACGGTGGTAGTATCTCACTTTGCGGAAATGCTGGCGGAATCAGTTTTAATTCGACCGTTCTACCTTATATTTTAAGAGGGGTTAATTTATTAGGAATAGATTCTGTTAATATGTCATCAGAAAAACGCCTTTACATATGGAACCGTCTTGGAACCGATATGAAGCCTGATAATCTTTCTCAGTATATCAAATCTGAACTAACATTAAATGAGCTTCCAGAAGCATTTAATGACCTTTTATCCGGACAGATGACTGGGCGCTATCTAGTGTTATTAAATAACTAATTTCTTACTTGACTTTAAGGGCTCATCTCCTTATGATATAAACAATGATTTTAAGTTCATTTTTTTATGATAAGGAGATTTTATGAAAAATAGACGAAATAAAACTTATCGCTTAACCATACGTGCGATTTTAACTGCTTTAATCTTTATTCAAGGAATGGTTCCCTTTTTAGGCTTCATTCCACTGGGGATGATTAGTTTAACCATTGTTCATATTACCGTCATTGTTGCTGCGGTTACATTAGGAACAAAAGATGGCATGTTTATCGGATTTGTCTGGGGCCTGACAACCTTCATTAGAGCCTGGACGATGCCTAGTTCTGCTATTGACCCCATTGTATTCATCAATCCAATTGTATCCATTCTACCCCGTATCTTAGTCGGTCTTGTTGCAGGTCTACTTTTTACAGCTCTCTACAAAAAAATGAAGAGCCTTTACCTTCCAACAATTATTGCAGCTGTGGGTGGAACACTTACTAATACAATTCTCGTTTTAAGTTTAATGGGATTCTTATATACAGGTCCTGTTGCTGAACACTTCTCAACGACACCCAGCCAACTAATGTCTGTTCTAGGTTTAGCAGTTCTTACAAACGGAATACCTGAAATAATAGCTGCTGTTATTATTACACCTTTAATTGTTAAAGCTCTTTTTCAAGCTACAAGCTTATCGCCTGAAAATCGTAACAAATAAAAAATGCTCGCCAGTGGCGAGCATTTTTTATTGTCTTCCAATAATTCTAACTTCTGTTTCTAATACAACATCAAATTTTTCTAAAATGACTTTTTGAATATGTTTGATCAACTCAACATAATCTGTCGCCGTAGCATTATCAATGTTAACAATAAAACCAGCATGTTTTGTTGAAATCTGAGCTCCGCCCCATTTCAACCCTTGTAACTCAGCATCTTGAATTAACTTCCCAGTAAAGTGACCCTCTGGACGTTTAAAGACACTGCCACATGATGGGTATTCTAACGGTTGTTTTGATTCTCTTAATTCAGTTAACTCAGCCATACGCATACCGATAACCTCTTTATCTCCCTCTGCTAAAGCAAAGCGAACTGAAATAACAACTCCAGATTTTTCTTGTAACTTACTGTGACGGTATGAAAAATGAAGTGCCTCATTATCTAAAGTTTCAAATGTCCCATCTTCCCAAACAACATCTACAGATTTCACAACATTAGCAACTTCTCCATCGTAAGCACCTGCGTTCATGTAAATTGCGCCACCTATGCTTCCAGGAATACCACAAGCAAATTCTAAACCTGTTAAAGTATTATCGAAAGCAAATTTAGCTGTTTCAACTAACTTAGCTCCCGCTTCAACAACAAGCTCCGTTCCTTCAACAGACATCTCAGCCATATCAGCTAACATCATGACCACACCAGCAATTCCTTTTTCGCGTACAATCAAATTACTAGCATTTCCAAGTACCATGAATGGAATAGCTTCTTGATTACAATAATCAACCATTTCTTTTACTTCAATTGTATTTTTAGGAAAAGCAAGTACATCTGCAGGCCCACCCGTTTTCGTAAACGTGTAATTAGATAACGGTTCATCAAATAATAATCTCATGTTTGGCAAATCAGCCATAATTTTAGTTTTATTCACAATAACAGTTCCTTTCAGTATCATATGTCTTGTATATTCTATCACGCAATGGCTTACGCTGACTAGTAATAGATTAAAATTTAATCATTCTCTAAATACTTATCCACAGTCCATTCATTTACCTTTCCACTTACTTATCCACCGAAAAACAGAGAGTTATCCACATTTTTGTGGATAACTCTCTGTTTTTCGGTGGATAACTCTTTAAATCGACATTTTTTCTCACAATTAACAGTGTATAACTTCTTTTAATAGAAAATACGCTCCCCCTGTATTAGTAAGCGCTGTGCATTTGAACCATATGGATGACATGTAATTAGTGTTGCTAAATCTTTTCCCTTTTGTATTTCTAACATCTCTGTATTAGAGGGATGAATGATAACTTTCCCTATTACTTGATAGGTTAATGTTTTCGCACGTGTATGGATATAAAAATGATCCCCATTCTCTAACCTATCCACATGTTGAAAAATTTCTTGCGTCCAAGAGCCTCTGTGCCCTGCTATAACCGTATGCGTACTCTTTCCACCTATCGGAAGCGAGGAACCCCCAACATGTCCAACACCTTCATACAGTGCCTCATCTGAAACACTTAAATATAAAGGAACAACTAGATTTAGCTTAGGAATCTCGACCATTCCAAATGCTTCACCTTCATCAAGATTTAAAATTTCTTTCAAACTCTTCAAATTCTCTTTATTTTCCTCAAATGGATCGGTGATTTCCATTCCTGCTTTCTTTAATTCTAAATCATACGTCTCTATTTTACGTTTGACTTCTTCTAGCTTAGATTTAGACTCTGGTTTAACTAACTCATTTGTTTCAGCTTTAAACTCTTTAAACATTTTATTATTTTCATGAGTATAATAGGTTCTAACTCCATGAGGAAATAATAAAAGTACCAAACCTGCTAAAAAAATCAACGCTATTATTACTTTTTTAGTCATGCTTAATTACCTCGACGTTTCTTTTTTAAATACTTTATGACAAAATAGAAAACACTTATAATACCTATTAAAAAGACCGATAAAATACACCATTTTATATAAGTTAGCTTCTTAGTATTGTAGTTGCTTACTTTTACTTCAGGGGCTGCTTTTTCATAAGAGACTCTCTCACCTGTCACTAAAAGACGATGGGTATTAATCATATACGGTTCACATGTTAGTAAAGTCACTTGTTCTTTATTCGGCTCTTGAATCAACCAATCTGTCTCATCTGGTAAGACAATTTTCTCTGTTGTAATTTCATATGCATAGGTTTTATCCAACACATGAATAAAAAATTTATCGCCTTTTTTCAACTTATCTAAGTCTCTGAATAATTTAGCTGATGGCAAGCCCCGATGACCAGTCAAAACACTATGTGTTCCCTTGCCACCAATTGGTAAGGCTGAATTTTCCATGTGCCCAACACCTCTACTTAGTACTTCTTCAGATGTCCCATGATAAATAGGCAATGTCATATCAATTTTAGGAATCTCTAAGGTCGCCATAACCTCACCTATATTAAGTGCATCATAGTAACTCTTATTTTTAGTTTTTGTAGGCTTTTTTTCAAATGGGTCAACAAAGTCTATTCTTTCATCTTTTACTTTCTGATTATAGCGTTCGGCTTCCTCTGTTAAGTCTTTTTTCTTCTTAGAGGTAAGTAACTCGACGCTCTTATCATATGTCTTTACCTCTTTAATATGAGTCGTTGTCGACACATAATTCGCTAAAAAAGGGTAGCTAAAAATAAGAAAGCCACATACAAATACTCCGATAATTAATAGTTTCTTTTTCACGTTATTACCTGCCTTAGATAAATTAAAAGAATTCTAATCAGCTAGCTGATTAGAATTCTTTTATCTTGATTAATTTGTTTCTTTTTTACGTCTTGTTACCATTACCATTGCCACTAACATTAACCCTAAACCTGAAGCTGTAAATAGGATTGTTCCCATTCCGCCTGTTGTTGGTAAGTGCCAACCTGATTTTGAGTTTTCAACTGTTACTTCTTTATCCATTACTTTATCCACAACTGTTACTTCAACTGGTTTTGTTAATAGACGGTATGATTTAACTTCACCATCTTCAGTTTTATAGGTAGGTGCTTTTGTTTCATGTAAGTAATAAACACCTGGTGTTAGACCAGTAATTTTGATTTCACCTTTATCACTAGTCACTAAGTTAGCTAATACACCATTATGCGCAGCATCATTAACATTAATAATTGTTCCTTTCGCATCAACAACATTTTTTCCTTCTTTATCTGTTGTTAATTTAAATTCTGCACCTGCTAATTTAACTGACTTATCTGATTTATCCACTTTAACTACTTTAATACCACCTTCTTTAGGTGTTACTGTTACTGGCGGTGTTGTTGGTGGTGTTGTTGGATCTGAGAAACCACCTTTTTTATTATCAAATGTTAAACTTGCTGTATTTGGAATACCTGTTTCATCTGGAGCTAATTTTGCATCTGGTTTAATTGTTGAAGCAAATGTAATAACGATATCTGAGTTTGGTGTTAAATTAGAAAAGTCTTTAACTGACCATACTAATGTTTGACCTTCTTGTTTAAAGTCAATATTCTCTTTCTCAGTTCCTTTAACACCCCAAGTACCTGCATAAGTTAAACGATTGTCTAGTGTATCTGTTACACCTAACGTTTTATATTCTTTAATATTTCCAGGAACCTCAATAGTTAAGTTATAAACGTATTCTTTACTACGATCAACTTCATATTCTTTTACATCTTCTACATCTTTTTTGATTGTCGGAACTTTGTAGTTTGTTACTCGACCTTCTTCAGTTACAAACCCTTCAATAGGTTTCCAGCTTACTGTATTTTGTTTACCTTTTTCTACTTCAAAGACAATTTTATCATTGTTTAAAACTAAACCTTCTAATGTTTTAGATTCAACGAAATAATACGTACCTTGAGCTAACCCTGTAACTTTAATTTGACCCTCTTCATTTGTTGTTAGTGTTTCAATTTTTTCATCTTTTGAATTATATAAATCAAACTCAACACCTGCTAACACTTTCCCATCTTCCCCAACTTTAGTTAGCGTTGCATCCCCACGGATAATTTCATTTTTAGGAAATAATTTAACATCATAGTTAAGCTCTGTTCCTGCTTCATTTGTCATTGGAACATCAATTGTATAAATACGTTCATCACGAATAACGTGATCTGGTGCTGATACTTCTTTCACTTCATAACGGCCTAATTCTAAACCTTCTGCTTTAGTTAAGACAATTTGACCTTTTTCATCTGTTGTACCAGATAATTTCTTATCGCCTTCAAATACTTCCCATGAATCTTTTTCTTCATTGTATTTGTGGGTCATCGTTAAGTCATACGTAACACCTGCTAATGGGATATCTTTCCCCTCTTTACCTGAGTCTTTACCTTCTTGTTCATATTTCGTAATCGTTACTTTAGGATTTGTTACATCGCCTTTTACCTCATACGCTTGAGCTAATGTCGGGAAAATAATCGCTGCTACAAAGTTAATAGCAAGGAATAATCCCATTAATTTACCTTTAAGTTTCATTTACTTCACTCCTCTTTTCTTTTTAGTTGTTACCATATAAAGACTACCTACCATTAATAAACCACCAACGGCATAAAATACTAACGTCCCCATGCCACCTGTATTAGGTAAATAAGTTTTATTCTTAGTATTTTTAACTGTTAACTTAATGTTTGTTTCTTTTTCTGTAATTTCAAAAGCAATAGGTTTACTTAAAATCTTATAACCTGATGGTGCTTTCGTTTCAATCAATTGATAGCTACCTAATGCCAAGTCAGCTAATTTCGCCTCCCCTTTTGCATCGGTAACAAGTTTCCCTACTGATTTACCATCCTTCGTCTTCACTTCAAATTCAGCTCCTGCTAAATGAATGGTTTGCCCTTCTTCACCTAGCTCATCTGATATTTTTGTGATTACTAAATTACCTTTAACTAATGGTGGAATGACCTTCACTTCATTAGATGGTTTTGGCTTATCATTAAGGATTAATTCAGCTTGATTAGGTACGCCACCTTTTTTAATAAATGGCAGTAATTGTTCATCTGTTGCATCTTTCGAAATAGTTGATTTAATAATCAGACGGTATGTGTCATTTGCTAAGTAAGAAAAATTGCCATTCTTCTTATTCAAATCAAATCGCACCAAGTTCGTTTTGTGAACGACTGTCAACTTACCGTTTGCCGTCATATCTTGATTCTTTTTATTTACAACCTTCACATCTTTAATCATCAATACCTTGTTAAGCTGATCTGACAATTGAACCTTATTCCATTCGCCTGAATAATTTCCAAAATCATAATCTACTTCCCATGTAAATTCTTCATCTCTATTTTTAAGTTCTAATGGATTTTTACTACCATTCACTGTTTTTGAAACAACTGGTTCTTTTATAGCATAATTCATATAAACGCCTACTCGCAGAGGTTCAACAGGTTGACCCTCATCTGTCGCAACAGCAAATGAGTTATAAGCAGCTCTTTCCATAGGTTCAACTTTGCTATTTAACAAGGTTCTATTAGATACTTCACCTTGATTTGGTGCTGTCATAGAGAATAAAATATCCATGTTAACACCTTTAATCCAAGTTTTATTCGGTAATAATTCAATCTTGAAGGAATTGATTTTGCTCCAATCTTTAATATCACTTTGTTTCTTCCAATTTGGACTTTGAGCCCCAGTTGGATTCGTTAACTTCGGCGTATATTTTGGATACTTCGTTTGACGAATCAAATCATCGCGTTTGGGATTTTTGGATTCACTATAAAAAACAGATACTTTATTTTTCCATGCTGTAGGTAATGTAACTGGTCCCTTTAGTTTCAAACCAAATTTAGAGCCACGAGCTACATTATCTGTGATACCTAGGTCACCTACTGATGGTAAAACATCAATTAAGGTCATAGACGATAAATCTTTACCTGTTGTGTTTGTCATATGTAATTTATAGTCGACGTTACCACCTGGTACAGTTTTAGCCATTTTAGACCAGTTTTCACCTGGACCTTTAACAAATTTTTCTGTTTGAATATCATATTTCCCAACAATCGAATATAAATTTGCTGACTTCACTCGTGGTTGAGTCCCTTTTTTGCCATCTTTATTTAAATCATCTCCATCTTTCTGAAGAACAGTGTTCGTTAATACACTACCATTAACTTTCGGAACACTCAGTGAAGCATCCCCAGAAAAACCATAGACATCAAACAATAATGAATTCGGTGCATTTTTGTCAATCGTTACATCTAATGTTGACCTGAAGTTGCCACCAATATTCATTCTGCTTTCTGGCCATCTTACTTTCACTAATTGACGCCCACTATTATTATAGTTCGCACTGACTACAGTGTACGTTCCCTTAACCGTTTCGCCATCATTACCCTTATAAATTACATTTGGAGTTTTATTTACAGTTACACCAATCGGTAATAAAACTAAGGCTTCAATTGGTTTGTTAACTTTAACTGCTGAACTTTTATCTGTTTTAAAAATAACATTCATTTTATTTTGACCAGGAGACACAATATTTCCATCATTCTTGCTCAAAGATACACCAATTTCAACAATTGGAGCTAAACTTTTAGGTCTAGGAACCACTGTCGCATGACGATGACCTGAAAGATTCTTATCACCTGTATAAAGTTCTGAGAACTGATTACTATAATTAAAATCACGATATGTCCCCGGTGTATACTTCTCCTTAGGCTTTTTACCCTGGTGATTATATGTTGAAGAACCCGTCATGTTAAATTTATTTTCAACCTTACCTGTAAATCCTTGCTTAACTTCAAACTTATAACTTGCTCCGTTATTTGAGTTTAACTTAGCCGGTATAGTCCCTTTAAATACAAATGCAACTCTACTCACCCGCATATTATCCTTTAAACCTAATTCTTCACGTGAGTACCATTTGTTTTGAACTGGGCTAATCACCATCTTACTTGCATCCTTTTTAGTTGTCATATTTCTATAGGTGATAATCATGTCATATTTAGGTTTAGGGGATAACGTACCTGGATTTTTACTCTCACCTATTGTCGAAGCCCTCGTCCAATCCCCAGGTGTCCTAACACCTGTTAATATTAAGTTAGGATCAATATCATACATAACTTTAAATTCCCTAAGGTTATGTTCTTTACCATAATAAGAACCCAAAACCCCATGATGAAACATCAATGTTGCGTCATCGTAAACGCTAGGATTTATATCTTTTTTTTGTTTTGGTGAGACCCCACCATTCCCATCTGAAGGCCCCAAATGTGCTGGTACAAGAACAGCTCCATTTATTTTACCCGTATCCGGTTCAGATTCCGTAATTTTAATGCTATGGTTAGCTTTGGCAAGAGGATCTAAACGTTTCCCATCTACAAATGTTGCAGCAACACTAGCATTATTTTTCATCATGGTATTAACCCATTTTTTATTATTCTGAACTAGAAGATTTACTTTTAACTCTGTTTTAAACAGACTACCACTCGTTGCAATTTTTTCTTGTGCTGCTATTGTGGGCGCTTTAAATACCCATCTTATTTTCCCATTAGGAGTACTTGTTGGTTTATTACCAGTAACCATATTTTTAAATGTTAGACCTGCAGGTAATTGGTCTTCAACAACTATATCTGAACCTGGCTTCAGATACATTTGTCCTATTGCTTTCTTAGGAACTGAGACTTTAATTACCCACTCTGTTATACTGCCTGGACTTGGCGGTACTTTTTTTTCAGCCAACGTGGCTTTACTAAATTCCTTACTAATCGAAGCAGATACTGCAGACTTACTTGTTACTAGTGCATTATCCGATTGTGTAGGAAGACCTTTTAAACTCAAATATCCCAGCATTTTAAAATCAGTTCCATTCGGGGTGATACCATTATGAGTATCCACTTCAATAATACGTTCATAAGTACGACCTGATTTTAACTGAGGAAATTTATAGGTTAATGTTTTTTCTTTCAAATTAAAAACAGGTTTAACCCCTTCAATCTCTAATTCTTTTAAAGCTGATGCTGATGCATCGAAGCTTGCATATGTTGATAGAGGTAAATCAATCTTTAAGACGGCATCTTTATAATTGATTTGCGCACCTGTTGTTTTCAGTATCATTCGATACAAAGCTTTTTTTCCTGATTCCACAGTTCTGTGGACTTCATCAATCGCTATATCACGTTGTAGATTATCATTTCTTCCTCCTGCTGCCCCAACTGGTGTAGCAAAAGTTTGTGTGGCTTCTACTGGTTCAATAATTTCTTCAAACACCGGTAGCTTTTCTTCTTTAGCTTCCGATGTAACTGTAACTACTTCGGTTCCTTTAATTTCTGAAGTTTCAGAAATCATATCAGACTCAGCTGTTACCTTTGCCTCTGATGTTTCCTCTTCCATTTCAACAGAAGTTTCAACACCACTGTTTTGAGCCTCTATAGTACTTGTTTCTGTTTCTTGGCTGACAATTGGTAACATTTGATGACTAACTGTTCCAACTGTCTCATTTTCCAGCGATCCTTCTATTTTCACAGTCGCCGCTTGACTCTCAGATTGTTCTAATTCAACATAAAGTACTTCCCATTTATCTTTACCTTCAGGGGTAATATTTATTTCTCTATCTTTTAAAGTTACACCCTCAACAATTGGAACACTTAATTGTCTATCACGATAGACATTTTTAAATTTCCCCTTATCAAGAGTGATCTTTGTTGAATTCAACTCATCTTTAGCCGTAGTCTTGATTTCTAGTATTTTACTTTTTGATCCTGCTATTTCTATTTCGCTTACTACAAACAACTCCGAATTTATTTCCTCGGCAAACACCTCATTCAAACTAAATAGAGGGGTAATATTTGATAGTAGCACCATAAAAACAACTAACATTGACCAAATTTTCTTCACTAACCGCACCTCCTAAAAAAATTAATTTTACAGCTTCCAGACTCCCTCCCCTTTAACGTGTTAAAGCAATAGTTAGATAATTGCTATCTAACAAATATCTTATAAATCAATGAATGAATCCTTATTTATAAGCTTTATAATCTAAGATTACCATTTTAAAAACACAAAAAAAGCCTTTTTGTGTATTAAAAAAGGCTTTTTTATCAACTTTATTAAACTTTTAACAATCATGTGTTTATTTTGTGTTTTTTGAACGGTATCGTTGAGGCGTTTCATTAAACCTATATTTAAAACTTGTTCTAAAAGCTTTCTCACTTGGAAAACCCGTTCGAGAAGAAATCAAACTAATTGGCATGTCCGTATGAATCAAAAGATGATGCGCTTTCTGTACACGCACAGAGTTAACAAATGCCATCAAACTAATATCTAAATTTTCTTTAAATAGCTTTTGTAAAAAACTAATCGAAACATTAAACGTCTCAGCTAAACCTGATGTTGTCAGTTCCTCATGAGAATGCCTTTCAATGTAAGATACTATCTCATGCAATCTTACTCCTTTTCCAGGAATTTGATAGCCAAAATGCGGTGTGTCTGCTTCTAGCATCCAATCCTTAACAAGTAAGAAAATTAATTTATAAGTATATTTTAAAACCTGTAACTTTTTAAAATCATTTTCTTCACTCATCACTGAAAAATAAAGCTTTTCCAAACAATCAGATAAAACCTCACTTTTCTCGCAATCCTTACTAAATAAAGCTGAGGGTTCTGTGATAAAACGTTTGTAAGTATAAATTAGGAATAAGTGATGTCAAAAGCTCATATGAAATAACAAACGTCATTGCATCCAGTTCCTTATCATACTTAGGTACAATACTATGAACTTCAGCAGAGTTAACAACTAGTACCATACCAGGATATGTCTCATAAGTCATTCCTTCAATCTTAATTTCATGATTAGTTCCTGAACGCATATAAAACAGCTCTAAAGAACTGTGCCAATGAGGTACTATCGACCTAGTACTATGATTAGCACTGTGATGTATCCACTTAATCGGAACTTCAATAGTATCATACGTGATTAGTTCATGTTTAACCTTCATTCAAACCTCAAATCCTCTCTATTTGACAAATAAAAATCATGACTTCAAATAAGTCCCCATCTCCTATTTTCAAATTAATTATACTTAAAATCATTTTCAAAAACTAACAACTCACTTTATAAACATTATTAATAAATAATAACAATCGTTTTTAAAACAATTGTTACAGCGCCTCACAATCCTTTCAATAAAGAATCGATTTGAAAAAACTACAACTTTATATTGCCACCTAAATTCTTGTTAATAATTTTAAAAATAAAAAAAGTTATCCACAGTGGATAACTTTTTTTATTTATTATAAATTTTTGGGCCTTTACGCATATTCTTACGATCATTTTTAGGCGTCTCCATTTTTTCAGAACGTCCACCTGATTGCTTATTCTTTATTATTTCTAACATCTTTTCTTTTGAACTCATCATTTATTCCTCTTTTCTCACTTGGCAATATCCATAAAAAAAGACGCTTCGCAACATAGTGCGAAACGTCCGAAAGTTTGTTGTATAAAGTTTCTTAACGTTTTGAGAATTGAGAAGCTTTACGGGCTTTCTTAAGACCTGGTTTTTTACGTTCAACCATACGTGAGTCACGAGTAAGAAGACCAGCTGATTTCAATGGAGCACGGAAATCTGGATCAACGTTTAATAACGCACGAGCGATACCATGACGAGTAGCACCTGATTGTCCTGCATATCCACCACCGTGAACATTTACGAATACGTCATAAGCGCCTTCAGTTGCAGTTGCAGCGAAAGGTTGGTTAATGACAGCGCGTAAGTCAGCATGTGGGATATATTCTTCGATTGCTTTATCATTCATAATGATTTTTCCTGTACCTGGTACTAGACGTACGCGAGCTACAGAGTTTTTACGACGGCCTGTGCCGATATATTGTACTTTAGCCAATGAATTTTCCTCCTTAAATTAAGTTAGTAATATCTAAAACTTCTGGTTGTTGTGCTTGATGTTCATGTTCTGAACCACCATACACATGTAATTTAGATAATTGTTTACGACCTAAAGTATTTTTAGGTAGCATTCCTTTAACAGATGTTTCGATTAAACGACGTGAGTTTTTGTCACGTAATTCACCAGCTGAAACTGATTTTAAACCACCTGGGTACATGCTGTGACGGTAATACATTTTGTCTGAAGCTTTGTTCCCTGTTAATTTAATTTTGTCTGCATTGATTACGATTACGAAATCACCAGTATCCACATGAGGTGTGAATGTTGGTTTGTTTTTTCCACGTAGAATAGATGCTACTACTGCTGATAAGCGTCCCATTGGGATATCAGTAGCGTCCACTACGTACCATTTACGTTCTACTTCGCCAGCTTTGGCCATATATGTTGTACGCACGTTTGTTTCCTCCAATTTATAGTTCTGTTTTTGTTTGACACAATAAGTTTCCGGGGCTCATCGTGGGGCAAACAATACCATCTATCATGATATAGCTTAATTAGTTAATTGTCAATAAGTTAAGAAAATAAACTGAAAATATTTCTGTTATTTATACCTTACTTCCATCAAATATAACCCCTCTGGATGTGCAGTTGGGCCTGCAAGGTTGCGATCTCTATTTTCAATAATTGTTGTTATTTGCTCTACTGGCATACGATTATTACCAATTTTAAGCAAAGTGCCTACCATAATACGCACCATTTTATATAAAAAGCCATTGCCAGAAAACACAAAACGTAGTTGGGTCTCGCTAACTTGCTCTACTTTCGCCTCGTAAACTGTTCTAACTTTATCTTCAATCTCTGTTCCAGTTGCACAAAAACCTGAAAAATCATGTTTACCTAATAATAATTCTGCCGCTTCTTGCATTTTTTCAATATCTAAATCGTACGGAAAAAAAGCTGCATAACGCCTTGAAAACGGACTACGAGGGCGTCCTATATCAACATAAAAATGATAAGTTTTCCCTTTTGCAAGATACCTTGCATGAAACTCATCATCAACTAATTCTACCGACTTAACCGCAATATCTTCAGGTGACTGCGTATCAAATGCATGTCGTAATTTCTCTTCATCTCGCTCCTGAGGCATGTCAAAATGAATCACTTGTCCTTCAGCATGCACACCTGAATCAGTCCGTCCCGACCCATGTATCGGGACATGAACACCATTATTAAACTTAGTTAACGTTTTTTCTAACTCCTGTTGAACAGTTTTGCCATTATCTTGTGTCTGAAATCCACAATAATCTGTCCCATCATAAGCAATCACCGCTTTATATCTCGGCATATCATTTCCTCCTCTAAAAAAGCAGCTCTCTATTGAAAAGAGAGCTGCTAAGATAATCTAATTAGTAGCGTAAATAGACTAGTGCAACGGTAACCAGTGCAAAAACAATAACTACCATCGTATCTTTCATATACCACTTTAACTGTCTATACTTACTCCTACCTTCTCCACCTTGATATCCTCGCGCCTCCATTGCAATAGCTAGATCTTCCGCTCGATTAAAACTACTTACAAATAAAGGAATCAACAGCGGCACAATAGCTTTCATTTTTTGTGCTAAATTACCTTCTCCAAAATCAACACCACGAGCTCTTTGTGCATTCATAATCTTCTCCGTCTCATCCATTAATGTTGGAACAAATCTTAAGGCAATTGACAGCATCAAGGAAACTTCATGTGCAGGGAACTTAACTACTTTAAGTGGTCTCAATAAGTATTCAATAGCATCAGACAAGGCCAACGGCGCTGTTGTTAACGTCAATAATGTTGACATAAAAATAATCAGTACAAAACGACTAAAAATAAAGGCTCCATTTCTTAAGCCTAACTCCGTCAGAGATATAATACCAAATTCAAAGTAAACTGTCCCACCCTTTGTAAACAGAACCTGGAGAATCACAGTAAATAAAATCAACCAAATCAAAGGCTTAACCCCTCTGATAAAAAACTTTATACTCACTTTAGACAATAAAATCATTCCTAAAGTAAAAACCAACATAAAGGCATAGCTTTGAAAATTATTACATAGAAAAATTATGCCTATGAAATAAAAACTGGCTAATAGCTTTGCCCTTGGATCAAGACGATGAATAATCGATTCACCAGGAATATAACGACCAAATATTAATTTTTCAAGCATTAGCTGTCACCTACTTTCTGACTTTCTGACAGCTGTTTCGTTAACACAACAGCCAATTCCTTTGTAGTCAAAGGTAACGTTTCAAACTTAAACCCTTTTTCTTTTAATTTTAAAGAAAATTCTGTTGCGGTTGGAACGCCCAATTGTTTTTCACGTAACCAATCTACATCAGAGAAGACAGACTTAGGTTCACCCTTTTTGACAACAGTTCCTTTTTCCAAAACAACAACATAATTAGCATAATTGACAACGTCATCCATAACATGTGTCACTAATACAACGGTAATTCCTTTTTCCTTATGTAAACGATCAAACATTTCAAGCATCTCAAGCCTACCTTGAGGATCTAATCCTGCAGTAGGTTCATCTAAGACTAATACAGAAGGTTCCATCGCTAAAACACCTGCGATTGCTACACGCCTCATTTGTCCACCAGACAATTCAAAGGGAGACTTGTCCTTATATGTCTCATCCAGACCCACAAGCTCTAAAACCTCGTCTACAACCTTCTCACATGCCTCTTCACTTACACCAAAGTTTTTAGGGCCAAATGAAATATCCTTAGCAACTGTTTCTTCAAACAACTGTGCTTCAGGAAACTGAAAAACAATCCCTACCTCTTTACGAATTGGCTTTAGATTTTTATTATTAGTTTCATTTGTTATAACTCTGTCACCAATAGTAACTTGCCCGTCCGTTGGTTTAACTAAAGCATTCAAATGCTGTAATAAAGTAGACTTACCACTTCCTGTATGACCGACAATAGCAGTATAACTGCCTTCTATAATATCTAAATTAATATCATATAATGCTTTATATTCAAAAGGGGTATGCGGCTGATAGGTATAAGCTACTTTTTCAAACTTGATGTCCATAACCAATCCACCATCCTTTCGTCAGTCATATAGTTCTTCGGAACCTCTAAACCAAATCCTTTAAGTTCCTTCTTCAATTTTTCTGGAAATGGAACATCTAAGCCCATGCTCACTAATTTATCACCCGCTGCAAATATTTCTTCTGGAGTGCCTTCTTGTATCATTTCACCTTTTTTCATGACTAATACTCTATTAGCATGGGCAGCCTCATCAATATCATGTGTAATAGAAATAACCGTCAGATTCTTTTCTTCTTTTAATTGTTTGATAGTCGAAATAACCTCTAACCTGCCCTTAGGATCTAACATACTGGTAGCTTCATCTAGTATAATAACATCTGGTCTTAAAGCAACAACACCTGCAATTGCTACACGTTGCTTTTGCCCACCAGATAATCGTGCGGGTTCTTTTGTTTTAAATTCAGTCATCCTCACCCTATCTAAAGCATCAGAAACTCTAACCAACATATCTTCACGAGGTACTCCTTGATTTTCCAAACCAAATGCAACATCATCTTCAACAGTTGAACCTACAAATTGATTATCAGGATTTTGAAAAACCATCCCAACACGTTTTCTAATATCCCAAACAGCTTCTTCCGATAAAGGGACCTCTCCTACAGTGACTTCACCACTACTAGGTAATATTAGACCATTAATTGTCTTTGCTAAAGTTGATTTTCCAGAACCATTATGACCAATAATAGCTATCCATTCTCCTTCATAAATATCAAAAGAAACATTATCTAAAGCAAGACTCTCATCCTCTTCTTGATAGCTAAAACAAACATTTTTCAATTCTATGATTGGTTTCATCTCGTTACCTCTCTTAACCAGATTTCTAAAAAATAAATAAAAAAATAAAGCTAACAATATATGGTTAGCTTTTTATATACTGCACACCATACTTTAACACGTATAACAGTAACAAATAATGTACCTTGATTCAAGGAATCAAGCCTTATTTTATTTATATATACAGATTCAAATGATTCCCTTAACTTCATTTCATTTAAAATAAAGTATTTTTTTCTACTTACGACAAGTCGTAAGTAGAAAAAAACACTTTATGATGAGTGCATACTCCCTAGTAATACAACTAGGGAGATGCCACGAGCTAGACTCGGAAGTAAACTTCCAACATCATAACACTCTAAGTGAATCATCTATAAAGTGATGGTATAGCTATTGAATTTAAACTAGTTCTAAAACAACCATTTGTGCTGCATCGCCGCGACGTGGTTCTGTTTTTAAAATACGAGTATAACCACCATTACGTTCTGCATAACGAGGTGCGATATCACTAAATAATTTTTGTAATGCAGTTTCAACTACAATACCTTCATTCTCTTCACGAACATCAGCAACTTCGTTTCTTACGAAAGCAGCGGCTTGACGACGAGCATGTAGATCGCCACGTTTACCTAATGTAATCATTTTTTCAGCAGTAGAACGAACTTCTTTAGCACGAGCTTCAGTCGTTACGATTCTTTCGTTGATGATTAAATCAGTCGTTAAATCACGCAACATAGCTTTACGTTGGCTGCTAGTGCGTCCTAATTTACGATAACTCACGTTAGTTTCCCTCCTTTTAAGAAAGTATTAATCGTCCAAACGTAATCCCAATCCTAAATCATGAAGCTTATTTTTAACTTCTTCAAGTGATTTACGACCTAAATTACGAACTTTGATCATTTCTGGTTCAGATTTATCAGTTAATTCTTGAACGGTATTAATACCGGCACGTTTCAAACAGTTGTATGAACGTACAGACAAGTCTAACTCTTCGATAGTCATTTCTAACATTTTTTCTTTTTGAGTTTCTTCTTTTTCTACCATGATTTCAGCATGTTTAGCTTCATCAGTTAAGTTAACGAAAATATCCAAATGCTCAGTTAGAATTTTAGCTGCTAGACTAATAGCCTCTTGAGGCATAATAGAACCATCTGTCCAAACGTCTAATGTTAATTTGTCAAAATCGTCTCTACGTCCTACACGAGTGTTTTCTACTTGGTAGTTAACACGACGGATTGGAGTGTAGATAGAATCAACAGGGAGTACACCAATAGGCATATCTTCCTTTTTATTTTCATCAGCTTGAACATATCCACGACCTGGCTTAACTGTTAGACGCGCACGGAAAGTGGCACCTTCAGCAACACTACAAATATGTAAATCTTTATTCAAGATTTCAACATCGCTATCCGTTAAGATATCGCCTGCTGTTACATTTGCTGGACCTGTAATATCAATTTCAAGTGATTTTTCTTCTTCAGCATACAGTTTTAATGCTAAACCTTTAATATTTAAGATGATTTGAGTTACATCTTCTCTAACACCATCGATGGTAGAGAATTCATGTAATACACCTTCAATTTGTAAGGTAGTAATTGCTGCACCTGGTAAAGAAGATAATAATATACGACGAAGTGAGTTACCTAAAGTTGTACCATAACCACGTTCAAGCGGTTCGATAACAAATTTACCATAATCACGATTTTCATCAATTTTTGTAATTCTTGGTTTTTCAAATTCAATCATTCTTATCTATACCCCTTTCAAAACGAAAAGTGTCTTGTTCAATGACGTTCTTAAGTTCACACTCAAAATGAAAGACTCTCATTAAACACGACGGCGTTTTGGAGGGCGGCATCCATTATGCGGAACTGGAGTGACGTCACGAATTGCTGTCACTTCTAATCCTGTTGCTTGTAATGAACGAATAGCTGCTTCACGTCCTGAACCAGGTCCTTTAACTGTTACATCAACAGTTTTTAAACCATGTTCCATTGCAACTTTAGTTGCTGCTTCTGCTGCCATTTGAGCTGCAAAAGGAGTTGATTTTTTACTACCTCTGAAACCTAAGGCTCCAGCTGATGACCAAGAAATAGCATTTCCATGCACATCTGTAATCATAACAATTGTATTATTGAAAGTAGAATGGATATGTGCAATTCCAGATTCAATATTCTTTTTCACACGGCGTTTTCTGCTAACTTTTTTTGCTACCATGAAGATCTAACCTCCTTCACTTTTAAATTATTTTTTCTTACCAGCGATAGAACGAGCTGGGCCTTTACGAGTTCTTGCATTGTTTTTCGTGTTTTGTCCACGTGTTGGTAAACCACGACGGTGACGGATACCACGGTATGAACCGATTTCCATCAAACGTTTGATATTCAAGTTTGTTTCGCGACGTAAGTCACCTTCAACTTTTAATGTATCCACTTCTGCACGGATTTTATCTAATTGATCATTCGTTAATTCACGAACACGAATATCTTCAGATACTCCAGCAGTCTCTAAGACTTTTTGCGCAGTTGTTTTTCCAATACCATAGATATATGTTAATGAAATAACGATGCGTTTGTCACGAGGGATATCTACTCCTGCAATACGAGCCATTTATGCTACACCTCCTAATTATCCTTGACGTTGTTTATGTTTTGGATTTTCGCAAATAACCATAACGCGTCCCTTACGACGAATTACTTTACATTTTTCGCAAATTGGTTTTACTGATGGTCTTACTTTCATGATTATACCTCCTTGAATTTTACGGAGTACAATTATTTAAAGCGATAAGTAATGCGACCGCGAGTTAAATCATACGGTGATAATTCAACAGTCACTTTATCTCCTGGAAGGATACGGATATAGTGCATTCTGATTTTCCCAGAAACGTGCGCTAAAATCTCATGTCCATTCTCAAGTTCTACTTTAAACATTGCATTCGGCAAAGTTTCGACGACTGTACCTTCAATTTCAATCACATCTTCTTTCGCCATACATAGTACCTCCTTATACTTGTTTCGCATTTTCACACGATAGAATCGGTGGAATTCATCATTCACACCTAAAACACCTCAACCTAATTATTATAGCATAAGTTTCAGCTGTTTAAAAGTTAGCTGAGAGATTTTAGATCTAATCTTAAGACTAGAGCAAACAATTATGTCACAAGAATAATAGATACTCTCTAAGCTTAGAATATTAGATACCATCAATGATTGATTTTACATCTCCAAAGACAGCACTAATTTCGCGATTTCCATCGATTGTGTGCAATAGATTACTGTCATTATAGAAGTCTAAAATTGGTTGACTACCTGTTATATTAACAGATAAACGATTTTTGACTGTTTCAGGCTTATCATCTTCGCGTTGGTAGAAGTTATGTCCACCACAACGGTCACATGTTCCTTCAACTTTAGGTGCATTATTCACTTTATGATAAGTAGCACCACAATCGCAGCAAATAAAGCGACCTGCCAAACGTTCAATCAGAACTTCCGGCTCAACATGAATGTTGATAACAGCATCAATTTTTTTGTCTAAACTTTTCAGAATTTCTTCCAAAGCATTTGTTTGTTCGATAGTACGTGGGAAACCATCTAATAAGAAACCTGAATTAGTATCAGATTCCGCTAAACGATCTCTTACAATACCATTTGTTACTTCGTCCGGAACTAATGCCCCTTTATCTATATAGGATTTAGCTTCTAGACCCAAGGCTGTCTCATTCTTCATCGCGTCTCTAAACATATCTCCAGTAGAGATATGTGGAATGCCATAAGCATCGATAATGCGTTCAGCTTGAGTTCCTTTACCAGCACCTGGTAGCCCCATAATAATCAAATTCATATGATTTCCTCCTATAAGTTCGAGTCAGTGCTGAGGAAAAACCTCAACACAAATCTCTTACTTGACGATAAATCCAGTATACTGACGTTTCATTAGTAAACCTTCTAATTGTTTAGTTGTTTCAAGTGCAACACCTATTGCAATCAAAAGACTAGTCCCACCTAAACCTATTGATTTAGGTAAATCCCAAACATTTTGAGCAACAATTGGAAGAATCGCTACAGCAGCAAGGAAAATAGATCCTACTGTGCTAAGACGTAATAATAGAGAAGAAATATATTCTTCCGTCCCTTTACCAGGTCTAACACTTGGAATGTAACTTCCTTGTTTTTGTAAGTTTTCTGCCACTTTTTCAGGGTTAACTTGTACAAACGCATAAAAGAAAGTAAATGCAACGATTAGTACAGTATAGAATATTCCACCAGGAATGGTTGAATAATTAAATAATTGAGACAACACTTTAAACCATTGTTGATCTCCTTTAGTGCTTGCAAATAATTGCATAATAGCACTTGGTGTTGAGATAAGTGAACTAGCAAAGATTACTGGAATAACTCCAGCTGCATTTACTTTTAACGGTAAATAGCTACTTTGAGGTGCACCTGCAACACGCTTTGTATATTGAATAGATATTTTACGTTCAGCTTGTTGAACATAAGTAACAAATGTAACTATCAAAAGAATTGATACAAGTAATGCAATAATAAACAATACAGATTTCCAAATATCTGATTTATCGACATTTACAAAATAATCTTCATAAATACCTTTAATACCAGATGGTAATCTAGAAATGATACCTGCAAAGATAATCATTGATACTCCATTACCAATACCCTTATCAGTTATTTGTTCACCCATCCAAGTAACAAACATTGTTCCTGCTGTTAAAATAATACCAATTGTAATGAAAGTCATAGCATTTGGCTTTTCAACAAAATTAAAACCTGACGCACTAAACTGATTGAAACCAGCAGTTATAGCAATAGATTGGATAAATCCAAGAACTAATGTTAAATAACGTGTAGCTTGATTCAATTTACGACGACCGACCTCACCTTGTTTAGACCACTCTACAAATCTCGGTACAATGTCCATTTGTAACAGCTGAATGACAATAGAAGCTGTAATATATGGAGAAACACCCATTGCGAACAACGAGAAATTTTCCATAGCACTACCACTTACCGTATTCATCATCGTGAACAACGGATTCTCACTTAATTTTGCTAAAGCACGTGCATCTACACCTGGAACGGTGATATGGGCACCTACTCTAAAAGCAAGTAAGATGAATAATGTGAAAAAAATCTTCTTTCGAATATCTTTAACCTTAAAACCATCTTTCAATAGTCCTAACATTAGATCACCTCGATTGAACCACCGGCAGCTTCAATAGCAGCTTGTGCAGACTTAGAGCATTTAGCAGCTTTCACTGTTAATTTCTTAGTCAATTCACCTTTAGCTAATACTTTAATACCTGCTTTTTCATCTTTGATAATTCCAGATTCAACAAGTAATGCTGGTGTTACTTCTGTTCCATCTTCGAATTTGTTTAATGTGTCTAAGTTGACAATTGCAAATTCTTTACGGTTAATGTTTGTAAAGCCGCGTTTTGGTAAACGTTGGAATAACGGTGTTTGACCACCCTCAAATCCTAAACGTACGCCACCACCTGAACGAGATTTTTGACCTTTTTGTCCACGTCCTGCTGTTTTACCATTACCAGATGAAGTTCCGCGACCTACGCGATTACGTACGTGTCTTGAACCTTCTGAAGGTTTTAACTCATGAAGTTTCATTTATTTGGCACCTCCTCTTTTAGTAATTCAAAAAAATTAAACTTCTTCAACGTCCACTAAATGTGAAACAGTATTGATCATACCTTTAATTGCAACATTATCAGGCTTAACCACTGAGCTGTTAGTTTTTTTCAAACCTAAAGCTTTAACTGTATCTTTTTGGTTTTGAGGACGTCCGATAACGCTACGTTTTAAAGTAATTTTTAAATCAGCCATTATTATGTCCCCCTTATCCTAAAATTTCTTCTACAGTTTTACCACGTAATTCAGCAACTTCTTCAGCACGTTTTAAACGAGCCAAACCTTCTACAGTTGCACGAATCACATTGATAGGTGTGTTAGAACCTAATGATTTACTAGTTACGTCAGCTACACCAGCTAATTCTAATACAGAACGAACTGGACCACCAGCGGCAACCCCAGCACCGGGAACAGCAGGTTTCATCATGATACGTCCACCGCTATAACTTCCGATTACTTCATGAGGGATTGTTGAACCAACCATTGGTACTTCAATTAAGTTTTTCTTAGCATCTTCAATAGCTTTGCGGATTGCTTCTGGAACTTCTTGAGCTTTACCAGTACCAAATCCTACGTGACCGTTTCTGTCACCAACCACAACTAAAGCAGCAAAACGTAGACGACGTCCACCTTTAACAACTTTTGTTACACGGTTGATCGCAACAACGCGGTCTTCTAATTCCAAACCTTTTGGATCAATATAAACCATGAATGGTGTTCCTCCTTCTACTAAAATTCAAGTCCGTTTTCACGCGCTGCTTCTGCTAATGCTGCAACACGTCCGTGATATAAGTATCCACCACGGTCGAAAACTACTTCTTTAATTCCTTTTTCAGTTGCTTTTTTAGCGATTGAACCGCCAACAGCTGAAGCTAATTCCGTTTTGTTTCCACCTGAAATATCTTTATCTAAGGTAGAGGCACTTGCTAGCGTCACACCCGCTACGTCATCAATTAATTGCGCGTAGATGTTTTTGTTAGAACGAAAAACGTTCAAGCGTGGGCACTCAGCAGTACCAGAGATTTTCGCACGTACGCGACCATGTCTTTTTAAGCGTACTTTATTTTTATCTGGTTTTGAAATCACAATTGTCACCTCTTAATATAATGTATAAATAAAGTTGATGAGGAATCTTACTTGTTTTAAACGAAGTATGATTAACCTCTATCATCTATTATTTACCTGTTTTACCTTCTTTACGTCTTACAAATTCACCTTCGTAGCGAATTCCTTTACCTTTATACGGCTCAGGAGGACGTACTCCACGAATGTTAGCTGCTAATTCGCCAACGTGTTCTTTGTTAGCACCTTTAACAATAACTTTAGTGTTTGCAGGAACTTCAATTGTTACGCCTTCTGGAGCAACAAACTCAACTGGATGTGAAAATCCAACGTTAAGTACAAGTTTTGAACCTTGTAATTGTGCACGGTAACCAACCCCGATAAGTTCTAAAGCTTTTTCAAACCCTTCACTTACACCAACAACCATGTTGTTGAAGTTGGCACGCATTGTTCCGTGTAATGCACGGTTTTCTTTATTGTCGTTCGGACGAGCAAATGTCACTTCGTTACCTTCGATGTTCATAGTAATGTTACTTACAAAAGTACGAGTTAATTCACCTTTAGGCCCTTTAACTGTTACGTCATTTCCATTTTGTGTTACTGTAACACCTGCAGGAATAATGACTACTTTATTACCAATACGGCTCACTCAAGACACCTCCTTCTAATTTGTTTCAATTACCACACGTATGCGATAACTTCTCCACCAATATTACGTTCTCTTGCTTCTTTGTCAGTAATAACACCTTCAGAAGTTGAGATGATAGCGATACCTAAACCATTTAAAACTTTAGGTACTTCATCAGCTTTAACATAAGCACGTAAACCTGGTTTAGAGATACGTTTTAAGTTTGTGATAACACGCTCTTCATTTTTACCGTATTTCAAGAATACGCGAATGATGCCTTGTTTATCATCTTCAATTTTTTCTACGTCGCGAATGAAACCTTCACGTTTCAAGATTTCAGCGATATCAAATTTAATTTTTGAAGCAGGCACTTCTAACATTTCATGCTTAACCATGTTGGCATTACGCACGCGAGTTAGAAAATCTGCGATTGGATCTGTCATGACCATTGAACTATTTACCTCCTTTATGCGGGTTTTTTGTTACCAGCTAGCTTTCTTCACGCCGGGAATTTGTCCTTTATAGGCAAGTTCGCGGAAGCAAATACGGCAAAGTTTAAATTTACGATAAACTGAATGTGGACGGCCACAACGTTCGCAACGTGTATAAGCTTGTGTTGAGAATTTTGCTGGACGTTTGTTTTTAGCAATCATTGATTTTTTAGCCAAGTAGTTCGCCTCCTTTAATTATTTTTGGAATGGCATTCCAAGTTGAGTTAATAATTCACGTGATTCTTCATCTGTGTTAGCAGTTGTAACAACAACGATGTCCATACCACGTACTTTATCTACCAAATCGTAATCGATTTCTGGGAAGATTAATTGTTCTTTAACACCCATAGTATAGTTACCACGGCCATCAAATGACTTATTACTTACACCATGGAAGTCACGTACACGAGGTAGAGAAACTGTTACTAGTTTGTCTAAGAATTCGTACATTCTTTCGCCACGTAAAGTTACTTTACAGCCGATAGGCATACCTTCACGTAGACGGAAACCAGCGATAGATTTTCTAGCTTTTGTAATTACTGGTTTTTGACCAGAAATTTTAGTTAACTCTTCTACGGCTTTATCTAAGTTTTTAACGTTAGTTACAGCATCACCAACACCCATGTTGATAACAATCTTTTCAACTTTTGGTGTTTGCATAACTGATGTGTAATTAAATTTCTCCATTAATGACGGAGTGATTTCTTTAACATATTTTTCTTTTAGGCGGTTCATTCTGTAGGTCCCTCCTTCCGTTCTTTACTACTTATCTAATACTTCACCTGTGCGCTTAGAAACACGTACTTTTTTACCATCGATCTCTTTATAACCTACTCTTGTTGGTTCTCCGTTTGATGGGTCAATGACCATCACGTTAGAAACATGAATAGATGCTTCTGTTTCGACGATGCCTCCTTGCGGAGCTGCAGCGCTAGGCTTTTGATGTTTTTTAATCATGTTAACACCTTCAACGATAACACGATCGTTTTTAGGAAACGCAGTTAATACTACGCCTTCTTTGTTTTTGTCTTTACCAGTGATAACTTTAACTTTATCGCCTTTTTTAACAAACATATTGTTTCGCACCTCCTTTTGACAAGAATTGATTATAAAACTTCTGGTGCAAGTGAAATAATTTTCATGAAGTTGTCATCACGTAATTCACGAGCAACTGGTCCGAAAATACGTGTACCACGAGGACTCTTGTCGTCACGGATAATAACACAAGCATTTTCATCAAATTTGATATATGAACCGTCATTACGACGAGCTCCAGTTTTAGTTCTTACAATAACAGCTTTAACGACTTCACCTTTTTTAACAACTCCACCTGGTGTTGCTTGTTTAACCGTAGCTACGATGATATCACCGATATTAGCTGTTTTACGTCCTGATCCGCCTAACACTTTAATTGTTAGTACTTCACGAGCACCTGAGTTATCAGCTACTCTCAAACGACTTTCTGTTTGGATCACTATAGTATCCTCCTTTCAGATTTTAAGCTTCAATCTATATAGGAAAATCTCGCTTAGATAATAACTGCTTCTTCAACGACCTCTAATAAACGGAAACGTTTTGTAGCGGATAATGGACGAGTTTCCATAATTTTCACGATGTCTCCTGTTTTAGCAACATTGTTTTCATCATGCGCTTTGTATTTCTTTGAATATTTAACACGTTTACCATATTTTTTATGAGCGTTACGAGTTTCTACGACAACAACGATAGTTTTATCCATTTTGTCTGAAACAACGCGGCCTTGGTAAACTTTACGTTGATTTCTTTCTTGATCTTGAGTCATTCGTCTAATGGCCTCCTTCCAATGTTACTTTTCTTGTTCACGCAACACTGTTTTAATGCGTGCAATCGATTTACGCACTTCTTGAATACGCGCAGTGTTTTCTAGCTGACCTGTAGCAAGTTGGAATCTTAAGTTGAATAATTCTTCTTTAAATTCCTTTTCTTTCTCAAGCATTTCGGCAGTGGTTAACGCTTTGATATCTTTAACCTTCATTCGATTCACCACCCATTTCCTCACGTTTTACAATCTTAGTTTTAACAGGTAATTTGTGAGAAGCAAGTCTTAATGCTTCACGAGCTACGTCTTCTGGTACTCCAGCGATTTCAAACATGATTTTACCACGTTTAACTGGTGCAACCCATCCTTCAGGAGCCCCTTTACCTTTACCCATACGAACGCCAATTGCTTTCGATGTATATGATTTATGAGGGAAAATTTTAATCCATACTTTCCCGCCACGTTTCATATAACGTGTCATTGCGATACGTGATGCTTCAATTTGGCGGTTAGTAATCCATTTTGATTCAACAGCTTGTAAACCGTATTCACCAAATGCTACCTCTTTACCACCTTTAGCTTCTCCGCGCATTTTACCTCTAAACTCACGACGGTGTTTCACACGTTTAGGTACTAACATGATTATTTCCCTCCTTTCTCAGTGTTTTTCATACCAGGAAGAATTTCTCCGCGATAGATCCACACTTTAACTCCTAGTTTTCCGTATGTTGTATCTGCTTCTTCCCATGCATAGTCAATATCAGCACGTAATGTATGTAATGGAACAGTTCCTTCTGAATATCCTTCAGCGCGGGCAATATCTGCACCGTTCAAACGACCAGAAACTTGAGTTTTGATCCCTTGTGCTCCACTTCTCATTGTACGTTGGATTGCTTGTTTTTGAGCGCGACGGAATGCCACACGATTTTCTAATTGACGAGCAATTCCTTCTGCTACTAATTTAGCATCTAAATCTGGTTTTTTAATTTCCACAATATTAATATGGATTTCATTAGGTTTTCTACCAGTTAATTTAACTAGTTCTTTTCTAATGTTCTCAACTTCAGATCCACCTTTACCAATAACCATTCCTGGTTTAGCTGTATGTAGTGATACGTTCACACGTTTTGCAGCGCGTTCGATTTCTACTTTTGAAACAGCGGCATCGGCTAGTCTAGATGAGACAAATTTACGAATTTTTAAATCTTCGTGTAAATATTCAGCATACTCTTTTTCAGCATACCATTTAGCGTCCCAATCACGGATGACGCCGACACGAAGTCCAATAGGATGTATTTTTTGACCCACTGATTGTCCCTCCTTCTTTTACTTCTCAGTCACTACTACTGTAATGTGACTTGTTCTTTTGTTGATTGGTGATGCTGAACCTTTCGCACGAGGACGGAAACGTTTCATCGTTGGTCCTTCGTTAACAAATGCTTCAGATACTACCAAATTCTCAACATCTAAATCATAGTTATTTTCTGCATTGGCAACAGCTGACATCAATACTTTTTCAATAATTCCAGCCGGTTTATTCGGTGTGAATTTTAAGATTGAAATAGCTTCTGCTACGCTTTTCCCTCTGATTAAATCGATCGTAATACGCGCTTTACGAGGTGAAGTACGAACTGTTTTTGCAGTTGCTCTTGCTGAAGTAATTTGTTCTGACATTTGAAATTCCTCCCCTCAATAATTAGCGTTTTGTTTTTTTATCGTCAACAACATGCCCACGATATGTTCTTGTTGGTGCAAATTCACCTAATTTGTGTCCTACCATGTCTTCTTGAATATAGACAGGAACATGTTTACGTCCGTCATAAACAGCGATTGTATAACCTACAAAGTTAGGGAAAATCGTTGAACGACGTGACCATGTTTTAATAACACTTTTCTTTTCAGAATCTTTTTGAGCTTCAACCTTTTTCATTAAATGCTCATCAATAAAAGGTCCCTTCTTCAAACTACGGCCCATGGTGAACCTCCTCTCAAATTATATGGCTTTAAGCCACGAGTGTTTTATTTTGTTTTGCGACGTCTAACAATAAGTTTGTCAGATGCAGCTTTCTTATTACGAGTTTTGTAACCAAGCGTTGGTTTACCCCAAGGTGTAACTGGGCTAGGACGTCCGATTGGAGCTTTACCTTCACCACCACCGTGTGGGTGATCGTTCGGATTCATTACGCTACCACGTACAGTTGGACGTTTGCGCATCCAACGGCTACGGCCGGCTTTACCAATGTTGATTAATTCGTGTTGTTCATTACCTACAGCACCGATTGAAGCACGACAAGTAGCTAAGATCATACGGACTTCACCTGAATTCAAGCGAACTAAGACGTATTTACCTTCTTTACCTAAAACTTGTGCTTTAGTACCAGCTGAACGGATTAATTGTCCGCCTTTGCCTGGTTTCATTTCGATATTGTGGATAACTGTACCAACTGGAATGTTTGCTAATGGTAACGCGTTACCAATTTTAATATCAGCATTATCGCCTGATACAACTTGCATTCCTACTTCTAATCCTTTTGGTGCTAAGATGTATGTTTTCACACCATCAGTATAGTGGATTAAAGCGATATTAGCAGATCTGTTTGGATCATACTCGATTGTTTTAACAAGTCCAACAACGTTGTCTTTGTTACGTTTAAAGTCAATCACGCGGTATTGACGTTTGTGCCCGCCACCTTGATGGCGTACAGTAATACGTCCGTTGTTGTTACGACCAGCATTGTTTTTAAGTGGTTGTAATAACGTTTTTTCGGGCGTTGAAGTTGTGATTTCAGCGAAATCAGAACCTGTCATATTACGACGGCCGTTAGTGGTTGGTTTATACTTTTTAATTCCCACGTCTATGTTCCCTCCTATTTAAAAATTAGAGTCTTGACCTGAATTATTCAGCGTCAAACAATTGAATTTCTTTTGATTCTTTAGTTAACGTCACGATAGCTTTACGACGTTTTTTCGTATATCCTGCATATTTACCCATGCGTTTTAATTTTGGTTTAACGTTCATGATGTTTACGTTTTTAACTTTAACACCATCAAACGCAGCCTCTACTGCTTGTTTCACGTGAGTTTTGTTAGCACGAGTATCCACATCAAATGTGTATTTTTTCTCGTCCATAGCTAACATTGAAGCTTCTGTGATAACTGGGCGTTTAATTACATCTAGTAATTCCATTATGCAAGCACCTCCTCTACTTGAGTAAGAGCAGCTTGAGTAATTAACATTTTATCGTTAGCTACTACATCCAACACGCTTACGTTGTCTGCTTCTACAACAGATACGTTTGGTAAGTTACGAGCTGATAACGCTGCGAAGTCGTTGCCGCTTTCTAAAACGACTAAAACTTTAGTTGTTACATCTAATTTTGCTAAAACCTCTTTAAATCCTTTTGTTTTTGGTGCGTCAAAGCCTAAAGCGTCAACAACAACAAATTTTTCTTCAGCAACTTTTTCTGATAATACAGATTTGATCGCTAAACGACGAACTTTTTTAGGAAGTTTGTAGCTGTATGAACGTGGTGTTGGTCCGAAGACTACTCCACCGCCACGCCATTGTGGTGAACGGATAGAACCTTGACGCGCACGTCCAGTTCCTTTTTGTCTCCACGGCTTACGTCCACCGCCGCGAACAGCACTACGATTTTTAACCGCGTGAGTTCCTTGTCTTAATGAAGCACGTTGCATGATGATTGCATCAAATACAACACTTTCGTTAGGCTCAATCCCGAAAATTGTATCGTTTAACTCAACAACTCCGTTTTTTGATCCATCTTGTTTAAATAATGCTACAGTTGGCATTCCTTAGTCCTCCTCTCTTCAACAATTATTTCCCAGTTTTCACTGATTTGATTTGTACTAATGATTTTTTAGAACCTGGTACATTACCTTTAATTAAGATAACATTTTTTTCAAGATCTACACGTACAACTTCTAGATTTTGAATAGTGACACGATCGCCACCCATTTGACCAGCTAATTTCTTGTTCTTAAATACTCTATTCGGATCTACTGGACCCATTGACCCAGGACGACGGTGGTAACGAGAACCGTGACTCATTGGTCCGCGAGATTGTCCGTGACGTTTAATAACGCCTTGGTAACCTTTACCTTTAGTTGTTCCTGTAACGTTAATGATGTCTCCTGCTTCGAAGATATCTACCTTAATTTCTTTACCTACTTCGTAATCTCCTAGCTCAACATCTTTAAACTCTTTAATGAAGCGCTTAGGAGCCGTGTTTGCTTTTGCAACATGACCTTTCGCCGGTTTGTTCGCTAAGACTTCACGTTTGTCTTGATAACCTAATTGAACTGCTTCGTAACCATCTGTATCCATTGTTTTAACTTGTAAAACAACGTTTGGAGTAGCTTCGATTACAGTAACTGGGATTAACTCGCCATTTTCAGTGAAAACTTGCGTCATTCCTACTTTTTTTCCTAAGATTCCTTTAGTCATGAGTGCACCTCCATCCATTTAATTTTTATAACTTGATTTCAATATTCACACCACTTGGTAAGTCAAGCTTCATTAAAGCATCAACTGTTTTTGGTGTTGGGTTCACAATGTCAATCAGACGTTTGTGAGTTCGCATTTCGAATTGTTCGCGAGAATCTTTGTACTTATGAGTCGCACGGATTACAGTGTAAACTGAACGATCTGTTGGTAACGGAATCGGACCTGATACGTCAGCTCCAGTTCTTTTCGCTGTTTCAACGATTTTCTCCGCAGATTGATCTAAAATACGGTGTTCATACGCTTTTAAACGGATACGAATTTTTTGTTTTGCCATTTTTGTTCCCTCCTTCGCCTATTTTGAAAAGTAGACATAGCTCCACGAAAATACCGACACAGCCTCCCATGGCAATGCGTCCGGGTGTGTCGCAACCTCTCGCTTCTCAGCCGCAGGGTTTCTACTAACATCCCCACTCGTGACCGCTATATAATAACAGCACCTTAGCTAGTATACTAAAAAAAAAGCTCACACGCAAGCTTTTTTTTTAAATAAATTAAAAAACATCACTAGGAGACTCTATTGCATTTTCATTATTATTCTCAGCTGTCTCTCCAACATGATCTTGGTCATTTTGATTAACTTGCGTCTCACCAATTTGTCCCTCTAACACCTCTGTTGTTTCTGTAACATTCATTTCGATTGATTGAGTTTCCGTGAGTTGAGTTTCTGTTTCTGTCAGTTGAGTCTCTGTTTCTGTCAGTTGAGTCTCTGTTTCTGTTATTTCTGTTTCTTTAGCTTTACTATCCGCTCCAACCGAATAGCCTATAAAACCTTCGAGAAACATTCTGATTTCTATAACTTTGTCCTTAAAATCATCTTTTTCTAACTTTTCAATTTTATCATTAAGTTTTTCTAATTTATCAGCTGTTACACCTTCTTTAACAGGAGCCTCTTCTATATACTTATCACCTATTAATACAGGAGTCTCAAACATACTATTCAATGTATTTTGTATATCCCATTTTTGTTTTGCTTTTTTTAGCAATTTCTTCTCAGAAGACGATAGTTCATCAGACTCTTTTTCCAATGCTTCTATTGATTCAATTGAGATATCTTTGGCTAAGAAAATCTTTTTAGAATTTAAAAATATCTTATCTATCTTATTATTATCTTTTTTCTCACTCTTTGTTTCAGTTGTCTTGATAACTTTAACTTTATTCTTTGATACCTCTTCACCCTTAACATTCGAATTATAATACGTTGTACCTAGCAGCAAAGATCCAACAGCAAATGCACCTGATACAGTAACAAGTAATCCGTTTTTAAACTTCCCCATTATTATTACCTCTTTCTTTTTAAATGCAATCCACTACATTTTACACCATAAGCCATGCATAAACAACAAAAAAAACCAAGAGCAAAAGCTCTTGGTTTTAAAGATAGATTATTTAGTGATTTCAGATACAACACCTGAACCAACAGTACGTCCACCTTCACGAATAGAGAAACGAGTTCCCTCTTCGATAGCGATTGGGTGAATTAATGTTACGTCGATAGTAACGTTATCACCAGGCATTACCATTTCAGTACCTTCTGGTAACTCGATAACACCAGTTACGTCAGTTGTACGGAAATAGAATTGAGGACGGTAGTTAGTGAAGAATGGAGTGTGACGTCCACCCTCTTCTTTTGATAGTACATAAACTTCAGCACTAAATTGAGTATGTGGAGTGATTGTTCCAGGCGCAGCTAATACTTGACCACGTTGGATATCTTCACGTGCAACACCACGTAATAAAGCTCCGATGTTATCGCCAGCTTCAGCGTAATCTAATAATTTACGGAACATTTCAACACCAGTAACAGTGATTTTAGCAGTTTCTTCAGCGATACCTACTAATTCAACTTCGTCACCTACTGAGATAGTACCACGTTCAACACGGCCTGTAGCAACAGTACCACGTCCAGTAATTGAGAATACATCCTCTACTGGCATCATGAATGGTTTGTCATGGTCACGTTCTGGAGTTGGGATGTAAGCATCAACTTCAGCCATTAATTCCATGATTTTATCTTCGTACATTTCTTCGCCTTCTAGGGCTTTAAGAGCTGAACCAGCAACGATTGGAGTATCGTCTCCTGGGAAATCGTATTCGCTTAATAAGTCACGAACTTCCATTTCTACTAATTCTAATAACTCTTCATCATCAACCATATCCATTTTGTTTAAGAATACAACGATGTATGGAACACCAACGTTACGAGAAAGTAAGATGTGTTCACGAGTTTGTGGCATTGGGCCATCAGCAGCAGATACTACTAAGATAGCTCCATCCATTTGTGCAGCACCAGTGATCATGTTTTTAACGTAATCCGCGTGACCTGGGCAATCCACGTGAGCGTAGTGACGGTTTTCTGTTTCATATTCGATATGAGAAGTTGAGATTGTGATACCACGTTCTTTTTCTTCTGGAGCATTATCGATATCAGCGTAGTTTTGAGCTTCACCGAATCCTTTTTTTGATAATACAGTTGCGATAGCAGCTGATAAAGTTGTTTTACCATGATCGACGTGTCCGATTGTACCAACGTTTACGTGTGGTTTTGAACGGTCAAATTTTTCTTTAGCCATTTTAAGTTCCTCCTAGGAATGTTATTTTTTTATTTCGAGACAGGTTAATCCTGACATCGTTATTACAATTTTACACGATAACCTACTAGATTGACAAGAGAAGTCAATTAGTTAGAACCGCCATTTTTCTTAATGATTTCTTCTTGTACTGATTTCGGTACATCTTCGTAATGATCAAATGTCATTGTGAAGACACCACGACCTTGAGTCGCAGAACGTAAAGTAGTTGCATAACCGAACATTTCAGCTAATGGAATCATAGCACGAACTACTTGAGAGTTCCCACGAGCTTCCATACCTTCAACGCGGCCACGACGTGACGTTACGTGTCCCATGATATCACCTAAGTAATCTTCAGGGATAACAATTTCAATACCCATAATTGGTTCTAAGATTGCAGGTTGAGCTTTTTTAGCAGCGGCTTTAAGCGCCATAGAAGCAGCAACACGGAATGCAGTTTCATTAGAATCGACATCATGGTATGAACCATCGTAAAGTTTCGCTTTAATATCAACTAAAGGATAACCAGCTAATACACCATTATCCATAGAAGCTCTTAAGCCCGCTTCAACTGCTGGAATATATTCACGAGGAACAACCCCACCAACGATAGCATTTTCAAAGGCAAATCCAGCACCCTCTTCATTTGGAGTGAATTCAACCCAAACATGTCCATATTGACCTTTACCACCAGACTGACGTACAAATTTACCTTCAGCTTGAGTAACAGGCGCACGGAAAGTTTCACGGTAAGAAACTTGAGGAGCACCTACGTTAGCTTCTACTTTGAACTCGCGACGCATACGGTCTACAAGGACGTCTAAGTGAAGCTCACCCATACCAGCGATAATTGTTTCACCAGTTTCAGGGTTTGTTGATGCACGGAAAGTTGGATCTTCTTCAGATAATTTTTGTAATGCAGTACCCATTTTATCTTGGTCAGCTTTTGATTTAGGCTCAATAGCAACTTCAATAACTGGCTCCGGGAACTCCATTGATTCAAGAATAACTAGGTTTTTCTCGTCACATAGAGTATCTCCTGTTGTTGTATCTTTAAGACCAACAGCAGCAGCGATGTCCCCTGCATATACTTCTGAGATTTCTTCACGAGAGTTAGCGTGCATTTGTAAGATACGTCCTACACGTTCACGTTTCCCTTTAGAAGCGTTTCTCACGTATGAACCAGATTGTAAAACACCTGAGTAAACACGGAAGAATGTTAAACGACCTACGAATGGGTCAGTCATAACTTTAAATGCTAACGCAGCAAATGGAGCGTCATCAGTTGATGGTACAACCACTTCTTCGTCAGTATCAGGGTTGATACCTGTAATCGCAGCAACATCAGTTGGTGCAGGTAAGTAGTCAATAACGCCATCAAGCATTAATTGAACTCCTTTATTTTTGAAAGCTGATCCACAGTAAACTGGGAATAACTCAACATTAATTGTCGCACGACGGATAGCCGCGTTTAATTCTTCAATTGAGATTTCTTCGCCTTCTAAGTATTTCATTGTTAATTCTTCATCAGTTTCAGCTACAGCCTCAACTAATTTTTCACGCCATTCAGTAGCTAACTCTAAATATTCAGCTGGAATTTCTTCTTCGCGAATATCTGTACCTAAATCGTTGGTGTACATTTCAGCTTTCATTGTGATTAAGTCGATAATCCCAGTGAACTCATCTTCTGCACCGATTGGTAATTGAACAGGTACTGCGTTAGCTTGTAAACGATCATGTAACGTACTTACTGAGTATAAGAAGTCCGCACCAATTTTATCCATTTTATTAATGAATACTGTACGAGGAACTCCGTAAGTAGTTGCTTGACGCCATACTGTTTCTGTTTGTGGCTCAACACCTGATTGCGCATCAAGTACTGTAACAGCACCATCTAATACACGTAATGAACGTTCAACTTCAACAGTGAAGTCTACGTGTCCAGGAGTATCGATGATATTTACACGGTGGCCTTTCCATGAAGCTGTTGTTGCCGCTGAAGTAATTGTAATACCACGTTCTTGCTCTTGTTCCATCCAGTCCATTTGAGAAGCTCCATCATGAGTTTCTCCAATTTTATGAATTTTACCAGTGTAGTATAAAATACGTTCAGTTGTAGTTGTTTTACCAGCATCAATATGGGCCATGATACCGATATTACGAGTTTTATCTAGGGTAAATTCTCTAGGCATTCTAATTTCTCCTCTCTTGTGATAAATGTTTCTTAGTAAATCAAGTCAACCATCTGAATCTTCCCAACGCAAAGAAGCGCCCGGAAGAAACAGAGAGGATTATTTTACCAACGGTAATGAGCGAACGCTCTGTTGGCATCTGCCATTTTATGAGTGTCTTCACGTTTTTTAACTGAAGCACCAGTGTTGTTAGCAGCATCCATGATTTCTTTAGCTAAACGCTGTTCCATAGTGTGTTCACCACGTAAACGAGCATAGTTAGCTAACCAACGAAGTGCTAATGTCATTTGACGTTCTGGACGAACCTCAACTGGCACTTGGTAGTTAGAACCACCCACACGACGAGCTTTTACTTCTAATACAGGTTTAATGTTTTCCATCGCTTGATTGAAAACTTCGATTGGCTCATTTCCTGTAGATTCTTTAATAATATCAAAGGCGTTATAAATAATGTTCGCCGCAGTACCACGTTTACCATCAATCATAATACGGTTGATTAAACGAGTTACATCTTTTGATTGGAAAATTGGATCAGGTAAAACTTCACGTTTTGGAGCTGGACCTTTTCTTGACATTCCAAATTCCTCCTTCCGATTCTGAATTTTTTAGTTTATTTGTAGTTGCTTATAATTAAGCTTTTTGTGGTTTAGGTTTTTTAGCACCATATTTAGAGCGGCTTTGTTTACGGTCAGTAACACCGGCAGTATCAAGCGCACCACGTACGATATGGTAACGAACTCCTGGTAAATCTTTTACACGTCCTCCACGGATCAAGACAACACTATGTTCTTGTAAGTTATGTCCGATACCTGGAATGTAAGCAGTAACCTCAATGTTATTAGACAAACGAACACGAGCGTATTTACGTAACGCTGAGTTGGGTTTTTTAGGTGTCATTGTACCCACACGTGTACATACTCCACGTTTATGAGGAGCGTTTGTATTTGTTAGAGATTTTTTCAAGCTGTTATAGCCTTTTCCTAAAGCAGGAGAACCTGATTTAGTTACTTTTGATTGACGAGATTTACGAATTAATTGATTAATCGTTGGCATTCTAATTTCCTCCTTCCCTAAAGGGTTTTCTAGTCCCACACATCCTGGTGGGTCATTTTTTTTGATAAAAATAAGCAAGTTAACTTGCTAGTTTTATCTCAAAAATGCTACATGGACAGTATTCAAATCGACTGTACTTTAAGCACCGTTTAGATAATACCATGTTTTCGGAAAAACTGTCAACCTCTTTCAATATATTTTTTATAATTACTTCATTTGCCTATGCTTGTCACACAAACAATTATATAATGTTAATTGTAGTTAATTTTACTTTTATTATATAGGAGGAATCTAAAATGAATTTAAAACAAATGGTCGGGATAGAAGCTGCTACACATGTAACCGATGGTATGATTGTTGGTCTTGGTACAGGGTCAACTGCGTACTATTTAGTTGAAGAAATAGGGCGTCGCATAGCCGAAGAAGGGCTATCTATTACGGGTGTTACAACATCTAAAGCTACAGAAAAACAAGCATTAGGATTAAATATCCCATTAAAAAGTATCGATGAGGTCCCTTATGTAGATATCACAGTTGACGGCGCAGATGAAATTAGCTCTGACTATCAAGGTATCAAAGGCGGCGGTGCTGCCCTTTTGTTTGAAAAAATAGTTGCTAGTAATTCGAAAAAAAACATTTGGATTGTTGATGAATCTAAGATGGTTGAGACTCTTGGGAAATTCCCTTTACCCATAGAAGTTATTCCTTATGGCTCTCAACAATTACTTAAAAAATTTGAAGAAAAAGGGCTTAATCCTAAACTTCGCTTAACAGCTGATAACGAACGACTAAAAACTGACAGCGATAATTACATCATCGATTTACATATGGAAACTATCCCAAACAATAAAGTTAAACAGCTAGCCTCTTGGTTAGATACTCTAACAGGTGTTGTAGAACACGGTCTTTTTTTAGATATTGTAGATACGGTTATCATTGGAAAAGGAACCTCACCCGAAACAATAAACGTTTCTCGTTAAACTAATGTGACAATATACACAAACACTCTTTTAATCTCCTTTATACTATATTATAATAAGTCAGTAAGATAATTTATTCACAAAGTGTAAAGGAGTTTTTATTTATGTATTCACCAGATGAAATTTTAGAAAAAAGTATTGAAATGGGCACTAAAAAAATTGCAAAACCTCTATTAGCTAAACTTATTTTAGGTTTTATCGGAGGAGCGATGATTTCACTTGGCTATCTTGGCTATATTCGTGTCATCTCTTCTGTTGCGGAACAATGGGGTAGTTTTGCATCCTTTATCGGAGCATGTGTATTTCCAATAGGCCTAATCGTCATTCTTTTGGGCGGTGGAGAACTAATCACAGGAAATATGATGGCTGTCGCTGTCGCTTGGTTCGATAAAAAAGTATCTGGAAAAGACCTTGCTATCAATTGGCTGACTATTACGTTCGCAAACTTTTTAGGCGCATTATTTGTTGCATACTTCTTTGGTCATGTAACTGGACTAACAACTTCTGGTCATTTCTTAGAAGAAACTGCCACAGTTGCACAATCAAAAATTGCCGCAACGCCTATACAAGCTTTTATATCTGGTATTGGTTGTAATTGGTTCGTAGGTCTATCACTTTGGTTATGCTATGGTGCAAAAGATAGTGCGGGTAAAATTTTAGGTATTTGGTTCCCTGTTATGACCTTCGTTGCTATCGGATTCCAACATAGTGTTGCTAATATGTTCGTTATCCCAGCTGCCATTTTTGAAGGTAATGCTACATGGTTACAATTTATTCAAAATGTTATTCCCGTATATGCTGGAAATATTATTGGTGGTGCCATTATGGTTAGCGGACTTTACTACCTTGCCTTTAAACATCATGATTAATCATGATGTTTTTTTATTACTCAAAATCCTTATCAGTGGCACTTATTTATTAATAGCGTTAAAATAAAGTTGTAAATAACCGTCATTTATTTGATAGAAAGAGGCAGCATTATGAGAAAACTAATTTTTGTAAGACATGGGCTTAGTGAATGGAACGCCCTTAATCAATTTACTGGGTGGGTTGATGTAGACTTAAGCGAAAAAGGTGTAGAAGAGGCCAAAAGTGCGGGTAAAAAAATTAAAGAAGCAGGTATTCAGCTAGATGTTGCTTATACTTCTGTCTTAAAGCGTGCCATTAAAACCTGTCATTATGTTTTAGAAGAGTCTGATCAACTTTGGGTTCCTGAATATAAATCATGGCGCCTAAACGAAAGACACTACGGTGCTCTACAAGGTCTTAATAAAAAAGAAACTGCTGAAAAATATGGAGACGAGCAAGTCCGGGAATGGAGAAGATCATACGATACACTTCCTCCTCTATTAGCAAGTGATGATCCCGACTCAGCAACACAAGATCGACGTTATAATAACTTAGAACGTCGAACAATTCCTGGTGGTGAAAATCTGAAAGTCACACTTGAAAGAGCCATACCTTATTGGGAAGACAAGATTGCCCCTAGCCTATTAAAAGGTGATATCGTTTTAGTTGCCGCTCATGGAAATTCTTTACGTGCGCTTGCTAAACATATTGAAAATATTTCTGATGACGATATCATGGGATTAGAAATACCCACAGGTCAACCCCTAGTTTATGAATTAAACGACGACTTAAGTGTTTCAAAAAAATACTACTTATAATAAAAAAACCTCTCCTTAAAGAAGAGGTTTTTTTTATGCTTAAAAGCAGTTTAGTAAAATTTCTTCTACATCATCTGCTGTTAACGGAACATAGGCTGTTGTAGCCAACGTACTATGTTCTACCGCTTTCTCAGACATCAAACGGATTTTTTCTTTATCTATACCTACTTCTGGTAAGGTCATTGGAATTTCCCACGAGACAAAAGCATCATAAAGAGCTTGAATACCTTCTTTAGCAACATCGAAAGCATCTTTTCCGTTACTATCAATTCCCCATACATTTTCAGCGTACTCAACAAATTTAGTAACAGTTTGATCATTTAAAACATGTAACATCCAACGCGGTGTTATGATTGCCAAACCTATACCATGTGTAATATCATAATAAGCACTCAACTCATGCTCTATTGCATGACATGACCAAGTTCCTTTTTTCCCTGCTCTTGTTAAACCATTCAATGCAAGCGAACTTGACCACATTAAATTAGAGCGCGCTTCATAATCATCCGGTTTGTTCAGTGCGATAGGAGCATATTTAATAACTGTTTTCATAATTCCTTCAGCCATTCTATCTTGAACAACAGCTTCTGTATTTTGTGAGAAATAACTTTCTAGTAAATGACTGGTTATATCTGCTGAACCTGCCGCAGTTTGCCATTTTGATACTGTATAAGTATACTCTGGGTCTAAAATAGAAGCACGGGGAATCATAGCTACTCCGCCTGTACTTAACTTTTCATTTGTTTCAGGGTTAGTTAATACTGACCCCATGTTCATCTCTGAACCTGTTGCAGCCATCGTTAACACCGTAACCAAAGGTAAGGCTTTCTGAACAAGACTTCTATCTTGGGTAAAGTCCCAAGGATCACCTTCATAATAGTACGCCGCTGCAATTGCTTTTGAGCAATCAATTGTCGACCCACCACCGACTGCTAAAACAACATCTATATCATGTTCATGACACAATTCTGCACCCTTACGAACCGTATCAATTCTTGGATTAGGTTCTACTCCTGCTAATTCAGTAATCGTAAAATCAGAATCTGGCAATAACTGATAAACTTCATCATAAATCCCATTAACTTTAATACTTCCACCACCATATACTAGCAATACATTTTTACCGATTTCTGAAATAATTTTTGTTAATTCTTTTATCTCACCTTTACCAAAATGAATACTTGTTGGTGCATAAAAATTAAAATTTTCCATATAAACCCTTCTTTCTTTTCTACTGTAATAGAATATCGTTTTTCAACTAAAAATTAAAGTATTCTTACTTACAAAAAGATGCCAATCTAATAGATTGGCATCTTTTTTAATTAATTAACGTATCTAACGCAACAATAATCATTTCGTCAAAGGTTTCTTGACGTTCTTCTGACGTCGTTTCTTCACCAGTAATCATGTGATCACTTACTGTCATTAAACTCAAAGCTTGCACGCCATATTTAGCAGCGACATAGTAAATAATAGCAGCTTCCATCTCTACTGCCAAGACACCGTGTTCGCCTAATTTAAATATATCATCTAAGCTATCTTTATAAAAAACATCATCAGATAAAACATTTCCCACATGAACATTAAACCCTTTGTCTTTAGCAACCATATATGATTTCATCAACAAGTCAAAATTAGCAATCTGGGGGAAATCATGTTTTGGAAAATCATTTCGAACAATAGCTGATGTTGTTGCCGCTGCTTGAGCCAAAACAATATCTCTCACATGAACATCTTTTTGAATAGATCCACACGTTCCTACTCGAATTAATTTCTTAACATCGTAATCTTTAACCAGCTCAGTCACATAAATTGCAGCTGAAGGCATTCCCATTCCAGTTCCTTGAACTGAAACACGTTCGCCTTTATAAGTACCAGTAAAACCATACATACCACGGACTTCATTATACAAGACTACATCTTCTAAGAATTTTTCTGCAATATACTTCGCTCTAAGTGGGTCCCCGGGTAATAAAACTTTATCCGCTACTGCCCCTTTTTCTGCTCCAATATGGATACTCATCTTGGCACCTCTTCTTTAATTTGATTAATAAACTGCTTTAGATATTTTTAAGTGTTTGTTTAATCAGCATTTTGAAATCAGCTTTTACACGTTCTGTTGTTTCAACAACTTCTGCATGATTTAAGTTAGCTTGCATTCCAGCTGCTAAGTTAGTTACACACGTGATACCTAACACACGCATGCCCATGTGACGAGCAACAATTACTTCAGGAACTGTAGACATACCCACCGCATCAGCACCCATTACTCGAGCCATGCGAACTTCTGCTGGCGTTTCATAAGTAGGTCCCGTGAAGCCCATATAAACACCTTGTTGTAACGTAATTTTTAAATCCGCAGCTACTTTACGAGCTACTTTACCATATTCAATATCATATGGCTCAGACATATCAGGGAAGCGTGGACCCAAGTTTTCATCGTTTTCACCAATTAGAGGATTAGTTCCAGTAAAGTTGATTTGATCTGTAATCAACATTAAGTTTCCTGGAGTAAATGATGTATTCACACCACCAGCAGCATTAGTCACTACCATTGAATGAGCACCTAGTGCATTCATAACACGCACAGGGAAGGTAACAACATCCATTGTATTCCCTTCATAAAAGTGGAAACGACCTTGCATAGCTAATACAAATTTATTTTCTAATTTACCGTATACCAACTGTCCTGCATGACCTACGACAGTCGAAACTGGGAAGTTTGGAATCTCTTCATAAGGAATTACTATGGCATCAGTAATTTCCTCAGCTAGTTCTCCTAAACCTGAACCTAAAATCAAACCAAAATCGATTTCTTTAACACCTTTACTTTTAATAAACTCAGCTGTTTCATTTAATTTAACGCTTAATGTTTTAGTCATTGTGTTCTCCTTTTATTTTAAGTCTTTTAAGAAACTAGTTCCATTTTCTGTCGCAGGAACGTCAAAGTTCTCAGCAATAGTAGCCGCAATATCTGAATAGAAACCTTGCGGTAGAGAACCATGGCCAGTCATTTTTTTACTGTAAGCTAATAGTGGAACATATTCTCTTGTGTGGTCTGTTCCTGGGAACGTTGGATCATTACCATGGTCAGCTGTAATTAGTAGCAAATCATCTTCTTCCATCGCTGCATAAATCTCTTCTAAACGACCATCAAAATCTTCTAGAGCTTTACCGTAGCCAACAACATCACGACGATGACCAAATAGAGCATCAAAGTCTACTAAGTTAGTGAAACTTAAACCAGTAAAATCTTTCTTCATAACTTCTAATAACTGATCTACACCATCCATATTTGATTTAGTACGAACAAATTCAGTAATACCTTGAGCATTAAAGATATCGTTAATTTTACCTACTGCAATAACATCTTTTCCGCCTTCTTTTAATGAATCTAATACAGTATGACCAAATGGGTCTAACGCATAATCATGACGATTAGCTGTACGTTTAAAGTTACCAGGCTCTCCTAAATATGGACGCGCAATAATACGACCAATCATATATGGATCGTCTTTAGTAATTTCACGGACGTACTCACAAATTTTATACAACTCTTCTAATGGGATAACTTCTTCGTGTGCTGCAATTTGTAAAACTGGATCTGCAGACGTATACACTATTAAATCGCCTGTTTTCATTTGATGTTCACCAAAATCATCAATAACGGCTGTTCCACTATATGGCTTATTACATACTATGCCTCTTCCTGAAAATTCAGAAATTTTATCTAATAACTCTTGCGGGAATCCTTCAGGGAATACTCTAAAAGGCGTTTCGATGTTCAAGCCCATAATCTCCCAATGACCCGTCATAGTATCTTTACCCACAGAAATTTCTTCTAATTTAGTAGCGTAGCCTTTATGATCAGAAATTGCTTTGACACCTTTTAGTGGTTCAATTGTTCCTAAGCCTAATTGTTCCATTTCTGGAATATTTAATCCAGCTTCTTCTGCAATATGTCCTAATGTATGACTACCTAAATCTCCAAATTTTTCTGCATCTGGCGCTTCTCCAATACCAACTGAATCTAATACGATTAAATGTACTCTTTTAAACATCTTAATTCCTTCTTTCTTTTCCAATTCGACTAAATTATAGTCATTTCAAGCACAAACGTGCCATAAGGTCAGTAAAACTTACCTTGGCACGTCGGCTTATTATTTTGATTTAATATATGTTTTACCGATTGCCTTAGGTGCTTTAGATGACCCAATAAACAATACTAATACAATTACTGTTAAAATGTAAGGTGCAACTTGCCAGTAAACAGGTGCTAAATTTTCTAATCCTGGAATTTGTGGTCCAATTACACCAAGACTTTGCGCTAATCCGAAGAATAACGCTGCGCCTAGTGCACCTAGCGGATTCCATTTACCAAAAATCATCGCTGCCATAGCAATAAACCCTTGTCCTGTAATTGTTGCTCTTGAGAATTGAGAAGATACTGATTGTACTAATACAGCACCACCTACTCCTCCTAAGAACCCTGAAATTAAAACACCTGCATATTTCATTTTATAAACACTAATACCTAATGTATCTGCAGCTTGAGGATTTTCCCCAACAGCCCTTAAACGTAGGCCGAATTTTGTTTTAAATAAAATAAAATATGATAATACAGCTACTAAAATCGCAACATAGGCTGGTGCAGATGTGTCTTTAAAAAGAATATCACCAATAAAAGGAATATCTTTTAAGATAGGAAAACTAAATTTACCAAAACGCTCTTGGATAATATCAGTTTGCCCACGATCATTAAAAATTAAACGTGTTAGAAACACTGCTAAACCTGGTGCCATTAAATTAATAACTGTACCACTGACAATATGGTCAGCGCGCCAATTAATTGTCGCTACTGCATGGAATAGTGAAAATAATATTCCTGTCGCACCACCTATCAATAATGAAACCCAAGGTGTTGCAGCTCCCAAAACATCTGCTGTAAATAAATTAAACACACAGGCACTAAATGCACCCATTACCATAATACCTTCTAAACCAACGTTAACTACGCCGCCTCGCTCAGAAAATGTTCCACCTAGAGCTGTAAAAATTAAAGGTGCTGAATACACTAGAGTCGAAGAGACAACGATCACTAAAAATTGTAACATCTTACATCTCTCCTTTCTGTGCATTTTTGTCGAATTTAGCTAATAAGTAACGGATAACATAACTTGCACCGACGAAGAAAATAATAGATGCAATTACAATTTCTACAACCTCTTTCGGAATTCCCGCACCCGGCATACTTAAACCACCGACTTTTAAAATACCGAATAAGATTGCTGAGATAAAGATCCCAATCGGATGACCATTTCCTAATAGAGAAACCGCCATACCGTCAAACCCAATCTCTGGAACTGCTGCCATAACATAAATGTTTTGGAATGTTCCAAGACCTTCAATAACACCACCAAGACCTGCTAACATCCCTGCAATAACCATGGCTAAAATAATATTTTTATTTGCGCTCATACCTGCATATTCTGAAGCAAACGGATTAATACCAACTGATCGTAATTCGAATCCTGCTGTTGTTTTCTTCATCAATACCCAGATGACAATAATTGCAATAATCGCAATGAAAAGTCCTGCATTCAAACGAGATCCACCACTAATTTGTTGTAAAAAGGGAACACGTAAGCTTGCGTTTTGTGAAATCATTTCTGTTGCATCTTTATCTGTTGTTAAAACATTACGAACTAAGTGATTACTTATATATAAAATTGTGTAGTTTAACATAATCGTTACAATGACTTCACTTGTTCCAAATTTCGCACGCAAAACTCCTGCAATTCCTGCGTAAAGACCACCTGCAACTGCACCACCTACAATACACATTGTAAGTAGGATTGGTTTTGGTAAATCAGCAAAGGCTTGGGCAATTGACACCGATGCCAACCATCCACATAGCGCTTGACCAGCAAGACCTATATTAAAGAATCCCGCTGTATAGGCTACTGAGAATCCTAATGCGGTTAAAACTAAAGGCGATGCCAAACGGAAAACTTCACCAATATTATAAGTACGACCAAATGCGCCTTTCAGCATTGCACCGTATCCTTCAATTGGGTTATATCCCGAAACTAACATAACAATAGCTCCTAAAATAAGACCAAAAAGAACTGATATTACCGGAACTGCTAGACTCTGTAAATTCTTTTTACTCATGTCCTTCTGCTCCCTTCACAGTTGCATCTTGTGCTAAATTAGCTCGTGCCTCTTCTATTGACATACCTGCCATCAACAACCCAAGCTCTTGCTCAGTCGTTTCTTTTGGATCTACAATCCCTGTAATTGTTCCTTCAAACATTACAACAATTCTGTCAGAGACATTTAAAATTTCATCAAGCTCAAAGCTTACACATAATACACCTTTACCATTATCACGTTGTTCAATTAAACGTTTGTGAATATATTCAATTGCACCTACATCTAACCCACGTGTTGGTTGGGAAACAATAAGTAAATCTGGATCACGATCAATTTCTCTCGCAATAATTGCTTTTTGTTGATTACCACCTGATAAAGCAGATGCTGGAACTGTCTCACTTGGTGTTCTTACATCAAACTCATCAATTAATTCAATAGCATGACTATTTATGTATTTATAGTTTAGTAAACCGTTTTTACTGTTAGGTTCTTTATAGTAGGTTTGTAGTGCAATATTCTCAGATAGCGTCATCGGCAATACTAAACCAAACTTATGTCTATCTTCCGGTACATGTCCTACACTATTTTCAGTAATTTGACGTGGTTTTAAGTTCGTCATATCTTTACCATTTATTTCAATAGTTCCACTTTCAACTTTACGCATTCCAGTAATAGCTTGAATCAACTCACTTTGACCGTTACCATCAATCCCTGCAATCCCTACAATTTCACCTGCACGAACTTCTAAATTCATGTTTTTAACAGCATCTAGACCACGATTTTCTTTTACAATTAAATTAGAAACCTTAAGAACTGCATTTTGTGGATTTGATGGACCTTTCGGTGTCTTAAATGACACCGAACGTCCAACCATTAAATCTGCTAGTTCTTGAGAGCTAACATCTGCTACTGTAACTGTATCGATACTTTTACCTCTACGAATAATGGTACATCTATCCGCTACTGATTTAATTTCATCAAGTTTGTGAGTAATGATAATTAATGATTTTCCTTCTGCAACTAAACCGTGCATGATTCCTATCAATTCTTCAATTTCTTGAGGAGTTAATACTGCAGTAGGCTCATCAAAAATCAATAAATCAGCCCCACGATATAACGTCTTCAGAATTTCAACACGTTGTTGCATGCCGACAGATATATCTGATACCAATGCATCTAAATCAATGTTAAAACCATATCTATCCGAAACAGCTTGGATTTCATCATAAGCTTTTTTCTTATCTATGGTAACACCTTTTACGGGTTCGCTACCTAAGATAATATTTTCAGCAACAGTAAAATTATCAATAAGCATGAAATGTTGATGTACCATCCCTATACCTAGTTGACTCGCCACTGTTGGATCTGAAATCTCTTCTAGTTTTTCATTGATATAGATTTCTCCTGAAGTTGGTTGTAATAACCCTGACAGAATATTCATCAATGTTGATTTCCCCGCACCATTTTCACCTAAAAGTGCATGGATTTCGCCTTTTCTAACATTCAAATTAATATTATCATTCGCTTTAAATGTTCCAAAAGCTTTGGTTATATTTTTCATTTCAATCACGTGTTGTGATTTTTCCACTTTTTTCACGTCCTTACTATTTCGGATGAATGATTTTTAATAATTATTTTTTAGCTGGTTTTTCTGGTACTTCAATTTTACCTTCTTTGATTTCTTCTTTAGCTTTGTTAACTGCCGTTTTAATTTCATCTGATAATTGACCTTCACTTAAATCAACACCATCTTCTTTAAGACCGTATACTAAATGTTCACCACCAGGGAATTTCCCATCATTCGCTTGAGTAGCTAAATCTTGAACAACTTTTGAAACACCTTTTAATGTAGATGTTAATGTAACGTTTAAATCGCCTTCTTTACCTTCCGCTGTTTGGTCACGGTCAACACCAATTACCCAAACTTTTTTATCTTTGTCTGCTTTAATAATATCTTTTGCTGCTGTAAATACACCATTACCTGTATCTCCTGATGCATGGTAGATAATATCGATTCCTTTACCATACATTGCTTCAGCAGTTGCTTTTCCTTTTGGAGCATCACCGAATGAGCCAACGTATGAAGAACTCACATCGATATCTTTGTTAACTGATTTAACACCGGCTTCAAAGCCTGCATCAAAACGTCCAATTACATCACCTTCTTGACCTCCAACGAAACCAACTTTATTTGATTTAGTTGTCATAGCTGCAGCAATCCCTGCTAAGTAAGCCGCTTCGTTATCTTTAAACACCACTGAAGCTACATTATCTTTACCGTCAATTTGATCATCAATTAAGACAAAGTTTTTGTCTGCATTTGCTGCCGCTGCTGCGTCAATTGCAGGTTTTAATTTATATCCAATTCCGAAAATAGTTTCAAAACCATCGTTTAAAGCTGTATTAATGTTAGTATCAAATTCTGAATCTGAGTTAGATTGATAATAGTTAAAACCACCATTACCCTTTTCTAATTTGTTTGCTTTACCCCATTCTTGTAAACCTTCCCAAGCTGATTGGTTAAATGATTTATCATCAACCCCACCTAAGTCAGTAACTAATGCGACTGTATGTTGACCGTCAGAACCTTTGCTTTCCTTTTTGTCACCTTTATCATTACTTCCGCATGCTACCAATGTTGTACATAATCCTAAAGCTAATAAACCCATTCCAAATTTTTTAGATACCTTCATTTTTAAAGCCCCCTAATATATTTTTTATTTAACAGTCTGGTGACTGAATAAATCATGGTTATTATAACTGGTCTTCTGTAAACGAATAGGGAAGTAATTCTCCTAATGTCATATCAAGAGTACTTCCGTCTTTTGCTACTAATGTAACAGGCATTGTCGGTTTACAAAACTCTATCATCACTTGACGACAAGCGCCACATGGTGAAATAGGTTGATCTGTATCTCCAACAATAACAATGTGTTTGAACTTATTATACCCTTCCGAAACCGCTTTAAATATTGCTGTTCTTTCAGCACAGTTTGTCAATCCAAAGGATGCATTTTCAATATTTACACCTGTAAATACTTTGTTATCTTCTGTTACTAAACAAGCTCCTACCGGAAATTTAGAATACGGTACATGAGCATTTTTACATGCGTCTTGTGCCATCTTAATCCATTTTTCTTTGTCACTCATAACTTTCCACCTAACTTTCAATATGAATAATGCCTCAAATACTCAAAAACACTGAATCAACTACTATAGTAATCATTTTACTTGTTTGTGTCATAAAAAAACAAGTAAAAGCACTGCTATTATAATTTACAAGCTACTATCATTCGTATATCAAGCGCTTTCAGAAAGAGTCAGATTTTACCTAGTAGAGAATGAGAAGTAAATTTATTACTCATTCTCTACTAGGTTTAATTCTGATCTATTAAAATCTTTTTAGCAAGTTTTAACGCCTACTCTGTAATGATTCCTCTAATCAATGCTGGCTCTTCAACTTTTTCGCCAATTGTAATATTATCATATAACATCTCTCTCACAGCTGCAACATCTTCCGTGTTCGAGTAGATTGTCACTAACGTTTCTCCTTCTTTAACATCCATACCGACTTTTTTGTGAAGTTTAACTCCTACACTGTAATCAATCGAGTCTTCTTTTGTTTTTCTTCCTGCACCTAAGATCATTGCTGCAATCCCTACATTTTCAGCATGAATTTCACGAACACAGCCCGTTTCTTTCGCTGGTACTTCATAAACAAATTTAGCTTGCTCCATTTTTTCAGGTGCATCTACGATTTCTGGATTTCCACCTTGATTAGCAATCATTTCTTTGAATTTTTCTTTTGCTTTTCCTGATTCTAATGCTTCAACTAACATAGCTCGAGCTTCTTCAAGAGTTGCAGCTTTTCCAGCAAGAACTACCATTTGACTTCCTAAAACGTAAACCATTTCAGTTAAATCCTCAGGACCATTACCATTTAAAGTAGCAATTGCTTCTTCAATTTCGATAGTATTACCAATGGCTTCTCCCAATGGTTGAGACATATCTGAAATGACTGCCATTGTGTTACGACCAGCCAATTTACCAATACGAACCATTGTTTTAGCTAAACGAGTAGCATCCTCAATATTCTTCATGAAGGCTCCATCACCTGTTGTTACATCTAATACAATTGCATCGGCACCTGAAGCAATTTTTTTACTCATAATTGAACTTGCAATTAATGGGATTGAATCTACTGTCGCAGTTACATCTCTTAATGCATATAATTTTTTATCCGCAGGAGCTAAATTACCTGATTGCCCAGTGACTGCTACTTGTGTTTCGTTAACTAGTTTAATGAATTTATCATTCTCTAACTCTACTTGGAAACCTGGAATAGCTTCTAATTTATCAATAGTTCCACCTGTATGACCTAAGCCGCGACCCGACATTTTAGCAACCGGAACACCCACTGCTGCTACCAACGGTGCTAAAACGATAGTTGTTGTATCGCCTACGCCACCAGTTGAATGTTTATCTACTTTTACACCCTCAATTGAAGATAAATCAATAACATCACCTGAATTAGCCATTGCTAATGTTAAATTAGTGATCTCTTCGTCTGTCATATCTTTATAAAATACCGTCATCAAAAATGTACTTGCTTGATAATCAGGAATACTACCATCAGTATATCCATCAACAAAAAAGTTAATTTCTTCCTTCGTAAGTTCTCCACCATCGCGTTTTTTTTCAATTAAGTCGATCATTCTCATTTTTATTTCCCCCTGGTACTTGTAATTGTGTAGCTTCCTTTTATGTAAAATTACAGAACTCAAGTAAAACGTTTTACTCTCAAAAAACCAATACATACAAGCGCTTTCAATAATTATATTAGCATTTTACCATTTTCTAGTCAATAGCTTTCACGCTTTCTCTAATAATTAATTTGGTTGGAAATACTTTTGTCGGCATTTTAATATAAGGATTCTCAATCGCATCGACAACAAACTTAGCCGCAAAAAAACCTATATCAAATACCGGCTGCTGGACTGTCGTTAGTGATGGTGCCAAATATCTACTCGTATCTAAACCATCAAACCCTATTATTGATATATCATCTGGAATTTTTAACCCGGATTCATAAATAGCTTGATATGCTCCCATAGCCATCTGGTCATTACTACATATCAATGCGGTTATGTCATTCTCTGTTTGTTCCAATAATTTTTTAGTTCCTTTATAGCCACCTTCTATAGTTAGATAACTTTCAACAATATAATTCAAGTTAACTGAAATATTATTTTCCTCTAAACAATCTAAATAACCTTTCAATCGTTCTGAAAGCTGGTAATACTCACCCACCTCTTTCATAAAGCCTATTTTACGATGGTTAGATTCTATCAAATATGAGGTTGCCTCATAAACTCCTTTCCTTTCTTCTACAATTAACTTACCTTCATCTCTTTCATTCTTAGCCATATCGACTAACACAATAGGTATTTCCTTATCCTTTTTTGTACACGTTTTCATAATTTCTTTAGGTAAGATATTCGGAGTAGCAATTATAATTCCTTCTACTGCCCTATGAACTAGCTCATAAAAAAATTTCTCTTCTTGCTCCTTATCGTGTTTTGAATTACATAAAATTAACATATAACCCAAGGTATTTAAATAGGTTTCCACACCTTCGATTAATTTCGAAAAAAAGAAATCGGTTACATCCGGAACTATCATACCTATCGATTTAGAACGCTTAGTCACCATACTTCTAGCCACATAATCTGGTTTATAATTATACTCTTCTACCACTTTTAAAACTTTTTCTCTTGTTTCCTCACTAAATCGGCCACCTTTGTCATTTAAGATATGGGAAACCGTCGTAATTGAAACACCTGCTTTACTTGCTATGTCTTTAATTGTTAACTTCATCTACTATCCCTCTTTTTAAATTCTACTAACTTACTGACATCATAGCAGAATTTAAAAAGAATGAGAAGAGTATTTTTTTAACCACCTGCTAGAAAATCAAGAACATTCCACCCTGTACTTGTATTGGACTTATATAACTCTGTGTAGCCACAGCGGTCACAACTGATTGTTATAAATTTTTTATTTTGAACATCAAATATCTTGGCAAAATTTCCACCTGTTGCTTGAAACTGGTCTGCTGAATAACTTGTCCCTTCGCATTTATCGCATACATATTGCTTTTTTTCCATTTAAATTTCCTCCCTAGAATAATCCTCTATCACTATAATACTAAATTTAATAACTTAGTAAATCAGTCCTAAGCCCAATATTAAACTAAAAAGGTATTAAGCTAGTGAATACTAGCTTAATACCTTTTTATACTATCAAACTAATTAATAAACCAACTATTTGAGCTGTATTAAACACAACCAAATTTTTTATAGACACAACAAATGTCTTACTTTTAATTTGATGCTTACTAAAATTTGAAACATTTTTTTTGATAATTGGTAACGTTAATAATGTAGTAGCCATTGGCCACTGATAAACGCCAAAAATAATACCTATTATTATAACTCCATAGCAACTGAACATCAATATGCGAAATAACTGAATCCCTGTTTCTCTTCCAATATAATAAGGTAATGTATAACGATGATTTTTTATATCCTCATTCAAATCACATAAGTTGTTAGCTAACATTATATTTGCAATTGTAAAAACCATGGGTAAAGACGCCCACAGAATCGCAAGTAATATTTTTATATTTCCTACCAATTGAAACTCCCAATTAGACAAATCTAAATATAAAAACATTGTGCTATACGTATTAATGTATACTGTCATTAAAAATATTCCTAATCCCATGGTGACTCCACTAAACAGCTCACCTAAAGGCATTCTTGACAATGGAATAGGTCCATATGTATAAAAAATTCCTATGAAACAACAGACACCTCCCATAACTAACATTAGCCATCCTGTTCTATAAACAAGAACTAAACCTACAACCATTGAAAAAATAAGCATCATACTAATCAAAAAAGCGACTCTTTTCGTATCCAATTTAGCTTGACCAATAATATTAGTATTACTCTTATACTCATCATCTTTTGCTTTAATAAAATCCATATAATTATTGATGGCTGTTGTTGCCATATCAAAAACTAACATACCACAAAAAAAGATAAGTGTATTTAACCAATTTATCTGTTTGAAATAGGACAATGAAAACAGAACGCCTATTAAAAAGGGAAATAAGCTAGCTAGTTTTGTCTGAATTTCCACTAATTTCAAAAAATTTCTTATTGTCATTTTATTTTCCTTCCAATTTAACCAAGTCATAACCAGAGTCTTTATTTAATTCAAAATTCCCCTCTAGACCTTTACTAATATAAACTTTATCATCTTTAGTTACAAATATAGCTTCTACATTATTTAATTTATCAATATGAGCCATACCTTCTTTAAGTCCCATTGAAAAAATCGATGTCGATAGTCCATCTCCATCAATCGACTTATCTGAAATAATTGAAACACCTGCAATTTCATTTTCAAATGGGTAACCTGTTTTAGGACTAAATAAATGATGGAACGTTTCGCCATTAACTGTTAAGTTACGCTCATATATCCCTGAAGTTACCAATGATTTATTACTAGTTGTTACCGATCCTACTACCGTATTTCTCGCTTGATTTGGATCTTGTATACCAACTTTCCACTCACCATCTGACTTTCTAGGACTCTTCCCTAATACATAGACATTTCCACCCAAATCAATAATCGCAGTCGTTACATCGTTATTCTTCATAACTTTAACTACTTCATCGGTGATATAACCTTTAGCAATTGCACCTAAGTCCAGTTCCATTCCTTTTTTCTTTAAAAACACCGTTTGTTTTTCATCATCTAATTCAACATCTCTATAATTAATTAACTTTAATGCATCATCAATTTCTGATTGTTCTGGTTTCCTAGCATCATCAAAACCGATATGCCATAGTTGAGTAATTTTACCGATTGATAAATCAAAACCTTTGTTCCACTCATCGCTGTACTGATATGCTTTTTTTACAAGTGGGTAGACATCATCTGATACTTTAACTGGTTTTATCCCCGATGCCTCATTTACTTTATCAATCTCTGAACCTTTTTCATTAACTGTAATTTTATCAGCTAATGCTTTTACTCTATCAAAAGCTGTTTTAAGAACGTCCTCTTTACCTTCATCGAAGATTTGCATTCTAACATAAGTTCCCATTAAAAATTGTTGATCCATATATGGGTCATTTAATAATTCAACTTTTTCTTTATTCGAACCACATGCTGCCAATATAATTGCACACGCGACCATTACCAATATACTTATTCTTTTTTTCATCTTAATATAACTCACTTTCTTTCAATATAATACTCATACTATTACCATAGCTTATCATTAGTTAACTGATAAAAAAAGAACAAGTTCTGAAATTCAGAACTTGTTCTTTTTATTTATCTAAAGAATGCTTATTTTTTTTCTTCCATTACAATGTTATCTACAACAATTTTAGCAGTGTCGCCTTTTTCAGCAGCATTGATTAATTGTTCAGCATACATTTCAAATGAATGTGTTGAGTGTGTTGCACCAGTCACTACATCAATAGCTGCAGTTGGTTTTTCAGCTTCTTTGTTAGCTGCAACTAAACGTTTGTTTAATTCAGGAATGAAAGCTTCTGGGTTAGTTTCTCCACCGAATTCTTTCATATTTTTGTTATATTCTGCATCTTCAATTTTTGATTTGCCATCTTTATTTAAGTTATCATATTTAGATTCCGCAATCTTGTGATCTTTAACTACGATTGAGAATACTGTGTGGTAACCATTTGAATCATTTTTCTCTTCTAAAGTGTATTCGCCATCTTTAAGTTCAGCACCATTATCGATTTCGATTTTATCAGTTTTACCTGCTTGAGCGGCTTGAATTAATTGTTGTGCATAGTTTTTAAAAGTACTTGTTGAATGAGTTGCTCCAGTTACGACCTCAACACCGTCAGCTGATTGTGACGCTATGAACGCTTCGTTTAACGCTGGAATAAATTTATCTGGTGATGTACCAGCTTTTTCATCCATCATTTTATTATAATCTGCATCTTCTGTTTTTGATTTACCATCTTTATTGATTGCATCAAATTTAGAATCTTTAGTGATTTTGCCATCTTTTACTACCATTTTAAATGTTGAGCGGTAACCATTATCTTCATTTTTCTCTTCTAATGTGTATTCGCCATCTTTTAAATCTGCTCCAGCAGTTTTAACCATTTCTTTTTGTTCTTCTTTTTTATCTTCTTTTTTCTCAGTTTGTTCTGTTTTAGCATCAGACTTATCATCCGCTTTTTTATCTGGGCTACATGCTACTAAAGCAAATGATGCCATTGCTAATAAAGCAAAACTCGTAACTAATTTTTTTGTTTTCATTATAAAACTCCCCTTTTCTCTCGAAAAATATTTTTAATCACAAAAACTTTCTTGTGAATTAATTTACATATTCATTTTATATCATCTCGCATTTTATTGCAATAAAAAAGTGTCCCATTTTTATAAATTTCACATATTATATAAGCATGTTATTATTTGTTGTATTATTTTCATTTTTTCTGAAAATTAGTTAGACATACGTTGTATTTGATTATATAATGTATTAGATTATCGTTTGATTATCGTTGCATTTATTTTTTTATTACATATTATATAAAAAGGAAAGAGGTTATTAACTATGACTAAAACAAAAATCGTCGTAGTCGGTGCTGGATATTCAGGTGTTTGTGCTACTAAAGTACTTTCAAAAAAACTGAAAAAAAATCCAGATGTAGAAATTACATTAATTGACCGTCATTCATACCAAACAATGATGACAGAGCTTCATGAAGTAGCAGGTGGACGTGTTGAACCTGAAGCAATTCAATACGATTTACAACGTTTATTCTGCAAACGAAAAAATGTCAAATTAGTAACAGACAATGTTACTACTATTGATAAAGAAAACAAAGTTGTTGTTACCGAAAATGGAGAATACCCATTTGACTATGTTATGTTGGGCATGGGTGGGGAGCCTAATGACTTCGGTACACCTGGCGTTAAAGAAAATGGTTTCACCTTATGGTCTATGGAAGATTCTATCAAATTACGTAAACACATCGAAAGAACTGTTAAACTAGCCGCTCTTGAACCTAATGATGAATTACGTAAAGCTATGCTAACTTTCGTAGTTTGTGGATCTGGTTTTACTGGAATCGAAATGGTCGGAGAACTTTTAGACTGGAAAGAACGTCTAGCTAAAAATAACAAAATCACAGCTGATGAAATTTCATTATTAGTAGTCGAAGCGGCTCCAACAATCTTAAACATGCTGGATCGTAATGATGCCGGAAAAGCTGAACGATTCATGGTTAAAAATGGTATTGAAATCCTTAAAAATTCTCCAATAGTTGAAGTTGGTGCGGAAGCAATCACTCTTAAAAATGGTGATACTATCCCTACACATACTTTAATTTGGACTGCTGGTGTTCAAGCTAACAGTGATGCTAAAGAATTTGGTATGGAGTCTGCTCGTGCAAATCGTTTAGTTGCCAATGAATTCATGCAAGCTAAAGGTTTTGAAGATAAAGGTGTTTATGTTGTCGGAGATTTAGTATATTACGAAGAATTCGAAAACACTCCAACACCTCAAATTGTTCAAGCTGCTGAAGGTACTGGACATTGTGCTGCTGCTAATATTATTGCAGAAATCAATGGAACTGAAAAACACGCTTACAAAGGAAACTACCAAGGCTTCATGGTTTCTATCGGTTCTAAATATGGTGTAGCTTGTCTATTTGACAAAATTCACTTAAGTGGTTTCTTAGCTATTTTAATGAAACACATGATTAACTTGAAGTATTTCTTAGATATTCGTTCAGGATATTATGCATTCCAATATATCATGCATGAATTCTTCCATATTAAGGATGAACGTAATGTTGCACGTGGACATTCTTCACGTTATGGTAATGTTTTATGGTCTGTTCCTCTACGTGTCTTCTATGGTCTAGTTTGGCTAGTAGAAGCTATGAAGAAAGTTGTTGGTGAAGGTGATTATCTAAAACCTAATACTTGGTTTGGTGAAGGCTCTTGGTTTACTGACAATGTTGCATTCCCATTCCCTTGGTTACAAGATGCGGCAACAACTGGTGCTTCTGCTGCCGGTGATAGTGCAGCAGGTGCTGGAGATACTGCAGTCCAAGCGGCTCATTTTGGCTTAAGCTACGCATATGGTGAAGAGCCTATGTTGGTCTTCGATCACATGCCTAAATGGTTCTCATCTGTGATGGAATTCATGATGCCTAACAAAGAAGTTGCATTATTTATGCAAAAATTCATGACTATTTTTGAAGTATTAATTGCCTTAGCATTAATTGCTGGTCTATTTACTTGGTTAAGTAGTGCAACTACTATTGCTTTAGTAGCAGCATTCTGTTTATCAGGTATGTTCTATTGGGTAAATATTTGGTTCATCCCTGTTGCCTTTGCTCTAATGAATGGTTCAGGTCGTGCTATTGGTTTAGACAAGTGGGTTGTGCCTTGGTTACAACGTAAACTTGGTAAATGGTGGTACGGAGATGTAAAATCAATATACGGGCGCAATAACTAAAGCTCCCTTACTTTATAAAGTTCTAGGGGATTTCCTCTAGGGCTTTATTTTTAATTACTGACTGTACTAGCCATCACTTAGGAGGTGATAACCATGACAAAAAATAAAAAACTGATTTATATCTCCTTACTAGTAGCACAAGGTGTTATTATTGGATTATTAGAGAATATGATCCCTTTTCCATTCGCATTTGCACCTGGAGCAAAACTTGGTCTAGCTAATCTAATAACGATTATCTCTATTTTTACAATGAGTAAAAAAGAAAGTTTTTTTCTAGTTTGCCTACGGTTAATTCTAACGACATTACTTGGAGGAACTATTTCAACACTACTTTATAGTGCAACTGGGGCTTTACTGAGCTACTTTGGAATGTTGCTTATAAAACAACTAGGCCCTAATAAAGTCAGTGTTATCGGAATAAGTGCAACGGGTGGTTTTCTGCATAATGTTGGACAACTATGTACTGCCAGTTTTATCGCTCGTTCATGGTCTGTTATGCTATACTTACCTATTCTTTCCTTCATTGGAATATTAGCTGGTATTGCTGTCGGTATTGCTGCTAATTATTTGATGGAGCACGTCAAAACTCTTAGTCAATTTAAAGCAGCTCAAGAACAACCAAAATTATCCTAGGATTCGTATTATTACTATAAGGAGTATAACCATGAAAATTCACAAATTATGGCAAGATTACCCTAATTTGGAACAAGACTTACAAGCTACACTAAACTTAATGGAACGCTCTATTAAGCTAACAAATAAAGATGTAGAGTTTGCTATTTTTTCTATGATGGCCTCTGGTGGGAAGTTATTACGACCGGCTTATCTTTTGCTATTCTCTCAATTTGGCACTCAAAATAAAGAAAAAGCTATTGCTCTTGCGGCGGCTATGGAAACTCTTCACACTGCAACGCTTATACATGATGATATTGTTGACGAAGCCGATATAAGACGAAATGTACCTACTATTCAAGCAAAATTTGGTAAAGATGTTGCTGTATATGCAGGTGACTATCTATTCATTACTTGCTTTAAAATGTTAGCCGACTATACGTCTTCTTTAAAGAGTATACAAATTAATGCAAGAAGCATGGAAAATGTTTTATCTGGCGAATTAGGACAAATGAACACTCGCTATGATACTTCTATTTCTATTCAAACCTATCTTGATAACATCTCTGGAAAAACAGCTGAATTATTCGCGCTTAGCTGTTTTGTTGGTGCATATGAATCAGGTTGTTCTCAGTTTTTTTCTAATAATTGTAAAAAAATTGGAGCGAATATAGGCATGGCTTTCCAAATTCTTGATGATATTTTAGATTACACTCAAGACTCTGATGATCTTGGTAAACCAGTTCTCGAAGATGTCCGTCAAGGTGTTTATAGCTTACCTTTAATAATTGCTATAAAAAAACAACCTAATAAATTATTACCCTTACTAAGTAAAAAATCACAAATGAGTATAAAGGATACAGAAATTGTTTATGATATAGTTCACAATTCAGGGGCTCTTAAAGAATCTATCGAACTTGCAACTCACTATACTGATAATGCTTTAAAAGGAATCAAAAAATTACCAACTACACCAGATAAGACGAAAGACATACTCCATGACCTCACTACCCTGTTGCTCACTAGACAATTTTAATATATAATATCTAAACTATATCATCAGAGTGTTAACTCATTATAAACAAATAAAAAATGCTAACCTAATTAGGTTAGCATTTTTTATTTGTTTAATTAAGCTGCTTCTCTATCATAACAGCCACACCGTCTTCATCATTAGATAAAGTTTCACAATTTGCTGCTGATTTCAATTTAGAAACTGCATTTGCCATTGCAACACCAACGCCTGCATACTCTATCATTTCTAAATCATTCTCATTATCACCGATTGCCATTGTTTCCTCTTGTTTAATACCTAAATAATCAGCCAACTCTTTTACCGCAATTCCTTTATTAGCCTGTTTATTAAGTACTTCCAAATAAAAAGGTGCACTCTTTGTAGTTGTATATTTATCAGTAAACCAACTTGGCAATTTTGATATAACCTCATCTAAAATAGTAGGCTCATCAATCATCATCATCTTCACAATTTCCATATTTCTAGTCATTTGGTCGACAGCACGATAATATAAAGGCATACCCGTCAAACTAGCTTCATGAATTGTATAAGGACTTATATGTTGATTTGCTGTATATATGTTCTCTCTATCTATAGAATGTAAATGACTACCTAGTTGACGAGATAAAGCCTCAATTTCAATAAAATTATCATATGATAATCCATGGGATACAATTGCCTTTTTCGTATCGCATTCTTGAACCAGAGAACCATTATAAGTAATAACATAGTCTCCTTTATCTTCTAAATCTAATTCTTTTAAAATATTGGCAACCCCTGGATATGGTCGTCCAGTTGCAATAACGATTTTTACACCTTGTTCTTTTGCTTTTATAATTGCTTCTTTCGTTCTCGTTGTTAGTTCGTGATGAGAATTTATTAATGTCCCATCAATATCAATTGCTATTAATTTAATCGTCATACCATAACTCTCCTCAAATCTATTATTTAAAATTTAGTATCATCAACACTCTCAAAATACCCATCAACTGCACTCATGACTTCTTCTAAAGTTTCTTTATCAAATGGTGACTTTAAATTTCCTAATTCAACTATCTCTGTAAATGTCTTAGTGCCGCCAACTTTACATATTTTCATATAATCATCCCATGCACTAGAATCTTTTTCGAGATAATCACGTTTCCAGTACTGGAACGCGCATACTTGTGCCAATGTATAATCGATATAATAAAATGGAGCAAAAAAGATATGCCCTTGTCTGTACCAGTATGTCCCTTCTTCTAAAAAGGGATCTTCTGAGTAGTCTCTCTCAGGACAATATACTTTTTCCAAACGTCTCCATGTTTCATTACGTTCTGCTGGTGTCATTTTAGGATTTTCATAGACTTCATGTTGAAAATGGTCCACTAGTACTCCATAAGGTAAAAATTGAACCGCTCCTGCTAAATGAGAAAAGTAATACTTCTCCGTCTGTTCTTTGAAGAAGAGATGCATCCAAGGCCATGTGAAGAATTCCATACTCATTGAGTGTATTTCACAACTTTCATTTGTTGGAAATACACACTCTGGCTGTTCAATCCACCGTGATTGATAAACTTGAAAAGCATGACCTGCCTCATGCGTCAAGACATCAATATCACCAGATGTCCCATTAAAATTAGCAAAAATAAAGGGTGTCTGCTCCTTTGGAAGAAACTCACAATACCCTCCACTTTGCTTACCTGGCTTACTTAATACATCAAGTAACTCTCTATCAATCATACTATACATAAATTCTCCTGTTTCCGGAGAGAGCTCTTTGTACATCTGTAATCCATTCTCTAGAATAGTTTCTGGTGTGCCTTTTGGTATAGCATTACCGTCAGTATATTCTAACGGCAAATCATAATTAAATAATTTTTCTAATCCTAACCGCTTCGCTTGCCTCTTATATAATTTTTCAGATACTGGAACAACATACTTTAAAATATCTTTACGATATCCTTCCACCATTTTTCTATCATAATCAAGACGATTCATAATAGCATAACCCATTTCAACATAGTCGTTAAAACCAAGCTTATGGGCCATCTCCGTCCTAATACTTACTAAATCATCATAAATTGAATCTATTTTGTCTTTATTTTCTTTAAAAAAATTACTACGAGCTAACGTTGCTTTTTTTCTAATATCTCTATCCAAACTTTGACAATACGGATCTAACTGGGGTAAAACTAATACTTTACCATCAAATTCTACCTCTGCTGTCGCTAATAACTTTTCATATTCACTTACTAAGCCATTTTCATTTTGAAGCAATTCTATTATTTCTGATGAAAAAGTTGAAAGTTGATTTTTTGCCATTAAAAAAAAGGGGGTTGGAAAACTTCTTCTCAATTCCTTTTGATCTGGTAACTCTAATACTGCTCTATAGTATTCTGTTATTATGTCTTCATACTTAGGTCCAAATTCATCCCAATATTTTTTCTCTTTACTATAAAATTCATCATTAGTATTAATAGAGTGACGTATATTACATAACTGCGCCATAGAACTAACATCACTGTTAATTTGATTTAATTCTTTAGCTATTTTTACCACAGTCTCACCTGTTTCACTTTTCAATTCCTCTATTAATCTACTCATTTTTCTATTTATCTCATCATAATTCGGACGTTCATACACAAAATCTCTAAATTTCATATCTTATTTCATCCCTTCTAATAAATATTTCAATTATCTTTTATATTATACCACTAGAATAACTTAATACCTTGTAAATACTCAAATTCCTCGTTATAATTCATAGAGGTCTATCAAAAATAGAGATAAAAGAATAGAGGAATTTAATAAAATGATTACTGTATCTAATGTTAGTTTATTATTAACTGACCGTAAACTTTTCGAGGATGTAAATATTAAATTTATACCTGGAAATTGTTACGGTTTAATCGGGGCAAATGGCGCCGGAAAATCAACATTTTTAAAAGTTCTTGACGGAACAATCGAACCTACTACCGGTTCTGTAACAATGGGGCCAGATGAACGTCTAGCTACTCTGAAACAAAATCACTTTGATTATGAAGAAGAAACAGTTCTTGCAACTGTTATGATGGGACACAAACGCCTTTATGAAGTGATGCAAGAAAAAGATGCTATCTATATGAAAGAAGATTTTTCTGAAGAAGATGGTATCAAAGCTGCTGAATTAGAAGGTGAATTCGCTGAACTTGGTGGTTGGGAAGCTGAATCTGAAGCTGCAATGATGTTACAAGGTCTAAATATTCCAGACTCACTACACGATCAAAAAATGGCTGAATTGTCTGCTGGTCAAAAAGTTAAAGTTTTATTAGCCCAAGCCTTATTCGGTAAACCAGACGTCTTACTATTAGATGAACCTACCAATGGACTTGACACTCAATCAATTGCATGGTTAGAAGAGTTTTTAATTAACTTTGATAATACTGTTATTGTTGTATCACATGACCGTCACTTTTTAAATAAAGTATGTACGCATATGGCTGATTTAGACTTTGGTAAAATCCAACTTTATGTTGGTAACTACGATTTTTGGCTAGAGTCTAGTCAACTAGCAGCTAAATTACACGCTGACCAAAATTCTAAAAAAGAAGAAAAAGTGAAAGAGCTACAAGACTTTATCGCTAGATTTAGTGCAAATGCTTCAAAATCTAAACAAGCAACTTCTCGTAAAAAAATGTTAGAAAAAATTACTATTGATGATATCCAACCCTCTTCACGTCGCTATCCTTTCGTAGGATTTACACCTGAACGTGAAATCGGCAATGATTTATTAACTGTTGAAAATGTATCTAAAACGATTGATGGCAAAAAGGTACTAGATAATATCTCTTTTACTTTAAATAAAGATGATAAAGTTGCTTTTATTGGTAATAATGATATTGTTACAACTGTTTTATTTAAAATTATCATGGGGGAAATGGAACCTGACACTGGTTCAGTTAAATGGGGAGTCACTACCTCACAAGCTTACTTACCAAAGGATAACTCCGAAGAATTTGAGGGTAATGAACAACCTATCGTTGATTGGTTACGTCAATATGCTGGTAAAGATGAAGATGATAATACTTTCCTACGCAGTTTCCTTGGAAGAATGTTATTTTCAGGTGACGAAGTTATGAAACCTGTAAATGTTCTTTCCGGTGGTGAAAAAGTCCGCTGTATGTTATCTAAGCTCATGCTCTCAAAAGCTAACGTTCTCGTTCTAGACGATCCTACAAACCATTTGGACCTAGAATCTATTACAGCACTTAACGATGGTCTAATCGCGTTTAAAGGCTCTCTATTATTTAGCTCACATGACCACCAATTTATTCAAACTATTGCTAATCGTATCATCGCGATTTCTGATAAGGGTGTTGTCGACCGTGCTGAAACTACTTATGACGAATTTCTTGATAATAAAGATGTTCAGTCTAAAATTAAAGAACTATTCTCTAATTAAAAAAGAACACCTCGTTGAGGTGTTCTTTTTTTTCTATTAAATTTGTGCCCAAATATCTTCTAAAACATTAGTTTGAGTTCTATCTGGTCCTACAGAAAATGTTGAAATTCTAACACCAACAAGTTCAGAAACTCGTTTTACATAATGACGTGCAGTTTCAGGTAATTCTTCCAATGTCTTACATGCTGTAACATCTTCAGACCAACCAGGCATTTCTTCAAAAATGGGTTTACAGCGTTCTAATTCTTTCAAACTAGCTGGATAATGATTAATCTCTTTTCCATCTAATTCATATGCTGTACATATTTTAACTGTCTCTAAACCACTTAATACATCAATTGAATTGAGTGATAGATTAGTAATTCCTGACACTCGTTTCGAATGATTCATAACAACTGCATCAAACCATCCCACACGACGTGGACGCCCTGTTACAGTACCAAACTCACGTCCAACCGTACGAATTTGTTCACCCACTTCATCAAATAATTCTGTAGGAAATGGTCCATCACCTACACGTGAAGTGTATGCTTTACACACACCAATAACTTTATTAATTTTAGATGGTCCTACTCCACCACCAACAGTTGTTCCACCAGCAATAGGGTTAGATGATGTAACAAACGGATATGTCCCATGGTCAATATCTAACATAACACCTTGTGCTCCTTCAAATAAAACATTCTTATTATTATCCAAAGCCTCATTCACTAAATAAGAAGTATCTGTTACATATTGTTTAATTTGTTGTCCGTATTCATAATATTCTTCGAAGATATCCTCAAAATTTAGAGCTTTTCCATCATACATTTTAGTAAACATACGATTTTTCTCTTCTAAATTAATACGTAAACGTTCTTCAAAAATTTCTTTATCCAATAAATCAGCCATTCTAATACCTACACGTGCAGCTTTATCCATGTATGCTGGACCTATACCTTTATTGGTCGTTCCAATTTTATTGTCACCTTTTGATTCTTCTTGATAAGTATCTAATTGAATATGATATGGCAAAATGATATGGCAGCGATCTGAAATACGTAAATTATCAGTATTAATCCCTCGATCATGTAAGTATTTTAATTCTGTTACGATAGATTTAGGATTTACAACTACACCATTTCCAATTACGCTAATTTTCTCCTTATAAAAGATTCCAGAAGGGATTAACTGTAATTTAAATGTTTCACCATCAAATTTGATTGTGTGTCCTGCATTATCTCCACCTTGATAACGTGAAATAACCTCTGCATTCTCACTTAAAAAGTCTGTAATTTTACCTTTACCTTCATCGCCCCATTGAGTCCCTACAACTACTACTGATGACATTTGAACACCTCATTCTATTTATTTATATTCAATTCCTTATCTATTTTAACAATGCGACCTTTAAAAATCAACTGTATTCGAACAATAATAAAACGGATAGTGTTTAAATCCAACTAATCACGAACATTAAAATTCTGGTCTCGTTGAAAGAGAAGAAAACTTATTATATTCTTTAATAAAGAGTAACTCAACAGTACCTCTAGCACCACTTCTATTTTTTTCAATAATAACTTCTACTATATTGTTATCTTCTTTTTCTTCTGTATCATTATCTTCTCCTTCTTCATCACGATAGTAATCATCGCGATAGAGGAACGCAACAATGTCCGCATCTTGCTCAATTGACCCAGATTCACGAATGTCACTAAGTACTGGTCTTTTATCTTGCCTCTGTTCTACTCCACGAGATAATTGAGATAACGCAATTACAGGTACTTTTAATTCTTTTGCTAATTTTTTGAGTTGTCTGGAGATATCTGATACTTCTTGTTGTCTATTTTCCTTACCCGTACCTTCAATGAGTTGAAGATAATCAATTAGTATTAGACCCAAATTACCTTTTTCTTGCGCGAGTTTACGACACTTCGCTCTAATTTCTGTAATTTTAATTCCTGGAGTATCATCGATATATATATCAGCTTTAGACAAACTTCCCATTGCCATGACTAAACTTTGCCATTCAGTTTCTGTCAACTGACCTGTCCTTAAATTATGTGCTTCAATAGTCCCCTCTGCACACAACATCCGGTTGACAAGAGAAGTTGCTCCCATTTCCAAACTAAATATAGCAACAGCTTGATCAGTTTTAGTGCCTACATTTTGCGCTATATTTAATGCAAACGCAGTCTTACCTACAGCAGGTCGTGCAGCCAAAATTATCAATTCTTCTGGTTGTAAACCAGCTGTCATCTTATCTAGAGCTTGGTAACCTGTAGGCAACCCTGTTATTTCTTCTTCTTGTTGCGACAACCTGTCAATCTCAGCGAAACTATCATTCAACACTTCAGAAATCGATAAAAATTCATTTCGTTTTCTATTTTCTGAAACTTCTAAAATCCGCTTCTCAGCTTCATCTAAAATATTCCCTACTTCATCACCTTGCTCATACCCCTGACTAACTATCTCGGTTGCTGTTTTTATTAAATTCCTAAGTAATGATTTTTGTTCAACAATTTTTGAATAGTGAAGAATATTAGCTGCTGTAGGTACTGCCATTGCTAAATCCGATAAATATGGCAATCCTCCTACATCTTCTAATAAATTCAAACTCTCTAATTTATTTTTTATTGTAATAGTATCTATTGCATCACCATTATCTGTTAACTTTATCATCGTTTCAAAAATCAATTGATGACTTCTACGATAAAAATCAGAAGGTTTTAGAAATTCCATAGCTTCAACTATAGTCTCTGAATCTAATAAAACTGAGCCTAATACTGCTTGTTCTGCTTCAATACTTTGAGGTGGAACTCTATCATGTAACATTTCATCCATTCTTATCTCTCCTATATGCTCCCGCTTACTAAAAAAAAAAGAAAAAGCGAATATTAATTCGCTCTATTCTGATACAACATGTACGCGTAATACTGCTATTACATCATGATGTAATTTAACTGGAACATTTTTATAACCCAAAGTTCTTATAGGTTCCGGCAAGTCCATTTTTCTTTTATCTAATTTTATACCATGCTGTTTATTTAATGCTTCTGCAATTTGTTTAGAGGGAATGGATCCGAACAATCTTGAATCCTCTCCTGATTTAGCTTTAATTATTATTTCAAACCCTGCTGTTTCTATCTTGTTTTTCAAATTTTCTGCTTCTTTTTTAATACCTGCTTCAATTTTTTCTTGAGCTTTTTTCTTCCCATGTAATTCACTAATTGTTGTTGGGTTTGCTTCCTTAGCTAAACCTTTTTTAATAAGAAAGTTTTGAGCATAACCTGATGACACCTCTTTAATTTCACCTTTTTTACCTTGTCCTTTAACATCTTGTATAAATACAACTTTCATTTTATACACCTCTTTTTTTATTATCTGATATAAGTATATTTTACCATACTTACCTAATTCCTCACATCATTAACCTATTCTATTTTTATTTAAAGTGAAGATGTTCCACGTGAAACATCTTCACTTTAAATAAAAAAGGAGTAATGCATTTGCATTACTCCTAATAAGATTATTGTTCGTCTGCAACGAATGGTAATAATCCCATAATACGTGCACGTTTAATTGCAACTGTTAATGTACGTTGATGTTTAGCACATGTACCTGTTACACGACGCGGTAAAATTTTACCTCTTTCAGAAATAAATCTGCTTTTTAGTAATTCTACCTCTTTATAATCAACGTGGTCTGCATGGTTAGCACAGAAGTAACAAACTTTACGTCTTTTTCTTCCGCCGCCTCTTCTTTGTTGAGCCATCATTTTGCCTCCTCTTCTATTTTAGAATGGTAAATCATCATCTGATATGTCAATTTTCGCAGCGTTCCCAAAAGGATCACTGTCTCTCGAAAAACTAGGCATATCTTTTGAATAGGATGACGAAGATTGGTCAAATGATGATGCACCACTTTGTTGTTGATAACTAGATGCAGGGGCACCTTGGTTATTGTCAAAACGTGGCTCTTGCATTCTTTGCTCATTAACATTTTTAGACTCTAACATTTGGAAATTCTCACAGATAACTTCTGTTCTATAAACTTTTTGTCCCTGTTGATTATCATAACTACTCGTTTGAATACGACCAGTAACGCCAATTAAAGAGCCTTTTCGTGTATAGTTTGCTAATGTTTCAGCGGGTTTTCTCCAAATTACACAATTAATGAAATCAGCTTCTCTGTTACCACTTTGATTAGTGAAATTTCTATTTACAGCTAACGTAAAACTAGCAACAGCTGAACCATTAGAAGTGTATCTTAAATCAGGATCTTTTGTTAATCTGCCGACAAGTACAACATTATTAATCATATCTCCATCCCCTTCCGTCAAAATGTTTCACGTGAAACATTTTAGTTTTCTTCTTTAACGATCATGTGACGTAAGATTCCGTCATTGATTTTAGCCAAACGATCAAATTCGTTGATTCCATCAGCTGTAGTTGAAGAAACTTTTACGATATGGTAGATACCTTCACGACAATCTTTGATTTCGTATGCTAAACGGCGTTTTTCCCAATCTTTCGATTCTAAAACGTCAGCACCATTATCTTTTAAGATAGCGTCAAAACGTTCTACTAATGCAGTTTTAGCTTCCTCATCAATGTTTGGACGAATGATATACATAATTTCATAATTCGTTGCTTTGTTCATTGATTTTTCACCTCCTTATGGACTTTGGCTCTAATATTTATATAGAGCAAGGAAAGTATATCTATAAATAGACTACTAACATCTTGCAATTATACACTCTTTACGAGAGTAAATCAAGCTTTGTTTAGTCGGTTGTTTTATTTTGTGAATTTTCTTCTTTCTCATCTTCTGCTTCTACTTTTGCCATTGTTGAAACAGTTGCATCTTCTTCTAATTTAATTAAACGTACACCTTGTGTTGAGCGACCTGTTTGAGATACTGATTCAACGCTAAATCTTATAATAACACCCTTGTTTGTAATCAATAATACATCTTCTGACCCATCAACAGTTGTTAAACCAGATAAAGGCCCATTTTTATCTGTTATATTAGCAGTTTTAATCCCTTTACCACCCCTGCCTTTGACAGGGTACTCAGAACCTTTTGTACGTTTCCCATAACCTTTTTCAGTAATAATAAGAACTTCAGAGTCATCATCAATAATCGCCATGCCAACAACATAGTCCTCATCTCTTAATCTAACTCCACGAACGCCTGTAGCTGTTCTTCCCATATCTCTTACATCATTTTCATCAAATGTAACGGAATAGCCTAGATGTGTACCTATAATTATTTTTTTAGTACCATCTGTAACACATACATTAATGAGTTCATCGTTTTCTCTCAAGCTGATTGCTATTAGTCCATTACTTCTAATATTTGAAAACGAACTTGTTGCTGTTCTTTTTACTACACCTTGACGTGTTGTGAAAAATAAATAATTATCTTCAGACGCTTTTCCGTCAACACTGATGATTGCCTCTATTTTTTCTGATGAATCTATCCCTAATAAGTTGATAATAGGTATTCCCTTGGCTGTTCTTCCATATTCTGGAATCTCATAGCCTTTGGCTTGATATACTTTTCCGTTATTAGTAAAGAACAATAACGTATCGTGAGTTGAACATGATACTAGATTTTCTACAAAATCATCGTCATGCATACCCATGCCTTGAACTCCTCTTCCACCACGTTTTTGAGCTCGGAATTCTGAGTTAGCTAAGCGCTTAATATAGCCGTTGTGTGTCAAAGTGATGACTATGTCTTCTTCTTCTATTAGATCCTCATCTTCAAGGCTTAAAACCTCACCTACTAGCAATTCCGTACGTCTAGGATCGTCATATTTATCTTTAACATCCTGAAGTTCAGTTTTGATAATTTCCACTATACGATGATGATTTGCTAAAATATCCTTTAAATCAGCTATCAACGCTATTAATTCTTGGTATTCTTTTTCAATCTTATCTCGTTCCAAACCTGTTAGACGTCTTAAACGCATATCTAGTATCGCTTGAGCTTGACGTTCTGATAAACTAAACGTTGTTATCAATTCTTGTTTAGCGATATCTTCAGCCTCAGCTGATCGAATAATACGGATAATTTCATCAATATGATCTAAAGCAATACGTAAACCTTCTAAAATATGTGCACGAGCCTCTGCTTTACGTTTATCGAACTCTGTACGTCTTCTAATTACTTCTTCTTGATGGGTAATATAATGATTAAGGATAGACTTCAAGCTTAAGATTTTAGGCTCGCCAGAAACGATAGCAAGCATATTAAATCCAAACGAACTTTGTAAGGCTGTCATTTTATATAGATTATTCAAGATAACAGACGCACTAACATCACGACGGACCTCAATCACCATTCTCATTCCTTCACGTGATGATTCATCACGTAAATCTGTCATACCCTCTACTCTTTTTTCACGACCTAACTCCGCAATTCTTTCAATTAGCTTCGCTTTGTTTACCATATATGGTAATTCCGTAACAATAATACGTTCCTTACCATTTTTCATCTCTTCTATGTCGACTTTAGCTCTAACTGTAATAGAACCTTTTCCTGTTTCATAAGCTTTTCTAATTCCTGATTTCCCCATCACTAAACCACCTGTTGGGAAGTCAGGACCAGGTAATACTTCCATCAATTCCATAGTAGTAGCATTTGGATTATCCATCAGTAAGGTTGTAGCATTAATAACCTCTCCCAAATTATGAGGAGGAATATTTGTAGCCATCCCTACAGCAATACCTGTAGTACCATTGACTAATAAATTTGGAAATCTAGCAGGAAGAACAAGAGGTTCTTTCTCTGTTTCATCATAGTTATTACCAAAATCTACTGTATCTTTGTTTATATCTCTTAACATCTCTAATGCGATTTTACTCATACGAGCTTCCGTATAACGCATTGCAGCTGCTCCATCGCCATCTACAGACCCAAAGTTTCCATGTCCATCTACAAGCATCTGACGATAACTAAATGGTTGAGCCATTCTTACCATTGATTCATAGATAGCACTATCACCATGAGGATGATATTTCCCCATAACATCCCCAACAATACGGGCAGATTTTTTGTGTGGTTTATCTGGCGTCACACCTAGGTCATTCATTCCATATAAAATACGACGATGAACTGGCTTCAAACCATCTCTAACATCTGGTAATGCACGTGAGACAATTACACTCATTGCGTAATCAATGAAAGAATCTTCCATCTCACTTGTTAGGTTAACTTCTTTTACATTTTCTCTAATTTCTTCAGACATAGTATTCTCCTTTCCTCTAGATATCTAAATTTTTAACATAACGAGCATTCGCCTCGATAAAGTTTCTTCTAGGTTCAACCTTATCTCCCATTAACATTTCAAAAACTTGGTCAGCTTTTATTGCATCATCTACTGTTACACGCAACATTAAGCGTCTATCTGGATCCATAGTTGTTTCCCACAATTGATGGTCATCCATTTCTCCTAGACCTTTATAACGTTGAATATTAGGTTTAGGAGTTGCTGGTAATTCTTTAATTGTGTTAGCTAAATCTTCATCTGCATTTTTTCCCGGTTGAATATAAGTTATATTTTTTCCTTGCTTAATTCCATATAAAGGAGGTTGGGCTATATAGACATAGCCAGCTTCAACAATCGGTCTCATAAATCTATAAAATAAAGTTAATAATAATGTTCTAATATGGGCTCCATCGACATCAGCATCTGTCATGATTACTAATTTATGATATCTTGCTTTAGAAATATCAAAATCATCTCCAAATCCGGTACCCATAGCTGTAAATAATGAACGGATTTCTGTATTTTCTAAAATTTTATCCATACTTGCTTTTTCTACGTTTAAAATTTTACCACGTATAGGTAATATTGCTTGTGTTTCTCGATCTCTCCCTTGTTTAGCTGATCCACCGGCAGAGTCTCCCTCGACAATAAACAATTCTGATTTTTCGGGGGCTCGACTTGAACAATCTGCTAATTTACCCGGTAAATTACTAATTTCAAGTGCACCTTTACGGCGAGTAACCTCACGAGCACGTTTGGCAGCCATACGTGCTTTAGCAGCTAGCACACCTTTTTCGATTACTTTTTTGGCAACTGTTGGGTTTTCCAATAAAAATTTATTAAAAGCCTCTGAAAAAAGTCTATCTGTTACTGTTCTAACTTCTGAATTTCCTAATTTAGTTTTAGTTTGACCTTCAAATTGTGGTTCTGGATGTTTTATTGAGATGACTGCAGTGATTCCTTCTCGTACGTCTTCCCCACTTAAATTCTCTTCATTTTCTTTAATAAGCTTCTGTTTACGTCCATAGTCATTTATAACACGTGTTAAAGCAGTTCTAAATCCAAATTCATGAGTCCCACCTTCATATGTATGGATATTATTAGCAAAACTCAAAATATTAGCATGATAACCGTCTGTATACTGTATTGCAACCTCAACCATTATGTCTTGTTGCTCTCCCTCAGTATATATTGGGTCATCAAATAATACTGTTTTGCTCTCATTTAAATGCTCTACATAACTCTTAATCCCACCTTCATAATGGAATTCACGTTTTTCTGCAGATTCTTCTCTTTTATCTTCAATAGTTAGTTTAAGACCTCTATTTAAGAATGCTAATTCACGCATACGAGTTGCAAGCTTTTCGAATTCGAATTCAACGGTTTCTTTAAATATTTCGGGATCAGGTGTAAAATGTACTGTTGTACCGTGACGATCTGTTTCACCAATAATTGCTAAATCGTCACCTACCACACCTCTCTTGAATTCTTGGTAATGAATTTTTCCATCCTTATATACTTTTACATCAAGTTGACTTGACAAAGCATTTACAACAGATGAACCTACACCATGAAGACCACCTGATACTTTATAACCGCCACCACCAAATTTTCCTCCCGCATGTAAAACAGTAAATACTGTTTCTACCGCTGGACGGCCAGTTTTTTCCTGAATACCAATAGGAATGCCACGTCCATCATCTATAACAGTCACACTACCATCTTTTTCAATTTCGACATTAATTTCCGTACAAAATCCTGCTAAAGCTTCATCAATTGAATTATCTACTATTTCCCATACTAAATGATGCAATCCTTGACCACTAGTCGAACCAATGTACATACCTGGACGCTTTCTTACAGCTTCAAGTCCCTCTAAAACTTGGATTTGACTGGCATCGTATTCATTTGCTTTATCTTTTTCATACTCTTTAATCTCATCAGTCACTCTTATTCACTCTTCCTCTCTACCATGCCCTTTGTTACCATAAATATCTCTGGATCACTCTGCAATCTATTTTCTAAATGCTTTAATGTAGTTGTAGTTACGAAGGTTTGAACCTTACCTTCAATAGTTTTTAATAAATGAATTTGTCTTTCATCATCGAGCTCACTCATAACATCATCTAATAATAAAATTGGATACTCACCAATTTCAAAATTAATCAATTCTATCTCTGCTAGTTTCAAACTCAACGCAGCAGTTCTCTGTTGACCTTGTGATCCATATGTTTGAACATCCTGACCATTAATATAAAACAATAGATCATCTCTATGTGGGCCAAATAATGTTGTTTGCTTATGAAGTTCTTTTAACTTGCTTTTCATTAGCTCACTTAAAAAAATAGACTCAATTTCTACTTGAGTCATATTTTCTCTCACTGAAATACTTGAGTCATATTTCATCTTCAAGGTTTCTCTACCATCTGTAATTCCTTGATGTATACTATGAGCCCACTTTTCCAGTTTTTCTATAAACCGATATCTCGAAAAAATAACCTTACTGCCTGCACTTGCTAATTGTTCAGAGAGAACATCTAAATAGTCGTCCCCTTCTTTATTTCCTTTAAATCCTAACTGTTTTAAATATTTATTTCTTTGTTTTAAAATCTTTTGGTAAGTTGTTAGATGATGTAAATAAATAGGGTCTATCTGTCCCAACTCCATATCAACAAAACGTCTACGAATTTGGGGCGCCCCTTTAATTAAAAAGAGGTCCTCTGGTGCAAATAATACTACATTAAGTTCACCAATATAATCACTTAATTTTTTTTGTTCTATATGATTAACTTTTGTTTTTTTACCCTTTTTAGAAATAGCCATTTCTAAACTTACATCATGATTTTTTTTCTCGACATAGCTTAATAGCCTAGCATAATCTTTATCCCATTGTATTAGCTCTTTTTCAGTAGTTGTCCTGTGACTTCGAGTCATTGCCAGAACATAGATGCTTTCTAATAAATTAGTTTTACCTTGAGCATTTTCACCTAAAAAAATAACTAAATCACGACTAAATTCTAGTGACAGTTTCTCATAATTTCTATAATTTTCTAATTGGATGCTAGTTACTCTCATCAGAAATTTCCTCAGTTATTAGTTCTTCATTTTTTTCCATAAAAAAAGTACCTTCTTCAGGTATTTCAATCATCATTCCTGGATATAGTTTACGTCCACGTCTATTTTCTATTTCTCCATCAACAAATATTACATTTTCCCTCAGATACCACTTTGCCATACCACCGCTTGAGATAACAGTTATTTCTTTTAAAAACTGCCCCAATGTTATGTATTCCGTTTTTAATTTAAATGTATTTTTCAATATTCTCACCTTCTTTTAGACCTATTTCTTCTTATACATTATACCATTTTTTATACTTAAAAAACAAATAAACCGTATAATTTCTCTTTCTAGCGAACGATAGCTCTTTTAGATAGTTTTAATCTATTTAATATTCTACCCCTTAAAACGAATTTTTTGCATAAAAAAGAAGAGCCGTATTAAATATGGCTCTTCTTTTTTAATTAGTTCTTACTGGTGTTATTAATTGAATAAATGAAATTTCTGAATCTGTCGGTTCTAATGTAAAGGGTCTAATTGGTGAAATAAATTTAATAACAATGTCAATACCACCAAATGCTTTTAAAGCACTCTTCATATAATCTGGATTAAAAGAAATTTCTAAAGGTTCTCCAGTCATCTCAATGTAGGTAATTTCCTCTTGTACATTGCCTATTTCGGGCGAATTCCCATAAATAATAGCTTTATTATCTGAAACAGCCAACTTGACAATATTGTTTCGACCTTCATGTGATAATAAGGAAGCTCTTTCAATAGCTGACAGTAAGTTAGCTACATTAAAAGAAATTTCTGTAGAAAAACTAGTTGGTATTAAACGATTTGTATCCGGATACTTTCCTTCTAACAATCGTGAATAAAAGTACATATTAGCTGTTTTGAACAAAACTTGATTTTCCATAATACTAATAGATACCATTTCTTCTTCATCTTTAAATGATCGTGATAATTCTAATAAACTTTTTCCTGGAATGACGATATCGAAATCCTCTTGTACATCCTCTAAAGGTATTACACGTTGACTTAAACGATGACTATCAGTAGCTACTGATAATAAACTAGAGCTATTTAAAATGAAATGTACCCCAGTTAAAATAGGTCTGCTTTCGTGTTGGGAGATAGCAAAACTTGTTTCATTAATCATTTTATTTAACACGCGTACAGGTAATTGTAGTTGCTTGATTTCATCAACTACAGGTAGTTGAGGGTAATTGTCAGCATCCAAACCATTAACAACAAATTCTGCTGCGCCAGATGTTATAGCTACTTGTTTATTAGCTAGAACTTCCAAAGTAACCGTATTTTCAGGTAATTTTCTTATTATTTCTCCAAAGAATCGAGCTTGGAGAACAATAGAACCTGTTTCTTCAATCAGCATTTGTGACTTAGTATCATTTTTTGACAAAAATGTTTCAATGGAAATATCTGCATTACTTCCCGTTAATGATAAGCCTTCGTTACTTAATTTTATTTTAACTCCGGTCAATATTGGGATAGTTGTTTTCGAACTTATTGCTCTCTGAACAGTTGATAATTCGTTTAAAAAACTGGTTCTATTAATCGTTAATTTCATTTTTAGTAAGTTCCTTTCGGTAATTAATATAGTTATATATAAAATAATAGTAGTAGTAGGGCCTGTTACTTCTGTGGATATCTGTAGAGAGGTAAACAGACTCTAAAGTTATCCACTTGTTGATAACCTGTGAATAACTTTTGGTTTTTACTAGAGTTATTCACAGGGTTAATTAGAAAGACCATTTTTTATATCATTGATTTCTTTTTGAATAGAGGTATCAGTCTCTAGTAATTGTTGTATTTTTTCATGAGAATGTATAACTGTAGTATGATCTTTACCGCCAAACTCAGCCCCTATTTTAGGTAAAGAGTTATCTGTTAGCTCTCTTGAAAGATACATAGCTATCTGTCTGGGTAATACAATGGTTTTTACTCTTTTTTTCCCCTTTAAATCCTTAAGTTGAATGTGGTAATACTCACAAACCTTTTCTTGAATACTTAAAATAGAAAGTTGATTATTGGCTCCAACTGAACGCAATGTTTTTAAAGAATCGGCCGCAAGACTTGTCGTTATATCTTCATTCTTCATAGTAGCAAAAGCCTGTACCCTAACTAAAGCCCCCTCTAGCTCGCGGATATTTGAATCAATCTGTCCAGCGATATAACTCAAGGTATCATCTGGAATTTCTAGATGTTCAGCATTAGCTTTTTTTCTTAAAATAGCTATTCGTGTTTCCAGGTCAGGTGGGGTAATATCGACTGAAAGCCCCCATGCAAATCTAGAAACTAACCGTTCTTGGAGCTTTGGAATTTCATTTGGAAGTCGATCACTCGTTAGAACAATTTGTCTACCATCATTATACAAAGAATTAAATGTATGGAAAAATTCTTCTTGAGTTCCTTCTTTATCAGCAAAGAACTGAATATCATCAACTAAAAGAAGATCAACATTGCGATACTCCTGTCTAAAACTTTCGGAAGTCCTGTTTTGAATAGAATTAATAAAATCGTTGGCAAACGTTTCACTGCTAACATATTTAACTTTTGCATTGGGATTGTTTATTAACATTTGATGACCAATTGCATGCATTAGATGAGTTTTGCCTAGTCCAACTCCACCATAGAAAAATAAAGGATTATAAGTTGAGCCGGGGTCATCAGCAACAACTAAAGCAGCAGCGTGAGCCATTTGATTTCCTTTACCAATAACAAAAGTATCAAATGTGTATTTAGGATTAAGTAAAGCCTTTTTACTATTTTCTTTTGTTATGTCAGATATAATGGGCTCCATTTTAGGTTGAGCTGAAATATCTTCAATTATATCGTTCTTAATCGTAAAGATAGGAGTTATTTCTGAACCAGTAAGTTTAAAACCTGTTTCAACTATTTTAGTTGATAGATTTTTTTCCCAATATTCTTTATGAAGGGCTGAGGGTACTTCTATAGTTAAATCATTGTTGATTAAACTTATAGGCGTTGCCTGTTCAATCCAAGCATTGAAACTGGGAGCGGTTAAGCTGTCACGATAAATAGCAACAAGCTCATTCCAAATATATTTAATATCGGCCATTTAATTAGTGCCTCCTTATTCAAGATAATAATCGTTTCTTATTTTAGCATTAAAAAAAAAAGTTTTCCACCGAATTTAAACACTTGTGGAAAAAAAATAAACAAGAGAATAACAAGTTATCCACAGAGGGAATAATAATAGTGGATTAATTTAGAAAAAATCTTAATAAGAACAACAGGTTGTGGATAAAAGAACCTTTGTTAATAGTACTTTGAAGTGGTTTTTAACAACAGTTATTAAAATTGGGGATAATTTTTTTGAAGTTGTTAACTTGTGCATAACTAGTTGTTAACCAAAAAGTTTAAATTATAAATTTATTAACAATTAACAAAAGTATTGAGTGATTAAACCAACAATTGTGGATAAGTATGCTCTTATTTTTTTATATTTCTCAATATTCTTTATTAAGAAAGGTTGACAGAATAGGCAGTCTTTCGTATACTATTGAGGTCTGTCTAGCTATAAGAAGATAACATTTATATAGGAGGTGTCACTTATGAAAAGAACATACCAACCAAATAATCGTAAGCATAGTAAAGTTCATGGTTTCCGTAAACGCATGAGTACTAAAAACGGCCGTCGCGTATTAGCAACAAGACGTCGTAAAGGAAGAAAAGTTTTATGCTCATAAACCGCTGACCTAATCAGTGGTTTTTTTTTTAGGAAAAATAAAATAATGGAATATATATAACTAGTAAATATAGACGTAATTTATGGTACTATTAGAATAATAATTGTTAACTTTATTATAGTAGCGAAAGGGGATTAAGATGAAAAAATCCTATCGTATAAAAAAAGAAAAAGAATTTCAAATGATTATGTTGAAAAAAAAATCATTTGCAAATAAAAATTTTGTAGTCTATGCCAGCTATAATGATCAAAAACATTTTAGAGTGGGATTATCTGTAGGAAAAAAAATTGGAAATGCAGTGAATAGAAATTATGTAAAGCGTCAAATTAGAGAAGGTTTGTTCAATTTAAAAGGCTGTATTGATAAAGATGTTTCTATGATTGTAATTGCAAGACCGAACATTGTTAATCTAACAACTCAAGAAGTGAAGAAAAATCTAGAACACGTATTAAAAATAGCTGGGATAATATCATAAAAAGATAGAGGAGTTTTAATAGTGAAGAATAAAAGGAAATTATTATTAACATTAGGAATGTTATCACTAGTCTTTATATTATCAGGTTGTGGAACTAGTGATATAACAGTAGATAGTACAGGAATTTGGGAAAGATATATCGTATTTAATTTTGGCCGAGCAATACAAGCATTATCTTTTGGAAGCAATGCTGGAATCGGAATTATATTATTTACTATCATTATTAGGGTTATATTATTTCCGTTAATGCAATATCAGAATAAGAGTATGAAAAAAACTCAAGAACTGCAACCAAAAATCAAAGCATTACAAGAAAAGTATCCATCGAAGGATCCGGAAACAAAACGCAAGTTACAAGAAGAACAGCAAAGATTATATGATCAACACGGGGTTAATCCATTTGCAGGTTGTCTGCCACTGTTAATTCAAATGCCAATCTTAATGGCTTTATGGCAATCAATTTCGAGAATTCCAGGTTTGAGTGCTGGTAAATTCTTATGGTTGGAATTAGGTAGTCCAGATCCATATTGGATATTACCCATTTTAGCTGCTATATTTACATTCATCAGTACAAAGTTATCAAGTATGAGTCAAATAGATTCAAATCCTACTATGAAAATCATGACTTATTTTATGCCTTTGATGATTTTGTTTATGGGAGTTAAATTAGCAAGTGGACTTTCTTTGTACTGGGTAATTTCAAATGCCTTCCAAGTAGGTCAAACTTTGTTAATCAATAATCCATTTAAAATAAAACGCGAGCGTGAAATAGAAAGACAACAAAAACGAGAGTTAGAAAGAGCGCTTAACAAAGCTAAAAATACAAAGAAAAAGAGAGTAAAACGTTAAAAATAGAATTGTCACTGAGGAGGTAATTTTTATGCCGAAATATGAAGGTGTAACCGTAGAGCAAGCGTTAGAAAAAGGGTTAAGTGAACTGGAATTAAATAAGAATCAAGTTAGCATAAAAGTACTGAGTATGGGTAAAAAAGGTGTATTAGGAAATAATCAACCTGCGATTCTTGAAATAACACCCAAAGTGGAAAATAGCATGACGGAGAAAATTATAGTAGAAAATAAAGAAGCAACCCTACAGCCTAAGATACCTAAAGTCTATGAGGGTCCAACAGCGGAAGAGGCTCTAGTGATAGGTCTTCAAGATTTAAATATGTCAAAAAACCAAGTTAAAATTAAAATATTAGATCTTGGTAAAAATGGTGGGATTGGAAAAGGCAAACCTGCAAAAGTGATGCTAACACCTAAAGAAGAAATTACAGAAGATAAGGTAAAAGTCCCTAATACAACGGTTGGTGCTGATAGGCTAGTAGATAATATTTTTGAGGGTATTACTCCAGAAGAGGCTTTATCAAAAGGTTTAAAATCATTAGGTTTAGCTAAATCTGAGGTGAAAATAAAGGTATTAGATTTAGGTAAGTCAGCTGGGTTAGGGAAGAATAAACCAGCAAGGGTCAAATTAACACCAAAAATAATTTTAAACGAAGAATCAAAAGTAGATAATAATAATTTTCAAGAGAAGAATGTAAATAAGGAAATAAAAGTAAGAGATTCAGATAACAAGGGCATCTTTGAAGCAGAGACTGTTGAACTTGCATTAGAAAAGGGATTAAGAACATTAAATCTAACAAAAAGTGAAGCGAAAATTAAAGTAATAGAGTTAGGTAAAAATCCAACTATAGGCAAAAGTAAACCAGCAAAAGTCATGGTACGAAGAAAGAGCATAGATACAAAACAACAAAAAGGCTCATTAGAAGTTGCTAAAAAAAATCCGAATGAATCTGTATTAAAAGAAATAAAACAAGTTACGGCTGTGGATAAAAACAAATCATCTAGTACTGAGAGAATAGTCAAAGTTTTTGAAGGTGAAACAGTTGAATTAGCTTTAGAAAATGGATTAAAAGAGTTAGGTTTGAGAAAAGAAGACGTGACTGTTAAGGTTTTAAATTCTGCTAAAAAGGGAATTTTTGGTGTGGGTAGTAAGCTAGCCAGAGTAGTTATAAAAACTAAAGATGTTGATTCTAAATTAACTGAGAAAATAGTTCCTCCTGTTGTAGAAGAGTTACCAGAAGTAGAAGAAGTTCCTGTTGTAGAAGAGTTATCAGAAGTAGAAGAAGTTCCTGTTGCAGAAGAGTTACCAGAAGTAGAAGAAGCTCCTGTTGCAGAAGAGTTACCAGAAGTAGAAGAAGCTCCTGTTGCAGAAGAGTTACCAGAAGTAGAAGAAGCTCCTGTTGTAGAAGAGTTACCAGAAGTAGAAGAAGCTCCTGTTGTAGAAGAGTTACCAGAAGTAGAAGAAGCTCCTGTTGTAGAAGAGTTACCAGAAGTAGAAGAAGCTCCTGTTGCAGAAGAGTTACCAGAAGTAGAAGAAGCTCCTATTGCAGAAGAGTTACCAAAAGTAGAAACTACTCCGCTCAGAAATCTGTCCAAAGGCAAAGCTGTAGAAGCGCTGAAAGAATATTTGGAAGCAATAACTAAAGAGATGGGCTATCCTGCTACCGTTGTGGTTATTGAAGGAGAGCACCATGTTACGTTTGATTTAGATTGTGAAAAACAAGGAGTATTGATAGGGAAACACGGAAAAGTACTGAATAGTTTACAATATATGTCTGAGATGTATGTTAATCGTATTTCAGGTAAAAGAATGTCTGTGATGATTAATGTAGGAGAATATCGTAGACGTAGAGAAGTAACTTTGAATAAATTAGCTGTAGAAACAGCTAAAAAAGTAAATGAAACTAATGAATCAATTTCATTAGATCCAATGCTATCTTTTGAACGTCAACAAGTAAGAAATGCTTTACTAGATAATGATAGTATTACATTAAGATCTGAAGGTCATGAGCCTTTTAGGTTTGTTATAGTGGAACCAAAAGAAAAAAACTAGACCTAGGTCTAGTTTTTTTCTTTTGGGTAATAAAAGGAGACCGGTCTACCAGCAGTTTGGTATTCAAGTTCACTTATTAAGAATCCTGTGTCTTCTAAATGTTTAATATATTTTCTTATAGAAACGTGAGATAAATCAAGTTCATTGTTTAAATCATTGATAGTAAAGGGGGCTTTTATATTATAAATTGTTTTTTTTATAAGGTTTAGAGTAGGTTGTGTTAAACCTTTTTCCAAAGTTAAATTTTCTTCAGGGATAGCAGAGAGGTAGCTGTTAAGTCCATCTAGCTCTTTTGGGGTGAGCTGTGAACTGGAATGAAGGATATTTTTTCTTGCTTGAAACGTGGCTAAGCTACGTTCAAAACGGTGGAAATTAAAAGGTTTAAGTATGTAATCGACCACACCATAACGAAACATCTCTTCAATAAAATTACTATTTTTTTCAGCAGTAATCATAATAATATCTGTTGTAAACCCTTTTTTTCTAATTAATTTTACTAAGTTGAACCCATTTCCCTGTATTAAATGTGCATCAATTAAGATTAAATCTACTTTTTTTTGAGACAATAGGTCTAATGCGGCCTGTTCGTTATCCGCACTCCCAATTAATTTAAAGTTATTAATTTTGTTAAGATAGCTTTGGTTAATGAATAGGACCATTGGATCATCTTCTACAATTACGACGTTATAAGTCATATTATTTGTTCTCCTTTGTAGTTTCGTAAGGTGTCTTTATGTTGAGTATAAACCACTCAGAGCGTTTCTCGTAATGAATGGTGCTGTTGGATTGTAAAAGAGCATTTTTTAAATAGTTAGAGTTGAGTTGTTTTTTTAATTTTTCAGTTTCTAGTCCATCGATTAAAAAACTATAAGATGTTTCAAGGTGATATTGAAGATATCCTACCCGAACTTGGGTATCAGCACTACCGTTTATTTTTAAGATATGAGAATGGATATACTTTATCATACTTATCCAAATTTGGACCGAATCTTGGATAGTAGTAGCGGGGATATCTGGATATATTTCGACCATAAAAGGAAGTTGCTTTTCAACAAAACGACTGCGTTCACCAATTAAAAAACCTGCAATTAATGGATTTTTAACTAGATAAACCATTCGACTTGAAAATTCTTGTTCAGGCTCTAATATTTTTTCTAGATACTTGGTAAGTTGATCATAAGCTTTTAAGTCTGTTAATCCATAGATCACATGTAGTTTGTTTAAAAAGTCATGGGATTGTGCTTGTAAGGATGTTGCATATGTTGTCGTATTTTGTAGTTGGTCATGAAGTGAAATTAATTCAGTCATGTCTCTAATAATGAATATTTTTCCGACATTTTTTTTCCGAACAACAATGGGAGCAGTTGATATAAGGTAATCTACTCCATTTTGGTGTAATAATTCATCGGAATTAGATCGATAGTCCGGGATTTGAGTATGCGATTGAAGATTTGGAATTAAAGAATCAATCGTATGAAAATAGGGTGAATCCGTATGAGCTAATTTTTTTAGAAGTAATTTTCCTGAATTATTTGCTAATGTTATCTTATTATTGCTATCAGTTACTATGATAGAGTCGTGTACATTTTCAAACATAGCATTTCTTTCTTCGAGGAGAACAGCTATTTCGTTTGGCTCTAAGTCGTGCATTTGTTTTTTTATAGTGTAAGCTGTAAAAATTGAAGCTATTATACTGACCGCTAAACTTATAAAAAGACTAATAGAAAAACTTTTTCTCATTTTATTAAGGTGTTCTGAGAGTTTATTTGTAGTTAGACCGATGGATATTACACCTATCTCTTTTTTATGATTATTAAAAACAGGAACAAAGCCCCTAAGAGATTCTCCTAAGGTTCCCGAGGCAGTTGAAACAGATTCAACCCCATATTTTATAGCTTTTTTTTCATCTCCTCCTTGGAATTGTTTATATATTTTTTCATGGTCGGGATGGCTTAATCTGATTTTATCCATTGTCATAACAACGACAAAATCTAAATTAAAAGCTTCTTCAGCGTGGTGGGTTGTTTCCAATAGAGATGCGTTAGAAGTTTGTTCTTCTAGTGAATTTACAATAATGGGATTTTTTGAAAGAAGATGCCCTATTTTTAGGAGATCTTGTTCTTGTTTTTCTCTAGAGTTATGTATTAATTGCTTATTTATTTGAAAATAAGAAAAAGACAGAGTAAGCATTAGTGCTACAAAGACTAAAAAAGTTAATCTTAACCATAAGTTAAGTTGTTTTAATTTCAAATAGAGCCTCTCCTATTCATTCATTGGTAAATGAGTTAAATTAGTTAATCAACACTTAAAATAGTTAAATAATAAATATAAATTACTTCTTCCTAGTATACTAAAAATGAATTAAAAAGAAAGCGCTATTTTTAGGAGGAGTAGAATGGAAAATGAAGAAGTGAAAAAGGAAACGTTTAGTGACAAAGTAAAAACATTTCAAGTGGGGCCGGTTCCACTACCAGTTTATTTAGTTTTAGCAGCTATTATTTTATTTACAGCGTATTTGGAACAATTACCGGTATCGATGATTGGTGGTTTCGCAGTTATTTTATCTTTAGGTTGGTTATTAGGAACGATCGGTGGAAGTATCCCAGGGTTAAAGCATTTTGGTGGTCCAGCAATTATGTCGCTTCTAGTACCTTCGATACTTGTCTTTTTTAATGTATTCAATGAGAATACATTAGATGCTACAAATATGTTGATGAAACAAGCTAATTTCTTATATTTTTATATAGCTTGTCTAGTATGTGGAAGTATTTTAGGAATGCACCGTAAGATTTTAGTTCAAGGTTTAATGAGAATGATTGTTCCAATGTTGTGTGGCATGATTTTAGCAATGATTGTGGGAACTACTATAGGAACACTTTTGGGATTAGGAACAAAACATACTTTATTTTACATTGTTACACCTGTATTGGCTGGTGGCATCGGTGAAGGTATCTTACCCTTATCTTTAGGGTATAGTGCTATTACAGGGGTTCCGAGTGAACAGTTGGTTGGACAGCTTATTCCAGCTACAATCATAGGAAACTTCTTTGCAATTATGGCTTCAGCATTTCTAAGTCGTATGGGAGAAAGAAAACAAGATAAATGTGGTAATGGTCAACTTGTAAAAGTAGATGGTGAGGACATGTCTGATGCTATGAAAGAAGATAAAAGTCCAATCGATGTTCGTCTTATGGGTGCGGGTGTTCTAATTGCATCTACTTTATTTATTACTGGGGCACTTTTACAACATTTAACAGGTTTTCCAGGTCCAGTTTTAATGATTTTAGTTGCGGCTCTAGTTAAATACTTGAGTTTATTACCATCAGATATGGAAAAAGGCTCTAAACAATTGTATAAATTTATTTCATCCAACTTTACTTTCCCATTAATGGTCGGGTTAGGAATGTTGTACATTCCATTAAAAGATGTTGTTGGGATGTTATCATGGCAATATTTTGTAGTGGTAATTGCAGTAGTTTTAACTGTAGTAGCGACAGGATACTTTGTAGGTGGTAAAATGAACATGTATCCAATTGAAGCCGCTATTATTACAGCATGCCAAAGTGGTATGGGTGGAACGGGAGACGTTGCGATTTTATCAACAGCGAATCGAATGAATCTAATGCCTTTTGCGCAAGTAGCAACACGTTTGGGTGGAGCAATAACTGTTTTAACAATGACAGCTTTATTAAAATTCTTATTCTAAATTGAAGGAGTGACGTAAAAATGACAGATGTAAAAGAGTTAGCGTTAGCTTTAAGTAAAGAAAAAGGTGGGAAATTAGAGGTAGTTCCTAAGGTTCCAATTAATTCTATGGAAGATCTAGCAGTAGCTTATACACCAGGTGTAGGAGCAGTATGTATGGCTATTGCTGATGATAAAGAAAAAGCGTATGAATATACAACTAAGCGTAATTTAGTAGCGGTTATCACAGATGGTTCAGCAGTTTTGGGATTAGGTAATATAGGTCCGGAAGCAGCAATTCCTGTTATGGAAGGAAAAGCTGCACTATTCAAACGTTTTGCAGATGTTGATGCTGTACCATTATCATTAAATACACAAGATACAGAAGAAATAATTTCACATATCGCAGCGCTAGCGCCATCTTTTGGTGGGATTAATTTAGAGGATATCAGCGCGCCACGTTGTTTTGAAATTGAAAGACGTCTAAAAGAAATGTTAGATATTCCTGTTTTTCATGATGATCAACACGGCACAGCAATTATTGTACTAGCAGGACTATTAAACAGTTTACGTTTAACAGGTAAAAAGCTTGAAGAAATTCAAGTTGTTGTAAATGGAGGAGGCGCTGCTGGACTTTCAATTACACGTTTATTCTTATCTGCGGGTGTTAAAAATATTAAAGTGGTAGATCGTACAGGTATTATTTCTGCAACAGATGAAACATTAGCACCTCATCACCAAGAGATTGCTAAAGTAACGAATTTAGAGCACCAAACAGGAACATTGGAAGATGCTGTTAAAGGAGCGGACGTATTTGTAGGTGTATCAGCTCCAGGCGTGTTAAAACCAGAGTGGGTATCAACAATGGCTGAAAAATCGACCATTTTTGCAATGGCTAACCCAGTTCCTGAAATTTTCCCAGATGAAGCCAAAGCGGCAGGGGCGTATATTGTTGGAACGGGTCGTAGTGATTTCCCAAATCAAATTAACAACGTGTTGGCGTTCCCTGGTATTTTCCGTGGGGCACTAGATGCCCGTGCTACGGATATTACAGTAGAGATGCAAATAGCAGCAGCATATGGTATTTCAGCTATGGTAACAGATGATGAATTAGCGCCAGATTATATTATGCCTGAAGCATTTAAACCAGGTGTTGCAGAAACAGTAGCTAATAGTGTTAGAAAAGCAGTGAAAGAATAATTTTAAAGGAGTAAGGGTCATTGACCTTTACTCCTTTTTTATAAAACAGTTTTACTTGATTAGTCTTATCTTATAAAGTAAAATATAAGGTGAGAAATATTATAGTATAAATTATAGATAACCGCAGTCAAAGTGCTAAATCTACCAATGTTTAAACAGGGGTGGAGTGGGCACTTTTTTCTATGTCGAAAATTAACTACACAGAACAGAGAGGGTTAAGAGCTAATGAATATTACAAGTGAATTTGATACAATCGCAGCTATTTCAACTCCACCGGGTGAGGGAGCGATAAGTATCGTTAGACTTAGCGGTGATGAAGCGTTAGAAATCGCACAGAAAGTATTTAAAACAAGTAAGGACTTAATGACGGTTCCAACGCATACAATTCATTATGGTCACATAAAAGATCCTAAAAACGATAAGGTGATTGATGAGGTAATGGTGTCGGTTATGAGAGAGCCAAGGACTTTCACAAGAGAGAATGTAGTGGAAATTAATTGTCATGGTGGAATCGTTGTCACTAATCAAGTCCTACAATTACTATTAAGGCAAGGGGCTCGTTTAGCGGAACCTGGTGAATTTACCAAACGAGCTTTTTTAAATGGTCGAGTTGATTTATCTCAAGCAGAGGCTGTCATGGATATTATTAGAGCCAAGACCGATAAAGCGATGCATGTTGCGTTGACTCAGCTTGATGGAAACTTATCAACGCTAATCCAAAGTTTGCGCCAAGAAATTTTAGAAACATTGGCTCAAGTAGAAGTTAATATTGATTATCCAGAATATGATGATGTCGAAGAGATGACTGCTAAACTACTGTTGGAAAAGTCTGAAACGGTTAAGCAACAAATTCATCACTTATTAAAAACAGCTAAGCAAGGAAAAATTCTACGAGAGGGATTATCGACAGCGATAATTGGTCGTCCAAACGTAGGGAAATCTAGTTTATTAAATTATTTATTGAAAGAAGATAAAGCAATTGTCACTGACGTTGCAGGAACAACACGTGATGTTATTGAGGAATATGTTAATGTTCGGGGAGTACCTTTAAAACTAGTTGATACCGCGGGTATTCGAGAAACAGAAGACATTGTTGAAAAAATAGGTGTAGAGCGTAGTCGTAAAGCCTTGGCAGAGGCAGATTTGATATTGTTAGTATTAAATCAAAGCGAACCTTTGACAGAAGCGGATAAAGATTTACTAAAAGTAACAGAAGGTATGAAGCGAATTATTTTGTTAAATAAGACGGATTTAGTAAGTCAATTAGATTTATCAGAGTTAGAAGAACTTGTATCTGAGGAAGTTTTTGCTATTTCAGTTCATAAGAGTCAAGGGATGGAACAACTTGAGCAAAGGATTGCTGATTTATTCTTTGATGGAGGAACCGTTGAAAAAGATGCTACTTATGTGTCTAATAATCGTCATATTGCATTATTAGAGCAAGCAGAATTAGCTTTAGAAGAAGTCGTAATGGGAATTGAATCAGGTATGCCGGTTGATTTAGTTCAAATCGATATGACTAGATGTTGGGATCTCCTTGGAGAAGTAATAGGAGATAGTGTTCAAGATGAATTGATTACTCAATTGTTTAGTCAATTTTGTTTAGGAAAGTAGAGAGAGGATTGAATCGAATGGAACGATATAGTGGAGAAGAATTCGATGTTATTGTTGTAGGTGCAGGCCATGCAGGGTCTGAAGCAGCTTTATCATCAGCTCGTATGGGATGCCGTACGTTATTATTAACAATAAATCTAGATATGGTTGCATTTATGCCGTGTAATCCGTCTTTAGGAGGCCCTGCTAAAGGAGTAGTTGTGAGAGAAATCGATGCTCTGGGTGGTGAAATGGGTCATAATATTGATAAGACATATATTCAAATGAGGATGCTTAATACAGGGAAAGGTCCAGCTGTAAGGGCCTTGCGAGCTCAAGCAGATAAAAGTCGATATGCTGAAGAGATGAAGCGTACGATTGAGAGAGAAGAAAACTTAACATTAAGACAGGGATTGGTAGATGAAATTCTTGTTGAAGATGGTATCTGTCGAGGTGTTGTAACAGCAACTGGAGCGGTCTATAAGAGTAAAGCTGTTATTATAACGGCTGGAACAGCCTTGAAGGGTGAAATTATTATTGGTGAATTAAAATACTCATCAGGACCAAATAACTCACAGCCATCTCTTAAATTAAGTGATAGTTTAAAATCATTAGGTTTTGAGATGGATCGTTTTAAAACAGGAACACCCCCTCGTGTCAAAGGAAGTACAATTGACTATTCTGTGACAGAAATTCAACCAGGTGATACTATGCCAAATCACTTTAGTTTTTCTACGCCAGACAGTGCTTATAATTTAAATCAATTACCGTGTTGGTTAACGTATTCGAATGAGGGTACTCACGATATCATTAGAGAAAACTTGCACCGTGCACCGATGTTTACAGGTATTGTAGAGGGTGTTGGAGCTCGTTATTGCCCATCGATAGAAGATAAAGTCGTGCGTTTTAGTGATAAACCACGTCATCAAATCTTTTTAGAGCCAGAAGGCGAGCATACTGATGAAGTTTATGTGCAAGGCTTGTCAACATCTTTACCGGAAGATGTTCAACATAAGATGATTCATTCAGTTGAAGGTTTAGAAAAAGCTGAAATGATGCGTAGTGGTTATGCCATTGAGTATGATGTGGTAGTCCCACATCAATTACGTCCAACTTTAGAAACCAAGTTAGTGGAGAACTTATATACTGCAGGTCAAACAAATGGAACAAGTGGCTATGAAGAAGCGGGCGGACAGGGCCTGATAGCAGGTATAAATGCGGCGTTAAAAATTCAAGAAAAAGAACCACTAGTTTTAAAACGAAGTGACGGATACATTGGTGTGATGATTGATGATTTAGTAACAAAGGGAACAAATGAACCTTATCGTTTACTAACTTCCAGAGCTGAGTATCGATTGATTTTACGACATGATAATGCTGATTTGCGCTTAACTGAAAAAGGTTATGAAATAGGTTTAGTTAACGAGGAGCAATATGACGTATATTTAGCTAAAAAAGAGATGATTGAAACAGAATTAAAACGTTTAGGTAGTATACGCTTGAAGCCAACAGAAGCAGTTCAACAATTTATGGAGAGTAAAAATCTTGCACGTCTTAAAGATGGCGTATTAGCTTCAGATTTTCTAAGAAGACCAGAGATGACATACGCCGAGTTAGCTCAATTCTTGCCAGAAAGTGAAGTAGAATTACCTAATAAAGTCATTGAGCAAGTTGAAATTCAATTAAAATATGAAGGTTACATCAAAAAAGCGTTAGATAAAGTTGAAAAACTTAAGAGAATGGAAGCTAAACGTATTCCTGAAAATATTGATTATGAAGCAATTAATGGCCTGGCGACTGAAGCCAAGCAAAAATTAATGAAGATTGAACCTGAAACGATTGCACAAGCAAGTCGTATTAGTGGTGTAAACCCAGCGGATATTAGCATTTTAATGGTCTACTTAGAACAAGGTAGAGTTGTAAAAAAAGAACCGAAAAATTAATATAAGACTACTTTAGGGGGCAGAGAGATGACACCAGAAGAATTTAAACAGGCATTATCCGAAAAAGGAATAATGCTAACTGATAATCAAATGTTACAATTTGCGTTGTATTTTAAATTATTAGTTGAGTGGAATAATAAAATGAATCTCACAGCTATTACAGAAGAAAATGAGGTTTATTTAAAACATTTTTATGATTCAATTATGTTAGCGATGGCTAATGATTTTAGTGGTGAACAACTAAGTTTATGTGATGTTGGTTCAGGTGCGGGTTTTCCGAGTATTCCATTAAAAATTGTGTTCCCTAACTTAAGTATTACTATTGTTGATTCTTTAAATAAACGTATTACTTTTTTAAAAACATTAAGTGATGAGTTAGGATTAGACAATGTTTATTTATATCATGATAGAGCTGAAACGTTTGGTAAGAATAAGGCTTTTCGTGAGAGCTTTGATTATGTAACAGCTAGAGCAGTTGCTCGCTTAAATATTTTAGCCGAATTGTGTTTACCACTCGTTAAAAAGAACGGTTTATTTTTAGCAATGAAAGCTGCTAAGAGTGAAGAAGAAACAGAAGAAGCTAAAAAAGCTATTTCACTATTGGGTGGAAAGTTAGAAAGTGAAGAAGATGTAACATTGCCGGTAACAAATGATTCACGTTACATAATAGCGATTAGAAAGAAAAAAGAAACACCAAATAAATATCCAAGAAAACCAGGTATGCCGAATAAACAACCTCTCAAGTAATTAAAAGGATAAATTGTAGGTCCAATAATGAGGCAGGAAGTAAAGTTTTACATTTTATGATACAATAGTAGTATTAAAAATGTGAAATTAGCTACGTAATTTGTTAATAAGAATCGGAGGAAATATGATGGCACGGATTATTTCAGTTGCTAACCAAAAGGGAGGCGTCGGGAAAACTACAACAACCGTCAATTTAGGTGCTGCTTTAGCTTTTGAAGGTAAAAAGGTATTGTTAATTGATATCGATGCCCAAGGGAATGCTACAAGTGGATTAGGCGTGAAAAAAGCAGAAGTTACCGAAGATATCTATGACGTTTTAGTAAATGAAACCTCGATTAAAGAAATTATATGCGATACAACGCGTGAAAATTTAGACATTGCTCCAGCAACCATTCAGCTAGCAGGGGCGGAAATAGAATTAACGTCTATGATGGCAAGAGAAACTCGATTGAAAAATTCAATCAAAGAAGTTGAAAAAGATTATGATTTTATCTTAATAGATTGTCCACCATCATTAGGACATTTAACTATTAATGCTTTTACAGCAAGTCATTCTATATTGATTCCTGTTCAATGTGAGTACTATGCTCTTGAGGGGTTAAGCCAATTGTTAAACACAGTTCGCTTAGTTCAAAAACATTTTAATCCAGAACTTCGTATAGAGGGTGTTCTTTTAACCATGTATGATGCTAGAACTAATTTAGGATCTGAAGTTGTAGGGGAAGTTCGTAAGTATTTTAGAGAACGTGTTTATGATACTATCATTCCAAGAAATGTTAGATTGTCTGAGGCACCAAGCCATGGGTTATCTATAGTGGATTATGACCGTCGTTCAAAAGGGGCTGCGGTTTATCAAGCATTGGCTAAGGAAGTGTTATTAGATGAGTAAGAATAATAAAGGATTAGGTAGAGGTATAGACGCTTTATTTCAAGACTATTCAGTTATCGAAGAAGTAGATGAAAAAAATGAAACAATTATAGAGTTAAAGTTATCAGACCTAAGACCTAATCCCTATCAACCACGTAAGACTTTTGATCAGAGTGCTTTAGAAGAGTTATCTCAGTCAATTAAGCAAACAGGTGTTTTCCAACCGATAATTGTTCGTCAATCAGATGTTAAAGGATATGAAATCATTGCAGGTGAGAGACGTTTTAGAGCCTCTAAATTAGCAGGTAAAGAGACTATACCTGCAATTATTCGTGAATTTGATGAAGAAGCAATGATGCAAGTTGCTGTTTTAGAAAATTTACAAAGGGAAGATTTAAGCCCGTTGGAAGAGGCGGAAGCCTATGATTCATTGATGAAAAAATTAAATTTAACACAAGCTGAGGTAGCTGAACGATTAGGAAAAAGTCGTCCCTATATCGCAAATCACTTGCGTTTATTATACTTACCAGAGATGGTTAAAGAGTTACTTCAAAAAGAAGAGTTATCTATGGGACAAGCACGAACATTACTTGCATTAAAAGACCGTGATCAAATTATTGAATTAGCTAAACGTGTAGTTAAAGAAAAACTAACGGTTAGACAATTAGAAGAGATTGTGGGTCAAATAAATAGTAATAAGCCAGAAGTGAAGAAAAAAGAAAAGAAAATAGCAAAACCAAAACCTTATTACATTAAGGAAAGTGAAGAACGATTAATGGATAAGTTCGGGACATCGGTTATGATTCAAGAAAAAGCTGGCAAGGGTAAAATAGAAATAGAATATTTATCATCAGATGATTTAACACGTATTTTAGATATATTAGATGTCCATTTTGATGATTAAAAATAGATAAGTGAGGGATTCCTATGTATGATCTAGGGGATATTGTAGAGATGAAGAAACCTCATGCGTGTCAAACAAATCGTTGGGAAATTGTTCGTATGGGGATGGATATTAAGATAAAATGTGTAAACTGTCAGCATATCGTTATGTTTTCTCGTCGAGACTTTGAGAAAAGATTAAAAAAAATTATTGAAAAAAACTAAAGTTAGTTTAATCAAATGAAAGAGTGGTATATTTTATGGCATTAACAGCAGGGATTGTAGGTTTACCAAACGTTGGTAAGTCAACTTTATTTAACGCGATTACAAAAGCAGGAGCAGAAGCAGCAAACTATCCATTTGCGACAATTGATCCTAACGTAGGAATGGTAGAAGTTCCAGATAATCGTTTACAGAAATTAACAGAATTAGTACAACCTAAAAAAACGGTTCCCACAACATTTGAATTTACAGATATTGCAGGGATTGTTCGTGGAGCAAGTAAAGGTGAAGGGTTGGGAAATCAATTCTTGAGCCATATTCGTCAAGTAGATGCTATTTGTCACGTTGTTCGTTGTTTTGATGACGATAACATTACACACGTAGAAGGACGAGTAGACCCTTTAGCAGATATTGATACAATTAATTTAGAATTAGTGTTAGCGGATTTAGAGTCTATTACAAAACGTCACACTAGAGTGTCTAAAATTGCGAGAACTAAAGATAAAGAGGCGTTAGCAGAGTTAGCACTATTAGATAAAATCAAACCTGTCTTAGAAGAAGGCAAATCAGCTAGAAGTATTGAATTTACTGAGGATGAAATGGTAGAGGTAAATAAATTATTCTTATTAACAACTAAGCCAGTTTTATATGTAGCTAATGTTTCTGAAGAAGAAGTAAGTGATTCAGAGAGTAACAAGTACGTACAAGCTGTCCGCGAATTTGCAGCGAGTGAAAATGCAGAAGTTATTGTAGTCTGCGCTCGTGCAGAAGAAGAAATTGCTGAATTAGACGATGATGATGATCGTGCGGAATTTTTAGAAGCGTTAGGCATCGAAGAATCTGGATTAGATCAGTTAATTAGAGCAGCTTACGATTTATTAGGCTTAGCGACATATTTTACTGCAGGTGTTCAAGAAGTGCGCGCTTGGACGTTTAAAAAAGGAATGAAAGCGCCGCAATGTGCGGGAGTTATTCATTCAGATTTTGAAAAAGGGTTTATTAGAGCTGAAACAGTATCATTTGATGATTTAAATGAGCATGGAAATATGGCAACGGCTAAAGAAGCGGGACGTGTTCGTTTAGAAGGTAAAGAGTATGTTGTAGCAGATGGAGACGTTATGTTGTTCCGTTTCAATGTATAAAAATTAAAAGTATGAAATAGCTGATAGGTACAGGAGGAATTCATTTTGGAACAGCAAGAAATTAGAAATATTGTCGCAAAAAATCGCGAATTAGAAACACAATTGACTAAACGTAATGAACAATATGTTCATGATTTAAAAAAGACTTTAACTGTGGCTAATTTATCAGAAGAAATGCAAACCATCGAATTATCTACTATCTTACCTGAATTAGTAGAAGGTCAAAAAAGTGGTAAAACAGCACGACAACTATTTGGAACAGTTTCAGAGAGAGCTGATTTAATTTTAAATAAGCCTGCTCCGGTGAAAGAAAGTAATGTTTTCCAAATGTGGTTGGATAATACCTTATTATTATTCATTTTCTTAACATTGATAGCAGGAGTTATCCCGATGTTGTCTAAAGTTGAGAATCCTAGCCAGCAACAAGGACTGTTAACAATTTTAATTGCGGCAGCAACAGGAGGCTATGCCTTCTACTTAATATATAAATATGTCTATAAGTATGATAGACCGGGTGCTGATCAAACAGGACGTCCAGGTATTTTGAAATCTATGGCGATCATGTTAGGTATCATGCTAGTGTGGATATTAATCTTTACAGCCGCTGGATTAATTCCGTCAGGCATTAATATTGTGTTGCAACCTATTGTATATGTGTCGTTGGCAGTGTTAGCAGTTGCTGTTCGTTATTATTTGAGAAAAAAATATGATATTAGAGGTAGTATTTTTACTCGTTAAGCATAGAGAAAATAGTCTCAGTCTTGAGGCTATTTTTTCATAACAAAATGAGTGTATTAAAATCGTATATTATGAGAAAAAATAAGTGTTAAGGATTGACTAATTGTTAAATCTTTGTTATTTTTTTAATTAAAAATAAAATAAAGGGGTCGATATGTAAATGTCTAACTGGGAAACGAAATTTGTAAAAAAAGGTCTAACATTTGATGATGTATTATTAATTCCAGCAGAAAGTCATGTTCTACCAAATGAAGTAGATATGAGCATTAAATTAGCTAAAAATATTACCCTAAATATTCCATTTATTAGTGCAAGTATGGATACTGTAACAGATAGTAAAATGGCGATTGCGATGGCACGTCAAGGTGGCTTGGGTGTTATTCATAAAAATATGAGTATTGAACAGCAAGCGGACGAAGTAAAAAAAGTTAAACGCTCAGAGAGTGGCGTTATTATTGATCCGTTTTATTTAACACCATCACATTTAGTATCCGACGCTGAGCAATTAATGTCTAAATATAAAATTAGTGGTGTTCCGGTTGTAGAATCATTGGATAGTCGTAAATTAGTAGGAATTTTAACAAATCGTGATTTACGTTTTATTGCTGACTACCAACAGCCGATTGCAGATGTGATGACTAAAGAAGCACTAGTTACAGCACCAGTTGGAACTAATTTACATGACGCAGAAAAAATTCTTCAAAAACATAAAATTGAAAAATTACCGATTGTTGATGAAAATAATCGTTTAAGTGGTTTAATTACTATTAAAGATATTGAAAAAGTAATTGAATTCCCTAATGCAGCTAAAGATGAACATGGTCGCTTGTTAGTAGCAGCGGCTGTAGGTGTTACAACAGATACATTTGAGCGAGCTCAAGCTTTAATTGATGCAGGTGCAGATGCTATTATCATTGATACAGCACATGGACATAGTGCTGGTGTTATTAGAAAAATTAAAGAAATTCGTGACACATTCCCAGACACAACATTAATTGCGGGTAATGTTGCGACGGCTGAAGGTACTCGTGCTTTATACGATGTGGGTGTTGATGTTGTTAAAGTTGGAATTGGGCCAGGTTCAATCTGTACAACACGTGTTGTAGCGGGTGTTGGTGTTCCTCAATTAACAGCAATCTATGACGCAGCTGAAGTTGCTCATGAATATGGACGTACTATTATTGCAGATGGTGGTATTAAGTATTCTGGAGATGTTGTTAAGGCGCTTGCAGCAGGCGGTTATGCGGTTATGCTAGGAAGTATGTTAGCTGGAACAGACGAGTCACCAGGTGAATTTGAAATTTATCAAGGGCGTCGTTTCAAAACATATCGTGGTATGGGATCATTGGGTGCTATGGAAAAAGGTTCTAGTGACCGTTATTTCCAAAGTGGTACAAATGAAGCTAACAAACTGGTTCCAGAAGGTATCGAAGGGCGTGTAGCCTATAAGGGTAGCGTAGCTGATATTATTTTCCAATTGATTGGTGGATTAAAATCAGGTATGGGGTATGTAGGAGCTTCAAACCTAAAAGCTTTACGAGATGATGCTCAATTTGTTCAAATGAGTGGTGCGGGGCTAAAAGAGTCACATCCTCATGATGTTTATATTACAAAAGAAGCACCGAACTATTCAGTTGAATCATAAAAAGAAGCTAGCTCATTGAGCTAGCTTCTTTTTAATTAGCTGTAATTGCTGTGATACCACCCATGTATGGGATTAAAACTTCAGGTATTGTAACACTACCGTCTTCATTTTGGTAATTTTCTAAAATAGCAGCAACGGTACGGCCTACGGCTAGACCAGAACCATTTAGTGTGTGTGCTAATTGTAATTTACCTTCAGCGTTACGGTATCTAATTTTTGAACGACGTGCTTGGAACTCAACACAGTTTGAACATGAACTGATTTCACGGTAAACATCTTGAGCTGGAATCCAAACTTCCAAATCGTATGTCTTTGAAGCACTAAAGCCCATATCACCAGTACATAAAGCTAAAACGCGGTATGGTAAGTCTAATTTTTTAAGAATAGTTTCAGCATTATCAGTCATTTTTTCTAGTTCATCAAATGATGTCTCAGCATCTGTAATTTTAACCATTTCTACTTTGTTGAATTGGTGTAAACGGATAAGACCACGTGTATCACGACCGGCACTACCTGCTTCTGATCGGAATGAAGGACTTAAAGCTGTGAAGTAAACTGGTAATTCTTCTTGTTTTAAAATCTCATCGCGATAAAAGTTAGTTAAAGGTACTTCAGCAGTTGGAATAAGCGTTAAGTCTGAGTTTTCTAATTGGAAAACATCTTCTTTAAATTTAGGGAATTGACCTGTTCCATACATTGACGCACTATTAACCATATATGGTGTTAACATTTCTTTATAACCGTGTTCCATCGTGTGTGTATCTAACATGAAGTTATAAACAGCGCGTTCTAAGCGAGCACCAAGCCCTTTATAATAGACAAAACGGCTACCAGAAACTTTAGCTCCACGTTCAAAATCAAGAATATCAAGATTTTCCGCTATTTCCCAGTGAGCTTTAGGTTCGAAGTCAAATGACTTAGGAGTACCCCATTTGCGAATTTCAACATTATCGTCTTCATCTGCACCTACAGGAACAGAATTATCAGGAATGTTAGGCAAGCGTGACGCAATATACTCGATTTTTTCATCGATTTCCCCAAGGGTTACGTCCATTTCTTTAATTTCATTATTTACTGATTTCATTTGGTCAATAAATTCTTGGGCATCTTCTTTTTGACGTTTTAGTGTAGAGATATGTTCTGATGTTTCGTTTCTAAGCTTTTTCTTTTCTTCAACTTGAACTAATAAATCACGGCGCTCTTTATCTAGTGCGACAAAAGTATCTAATGTTTCTTCGTCGACTCCACGATTTTTTAGTTTAGTTTTAATTGTTTCTAGATCTTGACGAATTGTTTTGATATCTAGCATGATTTTTTCCTCCTATAAATTATGTAATAAAAGCATAAAAAAAGTCTATTCGTCCTAAGGAAATAATATTCCTTGGGACGAATAGACTTGAAATTCGCGGTACCACCCAAATTCAATAGCAAAGCTATTGCACTTGATTTTCGCAATAACGGTTGCGGCCGAAATGAATTATGTCTTCATTTACTGTAATGAGATGGATTTCCTAGTCTATCTTTACTAACTTCCACTAACCGTTAGCTCTCTGAAAAAGAAAAGATAAGTACTTGTTCTCAAACGTGATTGAATATCTATAATGTATGATAAGAATACATTTTTTTTAATGAGATGTCAACCTCGCTTAAAATAGATTAGAGAAGAATGATGAAATAGAGCGTCCAACAATTGTATACCATGCTGCTTTTTCAACTTCTTCAACAGTAACGAGGTCGAATTGATGGTCACTACCATTGGCAGATACGTAATCTTTTGTATCTTCGTTAGCATCAATGATAACTTGACCGACTTTTTCACCTTTTTTAAGAGGAGCTTGAAGTTCCTTTTCAGGTGCTTCGTATGATAGTTTCAGATTTTTAGATTTAGTTTCTTTATTTAACCACATTTTTACATCTTTATTGACTGTTACAGGTGTTGACAATTCTTTCGCATGCTTGATTGATGGTACATCTAATCCTGTTAGGATGTCGCCTTTTTTATAGACAGTATCATATTTCCAATTTTCGAAGACATAATCGATCAGACGATCAGTTTCTATGAAACGTGAGTTAGGATCCGCACTATTTGTTGAATTCATAACTACTGTAATAATTCGAGTATTTTTATTTTTATATGTTCCAACAAAGCATTGACCCGCTAAATCAGTTGTTCCAGTTTTTAAACCGTCAATACCTTTACGATAAACGGGGAAACCTGGAAGCATCAAGTTGGTACTTATCATATCGACAGCTTCAGGTGTTCCTTCAGCAAATGTGATGACGCCTTCTTTTGTTGTATTCAAGAAATTAGGAAAATCATGAATTAAATGACGTGCAATTATAGCAATATCTTTAGCTGAAGCTAGATTTTCTTCACCAGGTTTACTACCAGGATAGACTCTGCCATTAGCATTGTCATTGTTGATGCCAGATGTGGAAATGATATAAGCATCATCAATTCCCCATTGTTTTACTTTATCTCTCATAAGATCCACAAATTCTTTTTCAGAACCAGCAACTTTTTCAGCTAGCGCGGTAACAGCTGCGTTTGCTGAGACTACGGTACTTGCATTGAAGAGATCTCTAACACTATAGGTGTGTCCTTTTATAAATGGCACGTTAGATAGAATGGGGTCATGACTAATTGCAAGTAAGTGATCACTGATTTCGACTTGCTCATCCCAATCAAGGTCTCCATTTTGTTCTGCTTCTAATATAAGATAAAGTGTGATTAGTTTAGTCATTGAAGCAATTCCCAATGGTTTGTCAGAATTTTGTTCGTATAGTATTTTTCCACTGTTGTAATCAATCGCTAGTGCAGCATTTGCATTAATAGAAAAACCAGGCTCAGTAGCAAGTGTTTTGGGTAGTATTACTAATTGACCGAGTGTTAAAAGTAAGGTCAATGAAACTACCAACTTGTTAGTTAATTTTTTTAAGTTCATAAATATCCTCCCAGATAATAAAAATAAAGCCATTTATTTTAAATGGCTTTATTTAGCTTATAATAGTTTATTAAGTTTGTATATGGTTAGAATCGAATATTAAAATATTTTTAGAAGCGATTAGGCTGTTTGAGAGAGTGGTAGATGAATAACGAAAGAAGTCCACTTCTCATCCGAGGTTGCATAAATATACCCACTATGTAGCACAACGATACTTTGAGCAATTGCTAGCCCTAATCCTGTTCCACCGGTTTCTTGTGAGCGTGATTCTTCGACACGGTAAAAACGATCAAACAACTGGCTCAAAGCCTCTTTTGGAATAGGATCACCATCGTTTTTTACAATAATAACAGCTTCTTTTCCTATTTTTTCAGCAGATAAACAAATTTGAGTACCGTTTCTTCCATATTTGAGCCCGTTAGATATAAGATTATTAAATAGGCGAACTAACTTTTCTGTATCTCCTTCCATAATAAAAGGGGAGGGTGTAGCATTTACTTCAATTTTCATACTTCTTTTATTAGCATCAAGTTCAAAATCAACGGAGAGTTGATCTAAAAGTTGCCCTAAATCAAAGGTCATAATAGAAAGAGGGGTACTGGATTGTCTAACTTTTGTATATTCAAAAAGATCATCAACTAAAAGTTTCATTTGTTTAGCTTTGGAATAAGCGGTATGAGTATACTTCAGTAACTCTTCGTGTGTACTATATTTTTTTTCTTCTATTAAACCTAAGTAACCAATAATTGAGGTAAGAGGCGTTCGAATATCGTGACTTATATTAGTAATAAGTTCATCTTTGGATTTCTCAATCCGGCGCTCATCTTCAATTGCTTCAACAGTACTATCAACTAGGCCATTTATACTTTCAACGACTCGACCTAAGTCTCCCCCAATTTCAAAAGGAATTCGATGGTCATAGTTACCATTAGCGATGTAATGAAGTTCAGATATTATGTGGCGTAGTTGCATTTGTCGATAACGTCTAATTAAGCGCCAATAAAGAACGATGAAATCAAAAATAATCATAAAGATTAAGGCAACATTTTTTAGTGAGTAAAAGGAATTATTAAAAAATGTTTTAACGAGTACTTCCTTTATTCCGAAAATTAAATTTTTCATCACAATACTGTCGTCTATGACTAATCTAGATAGAGCTATAACGACAATATTGAGTAGGATCAATAATATTACTGTTACAATTCCTTCTATAATAAGTTCACTTTTTTCTTTTGAGGTTAAAATAATACGTGAGTTTTTAGATGAATTCTTAGATATCCGACTAATTTCCTTCAATTTTATATCCTACTCCCCAGACAGTTTGAATAACTTTTTCTCCATTAGTTGCATCTTCAATTTTGTCACGCAGATGACTGACATGTACCATGACAGTTTTAGCAGAAATGATACTTTCTTGTTGCCAAACACGTTCAAAAATTTCTTCAGCACTGAATACACGATTGGGATGGCTTGCAAGTAAGTATAAGATACCAAACTCTAAAGCGGTAAGTTGAATTTCTGTTCCCTTATCTGTTAAAACCTGATGGGAATCTTTTTTTATAATAAGAGGACCGACTTCTAACGTATCGGGTTTTGAATCAGTAACCTGCATTTTCGTTCTGCGAAGTAAAGATTTTACACGAGCCATGATCTCAAGAGGATTAAAAGGTTTTGTAACATAGTCATCAGCACCAGCTACTAATCCTTGGATTTTGTCTAAATCACTTGATTTTGCTGTAAGCATTATGATGGGAATTTGTGATTCTTTTCTAAGTTCTTTGACAACTTGCATACCATCTAGTTGTGGCATCATAAAATCAAGAATCATTAGGTCAATATCAGGTGTAGTTCTGATTTTAGTTAATGCTTCCTTTCCGTCATAAGCTTTTATCACATCATACCCTTCGTTTAAAATGTAAATACTAAGTAGTTCAACAATCTCTTTATCATCATCAACAACTAAAATTTTCATAAAATACCTCCAGTAATTAATTCTACTATAATAATATCAAACAAGTGACGAGATGCATAAGTATTATATACCAAGTTAACTTAAAATTAATAAATTAAAAATTAAATTAGGGGTTGCAATTTTATTATAAACTTGGTATATTTATAAATGTCTTTGAGACAAACGAATAATTTCTTTTGTAATAATATGCCAAAAAAAATTGCAATAGTTTTTATTTCATGTTAGAATGACAAAGTCGTTACAAACAGACGAGCTTAAAACCTCTAATAACTTAATTTAAAAAACTTTTTGAAAGTAGTTGACGAAATCAACTAATCATGTTATTCTAATTAAGTCGTTAAGA
>NZ_JAPDSH010000004.1 GCF_029143285.1 Vagococcus proximus
GTAGAATATAAATTATCAAATGATGAGTATGTTGATCATCGAGCATTTGAATAAAAAGTAAAAGCTATCCATCATAAATGATGGATAGCTTTTACTTTTTATTTAGTTAATGTTACTAATGTGTAGTTCTTTTTACCTTTACGGACAAGAACGAAACGCTCATCAAATGAGTGAGCAGGTGTTAATGTGAACTCTAAATCAGTGACTTTTTCACCGTTTAACGTGATCGCACCATTTTTAATATCTTCACGTGCTTGACGTTTTGAAGGTTCGATACCTGCTTCGATTAACCAATCTACTAGTAAGCTTTCGCCGATAGGCATGTCAGCTGAAGGCATGTTTTTGAAGCCTTGTTCGATTTGGCTAGCAGTTAAGTTAGACACATCGCCAGAGAATAGGGCAGCAGAGATTTCCAATGCTTCATCTAAAGCTTCTTGACCGTGAACGAAACGAGTCATTTCAGCAGCTAATGTTTTTTGAGCTTCACGTTTGTGAGGTTCTGTTTCTACTTTTTCAGCTAAAGCTTCAATTTCTTCTTTTGTTAAGAAAGTGAAGAATTTAAGGTATTTAACAACATCGCGGTCATCTTGGTTTAACCAGAATTGGAAGAATTCGAATGGAGATGTTTTCTCAGCATCTAACCAAACAGCGCCACCAGCAGTTTTACCAAATTTAGTTCCGTCTGCTTTTAACATAAGAGGGATAGTTAAGCCGAATGCTTTAGCTTCAGCACCTTCTTTTTTACGGATAAGATCAAGACCTGCTGTAATATTACCCCATTGATCCGCGCCACCAATTTGTAATTGAACGTTATGTTCGCGGAATAGGTGTAAGTAATCCATAGATTGTAGAATTTGGTATGTGAATTCAGTAAATGAAATTCCAACTTCTAAACGACTTGATACGATATCTTTAGCTAACATTGTATTAATGTTAAAGTTTTTACCGTAGTCACGTAAGAAATCTAATAATGTTAACTCATGAGTCCAATCGTAGTTGTTAACCATTGTTAAATCTTGGTTAGACTCAAAATCGAACAAACTCTTCATTTGAGCAGTTAAAGCATCAACGTTATGTTGAACTTGTTCTAATGTTTGCAATTGACGTTCTGATGTACGGCCACTCGGGTCGCCGATTGTACCAGTTGCTCCGCCAATTAAGATGTATGGATGATGTCCAAATGATTGGAAACGTTTCATCATCATGAACGGGATTAAGTGTCCAATGTGCATACTATCTCCAGTAGGATCCACACCACAGTATAATGAAATTTTTTCGTTAGATACTAAGTCGTATAGTCCGTCAGCATCCGTTTGTTGGTTAATCGCGTCGCGCCATGTTAATTCATCAATAATATTCATTCTTTTTCTCTCCTTTTAGTTTTAATACATACAAAAAAGTCCCTGCAAGTTCTAGAAACTTGCAGGGACGAAATAAACAGATTCCGTGGTACCACCCAGATTGTATGATTAATAATTTAACCATACCACTTATTAGACCTGTAACGTAGGTAGCACGCTTGATTTTTTATGTGAGTGTAATTCATTACGGTGTATGTGCCAAATTCCAGCGACCTTTGGCTCTCTATAAACAGTGACAGGTAATTACTTCGCTCAATCAAGTTATTTTTGAATGTAAACCAAGTCTAGTCCATCTAATTTTAAATGTCAAACACAAATTTTCTTTATTATAATTTAATGAGAAAATAAAGGTAGGGTAAACAAAAGTGGTCGGATTAATCAAAAAAAAAGTAGTTGCAAAAAAATAGAGGGTTGATAATACAATGTTTATTGTATCAGTGCTTATAGAACGGATTAAAGCTTTAACGCATTAAAGAATGCAAGCGTAGAATTGGCGAAATGGTTTGCTAATCAAATTTTAATAAAACTAAAAAAATCGCTTTGACAAAGTATTTTTTCGGCGATATACTTCACTTGTGAAAAAGTTGCATTAGATTTTTAGGCCTAAAAACAAAATGTGCGATCTTTTTTTAATAAGGAGGAACAACATATGTCACAAGGAAAAAAATTATCACTTTTTGGTTTGATCGGTATTACAATGGCATTCTTTGGTACCGTTCGTAGTGTTCCGACATTGGCATCATCTGGTTGGACACAAATTGTATACATGTTAATTGCAGCACTTATGTTTGCTTTACCAATCGCTTTAATGTCTGCTGAACTATCAACAGCTTGGCCTGAAGAAGGTGGCCCACAAGTATGGGTAAACAAAGCACTAGGAGAAAAATGGGGCTTTGTGACATCTTGGTTACTATGGGTACAAATGTTTTTCGGTATGGTTATGGTAGCTTCAACAGTAGGTGTCCTATTCGGATATGTTATTAATAAACCGGAATTAGGTAGTAATAATATCTTTATCTTCTTTACTATCGTGTTATCATATTGGGTTATTACATTACTTAACTTAAAATATGATATGGTAAAAATTGCAGGTAACTGGGGAGCAATCATCGGTGTCTATATTCCTTTTATCGCCTTAGTTGGATTGAGTATCGCTTACTTTGCTAAAAATGGTATTAACCCAAATGGTTACTTAGCTGATTTTACAGTAGGAAAATTATTCCCAGATTTAACTAATTTAAAAACATTACCAATCTTAACAGGTGTTATTTTTATCTTTGCAGGTGTTGAAATTTCTTCAGTACATGCGAACAATATTGATAACCCAAAACGTAATTATCCAATCGCTGTTATTGCATCGGTATTAGTATTAGTTGTCTTTAACTTAATCGCTGGTCTTGGTGTTGCCAATTCAATCGATGCAGGTCAAATTAACAATTCAGATATTACACAGCCATTCGTAGCAATGACGACAGATTTGGGTATCCCAGCTATTTTTAATAATATTATTTCATTAATGATTTTAATTGGGGTTCTCGTTCAATTAAGTGCTTGGGTACTTGGACCAAGTAAATCAATGATCAAAGTAGCAGAAGAAGGTAACTTACCTCCATTCTTCCAAAAACGTAATGGAAATGGTATTCCAATTAATATCGTATTAGTTCAAGCTACTGTTATTTCATTAGTATCAACTGCGTTCTTATTTATTGAAGATGTAGGCGCAGCGTTCTTAGTTATTACGATTACTACAACAATTTTATATTGCTTGGTTTACTTGTTAATCGCTATTTCAGCTATGAAACTTCGTAAGACATTACCAGAGATTGAGCGCCCATTCCGTCTAGGTAGTAAAGGAAATGGTTTGATGAATTTTGTTGCAAGTATTTCTATTATTAGTGTAATCTTAACAATAGCCGTTAGCCTAATTGCTCCTGAAGGGGTAGACAATCAGCTAGGTTATCTTGCTTACCAAGTTATTGCAACAGTTGTGATGGTTGGTATTGCCTTGTTAATTTACAACTATAAAAAACCAGAGTGGAAAAAATAATAAAACGATAAACTACTATTAAGGAGAGAGTTAACATGTCAGAAAAAATTATTTCAGAAGAAATCATTGATCCATCAGAAACAAATTTAAAAGCGTTATTCTTAGGTGATAAAGGTGAAAACGTTGATATCTATAAAAATATTATGAACCGTATGATCGATGAGCATGTAGGCTGGAGACAAAACTACATGCCACAAGATTTACCAGTGATTACACCTCAAGACCGTCGTGAAGAATCATTCCAAGCGACCGTAGATAACATGAACAGCGTATTTAATGTTTTGAGTTCTCGCTTACGTACAGATTCATTACCATGGCACACAGCAGGTCGCTTCTGGGGTCATATGAACTCGGAAACACTAATGCCTTCAATCATTGCTTACAATACAGCCATGTTATGGAACGGTAATAACGTAGCGTACGAATCTTCTCCAGCAACATCAAAAATGGAAGAAGAAGTAGGACAAGACTTATCAGCTTTAATGGGTTATGGCGATAAAGGTTGGGGACACATCGCATGTGATGGTTCAATCGCTAACTTAGAAGGAATCTGGTATGCTCGTAACTTCAAATCATTACCACTTGCGATTAAAGAAGTTGTTCCAGCAGCTGTAGAAGGTAAAACTGAATGGGAATTACTAAACATGTCTACAGAAGAAATCCTAGATGTATTAGATGAAAATCAAGACCACATGGATGAAATCAAAGAACGTTCAGCTCGTAGTGGTAAAAACTTAGAAAAATTAGGTAAATGGATTGTTCCTCAAACAAAACATTACTCATGGTTAAAATCAGCAGACATCATCGGTGTTGGGTTAGACCAAGTTATTGCGTGTGATGTTGATAATGAATACCGTATGGACGTTGATGCTTTAGAAAAACTAATTCGTGAATTAGCAGCTGAAGAAACACCAGTTCTAGGTGTAGTAGCAGTTGTCGGCTCAACTGAAGAAGGTCAAATTGACCGCGTTGATAAAATCGTAGCACTAAGAGAAAAATTAGCTGCTGAAGGCATTTATTTCTACATCCATGTTGATGCTGCTTACGGTGGATATGCTCGTTCAATCTTCTTAGATGAAAACAGCAACTTCATCCCTTACGATGAAATCCAAGCAGCTTATGAAGAAAATGGTGTCTTCCAAGGTGAAAACCACTGGTTAACTCCTGAAGTTCATGCGTCATTTAAAGCAATCGAATCATGTGAATCAGTAACGATTGACCCTCATAAAATGGGTTATGTTCCTTATTCAGCTGGTGGCGTTGTTATCAAAGACGTTCGTATGCGCGACGTGATTTCTTACTTCGCAACATATGTCTTTAAAAAAGGTGCTGATATTCCAGCATTACTAGGTGCTTACATTCTTGAAGGGTCTAAAGCAGGGGCTACTGCGGCAGCTGTTTGGACAGCACACAAAATCTTACCACTTAACGTTAAAGGATTTGGTAAATTAATCGGAGCAAGTATTGAAGGAGCTTTCCGTTTCTACAACTTCATCGATGGTTTAGAATTCCAAGTTGGCGATAAAACAATCGTAATGAATGCTTTAACTCGTCCAGACTTTAACATGGTTGACTATGTGTTCAACGAAAAAGGGAATACAGACCTTAAAGTGATGAATGACTTAAATGAAGAGTTCTACCAATATGCGTCATACGCTAAAGGTGGCACTTACCATAACGAATTTATCACATCACATACTGATTTCGCTGTGCCAGATTATGGCGATAGCCCATTCCCATTTGTTGAAGGATTAGGCTTCAGTCGTGCTGAGTGGGATAAAGAGCAAAAAGTAACAATCTTACGTGCTGCTTGTATGTCTCCATACGCTCATGATGAAAAAGTATTTGCTGAATATTCAGCTAAAATTAAAAAAGCAATTCAAGAAAAATTAGAAGCCATCTATAACGAAAAATAAAAACTTCTGATTTTAGACGGAAAAGGTGTATAGCGTTTGAGTTATACATCTTTTTCCGATTTTATTTAATGGATCTGAAAAGAGGGATTGTATGGATAACAACGTGTCTTTTAAAGAATCAGTTGTCATGTTACTTCTGATTTTAATAACTATTGGTTCAGGTATTATTTTCTTTCATTTGTCGGCGCATATTGCAATTTTAGCAGCTATTTTTCTTTTAATTAGTTTTATGATGTATAAGGGCATGAGTTGGGATGACATGCATGAGGGCATTATTTCAGGTATTACACCAGGACTAATCCCAATCGTTCTCTTTATATTAATCGGGGCAATTATCAGTGTCTGGATAGCATCGGGAACGATTCCTACTATTATGGTCTATGGTTTCTCTTTTTTATCACCAAATTTTTTCTTAGTGGCAGTTTTTGTCATTTGTGGGATTGTTGGTGCAGCAGTAGGAAGTTCATTTACAACAGTTACAACTGTCGGTATTGCATTTGTAGGCATGGGTAAAATGATGGGGTTTGATCTAGCTGTAACTGCAGGTGCGATTGTATCAGGTGCTTTACTTGGTAATGTTATTTCACCATTGTCTGATACCGCCAATTTAGCAGCTGCAACAGCAGAGGTTGATTTATTTGAACATATTAAAGCTGTTCTTAAAACAGTTATTCCTGCATTTGTTGTATCGCTACTATTCTTCTTTATTTTAGGAAGAAACCATACCAATGCGGTGGACACTAATGAGATTGATCAGATGGTAGCGGTTTTGAAAACAAACTTTACGATTTCACCAGTTGTGTTACTACCGGTATTGGTGTTATTAGTTTGTGCATGGAAGAAGATACCAGCTATACCAACACTGTTATTAAATATTCTTTTATCAATCGTTTTAATAAAAATATATCAAGGTTCAGCCGTGACAATACAAGATTTTGGCACGTGGTTGCAAGAGGGATTTGTTGCTAAAACAGGTGATAAAATGATTGATCCACTCTTGTCAAGAGGTGGAATCCAAAGTATGATGGGCTCTGTATCCTTGATTATTTTGGCCTTAACATTGGGGGGCTTACTTATCAAGATGTCTGTTATTGATACAATATTAGACCGTATCAATGATGTGTTATCTAAACCAAATAAATTAATTGTTTTAACTGCCTTAACCGCAATAGGAGTCAATTTATTAATAGGTGAGCAATATCTGTCAATCATCTTACCTGGCAAAGCATACCGTCAGCGTTATGAGATGTTAGGATTAGAGCCGACGTTACTATCACGTACTCTATCTGATGCAGGGACAGTTGTGAATCCGCTTATACCATGGGGAGTAAGTGGTGTGTTCATTGCAGGCGCCCTAGGTGTTCCGACATTATCCTATGTCCCATATGCCATTTTCTGTTATGTTTTACCACTATTAACACTTGTACTAGGCGCTTTTTATAAAAAAGAAAAAGTGGTTTAATTATCTAAGGAGGACTATTATGCGTATTGATCAATTAAAAGAACAAGATATTGAAACGTTTTTTAAAGCCGTGATGTCACTTGAGAATGTTGATGAATGTTATGATTTTTTTGATGATTTAATGACACTGAAAGAAATGAAAATTTTCTTAATGCGTTTTAACGTAGCGCAGATGTTACTAGATGGTAAAACGTATCAAGAAATTGAAGCAGAGACTCATGCGAGTACCGCCATTATTTCTAGAGTGAAGCGTTCCTGTGAGGAAGGCAATCAATCGTATCAATTACTTCGTGAACGTCTAGTCAAGCAAGATAGACTTATTATAGAAGAAGCCCAAGGATTTAAGCATTAACTGATGGCGTATGCCATCAGTTTTTTGTTTTTTGACAATCTGTCTTATTTCCTTTAGGATATAAGAGGATAAGATGTTATAGGAGGGAAAAAATGATAAAATCACTATTAAAATCGATACTTGCTTATTTTTTAGGTTTATCAGTGTGGTCAATTGGAACGGGCATTTATGATAGTATGACAACTTTTAACGAGACTGAAGGTGTTGGGCCGTTCAAATTATTTTGGAACTCGTTGTTGCAAAATTTAGTGGATGGTGTGATACAACATTTCTTAATTTTTGTCATTTTTATTACGGTAGCCTTATTGATTAAAGGCAAACATTATCAAAGTATCATTAAAGAAAGTATGATTGTCTCTGGATTATTTATATTAGCTAATTTTGTGATTATGGTGGCTCACTATATCAGAGTAGGGACACTTGAAATGGGACTTAAAGCAATTGCTATCCAAGAAAGTATGATTTTAATTCGCTTAATTCCATTAGCTATTTTAATTGGATTATTCTATTATGCTATTAATCACGATCGTCATTTTGATACCTATGATGAGTTAGAGGAAGCGGAAGTTGAAGATGTATTAGAAGACAGAGATGTTACATCACACATGGCTAAAATAGAAGAAATTGCTAAAACAAGTAATTTACAACCTGATTTAGTCGAACCAACAGAGAAAAATATTTCAGAAGAAGTGTTAAATACAAGTTCAAAAGAAACGATTAAAGAAGAAACAACTAATTAATTCAATTTAAAAGAAAAGAGACGATTAGATGGTATTTCAGGCAACTTTAGAAGACTTATCTGAGTGTTTGGAGCTTGCACAATTATTGTGGCCGAGTTCAGATAAGATAGCACTTGAAAAAGAGTTAGAACAGTTACTGCAAGATTCTAATGCTGCTCTTTTTATAGAGAAAGATAAACTAAGCAGAACACTAGGGTTTGCGCAAGTACAATTACGTTTTGATTATGTAGAAGGTACCCGTTCATCACCTGTAGGCTATTTAGAGGGGATATATGTTCGTGAAGAGTCAAGACGTGAAGGCTTAGCCAAACGTTTGATTTCAGCTTGTGAGAGTTGGGCGAAAGTTAAAGGGTGTAGTGAGTTTGCTAGCGACTGTGAACTAACTAATACAGAAAGTTATATGATGCATTTGAAATTAGGATTTGGCGAAGTAAATCGTGTGATTTGTTTCAATAAAGATTTATAAAAGGACGGCGAGTAATCGCTGTTCTTTTTTTTATAACAATGTAAAGTGTGCTTGACATAAATAGCTGACTATTTTATACTAGGGATGTAAAGTTAACTTGTCATACGGAAGAAGGTTAAGAGATGAAGAATTGTTTAAGTGAGATAAGAAAGCAAGCGAACCTAAGTCAAGAAACTTTAGCTAAAGAACTACGTGTCTCAAGGCAGACAATAAGTTCACTAGAAAGCGGAAAGTATAATCCATCGATTATTTTGGCGATGCGAATTGCTAGGCGATTTGATTTAGCGGTAGAGGATATTTTTATTTATGAGGAGGAAATTGATGATGCAAGTAAGTAATAAAAAAATATGGAGCTATGTGATGTTAGGCATAGGAATAGGTTGTATTTTAGGGAGTTTAGTAGTAAAAGAAAGTACAATGAGTGGTTATATTATGGGGTTAGGCGCTGGTTTAATGGGGGCGTCGGTTGCTCAGTTAATTAAGTATCATAAATTATTTAATACAGAAGAAAAAAGGGAGTCGTATCAAATCGAAGTAGAAGATCCCAGAAATACGGAAATTAGAACAACAGCACGAGCTAGGGCAGGATTTTATTTGGATTGTGCGCTTGTGGGCTTGGTTTTAATTTTACCTTTTACTAACGCACCATTTTGGGTAACGGTGGTACTGATAGTGCTATTCTTAGGCTATGAAGTATTGACTTATAGTTTTATCAAACGATTAAATAATAAGATATAAAAAGAGCAGACGCTAATGTCTGCTCTTTTTATTTTATTCTTGATAGAAATATTTTTTAACTAAGAAACTACCATCGATGACTAGGAATAGGCCAACGATTAACGTGAACCATGAAACGGTATCGTTCTTCAAGTACATGAATAGGCTGAAGGCGAGTAAGATAATGCCTGATACCAACATAGCTGTAAATGAAATTAAGTTCTGTGTTTTCTTTTGTTTTTTTATTTTTAAATCAGACTCTAAGTGCTCATCAGATTTGATTAGTTCATCTACTGAGACGTTGAAGTGTTTAGATAACAGCTTTAGGTTTTGAATATCAGGTAAGTTTTCGCCACGTTCCCAATTTGAAACCGCTTGTGGTGAAATATTTAACTTATTCGCTAACTCTTCTTGTGTCATATTAGCTTCTGTCCGTAATTCTTCTATTTTTTTTGAAATACTCATAATAAATCGACCCTCTCTTTATTATAATGGCGTAAATGTTGTATAAAAACGAACCGATTAACATTAACAGTAACCGTTATAGGCACATTATAGCAATCTTTTCTAAAAATGTCACAAACTAACTGATAATTTTCATACATTTGTTTCTAAAGTCTAAAATAATGACTGTTCCCCTTTACAAAACGAACGTACGTTTGTATTATAGAGGTGTAAGAAATAAGAAGGTGATACAGTGACTATTTTTATGGACTATGCTAATGAGACTAGACGAGCAGTTCTTTGTATTGATGTTAAATCCTTTTTTGCATCAGTCGAATCGGTTAAACATGGGTTACATCCTCTTCAAAGTGAGGTAGTGGTCATGAGCCGAGGGAACCAAAATGGTGGATTGGTATTAGCGGCTAGTCCAAAAGTAAAAGAAAAATATGGATTGAAAACAGGGTCGAGAAAGTATGAATTCCCACGTAAACACCAGATGTTGATTGTGCCACCGAGAATGGGGCTTTATGTGAGGGTTAATGGATTGATTAATCAAATTTTTCAGCAATACGCTGCTAAAGAAGACATTCATACTTATTCTATAGATGAGTCGTTTGTTGATATAACAGCAAGTTACCATCTATTTGGAACATCTGTTTACGAAGTGGCACAAAAAATTCAACGTCAGATTTGGGATGAGCTTCGCCTTGCTGTTGCTGTTGGGATAGGTGATAATCCGCTGCTGGCTAAACTTGCTTTAGATAATGAAGCAAAGGATACCGTGTCGCATATTGCTTATTGGTCATACGAGTCTGTCTCAGAAACCATTTGGAAAATTCCTAAATTAACAGATATGTGGGGTATTGGAAGTCGGACAGCAAAACGGTTAAATACACTCGGGATTTATTCTGTTTATGATTTATCACAAGCCGATGTGACACTTCTAAAAAAGCGTTTGGGTGTGATCGGAAGCCAACTCTATTACCATACTCACGGTATAGATAGAAGTGTGATAGCTCAGAAGCACATTATTCCACCAAGTTCCAAGTCGATAGGGACAAGTCAAGTATTAGAACGTGATTATACAAAACGTGAAGAGGTAGAGTTGATTATACGAGAAATGACGATTGTGTTGTCTGAACGCTTACGACAGACAGGTAAGCAGACCAGTTGTGTGTCTCTTTCGATTAGCTACTCTAGGACGGAACAGTCCAAAAGTTGGTCGAAACAGTTAACGATTAGCCCAACGGATCAGACTAGAATACTTAGTGAAACCTTGCTCCATCTATTTAGAGAGCATAGAGAGAACAGAGCAGTTCGGACGATTGGTTTAAGTTTTGGAAAATTAGTCAATCAACCGTATCAGCAGCTCAGTTTATTTGACGAACCGGAACGACAAGTTAAAGCGAGCCAGTTGGACAAAGTTGTTGATCAAGTGAAAAGTCATTATGGCAAGACGGCACTATTTCTTGCTAGTAGTTTACAGGAATCGGGCACTTATATTAAACGAAGTCAATTGTTAGGAGGGCATCAGCGTGATAGTACAAGTTGAAGAAGACTACGAAGATAGAGGAATGATGAAGTGGCAAGGTTTTATTCTGACAGAGCACGAAGAGGAATTACTCCAGTTACCAGAATTCAAAGAAATTGTTAAGAAAGTTGATGTGTACTGGGATTAAATTTATAGAATAGATTATTAAGTTTTTTAAATAATGGATTATATTTAAGAAAGTCAACACAAAACAAATGTTAAGTGGTAAAATAAATAAGAAGAGTGTACGAATAACTCTCGTTAATAACAAGGTCTAATTAGAGTAACAAGGAGGAATTTTATATGTGTACAGGTGTAGGATTTATTACAAAAGATGGCAATACAGTATTTGGTAGAACGCAAGAATATGCGATGCCACTACCAGTTCAAGGGGCAATCATTCCAAGAGGATATGTTTCAACTAGTCAGTTGTTAACGCCAGTGACATTTAAGTATGCGACTGTCGCAATTGTTATGGATGGTAAAATGAAAGATATGAATCTAGCTGAACAATTAAAAGCATTTAACCCAGAGATGGCTGCTTTAGTTGATCAATCTGAAGAAACAGAAATGATTATGGATGGTGTTAATGAAAAAGGTTTAGCAGGTGGGTCATTCTACTTTGGTAATGGCTATAACAAATATGCTGAAGTTGAAGATATCAAGGCTGCAGGTAAAACACCAATGCGTGGAGAAGAGATTGTCACTTATGTATTGGCTAACTATAGCTCAGTAGAAGATATTAAAACTAACATTAACAACGACGTTCAAGCTGCAAACGTAAAAAATGTTTTGGGTGTCGCACAACCGCAACATTACGTCTTCTATGATAATACAGGTGCCTCAATCGCAGTAGAACCTGATAATTATGATGGTTTTACTATTACTGAAAATACAGCTATGGTATTTACTAATACACCGCATATGGACTGGCATTTAAAAAACTTACAAAATTATGTAGGTCTTGATTACTATAAAAATGAACCTCGTGAAATTGGAACAACTATGGCGATGTCAGCAGGTAAAGGAAGTGGCGTCTTTGGTTTACCAGGTGATTTCACACCTCAGTCTCGCTTTGCTCGTGCCGGTGTTTTAAGAAACTTAATGGTTCAACCTAAAGATTCTGAAGAAGGGTTGCACCGTGTCTACAATTTATTAAATCAATTTGATTTACCGTATGGTATTGTTCGTACACCGGGTGAAATGATTAAAGGGGAAGATGCGGTTCATTACACAGAATACACATCAGCTTACAGTTTGGACCCTAATAATCTTGTTTTAACAGTAAGAACATTTGAAGATGGTCAAATCCAACGTTTAGAGATGACACCAGATATGTTCGAAGGTGACAAAGTATTACGCGCCGCTGTCTCAAGAAAACAAACATATAATGTTCTATCAGCAAATTAATTAATAAAATAAAAAACAGCCTAGAAGCCCCAACTTCTAAGCTGTTTTTTATTTTAAAGATTGTCTATAAAGGTCATGACTTTTAAATCCTGCTTTTAGGCAAGTAATCATGGTATCTGTTCGTTTGGTTTGAGTCACTTGTTGTTTAGCGCTAAAAATAAAACGCGCCCAACTGCGTTGATAACCAGGAGTCAAGGCTTCAAAGAATAGCCGTTCATCTGGGTGAGTATTAAGTAAATTTATAACATCTGGAACTAAGTGATCATAGTCGGAAGCGATTTGGCTCTTAGTAGGTAATTTTAGCTGTTGTTTGGTGCTGTATTTAAGTCCGACTATTGTAAAAGTGTCATCAAGGCTAACCATTCTAGAAAATTTAAGGAGACTATTGGGGACATATCCCTCTTCATCTACCTCTAAGCTAGGTAAAATTTCATCTCGATGGACATAGGTATTGTACATTTTATTTCCTTTTTTGGGATAAGCAATAAAGAAGTAGCCATTTTCTTTTAAAAGTTGTAAATAATTGACCTGTGTAACCAATTCTTTCATGTCATCCATCGTTAAAGCGAAAGCTATAATTAAATCATAAGAAGCTTCTAAAACATCACAATCACAGTTGGTTAATTCTAAATCTAAAGTGTAGCCTTTAGGCTGTTTAAGAATTAGTTTACTAGGATATTTCGTCAAATTTAGTTTCTTGATTATCGGATGTGGTGTCACAGAGTATCCCTCCATAAGTTGAATTGTTACTTGTAGTTTATCATAATCCTGAGATTTGAGAAATAAACAAGATTATGAGATTAAATTAATGAAAGTTTACAGAAAATATGAGATACTATTCTTTGTGATTTTAAAATTTAAAATTGAAGTGAAAGAGGCGTATGGTGTGAATGTATTAGTCGAATTGTATCAACCGTTTTTTGATAAAACGAACTGGATTAATTTTTTTAGCTCGTCAAGTTCTTGGATGTTATTGTTATCGCTGATTGTTATGGAGTGTTTGTTATCAGTTGATAATGCAGTTGTATTAGCGGCTCAAACGAAAACTTTAGATAGTGAATCAGATCGTCGTAAGGCGTTATCTTATGGTTTGTGGGGGGCTTACTTATTCCGCTTTATCGCCATTGGATTAGGAACATATTTAATTAATCTATGGCAAATAAAAGTAGCTGGTGCGTTATATTTAATCTATTTAGCTTATGCTCACTTTTTCAAACCAACAAAAGAAATTCAAATTAATGAAAATGCAAGTACTAAGAGTTTTTGGAAAACCGTGTTATCTATCGAGTTAATGGATATTGCCTTTTCAGTAGATGCCGTATTAGCATCACTTGCTGTAGCAGATAATCCTGTTGTTATTTTATTAGGTGGCTTTATTGGTATCCTATGTATGCGTGGTATCGCTCAAGTGATTGCCCGTTGGATGGATAGAATACCAGAACTTGAAGGTATGGCTTACTTCTTAATCTTCTTTATCGGAATCAAATTATTCTTATCTATTCCAATGATCGATTTTGAAATTCCAGCGAGTGTCTTTGCTGGTGTGGTAGCATTATCGTTTATTGTAACGATTGCACTTAATAAATATCGTCAGAGCAAAAAAGTTTCAAATTAATTATAAATAAAAGTCCTCATATGTAGACGTCTGTATAGACTAACCTATGTATGAGGGCTTTTTTATATGAATAAATAGAAAAAATAATAAGGATGAGAACGGCTATAAATAAAGGGGTGATGTAGGTAAAGATAAACCGATAAAAATGAAGACCTATTCTTTTCTCAGTATCATAGCGCGGGTCATTAAGGTCTCGTTTAAATTGATCAGGTGTACGACTAAAAAATAATGCCCCTGTTAGTGTTGTAAGGAAAGCAATTAAGGTGAGGATGCCAGAAATAAGTAAGAGGATGAGCAAGAGAGTCGTGATAGTTTCGATTGTCATCGTTAATTTTCCTTTCGTGTTCAGAGTATCTGTTACCAAGTAGTATAGACTTAAAGAATTATTAAGACAACCTTGATCAGATAGGTTTAGTAATCTCTTTCTATGGACTTTTGGCGGTAACGTGAGAAAATTAATGGGAGTAATTCTATTAATCAAAGGGGTGACTATCATCGAAATAAATAAATTATTAAAAGCAAAACGTCAAGAGTTATCTTTAACACAAGAACAGGTAGCAGAAAAGATATATGTCTCTCAGAAATCTGTTTCAAATTGGGAGACAGGTAAAACCTATCCTGATATCGAGAGTTTAGTTCGCTTGGCAACTTTATACGAGTTATCTTTAGATAACTTATTGTTAGAAGAACCAAAGGCAGTTGAGGCGAGTACAGAGCAAACAAAGCGAACAGTATTAAAAAAACTATCACTTTTCCCATTTTTAACAATAATTGTCTTGGTAATCATCTTACTTGGACAAAAATGGTGGGGAGAACTTTCGGAAGAAGTCAGTCTTTTAATTAGTTTAGCAGTGGTATTAAATCTTGTTCCGCTATACAGTTTAACGAAAAAGGAAATAGGGGAAACAAAAAATAGCAGCGATCAAGCGAGTCGTTTGAAAAATAACGGAAGGCTTGTTTTTATCGTGTTAGTGACGATAATTGGGTGTTTTTTAATCTATAAAGTTCCAAGTTTAGTATCCGATTAACGCTTGCAATAAGACTGAAGCTTGTGTTTTAATCAGAGAGATGTAAGACAAAGTTCAAGATAGAAAGCGATGTGACCTATGAAAGTACTAATAGTAGAAGACGAGACAGATTTACGTGCAACCTTAGCAGAAGGCTTGAGACTATCTGGCTATGCAGTAGATGAAGCTGAAGATGGTGATCAAGCGTTGTTTCTTTATGAAACAGAAGGGTACGATCTAATTATCTTAGACATTAATTTACCGAAACGAAACGGTTTTTCAGTATTAGAGCGGATTCGTCAGTCAGACTTAGAGACAAAGATTCTAATGTTAAGTGCCCGTTCACAGGTAGAGGATAAGATTAAGGGGCTGGATGTTGGCGCTAATGATTATTTAACAAAGCCTTTTGATTTTAATGAACTCGAGGCCCGCATCCGTAATTTGTTGCGTCGTCAGTTTATCCAAGAACCAGAAGAACTTTGCTTTGATAAAGTGGTATTGAGTACCGCTAAGAACGAGGTGACGATTTCAGGAACTATCTTGAAATTAACAAAAAAAGAATTTTCTATTTTACGTTATTTAATGACGAATTCAACTAAAGTCATCAGTCAAGAAGAGCTAATTTCTCATGTATGGGACAGTGGTGCTAATCCGTTTAGTCACTCGATTCGTGTGCATATAGCCTCTCTTCGTAAGAAGTTAAAGGAACAGCTAGGCTATGACATTATCGTGACAAAAGTCGGGGTAGGTTACGTCTTAGAGGCTAGAGCAGGTGATGGAAATGGTTAAAAATCAGCCAATTCGAGTGAAGTTGATGGTCGTAACCATGAGCGTGTTATTGATTTGTTGTCTAGGGTTGACGGTGTTTACAACATTATCTGCTAAAAGAATGTCACATCAGATTGCCTCAACGACTATCCCAGCTGTCAAAATTAATGGCGCAGATGATGCAGTTGAAGAGAGCTTTCCAGCACTGCCTATGAGTGAAGCACCAGCACTGCCGGATCCGGCTGAAGTGAAAGTCAAACAAGAGAATATTTTAAAGCGGTATTATCTAAGTAGTTTTGGTTATATGGTGGGGATTATTATCGTAGGTGGCTTATTAGCGTATTACCTTTCAGGGCGTGCTATGGGAAGTCTAGTAGACTTAAATACTAAGATTAAAAATAGTTCAGTAGATACACTAGCAGATGAATTAGAAGTTCCCCCTACACATGATGAGATAGCTGAATTAACGGTTTCTTTTAATAAGATGACACGCAAGTTGAAAGAGTCCTTTGATTTTCAACAGCAGTTTTCAGCTAATGTAGCCCATGAACTTCGCACACCTTTAACGGTTCTTAATACAAAATTAGAGGTCATTAAACGTAAGAATCCAGAGTTAGATCAGGAAAGTACTCGTTTTATAGATGAATTAAGTCTACAAGTAGGACGTTTGATTGAGATGGTGGAGAAATTGCTGCAATTGACGCATGAGTACCAGTTAGAAGAGCAAAGTACGATTTTAGCAGAGGATTTAATCAATAGCATTTTGCCAGACTTTTCGGAAAGTATTCAAGAAAAAGAGATAAGTGTAACAGTTGAGTTAGGCGAACAGGAATTAACGGGTGACTTAGAATTACTGTACCGTGCATTTTATAATGTGATTGAAAATGGGTTGAAATATAATGTACAAGGTGGCAGTTTAACAATAACAGGAACTGAAACACAGGACTCTTCCCAATTTGTAATTGCGGATACAGGTATTGGTATTCCGAAAGAATATCAGGACGACGTTTTTCAGTCGTTATTTCGTGTAGATGATGCAAGAGACCGTAAAGTCGGTGGCGTCGGTTTGGGATTAGCTATTGTGAAGAAAATTATAGAGGCCCATCAAGGCACTATTACTGTAGAAGATAATCAAGAAGAGGGTAGAGGAGCAGCATTTAGTCTAACACTACCAAACAAAAAGGAAGCGAGCTAATCGTTTCCTTTTTTCTTTACATAAATTTAACACCTCTTTTGTTACAGTTGCAAAGTAGGAAGAGGAGGAAGAATATGATTCAATTAAAAAATCTAACAAAAACAATCGAAGGGGATCGCATACTGGATGAGATTACACTTACATTAGGTGAAGGTCTAACTTTTTTAACAGGACCATCAGGAAGTGGAAAGTCTACTTTATTACGCTTACTCTCAGGGATTGATGGAGCCTATGAAGGTGAAATCAAACTAGGCGGGCAGGTTTTATCTGAGTTGAAAGGCAAAGAAAAAAGTTATCTTTTAAATCAAAAAGTAGGGTTCATTTGGCAAGATTATAAACTTTTTAATGAGATGACCGTGTACGAAAACATGATGATGCCCACTCATTTAGCCAAAAGGAAAGTACCTAATGCAGAAAAAATAATGAATCAGTTAAAGCTATCCGTGTATAGTGGTACGAAAGTTCGTGATTTATCAGGTGGACAACGTCAACGTGTCGCGATTGCTAGAGAATTAATGAAAGATCCAGATTATCTGTTAGCCGATGAGCCGACTAGTGCTCTTGATAAAGAAACAGTTGCAGACGTTATGGCAATTTTTAGAGACTTAGCGAAAACGAGAAATGTGATTATTGTAACTCATGATAAAACTCAGTTACTAGAGACGGACCAAGTGGTAGAATTAGCCAAAGGACGGGTAAAAGAGACTCGAAATCTTGACGAGACTGCTGTTAATCCAGCCTTGAAATTAGAGAAAAATAGAGTGTTAGCCTTTAGAAAAGTAGCAACACTTTTAAAAACAATGGTAATGACTCATAAAGGGCGATTTTTAACGGCAATCTTAGCGTTAATTCTGGGTACAACTCTTCTTTTAGGTGCGACAAGTGGCACAGTAGAAGAATCAAAAGAAGGTGGATTAGATAACGTCTTGGAGACATATGGTGATACTGTATTAGACATGAGTTTAGTAGGTAGTTTTATGAGTGCCGCTGGAACTGATGGTGATGATGATCAAGGCCCTTCAGCAGATGTTAATCAAGATGTTAGCAGTTTATATAAGCGTTACAAAGAAGATGAGCGTGTTCAATTTGTCGCCTATAGTGTGGCCTTTAATGATATTAAAATCAAAGTAGATGGGGAAGAACATACCGTTCAAAGTTCTGGAAATGCCCCTGTGATTAATAAAGTGTTAGCCGGCCGAATGGCAAATGGTAAAGAGAATGAAGTAGTCGTACCCGTAAGTTTTGTTGAAAAACTGGGTCTGTCTAATGAAGAAGCTTTAGGAAAAGAAATTGATTTTTCCGCAACCGTGACGACATGGAAAGGTGATGAACCTATCTTTAAACCCACTCAAGCAAAAGCTAAAATTGTTGGTGTGATTGGGACAACAATCGTAACGGGAACGGGGCCTGATATTTTTACTTATGAAATAGAAGATTCTTTCTTCTTTAGTGAATCAGCTTTAACTAAATTACTAAGTGTATCGGATAAAAAAGTCAGTGAATCTAATTTTATCTTGCGTGCGACAACCCCTCAAACTTTGATTGAGCTTAGAGATGAAATGACGAGCGAAGGCATTGTACCATTAGGCAATTTTGAGGTTGTGGAAGATGTAGTTAATCTGTCAGAAGAAACAGATGAGCAAAAATCAAACGTTCAAGGGATTATGCTTATAGTGGTAACGGTAATGATAGTCGCTATTTACTTGATTAGTAGCTTGTTACGTCGTAAAGAGTATGCGATTTATAAATTAAATGGTTACGATAAAGTAAATCTTACCCTTCTAAATACTGTTGAGACAGTGCTAGAGATAGTTCTGGCAGGAGTGTTATTAATCATACTAGCACCTATACTGACTAACATTATGGGAAGCGTAATGGGAGTAGAAGAACCTGTCCAACAGCCAGTAAACCAAACGTTATTAGTTGTGACGGTATTAGGACTATTAGGTGGTATTGTAAGAGAAGTTATTTTAAGAACAACAACGGTAATGAGAGCATTTAAGGTAGGGAAAAACTAATGTATCAGTTAAAAAATGTAACAAAAAAATATGATGAAAAAGTAGTCCTAGAAGATGTTAATTACACGGCACCAACCTCGGGTTTACTTTGTGTGATGGGAGAATCAGGGAGTGGTAAAAGTACCCTCCTTTCTCTTATTGCAGGACTAGACCGTGACTATGTGGGGGATATTCAGTTAGCTGGACAATCCCTGCATGAGTTGAGTGATAAGGCCTTAACCCAATACCGCAAAGACTATATTGGTTTTATTTTTCAAGAGTATCACTTATTAGAAGGGTATACTGCTTTGGAAAATGTGGTGTATCCAGGTGCCTTGAAGGAACAAACGCAATCTGCAGAATTAAAAGCTCTAGCTTTACTTGAAGAAGTGGGCTTGAGCGATAAAGCGTCATCTAAAGTAGAAGCATTGTCAGGTGGTCAAAAGCAACGTGTCGCAATCGCCAGAGCTTTATTAAATGAACCAGAGGTGATTATTGCGGATGAGCCGACAGGTGCACTAGATCATGAGACGATGACTGGAATTATGACAGTACTTCAAGAAATAGCGAAGACGAGATTAGTTATTTTAATTACCCACGATCCAGAAGTTTGTGAGTACGCAGATGAGGTCTTAACTATTCAAGAGAACAAACTCATTGTGGCAAGGGCTATGGATAAAACCGTTCAGCATCACAAGCGTTCCTTTGGCCTAACCCCTTATCCCAAAGTACCGACAGCTAAACTGGCTGCAAAAGAAGTGAAAGTCGGTCTAGGGCACTATCTATTACTCGCCTTATGTTTCGCGATTGCCAGTACCTGTATTATGCTTGCTTTGTCAGCAGGAGGTGTGGTAGATAATTCTATCGCTGAGTTTAAAGATAAGAACGAAGCCCTAGCAAACGGTTATCTTAATAAGAAAAACGGGGCAACAGATAAGGTTATCAGCGAGTTAAAAAAAGACCCACGATTGGATACGGTATACAAGCAGTATATCTTGAAAAACTTAACATTAGAGTCTCAAGGTAAAACAGTAAAACTTGCCGAAAAATACCCTATGGCAAAATCAAATGAAAGCTTTTCATATGGGAGAATGCCTAAAAAAGGGAAAAATGAAGTGGCTCTTAGTGGCACCTTAGCCAAACAGTTTGCGCCTAAAATTAACGAATTAATTGGTGAAACAGTGAAGCTAACTGTAAATAAACAGACAAAATCGTATCAAGTTAGTGGTATCTATAACGCAGGATATGATGATATTTACCTGAGTTCTGACCGTGAACAGGCTTACTATGACTCACTAAAAAATGAAAAATGGTACTCTGTCACGTTTGATGTAACAGAGTTTGATAGTTTACCTAAGGTGTACAAGGACTTAACAGCTAAAAAGTTAAAGCCAGAGATGGCAGTCGAGGAAGTAACGGCAATGTTAGCATCTTTTGCTAAGTTAAAATCACTATTTTTAGTGATAACAGGCTTAGTGTTGCTCGTTTGCTTATTTTTAGTCAGTGTTATGATGATAAAACTTCAAACAACACGGAAAAAAACATTGAGTATTCTAGCTGCTTTAGGATTTAACAGAGCCTTACTGTCTAGGTTAATCGACTGGGAAAATAGTATCCTAACATTGGGAACAGTTGTCTTAACAACGATAAGCCTTACAGCGTGTTACGGCATTAGTCAGTGGTTAAACATCCCACTGGGACTTAGCTTGACTAAACTGATGAGTGTCATAGCCGTGACAGCAGGAGCTGTTTTAATAATCAGTTGGGTTATGAAAAAAGTACCCAAACAAGCGCAATTGCTTATGGATTTAAGAGAATAAAGTAAACGCCCCACTACTCAAAAATGAACTGCCCCCATAGATTGAGACGAATATAAAAATACCTCCGTTGAATTCATGTAAAATGAAGAAAATGGAGGTGTTTTTGCTATGAAAAAAGAGTAACTTATTCTGTTGAAGTAAAAGAAGCGGCTATCAAAATGAAATTAGAAGGTAAAACAACACGTGAAATTATGGATGCCTTAACTATTAAAAATAGTACCCAGGTTAAAACGTGGTGGAAAGTGTAATCGAAACTGTACAAAATTTCATCACATATTATATAATGAAAATAGAATTCAACAAAAATACGGTTACTTGTCTTCGATAGAGTATCGAAGACAAGCAACCGCGTAGGTGTTTTTATTACTCTCTCATTTCAGGGGTTCAGCCCCCATTATGTTTGGCTTTTTTTGTTTTTAAAATAGTGATACAATAAATTTCGAAATGATGACAGACTGATAAAGGAAATGTGCGGATAATGGAAGAGAAAAATAATGGAAAAAAACATGTAGCCTTTCCAAAGTATCAACAAGTAGCGTTGGAAATAGCAGAAAGAATTGTTGAAAATCGCTATAAATTTGGAGAAAAAATACATGCCCGATCAACGCTAGCTAGTAATTTTAATGTCTCACCTGAGACTGCTCGTAAAGCCATCAATGTCCTGGTTGATTTGGATATCATGGAAGTTCGTCATGGGAGTGGTTCTTATGTGGCCTCTCGTGAAAATGCCCAACGATTTGTCGATAAATATAAAGATGTTCAGTCGGTTCAGGAAGTAAAAATAGATATTTTGGAAAGTGTATCTCGACAAAAAGAAGAGTTAAACCATTTTTCTGAATTATTAAATGACCTTGTTAGTCAAACAAGTAAAGTTCACCAGATATTACCCTTTGCCCCTTATGAGCTAGTCATCAATTCAGAAGCGGTACTGATTGAAAAAAGCATCGTGGAACTGAATATTTGGCAAGAAACAGGTGCGACGATTGTAGCCATTCAAACAGGGACAGAACTGTTAGTCTCGCCGGGACCGTATGCTAAAATCAAAGAAAATGATACAATTTATTTTGTCGGAGATGAAAGCGCCTTACAACGCATGACCAGTTACTTTTATCCAAATGAATAACGCAAAACTAAGACTTGTAGCGGTTTTTACAAGTCTTTTTCTTTTGACACAAGTGACCACACAATGTTACGGTTGAGTGGTCACTTTGATTTTTTAGAAATCAGAAGTAAGTTTGTATGAGGGGTGTTTTTTTGAGTAAAGTAAGAGTGGAGAATCTAACGAAAGTCTTTGGTAAAAAAAGTCAACAAGCGTTAGCGATGGTTAAAGAAAACAAAAGTAAAGATGAGATCATGGATGCAACTGGCGCAACTGTGGGAGTGTATGATGCCAGCTTCGAAGTTGAAGAAGGAGAAATATTCGTTATCATGGGTCTGTCAGGAAGTGGTAAATCTACGCTGATCAGACTGTTGAATCGTTTAATTGAACCATCATCAGGACACATTTATATTGATGGTGAAGATGTTTCTAAAATGAATAAAGACATGTTACGTGATGTGCGTCGTCATAAAATCAACATGGTATTTCAAAACTTTGGTTTATTTCCCCACAGAACGATTTTGGAAAATACCGAATATGGGTTAGAAGTTCGTGATGTTCCTAAAGTAGAGCGAACAGCTAAGGCGGAGAAAGCGCTAGATAACTCAGGGTTACTATCGTTTAAAAATCAATATCCTGATCAATTATCAGGGGGAATGCAGCAACGAGTTGGTTTGGCTCGTGCTCTAGCTAATGATCCAGAGGTCTTATTAATGGATGAAGCATTTTCTGCATTGGATCCTTTGATTCGTCGTGAAATGCAAGATGAATTGATTGAGCTACAAGCGAAAGTTAAAAAAACAATTATCTTTATTACTCATGATTTAAATGAGGCATTAAGAATTGGTGACCGTATTGCCTTAATGAAGGATGGTCAAATCATGCAAATTGGAACAGGGGAAGAAATACTTACAAACCCTGCTAATGAATTTGTTCGTGAATTTGTTGAAGATGTTGATCGCTCTAAAGTACTAACAGCTCAAAATATTATGGTGCCGGCTTTAACAACAAATGTTGAAATTGATGGGCCGAATGTTGCTTTACAAAGAATGCGTAAAGAAGAAGTGAGTATGCTCTTAGCGGTTGATCGTAAACGTAAATTAAAAGGCAGTTTGACGGCAGAGTCAGCACGTGATGCTAGAAAAAATAATTTAACTATTAAAGAAGTCATTGATAAAAACGTTAAAAAAGTTCATCCAGACACACTAATAACGGATATGTTTGATTTGATTTATGATTCACCAACTCCGTTAGCTGTAGTTGATGACGACGATCGTTTGATTGGCGTGGTTATCAGAGGTAGTGTTATTGGTGCTTTGACTGATACAGATCATGATGTTGAAGTGTCAGTAGAGGAAGCGGGAGGTGTTGCAAATGTTTAATATTTTACAATCACCTATTCCGGTTGCAGAATGGGTTACTACTGCAACCGATTGGTTAACGAATACATTTTCAGGTTTATTTTCAGTTTTACAAAAATCTGGTCAATGGGTTATGGAGCTAATGACGAATTCGTTGCTCTTTATTCCACCGCTAGTAATGATTGCTATTTTAACAGTCGTTGCCTATGTTATTTCTAAACGTAAAATAGGTTTAACGAGTTTTACGTTGTTAGGCTTATTATTTATTTATAATCAAGGGTTATGGTCAGAATTAATGAGTACCGTAACATTAGTTATTATCTCAAGTTTAGTTTCAATTATTATTGGCGTGCCACTAGGGGTCTTAATGGCAAAAAGTGATAAAGCACAGAGCATTATCACGCCAATCTTAGATTTCATGCAAACCATGCCAGGTTTCGTTTACCTAATTCCAGCCGTTGCTTTCTTCGGAATTGGGATGGTTCCAGGTGTTTTTGCATCAGTAATTTTTGCTTTGCCCCCAACGGTCAGAATGACAAATCTTGGGATTAGACAAGTACCAACTGAATTAGTTGAAGCGTCAGATTCTTTTGGTAGTACTGGTAAACAAAAGTTGTTTAAATTAGAATTACCACTTGCTAAAAGTACAATTTTGGCAGGGATTAACCAAACTATCATGTTAGCCTTATCAATGGTTGTTATTGCATCGATGATAGGAGCTCCTGGATTAGGCCAAGGCGTTCTTTCAGCTGTTCAACGTTCGCAAGTCGGCAGTGGCTTTGTAAATGGCTTAGCGCTTGTTATATTGGCTATTATTATGGATCGCTTTACCCAATATCTAAATCCAAAAGAGCGTCGTGCAACAAGTGATACAGCCAGTAAGAAAAAGAAAATTTTAACTCGTTTACTAGCTTTAGTCGTTATCTTTGCTATAGGTGGTGCAACCTTATCATCTTTTGTAGGTAAGAAGAATCAGGAAGTCACACTAGCCTATGTCGAGTGGGATACAGAAATTGCATCAACAACTGTTGTATCTGAAGTGTTAAAAGACATGGGATACGATGTGAAAATGACGCCACTTGATAGTGCGATTATGTGGGAAGCTGTCGCCAACGGTGAAGCTGATGGTATGGTAGCGGCTTGGTTACCAGGAACTCACGGCTCTCAATATGATAAATTTAAGGATAAGTTAGATGACTTGGGTCCTAACTTAGATGGTGGTGCGCGCTTGGGATTAGTTGTTCCAAGTTACATGGATGTTAACTCAATTGATGAGCTAACAACTGAAGGGAATCAGCAAGTTGTTGGGATAGAACCGGGTGCCGGTGTGGTTGCGGCAGCTGAAGAGACAATGGCTGAATATGCTAATTTATCAGATTGGAATCTGATGTCATCCTCAAATGGAGCGATGACAACGGAACTAGCAAAAGCGATTAAAAATAAAGAAGAAATCGTCATTACAGGCTGGTCACCTCACTGGATGTTCTCTAGATATGATTTGAAATACTTAGAAGATCCAAAAGGAACGATGGGTGGTGATGAAAGTATTAAGACGATGGTACGTAAAGGATTAGAAAAAGATAGTCCGGAAGTGTATCAAGTCTTGGATAATTTTAATTGGGAGTTAGCCGATATTGAGTCAGTTATGCTAGCTATTGAAAAAGGTGAAAAACCGGTGGAAGCAGCTCGCCACTGGATAGACAATCATCAAGAACTTGTAGAGAGCTGGAAAAAAGCTTAGTCATTTGGGAACTGATCCCATAGATTGAGACACATATAAAAACACCCCCGTTGAATTCATGTAAAATGAAGAAAATGGAGGTGTTTTTGCTATGAAAAAAGAGTAACTTATCTTGTTGAAGTTTGGAAATTGGAAGAGCAAAAGGCTATTTTTAAGCCAGAAAGAGTTACCGATTGAAGAGTTTGCTACAGGAGATTCATTAGAGTTAACAAGGGTTGATTCTAATGATAAAAAATCTATACTTGAAGAAGGGAAAGTTGTAACACCTATTCAAAATAAAGTGAAAGAAAGTCAACATTTGGAAGACAATTCATTTATTATTGGAAATAGAATAAGCACACTTTGTTATGAAATATCATGTAATGGTGATAAGAAAAAAGTTGTTAAGCCCGTATCGGTCAATAGAGTAATGGATAATCTGTCTATATTAGAATTTAGTCATCTTTTCGAGATACCTTATTCATGGAGAGGACACGATATAACGTTTAATATTAGAGTGCAAGATACTTTTAACAAAATTGTTGAAGGTTCTGAAGAAAAAATAATTATTCAGTCTAAAAAATAGGAAGTAACTTACTAAAAAACAGGAAGTAACTTATATGAAATAAAGCGAGTATTCAGAATAGATAGCTAAAATTATACTTAAAAGTGGTTAACTAAATCTTAAAGTTATTTTTATCTGTTTAACAAAACCCAAGCCCCACATTACCGTAATGGAGTAGTGTGGGGCTTGGGTTTTGTTTATTTTTTAACCATCTCTGGCAATTGTCGTTTGACTAATTTACCAAGTGAGTTACGTGGCAGTTCATCTATCACGTAATAGCACTTAGGTTGTTTGTAATGAGCGACAAGTCCATCTATTTCTTGTTTAATCAACTCTTCATCGAAAGTAAGTCCTGGATATAGGACAATATAAGCTGTAACGATTTCGCCCCAATACTCATCAGGTTCTCCTGTTACGGCGACTTCTTTAACTTGTGACGTCGTGAGTAGGGCATTTTCCACGCGGAGTGGGTAGATATTTTCACCACCAGAAATAATCAGCTCTTTCTTACGTCCAACGACATATAAGAAACCTTCCTCATCAAGATAACCAAGGTCACCTGTTTTTAGGAAGCCATCTGTTGTTTTAATCATCTCTGCATTGATGTAACCCGGTGACACATTTGGTGCTTTAATCAGGATTTCACCTATGCCATCTTCGTTAGGGTCTTCGATTTGAAGTTCCACAGGGAAGAGTGGCTGACCACTTGAACCGATTTTTCGCTTAGCATCACGGGCATTTAGTGCAATCACTTGCGACGCTGTTTCCGTCATACCGAAGGATTGAATAATCGGTAAATCAAGGGCATGGGCTTCTTCTAATTGAGCGACCGTTAGGGGAGCACCACCTAATAGGACACAACGAAGTGACTCTTTGTTCTCAGCAAAGTCTGGAACTTTGAGAAGTGCCGTCAGCATCGTTGGAACGAGCGAAATATGCGTAATAGTAGCTTCTTTAATCAGCTGACAAATCAGTGTCGGATTAAATTTTTCGACAAGATAAACGGTATTTCCGTAAATAAGACTCTTCATCATCATAGAGTACCCACTAATATGGAACAAAGGAACCGTTAGGAGCCATTTGTCATCAGGAGTCATTCCAACATTAAGAGCAGAGCCTGTCGCACTTGATAAGTGATTCTGATAGGTCTGTTTCACGCCTTTAGGGACACCTGTCGTACCAGAGGTAAACATAATGGTTGCCACGCTATCAAGCTCTAATGGCTTCTGAGTGTAAGATAACGCATCTGTTGTAATCTGTCTTAGTTCAACTAAATCAAGTACAGGACAAGGGCAGTCTATCAGCTTATCGCTAAAAATAGGATCAACAATCACACAGTCTGGCTCAGCGATTGTAAGTTGTTGTGCGATTTCACCAGCCGTTAATCGGTTATTTAAGACCACCACTTCGACTTGTAGCAAGTGAAGGGCAAGGAGTAGTAAATAAAAGTCTGCATGATTACGACCTAAAACAGCCACCCGTTGTAAAGTGGGTGACTGTGAGGTAATCGCAGTGGCAAGTTGTGTCGCATCAGTTTCTAATTCTTTAAAGGTCCAGCATGTATCGTTAAATACTAAACCCAATTGATTCGGACTCATCTTAGCCCGTTTGATTAACCAGTTTTCCATACTTAGCCTTCTTTTTATGGGAATTTAGGGAATTGGTCAAAGTTAGGTTCTCTCTTCTCTAAGAATGAGTTTTTACCTTCTTTGCCTTCTTCAGTTGTGTAGTAAAGCATTGTGGCATCACCAGCGAATTGTTGTAAGCCAGCAAGTCCATCTGTATCAGCGTTCATAGCAGCTTTGATGAAGCGGATAGCAGTAGGGCTCTTCTTAAGAATTTCTTTCGCCCAGCTGATTGTTTCTTCTTCAACTTTATCTAAAGGAACAACCGTATTAATCCAACCCATTTGTAAGGCTTCTTCAGCAGGGTATTGTTTACATGTGAACCAAACTTCTTTAGCTTTCTTATGTCCAACGACACGTGCTAAGTAGCCTGAACCGTATCCAGCATCAAAACTACCTACGTTAGGGCCAGTTTGACCAAATACAGCATTATCAGCTGCAATTGTTAAGTCACAGACTAATTGTAAGACGTTACCGCCACCGATAGACCATCCTTTAACCATTGCAATAACTGGTTTTGGAATCACACGGATTAAGCGTTGTAAGTCTAAAACGTTTAAACGAGGGATACTGTTTTCGTCGATGTAACCGCCATTTCCACGGACACTTTGGTCTCCGCCTGAACAGAAAGCTTTATCGCCTTCACCTGTAAGGATGATAACACCAATTGAAGCATCATCGCGAGAGATAGTAAAAGCTTCAATCATTTCTGAAACTGTAAGTGGTGTAAAGGCATTATGAACTTGAGGACGGTTGATTGAGATTTTCGCAATCGCACCTTGACGCTCAAATAAAATTTCGTTGTATTCTTTAATAGTTGACCAAGTCATATTGGATCATTCCTTTCTCGTATATCTAGGAACATTATACATTATTTTCAGAAAAAAACATTGAAACTGGCTCAAATTAAGCCAATATTATTGAATGGACTAGTTATATGTGATTTACTTACTAAGTGAAAAGCGATAGTTCAATAGAGTTTGGAGGGATAAGATGGATATTATAAATTTATTAGGGATTGTCCAAGAGACAGTCACGAAAGAAAAAGTAGTGTTATCAATGGAAGTAAAAGAAGAACATTGCCAGCCTTTTGGTATTATGCATGGTGGTGTATCCGCTGTACTTGCCGAAACAGCAGCAAGTCTAGGGGCTTTAGAAAATGCGGAAGAAGGTCGTATTCCTGTAGGGATGGACATTCATTCGAGACATGTTAAGTCTGTTGCAAAAGGTAGACTAGCGGTGGAGGCAGAGCCTGTATCAATTGGCAAGACGGTTCAAGTCTGGGAAGTGACGATTACAGACGACCGAGAACGTGTGATCAGTCATAGTACGTGTAGTTTAATGATGATTGAAAGGAAAGGGTAACATGGCATTAACAAAACAAAATAAGATAAAAGGCTTAATTTTACTGGCTTTTATGTTTGGTTTATTAGTAGGCCCAATTCCTTTTGGGTTAACGGTTAATGGTTGGCGTGGTGCTGTGTTATTTATCAGTTTTGTGATCAGTAGTTTATTAGGACTTGCCCCAATCGGCATGCAATCGTTGATTGTCTTGACATTAATAGGGCTGTTCAAATTAACGCCAGACAGTAAAGCGTTATTTGCAGTCTTTGGTTCGGAAAGTATTTGGCTAGTTATTTTTGCCTTTTTCATTGCCATTGGCTTTCGTAATACAGGTTTAGGAAACCGAATTTCATATGGACTCATTCGTTTGATGGGAAATTCAGTTCAGTCCGTTGGCTATGGACTTATCTTATGTGACCTTGTCGTCGCACCCTTCATCCCAAGTAGTAATGCAAGGGGAGCAGGTATCGGTTATCCGATTACTACTTCTGTGATTGACTCATTAGAGATAGAGGATAAAGAAGAACGTAGACGAGCGGGGTCTTATTTTAGTATGGTAAGTTACCACGGAAATTTACTGACAAGTACGTTGTTTTTAACAGCGATGGCGACGAATCCAATGGCTCTTTCAATGGCGAAAGATTTAGTAGATGTTGACCTAAGTTGGGGGAAATGGTTAATGATTATGGCTATTCCTAGTGTCTTAGCTTTGTTATTAATTCCTTATGTTTTGAAACAACTTATTAAACCAGTCGATTTTGATACAGCTAAAATCAAACAGGATGCGTCAGTTAAACTAGCTGAGATGGGGAAATTAAAACAATCAGAGATGATTTTAATCGCAACCTTTGTCTTGATGATTTTCCTATGGTCATTCGGAAAGCAGTTTGGTGTCAACGCCACAGTGGTATGTATGATTGCTACGTCGATTTTGTTAGTGACAAATGTGATAGCTTATGATGATATCTTAAAGGAAAAGAATGCTTGGGATATTTTAATATGGATGTCGCCTTTACTACTTTTAACGTCAATTATGACCAAAGAAGGTGTGATTGACCGTGTGGTTCAGTTAGCGCAGAACTTACCAATGAATGTCTCATGGGTGAGTGTTTATATTATCGTATCGTTATTATATGTGTATTTACATTACTTCTTTACGAGTACAGTGGTTCATTTGCAAGTGTTATTTTTACCATTCTTAACGATTATGTTAAGCTTCGGCGTACCAAGTTTACTTGCAGTGATGACGTTAACAACGTTACTTGCGATTACACCAGGTATGACGCATTACGGAACAGGGACATCTGGACTTTATTTCTCACTAGGTTACACGCCACAGAAACAATTATGGCTAATTGGATTTGTCATTTCAGTTATTGAATTGGTATTATTTCTTGGGTTATTACCCCTTACAACAGGGTGGTTTGGATAAGAAAAAAGAGGCTTAGGCCTCTTTTTTTTATTACATTTGAAAACTGACATTAATATTATTATTTTTTCCAGTGACAGTCCCTTTTAACCAACAAGTTTGCATGATAATTCCCATATAATCTGTTGCGTTGAAAGATAGTTTTCCATATTTATCACCTTTTGAGAGTTTTTCTTTAGAGTACGTACAACCGATTGTAAGTATCCACATATTTGAAACAGATGTGACTTTATTATTTGTAACTTTCATATCAAAAGAACAATTTATTATTAATCCAGTATAAGAAACTTCCCATATGGTCCATGATTTTGATGAATTGCTACTTACAAGGTGTGAGTTTTAACGTATAAAGGTTACCATTAGAATCTAAACCTTGAATCGTTTTTTTAGTGCCGTCACTTTTAAAATTGACAGTTTCAGTCAGTTTATTTATATGATGTGAATTATTATGTTGAGAGGCATAGGAAGATGTTGTTCCAACAAAAGTGAGAAATAGAGAGATTAAAACTGTTAGGAAAATTTATTTTTTAAAATTATCATGTGAAACTTCTTTTGAAATAAAAAAAAGTAATTTAAAAATGATAAAAGCGATTAGAGAGACAGATAAGAGTGTTAGTGTTGTGAAGGTGAAGTGATGATAATAGGAAAAAAGTAAAAATGTAAATATTAGAAGTAAAAAAAATAATTTTTTACTTCTAATCAATATTTTCCTAAAATAATATCTACTGTCAATAGGTTGACTTGTTTTTTCGGAATTAGTAGTGGTAATGAGGGAATCGAGTGATACGTTAAATAGGGTTGTAAGTTGAATCAAATGCTTTAAATCTGGAATTGTTTCGTCACGTTCCCATTTTGAAATAGATTGTCTTGATATGTTTAACATTTCAGCAAGTGATTTCTGAGAGAGTCCTTTTTCTTTTCTTAATTCAAATATCCTATAACCAAGTGTTTTCATCAAAAACCTCCTATTTATTGAAGCATAGTTTGCAATTTAATTGTAACATTTTTTGGGGATTATCTAAGAACTTTCAAGTTGCATAGTTGTAAACTATTAGTTTCATTTTTGTATTTTAATAAAAAGACTTGCTTTTTATACAGTTACGCTATATAGTTTAACTATACAGTTCGACTATATAAGAGGTGAAAATATGAGAAATTCAAGATTACCGTTAACCGAGACAGTATATTATCTTCTATTAGTCTTTAAAAAGCCGACCTATGGCTATTTAGCTATTAAGGAAATCGAAGAATTAAGCGAAGGTGACGTTAGGATTGCGGCGGGAACCATGTACGGTGCGATTGAAAATTTATTAAAGTCAGAGATGATTGTCCAAGTGTCATCGGAAAATGAACGACGTAAGATGTATCAAACAACAGCTTATGGTAATGAGGTATTGGAAGAAGAAGTAGCACGTCTAAGTCATTGTGTACGTGTCTGGGAAAAATTGAATCGATAGGTATTGGAGGAGAAGATAATGAGAGAGAAGAAAAAGTGGAAGATTTTTGTATCATTAGATAAAGAAGAAGCGTGGTTAAACAAACAATTGGAAAATGGCTGGCGCTTTACTGGTATAACAGCTATGGGCCGTTATAAATTTAGAGAAGTTGAAGCAGTGGACCATGATAAGGTTATTCGCGTTGATTACAGAAAATTTGAAAAAACAGCCCCGTATTCAGACTATCTTCAGTTTATGGAAGATGCAGGATGGAAGCATTTGGCAGGCAAAAAAGATAGTGGCACCCATTACTATATTGGGAGTAAGACGAATCAAATGGAGCTTTATTCAGATAATGATTCAAAATTAGAACGAGATAAGCGCTTAAGAAAAGGGTATGCGGTGTCTATGTTACCTATTTTAGTCATTTATTATGTTTTATTTGAAAAAGGTAGTGTGTCAGCCGTTATGAATCCCTCGCAATTTTTCTTAACACCAGGACTATGGGAAAAAACAGGTAGCGCCTTTACAAAAGCCTTTTTATTTGAACTCCCATTTGCGGGAATGCGATTAGCAGTTGCCTTAATATTCCCAATAGTATTGATTTTCTTTGGGGTAACGTTGGCTAAAATCCAATGGAATATTTTGCAACGAGAGAAAATGATTAAAAAATAAAAAATGTTCTTTTTTTGTTCAACTGTTATTTTTAATGAAAAAAATGCTAAAATACAGAGTGGTGTAAGCGTTTTAAATAAAAGTAATGGTAAAGAACAGGAGAGATTAGATGTCAAATAAGTATTCTGCAAAAGGACCGAATCAGCCTTATTTTCACGGGTTTAGTGCTCAACAGTTATTAAATTGGTCACCAGAAACTGATAAAACTGCGAAGTATTTTAGATCAGAAACACCATTAGCAGCAAGAAATAAGACATATAGAGAGACTCAAGCACAACCAGCGATAGCTCATCAAGCAGAGGTTATAACATTATCAGGTGATTATGGAGACCCAGGAGCAGATCTATTAAAAGGGATACCTGATGTTACTCGGACAGTCGATGCTTTTGCTCGTCATAATTTTCAATTTTGGCAGTATGTTGATTATTACGGGGCATGGAATGGTATGGCAATAGATGGTATGACCTATGATGATATCAAAGAGGCAAAGGATACAGTGTATGGTGTACTTAATTATCCTAACCCAGCCTATACAGATGCAGCTCATCGTAATGGCGTGAAAAGTTTAGGCGGTTGGTTTTGGCCTAGAGAAGACGATTTTTCAGAATGGGTAGCCAGCGAAAATGGTAAATTTCCAATTGCGGATAAAATGATTGAGTTAGCGAGATACATGAACTTTGATGGGTATTTTATCAATCAAGAAGCGACAGTGTCTGAAGAACACGCAGTAAAATTACAAGAGATGTTAATTTATTTTAAAGAACAAGCACCTGATTTATATATTCAATTTTACGACTGTATCAAGCCTGATGGTGAGCTATATTATGTTAATGGGTTTACAGACGTGAATAGTTACTGGGTAGAAGCTGAAAATGGATGCGCGTCAGATAGTATGTTTATGAACTATGCGTGGCATACCGAACGTTTAAAAGAAGCCAATCGTCACGCAAAAGAAATGGGGAGAGATCCTCTTGAGATTATCTTTGCAGGAACAGAGCATCAAAAATATGGGTTTAATCCACCGTATGATATCCGCCAGGTTTTTAATACTGAAGAAACACCTTTAGCATCATGGGGATTATTCTGTACGGATTTCACTTTTTCGCGTTATCCAGGCGATAATTTAGATAATGCTAATCAACATGATATCAGTGAACGTGACCGCCAGTTTTGGTCGGGGCCAAAATCAAATCCGACAGATACTGGGCGTTTAACTGAAGAAAACAGCGCTCCTTATTCGGATAAAATGGTACCTAATGACCGTGATAACCCGGATCACTGGGATGGTGTCGCTCATTTTATTGCTGAAAAAACAGTGATTAATACGGCACCATTTGTGACTCATTTTAATACAGGACATGGCTTAGCTTTCTTTACAGAAGGTGAAAAGCAAGCGACAAGAGAATGGAGCAACATGAGCAGTCAGGATATCCTCCCAAGCTGGCAGTGGTGGCAAACAGGAGAGGCGCTAATTGACTTTGATTACAACACAGCGTGGAATGGCGGAAGTTCGCTTAAAGTATCTCAACTTTCTAAGGACACGTTGGTTAATTTATTCAAAATGGATGTCATGTTAACAGGAGTAGAACAACTTTCTGTGATTACAAAAGCTAAAGGAAACGTAAAAGGAAGTTTAGTCCTTTACTTTAAAGATGATTTAGAAAATCCAGTTAGTCTGCCATTTGGTGTCAGAGAAACATGGGAAACAAGTTGTTTTGAGTTGAGTTTCTATGAAGGGCGCGAAATTGGGAAACTTGCTTTAAATGTAATAGGTGAATCAGATAGCGAGATATATGTGGGTGAATTGAGTCTGAAAAATAACATAATAGAGTTAACTGGAAAACCTAGTTTTTCTGTGGAACAGTATCTAGAAGAGAGTGGCGAAGCTTTTGTGACGGCTACTTTAGATGAAGAGATTATGTATTACGATATTTGGGACAACACTAACAATTTTATTGACCGTGTCCATGCATCGGACAGTTATCTTAATCATATCAGTAAAGACGCCACACAGTTAATCGTAAAACCCGTGTCACACAGTAGAGCCTCTTATGATGAGATTGTGGTTGAGTTAGTTTAAAGAAGGAGAGTATTAATGTCAGGAAAATTAATTAGAGATTTATTACAAGAACCAATTACTAAAACCTTCCCTGATGCGGAGTTTCGAGAACTTACAGGTGAAGAATTACACGATGCTTTAACAGGTAAATTACAGGAAGAGGTTTTAGAATACATCCAAGCGCCCAATCGTGACAATAAACTGGAAGAGTTAGCTGATATTTATGAAGTATTAGAGGCCTTAGTGACGTATGAAGGATTTGATAAAGAGACAGTGACCTCTAAAAAAGAAGAAAAGAAAGCCGAACGTGGAGGATTTGAAGGCGGCGTGTATTGGGATAAAAAATAAGCTGTTTTAGTCTTTTCCTTGAACGATAATTGTCCAAAAAATAGTGAAGCGAACACCGTTATATCAGCGGTTGTTCGCTTTTTATATATATAGCGTAGCAGTATAATAGCCGAGTAAAGAAGTTATGGTGGTGGCTATCTATAAATAGGAGGTGGTGCTTATGAAAATAAGGGCTAAATACTATGAAGGGAGAAGCCTTTTGTCAGCATTAGAGACGATTAAGCTGATTTTAGCTATAGGGATGTTTACTATATCTTTAATCAGGTTAGTGGTCGACTTGCTAAAAAATGACGAAAAAAAATAACCAACCCTATACTTTGACGAGTTAGCTGGTTATTTTTAATCAGATAATATTGTCACCATCTTAAATGGCTTTACATAGAGAGTGATACGTGCAAGTTGACTGTCATTCTCTTTTCACTTAGGATTATACGCTAGTTGTGTCGGAGTTTCAATTTTTATTTAATGAAAGGTGTGAACGTTGTGAATGTACCATTGATGTTGTCTACAGGAGTATCTTTAGGGTGTGCGGTTAGTAGTTTTATTTTTCGAAAAGAGAAGTACCGCTATAAGATCGGTTATAGTAGTAAACGCGCAAAATCTTCACGATATTCTTGGGATATGGCACAAAGTTTTTGTCTAGTCATCATTACTGGTGTTAATTGCATTTATCAAGTTGTTGGAATCAAGTTTCCTCAAGTAGGAAGTTTTGGGGGAGTATTGCTTGTTAATGGTTTTGCGGTAGTGTTAGCAATAGGTCTCACGGAATTAGTATTAAAAAGGCAAGATTCAAAATAAAATGATAGAGCGTAGTGAAAGAGAGTATAGTCCTTAAAAGACCTGTTGAAGGTCTTTTTTTTGAACATTAAATTTAAAAGAACTTGACATGTTATTTTTAGTAGTATATTATACGTTGTATAGTATTATAAAAAGAAAAGGTGATAGCGTTGAAATTGCTTAGCAGTTCACAGATATTAGAGTTAAGTGTCTTAAGTTTGCTAGAAAAAGAAGATTTGTATGGTTATTTCATTACACAAAAAGTACAAGAAGTCATTGATATTTCGGAATCAACACTATACCCTGTTCTACGAAAACTTGAAAAGAATGATTTTGTTGAAACCTATAATCAAGAATTCCAAGGTCGAAATAGAAAATATTATTCTAAAACAGCCAAAGGAATAGGACGATTAGCGGAGTTAACAGCTGAATGGACAGAGTTTCATACTAAATTTAATGAGTTAATAGGAGAATGATATGAAAAATAAGACGGATTATTTATCGGAATTAAAACTTAATTTAAACAAAGTCTTACCAGCTGTAGAAGCGGAAAATGCCTTTTTATATTTTGAAGAATATATTTTAGAGGCAGAACTTTCAGACTATGGTGAGATTGAAGAAAAGTTAGGAACACCTAAAGAGGTAAGCTACAATGCGATTATTGATTATCAAGAAGATCAATTGGAAAATAAAGAATCAAGCCGTCGCGTGAAGTGGTTACTACCGATTACATTGTTGTTATCTGCTCCAGTGGGGCTACCTTTAATTTTAGCAGGGATCCTAATTGTCTTAAGTGCGTTAATTATATTAGGAATAGGCTTATTTTTACTAAATCTGATTGTTGTTTTGTGTTGGGGAATGGGCGGTGTACTTGTTTTGATGAGTGTCTATACACTCTTTCATCATGTGCCTACAGGTTTATTTAATCTAGGAAGTGGCTTAGTTCTAATTGCCTTAGCTTGGATTTTAACACCGTACTTTATCACATTTTCAAAACAAGTATCACTGTCTGTTTATAAATTTTTATTAAATAAAATTAGACCTAAAAAAAGAGGCGAGGTGAGTTACCATGACTAAAAAATTAATCGTGTTAGGCATAGGAGCAAGCTTGATGCTAATAGGGTTTATATTTAAACCATACTTATCAGTATCTTATGATATGGATAAAAAAGAAATCGTAATGTCGCATAAAATAGATTAATCTGTGAGGCGAAAGATGACTGTGAAATCTGAGTCTCTTTTATTATAAAACTAAATAATAGACCAGTCTGTCTAGTTGGAGTGTATATGAAAAAATGTAAAAGTTGTGACCTAATAATAGTGACAAAAAATGAGCACTGCCTTTTTTGCTCAGAAGAGTTGATCGCAAGTGAGGAGGTCGTTAAAAATCCGATTTATTATCCGAAAAAGCCACTTACGACTAAAGATGTAAAAAAAACGGAACGTTTTATTTTGAAAATAGGTGTTATTTTGGGTGGTTTATGTCTCTTACTCAATCTTATGACGTGGGGTATAAAGCCGGTCTTATGGTCGTTTGTGGTGATAGCAGCCTATTTATATGCTGGGAAATTCCTAACGGTTTATATGAGAGATTTTTGGAAAGGGAAGTTTGGCAGATCCTTAGTAACCCATTATATTTTTCTAAGTTTTTTTGTGACAACAATCGATTGGGTTACGGGTTTTTCTGGATGGTCTTTAAATTACGTTATTCCACTTTTACGGATTATAAGTGTGGTCTTAATTGGAAGTATTGCCTTTTATCGAGGTAGTTTTTGGACCAGTGAATTTGGTTACATACTGACACTGTTTGCGACCAACATATTTTCCGTACTGATGCTATTTTCTGACTCAGCACGGGTCATTTGGCCCAGTGTTTTATCAAATTGTTTTATGGGTGTGGTACTTATTATTTTAATAAGGCTAAAACCTAACGAATTAAAAGAAGAAATCAAAAAAAAATTACATTATTGAAAGAGGTTAATAGTATGAAAAATATTTGGGATTATAAAGAAGTTGCATCAGAGGAGTCAATTGAGTTAACACAGGAAGCCAAGTTAAAATGTTTGGTAAGTGAGTTAAAAAAATCAGTACCCTTTTATAAAGAAAATCTGCAACAAATAGAAGCCAGTGATTGTAACTTATCTAAATTAGAGACACTACCTTTTACGACAAAGCAAGACTTACGAGATAATTACCCATTAGGAATGCTAGCAACAGATATGAAAAAAGTGGTGAGATTACACGGTTCTTCTGGTACAACAGGGAATCAGACATTCGTGGCTTATACTAAAAATGATTTAGAGGTGTGGTCAACATTAGTAGCACGGTCATTAACAGCGATTGGTGTCACATCAGAAGATAAGATGCAAATTTCATTTGGTTACGGTATGTTCACTGGTGGTCTGGGAATTCATGGGGGAGCAGAAAAAGTTGGAGCAACTGTTATTCCAGCTTCGGCAGGCAATACTCTCAAACAATTAACATTTATGAAGGATTTAGAAACAAGTGTTATTTGTTGCACGCCGTCGTATGCGTTGTATCTATCTGATGCTCTCAAAGAGCAAGGGCTAACATCAGCTGACTTAAAGTTAAAGGTGGGCTTATTCGGAGCAGAACCATGGAGTGATGAGATTAGAGAAGAATTAGAGACGACCTTGGGCATACAGGCCTTTGACATTTACGGTTTATCTGAAATTATGGGACCAGGTGTGGCATATGGCTGTCAAGAAAAAGAGGGGTTACACATCAATGAGGACCACTTTATTGCAGAAGTAATTGATCCCGTAACAGGAGATGTTTTACCAGAGGGTCAAGAAGGAGAATTAGTTATTACCACATTATCCAAAGAGGCATTTCCACTATTGCGTTATCGTACAGGCGATATTACACGGCTAATTCCAGAAAAATGTAGCTGTGGTCGTACATTTAAACGAATGGCAAAGCCAACAGGTCGGGTAGATGATATGTTGATCGTGAAGGGTGTGAATCTTTATCCTTCTCAAATAGAGGCACTACTTCTTTCTAATAAGAACTGTCTGCCTCATTATCAACTAGAACTTAGAACGGTTAATCATATGGATGAATTGAGTATTAAAGTAGAGAGTCGATTGATTAATGAAAGAGACGTTGTTAAACTGGAAAAGGATCTAAATTCTCTTTTTAAAACTGAGATAGGTTTATCATTGCCTGTTAAGGTTTTAAAAGAACAGACACTAGAACGTTTTGAAGGAAAAGCGACACGTGTTATTGATAATAGGAAGGAAGATTAATATGAAAGAAGTATCGACTAAAGAACATATATTAGTAATCGCCAAAGCGTTATTTCAAAAACAAGGCTATGCGGCAACTGGCATTACACAAATTTTGAGAGCAGCTGACATCCCAAAAGGCTCACTGTACCATTTTTTTCCAGGTGGTAAGGAAGAACTGTTAATTGAATCGATAAAAGCGACATTAAAAGACAATGATGCGTTCCTCACTACTTTATTTAAAGGGATCAAACCAGGTATCTCGCGTATTTACAAGTTACTAGAAGAAGTGGGGTCATATGAGTCGTATGATGGTGTGGTCCCTTTTGCACTTATTGCCCTTGAAACAGCCGAGGGGAACGAGAATATTAGACAACACTGTGAACAAGCTTACCGTTATATTTTAAATCGTTTGGCTAAGGAATTTGAAGCAGAAGGTATGGATTCCGAACAAGCGTATCAATTAGCGGGTATGATTGAAAGCTCACTTGAGGGGGCATTAGTTTTTGTTCATACCTTTAAAGATAAGACGTACATCCAAACGACAGTAGATAACCTTAAGCGTTTAATTGATTTAGAAATGGCAACTCTTAAAGATGAGTAAAAAATGGCATAAACTAGATAATGCTAGTAAGCTATTCAGTGCCGTAGCAACAGAAAAGAATAGTGCTGTGTTTAGAGTGTCTGCTACATTAGAAAAAGCAATCGATAGAGTCGCCTTGCAACATGTTACGGATCAGGTTATTCAACGATTTCCAGGTTTCGGTTATACCATCAAGAGTGGATTTTTCTGGAATTATCTCGAACAAAATCCTCAAAAGGTCAAAATAGAAAAAGAAACACCCTTAATCGGTGCGCCATTTGATTTAACGAGTTACGATGAACATCTTATTCGAGTGCTTTATTATCATAATAAACTATCAATTGAGGTCTCCCACATTGTATCGGATGGAGCAGGCGCATTGGAGTTTTTTAAAGTATTATTATTTTATTATTTGAAGGAAATCGGATGTCAGTTAGATGATCGTTCTTTTTTATTCAAATTAAATGAAGAGCCAAAACTGGAAGAGTGGGAAGATTCCTTTAAAAGATATGCTACAGCTGAAGAGACTGAAACATGTAGTTTACCTAATGCCTATCGACTTAATGGAACGTCATTAAGAGAGGTAGAGGTTATCCACGGTACAGTCTCACTGACCGAATTAAAAAAATGTGCCGCCTCTCATGACCTTAATATGACAGCCTTTTTGGCTAGTTTGCTTATTTATAGTTGTTATCAAACAAAGGTTAAAGAAACACAGACAGACGATTCAGTCGTCGTATCTATTCCGGTTAATTTAAGAGGATTATTTCCTTCAAAGACGCTAACTAATTTCTTTGGCACCATCACAGTTGAAGTAAAGGGAACTAAAGAGCTTACTCTACCGGATATTTGTGAAGTGGTTAGGGCACAATTTAAAAATCGCTTAACTAAAGAAAATCTTCAAAGAATGATTAATGAGAATGTTGAAATGGAATCAAAACAGTATTCTCGCTTAACACCTTTAGTTATTAAGGAACAAGTCATGAGGTTAGCATTTGCTAAGCGTGGAGAGCAGAAAAAAACACTAACATTTTCAAATTTAGGTGCGTTTCAAGTACCACAAGAACTGCAATCGCATATTAAAGCGATTAACGTGGTATCGTACCCTACTTCAAACGTCCCAATTAATTGTTGTGCGATCTCTTATAATGACAATATGGCCATTACTTTTGTTAGAAATATAAGTGAGACAGATGTTATTCAATATTTTTTTAGCTATTTGAGTCAGAGTGAAAAAGTGAGGGTTGAAATCAGCACGTCTTAAGGATAATTTAAGAAACAAATGCATGTAATAACTGTACGCTTAGACTGAATCTAGGTTAAACTATAAGTAACCACAATGTATAAGGAGTGACAAGCAGATGAAAAAGAAATTATTAATAGGTGCAGGAGTTGTCTTAGTCGCTGGTGCTTCATTTTATGGCTATAGAACAATAACAGACAACAAAAATCGTCAGAAGGCAGTAGATAATTTTGTATCAGATTTAAAAAAACAAAACTTTGATGCATACAGTCAATTATTTTCAAAAAAATCACTAGAAGATTACACGTTAACGAATAAAAAAGTAAAAGAACGTTATGAAACAATTTTTGATAGTATTGGTGTTACCAAAGTCAAAGTAACCAATCTTAAAGATGAAAAATACGGCAAGAAGAACTACAGACTGACTTATAATTTAGAATTAACTACCCCAGAAGGTGTTATTAAACCAGAAAAATATAAAGCTATTTATTCTAAGTCTAGTAATGGGAAGTATGAGTTCAAATGGAGCTCGTATTTAATTTTCCCAGGTATGGAAGCGACCGATAAAGTGTTGTTACAAAATGATGTTGTCGAACGTGGCGCTATTTTGGATCGTAATGGGAAACCACTGGCAGAAAATAAAGAATTTAAACAAATTGGGATGAATCCGACTCAACTAGGTGACGATAAACAGGCGGCGTTGAAAGAAATTAGTGAAGCTATCGACATGCCAGTTGAGAAACTAGAAGCCTTACTCGAACCTGAGTGGACAAAAGGTGACGTTTTTGTGCCTATTAAAGTGCTAAATGATAAAGAAGAAGAGGCGCTAAAAGATAAGTTGCCAACTGGAACAAGCTTAATAACAAAAAAACAGCGTTACTATCCTTTAGAACAGTCAGCGGCTCATTTAATAGGTTATGTAGGACAGCCGACGGCAGAGGATTTGGATAAAAATCCTGATTTGGATGAAACGACTCCAGTGGGACGAATGGGACTTGAACAAACGTTAGATAACGAATTAAGAGGTAAAAATGGGTTATCACTAGTTATTACTACAGCAAAAGGTGATGTCAAAAAGACCGTATTCAAAAGAAAAGCGGTTGAAGGAAAAACGATTAAATTAACACTAGATAGTGACGCACAGCAAAAAGCTTTTGCGTCATTAAAAAATAAACCAGGCGCTATGGTTGCTTCTGAACCGAAGACAGGTGACCTTTTAGTCTCAACAAGCTCACCTTCTTTTGATCCTAATCAATTTGTAAGTGGTATTGGAGATAAGGCGTATAAAGAATTATCAGAAGATAAAAATTTACCTTTCCTTGCAAGATACGCTAATCGCTATGCGCCAGGTTCAACTTTCAAGACGATTACCGCAGCAATTGGTTTGGATGCAGGTGTTATCAAACCGGAAGAAGCATTACCAATCGACGGTTTAAAATGGCAAAAGGATAACAGCTGGGGTGGGTTTTGGACAACACGTGTTAAAGAGCAACCGACTGTTAATCTAGAGCAAGCGGTAGTGTATTCTGATAACATCTATTTTGCACAACAAGCACTCAAAATGGGTGAGAAAACATTAATGGATGGGTTAGCTAAATTCCCATTTGGTAAAGAAATGTCACTCCCTATTGCAATGGAACCTGCGAGTATTGCGAATGAAAAGAAACTAAAAAATGATATTTTATTGGCAGATACAGCTTATGGCCAAGGACAATTAATGATGACACCTCTCCAACAATTAGAAATGTATAGCGTCTTTATGACAGATGGCAATTTAATCTCACCAAAACTTGTTGCAGATGCTAAAAATGAAAAGACAGACGGTGTGATCAGTGCAAAATCTGCACATTTGGTTTTAAATGATTTAGTGGGAACTGTTGCCAATGAAGATGGTTATGCTCATAACTTATATCATGATAATTTTAAATTAGCAGCTAAAACTGGGACAGCTGAGATAAAAGAAAAGCAGGATACCGTCGGAACTGAAAATAGCTTCCTGTTATTTTTAGATCAGGAGAAGAGTCGTTTTATGGGACTTGTCTTTTCAGAAGATTCACGTAAAAATGGTGCAGCAAATGAGAAAGCAGAAGAACTTGTTAATTATTTGGAACAAAACTATAACTAAATGTCCACATCAAAAATGATAGAAACCAGAGCATAAAAAAGTAGGGATTTTGAAAAGTTATAGCCTTAAGTATATGATTTGTTGAGTGATATGAGGTAGAATGAAGGTGTCGATATAACCAGACGTGAAAGGAAGAAGACATGAAAACATTTAAAGAAGCGTTATTAAACAAGTTAGATGACACAATGATTCCAAACGTAGCGGCACATTTAGTAGAGATGTATGAAACCGAATTAGAAGAGGATTCGTTAAGAAATGCTTTAGTCAGTTTTAAAAATTCAATAGCATCAGTTAGCGATCAGCCCAATGATGATTTTAAGGTTCTTATTGAAAAAGAAATAGAGCCTATCACCAAGATAGAATACTGGAGTCCAACACTTTTAAATGTTGAAACAGAAGAAAAATTTGCAGCAGATTTAGTTCCTTTTGAAACTGTTTTTAATTATATAATGGCAGAAGATTTACCAAGCGAGGCTAGCGTGCTAGGTGACATTATCTGGGAAATCACTTTCGATGGGTGGACAAAAGAAGAGCAGCTAGAACGAATTAAAAATTATAGAGGGTAATAAAAAACGACCTTAATCAAGGTCGTTTTTTTGTTAAGTCGTAAATTAAACAGATATTATACAATAAAGAGATTAATAATTTCTTTTTTTATAAATTTCACCCTATTTTTTCAGTAAAACATAAAAATGTAAGTTAATACCGCGCATTAAAATAGCGTTTTCTTGTATAAAAAGTATCCCGTTTGATCTATACTGAGTGTAGTGACTTATATTCTTAAGATAGGGAGGAAGTTTTAGTATGTATTTAAAATCACTTAAATTAACTAATTTTAGAAAGTTTAGAGATGGGGAAAATGTGTTAGAAATTGCACATGAATCAAACAAATATGAAGAACCAAGCAAATTGAATGTATCTAAAAATACAACAATGATTGTAGGTAGGAATAATAGTGGTAAAACTACAGTTTTAGGTTTGTTAAGCAAGTTATCACAAAGTAAAAGTGGGTCTACTTCATTATTTAATGTACATGATTTTAACCTTAATTATTTAAAAAGCATATATGATAAAATCATTGTGGGTTCAACTGAATATGAATTACCAACAATTAAATTTCAGTTAGAAGTAGGGATTGATGATTTAGAACATAATTCTTTGGCGTACTTAGAAGAAATTTTATTAATTAAAGATATTGGTAAAGCGGGAAGTTTTAAAATTGACATTTTATATCAAGCGCTAAACGAAGTGAAGTTAAGAACGGAATTTGACAGTATTTATAGCTTATATGAAAAACAACCTGTTCGAAATTTAGAAAATATAGAAAAAGAGTTATATGAAAAATTAAAAGAGAAAAGTTTAAAAGAGTGCATTGAATATTGCGATGAACATTCCGAAAGAGAAGAAACTAATAAAAAAGGGTATCAATATATTAAATTTCAAAAAGAAGAGTTATTCCGCAAATATTTAACTATACTTAGTAATGCAACTTATGAGTTAGCTTTTTTTCCGGAAGGTAGTGATGATAAAGCAGACAATTTTTCATTGTCTAATCTGTTAGATGTTAAAATGGTGAAGGCGAACAATATAAATGGAGAAAACTGCTTATCAAAGGCATATAACAAAATAATTAAAAGCTTTTTATCAAATAATCAACGGGGAATTGATCAATTACTTGAAGATATTAATTTTGAGACTAAAAGTTTAATAGATACAAATTATACGCAGCGTTTAAATGGTGTTGTTCAAAAAATAGAGTCTTCAAAAAATTTGGAAATGAACTTAATATCAGCTATTAAGATGGATGACATACTAAAAAATGCAGTAACATATGAGTATTTAGAAAATGAAAATTATATACCAGAAAATCAATTCGGATTGGGTTATACTAATTTAATGGTTATAATAGCGGAACTTGTAGAGTATATTGATATGTATAAGGAGCAGAATTATACAGATAAAATTAATTTGATTTGTATTGAAGAGCCTGAAACTTATATGCATCCACAAATGCAAGAATTATTTATTACAAATATTGAGGAAGCCATAAATACTTTATATGACAGTAAAGATTTTTCTGATTTTAGAGAAAATATCCATAAAATTAATTATCAATTACTTATTTCAACTCATTCACCGCATATATTAAACAGTAAAATACATCAAGGGAACAAATTAGATAATATTAATTATTTAACCCATACTAATACTAGTGAGTCTACAGGTAAAATTATTCCGCTAAAAGATGATAAAATAATTGGACAAGAGATTAAAAAGAGAGATAAAAAATCAACTGAAAATTCAAATGAAGCTTTTGTTGAGGTTACAGATTTTCAATCTTTAACCTATATAAAGAAACATATGAGAGTGGAAACTTCAAATATTATGTTTTCCGATGCAGTTGTTATTGTCGAGGGACCAACAGAAGAGGCTTATCTCAAATATTTGATTAGTCAAGATAGTAGGTTAAAAAAATTGTATATAACAGTTTTGTGTATTAATGGTGCATATGGAAAAGTGTATTTTAAACTTTTGAAATTAATGCATATTCCAACAATACTTTATACAGATATTGATTTTAATAGAACTGACGAAGCAAAAAAAGGAGGTTACGAACAATTAAAAGATTTAAGTAGTGAATTATTGAAAGATAGTGCGAAACTTACTACCAACTCAACACTTAAGTACTTTTTAGATGAAAAAAATGACCAATGTGCTAAAGTTTTGCATACAACAAATCAACAACTTCTTGAATTGAAAACGGATTATTATAAGGATCAATCAAAAGATGAACAGTATTTTATGTATGATTTTGATTCTTTATTTGTTATAACTCAAGGAAAAGTTCATGATTCATATGCTACAAGTTTGGAAGAAGCAATATTATTAACTAATGCGGAAACAGAGTCAAAATATTTAAATGAATTGTTAAGAAAAATGATGCCTCATATATATAAGGAAGCAGCAGGAGGAACTAAAGAGAGTGAAGCTGATCTTAAAGAGAAGGCTTTCTATTTTCAAATAAAGATAGGATCAAGTAGTAATAAAACAAAGTTCATGAATCAAATATTGTTTGATTTAATTACAAAAGATAACAAAAAAATAGATATTCCTATATATATAAAATTAGGATTAGATATTTTAGCACATAAGCTTGGTGTTGAGGGAGGGGTTTAAATGTTAGCTAAAGAAAATCAAGAGTATATAAAAGACGAGAGGTCCATACAAGATGAAATAAATAATTGTTTGGACAATTCAGTAAGTTTTTGTTTTAATGCGGGAGCAGGGGCAGGGAAGACATATGCTTTGGTTGAGTCTTTGAAATATGTTTTGAACTCAAAAAAGATTTTAACCTATGCAAATAGTAAAGCTTTGTGTATTACATATACAAATGCAGCTAAAAATGAAATGAGAGATCGTTTGGGGAATAATGAGCAAGTTGTGATTACAACAATTCATGATTTTATGTGGGAATTAATCAAAAGACAACAGCCGTTATTATTAAAAGTACATAGAGAAAAAATTGTGAGTGAGTTAAATAAAATAAATACTTTGTTAGAAGAGGATAAAAAGTGTGAATGTCCAGACGAATTAGAAAGTTTACTAGATAATCCCGAGTTTATTGAGCAATTTTATAAGAGTTATTCTTTGAATAAACCTGAATTTATTGCAAATATGCAAGAGTATGTACAAGGTGAAGCTTTTGAAGAGTTAAAGAAGAGATTCGGAAACTTTAAGGCGCGAATTAATAGTCTTATTAAGAAAAAGAATTATACCCAAACATTAAGTAATATTGATAATAAAGAAACAGGTTTTACAAAAGTGAAATATAAATCAACATACAATCGCGATAATTTAAATAAAATGTACTTCAGTCACGATACATTATTAGAGTATGCTAATAAAATTATTGTGACGGAGTCAACAGATATTTATAAAAAAATGATTGTTGATAAATATTCAGTGATTTTTATTGACGAGTATCAAGATACCACAGAAGATGTTGTCATGATATTAAAAATGTTGGATGACTTTGCTAAGAAGAAGAATTACAATTTTACAATTGGTTATTACGGTGATGATGTTCAAAATATCTTTAATAAAGGAATTGGAGATAAACTTGGTGAAAAGCATCCTAATTTAAAGCAAATAAATAAAAAGTATAATAGACGTTCGTCAGAAGAAATCATAGGCACTATCAATAAAATTAGAAATGATAAAATTGTCCAAAAGTCAATTTATGAGGATGCATCAGGTGGAACAGTAACATACTGTATTGTTAAAGATGAGGATAATTTTTCTGAGAGTATACAAAAAGTAACAGAGGATTATATTAAAAAACATAAAAATATTAATCAGGTTGATGAGTTTGCGTGCTTGCTTTTAAAGCATGAAGGGTTATCAGAGATTCAAGGGTTTAAGGAATTATTTGACAGTATTAAAGATATGCCTAAGTATAAAGGTGATAATTATAAGCAAATAAATACTGAATTTTTGAGTAATAATGATAAAAATTTAGGTTACTTTCTATTATATATTAAAAATCTCATAAGGTTTAAACAACTAATGTTAGACAAAAATACACCAATAAAAACTATAATTTCATACGTAAAAGATGATAAAGATTCTCGTAAACTTACATTTTTGATGTTAAGAAAGTTTAATGAACAATTTATAAAGATCGAAAACGAATCAAAAGAGAGTACATTATCAGAATATCTCGAGAGGCTAATAAAAGTATCAAAAGAAGAAATACTTGTAAAAAATTTGTTGTGTTCTATATTCGGATTAGATAAAGAAATAATAGAATTAGAGGATATAAAAAATAGTGCTGTAAATTTCTTTAAATGCGAAGATAATACTGAGAAAGTGAACGTTTTTTTTTATTTAAGTATTAAGCAATTTGTTAATTGGTACAAACACTTGACGCGAGAAATGTCAATAAATATGAATTATTTAACTTATCATAATTCAAAAGGCTTGGAGTTTGATAATTTATTAGTTATCTATGACAATATTTTTGCACGTGATAAATCATATTTCTCAAAGTTTTTAACTAATCTAGAAGGTGAAGGTTTGTCTGAATCTAAAGAAGAGAAATGGAGAGAAGCCAGGAACTTATTATATGTTGCTTGTTCTAGAGCACGTAAAAACCTTTGTATGGTTATAAAAGAATCTGATCTCCATGAGATTTCTGAGGGAATTAGGGCATTGGGGTTTAGTGAAAAATCAATATAACATTTGTAAAATTATGCGGTATAAATACTAAAAAAGCCTCGAACGTAATCGTTCGAGGCTTTTTGTTATTTCCAAGTTGTAATATCAGTGATAGGTAAACGAGCGGTTTGTTTGCCTTCTTCAGCAGCTTTACCGATGCTCACAATCATAACAGGCATATGACGAGTAGGGTCCATATCAAAAGCTTCTGCTAAGTTCGCACGGTCAAATCCGCCAATAGCGTTTGTGTCATAACCGTAAGCACGAGCTACTAACATTAATTGCATTGATACAAGTCCAGCATCTATTAGGGCAATTTGTTTCAAGCCTTCTTCTGGCATGTTATCGTACATCTGAGCGAAACGACCTAATTGTTTTTCTTTGATTTCTTCAGTTAAGCCACCGATTTCAACTGATTTAGAGTAAATCTTTTCAGCATTATCAAAGCTTTTTAAGTCACCGAATATTAAAATCATGGCAGCTGCTGAATCACTTTGTCTTGAATTAAAGCCAACTAGTGGGCGTAATTTCTCTTTACCTTCAGGTGTATCAACCACAACAAAACGCCAAGGCTGCATGTTAATTGATGAAGGAGCCGTTGTAGCATCTTCTAAGATTTGTTTCATAATGTCTCGGTCAATCTTCACGCTAGGGTCGTATTGACGGATCGAACGACGGCCTTTTAAAATATCGCTAAAATCATTGTTTATATATGTATGTTCACTCATGTAAGTGACCTCCTAATAGTTCGTTATAGTGTTCAAAAATACCTGAACTCAAACAATATAGCATGTTTCCATAGGGTTGTAAACTTTTAACATTGTGTTATAGTGAGCGAATTAAAGAAAATTAGTTTGAATAAAATGAAACCATTTTGCAATATGAATCATCTAATAAGTATAGTGGTAAAGGAGTGAGTGAATGAAAGAGGAAGTAGTGGTCAAACGGGCCATAAAAGGGAACAGTGACGCTTTTGAAGAGTTAATGACTAGGTATCAAGAACAAATGTATCGGACGGCTTATTTATATTTAGGTAATCAAGAAGATAGTTTAGATGTAGTCCAAGAATCAGTCTATCAAGCACTAAAAAATATTAAGCAAGTCCAAAAGCCAAAGTATTTTAAAACGTGGTTAATGCGGATTGTCATTAATAATGCGATGGCTTTAAATAAGAAAAAAGCACAAGTGATTTTCTTTCCTGAAGGTGATGAGCGAGAAGGTATGGATGCTGTTATTTATGAAGAATCAATAGAAAGACAGACCGATAGTCACCTGGATATAACGACCGCCTTGGCACAACTCAAAGAAAGTTACCGAAAAGTGATTATTCTTTATTATTATCAGTCCTTATCCGTAAGAGAAATCGGTCAAGTGTTAGAACTATCAGAAGGAACAGTCAAAACAAATCTAGCTAGAGGCAGACAAGCGTTAAAAGAGGTCTTATTAAAGGAGGGTGAGTCTGATGAACGACAAACAAATTAAAGAAAAAATGGCAGAGATTGAAGTTCCTAAAGAAGCCTTGGAAAACGCTGTCAAACAAGGGATGAATCGAGCTAAACAAGAAGAGGTAGCGAGTGTCGGAAAAGGAATGGGCAGAATAGGAAAAATCATACTTTCAGCTGTAGCCGTGGGTGGTTTATTTGTTGGTTCGGGTTATCTGATTCCATCTTTAGGAGAGGTTTATGCCGACATTCCATTTGTAGGGAAATTATTTCAAAGATTTGATCCAAATATAAACCTTGCAAGTACCTCTTTATCAGAATTGGACTTAGTTGAACCATTAGAAACTGACGGTTTAACGATACATGTGATTGGTAGTTATTATGATGCGGGTAAAATAGATATTGTGTATCAAATAGTCTCAACAAATAGAGATAAGAAATCAGATCAAAAAGATTTAAAGCTGACAGTTGATGTTGGAGAATCACCACTTATTAAGGGTAACGATGTGAGCAATGATATGCGTGAATCAGAAAATGGAGAGGCATTATTTGATGGGCAGTTAACTATAGATTTATCTCAGGATAAAATACCGGATAAGATGATGGTTCCACTAATTGTTGACACTGGTGGTAAAAAGAAAAAAATTAATGTTCCTGTTGAAAAAGTTGTAAGTCAAGCCTTACCATCAGGTTATTCAGTAAGTACCGAAACAGAGGAAGGTCGTTATACTGCAACTATCACTAAAGTGTTAAAAGGCGAGTCACGCACCATGGTTGATTATAAAATTGAACAACCGAAAGGAACAAGTGTTGATGCGAGCTGGGCATGGTTTATGGGAAAAGATAAAAATGGGCAAGAGGTGGAATGGCCTATTTATTCAACCGGAGCACTTGTAAAAGTAGAAAAATCTTCAACTAGTGATATCGGTAGTTATCGTGCGATTTTGCCAAACCGCTATGTTGATAATGAAGGCGAGGAAGAAAATGTACTAGGAAATGTTTCTGTTAAGTTTGATATCGCAAATGCACCAAAGAATAAGCCTGTAGTGGCAGTGAAAGATAACTTTCCTCGTGTTCTTCCAGCGAAAGATGAACGCTTTACGATGGAAGTTATGGATGTGACTGAAGCGGAAAATAAAATTGTAATGTCTGTGACATTTCCAAATTTAGCGGAGGATTATAGTAAAGATGATTTAGAACAAAGTTTAGCAGCCTTTACGTTAGGGAATAAAGAGTATGTTTCCAGCAATACTGTCCCAGATGAGTATTTTACTGATCCAACAACATTTTTACACAAAGAGCCAGTTGTAACGGATGTTCACTTTGAGCAAGGTCAAGGCTGGTTGGGAACTGTTAGTTTTGATCTAAAAAAACTCCATGGATTTGGAAAAAATAAACACCCTAAATACGATCGAGACCAAGCTTATATAGGTGGAAATATTAGTAGTCAGAACGTTAGCTTAGGTAATTTAGAATTAGATTTAGGAGAATAAGTAAAAGCCACTACTTTTAATAGTAGTGGCTTTATTTGGGGTTTCATGATACGTTAAGTCTTAAATAGAGGACTTGTTTTATCTGAAGTTAGTAAATTGTAATTCGATTGGAAGGGTTAAGTCACGTGTTAATTTAATAACAGCTTGTAAATCATCACGACTTTTCCCTGTGACACGGATTTGTTCATCTTGAATCGTTGCTTTGACTTTTAATTTTGAGTCTTTAATCGCTTTGATGATTTTTTTAGAATTGTCACGGTCAATCCCACTCACTAAGTCACCATATTGACGAGCATTTCCGCCAAGTGCATGTTCGCTATCTGTGAACTGAATGTTTTTAATCGGGACATTGTGTTTGACTAATTTGCTGAATAGCACATCTTTTACTTGTTCAACTTTATAGTCATCTTCAGCAACTAGTAATAGTTTGCCATTTTCTAATGACATGCTTGCGATTGATCCTTTAAAATCAAAACGGTTTTTTATTTCTTTTGTCGCTACTTGTAGGGCATTTTTTACATCTTCTTCATTAATTTCTGAAATGATATCAAAACTAGGGTCTTTTGCCATGTTTTATTCCTCCTGAAACGCAGCTCAATCGTGCGTTAGTATTTAAGTGTAAACGTACTCATACTATATCATGAATAGGAGAGACAAGAAAGTATCTAAAATAACAGTAAAAACGATTAAAAAAGCTTTATTTAAACAGAATAAACTGCTATTCTATCTTATGGAGAACAAAAACAATAATAGAAATAGGGGGAAAGTTATGCAAACAAATTTAAAATGGACGTTTAAGAACGAATTATTAACGAAGTTAATTGTAGTAGTCGTAACAGGTATTTTAGCGGCTGTTTCATTAAATATATTTTTAATACCAGCCAATGTATTTTCAGCAGGACTTAACGGAATTGCGCAATTGGTCTCAGGAGCATTTGATATGTACCTTGGGATGACGGTTAATACAGGGATATTGATTTTTGTACTAAATATTCCGATCTTTTTAATCAGTTGGTTGAAACTAGGTAAAGAAGCAACGGTCTACAGTTTCTTAACAGTAGTCTCAATGTCAGTCTTTACAATGATTATTCCACAATATTCTATAACAGATAATGTGTTATTAAATACAGTAGCCGGTGGTGTAGTAGTAGGTCTAGGTGCAGGGCTTTGTCTTGTTTTTGGCTTTACAACAGGTGGACTTGATATTATCGCATTAGTCGTAGCAAAAACAACAGGTAAAACAGTCGGAAGTCTTTTGTTCTTACAAAACTTATTAATTATCCTAGTGTCAGGTTTGATGTACGATTGGGAAACAGCATTATATACTATTATTTCAATTTTCTGCTTAACACAAATCGTAGACAAGATGCATACTGGAAGCCAAAAAATGACAGCCTTTATTATCTCTAGTAAATCTGATGAGATTAAAGCCGCTATCCATTCAGCGATTCCTCGTGGTATGACATTATTACCAGGACGTGGTGGTTTCACTAATAAAGAGAACACGGTTATCATGATGGTTGTGAGCAAGTATGAATTATATGATTTAGAAAAATTAGTTTATGAAATCGATGAAAATGCCTTCGTTAACATCGTGCCAACACAAAGTGTTATGGGACAATTCTTAAATGAAGACCAACAACGTGAACATCGTAAAGCCTTACAAACAAAATAAATTGTAAAGAGTGGGACTGTAAAAGGTCACCGCTCTTTTTTATAGCGGATATCAAGACTTTCTCATTTACAAACGCTAGTGTAACGGTTATTATAGATGAAGAATATAGGATAATTAAGGAGGCAACTGACGTGAGCGAAGTAAACGAGTGGTCAGCTGAAGAAATAGAAGAAATCCAAGGTAGAATTGTCACAGCCCTAGAAACGGTAGTCGATCCAGAATTAGGAATCGATATTGTAAACTTAGGTCTTATTTATGAAGTAGAATTAGCAAAAGATGGTTTCTGTACAATCAAAATGACTCTAACAACAATGGGATGCCCATTAGCAGATGTAATTACAGATGATATCCATAAGGCTTTAAAAGACGTACCAGAAGTCACAGATTCAGAAGTGAAGCTAGTATGGTACCCAGCGTGGACAACAGATAGAATGAGCAGATATGCACGTATTGCTTTAGGGATTAGATAGAGCTAAGTTTAATACTCTCATGGTATTGATTAAATTTTTAATCGGAAACCAAATTATAATGACAAAAATAATAAACTCTTTCGTTAGCTAATAAGTTGATGAGGGAGTTTTTTGTTATGAAACTATTATGATTAAAGTATTAAGAGGCTTATCTCCAAAGACAATAAAAAATAGGGGATAACTTTATCAGGGAGGGAATAGTGTACTCATTAAAAAATAACTATCTTTATACATAAAAACTATTAAAAAAGACCTATAGCTAGATTGAAAATAACTTAATTTCAATGGTAAAATATAAATAATAGCGTTAGTTATGTTAACAACGTTTTTTTATGCTAGGTAAACGAAAGTGATATAACGATGACTAGCATAGCCAAGAGACTCTAAAGGAGAGTATAATGATTTATTTTTACGTTACATTGCTAATTTTGTCTAGTATTTTAATAGTGTTTGCTACTCAAGTAATGAAACTATTTAGGTTAAAGCAAGAACAGAAAAAAAGAGTTAAGAACTATCAAGAGCTACATCGTATGACTGATTCTGAACTTTTATTGTTCAAGAACGAAATGGCTGAAGCCAAATCAACTATTCTTGGGATCGAGAAGGTGATAAAGGATGTCCCTTCCCTAGAGAAGAATGAAGTTATTTCTAACACATTAATGGAATCTAAAAGTATTTTCAATCAATTGATGGAAAATCCGCGTGATTTAACGCAATATGATAATTTCCTATATCGTAACTTGCCGACTCTTCATCTATTACTGTCTAAGTATGTTGAACAAAGTGATAGTACAGAGGAGTTATTGCATCTTATAGGTCAGAATATTAATCAAGATTATGAAAAGTTATTAAAAACAAAACAAGCTGATATAAATATGGCGAAGGAGTTTATCAAATGAAAAAAGAATCTTCTTTTTCTAAAGAGTATGATGAACTTTTTGAAAAAATTACCTTAAATTTATTTGTTACACTGCAAATGAAAGTCTATTTTTTGGTCGGTTCGGTGTTGCTTATAGGTTTGTTTTTATTCCAATCTTTTTATTTGCCTGCACAAATCAATAATACTATATCCGATTTCAATAAAATTATGGAAGAAGGAAATAAAGAGTTGGATAGATTAGATGAAGAATTACCATATAAGGAAATACTTCCACTAAGAGAGTTAGGCTTAAAACCCATTTTCAAACTAAACAATACAGATGCTGAACCTTATCAAATAACTGTTAGTAAGGAAAAAATAACATTTGGAAATGATTATATTTTAACAATAAATAGTCCTAACTATACATTAGACAAAGATTTTTCTAAGGGTTTAAAAATTACTCCTATTGAAAGAGTATCCTATAAACACCGAGTACCAAGTAGTGACGTTCTCTCAAGTTATAAATTTGATGTACTCAATTACATTGTTAATTATGATACTAAGTCAGAGAAGCTTACCTATTTTACTGATACAGCCTATGATTCACAGGTGTATACTAATATTTTTATATCTGAAAACATTATTGATAATCTTTCAATTCAGGTTAACAAAGATGAAGGAGCTTTTTATAAAGTGTTCCCTATGAAAAATATTGGCAATGTACAAACAGGATTTATTATCAATGCTGAACCATCTGATACTAGCGTAGATGAAAATAATAATAGTATCCCAAGGACCTATGTTGGTCTAGATAAATATTGGATTTTTCCTGATGGAATGGGTATTTATGTTAGACAACAACAAGATTTTTATGGGGATTTACGTAGTGATGATAAGCAAAAAAGTTCTATGGAAAATAATCTAGAAGAAATTAATATCTTTATACAATTATTTGACGATAAACGTTCTATGTATACATGGTTAAACGACACGTTTAAATTGGAATTAAAGTGATAAGTTTATTAGAGTGAAGAAATCTAAAAAGTATAAGTAAACTTGCATGGTACCCAGCGTTGACGACTGATAGAATGAGCAGATATGCACGTATTACTTTAGGCATAATATAATAAAAGGCGGTCTAACTTTAGTTAAAAAGTTAGACCGCCTTTTATTTAGCTGTTCTGCTATCAAAAAATGACAAAAATAACCAAGCCTTAACTTTACCCAGTTAATTGGCTTTGGGAAAAGAAATCATGTTTCCGCATGTTTCTCTTTCAAGTCGGATTATACGCCAATATATTTTGAGATTCAAGTAAAATAATCAAAAAAACACACTATAAATAGACAGGAGTATCTATAAATTTAAAAGTGATAAATTGTGATGTTATTTAAAAATAAATGTTGGAGAAAGTAATACTTTAGATAAAGAAATCAGAAGATGAACTAGCCTTTAAACACTGTTATATCAATGTTTGTTCGCTTTTTTTATTTATAAGGAGTGCTATAATGGTCGGGTAAAGAAGTTAGGGTGGTGGCTATCTTAGAGTGGAGGTGGTGCTTATGAAAGTAAGGACTAGAATCTATGAAAGGAGAGGCCTTTTGTCTGCGTTGGATACGATTAATTTAATCATAAATATAGGGAAGTATACTATAGCCGTGATTATATTAGTCGTGCTGATATCAAATAATGACAAAAAAAATAACCAAACTTTAACTTTAGCCGGTTAATTGGTTATTTTTTTTTAGTTAATCTCGCTACCATCTTAATGGCTTTACGACTAGAGAATCATGTTTGCGCATGGTTCTCTTTTCAATTTGGATTATACGCTAGATGACTGGAAGTTTCAAATGAAAGTTATCTCTTTTACTAGTCGCTAAACTGATGCCCTTATATAGTTATTACGCATAGTATTATTTTTTTTATAAAATAACAATTTTAACAAACGGTTCATAAAAGGCTTATTAATCAAATGGAGAAGTGATATAATTAATTTGCGTATATTAATCGCGTGAGTGCAGTGATATGGTTGATAATAATCAATCTTTAAAATCACTCTTGCTAAATGAATGATAACGATAAAGTTGACTTATTTGAATCGGATGGGTGATTTTAGATAGTTTAAAGAGAGAAGGTAATGATGTGAGCGTTTCTATAGAACCAAAGCAAGAAGACTGGAGTAACCTGAAGACCAAATTGACTGAAGGTGAAATGACAATAGTTACAAGAATTAAAAAGCTCTTTGAGTCAAGTAATAGAACGATTGAATTGTTTATTCAACCAAATATTAATGGCTTAAGACCAGATATTATCTGCATTGAAAAATCAAATGGTACTGTCAAGGGTGGTATTTGGATCATTGAAGTAAAGGATTGGGATTTAACTCATTTTTCTATCAAAAATGATAGCTGGATTTTTGATGATACATATGAAAAAAAATCTCCTATAAAACAGGTAGAACAGTACAGAAATGAAATAATAGATATTTCTAATACGTTAAAATTCAAACTATTAGTAAATACAAAAAGTCCGTCAAATTATTTAGTAAAAACAGCCGTCTATTTTCATACAGATACAAGAATTGCATATGATTCAATCTATACTGAAGTGATATTTAAAGGAGTTACCGATGAGGAATTGAGTAAATTTTTTGTATCAACAAGTCGTGATTCTCTGGAGCTGGAAACTTATAATAGTGTGAAGCAATATCTAGGTTATTTAGAAAGTGATTTTGAAACACCTGAATTTAGTGGTGATTCCAAACAAACGAGGATATTGTCTGAATTTAACTCAGGATTTAAAAGAAAAAAAATTATTGGGCCAGCAGGTTCTGGAAAAACTGAACTCTTAGCTCAAATGGTAGCAAGTGAATTAATGAATGGTAAAGAAGTTTTAGTGTTGACCTTCAACATTACATTACGTCGATTTTTACATGATAGAATCAGAAATGCCTTGAAAAAGAAGGTTGAAAAAAGTCACTTAACCATTGATAATTATCATCGTTTCGTGAACAAACAATGCCAACAAGCTACTGGTAAAAGGTTAGGATGGTCTGAACAAGCTTATAAGGATGTTAATATGTTTGGTAATGATAATTCAGAATCATTACCAAAATTTGATGCCATATTTATTGATGAATATCAAGATTATTGTACGGAATGGGCTACAGTAGTTGAAAAGAATTTTTTAGTTGAGAATGGTAGCTTTGTAGTACTTGGTGATGCTAATCAAAATATTTATAAGCGTGAACTTGAAGGAAAAATCTTACCACGCGTTAGTATTATTGGTAGACCTAATGAGTTAAATGTCAGTCACAGATCCATTAATGCTATAACAAAAATATCAAAAGCGTATCAACAAGAATTTTTAGCAGGGATGTATGATACTCCGGAGATAGAGATTGAACAATTAAATATGTTTGAAGTTTCTGAAGGCACAATTTTTCTTACAAATGAGACTGAGCTGGATTCATTTTTCAAAAAAGTTAATACTTTTTTAGAAAAAGAAAATATTATTCCTAATAGAGTGTCAATCATAGGCTTCACTAAGGAAAAACTAAGAGATTATATTGATAGCTACAATAAATGTTGTCTGGAACAAGACGGGATGCGTCCTAGAACAATAACTAATCAGTCTAGAACAGTTTGTAGTAATAAGGAATATAACCTGTTATCATGCAATGAAAGCAAGGTAAAACAGTTTGAGCGAACACTTAAGAGTAATTTCAAACCAAATTACGGGACAACAAAAGCGATCACTGTTAATTCATTAAAAGGATCGGAGACAGATGTGGGAATAGTAATACTAGATGACCTTATAAATATGTCTTTAGATAAAAATGATAATTTTGAAGAGTTATTGTATACAACCATTACAAGAGCAAGAAATTATTTAATTATCTATTATAATGAACGAGAGAACTATCCTGAAAAAGTAAAAGAGTTTATAGAATTTTTAAAGAACAATGAGAATGTAAGATTAATTGCTGGATAGTTTATTTAAATAGGCGACTCACAGCCTACTAGCTTTAGCAACATTTCCATGTATATACTAGATAGTAGCGATGAGTAGTATGTTTTACTAACGAAAGAATTTACATAATGAAAACCTCAAAGAGCTGTTAGGAGACAGCCTTTTGAGGTTTTTTATTGTTTACATAAGTCGTTAGAAATATAGTCATTGGTGTTATTAACCAGTTATCTATTTATTTCTGCCAATTGCGATCTATTTAAATTGGATTAATTTTACAACTATGAATATTCTTATATTTACCCTAATATTTATAATTGTCTATTTAATTATATGGACGGTATCTATGATGAAACGCAAAAAAGATATTACGATTATCAATAAAACTATCCGGTAATTTAGTAGTTTTGTGATGAGTTGCTATAGGCATTAAGATAGTTAGGATTAAGTAAAAGTTGCCAAGGGCTATGTTATAATAGGAAAAAGATAAGTATACTTTAGAAAGAGGGAATTAATAGATGAAATTAAGTAATGGATGGAAAATAGACTATGGAAATGATGATTCTAAGTTTAAATTATTCTCAAATACTGAAAATGAAAATGAATATATTGTTAGAGGGAGCCTGGAAAACGGACCAATTATTTCATTCATACTGTCAGAGGATTCTATAGAGATACTAGAAACCGCTTGGCAAATAGCATCAGTAAATGTCAATTGGGCAAAAAAAGTCATTACTTTAAATGAATATGAAGAAAGTGACGATTAAGAAATAAGCAACTATGACTTAATTTTGTTGTTATTTAAAAAAAGTTACAGTTGATACGACTCCATAATAATATCAGATTTAAAAGAAATTAGAGGGATATCTAGTAATGGAGAAAGGGAACAAACACTGTTATATCAATGTTTGTTCCCTTTTTTTATTTATAAGAAGTGCTATAATGGTCGAGTAAAGAAGTTAGGGTGGTGGCTATCTTAGAGTGGAGGTGGTGCTTATGAAAATAAGTACTGAAATCTATGAAAGGAGAGGCCTTTTGTCTGCGTTAGATACGATTAATCTAATCATAAATATAGGGAAGTATACTATAGCTGTGATTACGTTAGTTGTACTAGTATCAAATAATGACAAAAAAAAATAACCAACCTTTAACTTTGAGCGGTTAATTGGTTATTTTTTTGATGAACAACGTTACCATCTTAATGGCTTTACGACTAGGGAATCATGTTTATACATGGTTCTCTTTTCAATTTGGATTATACGCTAGATAGCTGGAAGTTTCAAATGAAAGTTATCTCTTTTTCTAATAGCATGGTAATAAAACTAATTAGATCTATCTATTTTATGTCTATTGCTGATAGGACGTTATATGTATCTATGAGGTGGTTATCATGGAATATGTATCTGCGACAGTGCTGGCTAAAGAATAGAATATATCAAAACGTACGGTATGGTGTTATGTAAAAAAATGTGAAAGTAGAAGCAGATATGAAATTGATAAATTAGTGATTCAGTTATTTAAATTCATATTGACAAATATAAGATCAGGTAGTACTATAATTATGAAATCGATATCATAAAGGAGAGGATGAAGAATTGGCTACAATTAAAGATGTAGCAAAAAAGGCTGGGCTATCTGTTTCAACGGTATCTCGATATTTGAATAATCATCCTTATATCTCTGATGACAAACGTAAAAGAATTCAAGAAGCTATGGCAGAGTTGAATTACACACCAAGTTCAGTGGCTACTCAGTTACGTTCTAAAAAAGGAACTATGATTGGTATTTTAGTATCTAGAATTGCTAACCCATTTTTTTCACATTTAGTAGACTCAATTGAAAAAAATGCAAGGCTACATGGTTATACTGTTTTAGTAATGCAAACGTACGATGATAAAAAAGCAGAGAAAAACATGTTAGAGATGCTAAAACAAAGGGTTATTTCTGGTTTGGTAATGTGTTCAATAGAAGGCGATTCTAAAACAATTGAGTCTTATCAAGAGTATGGCCCTATCGTTTTATGTAACGAGCACATTCCCGAAACACAATTACCACAAGTCTATACGGATCAAGAGGTTGCTAGTTTCGAAGCTACTGAATATCTAATTGCTCAGGGGCATAAGAAAATTGCATATTGTACGGGAGGGAGTCTAACGCGAGGAGGACATGGTAACTCACGAACTGAAGGATTTGAAAGAGCGTTACATACGCATAACTTGCCAATGAAAATTGATTGGATATTTAAGCAAGTTCATACGATTCAAGATGGTATGGAAGTAGCTGATAAATTATTAGCATTGCCTGAAGAAAATAGACCAGATGCTATTTTTACAAGTAGTGATGAAGTAGCGAGTGGAATATTAGAGAGATATTTAGATGTGGGGAAACAAGTCCCCCGTGATCTAGCTATTTTAGGATTTGATAATCAGCCATTTACTGGAATGTTGTCAGTACCCCTGACAACAATAGCTCAGCCTATTGAAGCATTGGGACGAGAGTCTACAAATTTATTAATTTCCTATTTGGAAGAAAAAGACTATCAAATTGATACATCTGATTTAGTATTAAAACTGATTATAAGAAAATCTGCTTAGGTAGATTTTTTTATGACCAAATGTGGTATCGATACCACAAAGAAAGGAGAAGAATATGACTAGTAATTTAAAGAATCAAATGGTGGAACTAGAAGAAAAACAATTTTGGAAAGAGGAAGTCGTATATCAAATTTACCCAAAAAGTTTTTATGATAGTAATGATGATGGTATAGGGGATATTAAAGGAATTACTAAAAAATTAGATTATTTAGCTGATTTAGGTGTAACCATGCTATGGATTTGTCCGATTTTCACGTCGCCGATGGTTGATAATGGTTATGATATAGCGGATTATAAAGGTATACAAAAAGAATTTGGAACAATGGAAGATTTAACAGAACTGATTAGCGCTGCAAAGGAAAAAGGGATAAAATTAATTTTGGATTTAGTTGTTAATCATTCTTCAGATGAACACGAATGGTTTCAATCTGCTTTAAGTAGTCCAGAGAGTCCATACCGTGATTATTATATCTTTAAACAAGGTAAGGAAGGAACTACACCGAATAACTGGCGTTCAATTTTTGGTGGAAGTGTCTGGGAGAAAGTACCGAATGAAGAAAATATGTATTATTTTCATACTTTTGATAAGAGGCAACCTGATTTGAATTGGGAAAATCCTAATCTAAGAGCTGAAATTTACGAGATGATTAATTGGTGGTTAGAAAAAGGTCTTACTGGTTTTAGAATTGATTCCATCACATTCATAAAAAAAGACCAAGACTATGGGGATGTGACGCCTGATGGAAGTGATGGTTTAGGTAGTGTTAAGCATAAAACAAGAAATCGTCCAGGTATTGAAACGTTCTTAGCAGAATTAAATGACAAAACGTTTAAAAATTATGAATGTGTTAGTGTCGGTGAGGCACCAGGAGTGCCGTACGAACAGTATGATCAGTATATTGGCTCAGATGGTTATTTCAATATGATATTTGATTTTCATTATGCGGATATTGACGTGGAAAATGGTAGTGAATGGTTCCGTCGAACAAATTGGCAACCGAAAGATTTTAAAGAGTTATTGTTCAAAAGTCAGGAAGCCGTTCAAGCAAGTGGCTGGGGGGCAAATTTCTTAGAAAATCATGATCAACCTCGTTCTCTATCGAAGTATATTACGGATAGTCGTTATCAAAATGAAAGTGGTGCAAAAGCACTAGGCACGTTATTTTTCTTCTTAAGAGGAACGCCTTTTATTTATCAAGGACAAGAAATTGGAATGAAGAATTTCCAACGAGAAACAATAGACGATTTTAATGATGTTTCAAGTATTGATAACTACCACCGCTCAATGTTAGAAGGTTTTTCAGAAGAGGAAGCTTTAGGTTTTGTTAATCAACGCTCGAGAGATAATACACGAACACCGTTCCAGTGGGACGATACGGAACGAGCTGGGTTTAGTCAATCATCAGAGCCATGGTTAAAATTAGTTGGTGATCAATCTGAAATTAATGCTGAAGATCAAATTGATCGATCAGATTCGATTTTTTCATATTATAAGGAAATGATTCAATTAAGGAACCATTCACCTTACCGTGAAACGTTAATTTACGGTAGTTTTTCACCATTGGATACAGCAGATGATGTTATTGCTTATGAGCGTTTAGGAGAAGAAACAATTCAAATATTTGTTAATTTAAGTAATCAAGTTCAAAAAATTAAGGCATCAGGAGAAGTATTACTTAATACGTATTCTGAGTTAGAAAATATTTGTGAATTACAACCTTATCAAGCCATCGTTATTAGAAAGGAAGGCAGTCATGACTAAAATAAATTATGAAGCTATTGCAAAAAAATTGGTCTCAATTATTGGAGAAGATAATATCGTGTCCGCAACGCACTGCGCGACACGGTTACGTTTACAAGTGAAGGACCGTCAAGCGATTGATGATACACAAGTTGAACAGGTTGAGGAAGTCAAAGGTGTATTTTATAATGCTGGACAATACCAAATTATTTTAGGAACAGGAATCGTAAATAAAGTCTACGATTCCTTACAAACTATCTATTCCTTTAGTGAAGTGTCGAAAGATCAGATGGCAAAAGACGATTCTTCAACACTTCAAAGAGCTGTTCGGAATATTGCTGATATCTTTGTACCAATTATTCCAATTTTAGGGGCTACTGGTTTATTTCTTGGATTAAAAGGCGTGCTATTTAACGAAACAGTATTAGGTACAATGGGTTTAACAATGGAAAGTATTCCGGAATGGTTAAATGCTTCAGTCACCGTTTTGACAGATACGGCATTTGGCTTTCTAACGGCATTTATTTGTTGGTCAGCATTTAAAAAAATGGGTGGCTTGCCTATTATTGGTTTTTTAGTCGGTTTAATGTTAGTTTCACCGGCTTTGCCTAATGCTTATGCAGTAGCAGGTGGAACAGCTGAACCTATTATGGCTTTCGGAATGATTCCACTTGTAGGATATCAAGGGTCTATTTTAACAGCACTAATAACAGGGATGCTTGGTGCTACATTAGAAAAGAAATTACGAAAAGTAATGCCTAATGCAATGGATCTGATTTTTACCCCATTCCTAGTTATTTTTGTTTCTGTTTTTACAGCGCTATTTATCTTAGGACCAATCGTTCATGCATTTGAAGGGCAGGCAGTTAAAGTAATTGAAATGTTCTTACACTTACCTTTAGGTATAGGCGGATTAATCATTGGATTTTTGTATCCGATTGCAGTTATGACAGGAATGCATCATATGTTTATAATGATTGAGACCTCACTGATCGCTTCTACAGGATTTAATCCACTGATTACAGTATGTGCGATGTATGGGTTTGCAAATGCTGCTGTCTGCTTGGCAATTGCATTAAGAACTAAAAATTCATCTGTTAAAACGGCTGGCATTTCAGCAACGGTAACACAAATGTTAGGCGTCAGTGAACCAGCATTGTTTGGAGTTGTCATGCGAACAGGAATGAAAGCGATTATGGTTATGTTATGTAGTTCTGCAGTAGGAGGGATGGTATTATCGCTATTAGGTATCCAAGCTAATAGCTATGGGCTTGCCGTGTTATTATCACCATTAATGTATATTTATGAACGTTACCAAGTGGTTACTTATGTGTTAGTAGGGATAGGTACATTTATATTAGCCTTTATCCTAACTAATCTTTTTGTAGTAAAAAAAGATCAACATGATTTAGAAAATGTTGTAGAAGAAAGCGAAAGTCAAACAGATAAAATTTATTCGCCTATTCAAGGTCAAATAATTCCAATTACAGAAGTTAATGACCCTGTTTTTTCTAGTAAAATGATGGGTGAAGGATTTGCTGTCTTACCAACTGATGGTGCAATAAAAGCACCATTTAATGGTACTATCAAGATGATTGCACCAACTAAACATGCTATAGGTATAATCACAGAAGATGGTTTAGAAGTACTCTTACATATAGGGATTGATACTGTAGAATTAAATGGAGAGCCTTATGATTTAACAATTAAAGTCGGTGATACTATTCAACAAGGTCAGATTATGGGATCAGTTGACTTGAATATGATTGTTGAAAAAGGGAAAGATACAACAGTAATGGTGATTATTACGAATTCAAAAGAAGCCATCACTGGTTTAGATTATGAAGAAGATTATGTTTTGCCAATCTTAGGAGCGTAGGTGATAAAGGTGGAGTGGACAACAACTGAACGTTATCGACCTTATAAAGAATGGCCAGATAGTTATATAAAAAAATTAAAAGAGCAAGTGACTCAATCAAATTGGCGTTTGAACTATCATATTCAGCCGGAAACAGGACTACTGAATGATCCTAATGGCTTTAGTTTTTTTAATGGTAAGTGGCATTTATTTTATCAGCACTTTCCTTTTGGACCAACCCATGGCTTGAAATCGTGGTTTCATCTTAGCTCCATTGATTTGATACACTGGGAATCAGAAAAAACATCCATTGAACCAGAGATGAGCTATGAGTCTCACGGTGTTTATTCTGGTAGTGCGATACCTGTTGATGAAAAGTTATTTCTTGCCTATACAGGTAATGTTAGAGATGATTCTTGGGAGCGTCATAGTTATCAATTAGGGGCGTGGTTAACGAAAGAGGGGGATTTAGAGAGAATTGAATTACCTTTAATCAATCAGCCGCCTAATGGATTTACTATGCATTTCCGTGATCCCCAAATTATTCAATATGAAGACAGGTATTTAATGGTAATTGGCGGTCAGACGGATGATCAAAAAGGTAAAGTATTGTTTTTTGAAAGTTATGATTTAAAACAATGGAAAAATTTGGGGCCTTTAGAAATTAATCAGGATTTAGGTTTTATGGTAGAATGTCCTAACTTACTTTTTATTGAAAATAAAACAGTGCTACTGCTGTGTCCCCAAGGATTAGATAAAAAAACTGTCGATTATCAAAATGTGTACCCGAATACGTATATACTTGCAGATAATTATTCAAAAGAAGACCATCTGTTACAACACTCTGAACAGCAACAGTTACTTGATGAAGGTTTTGACCTCTATGCGACACAAGCCTTTTGTGCGCCAGATGGACGTTGTTTAAGTGTAGGGTGGATTGGATTACCGGAAATGGAGTATCCCACTTTTCAAGAAGGCTGGGCTCATAGTTTGAGTTTGATAAAAGAGCTCACAATTAATGAAGGAAAACTCTATCAGTATCCTGTCGAGGAAACCAAGTTATTACGACAATCTCAAGAAAATTTAGTTGTTTCAGCAAAAGAAACATTAGTGATACAAACTGAAAATAGTTATGAATTACAGTTTAAAATTCCTAATCAAAGTAAAGGAGAAATTGCTTTGTTTTCGGATGAATTAGGCGAAAAAGCATTAATTTTAGACTATGATACTGAAAATGGGACCGTAAGTCTTGATCGTAGTTCGACAGACTACCCATTGAATTCAGATTACGGCTATACGCGGAAAGTAGAGATTACTAAAGGTCATTCAGTAGAATTTACGATATTTATTGATCAATCAACCTGTGAAATCTTTATTAACCAGGGAGAGAAAACTATGACTACAACTTACTATCCAAATGAGAACCAGAACTATTTAGTTATTGAAAGTGATCAAGAAGTAAAAGGTACTTATTATCGATTAGCTAACTAGTGATTAGATAAAAAAAGACAATGAGATATTTAGCTCATTGTCCTTTTTTGCGAGGCATAACTTATCTACTCTTATGATTTCTCCCTTGACCTTCTCGTTGCGTCACCCTTTATGATAAACACGAGGAGGAGATAGTATGAATATAACACTAGTAGACACGCAACAGTTTTATACTAAAGCATGTACAGAGGCTGTCACAGAGGATCAATTTAAATACGAGGTTATGGCGCCCGTTAAGGAAATGTGGGAATATCTCAACGCTCCAATGACAGCGAAAATGCCAGGCGGGTATGATGTGGTAATGGCATCAGAGATGCTTGGGATTTGGACACCTAGAAAGAGTTGTGACAATATTAGGGAGTCTTATAAAGACTTGCTAGCAACGGGGATTTATGAGGAAGCGACTGAGGTTATCAAACATGCTAGACAGAAGTTTGAAGAAATTAACTACATGATTCCTTTGGATGAAGTGGTAATTAATATCTTACTGGGCGACGACGAGAATACGATTTTAATGGCGAGTGAGGGTTACAGTGGCTTTGGTGGTATTCCGGGCTATATCTTATTAATCGTGGTGCCTAACGCCTTTAATCGAACGAAATTAAAGTCAGCCTTAGCCCATGAGTTTAATCATAATGTTAGATTTACCCATGAGCCTTTTAATCATGGTGATGTGACAGTCGGGGAGTATATCGTGATTGAAGGCTTAGCGGAGGTCTTTGCCGAATCACTATACGGTATAGAAAACAGAGGGCCGTGGGTATGTGAGTATGATGAGGAAGAGATGGCGTATACGACGGAAGTATTTAAAGATAATTTAGAGGTCAAAGGCTTTGAACAAGTGGCTGCCTATATGTACGGTGATGAGGTGGCTAAAAGTATGGGCTACTTGCCAGTAGGTGTCTCACGAAACGCTGGCTACACTATTGGGTATCATGTGGTTAAGTGTTATTTAGAAAATACAGGTAAAACAATAGCTGAGGCGACCGTGACATCTGCAAAAGAGATACTAGAGATGAGTGGTATGTTTAAATAAATAATGAAGATCGCAAACGTTTAAAGATGTTTGTGGTCTTTTTTAGCGCAAAAATGTCAAAAGGTCTTTACATTTCGTGGTAACTGTAGTTAAATTAAAATGTAAAACATATTTGACAAAGGGGTGTTAGAATGGAACTTTTATTAGTAGGTATATTTCTGTTATTTATCGTGGTAGCAATCGGTTTAATAGTTAAAATGTTTATTTCATTATCTGTAATGGGTGATGAAAGAAGGGTTATGATTATTGAGAAATCTGCTACCTCAACATTTGGGATAATAATGGGTCTATTGGTTGTGGATATCATCGAGAAAATAGTTAGGGTCTTTATGAATCCAGATGCACCAGTAGAAAATACATCAAGTTTTATTTATCTGACAGTAGCTGCGATTGTATTTTATATTTCACTAGTTCATAATAAGCGAAAGTTTGGATAATAAATGGAAAACAAAATTAAAGAGCTTAGAAAAGAATTAGGTCTATCGCAAGACACTCTAGCAAAACAATGTAATGTCAGTCGTCAAACGATAAATGCTATTGAGAATAATAAGTATGATCCAACCTTACAGTTGGCGTTCAAGTTAGCAAAGACACTGGATACACCAGTAGATGGTTTATTTAACAGTGAGTCGATAGAATAATAAAAACCCTCAAAAGACTGTAAAAATAGTCTTTTGAGGGTTAGTTTTTTAATTTTCTCTGTTATATGAAATGGGGACTGTGAAAATACAAATTCTAAGGTCTTATTTTTATCTCAATTTTAATTCAAGAAGAGTTGAAATTGGTGTAAGATGTAATTTTGCTCATATGCTAAAAATTATTTAAAAGAGGTACTTCTTCTTCTAAATAATTTTTATGTAAATTTTTTAGTGAATTATGAAACTTCTTAAATTCTTCCTCGTCTACACGACGTTTGCGTATTTTCGTTATTTTGTTTATATTAGTTCGTGAATATACTTTAGAGTATGCACTTTCTACAATGTACTTTTGTATTTCTTCAGCAAAAGACTGAGAGGCTTTTTGATAAAGCGGAGTCGATTGACCCACTGTTGCGAATAATAATTTAGTTGGAGACAACGGAAAAATAATATTTGTATTATCTGTCCCCCAGCCACCATCAAAATGATAATTATTTTTATTATAAAAGTTTAAAAAAATTACAGGATCATCAGAAGTGGCCCATTCAAAATTATTAGGTGAATCATAGATACACCAAGAAATTTTATTTAAGGTTTTATAGGTAGAAGTAAGAAGATGTTTTATGCCAAATAACCACATTGACTTACCAGCAACGGTTTGTACGTTTATGAAGGGATTATTCTCATCTTCTTTTTGAATATCGATATTCAAAGGGAGGAGTTTATCGTATTTTAAATTTACTTTATCATTATCTCGTAATGTTTTAGTTGTTTCAAATTCTTGTGTTATAGATATTGCCAATTCTTCGATAATATCAGGAAAGATATCTATCACTGTTTTTTGAATACGAGAAAAACCTTTTAGAGTTCGAATGTATTGGCTTGCAACAAGTTTTGAAATATATTCTTTATCCTTGTTATCTAAAATATAATAAGTATTTATTTTGTCGATAAACGAGCTATATTGCATTTCAAATTCTGTCGAAAAAAAATCTTCCATTTCATCAGTAAGTTCACCTTCATTAAAATATAGATATAATGAATCGAGGCTTGAAGTTCTTGAAATAGAGACCTGATTCCATTTAGGGAAGTTTTCATGAGAAACCAAAAGATTATATTCATAAATTTTGTTGTTGTTAGCCCATTGTTTTAAATAAGTTTTTGGAACATAGTGATTATTACGCTTCAAAATACTACCTCCTTTTTATAATACAAATATATCCACATTAGGGATTTTTTTCCTTGACTTTTCGTATGCTTTAGCACTACAATTACCCCATAAGAAATAAATCGCATAAAAAAATGGCACCTCACGACGGGAATCGTGAGGACTTGCTCAGGTCAACAGAATGAAACACTCTGACCCAATCAAGCTTGCCATAGTTAATGCTAACACCAACTGGATAAAATGTAAACGATTTTTGTCTTGTTTTTATGGGCTTTTTAAAGTTTATTTAGCGAACGAAAAGACATGTTTTATCCAGTAGGGCGGAGCCTTATTTAACTATGTCAGAGAGGTTGGACAGATACTTGTTCAGCCTCTCTTTTTGCGTTCTTTTAGCCTTGACGGTGATTTATTTCTTACTTTTTTATTGTCAGTTACTGGCCGCCAATCGTTTTACAACATTGTCAATTGTCCGATACTCGAGTGAAAATGAAAGAGGCGAGTTGTATGAAAATTGTTGGTGTAACATCCTGTGCCACAGGAATTGCGCACACTTATATCGCAAAGGAAAAGCTAGACACAGCAGCAAAAGAATTAGGATTTGAAGCAAAGGTTGAAGCACAAGGCTCAATCGGAGTCGATGATTTACTGACAGCAGAAGACATCAAACAAGCGGATGTAGTGATTATCGCAGCCGATGTCAGCATTGATAAATCACGATTTGAAGGCAAACCCATTGTTAATGTTCCCATCAGTATGGTGATGCGCTCACCAAAAGAGTTTTTGAAAAAGGTTGCGTCAAAACTCGAAGAAGGGAAGTAATAACATGGCAAAAAAGAAAAAAATTATTATTAAACAACATGTCATGACCGGCATCTCCTTTATGATTCCTATCATCGTCTGTGGTGGGATTTTAGGAGCACTGGCTAAAGGATTTGGAGGCTATGATATCGGCAGCGCCGTCGAAGCAGGCGTTACCCCGTTTAGTAATCTTGATCCCTTTACTTGGACAGGCTTTTGGTGGTCAGTTAATCAACTAGGCACCTACGCTATGGACTTTTCTGTTGCCGTTATGACAGCAGGGATTGCCTTTTCAATTGCCCAACGTCCCGCTATTATTCCAGGACTCATTATCGGCTAAACCGCAACACAATCCAAAGCCGGCTTTTTAGGCGGACTCTTAATGGGATTTGTTGTCGGTCATTTTATTAATTGGATGAAAACATGGAAGATGCCAAAAGTCATGGCAGGGCTAATGCCAGTTATGATTATTCCAGTAATAGGCACAATTGTAAGCGGTCTTATATTTATAGGCATCTTTTCCGTTCCACTGAACTACATTATGGAGGCATTCCAAAATTGGATTATTGCTCTAAATGGTGGTGCCAAATCAGTTATCGGTGCAGTTATTGGAGCGTGCATGGGATTTGACTTAGGTGGACCCGTCAATAAAACCGCCTCACTTGCAGCGAATGCACTAGGAGCAGATGGGATTAATGGCCCAATGGCGGCGAAGATAGTAGGAGGGATGACCCCACCTATCGGGATTTTTATTTCCTCACTCTTAGCACGTCGTAAATATGACAGTGTCGAACTTGATACAGCAAAAGCGGCCTTACCAATGGGCTTATGTTTTATTACCGAAGGTGTGTTGCCCTTTGCAGCACGCGACCCACTACGTGTTATTCCATGTTCGATGGCAGGTTCGGCAGTTGCAGGTGCGATTGCAGTAGGAGTCGGATGTGAATCAGTTGCTGGACATGGTGGTATCTTTATTGTTCCAATGATGACGAAGCCGTTGTGGTTTATGTTTGCTTTAATCGTTGGGTCTTTTGTCACAGGAATAACCTATGCCATTGTTAAGAAGAAAACCATTGAAGGTGAAGAAATTATTGAGGCAGAATTAAAAGAAGAGTTTGATATTGAGTTTACCTAAAGAAAAGGGAGTGTCAACATGTTAGTGTCAATGAAAGCAATACTAGACGATGCCAACCAGCACGGTTATGGCGTTATGGCGATGAACAGTATCAATTTAGAAATGGTTCGTGCAGGAATTCAAGCCGCCGAAGAAGAGAAGTCAGCAATTATTATTCAAATGGGACCCAATCAAATCAAACAACATGCCTCAATGAAAGACCTAGCACCAATCGTCAAAAACTTAGCCGAATCAGCAAGTATCCCTGTAGCGCTTAACCTCGATCATGGTACAAATTATGAGGATATTATAGCGGCTGTCCAAGCTGGCTTCACGAATGTTATGTTTGATGGCTCATCTCTGTCATTTGAAGAGAATGTGGCTAAAAGTGAACTTGTCGTAAGTGTCGCTCATAGCGTGGGCTGTTCCGTAGAAGCGGAGTTAGGTCATGTAGGGCAAGCCGTAGATGGGGATGATTTGGACCAAGATCTACTAACAAACGTTGCCCAAGCCAAAGAATTTGTCGAAAGAACAGGAGTCGATGCTTTGGCAGTGGCGGTAGGAACAGCTCACGGTGATTATCCAAAAGGAAAAGTGCCTAAGTTAGACTTTGAACGGTTGGCTCAATTAAAAGCAGAATTAGACATGCCTTTAGTATTGCATGGCGGTTCTGGAGCTGGAGAAGAGAATTTAAAACAAGCCGTTGCTTGTGGCATTAATAAAATCAACGTCTGTACCGATGCCTTTAGTCACTGTGTTCAAACGATGGCAGAGAGTTTATCTGATTCAAAAAAGATGGATTATCTAGCGATTAGTATGACTGTTGAAGCAAACTTAAAACAATTTGTGAAAGACTATATGAGAGTGATTGGCTCTAGCGGACGATACGGATACGGAAAGACAGGTTATAATGGACATGAATAATCAATCAGAACCGAAAGAAGTCGAGTTATCCTTTGATGATTTTTTTAACGTGAAACTTGTTGATTTAGATATGGCAGTTGAGACAAAGGAAGAAGCAATCGCTCATTTGTCAGATCTTTTAGATAAACATGGCGTGCTCAGCCATCAAGACGATTATATCGTCACAGTCTACGAACGAGAAGTCTTAGGCATCACAGGTATGGGCGATGGTATTGCTATTCCCCACGGTAAATCTGATGGTGTCATCAAACCAGCGATTGCTATCGGACGCAACACCAAGCTAATTGAATGGGAAAGCTACGATAACCAGCCTGTAAACTTTATCTTCCTATTTGCCATACCAGGAGATAAAGAGCATGCCACGACACATTTAAGAATGCTAGCAAAACTCGCAGGCAAACTAGGTGACGTCGAACGAGTGGCTCGCCTAAAACAAGTCAAAACCTATGATGAACTATTAAATGTATTCAAATCATAAAATCAACTAAAAACTTTTTGGGTAAGTTTTAGTGATAGATAGAATAGAAGCAAGCCATGAACGAGAAAATGTTCATGGCTTTTTATTGTTTGAGAGTAAGACCAATCCCACAAACTTAGCGATTTTGTGGGATTTTTGCGTAATTAAGTGTGAATACAGCTATTTTGTATATCAAACTAATAAGGAGTGAAGGCAATGAGTCATACCAAAAATAATCAAGCAATCAAAGAAATAACCCATCAAGATATTTATGAGTTACATGATACATGGGAACAGCTACAATCATGGCAAGAAGTACTTGTAGTCCTAGGAAAGTTTTTTGAAGATGAAAGTAGACCGGTTAATAAACAACAACTCGCAAAAAAATACTACGCCAGTTCGCGAGTCTTTCAAGTATTTTATACAGATTTCAACCAAACTATGGAACGAATGGAAAAGCAGATCGTCGAACTACGACGTAAGAAAAAGATTTGATTTTATGTGACGAACTACTATAATTGCGTATAATTCTTTTACTGGTTATCTAGTGCTTTTAATCCTATCAGAGTATTAAAAAAACTATCAATTAATTTTGATAGTTTTTTGTTTATATGTCTTCCGATATCTTAAAACTCTAAGGTCTAAGCATCTCTTTTTCTGCCCATGCCTCAATTAAGCGATTCAGCCGTCTTATTTGAGTCTCTTCTTTTTTGGCACTCATTACCCACCAAATAGAATCTCTTTTGTAACCAGGGGGGAGTTGGTTGTAAAATTCCCAGGACAGTGGGTTCTTTTCGATTTCATCCAGGTAGTTTTCTGCAAGAGCAACGTTCCGATCAACGGAAGAATAACCAGCTTGGTCTTTTCTTTGATTGAAAAGAGCCAAACCTTCAGGTCTCATCTGATTGAGCTCTATTAATTTTTGAGCCTTTTCGACATTAACTTTACTCCAAACACTGTTAGGTTTACGAGGTGTAAAGCGAATTTTATAACTCTCATCATCAATGGTTTGTCGTATCCCATCAATCCAACCAAAGGACAAGGCGCAGTCCACTGATTCGGGCCAAGTAAGACTGACTTTCTTCGTTTTTTTCTTATAGAATCCAACCCATAGTTCATTAGATGTTTGATGGTGAGCAGTTAACCACTCAATAAAGTCTGCTTGATTTGTAAAAAATAGACTATCATTCATTTTCTAACCACTCCATTATTAGTTTGTTAAGTTCGTTAGGTCGTTCTTCTTGAATCCAGTGTCCAGCATCCAACGCTGCCACATCAATATTGGGTACAAAATCTTTTATATTGGGAAGAGGTGGGATGATATCTTTCTCGCCGTATACCATTAAGGTTGGCTGGTGAACGATAGGGGACACTTCTCCTAATATATCCCAATTACGATTCAGGTTTCTATACCAGTTAATACTTGGCGTGAAGCCTGTTTTCTTGAAGCTTGAGATATAAACATCTAGGCCTTGCTCACTCATAACAGGTTCGCCTAACGTTGCTGTTGCACGAGCTAAATTAATCATTTGCATCCCATCACTATACCCTTGACTAGGGTTATTTTTTCGATATAAGTTAGTCATAAATTGTGAGGCATGGTCATCTAATATGGCATCTGCAACACCAGGTTGTTTGTTAAAGTGTACAAAATAATAATCGTCCCCAAAGAATTCTTCCATAAAATCAAGCCACGGTTGCTCTCCACGAACTTGATAAGGCAATGATAAGTTAATCATTTTACGAACGCGTGTCGGGTGTAATAAAGCCATGCTCCACACCACACTAGCACCCCAGTCATGACCCATAAAAATCGCATCTTCATAGTTGTAATAATCTAATAGGGCAACAAGATCGTTTGTTAAATGTTCAATATCATAGGCTGTGACTTCCTTTGGACAAGATGATTGTCCATACCCACGTTGGTTAGGAATAATAACGTGATAACCTGCTTCTACAAGAGGAGCGACTTGATGTCTCCAAGAATAAGCATGCTCTGGCCAACCGTGGCACAGAATAATAGGTTGGTTTTTATTTTTATCACCCGCTTCGAAAATTTCTAGTTCTACTTCGTTAACGGAAATAAGTGTTGATGTTGGGAATTCATTAGTGTTTGTCATGTTAATAGCCTCCTAAATATACTAAAACTGTCTTACAAAATAATAGTATCATGTAGCTGTGACAGTAGTATGTCAGGTTTGAGATAGAAAATTCAATTAATTATATTTTCCAGACATTAAGCTGAGTTTTGCTGCCACTTTTTGCCGAAATTCTTGTGGCTCTAAGACCTCAATATGGTCGCCAAAGCCAAAGACAAGAGAGAATAGCCAGTCTTGGTCAGGTAAGGTAGCGGTGACCAAGAATTCTCCAGTGTCTAACACGGTAATATCTTCTTTATTAAAAACATCTTCCACACGCGCTTTCATGATGGGTGAGATTTTTAAAATCAGTGTTGTTAGGGGTGTTTGCTCGTTGGATAATTGTCTAACTTCGTGATAGGATTTTTTACGACGGTTAAAGGATTGATTCTCAGACTGAGCCTCCGCTATTCGGGATATTCTAAAGGTTCTGAAGTCTTCTTTTAACTGACAGTAAGCAAATAAATACCAGGTGTAATTTTTAAAAATAAGTGACATCGGTTCGACTTGTCTTTGGCTTGTGACATTATCATAATTACGATAGTCTATCGTTAGCAAATGTGTTTCTTTAATAGCATTTCTTATGGTCTTCACTAATTCTTTTTGACTGGGAGAGTCTCCGTACGGATGCAAATCTATGATGATTTGTTCAAGATGGAGATTGTCACTTTTATTGTCAGGAACGATTGTTTGTAACGTTTCTATAGAGGAATCTAGCTCACTATCGTTAAGTGTAGAATTAATATCCTTAAGCACAGAAAGTAGGGAGGTCAGATTATTAAGAGTTAGAACTTGATTATTTAATTTATAATCCTCATAAATGCTAAATCCACCATTATTTCCAGCATGAGAAATGATAGGAATACCAGCTAAATTGATTGTTTCAATATCTCGGTAAATCGTCCTAATCGACACTTCAAATTTTTCAGCCAGTTCATTAGCTGTGACACGATTTCTATTAAGTAACATGACTATTATGGTTAGCATACGTTCGATTTTCATTTTTTTCTCCTTCAAATGACGGGGTCAGCCGTTTGATTTTAAAATACCTAGTATTTATGATAATAGAGTGGAAGATTGGAATCAAATAGAAAGGTTTAAAAAAGAGGTAAATTAAATTAGGATACAGCTACTCAAAAATTAACGAGTATTTGAGTAGGAATTCTTGATTTATAAAAAGGCAGACCCACTTATTTCTAAATGGTTCCCGACTTTTTATTTAATGGATCTATTACTAGATGCAAATGAGTCACTATAATAAATTGTTTGTTTATAATTTTGAAGGTGTATAAAAATTTGTGACTGCTTCAGTCATCTCTGATTCAGCTGTTTTCAAAATAGCTTCAGAATCCAATACGGCAGTTCCTTGAGCGCGAACAATATCAAATTTATTAAAGCCCATAATCTCTTGAAACATTTCTTTTAGATAATAGTGAGAAAATTCTAAAGGTGTATATCGGTCATTTAGCGTGTAAATGGAACCACTGGCTTGAAGTAATAAAACGTTGTAATCATCAGTCATCAATCCAACAGAGCCATCTTCTGTGTATTTAAAAGTTTCACGAGCTATTAAAATATTATCAAGATAGTCTTTCATTCGAGAGGTTATATTGAAGTTATGAAGAGGTGAAACAATAACAATTCGATGGTGTTCTTTAAATTGAGTGAGTAAATTAGCCGAAGTGCTATAAATTTCTTTCTCAAAAGAGTTTAGCTCAAGACCTTCTCTTTGTTTATTCCAAATACCAAGTAACTGATCCGTTTCAATTCGAGGAATAGGTTGATCATATAAATTTAGAACAGTAGGCTTTTCTTCAGGAAAACGTTTAGAGAATTCTTTTAAGAATAACTGTTGTAGTTTAGATGAAAAACTATAGTCATTTTTAAAATCGGGGTGTGCGTTAATAATTAATGTTTGCATATACATGCTCCTTTTCTTTTGATAAACTAAGTATAAAATAAAAAGGTGCCAGAATAAGTCACCTTTTTGGAGGGATAGAATTGAAAAAATCAGAACGATTAAATCAAGAGCTTATCTTTTTAAGTGATAAATATTCATTTCAATTAAAAGACCTACAGTCAGAATTTGGTATCTCCAAAAGGACTGCATTACGAGATGTTGAAGAATTAGAGTCTATGGGATTAGCGTTATATGCTGAAAATGGCCGTCATGGTGGGTATAAACTAATTAATCAAGGGTCATTAGTCCCTGTTTATTTTAACAGTGAAGAGATTCAGGCTATTTTCTTTTCCTTAAAAGCATTGGATGTTCTCTCTTCTACACCATTTAAAAAATCATATACACAAATAAGGCAAAAGTTATTCGCTACTTTGTCTGATGAACGAAAAGATATGATTTCTCGTACTCTTGATGTGATTCATTATTATAATGTTGGCCCAATTAATGATTTGAAAAATTTAGATCAGATTTTAGAAGCTACGTTGGAAGATAGAGTAGTTCGTGCACATTATAGACAGTTTGAACATGATATAATTGAAATACAAATCCTAGAGTTGTTTTATCGAAATGGTATTTGGTTTGTAAGTGCCTTTGACAGGTTAAATGGGAAATGGGGAACATTCAGGTGTGATTGTATGGAAGAAGTGGTCATACTTGAGGCAACAGGTGAAGAATTAGACAAAACTGAATTGAAAACTATCCAAAATGAGTATGAGGAAATCTATCACGATATTCGCTTTAGATGTCGTCTGACTGATAGTGGAAAAGAAACATTCAAAAAAAATAATTATCCAAATATGAAGCTAGAGATGATTGAAAATATCCCTTATATCATCGGAGGATATAACAAGGAAGAATTAAATTATATGATAAATTACTTATTATCATTTGGTCAAAATATTACTATTGAATACCCTGATGAATTGAAGGCCACCTATTTAGAGAAGTTGAATGAAATTATCAGCCGCTATTGATTTACTATACGATCCTGATTAACCAAATAGTTAGTGGTAGCATTAGTTGAGTAATAAAAAAAGTGCCTACTCAGTCGAGTAGGCACTTTTTGATTTTATCTTTCTAAATGTAAAATAGGATAAGGTTTATCAAATCCATCGCGTTCGCTTCTTGAAACAACTTTAAATCCGTGTTTTAAATAAAAGTCTTTTGCACGACTGTTTTGTTCATTAACATCGATTTTCGTAATGTTTTGAGTTTCAATTAACCAAGTTAAAATCTGATGACCATAACCCCCACCAATTTTTTCTGGATCAAGGAAGAGCATATCTAATTCTTGTCCACTTGTTCCGCTAAAGCCAATGGGAGACTTATCAATTGACCAGATTCGTAATTCTACATGGTCTAGAAAGTTAGGTATTTGTTCTTTATAAAAGTCTAAGTCATCGGGGCTAAGAAAAGCATGCGTCGCTTTTGCCGATTTCTCCCAAATGTCTAAAATTAAGTCGTGGTCTGAGTGTGTTGCTAGGTAATTGTTTAACATAATAGTTCCTTCTTTCAATTTGTTTTTTTTATCATCTCCTTTCCTATACATAGTTGATAATTCTTTGGGTGAACCCCCATTTAAAATAATTAGTCATAGCTTACTCCTCTATTTAAACGTTTGTATCCAGTTTATAGTCAAACATTTTTTTTGCAACTATTATTTGCTATCTGACTAGATCAAGAAAGGGTAGTTTTATTCTCGCGATATGTTGTATACTTATTCTTAAATAATGATAGAGTGGACGTGATGAGATGTTTAAAGACTTAAAGAAAGCGGCAAGTGAGGTCGTAGGTCGTAGAGAAGTGAATGATTTTATTGAGGTGGGGTCGGTTGCTGCAGCTCTTTTGACAGCAGATGGTAATATCTATACAGGAATTAGCATAGATTCAGCTTGCTCTTTAGGTTTTTGTGCCGAGCATGGTGCAGTGGCAGAGATGCTAAAAGCGGGTGAAAATAAAATCGTTGCGTGTGTAGCGATTGATGGTACAGGAACACCAGTGCCACCGTGCGGACGTTGTCGTGAACTATTAACACAGTGTGACAGTTCAAATAAAGATGCTCAAATGGAAGTGGCTGAAGGGAAATGTGTTACATTAAGGGACCTTCTTCCAGAAGATTGGAAAACAGGACAAGACCGCAACTATTAGAAAAGAATGTTGAGGATAACGATGATTAGAACAAGGAAAGTAGCTCTTTAATTTTGAACTAAAAATTAAGGAGCGATGGTTAATGTTTAATAAAATAGAGAAAGAAACATGGGTTAGAAAAGAGCATTTTAACTATTTTTCAACTCAGGCAAGAAATTCATTCAATCTCACAAAAAAGATTGAAGCTACAAAAGTTTTAGAGGTGAAAAATCAATACGACTTATCTTTTTACGGGATAATGTTGTATGTGTTGACAAAGACAGCCAATGATATTCCTGAATTAAGAATGGGGTACCATAAGGGCGTGCTAGGGTATTGGGATGACGTACATCCTAGTTATACGATTTTTAATGAGAGGACTAAAACGTTTAGTAATATCTGGACGCCTTATCAAGAGGATCTGCTAGCTTTTGTAAAGTCAATGCAAGAAGATAAATCGAGATATAAAAATCAAACAAGCTTATTTCCTCAAAAAAATTATGTTGAAAATACGTTGACTATCTCATGTTTACCGTGGTTAGACTATGACTCCTTTTCAATAGAAGTGGAAGACCAATCGTTTTATTCACCGATTATTACGTTTTCTAAGTATGTTATTGAGGGAGAACAAGTGGTATTAAAAGTATCGCTTCGTTGTCATCATGCGGTGGCTGATGGGTATCATGCGAGTTTGTTTTTTGAAACATTAGAAAAATACATTACCACGTTAGGTAAGTAAGGAGGGACATATGACAATTAAAATTATTCAATTAAGTGAGTATCCTATGTTACAAAATGAGGCAGCTAAGTGGTTTGCAAGTAAGTGGGAGATTGACGAGTTAATCTATTTAGAAAGTATTCAATCAGAAGGGCTGATTCCTAGTTGGTTTGTTGCATTAGAGGATGAAAAAATTATTGCTGGTGCGGGTGTGATTGAAAATGATTTCCATAATCGACCAGATTTAACGCCTAACATCTGTGCGTTATATGTGGAAGAAGACTATCGAGGACAACGATTATCAGAAAAAATACTGTCTGAAATCGAAAAATATCTAAGTTCAAAAGGAATTAGCAAGGTCTATTTGATTACTGACCATGAAGGCTTATACGAAAGGTATGGGTGGGAGTTTGTAACGTTAGTCCAAGAAGTAGACACCAATGAAGATATTAGATTATATGGGAAAGAGTGTTAACATACTATTTTGACAGAGGAGTCTGAATTTGCTAAACTAACATTAACAAATCAACTTACTAGGAAATGAGTGAACTTTTTGAGTACGAACAGTATCTAAGACCATAAACTTAATTAATAAATAAAACTGTTAACATAACAGGGTTATTTAGTGTACCCATTAGTTTAGTTTGAGATATTCTGTCAGTACTGCACTTAAAAAGAAGCTTGTCGATTAGTTTCAGATAAGGTTTATTTGTGCACGATATAGAATTCAATCCAAGAGAGTGGGGCGTTATAGCCGCGCTCTCTTTTATTTTAGTTGATTTGTTACAAGGCAGGTATCTCTCTAAGAAAGAGAGAATAGAAAATGAATAAACAAACGGAAGAACACACACAATTTAATGTGATAAAAGAACTAATAAGTGAATTTGCAACGAGTCAAACGGTCAAAGATCGCCTGCTTAGTTTAGAACCTACTAGCGACTTGGAAAAGGTAAGGCAGTTACAAGCGGAAACAGGTGAAGCTTTAGAAATTTTAAAGGATAATCAAAGTATTCCCTTCATGATGAGTCAACGAATTGATAGGATTTTTGAAAAAGTGGAAGAGGGCTATGTTTTAGATCCAAAAGAATTACATGATGTAGAAGATTTTTTACGATCTATTAAGCAGCTAAAACAATTTTTTGAAAAAAGAGAAACACAGTCACCTATTTTATCAAGCTATTGCAAAAAAATAGTTATCTTCAATGAATTGGAAGAACGACTAAGCGTTGCAATCAAGAATAATCAAGTATCATCAGAAGCATCGAGTAAGTTGAAGAAAGCAAGACAACGTGCTCAAAACTACCAAAGTGCGATAAGGGACAAGCTTTATAAATTTATTAATAGCCCAAGTAATAAGTCTAAAATACAAGAATTTATGGTGGTTGAAAAGAATGGGAGCTTGACAGTTCCGCTGAAAAGTTCATTTAAGACGAGTGTAGCAGGGCGAGTGGTATCTGAATCAGCTAAAGGTTCAACGGTGTATGTCGAATTAGATAATACAAAATCTTTAACTGAAAAATTACAAGAAGCGCATGCTGAAGAAATTATGATAGTGTATGAAGTACTTGCTGATTTTTCAGAGCAAATTGCAAGTTGCTTGAAACAGATGAAAGATAATACTGAAATTGTCTTCAAACTAGAAGAAATTACAGCTAAAGCGACATACAGTTTGGAGATTGAGGGTGAGAAAATAAGAATTAATGATCAAGGTGTGATTAAGCTAGTTAATGCGAGACACCCGTTATTGAAAAATAAAGCCGTTCCTTTATCAATGGAATTAGGTGGCGAACATCGAGGACTCGTTATTACAGGTTCTAACTCTGGAGGAAAAACCGTTGTGTTAAAAACAATCGGTTTATTAACCTTAATGACAATGGTAGGTATCCATGTGCCAGCAGAGAAAGAGACAGAAATCAGCACGTTTAATCATGTTCTTGTTGATATTGGTGACTATCAAGATATAGATAATGCATTGAGTACTTTTTCTGGTCATATGTCTAATATGAAACAGGTTCTTGACATCGCTGATACGCGTTCTCTTGTATTGGTAGATGAGATAGGAAGTGGAACAGAACCGTCAGAAGGGGCAGCGTTAGCAATGGCGATGCTTGACTATATGATTGATAAAGGAGCGATTGTCGTTGCTTCAACGCACTATGGGGAAATCAAAGAATTTGCAATCAAAGAACCTCATTTTGTTACGGCAGCCATGGCTTTTAATATTGAAACACTAGAGCCACTTTATCAACTATTGATGAACGAAGTAGGGCAGAGTAATGGACTTTGGTTGGCTAAGAAGATGTTAATTTCAGATGAGATTTTAGAACGTGCACAGTATCATATGAACCAACGAAGTCGCTAAGGTCCAGTGTGATACTAAATTTAAAAAGCTTGAACCTATTTTTAAGACAATAGGTTCAAGCTTTTTTGTCTGTTCTGCTTTATAAAGCGTAGACAGATTATGTTATGATACGAGTGATAGTGAGTAAAAAAGTCGAAAAAGGTGAGAGTAAATGTCAGTGGATATTGCGATAAGAAAAATGATCGAAAGTGATTGTAGAGATATTGATGAACAATTTATTCAACAAGGGTGGGGATCTCGTCGTGAGGTTCTATCTAATTATCTGAAAGAACAAGAAGCGAAACAGAGAAAGGTTTATGTTGCCTTATTTAGAGGGAATGTTGCGGGATATGTAACAGTCGTGCCTCTAGCAAAAGAAGGCCCTTTTAAAGGAAAGTATCCTGAAATTGTTGATTTTAATGTATTTGAAAAGTTTCAAAAGCAAGGCGTTGGCAAACAGTTATTAGATAAAGCAGAGTGTTCTGCTAAAGCTTTTTCTACAATCATCACCCTTGGAGTAGGACTTCATAAGGGCTACGGTCCTGCTCAGCGTATTTACGTTAAGCGAGGTTACGTTCCAGATGGTTCAGGTGTATGGTTTAATAATATCAATTGTGAGATGAATGAACCGTGTCAAAATAATGATGACCTCGTGTTATATTTATCAAAAGAATTGTCATAAGACTATTAAGAGTTTTTTGATTTTTAAATTCAAAAAGTATGGTTAGGATTCTTTATTCCAAAATATTGTTTGATACTTATAAAAATATGTTCTTTTTCTTTGTTTTAGAGCAATTTTTTTGTACTTCTTGTGTTATATTTAATAAATAAAACATAAAAAGGGGTATTTGTGAACAAGATGACAGATTATAAAGATGATGAATCGACAAACAGCCAAGTTAAAGATTACGAACGCTTAGCTATGATTATCAATCAGAAAAAAACGAGAGATAAAAAAAGTTTATTAAAACTTGAAATGGCCCTTGCATCAGATAGAGCAGTTAAAAATGCCTTACAAGAGATGTTGACAGGGATTGAAAAAGAAGAACGTCGTAAAAAGATAATTGCAATTCTTATTGGTGTAGCTGTTTTAGCAGGTGGAGCGTACTATCTTATTATGAAACAAGGGATTAACTTTCCGTCATTTAAAAAAGAACCTGATAAAATAGTCTCTAAACAAAAGAACGATAAAAAGGTGGTACCTTCTAAAGAAAAAAAAGTAAAAAAAGCGCAGTTATCTGAGAGTCAGGTGAAAAAATGGGTAACTTTAGCTTTAGAAAAACAATACAGTACAAGTTCTAATGTCCCAGCTTACGAGCTAGAAGTTCGTGTAGGAGAGGACAGTTTAGTCTATGTTGATATGATATCAACTCGTACATCAAATAAAATTGGTATGTTCAGAGTAAATGAAAAAGGCAAGCTTGAAGAATCTGGTAAATATCTTGAAGGTGTTCAAAAGGATAACTGGGTTGCCCTTTCAAGCGAGTACCCAGATGTCGACAAAGTAAAGGTGGTCAAGTTTGATGTTAATGCGAAACCACTTGAAAAAGATGGCTTACAAATTGATGAGTTTGCACGTTTGTTTGCCGCATGGCGTGAAAGTGATGCCCCTATAATGCCGCTTTCTCAGTTTTCAGATAATTTTTCTAAAAACGTAGAAGATATTGCTATTGTTTATAATTTTAGGGATTCAAAAACACTTCAAGTCAGTGAGAATAAACCAAATCAAATGTTAAACTATTTTTATACGTATGACACAAAGGAAGAAAAAGCATATCAATGGGAGAATAAAGCTGATGCAAAGAAAGAATTTTCACCTGAATTAACAGATTTCATTAAAACTAATCAAAAAAAAGAACCAACCTATTAATATGATAGGTTGGTTCTTTTTATATGTTATCAATAGGCTCATCTGTTCGACTCACTTTTAACAAGCGATTACTGAGCTGTTTGATTTCTTTATCACTAATAGGATAGAGATCTAAATAACGAGAAAAATAAAGGCCACCTACAACTGATTTAATAAATGTTATTGTGTCAGCATTAAGATCTGTATCTTTATAGAGACCATCCATTAGTTCGGCATACATTTCCTTGAAACGTTCGGGTGTTTTTTTCATAATAGTGCAGGTGATTCCAAATTGTTCGCCATTTAAAATATCTTCTTGTGCCGTATGTAAGAAGGCTTGAATGGGATTTAGAGGTCTGCATTGTCTGGTTGTTAGGGACAGCATACGTTTTTTGAAATTTTCGAATATCTGTAAGGCAATAGCATCTAACAACTCTTGCTTACATTGAAATTGTTTAAGTAAACAGCTTTTAGTAATGCCGGCTTCTTTGGCTGCCGTTTCTATTGTAAAGCTTTCTAGTTCATTATTAATTAAGTATTGGATTGAGGCATCAATGATTTGAGTTTTCATAGGGCTCCTTTTATATAACAATATAATCTTTAGCTAGTCTAGTTTATCTAAATTTAAAAAATTAGTCAAATAATAGTCATTATTTTGAATCTAAAAAAAATTAAGGTATACTTAAATTATAAAAATAGTTAGGAGAACAAAGAAATATGGCAAAAAAACAGCATGTAATGTCTCTGCTTATTTTGAGTAGCCTTATTCTCGGACTAACGGGATGTACTGAGATGGTCGCAGATAAGCATGAACCTTCCCACGAGACAACAGTCAAAGAAACAAGTACAACGACTCTAAAAGTTGAAGAGACTAACAAAAAGTTATTAGTTAATTCAATTGGTGTTGATGTGACGTTAAAAGTGAATGAGAAAGACCCGAAAGCTTTTTCGATTGAGGGTAAAAAATCAGTTGTTCAAATGTATGATGATAAGGATCAATTGGCAATTGTGTTAACACAAGTTACAAAAAAGAAAAATGATACGGTCACTATAAACGTAGGTCAAGATAGTCTCAAGTCCGTTATCATAGACTTGAAAAACAGTAATCTTGAAGTTGAGGGTAAATTTAAGGGAAATACACTAGCAGTAACCTCTCAAAAAAGTAAGCTGGTGTTTGCAGATAGTATTAAAACAAATGATGTGTCATTTAAATTAGAAGAAAGTAATTTAGAGGCAACCGATTTAGCTGTATCAGATGCTACTTTTGAAGCAAGTCAGGGAAGTTTTAAGTTTGATACTGTTCAATCGAATACCTTGGATGTTGATTTAGTGAGAGGAAGTTTTGTAACAAAGGAAACAGAGGGACGTTTAGCTCTTTCCGCAAATCAAGGTGATATCAAAGTCGGTAATATCAAAGGTTCAGCTACTATTAAAGTGGATGAGGGCAGTGTGATTGGGAATTTTAAAGAACTAGAAGATGCACTTACACTTGATTCTCAAAAAGGTCAGGTGAAACTATTACTTCCAGAGAAACTCGCTTTTTCATATGAAGGAAAGGGAGAAAAAGGAATTATTTCCACTGACTTTGATGAAAAATTAAAGAACCATGAAGGACTTGCAACAGGTACGGTTAATAGTAATCCCAATGTGAAGGTTAAAGTAAATGCAAAGGGTGGCGCTATAGATATACGTCGTCCGCAAAAAGGAGAGAATGATAAAAATGCCAAGAACGATTAGACCTAAAGATTTTGATGGGGCAAAGTCAGTTATTCATAATGCTTTTTTAGAAACGGATCCAGAAGCTAATGAAGATGTATTAGTTGAAGCGTTAAGAGAAGAGCCAACGTATGATGAGGAGTTTGAACTGGTTATCGAAAAAGATGGCGAAATTATAGCACATGGCATGTTAAGTGATATTGCTATAGGTGAGGAGAAAGGCTTCTTAGCTCTGGCTCCCTTAGCAGTGAAGAAATCAGAGCGATGTCAAGGTTATGGAGCATCTATTATTGCTGAACTTGAAAAACGGGCAATCATGATGGGGTATCGTGCCGTTAGTATCTTAGGTGATCCTGCTTATTATAGTCGTTTTGGGTATACAAAAGCGGCTGATTTCGGTGTAGAGTCTCCATTAGAGGTTCCAAAAGAGTACTATATGATAAAAGAATTGGTACCAGGAGCATTAGCAGACACTTCAGGAGTTGTAACGTATGTTGGGAGTTTTGGGATAGAATCATAAAAAAACGTTTTCTACTAATAAAAAGACCGTTCAGGTCTTTTTATTTTACCTAAACGAACAAAAACACGAACGATTAAATTAGAAAACGATTAAACAGTCGACTTTTTGTTGTGGTGTTATTTTTCAGTAGCTATACTAAGGGTGTTCAAAAGAAGCGAACGAAACAATTTAGATGTTGTCTATTGTTCGTTTTTAATACAACTATAAAGGGGATTGGGTAGAGAATGGAGAAGTTTTTTAAGTTAAAGGAAAATAACACCACAGTAGGAACTGAGATTATGGCAGGTTTTACCACATTTTTTGCAATGAGTTATATTCTTTTTGTTAATCCATCGATTTTATCTTTATCAGGAATGCCGTTTCAAGCCGTATTTTTAGCAACAATTATTTCAGCAGTAATCGGGACGCTTATTATGGGTTTATTTGCTAACGTTCCTTATGCGCAAGCACCGGGGATGGGGCTTAATGCGTTTTTTACATTTACAGTAGTCTTTGGTTTAGGCTATTCATGGCAACAGGCTTTAGGAATGGTTTTCTTATGCGGAATGATTAATATTTTTATTACGGTGACCAAGGTACGTAAGTTAATTATCAAATCAATTCCAGAAAGTATCCAACACGCCATTGGAGGCGGTATTGGGGTTTTCGTAGCGTATGTTGGGATTAAAAATGCAGGATTACTTTCTTTCTCTGGTGACAGTCAAACGATTGTTGAGTCAGTAGTAGAAGGTGGGAAAGCGACAAACGTCACATTAAATGGCGGTATTGTCCCAAGTTTAGCTAACTTCAATAACCCTGGAATTCTCTTAGCTATCATCGGTATTATTTTAATGATTGTTTTAGTATTAATGGATGTTAAAGGCGCTATTTTAATCGGAATTATTGGCACAACGATTCTCGGTATTTTAATGGGTGTAGTTGATCTAAGTTCAGTTGATAGTCAAAAAAACTCATTAGCGAATTCGTTTAAAGATTTAGGTGTGACATTTGGTGCTGCATTTGGGCCAGAAGGTTTGCCATCCTTGTTTGAAGATAAAGCCAAAATTCCTCAAGTTTTAATGACGATTTTAGCATTTAGTTTAACAGATACATTTGATACGATTGGCACATTTATCGGAACAGGACGTCGTACAGGTATCTTTAGTAAAGAGGATGAAGAAGCGTTAGCGGATAGTCGTGGCTTTAAGTCTAAAATGGATAAAGCGTTATTTTCAGATGCGATTGCTACATCAATCGGTGCTGTATTTGGGACCTCAAATACAACAACGTTCGTAGAGAGTGCAGCCGGTATTGGGGCAGGTGGACGTACTGGTTTAACATCAGTGGTCGTTTCGATTTTATTCTTGTTCAGTAGTTTATTAGCACCGTACATCAGTTTAGTTCCAGCTCAAGCAACAGCTCCTGCGTTGTTATTAGTAGGGATCATGATGTTAGCATCATTTAAAGAAATTAATTGGAGTGATTTAGAAGACGCAGTCCCAGCTTTCTTTGCATCAATATTTATGGGACTAAGTTATAGTATTTCAAATGGGATTGCAGCAGGGTTTATCTTCTTCATTATTGTTAAATTGGCTAAACGCAAACCAAAAGAAATTTCACCAGTTGTATGGGTAATTACAGCATTGTTCATCGCTAATTTTGTTTTAATTGCAACGATGTAACAGTTAAAACTTCCTCGTAAGAGGGAGTTTTTTATTTTTGTCTCCTGACAGGAAAAGGTGTGTCACACGCTTAAATATGCTATAATAGACTAAATGTCTACACAGAGGGAGAGTCACATGAAAAATTTATTAGGTAACGTATTTACAGCATTGATTACAGATGAAAATGACACATCATATTTCGTCCAAAAAGAGGGCGTCACATTTAAATTAGATAAATCAGAAGGTGAACACGAATTGGGTTCAGCTGTTGAAGGATTTGCTTATACAGGTCAAAAACAAGAAAATCGTTTCACAACTAACATTCCTACCGTAACGAGAGAGCGTTACGATTACGGAACAGTAGTAGCAACACGTAAAGATTTGGGTGCGTTTATTGATATCGGTCTTCCAGATAAAGAAGTCGTTATTTCTATTGATGAGCTGCCAACGATGAAACAATTATGGCCTAAAAAAGGTGACCGTATTATGGTAACTTTAATTTTAGATAACAAAGATAGAATGTGGGCAACACAGGCAGACGAGAGTATTTTTATGGCCGTAGGTCGTCACGTGGCGCAAACAAGTAAAGAAGACTTTTTAAATAAGGACGTAGAAGTAACAGCTTACCGTCTAAAAGTTGCAGGAACGCATGTTATTACTAATGATTCATATTTAGGATTTGTCCATCCATCAGAACGTTTTGTAGAGCCTCGTTTAGGTGAAGTTCTTAAAGGACGTATTGTTGGGTTAGCACCAAATGGGGTTTTAAATATCTCGTTGAAACCACGTGCTCATGAAGTGATTTCCGATGACGCTATGATGATTTTAGCTTTCTTAGAAAAATCAGCAGATGGTACAATTCCATTTACAGATAAAACAAGTCCAGAAGAAATTCAATCTACATTTGCGATTTCAAAAGGTCAATTTAAACGTGCGTTAGGTTCGTTAATGAAAGAACGCCGTATTAAACAAGAAGATGGTAAAACAATTTTATTAAAAGCTAAATCAGAAGACAGCGAGTAATTCTCGTTGTTTTCTCTTTTTGTTTTAATAATCGCACCTTTTTTCTAGCACTTTTTTGTTATTTTTGTTATTTTATAGGTAATTAATAGTTTGTTATTTAAACGAATGCTGTTAATTGTGTAGGAATGACTTTAGAAAGAAGTGATTGAGATGACTTATATCAAAAGAAGAATAACTGAAGAGGAACGTTTACAATATGAACATATGCGGATGAAGGACCCCGTTACAATGCAGCCGAGCGAGGCAAGGCATGTGACGCTTTCTGAACAAGATATGGCTTATATGATTTCGTTATCTAACCAACGTATTTCGTTTATTTATGAGATGCCTCGTTATTTTTGTTTTTCTATTAAAGAAAAATTTGTTTTTTTCTTTGTTATTAATCAAGCTGAAAAAGGGGCAGAAGATGCTAAAGTCATTTATGTTAAAGGGATGAAAGTTCCGAAAGAATTGGAAGAGATGACAGAAGAGATACTTCCGATGATTGAAGAAGCATTAATGGTGTATTATTCTGATTATGAAATTGCAAAACTATCCATTGAAGGTAAAGATAAAATTCAGTGTTATTCTGAATTGAAAGATGGCGTATTATATTATTAGATTAACTAGCAGGTTGCTTAGCAATCTGCTTTTTTAGGAGGCCGATATGCAACAAGGATATGTGACGAAACAAGCTCTATCACTTGCGCTTAAAGACTTAATGAAAACAACTGAACTGGATAAGATTCGTGTGAGTCACGTGACGACAGCTGCAAAGTTATCTAGAAATACGTTTTATTATCACTTCTCTGATATTAATGAGTTGCTAGCTTGGACGTATGATAATGAAGTAGTTAATGGTTTAGGAACCTTCAAGGGGATCAACACATGGCAAGAAGGGTTAATGCGTGTACTTGATTATACAGAAGCCAATCGGGCATTTTGCTTGAATACATTTCATTCATTAAGCCGAGATCGTTTGGAACAGTTTTTATATCAAATTACCTTTAATATGTTAGATGGTATCATGGCAGATGATGAGCATTTGGTTGATTTGGAGGAAAATCTAAGAAAAGAAATCGCGGATTTTTATGGACGGGCGATTGTAGCGCAAATTATTCATTGGCTTGTAATTAATTTAAGAGAAGAGAAAGTAGACTTACTTGCACGCATTGAGCGTATGACAGTAGGGGCTATTGATAGAATTGCTTCAAAATGTTCTAGATTTAACTAGAATCTTTTGGGCAATTTCTTTTTTTTGCCCAAATTTTGGGCAGAAGGTCTATTTTGTCTATAGTTTATAATCTCACAAGGCTTATTATAAGGGTGTAGAAATTATTACATCCATTAATTATTTTATAGGAGGAGATTTATATGTTTTTCTTTGAAAGTATGCCTTGGCAATCAGCTCTAATGTGGTTTGTCGTGTTAGGTGCCTTGATTGGGTTGAATGAAATCAGCCGTCTTAACAAATGGGTAGCGTTAGTAATGTTTACTGTCGTGCCAGTTGTCCTTACAATTTTTGTTTGGCCAACAACAGCAGGACCAGGTAGTAGTACTGGAACATGGTTCCACTGGGTTAAAGTATATTCAGCTTTAGCAGGGTGTCTTGGTTTCTGGTATATTCGTTATGTTAAAGGATCTGCAGCAAGTAAATACTTGTTAATGTTCCCTCCATTTATTCTAGCTTTCAATATTATGGAAGCTGTTGCCCGTGATTTCCAAGTTTACGGCATGCATGTAGATGGTATGGTTGATGGTGTTCGTATGATTTCAGGTAGCTGGAACATTATGAATGGTATCGCTGGTATCTTAAATATCGTTACAATTTGTGGTTGGATGGGTATTCAAGTCAGCAAAAACAAACAAAAAGATATGGTTTGGGCTGACCAAATGTGGTTCTGGATCATCGCTTATGATGTATGGAATTTCGCTTATGTATACAACTGTGTATCAGATCACTCATTCTATGCTGGTTTAGCGTTATTATTATCATGTACTATTCCTGCATTCTTTATCAAAAAAGGGGCTTGGTTACAACACCGTGCACACACATTAGCATTTTGGATGATGTTCACGATGACATTCCCAGCATTTGTTGGTGAGTCACAATTCGCTGTACAAAGCTCACATAGTACAACAGCTTTATTCGTTTTAAGTTTTGCTTCATTAGCGGCAAACGTTGCAGTCTTCATTTATCACATTTATACTATTAAAACTAAAAAACGTAATGTGTTAAAAGAAGAAATCTATGTTGGCTCTAAATCATTTGAAGAAGTAAAACAAGCGAACTAATAAATAGTGAAAAGGATAATTCTTAAGAATTGTCCTTTTTTTTAGGTTCTAATTGAGAATCATTGAAATAATTAGAGGCTTAGATTATAATGGTTATAAATTCGATGAAGCACAAGAGGTTTCAGATTGTAATAATTATAATTAAGGAGTAGATATATGGATACTGGAGCTATGTTAACTAAGATTCGTAAACAATTACATGAAGGCGGCTATAAATTAACGCCCCAACGTGAAGCGACTGTTTTAGTTCTATTAGAAAATGATAAAGATCATATGTCTGCTGAAGAGATATACATGTTGGTAAAACAAAAGAGTCCAGAAATAGGCTTAGCTACTGTATATAGAACACTTGAAATGTTAACGGATTTAAAAATTATTGATAAGATTAGTTTTAATGATGGTGTTTCTCGCTATGATTTAAGAAAAGAAGGCGCACAACATTTCCATCATCATTTATTATGTTTGGAATGCGGCTCGATTGAAGAAATTGAAGAAGACCTACTTGGCGATGTTGAGAAGGTTGTTGAAAAACGATTCAACTTCTTAGTTAAAGACCATCGTTTGACGTTTCATGGCGTTTGTCGTAACTGTCAATCTGGAAAATAAGTACAAAAGTGTAGGTGCAAGTTTGCCTATGCTTTTTTTATTACGAGAGTGTATAATAAGCGTCTAAAGGATAGAGGTGTCCAGTTATGCAAAAAAGAGAAGATGATTTAAAAGATTATAGTCATTATTTAAAGGTAGAGCGAGGTCTATCTGAAAATACTATTGTTAGTTATGAACGAGATTTAAAGCGATACATGTTATTTTTAGACAATCAAGCGATTGGGAGTTGGGACGAGCTTGATCGCTATGTTATTTTGACTTTTCTAAGAGAATTGACGGATGAAAAGAAATCAGCTGCATCAATTACACGTATGATTTCAAGTTTAAGAAAGTTTCATCAATTTTTAAAGCAAGAGCGTTATACGGATGTTGACCCTATGCAACACATTGAAACGCCTAAAAAAGCTCAAAAATTACCGAAAGCTCTTTCTCAAGATGAGATTGTCCGCTTGCTTGAAGCCCCAGATACGACAGATAAGTTCGGGATTAGAGACAGAGCCATTTTAGAGGTGATGTATGCTACAGGGCTACGTGTGTCTGAATTGATTGGGCTAAAAATGTCTGATTTGCATTTATCATTAGGGTTAATCCAAACAATCGGTAAGGGTGATAAGGAGAGAATTATTCCATTAGGTGATATCGCCATCCAGTGGATAGAAATCTATCTAGAAAGAAGTCGACCTAAACTGAGTCGACCGGGACAGAGTGACCCGCATTTATTTTTGAATCATCATGGTAAAGGGTTTACTAGGCAAGGGATATGGAAAAATCTGGCGAAGCATGTTAAGACTGCGGGTATTGATAAGGAGGTAACGCCTCATACGTTACGCCATAGTTTCGCCACTCATTTACTTGAAAATGGAGCTGATTTGCGAATCGTTCAAGAATTACTAGGTCATTCTGATGTTTCGACAACCCAAATTTATACCCACATTAGCAAGCAAAGGCTTGCTGATGTTTATAATGATTATTTTCCAAGAGCTTAGTACCATAACCCAGTGACTTTCGCTCGTTAAATATGCTATAATATACAATTGCGAAGGAGTCGAGCCATGGAGAAATTAAATGTTAAACTAGATGTTTTTGAAGGACCATTAGATTTACTTCTACATCTAATTAAAACGCTAGAAATTGATATTTATGATATACCAATAGCAGATATAACAGTCCAGTATATGGAGTATATTCGGACGATGAAATTATTACAATTAGAGGTGGCCGGTGATTTTATCGTTATGGCGGCGACGCTTATGTCGATTAAGAGTAAGATGTTACTACCTAAACAAGAACTTCAGATGGATGATGACAGTGAGTACGAAGAGGAAGAAGATGACCCTCGTGCTGACTTAGTTGCTCAATTGCTGGAGTACCGAAAATATAAATATGCGGCAACCGTTTTACATGAATTGGAAGAAGAACGTGGTCAATATTATACGAAAGAGCCATCAAATTTAGAAGAATTCCAAGAAGAAATCGTTCCTCTAGAGACTGGTAAGGTTAATACGATTGATTTATTCCTAGCGTTTCATGAAGTGTTAGAACGTAAAAAACGTTTAACACCAATGGAAACAACGATTGTTCATGATACAACGACGATTGAAGATAAAATGACGCATATTCGTATGATTGTTGAAGGTGTTGAAGGAACAGATGGGATTGCGTTTAATTGCTTGTTCCAAGATTATTCTAAAAGTGAAATTGTAACAACGTTTATGGCATTACTTGAGCTGATTAAAGGCTGCCATATCTTAGCAAAACAGGAAAATAATTATGAGCCCATTATGTTGTACCGACATCATGATCTTGTGATGGAATAGAGTAGGAGTTTATGTATGGAATTAGAAAGTAAAATAGAAGCGTTATTGTTTGTAGCAGGAGATGAAGGGATTTCTTTAGAAGAGATGTCAGGTTTATTAAAAGAACCAACTGCTATTGTGTTTAAGGCGATTGAAAAATTAAAACAACATCTTTTAGAGTCGGAATTATCAGCTCTTCATATTTTAGAAGCAGGTAATCAATTTATTTTAACGACAAAAAAAGAGTTTGCTGATGTGATTAAAGATTATGCGCAATCACCGCTTTCTAATACACTGTCCCAAGCAGCGTTGGAAACTCTTTCGATTATTGCTTATAAACAACCTATTACTAGAAGTGAAATTGATGAAATTCGGGGTGTTCAAACATCAGGAGCCGTTCAAAAGTTAGTTGTTCGCCAACTAATTAAAGAAGTTGGTCGTGTTGAGGGGCCGGGGCGTGCTATCCTGTATGGAACAACGGATTATTTTATGAATTACTTTGGATTAGAAGATCTTTCAGAGTTACCGTCGATTTCAGAGATGGAAAATGAAATTGAAAAAGAATTGCCAACAGATCTATTTTTTGCTAACTTTCAAGAGGAGTTAGGTTTGGGTGGATTAGAAGAAACTAAAAATAATGATGAGACGACAAGTCTCACAGAGGAGATTGACGACTAAATGGAAAGACTACAAAAAGTTATCGCACAAAGCGGTGTGGCTTCAAGACGTAAAGCAGAAGAATTAATCCGTGAAGGACACGTACATGTTAATGGTAAACGTGTGACAGAGATGGGTGTTAAAGTAAACGGAAATGATATTATCGAAGTACAAGGGGTACCACTTTATCAAGAAGATTATGTTTATTTCTTATTATATAAACCAAGAGGTGTTATTTCAGCAGTATCAGATGATAAAGGTCGTAAAGTTGTAACTGATTTTTTACCTGGTGTTTCAGAGCGTATCTACCCAGTAGGTCGTTTAGATTATGATACGTCAGGTTTGTTATTATTAACAAATGATGGTGATTTTGCTAACAAATTAACCCATCCGAAGCATGAAGTTGATAAAACATATATTGCTAAAGTGAAAGGCGTGCCTTTCCCACAAGATTTAAAACCACTTGCACATGGCGTTAAAATTGAGGGTCGTAAAACGGCACCTGCTAAGTACCGTATTATTTCAACTGATAATGTGAAACAAACAGCGATTGTTGAATTAGTTATCCATGAAGGACGTAACCATCAAGTTAAAAAAATGCTTGAAGCAGTAGGTTATCCTGTTACGAAACTTAAACGTGAATTATATGGTGATTTAAATCTACATGGTATGAAGCCGGGTCAATACCGAGCGCTAAGTAAACGCGAAGTGAAAGCCTTAGTAGAGCTATCAAAATAAAATGAGTGATCCAGTGGGGGACGTTGTATGAAAACTCGTAAGTATCGCATTTTAATAGTAACATCAGAAGATAGAATCGCACTTAAATTAAAAGAAGCTTTAGAGTTGAAAAATTGGACTGTCGTTGTTGCCCCTACCTACAACGATGGTTTATTTTTATTCCGTGAAAGTGAAATTGATCTTGTTGTGGCAGATAGTCAGTTGGATCAGGGAGATAATTTATCATTTTTAAAGGAAATTAGAGCACTCTCCTGTGTGCCAGTTGTTACTGTGACGAATGGTGATACAAGTAGAACGGTAATTGAGGCTTTTTCCTTAGGAGCTGACGAGGTAATCGAGAGACCGTATCATTATGACGAGGCAGTATGTAGGGTTGAGCGCTTATTTCGTTATTATTATGAAAACTCACCTTTTTATGAAACGACAGGGACTTTTAAAGCGCCAGGACTTGTTGTCGATTTTGCTCAAGAATGTGTTACCGTTGAAAATAAACAAGTTGAGTTGACCCATTTAGAGTACAAGCTTCTTATTTATTTGATACAGCACCAAGAGCAGGTTGTGGCACGCACGGAACTATTAGAAGAGGTATGGGGGTACGATAAATTTGGATCGAATCGAACAGTAGATAACGTGATTCAAAAACTTAGGAAAAAATTAGGGGAGTATTCAGAGGATGTCGCAGGGTTTATCAAAACAGAATGGCGTCGTGGTTACCGTTTTAAAGTAACGAATTAAAAAGATTGTGATTTTTTTAATTTAAAGAGGTATTTCGATTGAATTTTATCCGTTATTTGTTATAATATAGTGGAACATAAAAATATTTTAAGGTTCGTCTTCAGGGCAGGGTGTAATTCCCGACCGGTGGTATAGTCCACGACCTGTTACCCTTTGGTAATGGCTGAATTGGTGAGATTCCAATACCGACAGTAAAGTCTGGATAAGAGAAGATAGAGCTTATTTGATGATAACCTCAGATAAGACTATGCTATTTTCTGCCCTCATGTAGAAAATAGCTTTTTTGTTGCATTGAGAAGTGTCATCGAGTAGTTTGCCTGAGATGGGTCCTTGTAGGAGGATGACATGAACAGAAGTAAGACTCAAAAGATGGTAGGGGTAGCCATGCTAGGGGCAGTAGGATTCGTTTTAATGATCCCTGTATTTCCAATTATCCCAGGATTTCCATTCATGCAAGTGGATTTTAGTGAAATTCCTATTTTAATTAGTACCTATTTATTTGGACCACTTGCCGGAGTGCTCACAGCATTTATCAGATCTGTATTGCACTACATTTTAACGGGTGGGGATTTATCTAAATTAATAGGAGATGCTACAAGTTTTGTTGCAGCGTTGACCTTTGTATTGCCGGTTTATTATTTTACTAAAAATAGACAGACGAAAAGAAGCTTAATTATTGGGTTCTTTATCAGTACGATTTTCATGACTGCGGCGATGAGTGTTGTTAATTATTTTGTAGCACTACCATTGTATTTCAAAGTCTTAAGTTTTGATGTGGGGATGCCTTATGCTAAATACGTTTTAATAGGTGTTGTTCCATTTAACTTGATAAAAGGAGCGTTGGTTAGTACAGTATTCTTAATGATCCATGCTAAACTTTTACCATGGCTACAAAAGAAAACTAAAGTCAAACGTTCATAAGAAAAAGCCGAAACTCTGACTAAAGAGTTTCGGCTTTTTTCTTGTTTTATTTTTGTTTTTCAATGATAATAGCACGTGTCGGGCATTCTTTATAAGCTGCCATAGCGTCGTGTCCTGTCAAATTTTCGGCTTCTAATTCTAATGATAACGTGTTAGGGTTGTCTTTGAACAATACAATACCATTATCTGTATAATCAAAAATAGTTGGAGCGAGGACTTGGCAAAGCCCACAAGCAATACATTTTTCTGGAACGATAGATAGTTTCAAATTAAGTCACACTCCTAAGTGAGGTATAAAATATGAATACATTAATTTTAGCGTTATTTAAGTCAGGTGACAAGCTCAAACTTTCAAGTGTCTGTCATTTGCTGAATGGTAAGCGTACAGCTTCTGTTTTGACATTTGGTTTTTTTCAGGACAGCCTGTCATTTTTTGGTTTATTTCCTACTATGACTATAGAATTTTTAGAGAAAAGTTGCCTACAACTTAGTTCGAAGGGATTACTGACTAGAGAGAGTGATCGCTTTGTTATAACAGAGAAAGGGCTAACTTTTTTTTATGACAAGGAAGCTTGTTTAGATAGTAAGTTTGATGGCGTGACCCATAGTCGGACGGCTCAGGTTTTTTTTGAGCTTTTGTTGTTTGCAACTCAAGTTGTATCAAACGCCTCTTATAAGGAGAGTAACTATATTCCGATAGATTCTAATAATTTCCATCATTATCAAGTCAAGAGATGGTACGCAAAAAATAAAGTTAGCTCTTCTTTTGTTGTTGATTTCTATGAAGAGTGGGAGCGGTTAGTTTTGACACTTCCAGAGGAAAAAAGAAGTGGTCTCGTGGCGATGTTATCAGGTTTTACACAAGTGGGTCAGACGTTTGACCAAGTTTTTTATCAAAAAGAACAGTATCGAAATAAATTAGAAAACTATTTAGCTAAAATATCGTTGCAACATTCGCTTATAAAAGAAGTCGCTCAGATTGATAAGGAATACCCTTTGTTTAAGTCGTTGTACGACATTTTACTGGAAACTGCTGGGAATCATAGCGCGTCAGAAACGTATCGATTGTCAAAAGAAGGGAATGCTATTGACGCTATTAAGTCCAAGCGCAAGTTGAAAGAAAGTACAGTTGTGGATCATATAATTGAAGGTCTTATTTTAGATGACGAACCGGATTATTCGCTCTATTTGCCAGCTGATTCAAAGCGCTATTTTGAACAATACTTACAAAAGAATTCCGATTTTCAAAAATGGCGTTTTCGAGAGGTAGTAGCTAACAAGGAGCATTCGTTTTTATCATTTAGAACGTACCAAATTATGAAAGAAAAGGAGAGGCGTTCTCATGCGAACTAAAGAAGAGCTGCTAACTAAGATTTATGGTTTTTCAGAGTTTAAATCAGGCCAAGCTGAGGTGATTGACTCTGTAATGGAAACAGGTCAAACGCTTGGCATACTTCCTACGGCAACAGGGAAAAGCTTGTGCTACCAACTGGCTGGCTATATGACTTCTGGGACGGTACTGGTAGTATCTCCATTACTATCTTTAATGGAAGATCAAGTCAGGCAATTACAAGCACTGAAAGAAAAGCGAGTTGTAGCTCTCAATAGTCAGCTGTCTATGTCGGACAAACAATGGGTGCTATCTCATTTATCGGATTATAAATTTATTTTCATTAGCCCTGAGACGCTACTGCAACCCGTTGTTCTTAAGCGGTTGATGCAATTAGAAATAGGGTTGTTTGTAGTTGATGAAGCACATTGTATTATTGAATGGGGCATTGATTTCAGACCGGAATATGAAAAATTACTCGATGTTTATCGTGATTTAAATGCCAGACGCTTACTTGCTTTGACAGCTACTGCAACATTAGAGGCTGAGCGAGAAATTAAAGCTAAACTTTTTCCCTCAGAACCTGATGTTATTAGACGGTCGGTGGATAGAGAAAATATTTCTTACTATGTAGAGGAAACAGAAGATAAATATAACAGGCTGAAAGAGCTAATTGGAAAGATGAAGGGGCCGGGAATTATTTATTTTTCAAGTAAAAAACAAGCTGAAGTTGTCTCTAAGCAATTGGAATCCGATTTATCTGAGTCAGTGACATTTTATCACGCTGATTTAACGCAACAAGAAAGAAGTCTTATTCAAACGCAATATATTAAAGGGCAAATTAGAATACTGTGTGCTACAAATGCATTTGGTATGGGAATAAATAAAAAAGATGTTCGCTTTGTTATTCATTACCATTTGCCATCGAGTTTAGAAGCCTACCTTCAAGAGTCAGGTCGGTCAGGTCGAGACGGGGAAGACAGTGTCTCAATTATTCTGTATCAAAAAGGTGATGAACGGATTCATTATTTTTTGCAAGAGGCACTGATTGAAGAAGTTGAGTATTTTAAAACGTTCGTTTCGTTTTCTGAAAAAAAGCAGAAAGATAGTCTTTCTTTATTAAGTGAGTTACAATTAAAATGGCTAGAAAATGACACTCATCAGAGTGAGAATCGGGATCAATTGTTTGGGAAATTAGAGGATAGAATAAAAGAAAAAAGTGAGAATATTGAAAGTGTCTTACGTTATTTAAAAGACACAAATTGTAGAAGGGTACATCTACTCCGATATTTTGGTGAAAAAAAGTCTAAAAAAACAACGTTTTGTTGCGATAACTGTGATGGATATGGTAAAATAACTAATGATGAGACTTTAGTGTCCGTTTATAAAAATACTAAAGAGTCCTCATGGGAAGAAATGTTAAAGAATTTATTTAATTTTGGTTAAGAATGGCACAATTATAAAATTGTGTGATAAAATATAACAGATTAAGAAATATCAAGGAGGAACAAATCGTGGCAGATAATAAAAATAATGAACCATGGGAACAACCTATTTTTGAAGATGAGCAAGGCGAAAAGCAGGAGGAGCCGTCATCACGTTCTCAAAAACGTAGCAAAAAGAAAGGTGATAGCGTCTTTATCACAGTATTAGTATTATTACTTTTAGCTATTGCGGGGTTACTCGTTTATATGTTTAGTATGTCAAGTAAACAATCTCTTGAACCGAATGATGGTCCAGTAATTGTTAATGGAGACAAAACATCAAAAGATAAAGATAAAATAAAAAAAGAAGCCAAAGAAAAAGCTGAAGAAGCTAAAGCTAAGGCAGCTAAAGAAAAAGCGGCAGCAGAAAAAGCTAAAGCAGAGAAAGAAAAGGCTGAAAAAGAAAAAGCAGCTGAAAAAGCTGAAGCAGATAAAGAAAAAGCAGCAGCTGAAAAGGCAGAAAAAGAAGCAGCTAAAGAGGCAGAACAAGCAGAAAAAGAAGCCGAGAAAGCAGCTGAAAAAGCAGCTAAAGAAGCTGAAAAGGCAGAAAAAGAAGCAGCTAAAACTGAAAATGATGGCGAAAATGGTAATGAGTCACAAGACGGAGAAAAAAACCAAGATCCATCAAACAATCTAGATAATCAAAACAGTGAGACTGGTGACCAATTAAATCCAGATGGTACACCTAAGGATCCTAATGCAACACAAAATGATCCGAACGAAACTACAAACGACGGACAAGCTAACGATCAAAACCAAGGTGGCGGTAGTGCTGTGACGATTCAGGGTGGAGAAACATTGTATTCACTTGCAGCAGCGCACGGCATGACAGTTGATGAAGTTATGGCGTTGAACGGTATGGGTTCTCCAGATTTACATGTTGGACAAGTTATCAACTTTAATTAAAAGTAAAAAAGAAGTTACCTAATGGTAACTTCTTTTTTTTTGGCGTGGAAAATGATATGATTAAAAACGATGTATGATGAATTAAAAAGGGGTAATGAGATGACTAAAATTAGTATTGCTATTGATGGTCCTGCTTCAGCAGGGAAAAGTACAGTTGCAAAAATATTAGCAAAGGATTTAGGATATATTTATTTAGATACAGGAGCGATGTATCGTGCGATAACTTATGCTGCTTTAAAATCAAACTGTGATTTAGCGAGTGAAGAAGCTATTGCTAAATTATTACCAACTACAACGATTTCGTTCAAGCAGACTGAACAAGGTCAATTAGTATTTATAAATGATGAAGACGTAACGGAAGCAATCAGAAAGCCAGATGTTACGAATGCAGTCTCTCAAGTTGCGGCTCAAGCGGCAGTTAGAACGGATCTAGTAAGAAGACAACAAGCATTCGGTGAAGAAGGTGGTATCGTGATGGATGGTCGTGATATCGGGACGGCGGTTTTACCTAATGCTGAGGTTAAAATCTTTTTAGTAGCGAGTGTTATCGAACGTGCGGAACGCCGCTATAAAGAAAATATTGAGAATGGGATTGAGACGGATTTTGAAACATTAAAGAAAGAAATTGAAGATCGTGACTTTAAAGACACAACACGAAAAATTTCTCCTTTAGTACAAGCTGAAGATGCGTTGAAGATTGATACAACAGGTATGGGGATTGCAGAAGTTGTTACTGCTATCAAAGATCAAGTTACCTTAAAAATGGACAAAAAAAGATAAAATAAAAATGTAGAAATCGCTTTCTATTTAAGATACAATAAAAATAGATTATTAGTAATAGGGAGGCCGTTAGTATGTCAGAAATCAAAGAAAACCAGATTGACCAAGATGAAGCAGTGATGTTAGATGCTTTAGAAAGTTTTAAAGATGTTGAGGTTGGAGATATCGTTCAAGGTGAAGTACTTGTTTTAGAAGATAAACAGGCAATTGTTAGTATTCTAGGAACCGGTGTAGAAGGTGTCATTCCGGTTAAAGAATTAACAGCATTCCCAACAGAAGATATTTCTAGTTTAGTAAAAATCGGTGAAATACTTGATTTAGTAGTGATTACATCGATTGGTAAGGATAAAGAGAATGGAAGTTACCTACTTTCGAAACGTCGTTTAGAAGCCAAGAAAATATGGGAAGATGTGGAAGCCGCTTTTGAAGCGGATGAAGAAGTAGAAGGAACTGTTACAGATGTTGTAAAAGGTGGGTTAGTTGTTGATTTAGGTGTACGTGGTTTCGTACCAGCTTCAATGATCGACACTCATTTTGTATCTGATTTTTCAGTTTATAAAGGTCAAACATTACGCTTTAAAGTAATGGAAATTGAACCCTCAGAGAATCGTTTAATTCTTTCTCGCAAAGTATTATTAGCGAAAGAGCAAGCAGCTAAAAAAGAAGAAGTTCTTAATAGTTTAGTAGCGGGCGATATTATCAAAGGTAAAGTGGCTCGTTTAACAGATTTTGGTGTATTTGTTGACTTAGGTGGCGTAGATGGACTGGTTCATATTTCTGAACTTTCTCATTCTCATGTCTCTAAAGCGTCAGATGTACTAGAAGTTGGAGAAGAAGTAGAAGCTAAGATTTTATCAATAGATCCTGAAAAAGAACGTGTATCGTTATCTATTAAAGAAACATTAGCAGGCCCTTGGGATAATGTAGCTGAAACAATTGGAACAGACGATGTTGTGACGGGCGCTATCAAGCGTCTAACAAGCTTTGGTGCTTTTGTTGAGTTGCAACCGGGTGTTGAAGGGTTAATTCATATTTCGCAAATTTCACACAATCATGTTGTAACGCCGCATGAAGTGTTACAAGAGGGTCAAGAGGTTACAGCTAAAGTATTAGAAGTTAACCAACCTGATCGTCGTATTGCATTGAGTATTAAAGCGTTAGAAGAAAAACCTCAACAAGAAGAAGTTTTTCAAGAGGATGAGGTTGTTGATATTCCTGAAGAAGTAACGGGATTTAGTTTAGGTGATATCTTAGGTGATGCGCTAAAATCAACAGAAGACTAGGGAAATAAGAAGAGTTTGAGGGGTAACCTCAAGCTCTTTTTTTGGTCTAAAAAGGAAAAAGCGCTAAGAATTCTCATTTTAATAGGTGTAAAGACTTGTGTCGCGTGGATTGATAGGGTAAACTACTAAAGAGCTTTGGAATTATAAAGGAGGGATTGTCCTATGGCAAATCCAACAATTGCTATTGTCGGACGCCCAAATGTGGGGAAATCGACAATTTTTAACAGAATCGCTGGGGAACGTATCTCAATCGTAGAAGATACACCTGGTGTAACAAGAGACCGTTTATACGCAACTGGTGAATGGTTAGGTAGAGAATTTAGTATTATTGATACTGGTGGGATTGATTTAACGGACGAACCGTTTATGGATCAAATTAAATATCAAGCAGAAATCGCTATTGCTGAGGCAGATGTTATCATCTTGTTATCAAGCGCGCGTGAAGGTGTGACAGATGCAGATGAAATGGTTGCTAGAATGTTATATAAATCAGGTAAGCCTGTCATTTTAGCTGTCAATAAAGTCGATAATCCAGAAATGAGAACTGATGTCTTTGAGTTTTACTCATTAGGATTAGGCGATCCATATCCAGTATCAGGAAGTCATGGTATTGGTTTAGGGGATGTTTTAGACGAAGCGGTTAAACATTTTACTACAGAAGTAGAAGAAGAAGACGATGGTATTATCCGTTTCAGTTTAATCGGACGTCCCAACGTTGGAAAATCATCACTTATTAACGCAATGCTTGGTGAAGAACGTGTTATTGTATCTGACGTAGCGGGAACAACTCGCGATGCGATTGATACAGAGTTCACGTCTGCCAGTGGTCAGCCATTTATCATGATTGATACAGCAGGTATGCGTAAACGTGGTAAGGTCTATGAAACAACCGAGAAATATAGTGTGATGCGTGCCATGCGTGCTATCGAGCGTTCAGATGTTGTTTTAATGGTTATCAATGCGGAAGAGGGAATTCGCGAATACGACAAACGTATTGCTGGATTTGCTCATGAAGCAGGTAAAGGTATGGTTATCGTTGTAAATAAATGGGATACTCTTGAAAAAGAAACAAATACGATGAAAGAGTTTGAAGATGAAATTCGTAAAGAATTTAAATATCTTGATTATGCTCCGATTGTTTATGTTTCTGCTAAGACGAAACAACGTTTACATCAATTACCGGATATGATTGAAAAAGTAAGTATGAATCAAAACTTGCGTATTCCATCATCGCTTCTTAATGATGTTATCATGGATGCGGTTGCGATTAATCCGACACCGACTGATAAAGGCCGTCGTTTGAAAATTTTCTATGCAACACAAGTTGCGGTTAAACCACCGACATTTGTTGTTTTTGTAAATGAAGAAGAATTAATGCATTTTTCTTACGCACGTTTCTTAGAAAATCAAATAAGAAAAGCATTTACATTTGAAGGAACACCAATTCACATCATTGCAAGAAGACGTAAATAGCGTGAAATCGGCATTTTAACACAAACTTCTTTTATGTGCAATAAATTTAATGGGCATAAATTACATTTTATTTAAATTGTTAAAAAAGAGTGAAATACCTTGATATAAAAGGATTTCTATGCTATCTTAATTAAAGAAATATTGAGTTATTCAATACTTCTGTAGTTGATTTGGTTTTCTAGATTAATTACTTAAGATGTCTACAAATTAAACATCTATTATTTATCAGGAGGTGAAAATGAACATGGCAAACAAAGCAGAATTAATTGAAAAAGTTGCTGAAAAAGCTGACTTAACTAAAAAAGATGCTACTACTGCAGTTGACGCAGTATTTTCAACTATCCAAGATTTACTTGCTGATGGTGAAAAAGTACAATTGATCGGTTTTGGTAACTTTGAAGTACGTGATCGCGCTGCTCGTAAAGGACGTAACCCACAAACTGGTAAAGAAATCGATATCCCTGCAAGCAAAGTACCTGCATTCAAACCAGGTAAAGCATTGAAAGATGCTGTTAAATAGTTAGCAGACATAAAGCTAGTAAGTTTCGACTTACTAGCTTTTTTCGTGCTTTTTTTGTAAGAATAGCCTATACTTAAGAGTGATTTATAGTAGTGAGATTGACTCATTATTTGAGTATGAAGAGAATTTATCCTGACATAATGAGTGGATAGATAAGAGGGAGCGAAATAATGGAAACGTATAGCGAAAAAATGTTAGTTGCAATAAATGAAGGAGATAGTGTTGAGGCACAACTTCAATTCGAAAATGCTTTGAAAAATGATACACCAGAAATTCTGGCTGCATTAGGTGAGCAGTTAATGGGAGCAGGCTTTATTGATGAGGCGCAATTGATTTTTGAACAGTTGCTTGAAGAATTTCCAACAGAGTTTAGTTTATATATTCCGTTAGCGGAAATTGCTATCGAAAATGATAAAACGGATGATGCGTTTGATTATTTAGAGAAAATACCAAAATCAGATCCAAGTTATGTGGAAGCTCTAATGGTTACCGCTGATATTTATCAAGTTTTAGGCGTTCCGGAAGTAAGTATTAAAAAAATTGAGGAAGCCCAAACAATTATGCCTGATGAACCAGTATTAACATTAGCTTTGGCAGAGATTTATTTTACAATGAATCAATACGTTAAGTCTGCTAAGTTGTATGAACAACTTAGAGGGACATCAATTACAGAATCGATTAACCTAGATGAACGTATTGGAACAGCGTATGGTATGGTTGGTGAATTTGAAGAAGCCATCCCTTATTTAGAGAAAGCGAACCAAGATGACCCTACAGATGAGCGTGCTTTCCAATTGGCAATTACTTATATTCAAGTTGGTGCTCGTGACAAGGCAATTGTATTATTAGAACAGTTGCGTTTATTGAACCCGACATTTGAAGCGTTATACTTACCGTTAGCGAGTGCGTTATTAGATGAAGGTGAGCTACCTAAGGCTGAGGAAGTGATTGCAGAAGGAATTAGACAAAATCCTTATTCTGTTGATATGTTCCATTTGGCATCAGATAGTGCTTATCGTCTTGGTAAAATTCCAGATGCTGAGGAATATTTGAGACGTGCTATTCTATTAGAAGATTCAAAAGAGTTTTCTATTATGAAATTAGCGAATTTATTATTAGCGGATGAGCGCTATGAGGACGTTATTGATACGTTGTCTGAATTTAGAGAGAGTGACGAACCGCAAGCTTTCTGGACTCTTGCGCAAGCTTATAATGCGTTAGAAGAGTATTCAGAAGCAGCAGTGTTCTTTGAAAAAGCATTACCTGGTCTAAGTCATGAGGCAGATTTCTTGAAAGAATACGGATTATTCTTAAGAGAAGAAGGTCAGTTAGAGAAAGCAAAGGCGCTTCTTTCTCATTATTTAGAACATGTTCCAGATGATATGGAAGTTCACGAGCTTTTAGGTTAGGAGGAAAATATGGTTAATTTAGATGACAAGATAGCATTTTTGCATGAAGTTGCGAATGAGTATCTTTTCGGGCGTCGAGAAGTGTATTGGGTTTTAAATTATCTAGAAACACATCCGGCTATTTTGGAAAACGTTGTATTTGTAGAGCATGCTGACAAAACAACTCGTGGGTTAAAGATTATCTCTGATATAACTGAAAATGACCCTATGACCCTTTATTTATTCGATATGACATTTATCGATCCTGAACAGATTTTTCATGAAATGCGTAAAAATTGGAAAAAAGAATTGTACGTAGAGATTGTTTTGCCAAATTCAAATCAATTACCAAGTTATTTAGCAGTTTTAGAAGATAACCCTTTTAATCCTTGGAATGACACGATTTCACTAGAAGATGAGGCGAGTGTAGATGATGCAATTGAATCTGTATTGTCAGATTTTTCGAGAGAAAGCTTATTAAAGCAAATTGATGATGCTTTGGAAGTAAATGATAGTGCTCTCTTCAAGCAATTATCAGAGAGGCTAACAGAAGAATTAAATTAACCAAATAGATTGGATAAGATAGTATGAAAATAATGAAAGTACCTAAAGAATTTACCGTTGCTAAACCCGTAATGGAACAATTAGAAACTGCTGGATTTGAGGCTTATTTTGTCGGTGGAAGTGTCAGAGATCTATTACTTAATAAACCGATTCATGACGTCGATATTGCAACTAGTGCCTACCCTGAAGAAGTTAAAGGCATTTTTCCTCGGACGGTTGATGTGGGGATTGAGCACGGGACTGTACTCGTCTTACATGAAGAAGATCAGTACGAAATCACAACGTTTAGAACTGAATCAACGTATCAAGATTATCGTAGACCGGATGAAGTTACGTTTGTTAGAAGTTTAGAAGAAGATTTAAAACGTCGGGACTTTACAATTAATGCATTAGCAATGTCTCAAACAGGTGAAATAGTAGATTTGTTCTCTGGAATGAAGGATTTAGAGTCTAAATTGATTAGAGCCGTAGGCGAGGCGTCAGAGCGCTTTAATGAGGATGCCCTACGTATGATGAGAGCGGTGCGTTTTGCTAGTCAACTTGGATTTACTATTGAAGAAGAGACGTTAAAAGCAATCGAATTAAATAAGGCTTTATTAAGTAAAATCTCAATAGAACGTGTCCAAATCGAGTGGGTGAAGTTATTGTTAGGTCATGATAGAAAATTAGGTTTAGTGTCATTTATTGATACCGGATGCTATGAGTTCTGTCCAGGGTTTGCGGATAAGAAAGAGAAGTTACAACTATTATGCGATACCGCTTCGGTTCCTTTTTTAAATGAGGCGCAGGCTTGGATGTTAACTTTATGTTTTTTAGAAATTAATCCTGGTGAAGTGAAGCGTTTCTTGAAAAAATGGAAACTTTCTAATAACCTGATGAAAAGAATTACTTTAATTTTAGCAGCACTTAACTGGAGACTAGAAAACGACTGGACAAATGAGTGGTTGTTTAATGTTGGAAAAGAGAATGCTAGTCTTGTTGAACACTCCATGATTTATTTTAATCGTCCGCTTGATGTGTTAGAAACTGAAAAACGTTATGATCAATTAGTGATTAAAACGAAGCAAGATTTAGCAGTAGACGGTCAGATGTTGATAAGTGCAACTGGAAAATCAGCGGGACCTTGGTTAGGTGAGATGCTTAATGATATTCAACTTAAAGTGCTGAATGGTGACTTGTCAAATAACGAGGCTGACTTACTGGCTTATGCTTCTAAAGAGTGTTAATAATCTAATGAGATGAGGTTGGTTAGGATGAAAGAATTTAAAAAAGGTTATTTACCTAATGATAGCCATTCTGCAAAAGTGATGGGCTCCGGAACGCTAGATGTTTTGGCGACACCGGCTGTTATTGCCTTTGCAGAAAACTGTTGTGAACAGCTACTGTCACATGATTTAAGTGAAAATCAAGCCAGTGTTGGGACGTGGATTGACATGGCACATAAACGTGCCTCTAAAACTAAAAGCGAGATAGTAGTTTGTGCACATATTATCGAACAAACTCCTAAAGGTGCTAGTTTTGAATTTAAGGTAACATGTGGTGACGAACTTGTTGCAGTTGGAAAGCACAAAAGAGCGGTGATTGACATCGAGCGCTTTATGGCAAATGTATAGCGAAAAAGGTTCTTGAAATAATTTATGAATTATTTCACAAGTTTTTGTTTACAATTAAAAAGTTTGTGATATAATTAACATATAAACAAAACAAAGGAGCTAATTACAATGACAAAACAAATGACAGGCTTTAGATTCTACTTCAGAAATAACGAAACTTGGACTATTAAAAGAGAAAATATTGGGGATTTATGGATCAAACAAATCACTACTAGTTTTGGTCGTATCAATGGTGGCGAATTTGAGAAAATTAATCCATGTGAAGGGTTTAAAATTGAAATCTTTGAAGAAGCAGATCACGTACAAACAGACGACATCAACCTTGGTGGTTTAGAATTAGGGATGTTCGAACGTGCGTTAAAATATCAAGATATTGAAAAAATGAACATCATCTTTGATAATGGTGAAGAAGATTTAATCTACTTCCCGTATGAAGATAAAGGAACACCAGGTCAAGAAGGTCTTGATAATAAACACCAATCAAGCAAAATTTCAAAAGATGGTAAATTATATATCGTAATCGATCCAAAACAATCAGTTGAAGATGTTTACGGAGATAAATTCTAATAGAATATTATAAAAGGGACGGCTTAGGCTGTCTCTTTTTTTATTACAAAAAGATGTCAGTTTGCACGAGATTGTCATATCTGTTAAAATTAACTGACTAATTAAAGACAGGTGGCAGTTAAATGAAAGAATTGCGTATCGAGAATTTAACGAAAACATACGGTGAAAAAACCCTATTTGACGATATTACTTTTTCAATTCGAACGGGTGATAAAGTTGGGTTGATAGGTGTGAATGGGACAGGTAAAACAAGCTTACTTAATATTATCGCTGACAAAGATGGTGCTGACAGCGGGGAATTCAACAGACCGCAGGAGTATCATGTAGGTTACCTATCTCAGCAAACAGAGTTTGATGGTGATGTGACAGTGGCAGAAGCCGTTTTTCAAGGTGATTCACCATTACTTAGAGCGGTCCGCTCTTACGAATTAGCACTAGTTAATTTGGAAAAAGACGGCAATAGTTCTGATTATCAAGCAGCCTATACAAAAGCCGAAGAAGTCATGAATAAAGAAGATGCCTGGTTGGCAGATACTAATGCAAAAACGATTTTAACCCAGTTAGGGATTACTGAGATTTCTAAAAAAATCAGTGAACTATCTGGCGGACAAAAAAAACGTGTGGGACTTGCTCAAGTTTTGATTCAAGAACCAGATTTATTATTACTAGATGAACCAACCAACCACCTTGATTATAAAGCAATCGAATGGCTAGAGGGCTACTTAGCACATTATCATGGTGCGTTAGTTATGGTTACTCATGATCGTTATTTCTTAGATCGCGTCACGAATAGAATTTTTGAATTATCATTCGGTAAGCTGTATGAGTATAAAGGAAATTATCAGTCATACTTAGGAGCTAAAGCTGAAAGAGAAGAGACTGAAAAAGCGCAAGAGCACAAACGTAAGCAACTTTACAAACAAGAGTTAGCTTGGATGCGTGCAGGTGTGCAAGCACGTGGAACGAAACAACAAGCTCGTATTGACCGTTTTAATGACTTGAAAGGTGATTTGAATCAAGTAAATGAAAATGGGGCAGTTGATATTTCAATGGGGAGCCAGCGTTTAGGTAAAAAAGTATTAAGTATTGAAAATGGCTTTTTCGATATGAATGGTCAAACCTTATTAAATGATTTTGAATTATTGGTTCAAGGTCGTGACCGTATCGGCATTACTGGACAAAATGGGGCAGGTAAATCAACGTTGCTTAATATTTTAGCAGGACGTTTGTCTTTAAGTTCTGGAGTTTATGAAATAGGTGAGACGGTTAAATTAGCTTATTATACTCAAGAGAATGAAGATATGGACCCTAATAAACGCATGATTTCATATTTGCAAGAAGTGGCTGAGGAAGTAAGGCAAGCGGATGGTACAACAACAAGTATCGCAGATATGTTAGAACGCTTCTTGTTCCCACGCTCAAGTCATGGAACTGTGATAGGTAAGTTATCAGGTGGGGAAAAACGTAGGCTTTATTTATTAAAGCTATTGATTGCTCAGCCTAATGTCTTACTATTAGATGAACCAACTAATGATTTGGATATCGATACACTGACTGTTTTAGAAGACTATATTGCTAATTTTAGTGGAGCAGTTATAGCCGTCAGTCATGACCGTTATTTCTTAGATAAAGTGGTTGATAAATTACTTGTATTTAAAGGGCAGGGTATTATTGAGACGTATTTTGGTAACATGACACACTATTTAGAAACAGCTAAAGAAGAGAGCAAGCAAGTTGAAATAGCTAAAAAAGAAAAAGTAGAAATCACTCCTGTTACTGAGGTTAAAGAAAAGAAAAAACTAACCTACAATGAGAAAAAAGAGTGGGATACAATTGAAGAAGAAATTGAAAAATTAGAAGCTTCAATCGAATCTTTAACAGAAGAGATGAATCATCAAGGTAGCGACTTTACAGCGCTTCAAGATATTCAAAATAAAATTACCGAAGCAGAAAAGAACTTAGAAAACAAATTAGCAAGATGGGAATATTTAAGTGAATTTGTTTAAAGCGAAAAGGTGCTAAAATAATCAACATTTTGAAAGGTGAGGCGAATGGAACAAGCATATTTAGATCTTGGGAAAAAAATCCTTAACGAAGGAACAGTCAAATCAGACCGAACAGGTACAGGAACTAAAAGTATTTTTGGACATCAGATGCGTTTTGATTTAAGTAAGGGATTTCCCTTGCTTACAACAAAGCGTGTGCCATTTGGCTTAATCAAAAGTGAATTATTATGGTTCTTAAAAGGGGATACGAATATTCGTTATCTTTTAGAACATAATAATCATATATGGGATGAATGGGCATTTGAGCGTTATGTTAAAAGTGATGAGTATATGGGACCAGACATGACAGACTTTGGTAGAAGAGCAGTTACAGATGAGGCGTTTAATGTTGTTTATAAAGAACAGCTTGCGCTATTTTGTGACCGTATTTTATCAGATGATGAGTTTGCTGCTAAATACGGTGAATTAGGAAATATTTACGGGTCTCAGTGGCGTCACTGGAAAACGACTTCTGGAGAGACGATTGATCAATTAAAAGATGTCATTGAAATGATTAAGACATCACCTGATTCTAGGCGCTTAATAGTTTCTGCTTGGAATCCGGAAGATGTCCCAACTATGGCGCTCCCGCCTTGTCACACGTTGTTTCAATTTTATGTGGCAGAGGGTAAGTTAAGTTGTCAATTGTATCAAAGGAGTGGCGATGTCTTTTTAGGTGTTCCGTTTAATATTGCGAGTTATGCTTTATTAACGCATTTAATCGCACAAGAAACTGGTTTAGAGGTTGGGGAATTTGTGCACACGATTGGAGACGCGCATTTGTATAGTAATCACTATGAACAAATGGAGACACAACTGGAACGTGACATACGTGAGTTTCCAACATTAGTGTTAAACAAAGATAAAAAATCAGTTTTTGAGTTTGATGTGAGTGATATTCAATTAGAAGGATACACCCCACATAAAGCGATAAAAGCACCGATTGCGGTTTAGGAGATTTTTAGGAGGATTTTATTATGTTAGCAGCCATATGGGCGCAAGATGAGAGTGGTTTGATTGGAAAAGAGAATAAATTACCGTGGCATTTACCACATGATTTAGCATTTTTTAAAAATACCACAGAGAATAATACGATTGTTATGGGGAGAACGACATTTGAAGGAATGGGCAAACGTGCCTTACCTAATCGTCAAACAATTGTTTTAACGTCTGATCGATCTTACGAATCAGAGGGTGTAACGGTTTTACACTCAGTTGAAGACGTAGTAAAATATGCTGAAACCTTTGAGGGGATAACATTTATTACAGGTGGAGCTAAGGTTTATAAGGAGTTCTTACCACATTGTTCTGTTTTATACCGAACAGTAATTCATGAAACGTTTGAAGGAGATACTTATTTCCCGGAAGTAGATTGGGAAGAATGGACAATGATAAATATCAGTGAAGGTTTAACTGATGAACATAATTTATACAAACATTCTTTTGAGACGTATCAACGAAAAGGTTAATTTAAAATCGTAATCGTTTAGATTGCGTTTTTTTAATGATAAGTTTCTTAACAGAAACTTATCTTCTTATCAATTGATGACGTTATAATTGTATGATATACTTCAAAAGATAATAGAGTAAGATAATAAAGTAAATTTATATAGAGATAGGAAGATGTTTATGTGCGGTATAGTTGGTTTTGTCAGCACGAGAGATAACAAAGCTGAAATTATTGAAAATATGATGGATACAATTGTTCACCGTGGGCCTAATAGCTCAGGTGTATTTACTGATGATCAAGTAGCATTAGGATTCCGTCGTTTAAGTATTGTAGATTTATCAGGTGGGTCACAACCTATCTATAATGAAGATGAAACAAAGATTATTATTTTTAATGGTGAAATTTATAACTATGAAGAAATTAGAGAAGACTTATTAGCTAAAGGTCATACTTTTAGAACAAGTGCTGATACAGAGGTTATTTTGCATGGATATGAAGAGTATGGCGTTGATATTGTGAAACAATTACGTGGAATGTTCGCATTCGCTATTTGGGACCGTGAAACAAATGAATTATTTGGAGCCCGTGACCACTTTGGGATTAAACCTTACTACTATGCAGAGATGAATGGCTCATTTATGTTTGGTTCAGAAATTAAGAGTTTCTTAGTTAACCCTGATTTCAACAAACAATTAAATAAAAAAGCATTAAAACCATATATGACATTCCAATACTCAGCATTAGAAGAAACATTCTTTAAAGATGTTTACCGTATCCCGGAAGGTCACTATTATACATATAAAGATGGTAAATTAGAAATTACAAAATATTGGGATGCTGACTTTAAAGAAGAAGACATGACATTAGAACAAGCAGTTGATTTAATTGACGAAGCGGTTGAAGAGTCAGTAAAAGCTCATACAACAGGTGAAGTTAATATCGGTGCGTTCTTGTCTAGTGGTGTTGATTCAAGTTATGTAGCGTCAGTTTTACGTCCTGATAACACGTATTCAATCGGGTTCGGGGACAAATCATATAACGAATCACATGAAGCAAAACGTTTAACAGATAAATTAGGTTTGAACAACACATCTAAAGTTGTAACAGGGGAAGAAGCGTTTGATTATTTCCCATTAATTCAATATCATTTAGATGAACCTGATTCAAATCCATCATGTGTGCCATTGTACTTCTTGTCAGAAATGGCAAGTAAAGATTCTACAATCGTACTATCTGGTGAAGGTGCGGATGAATTATTTGCAGGTTACCAAAACTACGGTTTTAATACTCGTAATAGACCTGTTCGTGTGTTTACTGAAACACTTAAAAAATTACCTAAAAAAGCGCGTTATTCAATTGCACGTACTATCAAAAAAGCACCAAACTTTAAAGGTAGTATGCATATGTATACATCACTTGCGCCAGCTGAAGATTTCTTCATTGGACAAGCAGAAGTATTTAAAGAACATGAAGCTGACACATTCTTAACGAAAGATTACCAAGAAAGTGAAACAGTGAAAACAATTGTTAACCGTCAATATACAAAAGTTAAAGACTTATCAGAAGTTAAGAAAATGCAATATTTAGACTTACACCAATGGATGCCTAAAGATATTTTACTTAAAGCTGATAAATTAAGTATGGCTCATTCTATCGAATTACGTGTCCCATTACTTGATATTCGTATGATGGAAGTAGCAGAACAAATACCTACTAAATACTTGTTAAATGCAGAAAATACTAAGTATGCTTTCCGTAAAGCTGCTAACCGTCATCTACCTGATGAGTGGGCTGATCGTGAAAAATTAGGATTCCCAGTTCCAATTAAGGATTGGTTACGCACTGAAAAATTCTATAAACAAGTGCGTGAAATGTTCTCAGAAGCATTCGTTCCAGAGTTCTTTGAGCAAGATAAAATCATTCAATTATTAGATGATAACTACAATGAGAAAAATGATGAACGTCGTAAGATTTGGACGATTTATACATTCTTAACGTGGTATAAAATCTTCTTTATTGACGGTGAAAAACCAAAAGTTGGTTAGTTCAAAAGTACAAGCTTATAGCTTGTACTTTTTTTTTTGCACTTTTTGTGAGCAAATTCCCATGGTATTCTTCACTTTTTTCGGCAATTTATGATATAATGTGTTGATATAGAGAGGCTGTGATAGTGATATGATAACTTTAGCAAAAATAGCTAATTTATTAAAAGAAAACCAATTAGTTAGAGAATTTATTATAGATAATGAGTGGCATTATGCTATCAGTGAAGACGTAGCTGAATCCACTATTTCTCATATAACCTATGATTCACGAGCGATTAAAGAAGGCTCGTTATTTTTCTGTAAAGGATTAGCATTTAAATCGGACTATCTTGAACAAGCCATTGCCGATGGTGCGGGTTTTTATGTAACAGAAGTTAATTATGAAATCCAATCGGATGCAGTTGGTATTATTGTGACAGATATAAAAAAAGCAATGGCTTTAATTAGTATGGCTTTTTATGATTTTCCTCAAGATGAACTTAAAGTGATTGCCTATACAGGAACTAAAGGTAAAACAACGGCTGCTTATTTTTGTAAATATATTTTAGAAAAAGCAACGAATCAAAAAACAGCATTATTATCAACAATGGAAACAATTTTAGATGGTAAGACATCAATTAAGTCATTACTTACGACGCCTGAGTCTGTTGATTTATATCGTATGATGAGAGAAGCTGTTTCAAATGGTATGAGTCATCTCGTCATGGAAGTATCGTCGCAAGCTTATAAAACTGACCGTGTTTATGGCCTTAATTTTGATGTTGGAATTTTCTTAAACATTTCAGAAGACCATATTGGGACGATTGAACATCCTGATTTTGATGATTATTTTTATTGTAAGAGACAGCTATTGAAGCATTCAAAACAAGTTATTTTAAATAAAAATAGTGATTTTTATGCCATTTTAGAAGACGTAGCGAAAGAATCTACAGATAAAGTTATCACATATGGTGATGACTCAGTCGAGGCAGATTATACATTTATACCTTCTTCAGAAGGTAAAGGGAAATTTGAAGTGGTAGCTAAAGAAGATAAGTTAGCGATTGCAGGTGATTATGCTATTAATCTACTTGGTGATTTCAATCAAGGTAACGCGCTTAGTGCCATGATGGCAACCGCTCTTGTAGGTGCTAAAAAAGAGGCGATGTCAGAGGGGTTATCTCTTGCTAAAGTCCCAGGACGTATGGATAGTTGTGTGACTAACAAAGGCGTTCCAGTTTATGTTGATTTTGCACACAATCTTTTAAGTCTACATACCTTACTTTCGTTTGTAAAAAAAGAGCATCCTGAAAGTAAGCTTGTCGTTTTAATCGGAAGTACAGGTGGTAAAGGTGTGTCACGTCGTCATGATTTTGGTAATGTGTTATCAGAACTTGCAGATATCGCGGTTTTAACAAGTGATGATCCAGGTCATGAAAAAGCAGAAGATATTATTGCGGAAATCCAAGAAACAATGACAGATACTGTTCGTTGTGAAATTGAAGTAGACCGTGAAAAAGCAATTGAATTAGCGTTAAACCTAGCTGGTGAAAATGATGTGGTTGTTTTAGCTGGTAAAGGGTCAGATAAATATCAAGTTATCGGTGACGAACGAACACCATATGAAGGTGACTTAGAAATAGCAAACAAGTTAATAGAAGGTGGATATTAGAATGTCAAATAGTAAAGAACAATTTCAACCAGTATTGCTAGGTAGCGATATTAACGTATACGGAATGGCACGCTCATTTTATGAAGAATTTGGAATCGTGTCAGAAGCGTACTCTTCTGCAGCATTAGCACCAACAAAACATAGTAAATTAGTAAATGTTAATGTATTTCCTGGTTTTCATGATGATCCAACATTTATTGAAACAATGCGTAAGATTGTAAAAAATCGTACGAACAATGATATTAAGTATGTTTTAATTCCTTGTGGAGATGGCTATGCTGAGTTAGTATCAAAACATCGTGAAGAATTATCTAAAGATTTTGTATGTACAGCAATTGATCATGACTTATTTGAAACATTAGCGAATAAAGTAAGTTTCTATGAAACATGTGAAAAATATGATTTACCATACCCAAATACATTAATTATTAAACAAGATATGGTAAAAGAAGGTGAGTCAATAAAAGTTCCATTTGATTTCCCTGTAGCTTTAAAACCAGCAGATAGCGTGATGTATTTAGATGCAGATTTTGAAGGCCGCAAAAAAGCTTTCACAATCAAAGATCAAGCTGAATTAGATTTAATTTTAGGTCGTGTTTATAATGCGGGATATACAGCTGAAATGATTTGTCAAGATTTCATCCCAGGTGATGATTCTGGTATGCGTGTGTTAAATGCCTATGTTGATAAAGATAGTAATGTTCGTATGATGTGTTTAGGCCATCCTTTATTAGAAGACCCAACACCAGATGCTATTGGGAACTATGTGGTTATCGCACCTGATTTTAATGAAGATATCTATAAACGTATCAAATCATTCTTAGAACGTATCAATTATACTGGGTTTGCTAACTTTGATATGAAGTATGATCCACGTGACGGCGAATACAAATTATTTGAGATGAACTTACGTCAAGGTCGCAGTAGTTTCTATGTGACACTTAATGGCTATAATTTATCACGTTACATTGTTGAAGATCGTGTGATGGGTAAACCATTCACAGAAACAATTTATGGTAATGGCGATATGTTATGGATGGGTGTACCGAAGAAAATCGTTAAGACTTACGTTAAAGATGGTAAGGATAAAGATGAAGCAATGGATATGATTTCAAAAGGTAAATGGGGAACGACAGTCTTTTATAAACAAGATTCTAGTCCAAAACGTTTTGCTTTAATGAAATATAGCTTCTACTTATACCACAAACGTTACAAAGAATACTTTAAAGAAAACAAGGGGTAGAGTCCATGAAAAATTTCTTTACAATATTAGGTGGCATGGGAACTCTTGCCAGCGAGAGTTTTGTTCGTGTCTTGAACCAACGTACAATCGCTAAGACTGACCAAGATTACTTAAATTATGTATTGGTTAATCATGCGACAGTGCCAGATAGAACAGCCTATATTCTTGATAATACCAAAGCAAGTCCCGTTGCGGCTCTTGCCGAAGATATTAAGCAGCACGATCAGATTGGGCCAGAATTTTTTGTATTGACATGTAATACGGCTCATACATTTTATGATGAGCTATGTGAGGTCACAGAGACACCAATTCTTCATATGCCACGTCTGGCGGCTGAAAAGGTTGTTTTAGATTTCAAACCGACGGAAGATAAAGTTATAAAAGTATGCCTATTAGGGACACTTGGTACGGTTAATTCCGGCGTCTATCATAAAGAGTTTGAACAAAAAGAAGGGTACGAGTTAGTGACACCTTCAGAAAAAATTCAAACTGATGTGATGAACTTGATTTATCGTGATGTTAAAGAACATCAATTCCTAAACGAATCATTATTTAAAGATATTTTAGACCAAGTATTAGTACAAGAGGGCTGCGATGTTGCGATCTTAGGTTGTACAGAATTATCTTTAATGAATGAAGTAACGAAACATAATTATGCTGCTGTAGATGCACAATCTGTTTTAATTGACGAAACAATTAAACGTGCACGTAGATAAAAAAAGAAGCCCTTTTGTTAAGGGCTTCTTTTTTATGTATAAAGTAATATAGAAAAATACATTAGCGCAGCAGCTAAAATAACAAATAAATGCCAGACAACATGCATGTATTTTATGTGTTGAAATTTATAGACTAATGCGCCTACAGTATAAGCAACACCACCTAAGACGAGTAACAGGGTACCATTGAATCCTAGTCCATCGTATAGGGGCTTGGCAGCGATTAGACAGAGCCATCCCATAATTATATAGATGAAGACAGCAGCGTTTCCTTTACGACTTAGGAATACTGATTTATAAACAATCCCTAGAATTGCTAAAAACCAAATGACTCCAAATAAAGTCCAACCTAACCAACCTTTAATTGTTAGTAAACAATATGGGGTATAGGTACCTGCAATAAGTAAATAAATCGAGCTGTGATCAAATACTTGAAATACTTTATTCGCCCTTGTAAAAATTAAACTGTGAAATAATGTAGATGCTAAAAATAATAAGATTAATGTTGACCCATAAATCGAGTATGACACGATATGAATAGGGGAGTGAAGTTGTGCGCCTTTGATAATTAAAATAACGAGACCAGCAATACTCAAAGCAGTCCCAATTCCATGTGTGACAGCATTTAGAACCTCACTAATAATCTCATGTTTTTTTGAATGTTGTGTTGAATTCATAATTTCCCTCCTTTTTTATTGGTCTAAAGAGTGAAAAACTAAATAGTTTCTGTTATACTAAAAGTATCAGAGCACTCTGATACCTATTCTACATGAATAATTTCTTTTTTTAAAGGATGGAGTAAAAATATGTCTAAAGTAAAAATTGTAACAGACTCATCTTGTAATATGGAGCCTGGATTAGCAGAAAAGTTAAACATTGAAGTGATTTCATTATCAGTAATGATTGATGGTGTAATCTACAAAGATACCGATTTAACAGGTGGAGAGTTTATGGATATGATGGCAAAAGCTGCTGCATTACCTAAAACAAGTCAACCGCCAATTGGTGAATTTGTTGAGCTCTATGATGAGCTAGGGGCTGACGGAAGTCAAATTATCTCAATTCATATGACAGATTTGATAAGTGGGACAGTTAATACCGCGGAACAAGCTGCTCAAATTTCACAAAGTGATGTTACTGTCATTAACAGTACATTTACGGATCAAGGTCTTTCTTTCCAAGTTATTGAAGCAGCGAAAATGGCTGCAGAAGATGCTGAAAAAGAGGAAATTATTACTAAAGTGAATCAAATCAAGGAAGATACTAATTTATATATTGGTGTAGCCTCTCTTGATAATATGGTTAAAGGTGGCCGCTTAAGTCGCGCGACAGGTGTTATCACAAATTTATTCAATATTCGAGTTGTCATGCAGGTCTTGGCAGAAGAGATGGTAACATTATATAAAGGTCGTGGTGCTAAGGCATTTACTAAATGGTTTGAAGATTTGAAGTCAGAATTAGCCACTAAAGAAAATGTGAAACAAGTAGCAATCACTCATGCTGATGGATTAGAAACAGCATTAAAATTTAAAGAGGAACTTCAAGAAATGTTCCCTGATATGACAATACCAGTATTAGAAGCATCATCTATTATTGCGACTCACACAGGTAAAGGTGCATTTGCTGTCATGTATTATAGCGAGTAACCTCTTTGACAGACCACATTGTTGGTCTGTTTTTTTAAATCAGAAACTAAGTAAATGAGAGGAGTGTTCGCGTGTCGTATATAAAGAAACATTTATTCAGTATTACCATTTTTTTAGCGACAGTAGTAGTTGCTGTAATCATACTTGGGCTTTCATTACCAACAGCTAAGCCTTTACTGAAAAAAACAGCTTCGCAATCTAGTAAAGTGAAATATAAAGAGGTTATTCGTTTTTCTGCTATAGGAGATTCTTTGACTGAAGGGATAGGGGATAGTACTGATTCTGGAGGTTATGTTCCTTTATTAAAGAATGATCTGGTAGAAGCTGAAAAAATTTCTGTTGTAGAAAGTTATAATCACGGAAAAGCCGGGGATACGGTTGAAGATTTAATGAAACGAATTAATAATTCTAAAACTATCCAAGAAGATTTGAAAAAATCTGACTTTATCACAATAACAATTGGTGGCAATGATTTGATGAAAGTGATAAAATCGGAATTATTAAATGGTTTAACATACGAAACATTTAAAAAACCGAGTGAAGAGTACCAATCAAATTTAAAAGATTTATATAAATTAGTGAGACGTTTTAATAAGAAAGCACCAATTTATCAACTCGGTATTTATAACCCATTTTATTTAAGTTTAGATAATATGGATCAATTACAAGAGATAGTTGATTTTTGGAATCAAGCTAGTAAAGAAGTGGTCGTGAAATCTAAAAACAGTTCTTTTATTTCTATAAATGAAGCTTTATATAAAGGGTTAGATGGACAACGCGCATTTGGAAATGATGACACAATACAGAGTAATGATGAAGAAAAAGAATCTGGTATTAATAATCTTATCTCAGATACGGATAATTTTCATCCGAACAGTTTAGGCTATCAAATTATAGCAAATGCTTTTAAAGATGAATTAGTAAGAACCAAAAATGAATGGTTAGAAAGTAAGTAGGTTAGATAATGAAAAATAAACTAGTCGAAAAAGTAAGTGAAATACAAAATAATCCTTGGAAATTTGCTTTCCTTTTATTAGCTGGATTATTATTAGCGATAACCTTAGTTGTTAGTTTTAAAGCCTTTGGGGAAAGAGAACCAGATTACAAGCCTAAGGTGTCTCAACAAACAAAGAAAGAAGATCCAAGTTTTCAAGTACAATTAAAAAAAGAGCAAGTGAATCAAATTATTAGTTTTTATTTGAATGACTATTTGAAAGAGTCTGGAGTGAAATACAACTTTTATCTAGAACAAAATGCGTTGCTGAATGGAACATTCAATGTTCTAGGTTTTGATATGCAATTTTATCTTTACTTTGATCCGTTTGTGATGGATGATGGAAATGTACAACTAAAGGCAACGAGTTTATCAATTGGAAAATTAGCATTACCGATTTCTCAAATAATGAAGTATGTGTCTAAGGAATTCAAATTACCAGAGTGGGTAGAAGTAAGTCCTAAAAAACAAACTATAACCCTTCATCTTAATGATTTTGAATTGCAAAATGGGATGTATTTAAAAGCAGAAAAAATTAATTTAATTGATGATGATATAAAATTTAATGTGTATCTTCCAATAGAGGATACTAAAGGTAAGGAGTAGATCGTTTGAAAAGAAGTTTTTATCATTATATTATGACCCTTAGAGGTCCTAAAATTTCCGATGCAATTACAAAATTTGCTAATGATTTAGCGCATGATAGTCTGTTTCCTAAACAATCCACTGATTATCATGAGGTAAGTGATTATTTAGAAATGACAACAACATATTTAGAAAATATGACCATCTTTGATGAAGCTTGGGAATTATATCTTGAACATAATTAAAAGTACAGCGAAAGCTGTACTTTTTTTAGTAATATTTTGGTAATAAAAAAGATAATAGCTCAATACTATGAATTATTTATTAATTTTTGTTTTCTTACAGTATTTTTTGTTACATTGCTGTAATTATTATGATACAATGTAACATGTGCTAGATGAGGAAGCCGAATGAGCTTACTCATGTTTTTTTATTTTTGTATGAGAGGTGTATTGGAAAAGTGTTTTAAAAAACTGAAATTTTTCATAAAAAATTCAAGTAATTGCTGTAGGGTTACATAGTATTATTAAAAGAAAAATAAATCGGGAGGGAAGGAAAGATGAGGACCAACCGTAACCAAACAAGTTACTTAGCCAGCCTTGATGGTGTGAGAGCATTAGCCATTATTTTAGTGTTAGCTTATCATTTCAATATGTCCTTTTTTAAAGGTGGATTTATTGGTGTTGATATATTTTTCGTATTATCGGGTTATCTCATAACGAGTAAACTATTACAAGAATGGCAAACACATAAACAAATTAATTTGAAAGTGTTTTGGATTAAACGGATTAGGCGTTTAATGCCGGCTGTCATTGCTTTAATAAGTGTGACATTACTTGTCTGTCTTATTTTATTCCCAGCCGTATTTAAAAAAAGTTGGCAGGATGGGATTGCTTCATTATTTTATGTAAGTAATTGGTGGTATATCGTCAAAGAAATTCCGTACTTTGAATCATTTGGTATACCGAGTCCATTTAAGCATTTATGGTCATTAGCAATTGAGGAACAATTTTATTTGATTTGGCCGATAGTTTTTGTAGCTCTACTAAAAACCTTAAAGAAACGTCAGCATGTTCTTAAAGTGATAGTGGGTTCTGCTTTAGTATCAGCTGTATGGATGGCTTTTCTTTACTCACCAGAAAATATAGACCGTGTTTATTACGGAACAGATACGCGACTTTTGACATTAGCAGTGGGGTGCAGTTTAGCTTTTGTCTGGCCTTATTACTATTTAAAATCGGGTATTAGTGAGTTTTCTCGTAATGTTATTGATAGTATTGGTATAGTATCATTAGTAAGCTTGCTTGTGATAGCCACAACGGTAAGTGCTGGTCAGCCATTTTTGTACTATGGTGGTTTTTTATTAGTAGCCATTCTTTCAGCTTTATTATTAGCTACATTAGTACACCCTGATAGTCAAATGGGCTTGTTATTTTCGCATCCATGGCTAGTTTGGCTAGGTAAACGCTCGTATAGTATTTATTTATGGCATTTTCCTGTTACAGTCTTAACGACACCGATTAAAAGTAGTGGGACGTTACATCCAGTACTCATTTTATTACAAATAGCCTTAACGATGGTCTTATCAATCGTATCCTATGAATGGTTAGAGGAACCAATTCGTCGTTTAGGTTTCAAAGCGTATGCTGAGAAAACAAAAGATATTTTAAATTATCGTTCAAAAAAATTAATGTACTGTTTACTTGCTATTGTAGGACTTAGTGGTGCGCTAACCATGGCGTATGATTACTATGATTCAGGGAAAATTTTAGGGTTCATAAAAGAGGCCACTGTACTGCCTAAGCAGTCTGATGAAAAACCAAAAGACACTAAAAAAATTGTCGAAATACATAAAATGTTAGCGGTTGGCGATTCAATCATGTTAAGTCTTAAAAAGGAACTTGAAGAAGAAATCCCTGGCATTAAAGTAGATGGTAAGATTAGTCGCCAACTATGGCAAGCAACAGATTTAGTTAAGAAAAAATATAAAAATTATAATTCGGAAGACAGCCTTGTTGTCTTAGAATTGGGTACAAACAGTGAGTTTAAACAGGAACAATTAGATGAGTTGCTTGATCTTTTTGATAAAGCTCATGTTATGGTTATCAATTCAAGGGTACCTAAACCTTGGGAACAAGTAGTTAATGACATGTTATTGGGTGCTGCAAATGAAAGAGAAAATGTCAGATTGATTGATTGGCATTCAATTGCCGTGTCAAATCCTCAATTATTAAACAGTGATGCGGTTCATCCCAATGAAGAAGGTATTCCAATTTATATTACAATGATTACTGATAATCTTGAAAGGTATGATTTAAAATTACCTGAAGTGAAAAAAGAAACGTCTGAGACTAAAAAAGATAAGACTGATAATAAAAATTAATAAAGTCATTCGACAAAAATCCCACGTTATATCAATAACGTGGGATTTTTGTAAAAAGAATGCAATTCTGAAAAATATTCTTGTTATCTGATAAGAGTATGAGATAATTAAAAAGTATTGATTAGAATTGGGGGAATGTTTGTGGAACTTTTTGAAAAATTCAAAAAGAATGATGGATTAAGACGATTTGCAGTATTGTTAGTTATTTTATTAGTACTATATTTGATTAGAGATATCATCAGTCTAATATTATTGACTTTTATTTTAACGTATCTTATCACTCGTGTTGTAAGTGTATTAAATAAGTGGATAAAATTGCCTAAAAAAATATTGGCAATCATGCTTTATATATTAATAGTAGTATTTATGTATTTTTCAATCACCATTTATGTTCCGAGATTGATTAACCAAACATTTTCAATGGTAGAATCTGTGATTAATTTTTATCAAAATCCTAAAACTGATAATAGTTTAGTGGAATGGCTAAGTAAAAAAATTAGTTTTTCAGAAATAACGGATCAATTGAAGTCAGGTGCTAAAATGCTAGTGACTTATGTAACTAGTGTTGGATCAATGGGGATGACATTCTTAATGTCCTTTATTTTAAGCTTTTTCTTCTGCTTGGAAGAAAATTGGGTCAAAGATTTCAGCAAAAGTTTTTTAACAAGTAAAATTGGCTGTTTTAGTCAAGATGTTGCTTACTTAGGAAAAAAATTTATTAATACATTTGGTGTGGTCTTAGAGGCACAATTTTTAATTGCATTAGTTAATACAGCATTAACAACAATAGGCTTATCATTAATGGGATTCCCACAATTATTGAGTTTAGCCTTAATGATTTTCATTTTTAGTTTAATTCCTGTAGCAGGCGTGATCATCTCATGTATCCCGTTAGCTTTAATCGGCTATACAGTTGGTGGAATTCAAGATGTTGTGTATGTATTAATCATGATTGCTGTTATTCACATGTTTGAGTCATACTTCTTAAATCCTAAATTAATGAGTAGTAAAACAGATTTACCAGTATTTTATATCTTTATTATATTAATGTTCTCAGAACACTTCTTTGGTGTTTGGGGACTTGTCATCGGTATTCCGGTATTTGTCTTCTTATTAGATTTATTGGATGTAAAATCGTCTGATAGACAAAAGTTACCTAAATTACCATTACCTAAAAACTAGCGAAAGCTAGTTTTTTTTATTTTATTCTAGAATAGACTAGAAGCAGTATATCTTTAGTAGTAGAATAAACATAGGTTAAATTGAGAGAAAGAAAGGTGATTGTTTGAAAGTTAAAGAAATACAAATGACGAAACAATTAACATTTATCATGGCAATTGTGTGTGGCATCTCCATAGCAAGTCTGTATTACATTCAGCCATTAGAAGGGTTAGTCGCAAAGGAAATTGGAGTGGACGTAGCTAAAATTGGTTTAGCTCCTACATTAAGTCAAATGGGTTACGCTTTGGGGCTATTGTTCATCGTACCACTAGGAGATATTTTTGAGCGTAAGAAACTTATTATGACGATGCTATCTATTGTAGCGGTCGTGTTGTTTATTACAGGGTCAACAAGCAATTATTTATTATTAATGATTTTAATGTTATTAATTGGATTGTCATCGATTGTACCGCAATTGATTCTTCCGTTTGCTGGTCAGTTAGCTAAGCCAGAAGAACGAGGGTCTGTGTTAGGAATTGTAACAGGTGGTCTTTTGATTGGTATTTTATTATCTCGAACGTTCAGTGGATTAGTCGGAGATGCATTTGGTTGGCGTGTCGTTTATTTTGCAGGTGTTGCACTTGCTCTTATTCTAATCGTACTCGTCTGGTTCATGTTCCCAAGAAATACACCTATTTCTCAAATGAGTTACGGTGAGTTAATGAAATCTTTACCGCATTTATTTATGACGCAACGCGTGGTAAGAGAAAGTGCGTTTAATGGCTTCTTTGCATTTGGAGCGTTTAGTATCTTTTGGTCAACGCTGATTTTCTACATGGAGAGTCCAGCATATAATCTTGGTTCTAAGGAAGTCGGTTATTTTGGACTAGTTGGTGTTATTGGTTCAGCTGCTTCTGTATTGATGGGCCGTGTTGCTGACAAAAAAGGAGCGCGTTTTGGTGTGGGAATAGGTTCTTTCATTGCGATGTTATCTTTTCTAGTGTTATGGATTTTTGGTTCAAGTATTACGGGACTAGTCGTAGGTTTAACCTTACTTGATTTTGGTACCTCAACTACTCAAGTTTCTAATCAATCACGTATCCAGTCATTGGGGGATGAGAATAGAAGTCGTAATAATACAATTTACATGTTCTCATTTTTTGTAGGTGGCGCAAGCGGGTCGTTGTTGGGGTCATTTGCATGGCAATTAGCAGGATGGACGGGTGTTTGTCTGCTTGGAATGATTTATGGTTTAATCGCAATTATTGGCCATCATATTATTTATAAACCTGTTTCAAAATAAGTAGGTTATGAAAAGGGTCTCACCGTACTGTGAGGCTTTTTTCATTATAAAAAATGTTCAAAAAAGAATACTTATCACTTGATATATGAAATATATTTCTGTATCATTAAGAGGTTCTAGCAAAAAGGAAAGAGGGTATGATATGTCTTTAATAATAAATAAAATGAAAGCACAAAAATGGTATGTTTTTTCTTCATTATTACTTACCTGTGTAATTGTTGCCTCACAATTATGGCAACCTAAACTACTTGAAAATGTTATCAATGCAGTATCGACAGATGACAAAGACAAGATTATGTCATTAGGAATTAAGCTATTAATTATTGCATCAATTGGCTTACTTGCTGGTGTCTTAAATACTGTAATCGCAGCACGTGTGGCACGTGATGTTTCAGCAGATATTCGTAAGGACGGATTTGAGAAAATTCAAACATTCTCATTTAGTAATATTGAACAATTTTCAACAGGGAACTTAGTGGTACGTTTGACTAACGATATCACACAGATTCAAAACTTAGTGATGATGATGTTACAAACATTATTACGTATCCCGATTTTATTTATCGGAAGTTTTATTTTAGCAATGATGACAATTCCCCAATTATGGTGGGTAATTATTGCACTTGTTGTCTTAGTATTTGTTACCGTAATGGGACTATTCGGTATCATGGGCAAACATTTTGGAATGATCCAACGTTTCTTAGACCGTGTTAACGGGATTGCTAAAGAAAACTTAGCAGGGATGCGTGTGGTTAAATCATTCGTACAAGAAGAAAACGAAACAGAACGTTTTTCAGATGTCAGTGGAAATTTAACGAAGCATACGATTATTGTAGGTCGTTTGTTTTCTGTTATGGTACCAACGTTTACACTGATTTCAAGTTTAGCTATGGCGTTAACTATTTTCTTCTCAGCTGATTTAGCTAAAGATAATTTAGAAATTATTGGTAAAGTCAATTCATTTATTAACTATTTAATGCAAATTATGATGTCAATTATCATCGGTGGTATGATGACAATGATGGCGTCACGTGCGTTTGTATCATTAGGACGTATGAAAGAAATCTTAAACACAGAAGCAGATATTACATTTGATGATGAAAATGGCGAAGAAATCCAAAATGGTGATGTTGCCTTCAATAATGTCACTTTCCAATACGTGGGAGATGAACGTCCATCATTAGAAAACATTACATTTAACGCAAAACACGGTCAAGTTGTTGGGGTAGTCGGAGCGACTGGTTCTGGTAAATCAACATTGGCTCAAATGATTGCACGTATGTATGATCCAACTGAAGGGTCAATTGAAATTGGTCATGTTGATCTTAAACATACTAAAAAAGAAGATTTACGTGACTCAGTTGCGTTAGTCTTACAAAAAGCTATTTTATTCTCAGGTACGATTGCAGAAAACTTACGTCATGGTAAGAAAGATGCGACGTGTGACGACATGGAAAATGCGTCTAAAATTGCTCAGGCGAAAGAATTTATTGACCGTCAAACTAATGGGTACATGGGTGATGTTGAAGAACGTGGGGCTAACTTCTCAGGAGGTCAAAAACAACGTTTATCTATCTCTCGTGGTGTTATTGGTAAACCTAAGGTCTTAGTTTTAGATGATAGTACAAGTGCCTTAGATGCAAAATCAGAGAAGCTTGTAAAAGAAGCATTAGCAAGTCAGTTAAATGATACAACAACTTTTATCATCGCTCAAAAAATTTCATCAGTGGTACAAGCCGATAAGATTTTAGTTTTAGACGATGGTAAATTAGTAGCAGAGGGCACTCATAAAGAATTAGTTGAGTCTAGCCCGATTTACCGTGAAATTTACGATACTCAAAAAGGAAAAGAGGTGGAGTAGTATGAACAAGAAAAATAGTATTCCAGGCTTTTTCTGGACGTATCTAAAAGCGTTTAAGTTACAACTCCTAATCATTATCATTGCGATTATCGCGTCAACATGGTTACAAGTTCATACAACAAGCTTCATCGGGGATGCGATTAAAGAATTAGCAACGTACGCCTTTACTTATGCACAACTTGGTGATGCAGATAAATCGCCATTTATTAAAGTGATTCAGTTACTGATGATGATGTATGTCATGAACTGGGTGGCGATGTTTATTCAAAATATATTGATGGCTGGTGTGACTGGCCGTTCGACAAATAATATGCGTATTTCATTATTTAAAAAGATGGAACGTATGACAATCAAGTTCTTTGATAGCCACCAAGATGGCGAAATTTTAAGTCGTTTTACAAGTGATTTAGATAATATCTCTAACACAATGAACCAAGCTTTAATTCAAGTGCTTACCAACTTCTCAATGATGATTGGTGTTCTGATTATGATGTTCCAAAAAAATGTGAAAATGACATGGGTAACATTAGGTATAGCACCAGTTGCGATTATCGTAGCGATTGTTATTATCCGTCAAGCACGTAAAAATGTGAACATTCAACAAGATAGTATTGGTGAATTAAATGCTTATATTGACGAACGTATTTCAGGTCAAAAAGTAATTATTACCAATGGTTTAGAAGAAGAAACAATTGAAGGTTTTGACGTTTTAAATGACAAAGTTAAGAAATCAACCTTTAAAGGTCAAGTTTACTCAGGTTTACTTTTCCCAACAATGCAAGGGTTATCCGTTTTAAATACAGCGATTGTGATTTTCTTTGGTAGTATGTTAGTGTTAGACGGTACGATGGACAGAGCGACAGGCTTAGCCTTAATCGTGACATTCATTATGTATTCACAACAATTCTACATGCCACTAACACAAATCTCATCACAATTTAGCATGTTACAATTAGCCTTTACAGGCGCTCGTCGTTTGAATGAAGTCTTCGCAGAAGATGATGAATTTGAACGTGAGAATGTTTCAGATATTACTGGTTTAGAAGAGTCAATCGAGCTTAAAAATGTTGATTTCTCATATAACCCAGATAAACCAATTCTTAAAAACATCAACATCAAAGCGAACAAAGGTCAGATGGTTGCTTTAGTTGGACCAACAGGTTCAGGTAAAACAACAATTATGAACTTGTTAAATCGTTTCTATAACGTAGACGGTGGCGAAATCTTACTTGATGGTCAAGACATTCGTGATATTTCACTACCAAGTTTACGTTCTCAAATCGGTATCGTGTTACAAGAGTCAGTGTTATTTAGCGGAACAATCCGTGATAATATCGTCTTTGGTAAGCCTGATGCAACTGAGGAAGAGATGATTGATGCAGCGAAACAAGCCAACATTCATGACTTTATCATGAGCTTAGAAGACGGCTATGATACAAAAGTAAGTGATGAAAATAATATCTTCAGTGTAGGTCAAAAACAATTAATCAGTATCGCTCGTACGATCATTACTAATCCAGATTTATTAATCTTGGATGAAGCAACTTCAAACGTAGATACTGTAACGGAAAGTCGTATCCAAAAAGCAATGGAAAATATCATTGCTGGACGTACAAGTTTCGTAATTGCACACAGACTGAAAACAATCCTTAACGCTGACTTCATCGTGGTCTTACACCAAGGTGAAATTATCGAAGAAGGAACTCACGAAGAACTCCTTAAAAAAGGTGGCTTCTACGCAGAGTTGTACCATAACCAATTCGTATTTGAATAGGAAGAATAGAATTAAAGCACATGTTAGTGATAAACTACATGTGCTTTTTTTATACATTATATACTCATAATAAACAACAAGTCATAGGGGAACGTTCGTGGTGTATAGCCTGTAAAGAAATAGTGATGAAATCTAACTAACGGAATAGGGGAGTAAAAAAGAGACCTGAATCTTGATTCAGGTCTTTTGCTTTCTAAAAATGGTCAAAAAGGAAATAAAATAAAGTTTAATGAGAGTTTTTTTCTATGTTACACTATTTTTAGGAAAATAGTCCCAAAAAAGGTCACAATTTTTAAAAAATAAAAATGTTAACGCTTACTTTAGCAGTGGGATAGGAAAGTTAGGTGATACTTGATGACATTTAGCAAGCGAGTCTCTGCATTTAAATACTTATTAAAATATTGTAAGTCAATTAGTAATGGTTTATTTCTATTAGGAACTTGTTTGAGTTTAATTAATGCACTATCACCGTTTGTATTTCTATATTTTTCAGCAAAAATTATTATGGTTCTAACTAATGAATCACTAGGTATTGTATTTTTCTTGAAGGTTTTAATAGCATTCATTATGTCTACAGGTGCACTAAGGTTAATACAAGTGATAGTTACTTATTATTATAACTTGAGTATTAATCAATCCAGTATGATATCTGGTATTTATTTTTCTAAAGAGTTGTCTGAACTTAATTATGAATCTTTTGAAAGTAATGATATTCGTGATGAACAACGTAAAATTGCAAATAACTTGCAAGTCGGTGCGATTTTTGAGGAGATTTATACACCATTTTTGAAAAATGGCATGCTAGTAGTGGGTTTTTCACTTATTACATTCAGTGTTCAACCTGTAATATTAGTATGTTTAATTTTTGTAATTATCTTTAAAACAAAATTGACTAAGACTATTTCGTACTATCAAAAAAAACTAAAAGATTTACAAGCCACAGGTGAGCGGCGTTTAGATTACCTTTTTAATTTAATGAGTCAGATTGGGTACGGCAAAGAAGTTCGTTTAAAATCGAGCTTACTTATACTTGAAAGAAAATACGACGAGTATCAATCATTCTTTTATAAAGAATCAAAACGAATTAAGAGGTCATTGACGGGGTATTACATTATAACGAATCTTTTAGATTTAGTATTTTTGATTATACAGTATGGTTATGTCATTTTATTATTTCTAAGTGGGAGATTGTTGATTGGAAAGCTAGTTGTTGTTATAAGTTCAATGCTACAATTTTTTAAAGCAATTAATGATTTATTGGAAGCAATCAGTATGTTAGCTGTGACCTTAAAATCAGTTGAGGAATACCAGTTATTTTTAGTTAATAATAAATCGTTAGTCGGTACAAAGTATGAAAAAGTAACAGTGTATCATAGTAATACATTAACATTTGAAAATGTTTCATTTTCTTATGAAAATAGTGACAAATACGTGTTAAAAGATGTTAGTTTTAGCTTTAATACCGATGAGAGATTAGCATTAGTTGGTCATAATGGGTCAGGAAAAACAACTATTGTAAAATTAATTTGTAAATTATATACACCTTCAAGTGGCCGGATTTTATTTAATAACCATGACATTCAAACAATAGATAATGAGAATTGGAAAGAAATTATAGGTGTTATTTTTCAAGATTTTCAATTATTTTCACTGACTGTATGGCAAAATATTACATTAGATTTACCTAGAGAGGATAGCAAAATTAAGGAAGTATTAAAGAAAAGTGGGCTCTATTCAAAAATTTCAACTTTACCTAGTGGTGTGGACACTGAAATCACAAAATTATTTGATAAAACAGGAATAGAGTTATCTGGTGGAGAAAATCAAAAATTAGCGGTAAGTCGAATGTACTATAAGGAACCACCGATACTGTTGTTAGATGAACCTTCTTCGGCTTTGGATCCTATATCAGAAAGACTATTATATGAAAGCTGGTACGAACTCATGTCCGATCATGCTTCCTTATTTATTACACATCGATTGGGATCAATCTTATTTTGTAATCGTATTATTGTTTTGAATAAGGGTCAAATTATAGAAGAAGGTACCCATGATGCTTTAATGAATAAAAAAGGTCAGTATGCGGAAATGTATAATAGCCAGGCTAGTTATTATTTTGGGGGTAGTGATGAATAAATTAAAACAAAATCCTATTATGATGCTGATTTTTGAAGTATACAGCGCTAATAATCGCTATGTTTATATTAAAGCGCTAATGGTAATTTTAGAGGGTATAAGCCCTTTATTTTCCTTGTTTTTGCTACGTTACCTTTTAAATACGCTAGTGAATCAAACTGTTACTTTTTCACAAATAATAGTCAATATAATTCTATTTATTTGTTGTTATAGTTCTGTCTTATTATGTAGAGATTTATTAAAAGTGCGTCTTCAAGTTGAGTTAAGATTGACTATTTTTGTTCTAAAAAAAAATCTAGGAATGAATTTAGCAACTATTCCTTATGTTGAATCTGAACGTCCTGAAATCCAAAATCTTGGTCGTTTAGCTAATGAAACTGACAATTTTTCAATAATATTTGATAGTTTTGGACGTATTCTTACCGAACTAATTACAATCTTAACATTAGGTTTGGTCATATTAAATGAGCAGCCAATAATTATCTTTTTATTATTGGTTGTCATTAGTATTAGATTGGCTATTGATCAAAAAAATCAAAAGATATGGGAAGAGTGGCGTCAAAAATTTGCCCCAATTATGAGGAAGTTTGATTATTTTTTGATGATATTACGTGAAATAAAGTTTGGAAAAGAATTGAGAATTAATAAAATGTCAGAAACAGTAGAGAATATTTTGAGTGATTTAAGTAAAAATTATAATCAATTAACAACAGGATATAATAAAATCTTATTAAAGAATAATAGTTTTCTAGATTTTGTTCTATTAATTCAAGAATTTATGTTGTATTTGCTTTTGGGTTACAGAGTTTTACAAGGACTTTTACAAATAGGTTCTTTTTCTATGATTTTAGCAAGTATTTCACACTTTACATCTAGTTGTTTAGGTATATTAGAATCAATTGCCTTGTTGCGGAATAAAAGCCTTTTCATAAAAGAGTACAGTCAATTTAAAAGGAAATCACAAAAAAATACCAGCAGTACGGCGTCTTCAGTTGAGAGTATTGAAATGATAGAATTTCGTAATGTTTCTTTTATGTACCCAAATCAAGAGAAGAATACGCTAACTAATATTTCTTTAAAGATATGTAAAGGTGAAAAGATTTCGATAGTTGGAGAAAATGGTGCTGGCAAAACAACATTAATCAAATTACTTTGTGGTTTTTATCAGCCAACAAGTGGGGACATTTTAATTAATGATTTACCTATAAATACTCTTTCCAAAACTGACTTTCAAAGACTCATTGCAACAGTTTTTCAAGATAGTCAATTACTTCCGTTTACAGTTAAAGAAAATATTATTTTGGACCAACACTTGGATAAAAAGCGTTTGGATGATGTTGTTAAAAAAATAGGGTTAGAAGAGTGTTTAAATAGTTTTCCTAATAAATTAGAAACAATTGTTGGAAAAGAGTTGTCAACACAGGGTGTAGACTTTTCGGGTGGAGAGAGGCAAAAAATTGCTATAGCTCAAGCTATCTATCAAGATTCACAGCTTATTATTTTAGATGAACCAACCTCGGCATTAGATCCCATAGCTGAATCAGAACTTTTTGAAACATTAAATGAAGAGCTAGAGGGAATTTGTTCTGTATTTATTTCACATAGGCTAACATCAACACGTTTTTCAGATAACATTTTTGTACTTTCAAGAGGAGAGTTAGTAGAAAAGGGAACGCACAAAAATTTATTAGACAGGAAAGAAGGCTATTATAGTCAATTATTTAAATCTCAAGCAGAGATGTATAAGGGGTGAAGGGATATCTAGTAATACTATTAAATTTAAAGTTCTGACTAATACGTTAGTGCTTTTTTTTATCTAAAAATAGGCATAATTTAATCATACAAAAAACAATGTTAGGATTAATATTACGTGATAAAATGGTTATAGAGGATAATATTCCTTTAACGTGCTATAGATAGGAGTTTTAATTATGAAAAAAATAGTAGTTGTAGCGTTGTTAGTTTTACTTAGTAGTGTTGCATTTTTTAGTGTCAGTACTCATTTTAATGATAAAAAAGAAGCAAATACAAAGGAGAAGGACTCAGCTTTAACAGTGACCTATTATGACTTAGAAGCTATTGCAAGTCCAACTCTTGTCCAAGTCATGAAAAATTCTGCCACACAAGAGACAGCAGAATTAACGAAGAATTTGGCTAGTTTTGATTCCTCTGCTCATAAGGATGAGATTTACTATGTAGCCCCTGATACTTTAATTGACCATAGTTCATTTTTGAAAAGTCCTAATAAAAAGAATTCAGTTGATATAGATAGAGGGAATGGTGTAACAGAAAATAGTATTACGGATTTTGATGTGAATTTTGATGCGAAAACAGAAGGAAAGTATTACTATTATGTCCCGTTATTTGTCGAAACTTCTAAAAAAAATCAATTGACCTCTTTTGATATTGTCAATCATCAGGTTAATACAACCTATCATGCAGATCCTTCTCTTAGTGAAGAACGGTCTGTTCAAGGAGCGTATACGGAATATTTAGTAGGCTTTGAAATCCCATATGATGAGGTGAAAGACCACCTATTAGATATCACGCTCCAGTTAACGATAGGTAATGACTTGCTGACACAGTCGGTAAAATCCAAAGCATAGAAAGGAGTCCATAATGATTTCGAAACAAACCGTCTTAATGACCACTTTTTTCTTAGTCTTTACAACGTATTTGTTTCTTTTTTCAATTGTGAGTGAAGAGCGTGCATTTTATACTTTCTATGAGGAGTATTATTCCAGTGAACACGTGTCCTACCCAAAAGTAGGGTTGAACGAGGAAGTATGGCAGACGCTGTCAAATGATAAAGCTAATTTGAAAGAAGCAAATTTTTCAGGTTTTAACTGGGCATTAGATTACTCCTTTCTTCTTCCTGGAAAGTATAGGGATAGTCTTACACTGTCTTCTGGTCATTTTTTTAAACCGAGTGAGCGAGAAGATAGTGTTGTAATAGGAAAAGACGTGTTTAAATTATTGTCAAAAGAAGAACGAAGTAGAGGTAAAGTCAAACTAGATAATGAGTGGGTCCCAATTGTAGGTGTATTAGCTAAAAGTCCGTTTGATGCAAATGTATTTCTAAATCCAGCCTCTCCTCATTTTTTAAAGAAGTATTTATCTGGTGTGATCAGCCTTTCTATGACACGATACAAACAGGATAAGAAATGGCAACAGATAGTAGACAAAGTAAAAATACCTGAATCAGATAGTGGGTTTCGCTCGCCCATTTATAGTTTAACGAGAGATGAATTTGAACAAGGCAGTCATCGTTTTGATCTCTTTTATCTCGAATTACTTCTCGTCAGTAGTCTTTCAGTTATGATGCAGTTTTATCAACGTCTGGATGCATGGCGATTGGAATTAGCCATTAGAAAACTAGTAGGGGCAAGCGAAGCTCGCTTGGTTTGGGATACGTTTCAGAAATACCTGAAAACAATGACCTTGAGTTTTATACTGAGTTTAGTTGTGGTACTTAGTGGAACTAAATTCATGGAAAAAAGTCTACCCTTTACTTTTCAGTCTGCATTATTAGGGAGTGCTCAGGTGACAGGTGTCTTTATCGTTATGGTTTTATTTTTCTTTTCATTAAGTGTGGTATCGGTCAAAATTATGACGGTCTCACAGTTACTCAGGGAGGTGCGAGATGTCTAAGTATCGGCTCCTAATCTGGAATGAATTGACAAGCTATCTTGCAATTAAAGGAGGCATCATTTTACTCATCTTGTTATCCGTTGTGATGTCTCTTGATTTTATTCAAGGTGAACACAACTATCTCAAATCAGACACTTTTTCTTCTTCAACAAGTGAGCACACGCTTGAAGTGGGTTATGGCGGATGGGAGGAGGATACTGCTCTTAATCCTTATCCCATTATTAAAGCACTTGAAAAGGCGTCAGGTGTATCCGCTAGATATAAAGGGGAGGATGCGACCTTTTTTGCAAAAGAGAAAGACTGGAAGGTCAAACAAGTTAATCCTCCATTAACGTATGACAACAACTCCTATGCTATGCCTAATCAAGTGATTGTTAACGAACAAGGTTTAAAAGAGTGGCCTATCAAGATAATAAAAGGAAAGAGTTTGAAATCGAGCGATTTCACGGCAAAAAAAGAGGATAGAGGACTATTATTAAATAGTGATTTTCAAGCCTATTACAAGGTAGGTCAAACGATTAATTTAAGTTGGTTAAGAGAAACAAAACCTAATGACCTTCAAATGGAGAACCTTCCATTTACCATACGTGGTTTTTTCGAAAAGTTACCCGAAACGTCTGACACACCAAGTCCGGAATTGATAGTCCCATTATTTTTTGAAACACTACCCCAAAATAAAATTATACAATATGATTTAAGCCATTATTATTTTCCTCTTGAAAAACTTGACCTTACAGCCTATCACCTTGATAAAGTCATCAGAGATAATCTGACTGGAACGGGGTACACAAGAGTGACTGTTCAAGACAGAAGGCAATATGAAGATTCTGAGAAGGCTTTTTTCAAAGATAAGGCGGTAGTTTTGGGCTATGAGTCTGTTTTATTTATGTTATTTACGTTATTACAAGTCATGGTGATTTCGGCCTTATTAATTAGAAAAAGAATGCGAACCTATCGTATTTTTTATGCGACAGGTTTAGATAAAAAGAGTTTATTCTTAGGGATTATACTAGCGTACAGTTTTTTATTTATTATTATGCTGTTGTTATTATATTTACTGCAAGTCTACTACCTTCAACATGAATGGGAGTTAAAAAGTATCGTAATAGGTCTTGGATTTTGGTTGGTGACGTATCTCTTAATCGTGAGTATGACCTGCAGGAAACAATTAAAAAAAGAACGGATGGTGATAACGTGACAAAGGTAATCTATCAGTTAAATCATGTCATTAAAACCTATCAAGATGGTGAAAATCAGTCATTTAATGTTCTTGATATTGAGGCATTTACGTGTTTAGAAGGGGAATTTATTGCGATAGTTGGAGAAAGTGGCAGTGGGAAAAGTACGTTGTTAAATGTCCTTGGTGTTCTTGATGGATTTCAAAGTGGTAAGGTCAAGCTTGCAGGAAAGAGTATCGGTGAGCTGAGTGATAAAGAAAAAGCACGGATTAGAAGTCAAAAAATCGGCTTCGTTTTGCAAAATTTTGGTTTAGTGGATGATTTTACAGTCAAAGAAAATATCATGTTGCCTGTTTCTTATTTACCAAAAACCGAACGCAAAGCTTGTCGTGAGCGCTTAGATGATTTGGCAGAGGAATTAGGGATTACCGCATTATTAAAAAAATTACCAAAAAAGTTATCTGGAGGACAAAAGCAACGAGTAGCGATTGCTAGAGCTTTGATTAATGACCCTGCCATTATTTTGGCAGATGAGCCAACTGGGAATTTAGATGTGGTTAATTCTGAACAAGTGATGCTCATATTAAAGGCAAAACAACTAGAAGGTAAGACAATTTTATTAGTGACACACGATGAACAATCAGCCCAAAGATGCGATAGAGTGGTCCGATTGGTGGATGGGAAGATACAATAAAAAGTGAGTTTTATATCGAAAATATAATTAGTGTATTATTAATGGTTTAATGAAAGCATTAACGTTCTAAAACTCCAGTTATGTAGAGTTATGTGATAGTGTATGTTATTCTGAGAGTGAATAATAGGTATTAAATCTGCATAATGGAGGAGATTGTAATGAAAAAGTGTTTTTTTGGTGTTGTATTGTCTGGAATGATTTTTACTATGGTGGGATGTAGTAGTCATTCTATTAAAGAAAAAGACTCTACAAATATTAGTGTAAATCAAGAAGAGGTACAGAAGACTGAGGTTGACATGGCGCAATCTGATGAAAGTGTAGTAGAACAAAAATCATCAGAGAAAGAAAAATTAGCTCAAGAAAAACGTGATGAAGAAGAAGCAGAGAAAGAAAAATTAGAGCAAGAGAAGCGTGATCAAGAAGAAGCAGAGAAAGAGAAATTAGAGCAAGAGAAGCGTGATCAAGAAGAAGCAGAGAGAGAGAAATTGGAGCAAGAGGAAGTAGAGAAAGAAAAAACTAATGCAAGTTCAGATGATAGTTACCAAAAAATATTGGATGACTATACAGTTAAGATTGAAAATGAAGCACCTAAACTTGTTGAGGAATACAATAATGAAGCACCATCTAATGATTCTGGTTTAGAAGGACTTGCAGAGTTATCTAACGAAAAAATATCCAAATTAGCAGAAATTTCTAACGAAGGTATTTCAAAAATGGCTGAAGTTATGTTTAAAAAGGGTTCTGGAAAATATGAAGAATATGAGGAATGGGCAGATAAGTTAATGGAGGTTTATATGAAAGAAGCGGAACAAATTAGTAATGCTTATATGGACTCTGCTATGTAGGTCTAACCAAATGATAAAATAATTATATGGATTAAAACTATTGACATTCTTATTTTTTCAAAGTAAACTACGTATTATATTAAATCAAACAGAAAAGAGGGATTTTCATGAGACAACTATCATTAACGACAAACGAGCAAAGACAAGCTTGGCAAAGCTGGCGTAGATAGTTGTATGTATGACAATCCGTTCATAGATACAACTTTAGAGTACATTCTAAACTTGTATCTATGTGGCTAACTATAGCGTTTTTACCGACCACATAGAGGATATCTATGTGGTTTTTTGCATTTATTTGGCGACTTAATTGTGTATTAAGGGCGTATTCTAAGGCAATGACCATTTATTGGGTCATTGCCTTTTTGTATATAAAAAAATAAGAAATGGGGAAATAAAAATGAAAAACAAAGGATTAATAGCAATTGTACTAATTATTTTAGGGGTATTAGCTAGTCAGTTTATTACAGGGAAACAAGAAATGTCGCAACAAAAAGGGCCAAAAGAAGAAATGAAGACAGTAGGGGTTTTACAGTACGTAAGCCACCCGGCATTAGATGAGATTTACCGTGGGATACAAGACGGGCTAAAAGAAGAAGGCTATGAGGAGAACAAGAATCTAAAACTGGTCTTTCAAAATGGGCAAGCCAATCAAAGTAAGCTGGCAACAATGGGGCAGCAACTTCTTGAAAAAGACTCTGATGTTTTAGTAGGTATCGCCACACCCGCTGCACAAGCATTAGCCAATATAACAAAAGAAGTCCCGCTTGTACTAGGTGCTGTGACAGACCCAAAAGCAGCTCACTTAGTGATGGATAACGACAAACCAGGTGGGAACATTACTGGTGTGAGTGATCAATCACCAGTTGATGCTCAATTAGATTTAGCAGTTAAACTCTTACCTAACGCTAAAATAATTGGTGTTTTATACTCATCAGCTGAAGATAATTCAGCCTACCAAGCAAAACGTGTTGAAGAAGAAGGAAAGAAAAGAGGACTAACCGTTAAAACCTATCCTGTACCATCAAGTAATCAAATTGCACAAATGGTTCAAGTGATGGCATCAGAAGTGGATATGATTTACTTGCCAACAGATAATGTGATTGCTAATGCAATGGAGATGGTAGTCGATGGCGCGAATAAAAATATGATTCCAATTATTCCGTCTGTGGATACGATGGTGGAGCAAGGGGGACTAGCCACTGTAGGGATTAATCAATATGAGATAGGTCGTCAAACAGGTAAGATGGTGGCGGATATATTAGCTGGGAAATCTAAACCAGCGACGACTCCAATCTACACGTTCACAACAGGTGACGTGATTGTCAATGAAAAACAAGCTAAAAAGTTAGGGGTAACATTACCTCAAGAACTATTAGACAACGCTAAAAAAACGAACTAGGAAAGAGGAATAGAGATGATTGTATCAACGATTGGACAAGGGTTAATGTGGGCAATATTAGGCTTAGGAATTTTTATGACTTACCGCATTCTTAATTTCCCAGATATGACAGCAGAGGGATCTTATCCATTAGGGGCTGCTGTGTGTGTGATGGGTATCACGCAAGGGCTATCACCGATAGTCGCCACACTTTTAGGCGTTTTTTCAGGAATGATAGCAGGTCTTATAACAGGGTTACTTTATACGAAAGGAAAAATTCCTATTATTTTATCAGGGATTTTGGTTATGTCGGGTTTGAATTCTGTTATTTTATATATCATGAAATCACCGAGTTTATCGTTACTTAATCAAAAGAAATTACATGATTCAGTCACTGGTTTAGGATTACCTCCCTATTTTGATACAGTCATGATAGGGGCCTGTGCGGTTATTATCATCGTGACATTAGTAGGTGTATTCTTTCATACAACACTTGGACAAGCCTATATTGCAACAGGAGATAATGAAGTGATGGCTCGTTCTTTCGGCATACATACAGATCGAATGAAAATACTTGGACTAACAGTATCAAATGGTATCATCGCGTTAGCTGGAGCGTTACTTGCTCAAAATGATGGCTATGCTAGTGTTGATAAAGGAATTGGTGTTATTGTAATAGGACTTGCCTCGATTATTATAGGGGAAGTTTTATTTGGTCAATTGACCTTAATTGAACGTTTAATCGCTATTGTTGTAGGGAGTATATTGTATCAGTTACTTATTTTGTTAGTCATCAAACTAGGGTTTAATACGAACTATTTAAAATTAATATCAGCAATTATATTAGCAATATGTTTAATGATGCCACAGATTAGAACACGACTATCTAGTCGATTAACGATAAAAAAGGTGGGAAACTAAATGGCAGCAGCAGTATTAGAAATTAAAGAAGGTGTCAAACGATTAGACAATGATGGTTTGGAAAGCCGCTTAATCATGGATCATTTGAATTTAACCGTACACGACGGTGAGTTTATAACGGTATTAGGGGGGAATGGTGCTGGAAAATCAACCCTTTTTAATAGTATTGCTGGGAATTTAACCTTAAGTTCAGGTGATATTTTTATGAAGGGTCAAAACGTAACGCATCAAAAAGAAGAACAACGTTCGAACTATCTCACTCGTGTTTTTCAAGATCCTAAGATGGGAACGGCTCCTCGCATGACCGTAGCAGAGAATTTATTAATAGCATTAGATAGAGGGAAAAAACGAAGATTTAAGCGTCGTAAATTGAAAGAAAATAAAGCCTATTTTGAGGAAGTATGTTCTTTAACGGGGAATGGATTGGAAAAACATTTAGACACACCTGTTGGGCAGCTATCAGGAGGTCAACGACAAGCATTAAGTTTACTGATGGCAACATTAACTAAACCTGACGTGTTGTTACTTGATGAGCATACCGCAGCGCTTGATCCGAAGACTGCACATCAAATCATGACCTTGACCCAAAAACAGATTGAAGACCATGGCTTAACTTGCTTAATGATTACCCATCGTATGGAAGATGCTTTGGTTTACGGGAATCGTCTGATTGTTTTAGAAAAAGGGAAAATTGTTTTAGATTTAACTAAAGAAGAGAAAGATAAATTGAGTTTAACGGATTTATTAGTGTTATTTGAAGGAAAATAAAAAAGTCGTCCTCATGGGCGACTTTTTTTAATCAAAATCCAAGTAGTAACGGTATTTATTACCAATATAATAACATTCTGTATATTCATAAAAATCACGACTCGCTTGTGAAGTAAAGCGAACGCGTTTTAAGAGCGGGTCACCTTCAGAAACTTTTAGAAGTTTTTGTAAGGAACGGTTCGCTACGATAGCCTCTATATATTCACTTTGCTTGTCTACGCGGATATCTTTTGTTTTAAGGTACTCGTAAAAGGACCCATAATAATCTGATGATTTCATGGAATAGGTTGGAAGGTAGATGAAATGGGTTTTAAAATAAGCTAGACGATTACTGCCGTCTCCTCTTATACGTTCTAAAATAAGAATATCATCACCAGGCTGTATTTTTAAATATTTTGCTATTTTATGATCTGCATGTGATTTTGTTAGTGTCGCCTCAAGTGTAGTAGCACGTTTGCCTTGTTCTTTTAGTTCCTGAGTAAAACCTTTAATAACTGTTGCGAAGTCTGAATCATCTGCAACCATTTTCTTTACAAAAGTTCCTTTAGCACGTTGCCGATCAAGTAAATTCTCACTGACTAATTCATTTATAGCTTTTCGAATTGTAATTCTACTGACATGGTAAATATCACACAAAGCCATCTCTGTTGGAATACGCTCTCCTTCAGGCCATTTTTCAGTTTGGATATTTAGACGAAGTTCATCAGCTATTTGTGCATAGAGAGGTTGGTTATTTTGAGTTGATACCATGTGATAGTCTCCTTAATCGTTTAATTGCTTTCATTATAGCACAATAAAATTGGCACTTAGGTTCTATTGTTATAACAATAGGTACAAAATCCTATTATAGCAACGTTTTAAAAAGACATTTCAAAAGATTGAGATATGCTATACTTTTTATGAGTTAAGAAAAGCGCTTTATTTAGCGATATGATGGAGGTTGTATGATGGAATATAATTTTTTTCCTGAGATAAAGATAAAAGAAAAGGTACAAACTTGGGTAGGTGGCATGTCAATTTCTAAAAAAATAAATGATGAAGCAGACAAACTTACTCATAATGTTATAACAATAGAAATATACCCTGGAGTTTCCACCGAGCGTTTTAATAGAGAGCTAGTACCGTCACTTCATGCAGATGTTTTAATAGACAGTCGGACTATTTTTTATGGATCTGATAAATTAGAAGACTTGATTCAAGCAACCTTAACGCAAGATCGTGTTTTTGGTCGATTTGGAGGACATTCTTTTAGTGATTTTATCGATAAAGATCAGTTAGAAAAGTGTCATAAACAAATCGAGGATGCCTTGTCTAATAATAAACGTGTAGTTATCATGGGTGTCGCTGCAAGTTTAGTGTATCCATCCGATATGATTATTTATGCGGATATTCCAAGATGGGAAATCCAAAAGGGATTCAAATCAGGAGTATTAAGTAATTGGCAGGCAGATAATGCAGGTGATGATTTTCTTGCAATGGTTAAAAGAGGTTATTTTTTTGAATGGCCAATGGCAGATAAGCAAAAACAAGATGTCTATTCTAAGGTTAATTATGTCATCGACTCTTTAAGAGAAGACTGGGTGATGGTAAGTCAGGAAAGTTTTAGTGTTGCTTTAAAAGAAGTCGCTAGCCAACCTTTTTCATTGGTCCCTTTCTTTGATCCCGGAGTTTGGGGTGGACATTGGATGCAAGAAACATTTGATTTTAGAAAAGATGATATCAATTTGGCCTGGAGTTTTAACGGTGTACCTGAAGAAAATAGTATCATTTTAAATTTTGAAGGTGTAAAAATGGAAGTGCCAGCTAATACTGTTGTCTTTTTTGAACCAAAAAAACTGTTAGGTGATCGTGTTTATGGGCGTTTTGGAAAAGAGTTTCCTATTCGTTTTAACTTTTTAGATACAATTGGAGGCGAGAATTTGAGTCTACAAGTTCATCCAACAACTTCTTATATTCAAGAAACATTTGGAGCTCATTATACACAGGATGAGAGTTATTATATTTTACAAGCAAAACCCGGTGCTAAGGTGTATTTGGGTCTTAATAATGGTGTGAAGGAAGAAGAATTAATCCCTGCTTTGGAAAGAGCAGCCAGTGGAGGAGAGTCATTTGATGATAAGAAGTTTATTTATCAGCAGGAAATAAAAAAACACGATCACTTCTCTATCCCAGGTGGTACAATCCATTCTAGTGGAGCAGACTCTGTTGTTCTAGAGATTAGTGCAACACCTAATAGATTTACATTTAAGTTATGGGATTGGGATCGTTTAGATTTAGATGGTAAGCCCCGTCCGGTTCATTTGGAACATGGTGCTAAGTGTATTGACTATAGTCGTGATGAGGATTGGGTAAAGGATCAGTTGGTGAACCCTTTTGAGATGATAGAAAAACAAGAGGGGTGGCTAGAAGAAAAAACTGGCTTACATGAGACAGAATTTATTGAAACACGTCGCTTTACTTTTACAGAGCCAATTAAATTAGAAACAAAAGGTAGCGTAAATGTTTTGAATCTCGTTGATGGAACAGAAGCTTGGGTAGAGAGTCTAGCTGGTGAGTTTGAGCCATTTTATATTCACTATGCTCAGACCTTTATCGTACCTGACTCTGTTTCTAGTTATAGTGTACGTCCAACGGAGAAAAGTAAGTCGGAAAAACTAAAGCTTATCCAAGCATACGTGAGATAGGAGTAGTTTATTAATATGAAAAAATGTTATCTTATGATAGATGTTGGTGGGACAGGAATAAAAGTCAATAGTATTGAAGCAGATGGCGGTCTTATTTTTAATGAAAATAAACATTATCCTTCTAGGTCAGATGGGTCTAAAGAAATAATTTTAGAGAACCTCAAGCAGATTTTACTTACTAATTATGATGTACTTTCAGAAATGAGATATGACATAGCTGGGATAGGGATAGCTTTTCCAGGACCATTTGATTACGAAAACGGAGTAAGTTTAATTAAAGGTCTTAGGAAGTATGATGCAATTTATGGTGTAAACTTAAAAGTAGAGATTGATAATTGGTTAAAAGAAGCGTTTAGCATAAGCTTACCTGTTATTTTTGAAAATGATGCTACGGCATTTGGTTTAGGTGAGTTTTATCATCTAAAAGAAAAAGTTAGAGGGATTGGCATTACGTTGGGAACAGGGTGTGGCTCTTCATTCATAGAAGACAATCGTATATGTCGCATAGGTTATGGTCTCAATGATCAAGGTATGATCTACGATACACCTTTTAAAAATGGTGTGATTGATGATTACCTTTCCTCAAAAGGACTATCTTTTATACAAGAAAGTCTTGGAGAAGTACCACTATCCGGAGCAGAGTTATTCCTTTTAGCTTCAAGAGGAGATAAAAATGCTTATGATATTTTTGAAAAATTTGGCGAACTAATCGGAGAGGCGTTACTGCCATTTATAGAACGTTTTAGTCCTGATGAGTTGGTATTTGGTGGGGAAATAGCAGGAAGTTATCATTTTTTTAAAAAGGGCGTTTTGAGAGTGATAGGTGATCACAATCTCAAAACTCGTGTGACACAAAATACAAGCTTGGCTACCTATAAAGGGTTATATTATTTAATTCAAACAAAATCTAAGGAGTGTTAATATGAAAAAAAAGCGTACATTATATTTGGTACATCATTCACATACCGATATTGGATACACAGATCGTCAAGAAAAAATAAGTCGTTATCATGTGGATTTCATAAAGAGTGTCATTAGATTTTTAGATAGTATTGAAGATGAACATCCAGAGTGGCATGGTTTTAACTATACATGTGAAAATTTTTGGCAAGTGGAGCAATTTTTAGAAAATAGTACGAAAGACGAGCAAGCTAAATTTGAAACTTACGTACGTAGTGGTCAGATTGATATTTCATTAAGTTACCTCAACATGACAGAGTTAGTAGATGACGCTGTTTTAAATAAAAAATTTGCTAAAGCAAAAGCATATGTTGAAGGATTAGGCGTACTAAAAGAAAGTGCGATGACGGCAGATATTAACGGTTATTCTTGGGGATATGCTGAAACAATGGCAAAAAATGGTATTAAAAATCTCTATTCATGTGTCCATACGCATCACGGTATGTTTCCACTATTTAAAAAACAACAGCCATTTTGGTGGCAAACAGAGTCAGGTGAAAAGTTACTTGTTTGGAACGGTGACCATTATCAAACAGGGAATGACTTTTTACTAGTACCAAATTCGGATCAAAGTAAACAGTACGGTGTTGAAGGGTACACAGAGGCTGAAGCCGACTTACAATTTGCTGAAACAGAGCGTCGTATTTTTGCTCATTTTGATTTACTTGATGAAGAAGGATATCAGTTTAACTACGTCCCTGCGATGATAAGTGGTATTGTAACTGATAATGCGCCTCCGAATCCAAGAATGATGGAAGTCATTCATAGATGGAATGCTAAGCACGGGCAAACAGTTGAACTTGTATTAGTCACACTAGATGAGTTTTTTAATAGGTTAAGAAAAGAAGCAGCTACTCATGATTTCCCAACGTATTCAGGTGATTGGACTGACTGGTGGGCGGATGGTGTAGGATCAACACCTGCTCCGACTAAAATTTATCGTGATGCTCAGCACAAGTATAGGGTTGCTGCAAAATTAGTAGATGATGTAATTGAAGGGAGACCAGATTTACTAGCTGAGGGTGAAAATCAGCTTATGATGTACGCAGAACATACATGGGGTTATCACTCATCTGTTGCGCAACCGTGGAACACGTTTGTAAATGATTTGGATTATAGAAAAGCAGCCTATGCTATCAATGCGAATAGCTTAATTTCAAGACATTTAGACGACGTTTTAGCTTCCTTAGGTGAGGAATCTATTCAAATGAATAGAGAACCCTATTATAAAATAATTAACCCTCATGAATCAGTACGTCATGAGGTAGCTAAAATCTATGTGAAACACTGGGAGACAGTTGACGATTCTTTCTTCTCTCAATCTACGGAAGGTTTCTGCGAGGTAGTAGATTGTCAGACAGGAGAGGTAATTGACTCTCAAGTAGCTAATAGTTCACTTGGTAAAGAAGTAAGTTTTAACATCACGTTAAAACCTAAAGAACACAAACTTGTGAGGCTACGTCGTGTTGAACCAAATCATGCGTATCGTAGTAATTGGAATCATGCGCATATCGGAACGGATCGGGTGGAAGATGTGGCCAGTTACTTAGGTTACGAACATCATGTGACACCATTTGGAATTGAAACGGATCATTTTATAATAGAATTAGATGAAAAAGTTGGGATATCATCATTAATTGATAAACAGACGGGTGAAGAATTACTTCATCCAGAAAGAAAACAAGCACCTTTTGCAGGTGTGTATGAGCGCACACCAATAAAAACTGATGCTTGTACAGAGCGTCGATTAATGGGGCGTAATCGTAAAGGCAGAGTTGCCCAACGTTATGATGCAAAGTTAAAAGATATTCAAGTTAAAGAGAATGGCTGTTTGTATAGTGTATTAGAGATGTCTTACGAATTAGAAGGGACAGGGATGTATACAGTGAGTATGCGTATATATAAAAATATACCAAGAATTGATGTGACTGTCCGTATTTCTAAAAATAATGAGTGGGCACCTGAAAATCTTTACATCCCGCTACCATTTAAATATGGAGCTGATAATGAGTTATATATTGAAAAATCTGGAACGGTCTTGCGTCCAGCAATCGATCAATTACCTGGTACAAATACAGAGTTTTATTTATTAGACAATGGTTTAACATTTACTAATGGAAAAAATAGCTTAGTAGTAGCCTTGAAAGATACCCCTTTAATCACATTAGGTGGTCTTGAAAGTCATCCGATTGAACTTTGCCAATTAAGTAGTGCTGTAAAGAATAATGAGCTTGTCTATTCTTGGCCAATGAATAACTTCTGGGAAACAAACTTCAAAGTTGATCTAGCTGGTTTTTATGAATTCAGATACAGTTTATTTTTAACAGCGCACTCAGAGTCTCCTGAAAAAGTGCTAACAGAAGCTGCAGAAGTTAACGAAGGAATTTTGACGATTGACTATAACCCCTCACCAGAAGAATTAGGATAAGGAGAAGTAGGATGAAAAAATTACACGTTGTATTTAAAACTCATTTAGATATTGGTTTTACTGATCTAGCAAAGAACGTAATCGATCAATATTTAAATGATTTTATTCCCAGAGCTTTAGAGATTGGGGAAGCATTACCCCATAATTTTGTTTGGACGACAGGGTCCTGGTTAATAAATTTTTATTTGGAACATCCTGATGTTTCAGAACAAGATAAATTACGATTGGCTAACGCTATCAAGCAAGGCACGATAAAATGGCATGGTTTACCTGTCACAACCCATACAGAATTAATGGATAAAGAATTGTTCCAATATGGATTGTCTATTTCTAAAAAACTAGATCAAACTTATAACAAACAAACGATTGCCTCTAAATTAACAGATGTCCCCGGGCACACAATAGGTATGGTTCCATTAATGGCAGAAGCAGGATTAAAGTACTTACACATCGGAGTAAATGCAAGTTCTGCGATACCTACAGTTCCTGAGTTGTTTGTCTGGCGGGCTAAAGATGGTTCTGAAATTGTGGTTCATTATGCACAGGATTACGGGGAAACATTTGAAAGAGCAGGTTGGGAAGAATCCTTGTACTTTGCTCATAGTCATGATAATGCCGGACCGCCAAAAGATGCAGAAGAAGTTACGGAATTAATGAAACGTTTAAAAATAGAACATCCAGAAAAAGAAATTGTAGCATCCAGCTTAGATTCATTTGCAGCATATGCTTGGGAGAAACGCGAAGAACTGCCTGTTATCGAAGAAGAGATTGGAGATACTTGGATTCATGGTATCGCGTCGGATCCTTTAAAAATTTCAAATTATCAAACCTTACTTCGTTTACGTCGCAAATGGTTAGAAGAGGGTGATTTAGATACTCAGTCAACAGAGTATCAGTCATTTTCAGAACAATTAATGCTCGTAGCAGAACATACGTGGGGCGGTAATGGCAATGTCTTTTTACCTGATTATAAAAATTATTTGATTGATGATTTTAATAAGGCGCGAGAACACGATAAGATTACATTTAATCATGATCGCAACACAATGGACTTCGGTGATTTAATGGCAATGATTAGTACGGATATCGATGCAAAAGCATTTGAATCTAAGCGTTCTTATAAACAATATGAAGCATCGTGGCAAGAGCAACGAGATTATATCAAACAAGCCGTCGAGTGTCTATCAGTAGAGCGACAGTTAGAAGCCTCTGCAGCAATCGCTAAAGTACATCAAGAGCAGGTTAGTTTGGAAGATAAGTTAGAGATTATTCCAGGTAAGAACTATCAATTTGGTGATCTTAGGATAGCATTTTCAACATCAGGAGGGATGACAGTTCTCGAAGACTCTAAACACTCTTATATTTTAGAGGGGAAAGAGTTTGGTGGGCTATCCTATGAACGGTTTGATTTTTCTAACTATAGTCACTATATTAGTCAGTATAGTCGTCTAACACGTTGGACCTCATCATGGTGTTTAGTAGATTTTGCGAAAAGAGGGATAGAAGCTTTTCAAACGATTCGTTATGAGTTACTAAAACCAACAACTGTACGGTCTTCATATGTATCATCTGAATACAATACAAAAATAGTATTTGATTTATCTTTTACTCATGACGAACAAATGTCATGGGGATTACCTCGAGAAATTCAACTGTCTTATGACATTAATCATCAAACCAATGCTATTACAGGGGAACTTAAATGGCAGGGAAAACAAGCTAATCGAATGCCTGAGGCTTATTGGTTAGAAACCAGCTTAGCTGTTAAAAATCCGTATCGTTGGGAAATGAATAAAATGGGCAGCTGGTTATCGCCGTATGATGTGCTAGAGAAAGGGAATCGTAATCAACATATCGTATCTGAAGAAGGATTACGCTATAGTGGTGTGGAAGGATCTATCCAACTAACGAGTCACGATGCGCCTTTATTATCATTTGGCCGCAGAAGTATGTTGGTTTTCGACAATAAACAACCGTCACTCAACGAGGGTATCTTTATTAATTTAGCTAATAATATTTGGGGAACAAATTTCCCTGCGTGGTTTGAAGGAGATATGATTTACCGATTTAATGCAACATTACCAAAAAAATCAAGTTAAGTGTGTTATACTCTATGTAATTAAATACGAAACATTTGGGGTGCTTTAGGCTGAGATTATACCCATTGAATCTGCACTAGTTAGGACTAGCGAAGAGAAATGTATTCAATGACTATTTTTAAAGAGAATTATAATGATATCTGTTTATTTATGATACCTTCTATTTTAGTGGAAGTTTTATAAAAACGAAGAGATGTTGTCTCTTTTTTGACGCCTTCTTTTGTTTCTTATTTGAGACGAAAGGAGGTGTTTTTTTATACCACTAATTAAAAATGATACTAAATTCTAGGAGGGAATCAATTGTTTACAACACAAGCAAGAGCACTTTCAATCCCATATTGGGAAGGGAGTTTCGAGCATCCATTTATAAAAGAACTCGCATCTGGCAAGTTAGCGCATGAAAAATTTAGATACTATTTGATACAAGACCGGTATTATTTAGAACATTTTAGTAAGATTCATTTTATGCTTGCTGAAAAAACATCGGATAAACAGATTAAAGAGCTAATGTTAAGTGCCGCCAAGCATTTAGAAGAGGGAGAGCTTGCTATAAGGCAACAATTTTTTGAAGAATTGGCCATCACTCCCCGAGAAATCGAAGAAACTGTGATTGCACCAACTGCCTATCATTATGTCTCTCATATGTATCGTCAACTTTTAACAGGAACGGTTCAGAGCGTCTTAGCAGGTTTACTTCCCTGTCCGTGGCTATATCAGGATATCGGTGAAAAATTAATCGAGGCAGGCTCGCCTAATGGGTTGTATCAACGTTGGATTGAAACGTATTCAAATGATGAAGGCGCTGAAGAAATTGTAAAACAATGTACCATCTTAAATCAACTGTACGAAACGTCAAATGAAGTGGAACAAGCAGATATGCTAGAAGCATTTTTAATCAGTGCCAAAATGGAGTATGCGTTTTGGGATATGTCTTATAATTTAGAAGTGTGGCGTGGTATGAGCAACGATTAATTAGGAGGAAACAATATGACAACAGCATTATTAACAGGAACACCAAGTACTTTTTTTAAAGGGTCACCTTTAATTCAGTGTATTACTAATGAAATTACATGTGAAAGTATGGCAAATGCCTTACTATACGTCAACAGCAAGCCAATTATGGCTGATGATATCAGAGAATTCCCAGAGTTGTTTAAACAGATTGATGGTGTGCTGCTCAATTTAGGACAATTTTCAGTCGCGAGAGAAGAACAAATTAGTCAGGCCAGTCACTATGCTAAAGAGCATGGAAAACCAACAGTTATTGACAGTGTTGGGGTGTCTGTTTCACCTCTTAGGAGAAAATTAGTCATTGAGCTTTTAAAAAATGAGCCAGAAGTAGTAAAGGGGAATACATCTGAACTGCGTCATTTAGTTGGCTTGGCTAGTCTAGGCAGAGGTGTTGATGGTCATGAATCTGATCAGGAAAAAGAGGCACTCCTTGAGTTAGGCAAAGCACTAGGACAATTACAGAAAAAATACCCTAAAACAACATTTTTAGCGACAGGAAAAGTAGATTTAATTGTTGTTGAAGGGTCTCTTATTTTATTAGAAAATGGTGTGCCAGAATTGGACCAGTTAACCGGAACAGGGGATGTTGTAGGTGCGATTATTGCGTCTCTTCTTGCACAAGGTGAAACGATACAAGACAGCACAGTCGGAGCGGTGAGTTATTTCAACCGATGTGGGGAACGTGCTAAAGAAAAATGTGAGGAGCCTATTGGACTAGAATCATTTAAATACCACCTTTACAATGAATTGTCTACGTTATATCAAAGAAACGATTGGTGGACATCAATTAAAGGAGTGCGTTATGAATCCTGATTATTTAGAACTGTACTTAGTAACAGACCGTCGAAAGCTATCAGATGAAGAATTTTTAATAAGAGTAGAGCAAGCCTGTACTGCTGGGGTGACAGTGGTTCAGCTACGTGAAAAGGAGGTTACAACCGCTGACTTTTATCAATTAGCCCTTAAAGTTAAAGCTATAACAGACCGTTATAAATTACCGCTTATCATTAATGACCGTATAGACATTTGTTTAGCGGTAGATGCTGCAGGTGTCCATATTGGAGATGATGAGCTTCCTGTATGGAAAGCGCGTGAACTGATTGGCTCAGATAAAATCTTAGGTGTTTCTGCTAAGACAGTAGAGAGGAGTTTAATTGCACAGTCTGAAGGAGCTAATTATTTAGGTGTGGGTGCGATTTTTCCTACGCAAACAAAAGAGTCTACTCTCGTTCCTTTGGAAGAAGTACGTGCCATAGTAGAACAAACAGACTTGCCTATTGTTGCCATTGGCGGGATTAATGAGACGACTATTCAAACCATTTCAGGTATGGAAGTGTCTGGTGTCGCTATTGTTAGTGAGATTATGTATGCTAAGTCTGTTTCTCAAAAAGTAGTCGATTTAAAATCATGTGTAAAAAAGATGAAAGAGGGAGAATTAAATGAGTATCAATAGTACGCCACAAGTGGTATCAATTGCAGGGAGTGATTCTGGTGGTGGAGCAGGTCTACAAGCAGACTTGAAGACGTTTCAAAATAGAACTGTTTTTGGCATGACCATCGTAGTCGCGTTAACTGCTCAAAATACACTGGGTGTTCAAGGCAGCTACCCCATTCCGACAGCTTTTGTGGAGGAACAATTTAAATCACTCGCTGCCGATTTTAAAATAGGTGCAGCCAAAACAGGGATGTTGTTTGATAAAGAGCACGTAAAATGTGTAGTTGATAATCTTAAGGCTGTCGATTTTGGTCCATTAGTCGTAGATCCTGTAATGATAGCTAAAGGAGGTCATACGTTATTGGATACGGACGCAATCGACTTGATTAAAACTGATTTACTACCGATTGCTTATGTAGTGACGCCCAATATTCCAGAGGCTGAAGTTTTGGTAGGGTATCCCTTAACAAATGATTTAGAGATAATGCAAGCAGCTCAAGATATCCAATCATTAGGTGTGAAGAATGTGATTATTAAGGGTGGACATTTATTAGAATCGCAATCAAGAGATTATATTTTGTTAGAGTCAGGGGAGCGTTACTGGTTGGTGAGTGAGAGATTGGAGACTGTCAAAACTCATGGTACAGGAGACACCTTTTCGGCTTGTATTGCTGCTGAATTAGCAAAAGGTCAACCCATTAAAGAGGCTATCCTAACAGGAAAGCAATTTATCCAAGGGGCAATTTCTAATGCGATTGATGTGGGACACGGACATGGTCCTACAAATCACTGGGCACAACTAGAAGAAACAATCTCTGTTATAGAAGAGTAGTGAGGATTATATACTAAAAAACCAGCTGAAAAAGTTTCAGCTGGTTTTGTTTATTCTGAGCGTAATGCCGTAACTGGGTCTTTTTTAGAAGCCATCTTAGCTGGGATTGCGCCACCAATCATAGTTAAAACCACACTAATTAAGATTAAGATACCGGCATGTACAGGGTTTAACTGTGCCACATTTTCTAAGTCTGCTAGGTTTAAGAAGACTTTATTGATAGGAATAGTTAAAAGATACGTGATAGCAATACCAAGCGAGCCAGAGAAAAGTCCGACAATGAACGTTTCGGCATTGAAAACTCGTGTGACATCTTTTTTACGTGCACCAAGCGAACGAAGGACACCAATTTCTTTTGTTCGCTCTAATACAGAGATATAGATGATAATTCCAATCATAATCATAGATACGAGTAATGAAACACCTGCAAAGGCAATCAAAACAATCGTAATACCATCCATAATATTACCTGTTAAATCAACCATCATGGCTGCTAGATCGGTGTAAATAATTTTGTCTTTTTCTTTTTTACCTTTGTTCCATTTATCTAAATAAGTAATGACTTTATCTTTTGATTCAAAGTTTTTAGGGTGAATATCAATTCCAACCGGCATTTCTGTCGCACCAAGTTGTGCTAAAATCTGTGTTTTTGTCGCAAGTGTTGGAGTGGGCATTGCGTCTTCTGGTCTAAAGCGAGAACTTTCCTTTTCAGGAGCTTTATCATCACCAAAAGGTTGTCCGGTTAAGATATTAAAGTCTGTTTCTTTTTGAGCTTTAACAACATTAGAAGCTAAGGCCTCTTTTATAACAGTTTGCGCTAAGGTATCACTGTATACAATCCCTTCAGGAAGAGTTGAGATTGAGGCATCTTCTTTAATTCGGATGATAGAACTTATTGTTAGTTCCGTATTGTTGTCACTGTTTTTTAATACATCTAAGTCCTCTTTTGATGACTTGACTTGATAGAGATTTCCTTGCTCTTGATACAAGTCATTATTATGAACTAACTGGTATTTTTTCCCAACAATATCACTAAAGTCAATCGGGTTTAATTTATCTAGTCTAAAGCCGAGTTCCGTTAAAACAGTATTTGGCATCTTATTCGATTCATCGACAATTAAAGCTAACTCGGTTTCATTTTGAGGCAATTGTCCAGCAAGTACGTCATAGTTTGTTTCTAGGTAGGTTGTATCAAATGATTTTTTCTTTGTAGGGTAACTAGAAAAAGGCAATTGACTTGTGTTGATTAATTTTGGCTCTTTGGCTGTAGGGTCCAGTAGAGACAGGTTAAGTTGACGTGTGTAGTTAATGCCTTCGACTAACTGACGGTCTAACTTATCAATATAGCTTAAATACTTTTCAGATAATTTATTTTTATGTTGAACCGTCTCTTCTTCTAAATCTACAGGGAAGAGTTGTTTCTTATCTGTAAATTCTTTCGTACCCGCTTTAGTCGAATCAGGTCGTTTGTGCATGCTTTGCATTTGTGTCCCTATTGTGATGGGGTAGTTAGCTAGAGAGCCTTTTTCAAAATCACTGACTTGTTTATTAAAGCCATTGGATAAGGATAAGACAAGTGCTATACCGATGATACCAATACTTGAAGCAAAAGCGGTCAAACCCGTTCGCCACTTCTTAGTAATAATGTTATTTCCAGATAGTTTTAAAGCTGTAAAAAAACTCATACTTGTTTTTTTAGGTTTATATTTTCGACGAGTAGGGGACGGCTCATAAGGATTACTATCAGATAAGACCTGTCCATCAGAAAATCGAATGATACGGTCGGCATAAGCCTCTGCTAGTTCAGGGTTATGGGTCACCATTAAGACTAATTTGTCTTTAGAGATGGACTGGATGAGCTCCATAATCTGTTCGCTCGTGTGAGTATCAAGAGCACCAGTCGGTTCATCGGCTAGGATAACTTCTGGGTTGTTAGCCAGAGACCGAGCAATCGCGACACGTTGCATTTGTCCACCAGATAATTGATTAGGTTTCTTTGTAACGTGATCAGCTAATCCCACTTGTTCTAAAACGTCCAATGCTTTTCGTTGTTTAATTTTTTTCCTTACACCTGAAAGGGTCATTCCCATTTCCACGTTGTCGGCTACAGATAGGTGTGAAATTAGATTATAACTTTGAAATATGAAGCCTACACTGTTATTACGATAGGCATCCCAGTCGCTATCCTTAAATTCTTTAGTACTGGTTCCTTGAATAAGCAAGTCGCCAGAATCATAGCGATCAAGTCCACCGATAATATTAAGTAGTGTGGTTTTACCTGAGCCGCTTGGCCCAAGTATGGCAACAAATTCATTTTTTCTAAAGGTTAGACTCACGTCATCTAAAGCAAGTTGATGAAAGTCTCCTGTTATGTATTCTTTTTTTAAGTGTTGTAATTCAATCATAGAAAGCCTCCTCTTTACTCACTATATTGTAACACGCAACTGTGAACTATATGTTAACAAAGGAGTTAATAGTGAGTTAATCTTTATGTTATAGTATAGTAATTATCTAGGTGTAAAGGAGAACGGTATGGTTAAGATATTGGTAGCAGAAGATGATTTAGAACTTAAAAACTTATATATAGAAGTGTTATCAGGTGTGGGATATGAGGTTATCGAGGCAACGAATGGTAAAGAAGCGTTGTTAGAATTAGAAAAAAATCGAATTGATCTTGTTATTTCAGATGTGATGATGCCTGAAATAGACGGTTTAGAACTGACAGAGTCCATCCGTTTATCGAATAAAACGATTCCTATTTTAATGATTTCAGCAAAAGATACTTTTAGGGATAAGGAAGCTGGTTTTATGGTCGGGACAGATGACTATATGGTAAAACCTGTTGATATTAACGAAATGCTGCTCCGAGTAAAAGCGTTATTAAGACGGGCGCAAATTTTAACCGATCATCAATTGACGTTCGGTGAAACCATCTTAGAGTTAGATGAACTAAAGGTGATGTGGAAAGGCAGTAAACTTATACTACCTCAAAAAGAATTTCTGTTGTTATACAAACTAGCGTCTTCACCAAATAAAATATTCACGCGGCAGCAGTTAATGGATGATATCTGGGGTCTGAATTCGGAAACTGACCCACGAACAGTTGATGTCCATATTAATCGGCTGCGAGACAAGTTAGCAAGTAATCCAGAATTAGCGATTAAAACTATAAGAGGGCTAGGGTATAAGTTAGGGGAAAGAGATGCATAAAAAACATTCGGTAAAGATGATTTTAGCATTCTCTATTAGTGTGTTCGTCATTGTAAGTTTGACGACTCTTTTAGTAGGGTCTGCTATGTATTATTTAATTAAACATGATTACTTAAGAGGCTATAGTCATTTAGCTGTGATTGGAGTTCTTTGTTTATCAAGTATTTTTATTAGTACAATCGTGGCTCATAGTTTAGGAAAATGGTTATTTTCATCTTTTGCCGTGTTGAATAAAGCGACAAAAGAAGTAGCCCAAGGTGATTTTTCTATTCGAATAGAAGAAGATAATTGGATTGATGAAGTGGCAGGTTTGTCACAAAATTTCAATATTATGGTGAGCGAGTTAGGGAAGATAGATAACATGAGGCAAGAGTTCATCGCTAACATCTCTCATGAATTAAAAACACCGATTGCCGCGATTGACGGCTATGCTTCTTTATTAAAGACACCAGGGTTAAGTGAAGAGAAAAAAGCTGACTACATAGAACGTATTGTCGTGAGTGCGAGACGTTTAAATTCGTTATCTAGTGATATTTTATATATGTCGAAATTAGATAACCAAGAAATAAAGGAAAAAGAGACGTTTTTTTCTCTCTCGGAAGAAATTAGACAAGTGCTTTTACTATTAGAAACCTGTTGGTCAGAGAAAGAAATTGAGTTGGACATCGAGATTGAGGATATTGAAATTGTAGGGAATAAAGAACTTTTGCAACACGTTTGGCAAAACATCCTAAGCAATGCCATTAAATTCTCTGATAAAGGTGGAAAAATAACAGTTTGTTTGAAAAAAAACTCAGATAAAATAACATTTTTAGTGAAGGATGAAGGATGTGGCATGACGTTAAGCGAAATCGAGCGTGCGACAGAAAAGTTTTACCAAGGAGATAGCTCTAGAAGTAACCAAGGAGCCGGCTTAGGTCTAGCCATGGTAAGTCGTATTGTAGAGTTAGTAGAGGGTCGTATGGCAATTGAAAGTGAAAAAAATCAAGGAACAATCGTTAGGATAGAACTTTATGAAAGCAAGCATTTACCATAATATAATTATGGTAAACTGCATAAATTAGAACATATGTTTATTTTAGTTGTAAAAATATCTGTTGAAAACGGTTGCCTTTTGTAACAGGTGTGATATAATGTTTTCAAGGCAACAAACATAGCACAGGATTGTTACTGATTCGATCAGGCATAACCTACTTTAATTTACTACTTTTTGTGGTTTATTAGAGTAGGTTTTTTTATTGGAAGGAGGTAGACTATGAAATTTCTTAAAAAAATTAATAATAATGTTGCTTTTGCTAATGATGAAGATGGGACAGGTTATATTGTTTTAGGAAAAGGTATTGGCTTTTCATTAAAAGAAGCGGATGAGATTCCTGATGATGTGATTGATCGTCGGTATATTTTAAAAGATGATGAGAGTGATAATCAAGATATAGAAGTTTTACAAAATATGGCTTCAGATGTTGTTGCGATTACGAGTAAGGTCAGTGAACTTGCAAAAAAAAGGCTCGACATTGAATTTGACAATGCTCATTATCTTATATTGGCTGATCATATCGACTTTGCAATAAAAAGACAAGAACAAGGTATTGAGTATCCAGTATTAAATTATTGGGAATTAAGAAAAATACACCCTGAAGAATTTGCTTTAGCTGGAGAAGCTCTTAATCTTATTAATGATGGGCTGGGTCATAAACTTGATGATTCTGAACTTGAATTTTTAACAAATCATTTTGTAAATGCGTCTAATAAAGACAGCACCTTAAGTGATACAGTACATGTTATTAAACTGATTAAACAAATTGTTAAATTAGTGGAGTATCAATTTCAAATGTCGTTAGATCCTAATCAATTCGCACATGGTAAATTTGTTAATCATTTACGCTATTTTATGTTACGGAAATTATACAGCCAATCCTATGCGAATGAGATGGATGAAGACTTAGTACAAATGTATAAAATGAAATACCCTGAAGAGTATCAGATGGCTGAAAAAATATCAGACTTTCTGCATATGAAAGAGGGGTGGACGATATCGGTAGAAGAAAAAATTTACCTAACCGTTCACTTAAAACGAATAAAATCAATATAGTCACTATTTGGCTTGTAACTGATTCGATCAGGCATTACTGAATAATGAATATAAGTAGGAGAACGTTTAGGTCTCTTTACTTATTTTCATTATTCTTTTTTTATAAAAAAAATTAAGGAGTGAGAAAATTGTCAAAGTATAAAGAAACAGCAACTCAGGTTGTAGAAGCAATTGGAGGGAAAGAAAACGTGGTAAATACGTGGCATTGTGTGACACGCTTGCGTTTTAACTTAAAAGATAAAAATAATATCCCAGTAGATAAAATAAAAAAAATTCCAGGGGTTATGGGAGCTCAGTTTTCAGGAGATCAGTTCCAAGTTATTATCGGAAACACAGTTGCCGATGTTTTTGAAGAGGTAGATTTAATTGTAGGAAGTTCTGGCAGTTCAGAAAAAACAAATGACGATGAAGGATTTTTATCAAAATTATTTGATATTATTTCAGCAATCTTCACACCGATTGTTCCAGCATTAGCAGGAACGGGATTACTTAAAGGATTTGTCGCACTTGCAGTTATTTTCGGTTGGACAACAGCTGAAAGTTCATCATATCAAGTGATTTATGGTTTAGCAGATTCTGTTTTATACTTCCTACCATTCTTATTAGCGGTATCTACGGCTCGAAAATTTAGAACAAGTGAATACTTAGCATTAGCATTAGCTGGTGCAATGATGTATCCTACTTATCTAAATGCTGCCCAGGAAGCAATGCAAGCTAGTTTTACAGGTGGAGAAGCACCTGCACCGTGGCATATGTTTGGAATTATTCCATTACCATTAGTAAGTTACGCAAGTTCGGTATTGCCAATTATTTTCTCAGTGGTACTTTTAAAATATATTGTAAATTGGGTAAAAAAATGGATGCCGGAGAGTTTAGCACTTATGTTTACTCCTATGGTAGCTTTGCTTATAACTTTTCCAATTGCTATGGTCGTAATCGGACCAATCGGAACGTATGCTGGTAACTTTGTAGGAGATGGTATTGCATGGCTGTTTGAAGTTGGAGGACCTTTCGCAGGACTAGTACTTGGTGCAACGTATCCTTTATTAGTTATTACTGGAATGCATTATTCACTAGCACCGATTTCTTTAACAAGCTATGCAAAAAATGGCTTTGAAAATGTCGTAACACCTATTAATTCTGTTACAAACTTAGCACAATCAGGATCGGCTTTTGCAGTTGCATTAAGAACTAAAAATTCATCAATGCGTCAAATCGCAATTTCTTCAGGTATTTCTGCATCAATCGGAATTACTGAACCAGCGATGTATGGTGTTACCTTAAAACTTAAAAGACCGTTTTATGCAGCATTAGCTGGCGGTGGTATTGCAGGTGGCTTCTCGACATTTATGAATTTAAAAGCATACGGCGGAGGCGGAATGCCAGGCTTATTTTCAATTCCTGCTTTTATTCATGATAAAGATACTATGAATGTAATTTGGTTTATCGTTGCTCTAGCTTTAAGTTGGGTATTATCATTTATTTTCACATTAGTTTTAGGTTTTGAAGAAGAAGTTGAAGAAGAGGAAGTAGTTGTAGAAACACCGGTAGTACCAGTTAATCCAGTTGAAAATAACCGTATTTTTTCACCATTAAACGGTGAAATTATTCCATTAAATCAAGTAGCAGATGAAACATTCGCTCAAGAATTAGTAGGGAAAGGAATTGCGATTATTCCATCTGATAATCAAGTAGTTGCCCCAATTTCAGGGATTGTCAAAATTTTTCCAGAATCTAAACACGCTATTGGTATTTTAGGTGATAATGGAGTGGAAGTACTAGTGCATATTGGGATTGATACGGTAGAATTAGGTGGAGAAGGTTTTGATTTAGATTTAACGGTTGATTCTCATATTGAGAAAGGCCAAGTTTTAGGAACGGTTGATTTTGATGGTTTGAAAGCAAAAGGGATTGATGTGACAACAATGGTTATAGTAACAAATACACTTAATTACACTGATGTTTCACCAGCTCAAGAGAATGGTGTTATTTATAAAGAAGAAGAAATTGTACATGTTATTTAATTAATCAAACAAATAAGGAGGAATTTATTATGACAACAAATGTAAAATTTCCAAAAGGCTTTTTATGGGGTGGCGCTACGGCTGCTAACCAGTGTGAAGGGGCATATAATGTAGATGGCAAAGGCTTAACTATTGCAGACATTTCACCAGGTGGAAAACAACGTTTAGGGTTATTAATGTCCGGAGATTTACCGTTAGAGATTAATGAAGAGAAATACGCATACCCAAACCATGCAGGGATTGATTTTTATAATCGTTATGAAGAAGATATTGCTTTATTTGCAGAAATGGGATTTAAAACATTCCGTATGTCAATTTCATGGGCTCGTATTTTCCCAAATGGTGATGATCAAACACCTAACGAAGCAGGACTGGCTCACTATGATAAAGTAATTGATACTTTGTTAAAATATAATATCGAACCAACTATTACAATGTCACATTACGAAACACCTCTTAATTTAGTGAAAAATTACGGTGGTTGGAAAAATCGTGAGTTGATTGGTTTATTTGAAAAATATGCACGTACGATTTTAGAAAGATACCATACTAAAGTAAACTACTGGATGACGTTTAATGAAATTAATACAGGAGTATTCGGTTCATTTTTCAGTACAGCGATGAGAAATGCGACAGAGCAAGATAATTTCCAAGCTTTACATAATCAGTTTGTTGCAAGTTCTCTAGCAACGAAAATAGCTCATGAGTTAAATCCTGAACTTAAAGTAGGCTGTATGAGTATCTATGCAACAATGTATGCGTACGACTGTAATCCGGACACAGTCATGGCCAAAGAAAAACAAAATCGTTTATTCAACTACTTCTGTAATGATATTCAAGTTCGTGGAGAATACCCTAGTTATGCTTTAGCATACTTCAAAGAAAAAGGAATTGACCTAGAGATTGCAGAAGGTGAGTTAGAGTTACTGAAGGCCCATACTGTAGATTATTTATCATTTAGTTACTATATGTCATCAGCGTTCAGTACAGATCCTGAATTAACAAAATCATCAGGAAACTTCTTCGGTGGTACTAAAAATCCATTCTTAAAAGCAAGTGAATGGGGATGGGAAATTGACCCAGTTGGCTTAAGAATTGCCTTAAATGATTTATACGGACGTTACGGTGTTCCATTATACATCTCTGAAAATGGGTTAGGTGCGATTGATAAAGTTGAAGCTGATGGTAGTATTAATGATACATACCGTATTGACTATTTAGAAAAACATATTACAGAAATGGGTAAAGCAATCAATGAAGATGGTGTTGATTTAATTGCCTACACACCATGGGGCTGTATCGATTTAGTAAGTGCCTCTACAGGTGAAATGAGTAAACGTTATGGATTTATCTATGTTGATTTAGATGATGAAGGGAACGGTACGATGGCACGTTCTAAGAAAGCATCATTTGATTGGTATAAAGAAGTAATTAGTAAAAATGGTTTATAAATAAATGAAAAAGAAGAGATACTGTTCAGTATCTCTTCTTTTTATGTAATGCGCTTTCAAAAAGTGATTGTACTCCTTAAAAAAATGTGTTCTAATAATAGATGGTAAAAAAAGTTTTATAGGAGGTTTTATGGTTAAGGATAAAAGTTTATTTTGGTTAGCAGCAATGTATCTTATTCAAACAATCACGTGGACAGTTTTAGGAGTGTCAGATCCTCTGCAGATGGTCGCTACGTTTATGGCACTTACATGTGTCTTTCTAATCGCAAAAGGGAATAAATGGAATTTTGTTTTAGGCTTTATTAGTAGTTTTGTCTTCATGCTATCTGCCTGGAATAATGGTATAAAGGGTGAAGCACTTGTTCAGCTAGGGTATATTGTATTTGATGTTTTTGGTATTTATATGTGGTATCGTTTTGGTAAAGAATATGATGCTGAGGATAAGACAAGTGCACTCTCTGTCAAAGAAGTTACGGGTGCAGTTATCGGTTCAGCTCTTATTTTTATAGTATTACTCTCAACAGTCTCTAATTCTTGGGTCGATGCAACGGCAGGTGCCGTAGGGCTTCTTGCCATGTATTTTACAGCTCGAAAATATAAATATGCTTTTGTGGCTTGGGTTGCAGCAAATGTCTTCCAAGTAGCCGTATGGATGAGTCTACATCATAATGATGGGTTTGCTACAGGTGTGATGTACTTTGTATTTCTTGCCAATTCGTTATATGGCCTATATTTATGGGTATTTAAAAAAGAACAAGTACGCGATTAAACTACTCAAATTTGAGTAGTTTTTTTTATTTTGGTCAAATTCTTAATATTTTGTGAATATAGTTTGATAATCAAAGTATTTTTGTTTAAAGTATTGCTTTTTTTATTTTGCTGTTTTATACTTCGTTTATCAAATAGTTTGATAATCAAAGTAATTAAAAAGGAGGCGACGTGATGGATAAAAGAATCGCACAGGTAAATGATTATCTGGTAGCGGTGTTTAACGATATTTTATCAATCGAAGAGTCAGAGTTACAGTCAGGTCAGTTTTCAGACATTTCAGTAAAAGAGATGCACACGATTGAAGCTATTGGTTTACATGATACTAAAACATCAAGTGAAGTAGCGGAAAAGTTATCGATAACTGTGGGCACATTGACTGTGGCCATTAATAATTTAGTTAAAAAAGACTATGTTGAGCGTGTAAGAACAGATGAAGACCGTCGTGTTGTTCGCTTGAAATTGACGAATAAAGGACGATTATTTTACCGTGCACATGCACAATTCCATAAAAATATGGTAGAGGCTGCGTTATCAGATATGAGTGAGGAAGAACAAGACGCGATCTCCAAAGGATTGAAAAATCTTCATGCTTTTTTACAGAGACATTATTAAGAGGAGCATTCTATGCTTAAAAGAAAGACGATACTATCTATACAAGGGGCAGCAAAGGCATTACCGAGTAGAAGAGTAAGCAATCATGATTTAATGCAACATTTGGATACAACAGATGAGTGGATTGTATCACGTACAGGGATTAAGAATCGTTACGTTGTTACAGATGAAACGACGGCAAGCTTGTCTGTTGATGTGGCTAAACAACTTATAGAGACACATAACTTATTGCCAGAAACACTTGATTTTATTATCGTAGCAACAATGACACCTGATTTTGCAACACCATCTGTAGCGGCATTAGTTCAACGAGACATAAAGGCTGTCAATGCCATGGTTCTAGATGTCAGTGCGGCGTGTTCTGGTTTTGTATCGGCGCTTTCTGTCGCTGAAAAATATCTTGTGAGTAGAACGTATAAGAAAGGCCTAGTTATTGGTGCTGATTGTATGTCTAAGCTCATTGATTGGCAAGACCGGAGTACGGCTGTATTGTTTGGTGACGGGGCAGCAGGTGTTCTAGTAGAAGCCACTGACACTAAATCATCGTATGATTATATCGAATCTTTAAAAGGAGTCGGTGAAATGGCGGATTCTTTAATAGGAGGAGAGCAAGTAAATACAAGTCTGTATGCAATGAATAAACATACACTTACACCGTATTTAACTATGAACGGACGAGATATTTTTGATTTTGTTAGCAGGACCGTTTCAAAAGCTATTAAAGAGTTACCTTCAGATGAGCTGAGTTCATTTGAGTATGTGGTTGCTCATCAAGCGAATTTGAGATTACTGTCTACGTTAAGTAAAAATACAGGTATTTCAAGTGACAAATTCTTAACAAATATTGAGCACTATGGGAATACATCAGCAGCATCTATCCCAATTTTATTAGCGGATAAGATAGAAGATGGTACATTAAAATTAGGGAGTAATCAAAAAGTATTATTGGCTGGTTTTGGTGGAGGCCTTTCTTTTGGTCTGATGTCTGTACAACTCTAAAACAGAATTAACTATAAAAAAATAAAATAATTTAAAACCTTTAGGAGGAATTTAACATGTCAAGTTTCAATAAAATTCAAGAGATTATTATCGATCAATTAGGAAAAGAAGAAAATGAGGTTACGTTAACAACAAGTTTTAAAGAAGGGTTAGAAGCAGATAGCTTAGATGTTTTCCAAATCATTAATGATATCGAAGATGAATTTGATGTTAAATTTGAATCGGATGATGACTTCAGTACCGTTGGTGATGTGGTTACTTTTGTAGATGAACAATTGAAAACTAAATAATAACGTATAAAAAAGTAGCGTCAAACACATGTGTTGATGACTGCTTTTTTATTAAAACTAAAATTGAGGAGAAAAGAATGAAACGATCAAAAATATGTAAAATGTTGAATATAAAATACCCTATTTTTCAAGGCGCAATGGCATGGGTTGCTAAGGCAGAACTCGCAAGTGCAGTATCTAATGCAGGTGGTCTAGGAATCATTGCATCTGGTCATGCTCCAGCCGAATTTGTCAAAAGCCAAATTGAACAAGCGAAAGCATTAACTGATAAGCCCTTTGGTGTCAATATCATGTTACTCTCTCCTCATGTTGATGAAGTAGTCGAAGTGGTGTGTCAGTCTGGGGTGAAAGTAGTAACAACAGGAGCTGGGTCACCAGCTAAATACATGTCTCAATTTAAGGAAGCGAATATTACAGTTATTCCAGTAGTGGCTTCAGTTGCATTAGCGAGAAGAATGGAACGAGACGGAGCAGATGCGGTAATTGTTGAAGGCATGGAGGCCGGTGGCCATATCGGGAAACTTACAACCTTAGCTCTAGTACCACAAGTAGTCGATGCGGTTTCGATTCCTGTTATTTCTGCAGGTGGTATAGGCGATGGAAGAGGTGTAGCAGCGGCCTTTATGTTAGGTGTCGATGCCGTTCAACTTGGAACAAGATTTTTAGTATCAAAAGAAACAGATATTCATTCAAATTATAAAGAAGCAGTGTTAAAAGCGCGTGATATTGATACAGCTATCACTGGATTATCAACGGGACATCCCGTTAGAGGAATTAGAAATAAATTAACACGTCAGTATGATACGGCTGAGCGGGAAGAATTAAAGAAAGAGCAACCGGATTGGGATCGTTTAGAAGATCTAGGAAAAGGAGCTCTAAAAAGAGCCGTAGTTGATGGCGATACGGAAAACAGTTCGATGATGGCTGGACAAATCGCCGGTCTTGTAAACAAGAGAAATCAGACTTGCCAAGAAATTGTTGACGAGTTGGTAGAAGAGTATTATGCCGCAATAAAACGGGCACAATAGTTAAGGAGGGACAAAATTGGCTATAGCATTTGTCTTTAGTGGTCAAGGCTCACAATATATTGGAATGGGAAAGGAACTCTATGATACTTTTCCAATAGTTAAATCAGTTGTAGATGAAGCATCACGTCTATTAAAAATCGATATGACTAAGCTTTGTTTTGAAGAAAATAACAAATTAAACGAAACAGCGTATACGCAACCTGCAATTTTAACGATAAGTGTTGCGATTTCTAAGTTATTAATAGAAAAGTTTGAAATTAAACCAGACTACCTAGCTGGATTGAGTTTGGGAGAATACAGCGCACTAGTGGTAAACGGCTCGTTATCATTCGAAGAAGCACTTTGTCTTGTGAGGAAAAGAGGAACCTTTATGGAGGAGGCTTTTCCGAGCGGACAAGGGGGAATGTGTGCTGTTATGGGATTAGATAGCACTGAGATAGAGCGTATCTGTGAAGAAATCACGAAAGAAAAAAGAGGGCTCGTTAGACCGGCTAATTATAATATGCCAAATCAAACTGTTATTTCAGGAGAGATAGAGGCATTAGAGTTAGCAAAAAAGCGTTTGACTCAAGCAGGAGCCAGAAAACTAATTCCTTTAAATGTTAGTGGTCCTTTCCACACAGAGTTGCTAGAACCTGCAGCTCAATTATTAGAAAATGAATGTAACTTTTTAAATTTGAAAACTGGAAATTATCCTATCGTTGCCAATGTAACGGGGGAACTAATTTCTTTAGATAGTGATATAAAACAATTATTAGTGACACAAGTGAAATCACCTGTCTTGTGGCAAAAATCAGTAGAGACATTGTACGAAAAGGGTGTGACAACTTTTATAGAAGTAGGACCAGGTCGCAGTTTAAGTACTTTTATAAGAAAAATAGTAAAACAGGCGACTACCTTCAACGTAGAGGATTTAAAATCGTTAGAAAAAGTCAGGATAAACTTAACGACAGAGGAGAAAAAGGATGTCTAAAAATAAAGTTGTGATTGTTACGGGAAGCACGCGCGGTATTGGAAAAGCATTAGCTGAAGCATTTTTAAAAGAAGGGCATTCCGTTGTAATCAATGGCCGTGGTAAGGAAGCTCCAGAATGGCTAGCAGATTATCAAGAAACCAGTTATTACATCTCTGGTAATGTTTCAAAGCTAGAAGAAGCAATGAGCGTAATCAACAAAACAGTTGAGCATTTTGGACGATTAGATGTCTTAATAAATAATGCAGGAATCACGCGTGACACGTTGTTAATGCGTATGACAGAAGAAGATTTTGAGGAGGTGTTGTCGATAAATTTAACAGGTACATTTAATACCATTAAAGCAAGCAACAAAATTTTCTTAAAACAAAGAAATGGTCATATTATAAATATCGCAAGTGTTGTGGGTCAACTTGGTAATGCAGGTCAAGCAAATTATGCGGCAAGCAAGGCTGGTGTTATTGGTTTAACAAAATCAGTTGCTAGAGAATTAGCCAGCCGCAATATTTATTGTAATGCGATCGCACCAGGTTTTATTTCGACGGAAATGACCGACGTTTTAACTCAAGACCAACAAGAACATGCAAAAACTCAGATCCCATTAAAAACCTTTGGGACGGTAGAAGATGTAGCACAAGCCGCTTTATATTTAGCTAACCAAACATACGTAACAGGACAAGTCTTAAACGTTGATGGTGGTATGGTAATGAACGGCTAACTAACCAGTTCGGTAAGAAAATTGGAATAAGGAGAAAATAAGTCATGAGAAGAGTAGTTGTAACTGGGTTAGGAGCGATTACCCCTTTAGGAAATACAGTAGAAGAATTTTGGAATAATGTAAAACAAGGAAAGTTAGGAATAGGTCCTATCACACGATTTGATGCAAGTGAAACAGGGATTTCAGTAGCAGCAGAAGTTAAAGATTTCGACCCCATTCAATACATGGAAAAAAAAGCAACCAAACGAATGGATCTTTTTTCAATCTATGGTGTTTCAGCTGCCCTACAAGCAATGCAAGACAGTAACTTGACAGTAGAGGCTATTGACCCGGAGCGATTAGGCGTTATTGCAAGTTCGGGTATTGGTGGTATGACCACAATTCAAGAACAAGTTATTAAGATGTCTACTAAAGGACCACAACGTGTAGCACCGTTATTTGTTCCGATGGCGATAGGGAATATGGTTGCTGGAAATATCTCTTATTATATTGGTGCAAAAGGAATTTCTACTTCAATTGTTACGGCGTGTGCATCTGGTACTAATGCAATCGGCGAAGCTTATCGAACAATCAAACACGGGTATGCAGATGCTATAGTAGCTGGTGGAGCTGAAGCGACGATTTGTGAAATTGGGATATCTGGTTTTGGTGCATTAACAGCATTAACAAAAGAAACAGACCCTACAAGAGCCTCTATCCCCTTTGATAAAGATCGTTCAGGTTTTGTTATGGGAGAAGGGGCAGGGATGCTTGTTCTAGAAGAATTAGAGCACGCCTTAGCTCGTAACGCTAAGATTTATGGAGAAGTAGTTGGCTATGGCGCGACAAGTGATGCTTATCATATGACTAGTCCAAATCCAGATGGTTCAGGAGCAGGTCGCGCCATGCAACAAGCTATGGAGGAAGCAAAGATAACAGCAACTGATTTAGATTACATCAATGCACATGGAACAAGCACGCCTAATAATGATTCAGCAGAAACAACGGCTATTAAATTTGCTCTTGGAAAAGAGGCCTCAAATGTAGCTATTTCAAGTACGAAAAGCATGATTGGTCATTTATTAGGTGCAGCAGGAGCAGTTGAGGGCATCGTATGTCTTAAATCCCTTACAGATCAATTTGTGCCCCCAACGTTAGGCTTGAAACATAATGATCCTTTGTGTGACTTGGATTACATACCGAATGAAGGCAGAGAGCAGACCTTAACTTACGCAATGAGTAACTCACTAGGCTTTGGTGGTCATAATGCAGTTTGTCTCTTCAAAAAGTGGGAGGGTCAGTAAGTGAAACATAACGAATTGAAAGACTTAATAACATCTATTGATCATAGTTCTATTAGAGAATTTAATTTTGAAACAAACGATTATAAACTCTACATTAATAAAAATGAAATGACTACCTTATCAAAACCTGAAACAACAGTTGTAAGTGAGGTGGCTCCTAGCGCTGTAGCAAAAGAAAATCAAGACGAGGTAGCGCCACTAGAAGATAAAGTTGTGCCACAGGCTGACGGTGAATATATTACCTCACCGTTAGTTGGGATCGCCTATAGTAGTAGTGATCCTACGAGTCAGCCGTTTAAAAAAGTAGGCGATACGGTTGAGATAGGTGAAACAGTTTGTATTGTCGAATCAATGAAGATAATGAACGATATTCCAAGTCCTTTATCGGGGACTGTATCTAAAGTGTTATTCAGTAATGAAGAGGTTGTAGAGTTCGGTCAACCTTTGTTTGAAATTCAAAGCAATTAACTTAATAAATCTAATCGGAGGATATTAATATGCAATTAAATGTACAAGAAATTATGGAAATCATCCCAAATCGTTACCCTATTATGATGGTTGATAGAGTTTTAGAATTAGAACCAGGTAAGCGTGTGGTTGCTATTAAAAATGTAACCTACAATGAACATTTCTTCCCAGGTCATTTTCCAGGAGAACCTGTTATGCCAGGTGTGCTTATACTAGAAGCACTAGCTCAAACAGGGTCAATTCCATTACTAAAAAGTCCAGAATTTGAAGGTCAAACAGGTTATTTAGGTGGGATTGATAAAGTTAAATTCCGTCAAAAAGTTGTACCTGGAGATGTGTTAAAGATGGAAATGACAATTATTAAACAAAAAGGAAATATTGGTGTCGGTCAAGCGGTTGCTTATGTTGAAGATAAGAAAGTGTGTGAAGCTTTAATGACCTTTATTATTGGGGCGAAATAATGTTTAACAAAGTACTTATTGCTAATAGAGGAGAAATAGCCGTTAGAATTATCAGGGCTTGCCAAGAGATGGGGATTGCAACCGTAGCGGTTTACTCTGAAGTAGATCGCTATGCGCTACATGTCGAATTAGCAGATGAGGCAGTCTGTATTGGCCCTGCTCACGCTAGTGATTCTTATTTAAATCAACAGCAGCTTTTAAGTGCAGCTGTTTTAACTGGTGCAGAAGCGATTCACCCTGGCTTTGGTTTTTTATCAGAAAACAGTACGTTTGCCGCTATGTGTCAAGACTGTCAGATTGCATTTATTGGTCCTAAGCATGAGACTATCGAATTGATGGGGAATAAAATCAACGCTAGAAAGACAATGATAGATGCAGGTGTTCCAGTGATTCCAGGTAGTGATGGTAAAATTGCTACGCTAGCTGAAGCGAAACAAATTGCTGAAACTATTGGTTATCCTTTAATGATAAAGGCTGCTGCAGGTGGCGGTGGAAAAGGTATTAGAAAAGTATTAAATCAAGAAGAGTTAACAAGCCAATTTCAAAGCGCTCAGCAAGAAGCTTTGTCAGCATTTGGGAATGATGATATGTACATCGAAAAAATAATTTACCCAGCCAGACATATTGAAGTCCAAATTTTAGGGGATCAGTGCGGGACTATTATTCATTTAGGAGAACGCGATTGCTCTCTACAACGTCATAATCAAAAAGTATTAGAAACAGCACCAGCTATAGATTTACCTGAGGAAGCACGAACAGATATTTGTCAGTCGGCTGTTATGGCAGCTAACGCTGTGCATTATGAGAATGCTGGAACAATAGAATTTTTAGTAGACGAACATGACAATTTTTATTTTATGGAAATGAATACTAGGATTCAAGTGGAGCATCCTGTTACGGAAATGATTACAGGAGTCGATATTGTAAAAAAACAAATTGAGATTGCTTATGGCATGCCTTTAATGCTTAGTCAATCTGATATATTAGTTGAAGGATTTAGTGTTGAATGCCGCATCAATGCTGAAGACCCTAGCTTTAATTTTGCACCTGTGCCAGGACGTCTTACTCATCTTCATTTACCAAGTGGTGGCATGGGGCTTAGAGTAGAAAGTGCGATGTATTCAGGATGTGATATTTCACCTTATTATGATTCTATGGTTGCGAAAATCATTACGCATGGCAAGACCAAACTAGAGGCTTTCTCTAAGATGCAACGAGCTTTATCAGAACTGAGAGTAGAAGAAATTGTCACAAATAAACAATTTCAACTTGATCTAATTGCCAATCAGAGTGTTTTGGATGGCCATTATGATACAAGCTTCTTAGAAGAAAAATTTTTACCTCAATGGTTTGATTAGTTAACAGTTAGGAGGTGTAACTGCCTATGGGATTATTTAAAAAAAAGAGACAGTACATACCGATTGCCTCGAAACAACCATTGGATACACACATACCAAAACCGAGTGTGCCTAATGATATGTGGGTTCAGTGTGAGTCATGTAGAAAAGCAATTTATGTTAAAAGTATAACGGCTCATCATTTATGTCCGCACTGTGATTTCGCCTTTAAATTAGGAGCAAAAGATCGACTAAACCTAATTTGTGATGTGGGGACATTTAAAGAATTAGACAGTACGATTATGGGGCAGGATAAACTAAACTTTCCAGGCTATCAAGAAAAAATCTGTGGGGAACAAGTCAAAAGTGGCTTAACCGAAGCAGTTGTGACAGGGAAAGCAAAGATTAATGCTCACCCCGTTATGATTGCTGTTATGGATAGTCATTTTATGATGGGAAGTATGGGTCAAGCCGTTGGCGAGAAGATTACGCGTTTATTTGAATATGCCACGGAAAAGCGCTTGCCTGTTGTTATTTTTACTGCATCAGGTGGTGCCCGTATGCAAGAAGGTATTATCTCGCTTATGCAAATGGCTAAAATTACAAATGCCGTTAAGAGACATAGTAATCAAGGATTATTTTATTTAACAGTCTTAACAGACCCGACAATGGGCGGTGTGACCGCTAGTTTTGCAATGGATGGTGATATTATTTTAGCAGAACCTAATGCTCGTATTGGTTTTGCAGGTGCACGCGTAATTGAACAAACAATTCAACAAAAGCTGCCAGATGATTTCCAACGTGCTGAATTTTTATTAGATCACGGTTTTATTGATAAAATTGTACCACGAAAAGAATTGAAGGATACGATAGGTGTATTTCTGCAATTTCATTGCCAGGGTGAGGAGGGTATTGATGGTTAAAAAAAGTCCTAATGAAATCGTGATGATCGCAAGACAACTCTCTCGCTTAAGTCCACTCGATTACATCGATACTATTTTCGATGATTTTATTGAATGTCATGGAGATCGGTTCTTTGGTGATGATCAAGCTTTAATTGGTGGATTAGCCTATCTTAATAAACAACCTGTAACGATTTTAGCGATTCAAAAGGGCCGTGATTTACAGGAAAATATGAAGCGTAATTTTGGTTCACCACATCCTGAGGGTTATCAAAAAGCGTATCGTTTGATGAAACAAGCAGAAAAATTTAATAGACCGGTGATAACCTTTATTAATACGCCAGGAGCTTTTTGTGGCATTGAAGCAGAAGAGAGAGGGGCCGGTGCTGCTATAGCGAAGTGTTTAATGGCATTAAGTGACTTAACTGTTCCTACTATTGCTATTTTCACTGGTGAAGGAGGAAGTGGTGGGGCGCTAGCTCTTGCTTTAACAGATCGAATTATCATGCTAGAGCATAGTATCTACTCCATTTTATCTCCAGAAGGTTTTGCTTCTATTTTATGGAAAGACGCAAGTCGTACAAAAGAAGCGGCAGATTTAATGAAATTAACAGCTGGTGAATTAAAAGAATTAGGTGTTGTAGACAAGGTTGTGTTAGAAACGAACAAGGACATACCATTAGCTTCAAATTATATTATGGCTAACTTGAAAAGAACAGTTGTTAAGGAATTAAGCGTCCTACAAACTTTATCTTTGGAAGACTTACATGAGCAGCGCTATGCTAAATATCGTAAATTTTAATTAGGGATGTGACATAAAAAGATGATTAAAAACGTAATGATTGAAGATGAGTTGTTTTATTTTGAACATCTTAGTGAGGTGACATCTACTAATACCGTAGCAAAACAATATAAAATTAGAGATACCTCTAAAAACTGGTTGATTGTATCTGACTGTCAAACAGCAGGTTATGGTAGGTTTGGTCGACATTTTTATTCGCCCAAAGAATCTGGAATTTATTTTACCTTTACGTTGCCTTCGAGGTTTAATATAACCGAAAATGATTGTTTGACCTTTTTAGCAGCTCTTGCAATAGCAACGGAAATAGAAGAAAGAACCTCTAAGTCACCTGCAATAAAGTGGGTGAATGATATTTATTTACACGGTAAGAAAGTAGCTGGTATTTTAGCAGAGAGCACTTTTTTTCCAGTAGGAAACCAGAATTTAATGGTTGGCATTGGTATTAATATAAGTCGTAGTGAAACAGAAAAAGAACCGCACGACCTACACAATAAAAGAGGCTTTGTGTATGAAGAAACGAAAGAGTTAACAGTAGAAGATAAAAAAGAATGGGCTGTTTCGATTGTAAGGCGGATACTAGCGATGGTTGAAGATAAAAAGACATCAGATTATCTAAAAACGTATCAATCTAAATGCTTAACTTTGAATAAAAAAATCTCTTGGAAAAAAAATGGAGAAACAATGGTAGGAAGAGCACAAAAATTGACGGCGTATGGTCAGTTAGTTGTGAGCATGGAAAATAATAGAGTTGAAATCCTTAATCACGGGGATACAAGTATTTTAGCATGTGAAAAAGAGGAAGTATTGCGATGATAAGACAATTGCCTAAAGTTGCTTTATTAGGTGCACTATCTTTTGTGAGTGGGTATTTATCATTATCAATGGGACCTGTTCCACTAACACTTCAAACACTAATTGTGCTTTTATCAGGAATAATCCTATCTCCTAGAGAAGCTGCATGGTCGCAGGTGATACATATCCTGTTGAAGTTTTTAACAATGGGAGTTGGTATAGTTATCTTGCCCAGTTTTGGTTTTCTTTTGAGCTTCCCACTAATAGCAAGTCTACTTTCTTGGTATTACCGTAGACACCGTGAGCAATCGAAAGCTTTAGTCAGCGGTATAATTGCTGTAAGTTTGTTATCTTACGTTATAGGCCTAAGCTATATGTGGCTTATATTGGTTAAAATACAAGGGCAAACCTTTACAATAGGTCAACTAATACAAATGGGTATGCTAGTATTTATTCCAGGTGATGTAGTCAAAGGGATAGTAGCTTATCGTATTACTAAAAGAATTAAGATTAAATAATTAAAAAACTACTCAATTCGGGTAGTTTTTTTTAGGTTTAAATTTGCGAACAAAAAGGATAAACGTTAAACTAGAGTGACTAATAATAAAAAGAGGTGTTTAGTATGACCATCAAAAAATTTAATTCAGAACATGACCAACAACAATTTTTAAACTTAAATTCTTATGCATTCAATTATACAAGAACAGCAGAGCATGATAAGCGCTCATTAGACATGATGAAGCATTGTGATTTATGGGGAGCTTTTGATGAGGATCACCTAACAAGTCAGATTATGGTTTTACCCTATAGAGCTAAAATTGGGACTCAAGACGTTAAAATGGCAGGAATAGGCAGTGTCGCAACTTATCCTGAAAACCGAGGGAATGGTGGAATCAGAGCTTTATTTAAAGACATCTTCAAAGAACTGGAAGAAAAAGAAGTTCCGCTCTCTTATCTAGCCCCTTTTAGCCAACCTTTTTATCGTAAATTTGGCTATGAAACAGTATTTGAAACAATATCAGGAACATTAACTCGAGAGACAGTAACCCAATTACCTTTTACAAGCGAAGGAAGCATAAAACGTGTCGATAAAAATGCCCCTGAGTGGCGAGACGTTTTGAAAAAACTATATAGCGAAACATTAGGAAAAGACTTTGGCGCCGTAGTACGTGATGATTGGTGGTGGGAAGCCAAACTGACTCGTAAAATAGATGAAGTAGCCATTGTTTTTGATAATTTGGAAGAACCAGTGGGCTATTTAATGTATAAAATGGAAGGCTCTCAATTTATCATTAAAGAACTAGCTTATAAAACAAAACAAGCACTCTATAAATTAAATGGCTTTATTTCGTCTCACAGTGGGACGTTTGAAACATTCCATTACACTGCAAGTTTGTTAGAAAAAATGACCTTATTATTCCCAGAATGTCGCGTACTAGAACAAAAAATTGAGCAAGATATGATGGTTAAAATCGTGTTGTTTGATAAGTTCATGGCAGCCTATCCGTTTAATCCAACTGCTAATTTATCTGTCTCTTTAGCTATCGAGGATAATTCGAGCGACTATAACAATGGGACATGGCAATTAACCATTAAAAATGGAGAAGCTAGTTGCCAAAAGCTTTCCAATGATCTGTTAGAAACTGCTGATTTTTCTGGGCCTATTCAAAAATGGACGCAAGTATTTATGGGACACTCTAAGTTTAACAGTCACATTTTCTTAGAATACATAACCGTAAACTCAAAAGAAAAAGTCCAAGAACTAGGGGATTCAATACCAAACGTAACACCGTGCTTGTATGACTATTTCTAAAACTAAAGTCCTCTAATGAGAACCTAAAATAACAAAGCAAATCATGTTCATTTACTAGTGTAGGGTATTTAATGTATGAATTTAAATTGATACTGTAAAAACGATTTCTTTTATTTTATAATTAGAGTAAAGTTATAAGTCTTAAGTGTATTGGAAAGGATTTTGTCTCATGTACGATGTTGTTCAATTTATTTCAATAGATGAATTAACGTTATCTGAAGATAGGTATCGTCAGTTTGCTAGTGCACCGAAAAAGAAAGTAGACTACAAACATACACCAGGATTTTGGCCTCCTCCAGATGATGGTTTAGATGGATTGGATGGACATGAAGGAAAAAAAGGTCGTTCTGGACGTGAGGGACGACAGGGTAGAAAAGGGACTGGTGGCGATGTAGGTCATATGGGTAAGACTGGAAAACAGATTAATCTAGTTGATTTTTTTATCCCAGACAATAAAACATCTAAAATTAATAAATTACTTGAAGAAAAGTTAGAAATAGAATTTACATTATCCTTTTTCGTATTAGCAATAACAATAGCAGGTGTTTCGATATCAATGATTAAGAAAAAACCACGTGGGCATATTATTCATAAAGGACAAAAAAAGAGACGGTAATTTTATCGTCTCTTTTTTTGTGAAATAATAGAATGAAAGCCTTTACTCATGATAGTGAATTAGGTTCACATAGTATTTATAAAAGTTAAAAATTAATGATAAAAATGTCTGATAACTTATTTTTTTGCCATTAAATTGCTTGACTTTTAAAAAAAAGAGTCTATACTCGTAATCAAGCAAGACATTTGGATTAGTAAAGGACAACACACACAGAGATGAGATTGAGTGCTGAGAAATCTCAAGACGGACCTTGAACCTACCAAATTTTAAAACGTGTGTAATGCATGTTCGGTTTGATACCGTTAAGATCGTATGAGACGTAAAGCAATGCTTTGAAAAAGGGTGGTACCGCCGGTTATTCCGGTCCCTTATCAAAGTGTTGCTTTTTTGTTTTTATAAAATAAAAAATGATTAAGGATGTGGCAGTATGTCAAAAGAATTTGTTAAAGAAATTACAACACGCGATGAAGATTTCGCCCAATGGTATACGGATATTGTATTAAAAGCAGAACTATGTGACTACTCTAGTGTAAAGGGCTGTATGGTTCTTCGTCCTACTGGATATGCCTTATGGGAAAACATTCAAAAAATTGTAGATGAAAGACTTAAAAAAACAGAACATGAAAATGTGATGATGCCAATGCTGATTCCTGAGCATTTATTATTAAAAGAAGCAGAACACGTGGAAGGCTTCGCACCAGAAGTTGCTTGGGTAACGCATGGTGGTAACAACGAACTTCAAGAACGTCTAGCGATTCGTCCGACTTCAGAAGTGATGTTTGCAGAACACTTCAAAAACGTGATTCATTCATATAGAGATCTACCTAAATTATATAACCAATGGGTGAGTGTTGTTCGTTGGGAAAAAAATACACGTCCGTTCCTTAGAACGACAGAATTTTTCTGGCAAGAAGGTCATACATGCCATAACGGGTATGAAGATGCTGACCGAGAGGCACGTGAGATTTTAGAAATGTATAAAGATGTTTGCGAAAACATCCTAGCAATCCCAGTTGTACGTGGGGTGAAAACTGAAAGTGAGCGTTTTGCTGGTGCAGTTCATACTTACACAAATGAAACACTTATGTATGATGGAAAGGCACTGCAAATCACGACTTCTCACCATTTAGGTCAAAACTTCAGTTCAGCTTTTGATATCACGTTCTTAAATAAAGAAGGTAAAAAAGAAGCTGTACATCAGACATCTTGGGCAATTACAACCCGCTCTATTGGTGGAATGATTATGGTTCACGGTGATGATCGTGGATTAGTAATGCCTCCTCGTATTGCACCAACACAAATTATGATTGTGCCAATTGCTCAACATAAAGAGGGTGTGTTAGATAAAGCTTTTGATTTAAAAGAACAGCTATTAGCTGATTTCAAAGTTAAAGTAGATGATTCAGATAAACAACCTGGGTGGAAATTTAACGATTGCGAAATGAAAGGTATTCCAGTTCGTATTGAAATTGGTCCTCGTGATATCGAAAATGGTGAAGTTGTAGTTGTTCGTCGCGATACGCTAGAAAAAGTGACAATGGCATTAGATGAGTCACTAAACGAAAATATTGCTACTCTTATGGATAAGATCCATGACAATATGTTTGAACAAGCTAAAAAACGTGCCGATGATAAAACACTCGAAACAGAAGATAAAGACGAGTTTGCTGCACATATTAAAGAAGGTGGTTTTGCAATCTCACCTTGGTGTGGCGAAGAAAGTTGTGAAGAGAAAATTAAAGAAGATACAATGGCAACGTCTCGCTGTATGAGTTTTGAAAACTTAGATAAAGACATGTCAGGCAAAAAATGTATCTGCTGTGGTGGTCAAGCGAAACACTTGGTTCACTGGGCAAGAGCATATTAATAAAACGTGTGTGTCATAACCTTAATAGCGAGTTGTCGAATTCTTGCTTCTAATTGGTGATACTATATATGTTGGCTAATATAGCAACGAAAACACCTTCCCAAATACGGGAGGGTGTTTTTTTATATACTATAGTAGAAACTCATTAATCTGTTATTTTTCATGAAACATATTGTTAATGTTTGCACAACATATATGTATATATTGTGAAATGTTTCTATAACAAAAGAAAGCTTTCATGATAAAAGAAAAAAGCTACTGAAAATTTTCAGTAGCTTTTTGATAGTTTAATTGGCGGGAAAGTGTGGGAATCGAACCCACCCAAGAAGCTCTTAACTCCTCATACTGGTTTTGAAGACCAGAGGGAACACCAGAACCCATCCATTCCCAAATGTTTTAACACATAAAAATATAACATAGCTCTAAACACAATGCAAGAAAATAATGGGATATTTTTTTGATGAATTTATCTCACAAAAAGATTGTGAAATGTATTGCAATTATATTGTGAAGATGTTATCATTCTGTTGTAGTGAGGGAGATATTCTAATTGAACTTACTTTGAAAGTCACTCTATATATAAGGAGGTGAAAAAAATGACAAGTCTAATGATTTCATTAAAACAACACGTTGGAGCCCCGTGCGAACCGATTGTATCAGTTGGTGACGAGGTAAAAAGAGGACAATTAATTGCTAAACCGCAAGGATTAGGTGCTAATATTCACGCAAGTGTTAACGGAAAAGTTGTAGCAATCACAGATCAAGGTGTTCAAATTGAACAAATTGGTGAATTTACAACAGATTTCATGAAAATCCCTGAGACAGCAACAAAACTTGAAGCAATTGAAGCAGCAGGTATTGTAGGAGCTGGTGGTGCAGGTTTCCCGACACATGTAAAATTAAGTACTAAAATTCCTGGTGGTTATATTTTAGCCAATGCAGCTGAATGTGAACCATTACTTTCGCATAACGTGGAACAAATGGAAACTCATCCTGAAACTGTTATTGACGGTTTGATTCATTGTTTAGATATTACAGAAGCAAAAGCAGCATATATCGCAATCAAACCTAAAAATAAAAAAGCAATGATCGCCTTGAGTAAAGCAGCTAAAAAAGATGACCGTATTCAACTTAAGTATTTATCAGATATGTACCCTGCTGGTGATGAACGAGTGATTGTACGTGAAATCCTAGGTATTACGCTTGAACCTGGTGAATTACCACTTAAAGCTAATGCTGTAGTTGTCAACGTGGAAACACTTAAACACATTTCAGAAGCGATTGACCTTAGAAAACCCGTAATTGATAAAGATTTAACAGTAGGTGGCCGTGTGGTAGATGAATTAAAAGTATTCATGAATCAACCGATTGGCTTACCATTAAAACACTTTATCGATGAAGCTGGTGGGTACATTCATCCCCACGGTGAGATCGTTGTTGGCGGACCATTCACTGGTCAAAGTGGCTCAGAAGACACACCTGTTACTAAAACAACTGGTGGTGCTTTAGTTGCTATGCCATATCCAAACGACAAACGTAAAGTAGGTATCCTAATTTGCGAATGTGGTGCTGGTAGAGAACGATTACACGAAATTGCTGAAGGTATGGGCGCAGAGGTAGTCTCTGAACAAATGTGTAAACGTATGGTTGAAGTAAATGGAAGATATAGATGTAGCTTACCAGGCATTTGCCCGGGACAAGCTGAGAAAGTACTCGCTATGAAGAAAGACGGCGCAGAAACTGTTCTTGCTGGTACATGCCAGGATTGAACAAACACCGTCATGGGTGTAGCTCCTAGGTTAGGAGTTCCAGTTTATCACAGTACCGATCACGTTTTACGCGGAGCAAGCCACAAGCTATACAGAAGACTTCCATCGAACTAAGATTAATCAATTAGAAACAAAAAAATTCGATAAAAACTAATAGGAGGTTTTGACAATATGTCAATTACTGTAGAAACAGCTAAAGAGCATGCGAAAGATCCAGCGGTATTGTGTTGTCGCGCAGAAGGTGGTATCGTAATCGAACCATCAAACTTAGAAGATCCAGCTTTATTCGATGATTTAATCGATTCAGGTTTACTAACATTACCTGAAGATACATTAACAATTGAGGAAGTTTTAGGTGCTAAATTAACTAAAACAACGGACGCTCTTGTTCCGTTAACTCCATCAATCGTAGACGGCATTGTAAAAGCAGAAACTGAAGAGACAGTTGAAGTTAAAGAAAAAGCAGTTAGTGAAGCAGTAGCGACACCAGCAGCTCCAGTTGCACCAGTAGCAGTAGCTAACGGTCAAGTTCTTAAAATTCAAATTGCTGAAGGTAAAGGAATTAACTTAGAAATTCCAATGCCACAAGCAGCACCAGTCGCTCCAGTTGCAAGCGGAGTTGTACCTGCTCAAGCAGCCGCAGAAGTACAAACAACAACAGCTCCAATGGCTACAGAACCTGAAGTTAAAGAAACAGTAGTTCGTAGCTTAATCAAGAAATATTACAAAATCAACAAAGTAGAGTTTGCTGAAGAAACTAAAATCGAAGGGAATACATTATATTTACGTAACCCTAAAGAAATTTGTGACGAAGCAATTGCTTTACACGAACTTGTTGAAGACATGAGCATGGAAATCATCACACCTGATAACTATAATACTTATAGTGAAACAGTAATGGATGTTCAACCAATTGCTACTAAAGAAGAAGGCGACTTAGGCCATGGTGTTACACGTGTGGTTGATGGCGTTGTTATGATCTTAACTGGTACTGACGCAAACGGCGTTCAAATCGGTGAGTTCGGTTCATCTGAAGGTGAATTAGACAAAAACATCATGTGGAACCGTCCAGGTGCTCCAGATAAAGGCGATATCTTTATCAAAACACAAGTAACAATCAAAGCTGGTACTAACATGGAACGTGTTGGACCATTAGCCGCTCATAAAGCATCAGACTATGTGACTGAAGAAATCCGTAAAGTATTAAAAACAATTGATGATTCAATCGTAGTAAATACTGAAGAAATCGTTCAAAAACGTCGTCATGGTAACAAAAAAGTCCTTATTGTTAAAGAAATTATGGGACAAGGCGCAATGCATGATAACTTAATCATGCCAGTTGAGCCAGTTGGTACTTTAGGCGCGAAACCAAACGTTGACTTAGGTAACTTACCAGTTATCTTAGCACCAACAGAAGTATTAGATGGTGGTATCCATGCGTTAACATGTATTGGACCTGCATCTAAAGAATGTTCTCGTCATTACTTCAGAGAACCTTTAGTTATTGAAGCAATGAATGACCCTGAAATTGATTTAGTAGGTGTGGCATTTGTCGGATCTCCTCAAGCTAACTCAGAGAAATTCTACGTATCAAAACGCTTAGGTATGATGATTGAAGCAATGGACTTAGATGGTGCTATCGTAACAACTGAAGGATTTGGTAATAACCATATCGACTTCGCTTCACATATCGAACAAATCGGTAGTCGTGGCGTTAGTGTTGTAGGTGTTACATATTCAGCAGTCCAAGGTGCATTAGTAGTTGGTAACAAATACATGAACTGTATGGTGGATAATAATAAATCAATGCAAGGTATTGAAAATGAAATTTTAGAAAACAATACATTGTGTGAAGAAGATGCAGTCCGTTCAATGGCTATGTTAAAAACATCAATGGCTGGCGGAGAAATCAAAAAACCTGAACGTAAATGGAATGCAAATGTTAAACAAAATAACATCGATGCAATCGAAAAAGCAACAGGTAGAAAAATTGAATTAGTAGACAATGAACAATCATTACCTAAGAGTAAAAAACGTTTAGAAGTTTACGAAAAAGAATAATAGACGAAGGTAGCTGACAGAACAATGGAAAGATTAAAATATATCTCAACAGAACGAATGTTTGAAGGGATTCTTGTTGAAATCACTGATGGTGGCGTTACAATCGACTTAAAAGGTCGCTTGGGCCAATTCAAAATTCCTAAACGAATGATTATTTCAGAACATGAACTACAAATAGGTCAAGAAGTTGGATTTATGTTATCTTATCCAGAAGTTCTTGATGAAAAACCTAATCAAGAGTATGTAAATGCCCTTGAAGAAAACCAAAGACGTCAAAAAGAAATGCAAGAAAAAAATAAAGAACAACATGTGGAAGGAGAAATTTAGATGACTTTAACATCAATTGAAGGCTTACAATCAGAAATTTTTGTTCCGATTACGCCTAACCCAGTCTTCACTCCAGTAACTAAAGAGTTGAAAGAAATGCGCGTTGCTTTAGCGACAGCTGCAGGGGTTCACTTAAAATCAGACGAACGTTTTAACTTAGCAGGGGATACAGGTTACCGCGAAATTCCAGGTAACGCTCCTAGCGATGATTTAATGGTATCACACGGAGGATATGATAACGGAGACGTAAATAAAGACGTTAACTGCATGTTCCCAATCGACCGTTTAAATGAATTAGCAGCAGAAGGATTTATTAAAGAAGTTGCTCCAATGCACTTTGGCTTTATGGGAGGCGGGGGAGACCAAGATGCGTTTACTAACGTAACTGGTCCAGAAATCGCTGAAAAACTTAAGGCTGAAGAAGTTGACGCAGTTGTCTTAACCGCTGGTTGAGGGACTTGTCATAGAACTGCCGTGATCGTGCAGAGAGCCATTGAAGAAGCTGGAATTCCTACAATTTTAATTGCAGCGTTACCTCCAGTAGTAAGACAAAACGGAACACCTAGATCTGTTGCACCACTTGTACCAATGGGTGCCAACGCTGGGGAACCAAATAACATTGAAATGCAAACTGGTATCTTAAAAGATACTTTAACTCAATTAGTTGAAATTCCAAGTGCAGGTAAAATCGTTTCATTACCATACGAATATATTGCGCACGTGTAATAAAATAACTATCTAATGATGAAAATAAGAGTGGAGAATGTAAGTTGTTACTTCACCACTCTTATTTTTTATAAGGTGAGGATTATGAAAAAAGTTCAAAGAGAATTACGTATTAAAGCGTATCATATGACGTCAGTCGAATTCTCTGAAACAAGTGCAATCAATGAACACACTCTTTCAATACCAACGTCGGTTGACTATGATGACTCACTCTTTGAAGATGTTTCGATTAATATCATTCGTCCAAGAGAGCATGATGTCAAGATCAATACGATTATGGATATTGTTCCTATTTCCACTAAGGTTCTGGGACGTTTAGGTGAAGGAATTACTCACACCTTAACAGGGGCGTATGTCATGATTACAGGTGCAGATACTGACGGTGTCCAAATGCATGAATTTGGTTCTTCAGAAGGTATTTTATCTGAGCAGTTAGTTTTAAATCGAGCTGGCTCACCAGGATCAGATGATTATATTATTCACGTCGACATGATCTTAAAGCCAAATCAAAGCTATACCAGAGAGTTAGCAACTACTATGTTTAAAGTTTCAGATGACTATATTCAACCAATTAGAGAAAAATTAAAACTATTAAATGGTCGAGAAGCCGATGAAGTTCATATTTTTGAAGATAAAGTAAGAGATGGAAAACCTAAAGTTGCTATTGTTAAACAGATAGCAGGCCAAGGTGCGATGTATGATAACCTTTTATTCCCTGGTGAACCAAGCGGGTTTGCAGGAGGGTTATCAATTATTGATTTAAATAACATGCCTGTTTTACTTTCTCCAAATGAATACCGAGACGGTGCCATTCGAGCAATGGTTTAATTTTTTAGAAAGAAGTGAGTTTATGGGAATCGGACCTTCAACAAAAGAAACCTCTTTGCATCATTTTAGAGACCCATTATTAGATGTGGTTGGAAATGATCCAGATGTTGATTTACAAGGGGTCATGTTAATCGGAACACCTCAAGATAATCGTATGAAACACCTTGTGGGCCACCGCGCAGCGGTTTGGTTGGAAGGCATGCGTACAGATGGTGCAATTGTATCAGCTGATGGATGGGGAAATTCAGACGTTGATTTTGCTAATACCCTAGAAGAAATAGGGACAAGAGGCATCAGCGTGGTTGGCATGAAATTTATTGGACAGCAAGCCAAATTTGTCGTCACTAATAAGCATACAGAATTGATGGTAGACATTAATAAGTCTGAAAAAGGGATTGAAACTGAGGTTGTTTGTGAAAACAATCTCAATGTTTTGGATGCTAGAAAAGCTCTAGCATTTTTAAAACTTAAAATCCGAAAAGATCACAGTGAAACTAAATAACCTAAACAATGGGAGGAAAAACTAATGAAATTTTCTAGAATGTTACAAGCGATTGACACACATACAGCAGGGGAAGCAGCTCGTTTAATTACAGGTGGTATTCCATTTATTCCTGGTAAATCAATGGCTGAAAAGAAACAATATTTACTTGACCATAACGATGTTTTAAGAACATCTTTAATGTTAGAGCCACGTGGACATAACGATATGTTTGGGGCATTTATCTTAGCACCAACAATTGATGATGCTGATTTCGGAATTATCTTTATGGATGCAGGAGGTTACTTAAACATGTGTGGACATAACAGTATTGCCGCTGTAACTGCTGCAGTAGAAACTGGTATGGTTAAACCAAGTGGTGAAGAAATCACACCTGTTAACTTAGATACGCCAGCAGGACTTGTTCGTGCTAAAGCCTTTATGAAAGATGATTACAAAGTTGAAAAAGTATCATTTGAAAACGTAGAGTCATTCCTTTATAAAGAAAATCAAACACTTGACGTTGAAGGTGTTGGAACAGTTAAATTCGATATTTCATTCGGTGGTAGTTTCTTCGTTATTATTCATGCAAGTGAATTAGGCTTAGAAATCAAACCTGAAAACGGAACTAAAATTTCTGAAATCGGCATGAAAGTCTTAAATGCTGTTAACGAAAATATTGAAATTCAACATCCAACATTAGAACATATTAAATCAGCTGATTTAATTGAAATTTATGACAAACCAACACATCCAGAAGCGACTCATAAAAATGTTGTAGTCTTCGGTGATGGCCAAATTGACCGTTCACCATGTGGAACTGGTACGTCAGCTAAAGTCGCAACATTATTTGCTAAAGGTGAATTAAAAGTTGGCGAAAGTATTGTTTATGAAAGTATCTTAGGAACATTATTCACTGGTAAAGTAGTGCGTGAAGCTGAATTAGCTGGTTACAATGCAATTATTCCTGAAATTTCTGGTTCTGCTTATATTACTGGATTCAATACGTTCTTATTTGACCCAGAAGATCCATTGTCAGATGGTTTCGTACTAGCATAGGCAGACACATAGAAGAAGGAGTGATTACACATGGTTTTAGCTATTCAAATTATATTAATCGCCTTAGTTGCGTACTTTGCTGCAATCTTTATTAAAGATATTATTGCACATAAAGACAATCTAGGTAGTGGAAATTGGGCAGTAGCCTTTGTTATTGGATTTATTACAGATGCACTTGATACACTAGGAATTGGTAGTTTTGCCCCAACAACATTATTACTAGATGCAACTAAGCAATTAGAAAATGATAGACAGTTACCAGGGACACTTAATGTTGCCCACTCTATTCCGGTTATTGTTGAAGCATTATTATTCTTAACTGTTGTTGAAGTTCAACCTGTGACATTATTTTCATTAGTTATCGCTGCGGCAGTGGGGTCATTATTAGGCTCTAAAATTATCGCTAAAATGCCTGAACGTAAAATTCAGTTCATCATGGGTATTGCGTTAATCGTTACAGCTGTTTTAATGGGTATGAAACAAGTAGGTTGGTTAGACATGTTAGGTACTGATAATACAGCAACAGGTTTGACTGGTATTAAATTAATCATCGGTATTGTAGGTAATGCAGTATTTGGCGCTCTTATGACAGCAGGTGTTGGTCTGTATGCTCCTTGTATGGCTATGGTTTACATGCTAGGTGTTAGCCCAATCGTTGCAATGCCTATTATGATGACAAGTTGTGCGGCTTTAATGCCCGTAGCAAGTCGTGAATTCATTAAAACTGGTAACTACGCACGTAAAGTATCTTTAGGTATTACACTTGGTGGTGTTATCGGGGTTGTCTTAGCAGTTAACTTTGTTAAAGGCTTAGATATGAACATCTTGACTTGGGTTATTATCGCAGTTGTTATCTACACAGGTATCAATATGTTACTTAAATCAAAAAAAGCGCCTAGTGCTGCTTAATTTGGTATAATAATAATTGTTATGGCTCGTCTTGATGGCTTTAATCAAGGCGAGCCATCTAGAGTTATTATTTTGTTTTGAAGGAGAGGACTAATATGTCAGAAGAACAGCTATTTATATGTGGTGGATGTAATGCCAAAATTGGACCAGGTGATTTAAGTAAAATACTTAAAGATATTCCAAAAACATCATCGGATAAATTATTAGTCGGCTTTGATACGGCAGATGATGCTGCCGTTTTAAAAATAAATGATGATACAGCTATTATTCAAACCTTAGACTTTTTTCCAACAATGGTTGCTGATCCTTACTTATATGGAAAAATTGCAGCTGCAAATGCATTAAGCGATGTGTATGCTATGGGTGGTGAGGTTATGTCAGCTATGAATATTGTGTGCTTCCCAGAAGAAAAAAATATCGAAATTTTAGGTGAGATTTTAAAAGGTGGTGCAGAGAAGGTCAAAGAGGCAGGTGGCGTTCTAGTCGGTGGCCATTCTATCCATGACAGTACACCTAAATATGGTCTATCTGTAACAGGCACTATTCACCCTGATAAGATTTTACAAAATAATAATTGTAAAGAAGATGATGTTTTAATTTTGACTAAACCGATAGGAGTTGGAATTATTACAACAGCCTATAGTGTCGGAGAAGTTGATGAAGCATCATTTAGTGAAGCCACAGATGCTATGCAGACTCTAAATAAATATGCAGCAGAAGTCTTCACTAAGTATCCGGTTAACAGTTGTACAGACGTAACTGGTTTTGGTTTAATCGGTCATTTATTAGAAATGTTAGATGACAACTACAGTGCCGAACTTATTTTTGAGGATATTCCTTACATTAAGGCAGCATATGACTGTGCGAAAGAATTTTTAATCACTGCTGGTGGCCAGCGTAATCGTAATCAGTTTGAGCAATTTGTTGATAATAAAACAAATGATTTCGCTGTCGAAGAATTAATTTTTGACCCACAAACATCAGGTGGATTGCTTATCAGTGTACCTCAAGCAATCGCAAATGACCTATTAACTGAGTTGAAAGAGAATAATGTGACAGCTTCTATCATCGGGAAAGTTACAGCAGCAAAACCAACAAAAATCACAATTAACTAATTAAAATTTAAGGGAGTGTTTTATCATGGAAATGATTAACTGCATCGGAGAAGCGTGTCCATTACCCGTTATTAAAACAAAGAAAGCCTTAAGAGAAAATAATCAAGTAACCGTTCTTGTTGATAATGAAATAGCGACACAAAACTTGGCTAAAATGTCAAAACAATTGGGGTTTACATGTCAAACCACTCAATTAGATGAAAAAAAATACAACGTTGTGATTTCGAAAGATGGCACTATCGAAGAGGAAGCGTGTGAGGTTATGACATCACCATTATCTGAAACAGGAGAATATATTGTTGCAGTTTCTTCAAATCAGATGGGTGGCGGTGAAGAAGAATTGGGTAAAATCTTAATCAAAGGATTCTTATATGCTTTAACTGAGCAAGACGTTTTACCTAAAAAGATTTTATTCTACAATTCAGGTGTCTATTTAGCAACGAAAGACTCTGAATCTTTAGAAGACTTACGTCAATTAGCTGATAAAGGTGTGGAAATAGAGTCATGCGGTTTATGTGCTGATTATTATCAAGTTAAAGACAAGTTAGCAGTAGGGTCAGTTACAAATATGTACAGCATTTTAGAAACAATGCGTCAGTACCATACTGTAAAACCCTCATAAGGAGAAAAGCAATGGATGAGTATTATTTACTATCATTTGATTCAACCCATCAGGCTATTAAGTCTGAAACCTTATTAAAAGGAACAGATTATACGTTTCGATTAATCCCAACTCCGGGAGAAATTACGGCAGGATGCGGTTTAACCTTAAAAACAGAACAAGACGTACACGATATTGTAGCCTTCCTAAAAGAACGCTCTATCACGTGGCACGGCCTTTATCAGGTAATAAGTGAATCGGGAACAAAAATTTATAAAGAAATTAAGTAAGCAAGAGGTAAGGAGAAATTATGTCTAATATCGTAATCGGAACAGCTGGTCATATTGACCACGGAAAATCAACCTTAATCAAAACTCTGACAGGGATTGAAACAGATAAAACAAAAGAAGAAAAACTAAGAGGGATGTCGATTAATCTAGGGTTCGCTTATTTTGATTTACCAAATGGAGAGCGTGTCGGTGTTGTTGATGTTCCGGGTCATGAAAAATTTATCAAAAATATGTTAGCAGGGTCTGCTGGTCTCAATCTTGTATTACTGGTCATTGATGCTAATGAAGGGATTATGCCACAAACACGTGAGCATATGGATATATTAACCTTACTAGGTGTAAAAGATTTTATTATCGTGTTAACAAAAATAGATACTGTAGATGAAGAGTTAATGATGCTTGTAAAAGAAGATATTGAGCAACAATTAGAAGGCACAGTCTTAGAGGACGCCCCTGTAGTTGAGGTGGATTCTATTAGTGGGACGGGTATTCCGACTTTACTTGATACAATCGAAAAAAAATGTGAAACAATCGAACCGACGAAAGCGACTGGACAACCTCGTTTAAATATCGACCGTTCGTTCTCTTTAAAAGGATTCGGAACAATCGTTACGGGAACGCTACTTGAAGGGGAGTTGCATGTCGGCGATGATGTGATTATCTATCCTCAAGAAATCAAAACTCGTGTTCGTAGCTTGCAAGTTCATGAACAGGATGAAGAGATGTCTGGACCAGGAAAACGTACGGCCATTAACTTAACCAATGTTACTCTTGAAGATGTTGGCCGCGGTGATGTTCTTACAACAAAAGATAACGTTACAGTATCATGGATGCTAAACGTTAAAATCAACTTACTGCCAAGTGCTACTGAAGGTCTTAAATTATGGGACAGAGTTCGATTAGGAATTGGAACAACGGAAACATTTGCTCGCGTGGTTCCGCTTGGTGTCGAACAATTAGAGGCTGGGGAAGAGGGATTTGTACAACTCCGATTAGAAGAGCAAGTCGTTGCTCGTGACGGCGACCGTTTTATTATCCGTTCGTACTCACCTGTCCATACAATCGGTGGTGGTGTTATTTTAGATAGCCAACCTAAGAAAAATAAACGTTATGATGACTCTGTTTTAGCTAGTCTTGCGATTAAAGAAGAAGGATCTATTCAAGATATCTTAGTTGAGTTACTCGATCAACAAGGAAAAGGACTGTCTCCTAAAGGCTTTATCGCAACAAATATTGGTAAGAGTGAAGCCGAAGTGGCAGACATTCTAGTCGATTTGATAGCTGAGGGGACTATTAAAGAGATTAATGGTAAGTTCATCAGTATCAATCAGTACAATCGTATTGCAAACGATTTAGTAGCTGTATTAGATAAATACCACAAGAACTTCCGACTCCGTCAAGGAATGCCAAAGGAAGAACTTAAGTCTCGTAGTGAATTAGAGATGAAAGGGAAAGAGTTTGATACGTTACTGGGCTATTATTTAGCTGATAATCTGTTAAAAGAAACAAACGGATCGCTGTCACTTAAAGACTTTGAAGTTGTGTATAATAAATACAATCAGGCACACCGAGATAAAATCGAAAGTACACTTTTAAAAGCTAAATTTACACCTCCTTCAGATGAGGATTTGACTAAAGGAGACGAACAAATTCAGGAAGTGATTAATTCTTTAGTCGGTATTAGTGTTATTAGATTAGATCATACAACTGTTATTCATAAAAACTATTACGATGAAGCGGTTAACAGCGCACGAGATTTTATTACTAAAAATGGTAGTATGACTTTAGCAGATTTCCGTGACATGACTGGTTCAAGTCGTAAATATTCAATGCTGATTTTAGAGTATATGGATAAAATGCATGTCACAAAACGTGTTGAAAATACACGTGAACTATACTAGATGAAAGCAGATAAAAGAGAGGGGAATAGAGATGGTTTATTATTTTGATAATGCAGCAACAACCTTAAAAAAACCTGCTAGTGTAGCGACTGCTGTATTTGAAGCTATACAGTCAGAGACATTAGGAAACCCGTCTAGAGGTGCTCACGAACCCTCTCTTAATGCTTTTAGAAGCTTGTATCAAACTCGACTTAAAGTAGCAGAACTGTTCCACGTATCTAATGAGTTAAATATAGGCTTTACAATGAATGCGACAATGGCTTTAAATATCGCGATTAAAGGATTAATACCAGACAATAGTCATGTTATTTCGACCGTATTAGAACACAATTCAGTCTTACGCCCCCTTTATCAGTTAGAAGCTAAAGGTGTTACGACATCTTTTGTAAGCTATGATAGAGAAGCCAATCAGTTGAACTATGATGATTTTGAAAAGTTGCTAACACCTGAAACTAAAGCGGTCGTTTGTACTCATGGTTCAAATGTATTGGGAGATATTCTTGATTTGACTTTTATTTCAGAATTTTGTCAAAAGCATGAGTTGATGTTACTAGTAGATGCTTCACAAACAGCTGGTGTTTGCGACATTAATTTTGATGAATTAAATTTAACTGTGTTATGTTTCACTGGTCATAAATCACTGTATGGGCCTCAAGGAACGGGTGGTTTAATTGTAAATGATGACGCTGCGGTAACACCGTTACTTGTCGGCGGCAGTGGGTCACACTCTTTTTCAAAAACACAACCATCTGAACTACCAGACTTGTTAGAAGCGGGTACAGCAAATATCCATAGTTTAATGGGTCTTAATGCAGGACTTGATTATGTCACTGATAATACAGTGACCAAGTTACATCATACGCAAAAAGAGTTAGCTAGAACATTTTATGAGAGCTTATGTCTTATTCCTGAACTTATCTTTTACGGGACAACTAATTTCGACAATAAGACAGGAATAGTGTCATTAAATATCAAAGATATTTCCGCTGCAACTGTAGCAAATGATCTTTCAGAATATTATAATATAGCCGTAAGGCCAGGAGCACACTGTGCACCTCTTGTTCATCAGACCTTCGGCACTGAAGAACAAGGTATGGTTCGATTTTCTTTCTCTAGTTTTAATACAGTAGAAGAAGTTAACTATGCCGTGAATGCGATGAAGGAATTGGTTGAAAAATATAAATAAAACACTTAAAACCGATTCTCAAAATAAGCGAGTATCGGTTTTAAGTGTTTTATAAGCTATACGTCTAGTGTATGCTAATGGTGTTGTATAATTAAATGAAAGATTATGTTTCATTATTATGGTAATCCCTTCTTTTATTTGGTAATCTATTAGATAGTAAAGATAGGGTTGGAAAGGATAGCTAAATGACTAGATCAAAATATCAAGTAATTGCTGATGATATTAGAGATAGAATTATATCTGATAAATATCAAATTGATAAAGCAATTCCGCCAGAGTTACAGCTACAAAAAGATTACAATGTTAGCAGACACACGGTTCGTCAAGCTATTGCCCAATTAGTTAATGAAGGCTATTTACGGAAAGAAAAGGGTTCTGGAACATACGTTGACTCAAAGTATAAAAGTGATAATGATAGTTCTCAGCAAATGAAAACGATAGGGGTAGTAACCACCTATTTATCAGACTATATTTTTCCATCTATTATTAGGGGGATTGAAAATAAACTTAGAGAGAAAGGGTATTCATTATTACTTGCTAGCACAAATAATGACTATGAGCTTGAAAAGCATTGTTTAGAAAAAATGGTAGATTATCACGTTGATGGTTTGATTATAGAACCTACCAAAAGTAATCAATACAACCCCAATCTAGGTTTATATGTTAACTTACGTGAAAAGGGGATTCCTATGGTGATGATTGATGCTGTATATGAAGAACTTAATGCCTCATATATCTGTGTAGATGATGTCAAAAGTGGGTTTTTAGCTACCGAATATCTTATTAAGAATAATCATAAAAATTTACTTTTTATAACTAAAATTGATGATCTCCAAGGAAAATACCGTATGAAAGGTTTTATAAAAGCCTGTGAGGAACATGATGTTACATTCTCTTCAGATACGATTATTACTTATACTACCGAGACTCGAAAAGAAGTAGTGGCTCAAGCTATTGACTGTATTAAGAAAAACAACTCTATAACAGGAATTGTTTGTTACAATGATCAAATTGCAAACTCGTTAGCTCTCTCATTAACAGAGTTAGGCTATAGTATTCCGGATGATTATTCAATTGTTGGAAATGATGATTCTTCGTTAAGTCGTTTTGGTAATATAAAATTGACTACTCTAAATCATCCGAAAGAAGTTATGGGAAAAGATGCTGCTAACTGGATTATTCAAACTATTGAACAAGGAAAACCGTCAGAAAATATTTTGTATGACCCGGAATTAATAATTCGAGAATCTGTAAAAGAAATATAAAAAGCATGTAGAATTCATAATTCTACATGCTTTTTCATTAGTTTAGATTTTTTGCAGCTTCTGTTTCGATTTCTTCTAATGTACGTCCACGTGTTTCAGGAACAAAGAAGTGAACAAATAGAACACCTAGAATACAAATAATTCCAAAAATTGCGAAAACCATTTCTTGAGACATTGATGCGATCATAACTGGGAATAAAAGACCTACCAGGAATGAACCTATCCAGTTGAATGAAGAAGCAAGTCCCGATGCGCGACCTCGAATTGCTAGCGGGAAAATCTCTCCAACAAGAACCCATGTTAATGGTGCCCATGTACATGAATAGAAAGCGACATATATACATAAGAAGACGACAATTAACATAGGATTTGTTTCGGTTTTTATAACACTGTTCAAAATTGCAGGAAGTATAAAAGAAAGACCCATGACAGTCCCACCAATTTTTAAGAGTGTTTTTCTGTTAAATTTATCAGCAATAACTAAGAAGAACAATGCTCCGATAACAAGGATAATTCCTTGGATAATAGGCCACATAAGTGCTTCACTTGCAGCATGTCCCGTAGCATTCTCAATAATTAATGGAATATAATAGAAAATTGCATTAGCTCCTTGAAATTGTTGAAAGGCAGCAACGCCAATTCCAGCAATCACTAATGGGCGGTATTTACCGGTAGTCAATGTTTTCCAACTTGTTATTTCCATAGCATGTTCTTCTTGTTTAGCAGTCGCTATTATTTGTTTTAATTCTGATTCAACTTCTTCAGGTTTTCTAATATAACTAAGTACTCTTTTAGCTTCATCTAATTTATTCATTTTAACTAAGAATCTAGGAGATTCTGGAAGAGCGAGTACACCAAAAACTAAAATTATTGCTGGAACTGCAGCTAAACCTAACATCAAACGCCATGCTAATGTTTCAGGGAGACCTTTGAGTAAATAGTCAACAATATAAGATAAAAGCATTCCTGATACAATCATAACTTGGTTTATTCCTGATAACCGTCCACGCATATGAGCTGGAGCCATCTCAGACATATAAGATGGGACAAGTGCTGATGCAGCACCAACTGCTAATCCTAGTAAAACCCTTACAATAATTAAATACATTTGACCATTGTGAGGGGAAAGTGCAGATAATACAGATCCTATAATAAAAAGGACTGCTGCTATTAATATCATCTTTCGACGTCCCAATTTATCAGATAAAAGACCAGCCAAAGCGCCACCAGCAATAGCCCCTAACATTAGCGAAGAGGTTATCCATCCAATTATTAAAGCATTTCCTTCTAATCCCCAGTCACTCTGTAGAAAAGGTAGAGCACCTGTCATTACACCAATATCATATCCGAATAAAATACCACCAAATGCTCCAAAAAAGTAAATAAATGAAGCAGAGATTTTTTTTTCTTGTTCCATAGTAGATTTACAACTCCTTAAATTTTTACTTTCAATTTGATCGTCTTTCGTAAGCGCTTTAATCATACAATATTTGTACGTACAAAACAATGCTTTTTAAGATATTTTTGAAATAAAATAGATTATATGTTGACATGTACGTACAAAAGTTGTAAATTAACGTTGTGAGCGTTTCACAAAAAAACAATTTGATCGTTGTATTAATACATAAGGGGGGGCGTTATTATCAATAAAAATGAGTTGAAAGCACAAACGATGTTAGATATCATAGATGGCCGTACATCTTTAGGCGTTGAGTTTGGATCAACAAGAATAAAAGCCGTTTTGATAGATTCTAACTTCAATACTATTGCAACAGGTAGCTATGATTGGGAAAACCGCTTAGAGGATGGTATTTGGACCTACAGCCTTGAAGATATTTGGAAGGGCTTACGAATTAGTTATAGAAAAATGGTTGCTCATGTTTTTGAAGAATATGGTGAGACATTAACAACGATTGGTTCTATAGGTTTCAGTGCTATGATGCATGGTTATTTACCATTTGATTCATCCGATAAACTATTAGTTCCATTTAGAACATGGCGTAATGCAATAACCCAAGAAGCTGAAACTATTTTGACCAAGGAGTTCGAGTTTAATATTCCGCAACGTTGGAGTATTGCACATCTTTATCAAGCCATACTCAACAAAGAAGAACATGTTAAGTCCATTCATTTTTTAACAACATTATCTGGATACGTTCATTGGCAGCTTACTGGCGAGAAAGTGTTAGGTATTGGTGATGCATCTGGGATGTTTCCTATTGATACAACAACTAAAACGTATGATTCAACTATGAAAAAAACATTTGATTATTTAATCGAAAAAGAAAATGTTTCTTTAGATTTAAATTCAATTTTACCAAAAGTACTTTTAGCTGGTGATAAGGCAGGAACTTTAACAAAAGAAGGAGCTTATCTTATTGATCCTACAGGGAACTTGAAACCTGGAATTCCGTTGTGTCCGCCTGAAGGTGATGCAGGTACCGATATGGTCGCTACTAATAGTGTGGCCGTAAGAACGGGTAATATTTCAGCAGGAACATCAGCATTTGCAATGTTTGTTTTAGAATCTGATTTAAAAGAAGTTCATCCGGAAATAGATATTGTAACAACACCATCCGGAGATTTAGTAGGCATGGTTCATACTAATAATTGCTCATCTGATATCAATGCTTGGATGTCTATTTTTGAAGAGTTTAGCCAAAGCTTAGGGCTTGATATAAGTAGAGAAAAATTATTCACTATTCTATTCCAAAAAGCTCTTGAGGCTAATTTAGATTGCGGTGGTTTATTATCATATGGTTATTTTTCAGGTGAAAATATAACGGGTATGAATGAAGGTCGTCCTTTATTTGTCAGAAACCCTGATAGTCACTTTAATTTAGCTAATTTTATGAGAACACATCTAGCAACGGCTTTTGGTGCTATGAGAATAGGAATTGATATTTTGAAACAAGAAAATATTCAAATTGATAGTCTTGTAGGTCATGGTGGAATTTTTAAAACACCAGAAGTTGCACAACGTATTTTAGCGTCAGCGATGGAAGCACCTGTCACTGTACTTAAAACAGCTGGCGAGGGCGGTGCCTGGGGCATAGCTTTATTGGCTTCTTATTTATTAGAGGATTCTGAAATACCTCTACAAGAATTCTTAACTGAAGGTGCGTTCGGTTCTGATACAGGTGTGACTATTACACCAACTACGGAAGAAATACAAGGATATGATCATTTTATGAGTCGTTATAAAAAGGGACTAAGTATTGAAAAACAAGCTATAGATAGTTTGTAAGTAAAGGTGGGAATTAGTTTTATGTTAGAAGCATTAAAAGAAGAAGTATTTCAAGCCAACTTAGAACTCCCAAAACAAGGTTTAATTAAGTATACTTGGGGAAATGTAAGTGCTTTCGATAAAGAATCAGGTTATTTTATTATTAAGCCAAGTGGGGTTAGTTATGAAAATATGAAAGCCTCTGACATGGTTGTGGTTGATTTAGATAATAATGTGATAGAAGGAGCTTTAAATCCCTCTTCAGATACGTCCACTCATGCTGTAATCTATAAAGAATTTCCTGAAATAGGGGGTATTGTCCATACACATTCAACCTGGGCAACAATTTGGGCACAAGCTGGGTTAGATGTCCCAGCCATGGGAACGACACATGCCGATACATTTTATGGACCAGTTCCGTGTGCACGCTTCTTGACTCAAGAAGAAATTGATAATGGTTATGAGCACGAAACAGGAAATGTGATCATTGAAACATTTAAGCAACGAAACTTAGATCCGATGGAAATTCCTGGAGTCTTACTCCATGGTCATGGTCCATTCACTTGGGGAAAAGATGCTAGTAGTGCTGTTATGAATGCTGTTGTTTTGGATGAAATTTGTAAAATGAATTTATATTCACGTCAATTAAATACATTTTCAGAAGAACTCCCGCAACGAGTTCTAGACAAACATTATTTACGAAAACATGGTAAAAATGCGTATTATGGTCAAAAAAAATAACTATAAATTATAAGGAGTGTATTCAATATGTTAACAGTCGATAAAAAAGAATTTTGGTTTGTAGTAGGGTCGCAACATCTTTATGGTGAGGAAGCATTGAAAAAAGTTAAAGATAACGCCGACAAAGTAGTAAACGGTTTAAATCAAAGTGGTAAATTTGCATATCCTATTGTTTTAAAAGAATTAGCTGTTACTGCAGATACAATTACATCATTGATGAAAGAAGTAAATTATCGAGATGAGGTTGCTGGAGTTATCACTTGGATGCATACATTCTCTCCTGCTAAAATGTGGATTCGTGGGACTAAATTATTACAAAAACCTTTATTACATTTAGCAACACAATTCAACGAAAGTATCCCTTGGGAAACTATTGATATGGATTTTATGAATTTAAACCAATCTGCTCATGGTGATAGAGAATATGGATTTATCAATGCTCGTTTGAATAAAAATAATAAAATTGTAGTTGGACATTGGGAATCTGAAGCTGTTCAAAAACAAATCACTGAGTGGATGGATGTTGCTGTTGCCTATAACGAAAGTTTTAATATTAGAGTAGCCCGTTTTGGTGATAATATGAGAAATGTCGGTGTAACTGAAGGAGATAAAGTAGAAGCTCAAATTCAATTTGGATGGATAGTTGATTACTTTGGCATTGGTGATTTAGTTCAAGAAATTGACGCCGTTTCTGATGAAGAAGTTGAAAAATTATTTAAAGAATATCAAACACTTTATGATTTTGACTACGGAGAATATGATCAAGATGTTTGGGCCAAACATGTGAAAGTTCAAGCTAAACAAGAAATTGGAATGAGAAACTTCTTAGAAAAAGGGAATTACAATGCCTTTACTTCTAACTTTGAAGATTTATACGGTATGCAACAACTTCCAGGCTTAGCAGTTCAACGTCTTATGGCTGAAGGCTATGGTTTCGCTGGCGAAGGTGATTGGAAAACAGCAGCGATTGACCGTTTGATGAAAGTTATGGCTCATAATAAAAATACTGGGTTTATGGAAGACTATACTTATGAGTTAGCACCAGGTAAAGAATCTATCTTACAATCTCATATGATGGAAGTTGATCCAACTCTTGCTTCAACTAAGCCAAAAATTGTTGTATCGCCACTATCAATGGGCGATCGTGAAGATCCTGCTCGTTTAGTATTTGATGGTAAAGCTGGCGATGGTGTAGTTGTTTCAATGGTAGACTTTGGAACTCACTATAAATTATTAATTAATGAAGTTACAGCATTTGAACCGACTGAAGCAGCTCCTAACTTACCTGTAGCACGTGTTCTATGGGATGTAAAACCAAACTTCCATGAAGGCGTTAAATCATGGATTGAAGCGGGTGGAGGTCACCATACTGTCGTATCATTAAACTTAACAACAGACCAAATCGTAACATGGGCAAAATTAGTTGATCTAGAAACAATTATTATCAAATAAAACGTATAAAATAAAGCAGGCATAGATAATGGTGACTATACCAGTTCTATAGTCTGCTTTTAATCTATGATGAGAGTGAGAGTTAAACATGAGTAAAGTGAATGAGCTTTTTTTGAATAATGGTAAACCTGTTAACTGTATTACTCTTGAAAATAGAGCAGGGATGAAAGTATCTCTTTGTGATTTAGGTGCTTCCTTACTAAGCGTATGGGTACCTGATATCAAAGGAAAGCTATTGGATGTCGTATTAGGTTATGCTGATATCAATGATTACTTAGAATCTAATCATGCTTTTTTTGGAGCAACAATCGGAAGAAATGCTAATAGAATTGAGGATGCTCGCTTCCAATTGGGTGATGAGTGTATACAACTTGACGCAAATGAAGGAATGACGAGTTTGCATAGCGGTCCTAACGGTTATCATACAAGAATTTGGGAAATAAAAACTGTCACTGATAACAGTGTAACATTTAGGTTAGATAGTCCAGATGGTGATCAGGGATTTCCTGGCCACCTTATAATGGAAGCTATGTACGAATTAGGAGAGGATAATAAATTAAGATTGACTTATCGAGGCTTATCAGATAAGGAGACGATATTTAATCCAACAAATCACACCTATTTTAATTTAAATGGGCAGGGTTCTGGCGATATTCTTAAACATATCTTAAAATTGAATTGTAAAGCCTATACACCAATTGTTGATTACCGTTCTATTCCGAAAGGGGATTGCTCGTCTGTTACTAACACCCCTTTCGATTTTACGAGTGAAAAAATGATAAGTGAAAATATAAAGTCTGACTTTAAACAAGTGAGATTAGCGAAAGGCTATGACCATAATTTTTGTATTTCTAAAGAGAAAGAGCACACTGATTTCGCGCTTTTAATGGGTGATAATTCAGGAATTAAGCTGTCAGTTGCTACTAATTTGCCAGGTGTACAATTATATAGTGGCAATTTTTTAGAAAATATCCCTGGTAAAATGAAGTCAGTTTATCAGAAGTACTCAGGTGTTTGTTTAGAAACTCAATATTTCCCTAATGCTATCAATACCCCAACATTTGACTCTCCTATTTTGAGAGCACATGAAACGAAAGAATATGTTACAGTTTATTCTTTTTCGGTATAGATTAAATAAAAAGACGCGTAATCATAAGATTACGCGTCTTTTTGATTGAGTATGTTCACATGAACAACTGTCGGAGCATCTGGTATAGAAAAGATATTAGTAAAAATCATGTCATTATTTTTTGTTTCCAAGCCTAAGTCTGTCATCATTGATTTCAGTAGGGTAATTAAATCATCTTTTACTCGACCGTCTAATGTTTTAACATCATCAAGTGAGGCATACAATTTATTGGTATTGTCTAAAATGACTTTTGATTCGCAAAAGGTCCCCGTGATTGAATTAAGTGCTGCTTTAAATTCTTTGGATTCTAATTCGTGACGGTAGCTCATCAACTTAATAAAGGTCTTGTATTTAGTTTGCCAAATCATCTCTTCTTTAAACGACCTCTCTTTACTATTTGAACCTGTACTCTTAGCTTGGTTAAGACTTAACGAAAGTAACTCTTTTTGAAAAAGATGTTGTTCTTCATTTAATTCTTTTTGAAATTTTTGAGTATCAATTTTAGTTTTATAATTGAAATAGAGCGCAATCGCTACACCTACCATACCAACTAATCCGCCAATGACCGCACTCATCAAAGTACCCATATTCGATTCAAACATTCATTATCACTCCTAAATAGTCTTATATAATTCATATTATACACTATATATACCTTAGTCAAAACATTATTAGGAAATTGAGTTTTTTTATATAGTATCAGACCTCTTACTTTAAATTCTATCCATTTATAGACATACTTATGCAAGTATGTTAGTATTTGGATAGATTTTAAAGTAAGTAAGAAAGGAATGATTGACTTGAAAAAGAATTTAATATATTTTTTCATTGATCTCAAAGGCAGTAGGCAAGTCTTTTCTAATCAAGGTGAGGCAAATGAGCTTCTTAACTTATTAGCACAGCAGTTAAATCAGCATTACACTGATGATTTAATTACACCTTTTGATGTGAGACAAGGTGATGCCATTATCGGAGGGGTAGAAGATGCAAGGTTAATGGTAGATATTTACCAAAGTTGTATTTCGTTTGGCTTTTCGGAAGAGTTTTTATCCTTTTCAAGCCACTATCAAATTAATCCTGAAAGTATTAAGTATTACTTTGGTGTAGGTGTAGGAGATATAACAACGCCTGACAGTGTTTTAAAAAATATTGAAGCGGTGAATGGTACTGCAATTAGCCGAGCAAAAGAAGCAGCTGACTTAGCAAAAGAAGCTAGTCATTCAAAAGAAGACTATGCGTTTAAGTTACAGTCATTTCAATTCTACGCTAAAACAGATTCAACTGAGGCAACCAGTACGATCTTAAATCCAATGTTTTATTTGATTTTTGAAAAATTAATTGCAAATAATCGTCAAAATGAACTATTCAATTTAAAAGAGCGATTTCCCAAGGCTAAGAATTATGAGCTAGCTGAGATTATGGGCTATGAATTCGACCAGGATGATGTCGATGATCGTAGACGAATTTCTAGTCAGATTAGTAACCTAACGACTAAGTCTCAATATGACCTGTATAAAAAATCGAGTGATGATTTAAAACTTTTCTTACACCATCACTATAATCTAGGGGGATATTAATGCTTAAATTATTTTGTTTACTCATGATTTCTCAACTCATAAGTAATTTTACAATTTTCAAAAGAAGAGAAAGTTTATCAGATGTGTCGAATAAAGCTAATGTACTTGTTTTTTATTTTAAAATAAGATTTCTCATAAGTTTAGTTATAACGCTGTTACTGATTGTACTGGGACTAGATATAAAATGGAAGAGTTGGGTCCTTTCAAATGTACTTGTCCTTATTATTAATAGCACTATAGATTATATTTTGACTTATGCATATGTAAAAACTAAGTTTGCGAAATGGTTTCCAAAATACAAGGCACTGGTTATGTATCTTATCGAGCATATTGTACGTTTTATAGGAATTTATATTAGTGTCTGTGTTGTTAGTGGTCGTTCGCTGCTAACATTTAGGATGATTAGTGGCCTAGATTTCACATCAGTTCCTAGAGAAACCATGACTTTCATTAGTCTCACTTTTTTTCTACTTGGGACACTATCAGCCGCACAAATCATAAAACTATTTTTATCAGCGTTAAGCCTATCGAATGATAATGGAACAGCAACTGCTAATCAAAGTATTGGGATTATTATTGGAATTATCGAGCGAAGTATTATTACACTATTTGTAGTAGGAGAGGCTTATTCTGGAGTGGCAACTGTCATTGCTCTTAAAACACTTTCACGATTTAAAAGTATCGAGGAAGATAAAGAGTTTGCCGAGTATTATTTGGTAGGAAATCTTTTGAGTTTATCTTTTTCAGTTGGAACGGGGTTACTTATCAGATATTTGTTTAAATTATAACCTAATAATAATGATCCAACGATATTATGTCAGATCATTTTTTTGTTTAATAAAGAAATAAAATAACCTTAAAGAGATAAATACTACTCACAATAAGTAATAAACCATTAGTGAACATCAACATAAGTTTAGTTAAACAATTCACAATACGTTGTAATCCCTTGACTATCAAGGGATTACAACGTAATATAAGACACGAACCTAGACGGAATCATTGGAGGAATATAACGTGATAGATAAGAGTAAATTAGCATGTCTACCATCAATTAACGATTTAATGAAACAAGATGAAATAAAAGAACTTATTACGAGCCACGGACAAGACGTTATCACAACATCTGCACGAGTACTATTGGCTGATAAGCGTCAACGTTTTTTGGCAGGTGACGATACGGTAATTTCAAACAATAAACAAGAGAATACTACTGTTCTTTTAAACGAACTTGAAAAAGAAGTCTCAATTAAGACGAAGCCAAGCTTACAGAAAGTGATTAATGCTACTGGGACCGTTCTACATACTAATTTAGGACGGTCTAACCTCTCACCGCTTGTTATGGAGCATTTAACAACAATTGCAGGTGGTTATTCCAATTTAGAGTATGACGTGGCTAACGGTAAACGTGGGTCTCGTTATGACCATTTGATTGAAGTGGTTAGAGAATTAACTGGTGCAGAAGACGCCTTAGTTGTTAATAATAATGCGGCTGCTGTCTTACTTGTATTAGATACCCTTACAAAAGAAAAAGAAGTAGTCGTATCACGTGGAGAATTAGTTGAAATAGGTGGCTCATTCCGTATTCCGAGTGTTATAGAAGCGAGTGGGTGTTATTTAAAAGAAGTTGGTACAACGAATAAAACACACCTATATGATTACGAGGATGCGATCAATGAGAATACAGGAGCTTTACTTAAAGTGCACACAAGTAACTTCAAAGTGGTAGGCTTTACAGATTCTGTACCTGGTTATGATGTGTGTGATTTAGCTAAGAAGCATGAGATTCCTTATATAGAAGACTTAGGCAGTGGCTTACTTGTTGATTTAAGTAAATATGGATTCAGTTATGAGCCAACTGTTATGGATGTCCTTCAAAATGGCGCAGATGTAGTGACGTTTAGTGGGGATAAAATCTTAGGGGGACCACAGGCAGGAATCATCGTAGGGAAAAAAGAATACATTGACCGCATGAAACGAAACCAATTAACACGTGTATTACGTGTCGATAAAATGGTTATCGCCTCACTTGAAGCCACAATGTCTCTTTATCGTGATGAAAAACAAGCTTTAGAGCATATCCCAACACTTCAAATGCTAACTATGACAAAAGAAGAGGCTGATACACGTGCTACTTTGTATGCTGAAAAATTAGAAGCATTAGACTTAGATCTTACCATCACTAAAAAAGAAGCTTTTTCTCAAGTCGGGGGAGGCTCATATCCTGGCGAAGAAATCCCAAGCGTTGTCTTAAGTCTTCGTTCAGACGCGTTGTCTACAAGTCAGTTAGAAATGAAGCTTCGACAAGTTGAGGTGCCTGTGGTGGCACGTATTAAAGATGATGAGTTGATTTTAGATGTTAGAACTATCTCAGAAACGGATTTTGATTATGTTTTAACAGCATTTAAAGATGTTTTAAAATAAAAATAGAGTCTATTGCCGTCAGACAATAGACTCTATTTTTTTAAACTGTTTTTACTTTAACCGGAAGACCGGTTTCTAATGATTCCTTAGCAGCTTGGGCTATTCGTTGTGCCATAATACCATCTAAGAACGTACAAGACGGTTCGCTATTTTGTTCAATAGAATTGAAAAAACCTTTCAATTCTGCTTGGTAAGCATTTTCATAACGTTCTAGGAAAAAATGTAAGGGTGGATTACTAATAACACCGGCTTCATTGGTTAAATGAACTTGTGTTTTAGTATCATTATCACTTTCAGCACTACCATTAGAGCCAAATGCTTCGATCCGTTGATCATAACCATACTTCGCTTGGCGACTGTTATCAATAACACCTAATGCTCCATTCTCAAATTTTAATTGAATAATTGCAGTATCAACGTCACCAAATTCCTTAATACTTGGATCAATCAATGCGGCCCCTGTGGCATAGACTTCTGTTACTTCACATCCTGATATAAATCGTGCCATATCAAAATCATGGATACTCATATCCATAAAAAGACCGCCAGAGTGTTTCACATAGTCATGGTTTGGTGGTTCTGGATCACGAGAAGTAATACGCAGTAGATGTAGGTCTCCAATTTGTTTTTGTAAGACCAATTCTTTTACTTGATCATAATTATGATCAAATCGTCTATTAAAACCAATTTGAACCTTTAAATTACTATTTTTTATAGCATTATAAGCAGTCAGCGTTTCGTCATCAAAGAAACTAATAGGTTTCTCACAGAAGATATGCATGTTATTTTCTATAGCTAAATTAATATAGGTAATATGTGTATCTGTAGGTGAACAGATAAGCACGGCATTAATCTCTTTATCTGAAAATAGTAATGAATGATCAGTAGAGTATGACGTGATATGACGTTCTTCTAGCCAGTCAGCCGCTTGATCAATATAAGGATCCACGACACATTTTATTTCTACTTGTTTCATTGCTAGAATATTATCAATATGCAACTTGCCGATTCTGCCAATTCCAATGACACCAACTGTTATTTTATTTGTCATAGTAGTTCCTCCGATAGTTTTGGTTAAATTCCCCAAATATTTTTTATATAATGACGTGCTTTCAGTGCATATTCAAAAGGATTAGCACGTGATGGATCTTGTTCCGCTTCGACCACAACCCAACCTTTGTAGTGATGTGATGTTATGATCTCAACAATGGGTTTGAAATCAATCAAGCCATCACCAGGGACCGTAAAGACACCTTTTTTTACGCCAGTCAAGAAACTATCTTTAGATGCTAATACGTCAGATAAGACTTCTTGTCTAATATCTTTAAAATGAATATGATGGATTCTATCATGGTACTGTTTATAAATTTCAATCGGGTCTTCACCAGAGAAAACAAGATGGCCTGTATCAAAGAGTAAAGAGACTAATTCAGGATCAGTTTCTGTCATCAATCGGTCAATCTCAGCAGTAGTTTGTACACCTGTTCCCATATGGTGGTGGTAAACAATTTTCATGTTTTTTTCAGCAGCAAGATGGCCTAATTTTTCCAGACCAGTTGTTAAACTTGCCCATTCGTTTTCCGTAAAGATTGGTTTTTCTGTAAATAAATCAACTGCTTGACCTTGAATACTGTGTCCTTGCTCAGACACAACAATAACGCCGGCACCCATAGCATGCAAAAAATCACGGTGCTCGATAAAAGCAGCTTGTGTATCCTCATAAGGTTCAGTTGTTAGATAAGCACTGAACCAAGCACTTGCTACTTCAAGTTTTCTAGGTTGTAAATACGATTTTAAAACGATAGGATCTTTTGGATATTTATTACCAATTTCGGTTCCAGTAAAGCCAGATAGTGCCATCTCGCTAATGCATTGTTCAAACGTATTTTCTTTACCTAATTCAGGTAAATCATCGTTAGTCCATGCAATGGGGGCAATACCTAATTTGATTTCAATAGTATCAGTCATAAGAGACCTCCTAATTTAGTGTGATAAGTTGACCTTTTTTCATGGAACGTTGACACGCTATCGCTACTTTTAGTGAATTAAGTCCATCCTCAACAGATATAGGTGAGGCCTCACCTTGTTGAACAGCTTGAATAAACGCTTTAATTTCTTCGACATAGGCGATTTCAAATCGTTCACTGAAACTTTGGCTACATGGTCTTAGAACACCATTTAAAGTAAATACAGAGACTAGATTTTTTTCAGGAACACTTCCGATACGAATTATTCCGTTTGTCCCAATTAATTCAGTTTCTACATGATAGCCATGCACTGAATTTCGACCAAGTAATAAGCTTGCACCAATTCCATTCTTTAACGTCAAAGACCCCATAGCCGTTTCAGATTCATTTAAAGAAGAAAAGGTGGGAACCGATGACGGAAGCTCATGACACCAAACTCGAGAAAATTCTTGTTGGGTAAACCAGCGGATTAAGTCGATATCATGGATTCCCATATCTAGAAAAATACCACCACTATTATGATTTTTCGCAAATCGGATAAAATCAGTTAATTGATTGGCTGGGTCAATGGAATAATTTCTAATATATGTTAGTTCTCCAATTTGACCAGTATCAACTAATTCCTTAGCATAGCGATAAGAGGGATCATAGCGTCTCATCATTCCTAACATTACAAAAGCATTAGGGGTATCATCCACTTGTTTTTTGACTGTTAAGACCTCATCTATATTTAAACCAATCGGTTTTTCACAAAAAACAGGATAGCCAAGAGCAACTGCTTCGCTGAGTTGTTGGCAATGATAAGAAGAGGGTGAACATATTACGATAGCATCCATTAGAGAGCTGGATAAAAATTCCTCATAATCAGAAAAAAAAGGAACCGTCTCATGCTCTAAAGTTAAAAAGTCTAAGGCGACTTCTTCTGGAGAAAATATAGCTGTAACGCTAGCATTAGGTAACTTTTCAACGAGTGTTTGAGTGTGAATTTTACCGAGGCGTCCTAATCCAACAATCCCGATACGTGTCAATGTGTGAGTCATATTCAGTCACTTCTTTCTACTAGTAATAACGAGCCTTTTCTTTTTCTTTAAGATGAGTAGTATAGGCGTTTTGAATAGTAGGAGAGTCTGATACTGCTGATACACCGACATGCCACCACGCATCATAACCGTCACTCATCGTTTTTGGTAATACTTTTATATGGATGAGGGTACTCTTGGTTTCTTTTTCAGCTTGATTTAAAGCAGTTGTTAATTCATCTAGAGTCGTTGCACTATAACTTGCAGCACCGTATCCTTCTGCAATCTTTTGATAGTCAACAGTCATAATGGCATCGGTTTTACTATCTCTAAATTCAGTTTCAAAGCTAGGACTCCCGTTTGACATTTGTAAATTGTTAATACAGCCAAAACCACTATTGTCAAAGAGAAGAATAATAATTTTTTTGTGGTACTGAAGACTCGTTACTAATTCAGTATGAAGCATCAAAAAGCTGCCATCACCAACAAATGCGTAAACAGGTCGATCTGGGCTTGCTAGTTTAGCACCTAACGCTGCACCAATTTCATATCCCATACAAGAATAGCCATACTCTAAGTGATACCCGTTAGGAGAGTTTGTCTGCCACAAACGATGCATATCACCCGGCAAGGATCCAGCAGCTGCCACAACAATACTATTAGAAGGTAAGATGTCATTAACCTTGAGTAAAGCCGTTGTTTGGCATAGTTTTGTTTTTAGAACGTTAGAATAATCGAGTAGGGTTTCATGGGTAAAATGAGGCCCGACCTCTGGTGAAAACGAGGTATCATCAAACGTGATAGTAGCCAGTCTATTACGTTCTGTCTGCCATTCTTTTCTTAATTTAGCCATTTCTATTGGCTCATGCTCCAAAACTGAGAGGCGAGTGACAAGTTCATAAAGCGTCAATTTGGCATCACCAATAACTTGGAACCCATCTAATTTATAACTTTGACTTCTACTAATAGTCAGGTTAATAACTCTGGCATTAGGAGATTGAGAAAGAGACTTAGACGCTGTTGTAAAGTCGGTATAACGTGTTCCAACCCCAATGATTAAATCAGCATGTTCCACCAAACGATTTGCAGCTAAATTACCCGTAACACCAACACCACCAAAATTATTCTTAAAAGATGCGGGGACAAGTCCTTTTCCCGCCTGTGTTTCAACTAACGGGAGATGACGTTTTTCTGACAGGGCAATTAGTTCCTCACATGCACCTGAATACTTTGCTCCTCCCCCAACTATAATGACAGGACGTTTACTAGTTTCTATAGCGACTAGCATCTCTGTTAATTCACGTTCGGTAGGTAGGTGACGGTTGATATAGTGCACTCTTTTATTAAAGAAAGATAGGGGATAATCATAAGCTTCGCTTGCTACATCTTGTGGTAAACATATGGTGACAGGCCCTGTATTTTCTGAATCTGTTAAAACATCAAATCCTTTAATTAAACTCGACATCACTTGTTCAGGGCGTGAGATTCTATCCCAGTACCTTGAAACAGGTTTTAAAGCATCATTTGTTGTCGTTAATTGACTATGCGGGACTTCAATTTGTTGTAGAACGGGGTCAGGCTGATGACTCGCAAAGGTATCCCCAGGTAATAGTAATACAGGAATATTATTCGCCAACGCAGTTCCTGCAGCCGTTACTAAATTAGCCGCACCAGGTCCGACAGAGGTAGTGACTGCATAGATTTTTTTTCGTAAAGATTGCTTAGCAAACCCAACCGCAGCAAAGGCCATTCCTTGCTCATTCTTTCCTTGAATAACAGTTAAGTGTCCAGGATTTTGTTCTAGGGCTTGTCCTATACCTAAGACATTACCATGTCCAAATATATCAAAAATACCTTCAACAAAAAGAGACTCCTTACCGTCATAAGATAGGTACTGATGGTTTAAAAATTTAACAATTGCTTGTGCAGTCGTTAAGCGGACCGTTTTTTCCATATAGTCGCTCCTTTATATCTAGAATAGGTTAGTTCGCTGTTTTTATAAGTTCTTGAATAGCCTCAATTGTTGGCATCGCATCAGATGAGCTGTGTTTACTGACAACAATAGCCGCAGCCGCAGCTCCATAATCCAAAGCTGTCGAGATAGACTCCCCATTAAATAAGCCGTACAAAAAGCCGGATGCATATGAATCACCCGCACCAAAGGTTTTTAAGACATTGGATTTGAAAATACGTCCATCAAATCGTTCCCCACATTTTGTGTAGGCATGAGATCCCTCGCTACCATGCTTAATTACAATCAATTCCGCTTCATGTTTAAAGAAAACATCTACTGTTTCCTGATTGTTTTTATTGCTAGTATCTCCTGTTAAACCATGGTTCTCTAAATAATTAAATTCTTCTCGAGTTCCAATGATTATAGTAGACAGTTGTGCAAGAAGAGTGTAGTAGATATGTGTTTCTTCTGTATTTAGCCATGTATATGGACGATAATCTAACTCAAAAATTAATTTAACATTATGTTTCTTTGCTAAAAAGCGGCATGAAGAGCAGCTTCACGAGTAGGGGCTTGAGCTAATGCCGTGCCAGAAATTAAGAGGGCTTGGCTATTTTTTATATAATCTTCATCTATTTCTGCATATTGTAAATATAAATCGGCTACATTTTCTCGGTACATTAAGATACTACACTCATCGGAACTTAATATTTCTGTAAAAGTTAAGCCTGATTTTCGACCGTCTAAATCTAGAGAGAGTGTAGAAATATCAACATGTGCTTGCTTTAAGTATTCTGTAATAAAACGGCCATGTTGATCATCTGAAACTTTTCCGATAAATCCAACTTTTAGGCCTAGTTTAGCCGTTCCTATTGCGATGTTGGCAGGGGATCCACCAACATACTTAGAAAATGTTTTCGTTTCTTCCATAGGGCAATTAAATTCATTGGCATTTAAATCAATGCAGGCGCGTCCTAGTGTAATCAAATCTAATTTTTCATTTGTCATTTAAAAACCTCCTTTTATTTTCTATCAAGTATCCACTCATGATCAGTATCATTAACAAATGCCCATTTTTTAGTAGGGCCAGCCATAACATTTAAATAATAACCCTCATAACCATCAGGTACACCTACTGGATGATAGCCTTTGGGAACAACGACCACATCACCTGATTCTACAGACATCGTTTCATCTAGTTCACGGTCATCAGTATAGATGCGTTGAAAAACAAAACCTTGTGGTGGGTTAATTTCATGATAATAGGTTTCCTCAAGCAATGATTCTACTGGTAAGTTATCTTGATCGTGTTTATGAGGTGGGTAGCTCGAAAAGTTGCCTCCATTTGTATAAACCTCAACAACTAACAATGAGTCAGAAATAGACGAGGTATCAGGTAAAATATTATGAACCAAACGTTTATTATTGTAGTGACCACGGTGTTCGATACTATTTTGAGAGGCCTTAATTAATTTGGGTGATAGTTTTTTAGTTGTAGGTGAATAACAAAAAGCGACTTTAGCAGTTGGGGTAGTAGCATGTAAACTGAAGGTACTGTCAAGTGGGATATAAAAAGAGTCGGTAGGTTTTTTTTCGAAAATAGACTGACGTGTTCCAATGTTTTCAACTATCAAATCAGATGTTTGAACGGTAACTTTGCCTTCCAAAACAACAAGGCAAAGCTCTAGTCCATCTAAGGTTTCTTTCTGAATGTCATCTTGTATGAGATGCATCACTTTAAATTCAATGTAGTCAAGGGTGCAATTACTACGTGTTATAGATTGAAGAGTCATCGTCGTATCAGTTTTTAATACTTTTGTTTTATGAAGTAAATAGCTCATAATACCACCTTTCTAATTCTTAGATATTAGATAACGGATAACGGGCAGTTACCACTTTTTTACGTGTATAGAAATCCACACTATCTTTGCCATTGGCATGCAATGTGCCATAAAAAGATGATTTCCAGCCAGAGAAGGGGAAGATAGCCATTGGAGCAGGAACACCTAAGTTAATTCCAAGCATACCAGCGTCAATATTTTCTCTAAAATAACGTATAGCAGATGCATTGTTGGTAAATAAACAAGCGCCATTGGCAAATTCAGATTGATTAGCTAACGCAACACCTTCCATTAAATCTTTAACACGTATAATTGATAATACTGGTCCGAATAATTCTTTTTGCCATAAGCTCATCTCTGTAGTGACATTATCGAAAATGGTTGGTCCTACAAAATAGCCTTCTTCTGGAAGCGATGTACGTCCATCACAAACTAGAGTGGCACCGGCTGACAAACCTTCTTCTATATCTGAAAACAATCGAGCTTGCGCATCCGCTCTAATAACAGGTCCAAGGAAATGTTTCCCATCAAGTCCCTCACCAATTGTTATGTTTTCAGTAGCTGTTACAAGAGCAGCCATAAAGTCATCTGCGATACTATCTTCAACCGCTATAACTGTAGCAGCCATGCAGCGTTCACCTGCAGAGCCAAATGCTGCTCCAATGATATTAGGGATAGTTTCATCTAAATTAGCATCTTTTAATACGATACTGTGATTTTTAGCTCCAGCTAATACTTGTACACGTTTAAGATGGTCTGATCCTTTTTTGAAGACATGCTCTCCAACAGGTTTAGAGCCAACGAAAGAAATAGCTTTAACAGTTGGATGTTCTAGTAAACCATCTACAATTTCATGAGCACCATAGACAACGTTTAATACACCTTCAGGTAAACCTGCTTCAGAAAACAGACTAACTAGTTTCTCAGCCAAAAGAGGCGTCTTTTCTGAAGGTTTTAAAATAAAGCTATTCCCACAAGCAATCGCCATCGGAAACATCCAACAAGGAACCACCATAGGAAAATTGAATGGGGTAATCCCTCCTACAACACCAATGGGATAACGGTAGTTAACAGCTTCTACATGTGTTGCTATAGAAGAAAGAGAGTCACCCATCATAAGACTTGGAACAGATGTTGCAAACTCAATATTTTCAATCCCACGTTGTACTTCACCTAAAGCTTCTTTAATATTTTTACCATTCTCTTTAGTAATTAATTCGGCCAATTCTTGTTTATGTGAGACAACTAATTGCTGAAACTTGAATAAAATAGCAACGCGTTTAGTAACAGGAACTAATTTCCATAACTCAAACGCTTTTTCACTTGATTGAACGGCAAAATCCAAATCCTTTAAGTTAGATAAGGGAACGCTACAAAGTATGTCACCTGTAGCTGGATTAAAAACCGGTTCTGATGTGGTAGAATGACTAGTCACCCATTCACCATTGATATAGTTTTTTAAAAGTCTTTCTGTGGTCATCTAATACCTCCTAATATTTTTTAAACTTTTGGGTAAGTCTTGGGTAAATGATAGCGCTTAAATCAGACAGAGTCAATCAATTTTACCGTCAATATTTGATTAACTTTTGGGTATGTGTTATATTTTTTATCGTAAATAAGTCTTTTGAACGATAGAAATGGAGAAGCTAGATGAAAATTCAAAGAATTCATGAAATTGAGGAATATTTAAAGATAAAGGAGACCGCTACGCTAGATGAGTTATGCCAAGCATTCAACGTTTCAAAGAATACGATAAGACGAGATACCAAATATTTAATCGATAAAGGCATCCTTGAAAAAGTTTACGGAGGTGTTATTTTAAAAAATAATTCTTTAGTTTCATTTGAGCATAGAGAAGTTACTAAACTAAATGAAAAAACACTTATAGCAAAAAAATCAGCAGAGTTCATTGAACCAAATGATTATATTTATATTGACTCCGGGACGACAACGATGAATATTCTGGATTACATTGATCAAACTTTACCACTTACTGTCATTACCAATAATTTAGATGTTATAAATTTTGCTGTTGAGTTAGAGAATGTCCAGCTCATCACTATTGGTAATAAGTATAAAAAGGAAACACGTTCGTTCTTAGAATTAAATAATAGTGACATTTTAAAGAGTCTAAACGTCAATAAAGCTTTTATGGCCTCAACGGGCGTATCACTAAAAAGCGGCTTAACAAATTCTGATATTCTCGAGACTCGAATAAAAAAAGCAGTCTCGGATAAGGCAGAGACCTTATTTTTACTTGCAGATGACAGTAAATTTGATCATGCGACATTAAGTACGTATGCGGATTTAAAAGAGGTTGATCACATCATTTCCGGTGGAGAATTACCGTCAAAATATATAGAGTATTTTTCACAAAATAAAATTAATCTTGAACTCGTTTATTAAAACCGCTCGCTTTAGCACGCGGTTTTTTTTAATATTCTGTGAAATATCTTGACTAACTTGTTAAACAGAATTAAGATATAACCAAGACTTAACCAACAGATAACTATTTATAGCCATCGAAATGATAGCGCTTTCTGTTGAGCTTGGTGTTGGTTTGTTGTCGTTGCCCCTTTTTACCTTATAGGAGGAAGAAAATGAAAAAATATGTATTATTGACAGTCGTCATAACAATTGTCTTGTCACTCGCAGCCTGTAGTAAATCAAATGATAAATCTAAAGACGATGGTAAAAAAGAAGAAAAAATTGGTTATGCCATTAACAATTTAAATGATACTTTTCAAACGTATATCCTTGAAGCCGCAGAGGCAGAAGCTAAAAAACAAAATATTGAAGTTAAAGTAGAAAATGCAAAAGAAGATTTAATTTCCCAACAAGATCAAGTAAATACCTTGATACAGAATGGCGTAATAGGTTTAATTGTTGTCCCTGTTGATACAAGTGCTATGGCTCCTATTACTAAAGCAGCACAGGATGCTAAAATTCCGTTGGTTTATGTTAATCGTAATCCTTATGCAGGAAAAGAAAAAGAAATGCCTGAGGGAGTTTACTACGTAGGTTCTGAAGAAGTAACAGCAGGAATTATGCAAACTGAAAATATTGGTGATAAATTAAAAGGCAAAGGAAAAATAGCCATTCTAATGGGAATTTTAGGCAATGAGGGAACGATGAAACGAACAGAGGGTGTTGAGCAAACTATTAAAGAAAAATACCCTGATATGGAAGTTCTAAATAAAGAAACAGCAGAATGGCAACGAGATAAGGCGTTAACAATAGCTGAAAACTGGATTTCTACATATGGTGATGATTTGAAAGCTATTATTTCTAATAATGATGAAATGGCATTAGGTGCTGTTCAAGCGGTGAAGAAAAATAAACGTTCAGATATTCTTATCACAGGTATTGATGCGATTCCTGATGCGTTAGAAGCTGTAGAGAATGGGGATATGGCTAGTACAATATTCCAAGATGCGGTGGGGCAAGGTGGCGGTGCTATGGAGACAGTTACAGCTTTGCTAAATGACAAAGCGCCAGAAGAACACGTTAAGTATGTGCCATTCAAGTTGATTACAAAAGAAAATATTAATGAGTTTAAATAACTAATAAAATAATCAGAATGGAGAGCGAGTCAGTATGGAAAATGATTTAGACTGTATCTTACGATTAGAGCATATCACTAAAGAATTTCCTGGAGTTAAAGCTTTAGATGATGTTCATCTGTCAGTAAAAAAAGGTGAAGTACATGCTCTCATTGGTGAGAACGGTGCTGGAAAATCAACATTAATGAAATGTATTATCGGCATGTATAAACCAACCTCTGGAAAAATTTGGTTTGATGGTAATTACATTGAAGATTATTCCATTATTAAAGCGTTACACCTTGGAATATCGATGATTCATCAAGAGCTCAGCCCAGTGTCAGAAAAAAGTATTATGGAAAATATTTGGTTAGGTCGCGAACCGAAGAATAAATTTGGATTTATCGATCATAAAAAAATGGAAGATATGACCAAAGCTGTATTAGATAAAATTAATTTAGAAATTAGCCCACGAATTCTTATGAAAGAACTTACGGTTGCGACGACACAGATGATTGAGATTGCAAAAGCCTTATCTTTTAATGCAAAAGTTATCATTATGGATGAACCAACATCATCTCTTACTGAAAAAGAAGTGAAGCAACTCTATAAGATTATTCGTGATCTAAAAAAAGAGAACGTTAGTATTATTTATATCTCTCATAAGTTAGATGAAATTATGGAAATTTGTGATGAATTAACCGTATTTAGAGATGGGCAGTATATTACTCAACGACCTGTCAGTGAAATAAATGAACAAGAGCTTATCAATTTAATGGTAGGCCGGGATGTCACCCAACTTTTTCCTAAGACAAAAGTAGAATTAGGACCTGTAAAGTTATCTGTAAAGAACTTTAGCAATGAAAAAGACTTTAAAAATATTTCCTTCGAAGTGAGAGAAGGAGAAATTCTTGGTTTTGCTGGTCTTGTTGGAGCAGGTCGTTCCGAAGTTATGGAAGCTCTATTTGGTGTCAGGCATAAATTATCCGGAGAAGTAACTCTCAATGGTAAAGAATTACATATAACCAATGCTTCATCCGCTGTAAAATCAAAATTAGCATTTTTAACAGAAAACAGACGTAAAACAGGTATATTCCCAATGCTATCTGTCAATTACAATATTGTCTCAAGTTCTATAGGTTCTTTTAAAAATAAAATCGGCTTACTTAACAACAAACGTTTATCCGAAGAGTCACAAGCTTATATTGATTTACTTAATGTAAAAACACCTACTGCTGAAACAGCTATCGAAAACTTGAGTGGTGGCAATCAGCAAAAAGTTCTCATCGCCAAGTGGTTACTGACGCGCCCAGAAATTTTAATACTAGATGAACCAACTCGTGGAATTGATGTTGGAGCCAAAGCAGAAATACATCGTAATATTTCAACAATGGCCGCTACTGGTAAAGGAATTATCATGGTCTCATCCGAACTACCTGAAATTTTAGGTATGAGCGATAGGGTTATTGTTATGCATGAAGGAAAAATAACAGGGAATCTTATTAATAAAAACTTAACCCAAGAAGATGTTATTGCATATGCCAGTGGGTTGAAAAATGATTTTTCATAACAAATTGTATGTGGAGGGAATAGCGTGAATAGTATTATTAAAGGGAATAAGAAGAAGTTTTTTCAAAATTACTTAATCATTTTTGTGCTCATTGTCATGTTTATTATGTTATCAGGTTTAAATCCTAATTTTTTGACGGTTAATAATATTTTGAATTTATTAACACAAACCTCTATTTATGGGATTTTAGCGCTCGGGCTATTCATTGTCCTTATTTCCAAAGGTATTGATATTTCAGTGGGTTCTACATTAGCGTTTGCTGGGATAATGGTAGGTACTATTAGCCAAACAACAGATGCTGTTGGAAAGATTTTTCCTAGTGTCGGTCAAGCACCACTAATTGTAACCTTACTACTGTCATTAGTTATTGGTGGCTTAGTTGGGTTTGGTAACGGCTGGTTAATAGCTTATACAGGTATTCCACCCTTTATCGCAACTTTAGGGTCCCAAATTGCAGTTAGAGGGGCAGCCTTAATGATTACTAAAGGAAAACCTATCAGTAATATTAATCCTCAAGTTAATTTCTTAGGAGATCGACTATTTGGGATATTACCTGTACCTGTTTTGATTTATATTCTTGTTATTATTTTTATGTGGGTTCTTATGAACTACACGTCATTTGGTAAGAGTATCTATGCCATTGGTGGGAACATCGAGGCAGCTGAAATATCAGGGATTAAAGTTAAACGTAACTTAGTTTGGGTTTATGTTATTTCAGGAGTATTAGCTGGTATTACCGCTCTTATCTATATTGGAAGAACAGGTGGTTCTATTCAACCAGCAGCTGGAACAATGTTTGAAACGACAGCCATCGCTGCAGCAACAATTGGTGGGACCAGTCATGGTGGTGGGATTGGTAAAGTTTCTGGTGTTGTGGTTGGGGCACTTATATTAGGGACACTTACAAATGGTTTTACTCTACTAGGGATTGATGCTTATGTTCAACAAATTATTCAGGGGTTAATTATCATCGGAGCCGTTGTTTTGGATATGAGAAAACATAAGAAAGCCTAAGTCAAAACAAAGGAGACGCTCTATGCCCTTAGTTAAATTAGATATACAACGAGGTAAAAGTGAAGTAGAACTAAGACTTCTCTTAGATACGGTACATAATAGTTTGGTTAAAGTCTTCAAAATACCCGAACGTGATCGCTATCAAATTATTAATCAACATGAGCCGTATGAAATGATTATTCAAGATTCAGGATTAGAGTATAAACGTTCTGAAACTAACATAGTAATTACGATATTAAGTAAAGAACGTGATAACAACAAAAAGATAGCGTTATATCAAACTTTAGTTGATGATCTAAACCAGTTCTGTGGTATAAATCCCGTAGATATTATGATTGCAATCCATGAAAATTCTAATAGTGATTGGAGTTTTGGGTATGGTCGAGCACAGTTTTTAACTAAAGATTTAATATAATACTAGGTTATTTAATAAAACTGCACGGAATAAATTAATAATTTATTCCTGTCTCTT
>NZ_JAPDSH010000005.1 GCF_029143285.1 Vagococcus proximus
AGTTGGGGGGTTCCCCCTGTGAGAGTAGGACGTTGCCACGCTTAGATATTACGGTAAAGACACATTCCGATGTGTCTTTTTTTATTTTGATATAAGAGATAAAGTGAAGTTAATACCTTTTACTTATAGTTATGTAACGTTAAAGCCCTAAAAATTAAATTCATGTTACTTGAATTTAATTTTTAGGGCTTTTTATATCACTATTTTAGTTTATAAATTGTGTATCTGTCATAATAGTTTCTGCTATTTTCCATTCGCCATCTTCTTTAACCAGAGTATGATTAGCTGTTGAAATGTGATTTCTGTATTTTTCTTTTTGTTTTTTATCAGAGGGAGCAGTTGTTTTTTGTTGTGCTTGCAAGAGTAGTCTATCAGTTGTTTCATCAAGAACTTTGATTTCTAAAAGCTCATTTTCAACTGTAAACTCTTTAAAAAATTGACTCATTTCTTCTTTAGTATCTTCTTGTGCTGATTTAACGAGAGTAGAAAGATATGTAGGCATGTCCTTTTTATTGACTGCTTTTAGGTTTGTTTCAATAACTTCAATACCGTCTTCGATGACTTCTTTATTTTTTATATTTCCAGTAATTTTAATACCACTCTCACTTTGTGTCTGTACCTCTGGCTTCAATAATTTGAAACCAGCTATGAGTGAGGCAATAATGACTATTATTAAAAATATATGCTTTTTTGTCATTGCCATATTGTGTTTTGCCTCCTATACATCTGATAATTTACTTGGTGAGACCAGGTGTTGATATAAGTTTCGACCAAGGTATCCGTCTTGTGTACTATCATGTATATATTTAGTGACTTCTAGTTCCTCAAGTTCTTCAATATTTCCGTTAATCCACTGTTTTAAGCGATAGCTAGCCGTATCTAATCGAGTTAGAACACCACCGTATCTGATATCTATAATTTCCCAACCAAAGGCTTTATTGAATGTATACCATACTTCTCGGTGATGTTGGTGCATGTTATTAACTAATTGCTTTAATTCATCAATGTCTTTCATTAAATCAGACATTTTATTTTTATTCTTCTCTGTGTATGCTGTTTGGATATCTATTCCGAGTTCAGATTTTAGGCTAATAGCCTTAGCAAATTGGTGATAGAAGTCCATTATTAGCTGTGTATCTTTATTATTGGAATGTACGTTACCTAATTGTTCAGCTAGTTCTGTATAGTGTTTTCTAATAGGATAAGGTTCAAATGATTTATCATATAATCCAATAAGGGGATCTTGCCAAATAGAAATTTTACTAGGATGGGAAGCCATGAGATTATCTTTGACTATACCGGGTGTCTCATCAAATTTTGATAGCAATAAGAAATCCTCTAAATTATCACCTGTTGTAGATAAGAAGGCTTTAGCTATATCTTCTTGGCTAGGTTTTTCTTTATATGTATGTTCGGCAAATAGCTGTAAGCCTGGAAGACAGGTTTGCAGAGGTGTTTCTGCTCCATCATCTAACCATATAGTGGCCATAACTTCTTCGGTATTAGTTAATTTACATGCTTGCAAGGACGCGTTAGTTGTCACCCATGTTTTTCCATAGTTAGGGGCCATTCCATTAAATGTCCAAATACCGCCAGCAAACATCAGAGGTTTTTCAAATTCTTGGTGTTTTTTCAAGAAGTATTCGTAGTCTTCTTGTTCACTATGATAGTAATCCCAATAAACCATTTGGATATCTGGCATTGTTTTGACAATATCTTTAGGAATCACCGTTTCTTTATCATAATAGTCATCTGTTTTAGACCCCAAACGGAAATACATGTCGCTCCAAATCATAGGTTTTAGTTGGTATTTATCAGTAAGGTTTAAAACATTTCTCAAGTGTGAGTTCATGATTTCGAACCTATTTTTATAACCATTTTGATTTAAGTATAAGCCTAAACCAAGATCATGTGCTTCATCCATTCCGATATGGACACGGTTAGTTGTATACATATCAGAAATACTTTTGAATAGATTATCTAAGAATTCGTAAGTCTTTGGTTCGTCTACTAATAAGATATCGTGTGTGTCTTTCATGCCAATCGCATATCTGTATTGTAGGGCATTATATAGATGACCCAATGCTTGAATACACGGGACTAGTTCAATTCCTAAGTCTAAAGCGTAACGATCTAAGTCTTGTATTTCTTCTTTAGTATATGGCCCTCGTAAATAACCAAATAATGGATATTCTGGAACTTCGTAAGTATCTTCTGTATAGAGCATTAACATATTAAGTCCCATTAGTGCCATATTATTTAGAAAGTCCTTCACAGTATCTACTTTTGGTACTGCGTTTCTTGAGGCATCTATCATAGCACCACTTGTTTTAAATTGTTGCGTTTCTTCTATATCAAATATGTCTGTCTCTTTTGCATTATCTAGCCAAAGTCTAAGGCCACGGAAAAATTGATGTGTGTGTTCAAATGATAGGAATCCTTCTTGTTTTGTTTTTGCTATGTGTAATGTACCTGGACGTTTGATGATAGTTAATGGAAAACCATCATCAGTTAATTGACAGTCTAGGTGCTTTAATAGATGTGTTAAACCTGCTTGTATTAAATGTGTATCTCCAGATAGTGTTAATTTCATAATTGAAATGTCCTTTCTTGTTGTCTGAATAGTAACCGCTTTCCTCTTCTATTATAAAGCTTTTACTTATTTTTATAAAGATGTGGACTGTAATTACATACTTGCAAAAAGCACACATTGATGTAATCGCTTTCTTTGTTTATAGTTTAACTCGTAAAGGATAGCTAAAAAGAAAGGAAGGTGTTGTGTAGTGGTCGCAGAAAAAATACGTGGCGATATTGAAGAGGCTAAGACTGACATAAAGGGTAGTAGTCTTGAGGTGTTTCCAGAAACTGAGATGTTAAAAGAGCGTTTGGAATGGTTCCAAGATATGAAACTAGGAGTTATCATGCACTGGGGCTTATATTCTGAAGCAGGAATTGTGGAATCTTGGCAATTGTCTGAGGAAGATGAGTGGGCGAGAGAGCCTATTGCCTGGCGTGATGATGTTAAAGAGTTACAACGTGATTATTGGGGATTAAATAAGCTTTTCAATCCAAATAAGTTAGATGCAAAAAAATGGGCTAAGACATGTAAAGAAGCTGGCTTTAATTATTTAATTTATACAACCAAACATCATGATGGTTTTAATATGTATGATACTGCAGAATCAGATTATAAAATTGGTGGAAAAGATAGTCCGTATACAGGAGAGGATCCTCTTAAATTAGTTTTCGATGCTTTTAGAGAAGAAGGACTTGCAACAGGAGCTTACTATTCTAAAGCGGATTGGTATTCACCTTATTATTGGTTAGATGACGATACAGTCAAAGGACGACGTGCCAGTTATAATCCAGAAGAAAAGCCAGAGATTTGGGAAAAATATGTTGGATTTGTTCATAACCAAATTCATGAAATCACACATAACTATGGAAAAATCGATTTATTATGGTTAGATGCTGGTTGGTGTGGGCGTGGTAAAGAAAATCTGAGGATGGATGAATTCGCTGAAATTGCGCGTGATGATAATAAGGAATTGATTATTGTTGACCGTATGATGGGTGGTCGTCATGAAAACTATGTGACACCTGAACGTAAAGTACCCAGTATAGCTGAAATTCCAGATAAGCCTTGGGAAAGTAATATTCCGATTGGAAATGATTGGGGATACAACCCAAATGATACCTATAAAACGAGTCAAGAGCTTATTGAAACGTTAGTGAATGTAGTATCGAAAGGTGGTAATTTAATTCTAGGATTGGGCCCTAAACCAGATGGAACATTTACTGAGGAAGAAGAAAAAATTATGAAAGAGTTAGGAAGTTGGTTAACTATTTATGGTGAAGGAATTTATAAAACTAGACCATTAGAGATACTTGATGAAGATAGAGCGTGGTTTATCACTCAAAATAAAGAGGCTTATTATGCTTTTTATCCACTTACAAAAAGTGTCCCAGATTATGTTGATTTTGAATCATTGGGTATCCTTCAAAATGATGTTGAGAGTGTTATTAGTGTAAGTACAAATGAGCAATTAAAGGTATGTAAAGATCAAATTATACTACCAGAAAACATATCAGAAACACTAGGATGTTATGGTATTAAGCTAAAAAAGAAAGTATAGTCAGCAACAAATTTCACATATAGGGTGTGTGAAAGTGTTGATATAACAGCGTTTTCATAGATAGTATACACTTTGGTAGGATTACACATTGTGAAAACGCTTTTATGTGTATATACTTAAGGCAGCAAGTTAAGAATGCGTTTACAAAACGAAGGGAGTTGAGCAATTGTGGCAAATCAAAATGGTGTTGTTTCATTAGAAGCGAAACCTAAAAAGAAATCTATATGGGAAAAAATATTTAAGAGTTGGCAATTATATGTATTTATCTTACCTGCCTTTCTATACTTTTTAATTTTCGCGTATGGACCAATGTATGGGGTGGTAATTGCCTTTAAAGATTACATGCCATCATTAGGAATTTGGGGAAGCCCTTGGGTAGGGATGAAACATTTTGAAAGGTTCTTTGATTCATATTATTTCTGGGATCTTATTAAAAATACTTTAGGAATTAGTGTTTATTCATTAATTGTTGGATTTCCACTTCCTATTATCTTAGCGTTAGCATTGAATGAAGCGAAAGATGGCTTCTTTAAGAAATTTACACAAACAGTAACATATGCACCAAACTTTATTTCAGTAGTAGTTATGGCAGGTATGATGATTTCATTCCTATCACCATCAACAGGTATTATTAATCACTTTTTAGAATTTTTAGGATTTGAAAGAATTTCATTTATGACCGATCCAAAATGGTTTAAAACAATATATGTACTGTCAGGTGTATGGCAAGGAACAGGTTGGGGATCAGTTATCTATCTAGCAGCCTTGTCCGGGGTAGACACGCAGTTACATGAAGCAGCGACAGTAGATGGTGCGACTCGTTTACAACGTATTTGGTACATCAACTTACCAACAATCGTGCCAACAATGGTTATTTTGTTAATCATGAACGTAGGTAGTTTAATGGCTATGGGTTATGAAAAAATCTTATTATTACAAAACCCATTAAATATGGAATCATCAAATGTTATTGCAACATTTGTGTATAAACAAGGGTTACTAGATGCTCAGTATAGTTACGCTGCGGCGGTAGGCTTATTTAATTCATTAATTAATGCAGTATTATTAATTATTGTTAACAAAATCTCAAGAAAAGTAAGCGATGTTAGCTTGTGGTAGGAAAGGAGAAAATTAAATGTTAAATACTAAAACTGTTAAAATGACAAAAGCTGATAAAGTATTTATGGGCTTGATATATGTTTTCTTAGTCCTATCACTTATTATCGTACTTTATCCTTTGATTTATATCGTCAGTGCGTCAATTAGTGATCCACAAATGGTAAATTCAGGAAAAATGTTCTTATTACCAAAAGGAATTACATTTGAAGGATATTCTACCATCTTAGAGAATGACAATATTTGGAGAGGGTATATGAATACAATTTTCTATACTGCTCTAGGAACAACAATTAACTTGGCAGTAACATTACCATGTGCGTATGCATTAGCGCGTGTTGATTTCAGTGGTCGTAAATGGATGATGAACTTTATGTTAGTTACAATGTTCATCAGCGGTGGTATGATCCCTAGTTACTTATTAGTTAAAGGGTTAGGTATGTTTGATACTGTATGGGCTATGGTTATTCCAAACGCTGCATCAGTTTATAATATTGTAGTAACACGAACATTCTTCCAAGCAACAATTCCACGTGAAATGGAAGAAGCAGCTATCATTGATGGGTGTTCTGATTTCAAATTATTCATGAAGATTGTTTTACCGTTATCAATGCCAATCATCGCAGTAATGGCATTATTCTACGGTGTTGGACATTGGAATAGTTACTTCAATGCGTTGATTTACTTATCAGACAAAGCAGCATACCCATTACAAATGGTGTTACGTGAAATCTTAGTGTTACAAGATTTGTCTTCTAATGCGACAGGTAGTATGACATCAAGTATGGCTGAAATGCTCTATAGTAAACAACAGTTAGTACAAGTTATTAAATACGGTGTTATGTTAGTATCAACACTGCCAGTTATTGTGGCATATCCATTCTTGCAAAAATACTTTGTTAAGGGTGTTATGGTAGGGTCATTGAAAGGTTAGAAAGTTGGATATAGCAAAAGAAAAGGGAGAGAAAGTCATGAAGAAAACGTTGCAAGTGTCAGCTGTTGTCCTATTATCTGGTTTAGTTTTAGCTGGATGTGGTAAGAGTGGCGGAGACGCGAAGAAAAAATCAGATGTTAAGGTTGAAGCAAAAGGATTTCCAATTGTTAAAGATAAAGTGAAAATGACAATGATGGCACCAGGAACAGGGTTGGCTGAATGGAAAGATATGCCAACTATGAAAGATTATGCTGAAAAAACTGGTATAGAATTTAAATATACAACACCACCACTAAGTGATTTCCCAACGAAACTAAACTTAGCATTTGCTAGTGGAGATATTCCAGACATTATTTTTGGTGCAGGTTCTAGTACACTTACAGCAGCAATGGAAATTGATTATGGTCAACAAGGTATGTTAGTTGCATTAGAGGATTTAATTCCTGAGTACGCACCTAATTTAAATAAATTGATGGAAGAAGATCCAAGTATCCGTCAATCTATTACGACACCAGATGGACATATTTATTCACTACCAGCAATTGCTCGTGGCGATACAGCAATTTGGCCTCGTGGTCCACTTTGGTATAAGGGCTCATGGCTTAAAAACTTAGATGTAAAAGAATTACCAAAAACAACGGATGAGTTTAAAGACTTATTAATTCGTTTCCGTGATGAAGATCCAAATGGAAATGGTAAAAAGGATGAAGTACCATTGACAGATTCAAAACTAGATAGTTCTCGAGCTTGGTTAATGGCTGCTTTTGGTATGAAAGAGCAAGGTATTGAAGAAATCGATGGAAAAGTTCGTTATTCTCCAATTACTGATAACTACAAAGGCTTTGTGACATATATGAATGAACTTTATAAAGAAGGTCTTTTAGACAAAGAGGTTTACTCACAAGCGGATGAACAACGTAAAGCCAAAGGTCAAAATGACCAAGTTGGTGTATTCCCTGACTGGTTCTCATACTTTACAACAGGTCAAACAGAAACAGAAGCGTTAGAAAATCCAATGTTCCAACCACTAACAAGTGAATTTTCTAAAAAAGCAGTAGTACCTGGAAGTCCACGTTTATCTCGTGGTGTTTTCGCAATTACTCAAAATAATCCTAGTCCAGAGGCTGCACTGCGTTGGGTAGATTATTTCTATACACCAGAGGGCTCACAATACTTGAATCAAGGGCCAGAAGGTGCTTTGTGGAAATATGAGGAAAATGATAAAGGTGAAAAAGTAAAAGTCTTTAATGAAGGTATTGATTTAGAAAAACGTGAAGATGAACGTGGGAAAGTAACGCCAGATTACGGTATCCCTGTCCCAGCTTTAGGTGTATCGTTCCCAGGAATTAAAGAAAAAGCTAATGATCCGGATGATAATAAATTCACTGAATTTATCAAAAATGAAACAGAAGAAAAAATTACAAAATATGCAGAAACACCTTATCCTTTAGTTTACTTAACTAAAGAAGATCAAGATAAAGTAAGTGCCGTAGCAACAGACCTTAAAACGTATGTTGAACAAATGGAAGCTAAATTTATCACAGGTGTTGAACCAATTTCAAATTGGGATAAATTTGTAGACACTATTAACTCAATGGGCGTTGAAGAGTATGTAAAAGTCTATCAAGACGCTTATGACACATGGAAGAAAAATGCTTAATTTCAATTGTTGTCGCTTATAATTTTATGAATATTGCTTAGTCAAACGAAGTGAGAGTCTTACCCAAATAAGGTATTTGTGGAAAGACTCTCATTTTTGTTAAGGAGGTAATGTAAGTGCTTACAAAAAGAAAAGTATTAACAGTAACGATTGTGCTGACGAGTTTATTAGTGGGATGTGGTAAAGGGTCAGGTAAAAGTGCTAACGGGAAAGAATCAAGTGTCAAAGTGGAAGAAAAAGGATTTCCAATTGTAAAAGAAAAGTTAGAAATGACAATGATGGCACCAGGGACAGGTTTGGCTGAATGGAAAAATATGCCAATGTTAAAAGATTATTCTGAAAAAACAGGTATTAACTTTAAATACACTACCCCTCCGTTGAGTGATTTCCAAACTAAATTAAACCTTGCATTTGCTAGTGGAGATTTAGCAGATATTATATACGCAGCGGGTGGAAGTCTTGGTAGTAGTATGGAAGTTGACTATGGGAGTCAGGGGATTCTTTTACCACTGGAAGATTTAATTCCGAAGTATGCACCTAACCTTAATAAATTGATGGAAGAAGATCCGAGTATCAGAAAATCAATTACAACACCAGATGGTCACATTTATTCATTACCAGTTGTTTCAAGAGGCGACACTGCAATCTGGCCTAGAGGACCACTATGGTATAACGGAGAATGGCTAAAAAAATTAGGTGTAAAAGAATTGCCTAAAACAACAGATGAATTTTATGACTTATTGGTTAGATTTAGAGATGAGGATCCAAATGGTAATGGCAAAAAGGATGATATTCCATTAACAGATACTAAGCTAGATAATTCAAGAGATTGGTTAATGGCAGCATTTGGGATGAAGTCTCAAGGTATTGAAGAAATAAACGGTAAAGTTCGCTACCCACCTGTTACTGAAAATTACAAAGCTTATTTAACTTACATGCATAAATTATACGCAGAAGGTTTGTTGGATAAAGAAGTCTATTCACAAGCAGATGAACAACGTAAAGCTAAGGGACAAAACAATCAAATCGGACTATTTCCAGATTGGTTCTCTTACTTTACAACTGGTCAAAATGAGACAGAAGCCTTGGATAATCCAATGTTCCAACCACTTACAAGTGAGGTTTCTAAAAAAGCAGTAGTACCTGGTAGTCCACGTTTGGTAAGAGGAGCATTTGCTTTAACTGAAAAAAATCCAAGTCCCGAGGCCTCACTTCGTTGGATAGATTATTTCTATTCGGATGAAGGATATACTTATTTGAATCAAGGACCAGAGGGAAGTTTTTGGGAGTATAAGGAAAATAAAGATGGTAAAAAAGTTAAGGTCTATACAAAAGATGTTGATTTAACTAATACGGAAGACTCAAGAGGTAAAGTGAGTCCCGATTATGGTATTACGGCACCGACGAAAAGTGTAACTATTCCTGCAATTAAGGAAAAAGTAGATGATCCAGATATTAAACCATTTGACGAATTTGTTAAGAATGAAACAAAAAATAAAATAACAAAGTATGCTGAAACGCCGTTTCCACTTGTTTATTTAACAAAAGAACAACAAGATCAAGTAAGTACAGTGAGAACTGATTTACAGACGTATGTTGAGCAGATGGAGGCAAAGTTCATTACGGGAGTTGAGCCACTTGAGAATTGGGATAAATTTGTAAGTACGATAAATTCAATGGGTGTTGATGATTATGTCAAAGTTTACCAAGAGGCGTATGATACTTGGAAAGCTGCTGAATAAAAAGTAATTGTTTTATAAAATTGTGTAATAGTTTTTAATACTATAGATATCATTTTAAGGGGGACTACAAATGTTGACGAAGAAAACACGATTGATGATGGTAGGGTTATTAGTAAGTGGTGTACTTGTTGGATGTGGCTCAAATGATAAAAAAGCAAAGGACAGTAAAGATTCAGGAATTGAAGTGAATGAAAAGGGGATGCCGATTGTTAAAGAAAATTTAAAAATGACGATGATGGCTCCTGGTGCTGGTGTGGCAGAGTGGAAAGATTTATCAATGTTAAAAGATTATAGTAAGATGACAAACATTGATTTTAAATATACGACACCACCACTAAGTGATTTTGCAACAAAACTTAATTTGGCTTTTGCTAGTGGAGATTTACCGGATATTATATTCGGAGCAGGTGGAAATTTATCAAGTGGAATGGAGCTTGATTATGGACAACAAGGTATTTTAGTTGAGCTAGAAGATTTAATTCCGAAGTATGCACCTAATCTGAATAAATTAATGGATGAAGATCCTAGTATTAGAAAATCAATTACAACACCAGATGGACATATTTATAGCCTACCTTCAGTTGTTCGTAGTTCAACAGGAATCTGGCCGAGATGGCCACTATGGTACAACGGTGAGTGGTTAGAAAATCTTGATGTAAAAGAATTACCGAAGACAACTGAAGAATTTTATAAACTTTTAGTTCGCTTTAGAGATGAAGATCCAAACGGAAATGGAAAGAAAGATGAAATTCCGATTTCAGATGAGAAGATGGATAGTATTCGTCCTTGGTTAATGGGAGCATTTGGTATGAAAGATCAAGGGATAGAAGAGGTTGATGGTAAGGTTCGTTATGCTGCGATGACTGATAATTATAAGGAATTTGTGACGTATATGAACAGACTGTATAAAGAAGGGCTATTGGATTCAGAAATTTACTCTCAGTCTGAGGAACAAAAAAAAGGGAAAGGACAAGATGATCGACTTGGAGTTTTTGCAGATTGGTTCTCTTATTTCTCAACGGGGCAAACAGAAGCTGAGGGACTGAAAAACCCGATGTTCCAACCTTTAACAAGTCCTGTATCTAAAAAAGCAGTCGTTCCTGGAAGTCCTAGATTAGTTAGAGGAACATTTGTAATTACTAAAGATAACCCAAGCCCTGAAGCATCATTAAGATGGGCAGATCATTTTTACACTGAAGAAGGTTATGAATTACTAAACAGAGGGACTGAAGGGGACCTTTGGGAATATGTTAAAAATGATAAAGGTGAAGAAGTAAAAGTCTATACCAAAAATTATGACGTCGCTAAGGCTGAAGAAAATCGTGGTAAAGTGTCACCGTCATATGGTATTAATGTTCCTGGGTTAGAACCAGATTTAGAACCAATTAATGTTGATCCGAATGACCCGGGTAGTGTTGAATTTAGTAACTTTATTGCAAAGGAAACGGAAGAAAAAATTGTACCAAATGCTGAGGTACCATTCCCACTTATTTATCTAACGAAAGAAGAACAAGATAAAGTTAGTGCGACTTCAACAGATATTCGAACTTATGTTGAACAAATGGAAGCTAAATTTATTACGGGTGTAGAGCCTATCAGTAATTGGGATAAATATGTTGAAACGTTAAAATCAATGGACATGGATGCTTTTGTTAAAATTTATCAAGATGGTTATGATCGTTGGGCTAAGAGCTAGAGTGGCTTATAAAACTACCTGAATTGTAATATCCAGGTAGTTTTATATATTTATGGAACGGTATGTGAACGAGGCAGAGGACTGGGATTTTATATCTATTAATTAAGAGATAGGACTTAGAACCTATTTCTTTTTTTATTTTGAGAAGTATTTAAGTTATTTTGGCTAAATCATTTAAAAAAGTCGGTAAAACCAGTATAATGAGGGAAGTGTAGTAAAAATATAGAGGGTGATGTCAATGACAGAAGAATTGATTAAATTAGTTAAGACGAATTATAATGTAGAATTTAAAAATACAATTTTACTGGAACAAGCTTTTACCCATTCATCTTATGTGAATGAGCATCGTTATTTAGATCTAACAGATAATGAACGTTTGGAGTTTTTAGGAGATGCGGTTTTAGAACTGATTATTTCTGAATACCTATACGGGACATATACTGATTTATCTGAAGGTAAATTAACGAAGATGCGTGCAGCTATTGTATGTGAAGATAGTTTATCAAAATTTGCTAAAGAGTGTGAATTTGATAAGCATGTAAGATTAGGAAAAGGTGAAGAAAATTCTAATGGCCGTAAACGTCCAGCTTTGCTATGCGATTTATTTGAATCATTTTTAGGCGCATTGTATTTAGATCAAGGACTAGAAGCGGTAGTTAAATTTGTTCATCAAGTTATTATTCCTAAAATAGAATCTGGTGCTTTTTCACATGAGATGGATCATAAGACAGCTTTACAAGAAATTTTACAACGCAATGGAGATGTGGCGATAACTTATGCACTGGTTAGCGAAGAAGGCCCTGCCCATGAGCGTGAATTTTTTGTTGAGGTAAGTGTTGGTGATAAAGTGATAGGTAAAGGTAAAGGTAAATCTAAAAAAATGGCTGAGCAACAAGCGGCAGCTATTGCAATTAAACAACTACACAAATAAGAGACAGCTACAGCTGGATGAATGAGTCTTTGGCATTTGTTCAGCTGACTTTCTCTTTTTAGAGAGAAAACCTGAGAGGAGGGCCAGTCGTGTATTTAAAAAAGATAGAGATTGCAGGTTTCAAATCATTTGCGGACAGAACAGTCATTGAATTTGATAAAGGTTTAACAGCTGTTGTTGGCCCTAATGGCAGTGGTAAGAGTAATATCACAGAAGCTATTCGTTGGGTTTTAGGGGAGCAATCTGCTAAAAGTTTACGTGGTGGAAAGATGCCAGATGTTATTTTTGCAGGAACAACGAAGCGTAAGCAATTAAATATTGCAGAAGTAACTGTGGTTTTAGATAACGAAGAAAAATTTTTACCACTTGATTTTAGTGAAGTCAGTGTCACACGTCGTTTAAAAAGAACCGGTGAAAGTGAGTTCTTTATTAATAAGCAACCGTGTCGTTTGAAAGATGTTGTTGAATTGTTTATGGACTCTGGTTTAGGGAAAGAATCATTTTCTATTATTTCTCAAGGTAAGGTAGAGGGGATTTTTAATAGTAAGCCAGAAGACCGTCGTGGTATTTTTGAAGAAGCTGCAGGTGTGTTGAAGTATAAGCAACGTAAGACGCAAGCGGAGCGTAAATTATTTGAAACGGAAGATAATTTGAATCGTGTTCAAGATATTGTCTATGAGTTAGAAGCACAACTAGAACCTTTGGCAGCTCAAAGTAAAGTGGCTCGTGAGTTCGTTGCCTTGAAAGAAGAATTAACGACTTTAGATGTAGGGGTAACGGTTAAAGATATTGAGCAGTTAAAGGAAACGTGGAACAAAAAGAGTACATTGTTAAAAGAGCTTGAGGCAAGATTGACTGTTATGACGCAATCTGTAGCAGGCTACGAAGCCTCTTTAATTGAGTTAAGAGAACGTCGTGTGCTGTTAGATGAGCAGTTAGAAACGTATCAACAAAAATTACTTCGAACATCTGAAGCGTATGAACAGGCAGAAGGGCAAAAGAATTTATTTGTAGAACGTCGTGAAAACACGGCTAAAACATCTGCTGATTATGCGGAATCACACGAAAAACTGACGCAAAAATTAGCGCAACTGAAAGAGGAGCGTGAAGCCTTAATTGCTGATTTGAAACAGCAAGAACAGGATAAAAAGAACGCGATGGAAGAAGTTGAAAAACTGACAGAGCGTGTGGAAATTTATAGTCGTTCTGCTAAGGAGCAGTTAGCTGATTTACGTAGTGATTATGTTGAAGTGATGCAAAAGCAAGCTAATCTAGGAAATGATTTAAAACATTTGGAACGTCAATATGACCAAGAAAGTTCTAAAAATCATTCAGCAGTGAAACGTCATGATGACTTGCATCAATCATTAGCAGCGATTCAAGAGAAGAAGGCTAAAGCTGAGCAAGAACTAGCTGACTTTTGTGAATCGACGAAAGATTTAACGAGTCAGTCTGACTCTCATCGCAAAAAAGCATTAGGTAGTAAAGACGAGTTAGTGATTAAAGAAAAGCAAATGTATGATGCGATGGGAACACTTCAACAAGCGAAGGCTCGTTTAAAGAGTTTGCAAGAACTTCAAGAAAGTTATGCAGGGTTCTTTGAAGGCGTTCGTTCAGTCTTGAAAGTGAAGTCTGAATTAAAAGGAATTGTTGGTGCTGTAGCGGAACTGGTGACAGTGCCTAAAGAGTTAAGTCTAGCAATCGAGACGGCGTTAGGAGCAAGCGCTCAAAATGTGATTGTGGATGATGAGAAAGCGGCTCGTGGTGCGATTTCATATCTTAAATCAAAACGTCTAGGTCGTGCGACATTTTTACCTTTAACGATAATTGAGCCGAGACATATACCGAAAGATAGAATTCAAATGATAGAGGGTAACCCTGGCTATATAGGGATAGCATCTGATTTGGTTACATTCGATGCTAAAATTAATCCTGTTGTTAAAAGCTTATTAGGTGCGACGATTTTAGCTAAAGATTTAGATAGTGCGAATGCGATTGCGAAACAAACACAGTATCAATATCGTGTTGTGTCATTAGAAGGCGATGTTATGAAACCTGGTGGTTCGATGACAGGTGGTGCTACGAAAAAAGGTGGCAAAGGTAATCTGTTTTCTAAAGGTGAAGAGTTACAGAAATTAACAGAACAAGTTTCTTTAATGGAGAGTGAATTAGCTAAGCGTGAAAAATTAGTTCAAGATTTAAAAGAACTCGTTAAGACAAGTGAAGCGCAATTTGAGATCACGCGTGAGGCGGTAGAATCAAGCCGATTTAAAGAACAAGATTTGAAAAATAAAGTAGATATGTTGGTTAAAGAACACCAACAACTAACCCGTGAGTTACAGTTGTTTGAGCATGAAACAGCAGGATTGAATAATTTTCTAGCTAGTTACGAAGAGCAAAAAACACAATTGACGACACAGATTGAAGCATTAAAAGTAGAGCGTGAACGTTTAGATAAAGAAATGGCAGCGACTGATGAACGTGAAGAAGTGACGGCTCAAAAACGTGAAGAAGCGTTAAAAGAGTTGCAACATTATCAAGCACGAGTAGCTGTTTTAAGCGAACAGTGTGTTCATGTGAAAAATACTTTAACGGATAAAGAGAAGACTGTAGAAGAGGTAGGGTCTGATTTAGCTAGATTAAACCAACAATTAAAACAGTTAACGGCTAATCACTCAACTCATAAAGAAACGCAAGTTGAGATTGAGCAAAAAATGCAGAAATTACAAGCTGAGAAAATAGAGATACAAGAGAAGTTAGTGACACTTAAATCAGAACGCGAGCAAGTCCAAGCTTCGATTACGGATACGGATGAGCAGTTGACTAAAGCCAATAAGGATCATTTACTTCTATCAAGTGAAAAATCTGAAGTTGAGGTCTTGAAAAATAGGTCTGAAGTTGGGCTAGATAATGCTATTCAAAAACTTCAAGAAGAGTATAGTATGAACTATGAAGCAGCTAAAGAGCGTTTTGTGTTAGTGGAAGATATAGCAGAAGCTAAGACGTCAATCAAGGAGTTAAAACAGCGTATCGACCGTTTAGGACCTGTCAACATGGCAGCTATTGAACAGTATGATGTGGTGAATGACCGCTATACGTTTTTAATAGAGCAACGTGATGATTTACTAGAGGCCAAAGGTAGTTTATTTGATACGATGAATGAGATGGACCGTGTGGTTCAAGAGAAATTTGAAGAAGTATTCATTGCGATTCGGGATAAATTCCAGGTAGTCTTCCCTAATATGTTTGGTGGTGGACATGCGGATTTACAACTAACAAATCCTGATGATTTACTTAACACAGGGATTGAAATTGTGGCCCAACCACCAGGTAAGAAACTTCAAAGTTTAACTCTATTATCAGGTGGCGAACGTGCCCTAACAGCGATTGCCTTGCTGTTCTCGATTATTCAAGTTAGACCAGTTCCTTTCTGTGTATTGGATGAGGTTGAAGCGGCACTTGATGAAGCGAATGTTGCTAGATTTGGGCAGTATTTAAGTCACTTTGAAGATGATACTCAGTTTATCGTCATCACTCACCGTAAAGGGACTATGGAAGCGGCAGATGTCTTATATGGTGTGACAATGCAAGAATCAGGAATCTCTAATATTGTCTCAGTTCGTTTAGAAGATGTGAATGACCGTGGCGATATTAAACCACAAGTTGGAGATTAAGAATTAAAGAGGGGGAACCAAGATGATAAAATTAATTGCAATTGATTTAGACGGTACCTTATTAAAAGATGATAAAACTATTTCAGATAAAAATCGTGAAACGTTAATGAAGGCGAAAGAACAGGGAGTTAAGGTCGTACTTTGTACAGGTAGACCTTTAAATTCAGTTGTGGGTCATTTAGAAACGTTGAATTTATTAGATGAAGGGGATTATGCGGTGACCTTTAATGGTGGGTTGATCCAGCGTAATGATACAGGAGAGATTATTGCGAAACAATTGATGACGCAGGATGACCTTGAAGATATCTACGGCTTAACTTACGATATGGGTCTACCTCTAGATTTGGTGGTGGGAAGTTCTGTCTTGACAGTTCAACCGCAACCCCAAAATTCTAAGTCGTTGTATTATACGTTAAATCCATTACTGACATATGATGAAATTAATTTAGAAGAATCTAGTAAATTAGATGGCATTAATAAAATGGTTTGTGCAGTGGGACCGAAGTTAATTGATGAGCATTTGCCTAAAATACCTAAGTCTTATCATGAAAAATATAATATTGTCAGATCTGGTGAGTATTTGTTTGAATTTTTACCTAAGTCAGTTTCCAAAGGTTTTGGTTTGAAAATGCTAGGTGAAATTTTAGATATTAAGCCGGAGGAAATGATGGCGTTAGGTGATGAAGAGAATGATCTATCAATGATTGAATTTGTTGGTTTAGGTGTGGCGATGGAGAACGGTAGTGATGTCGTTAAGAATGTTGCGCAACACATTACAGTAACGAATGAAGAGGATGGAGTAGCAGTTGCTGTTGAAAAATTTGTATTAAAATAGAGGGGAGCGAAATGAATGGGATTTTTTAAAAAGATAAAAAAAGCATTTGGTGGTAATGTTGAAGAGCCACAAACTCCTGAGATACAGGAAGAAGAAATAGAAACAGTCGATACGGCGGAACCAGAAGTCGAAGAAGAAGTAGAAATAGTCGAAGAGGCAGAACCAGAAGTCGAAGAAGAAGTAGAAACAGTCGAAGAGGCAGAACCAGAAGTCGAAGAAGAAGTAGAAACAGTCGAAGAGGCAGAGCCAGAAGTCGAAGAAGAAGTAGAAACAGTCGAAGAGGCAGAACCAGAAGTCGAAGAAGAAGTAGAAATAGTCGAAGAGGCAGAACCAGAAGTCGAAGAAGAAGTAGAAATAGTCGAAGAGGCAGAACCGGAAGTCGAAAAAGAAGTAGAAACAGTCGAAGCGGTGGAACCAGAAGTAGAAGAATCATCTGAAAAGATGGCTAAAGGACTTAAGAAAACACGCCGAACTTTCTCTCAAGTCTTTAATGAATTGTTATCTAATTTCCGTAAAGTAGATGAGGATTTCTTTGAAGAATTAGAAGAAACATTAATAACGGCGGATGTTGGATTTGAAACAGCAATGAGAATTACAGAAGATTTACGTAAAGAAGTGAAGCTTCAAAATGCTAAAAAACAAGAAGATGTTCAACGTGTTATTATTGATAAATTGGTTGAAGTTTATGAGGAACAGGGCCAAGATGAAAATAATGAAATTAACCTACAAAAAGACGGGCTTACAGTCATGTTATTTGTTGGTGTTAACGGTGTAGGTAAAACAACAAGTATTGGTAAATTAGCTAATCAATACCGACTAGAAGGTAAAAAAGTTCTAATGGCTGCGGCGGATACGTTCCGTGCGGGTGCGATTGACCAGTTAGTAGTGTGGGGAGAACGTGCGCAAGTTGAGGTTATTCGTGGCAATGCTGGTGGCGATCCAGCAGCTGTGGTCTATGATGCAATTGAACAAGCTAAAGCGCAAGAGGCAGATGTTTTATTAGTTGATACTGCAGGACGTTTACAAAATAAAGTAAACTTGATGAAAGAATTAGAAAAAATCAAACGAATTATTCAGCGTGAAATTCCAGATGCGCCTCATGAAGTGTTATTAGTACTTGATGCGACAACAGGACAAAATGCGATGGTTCAAGCGAAGCAGTTTAAAGAAGTGACGGATGTAACAGGTTTAGTCTTAACAAAATTAGATGGAACAGCTAAAGGTGGTATTGTATTAGCCATTCGTAATGAATTGCACCTACCTGTTAAATTAGTGGGCTTAGGTGAAGGATTAGCTGACTTATATCCATTTAAACCAGAAGAATATGTTCAAGGCTTATTTAAAGGCTTAATGGATTAATCCAAAAGATGGACTCTATTATGAGTTCATCTTTTTTTATTGGCGTTAAATAAGCTCAAATTAAAGCTTTTTTAACGCGAGAATGCTATAATTTAGTTCTGAAAATGAACAAAGAATGAGGTGAAAAGCCCTATGAAAAATATACAGCAATTATTAAGTGAGTTACCAATACGTTCGTTATTTAAAGAATCACGTATTGGAATAGAAAAAGAAAGTCAGCGTGTGACTTTGTCAGGTGAGTTAGCGACGACAGATCACCCTAAAGAGTTTGGGAATAGAGCCTTTCATCCGACGATTCAAACGGATTTTAGTGAAACACAGGTTGAAATGATTACACCTGTTGCTAATTCAGAGCGTGAAGTTTTTGAGCATTTAGCAAGTTTACACGATGTCGTGAGACGAACGTTACCAGAAAATGAAATGCTATGGCCGTTAAGTATGCCACCTGTCTTGCCTGAAAATGATGACGCGATTAAGATTGCCAAATTGGCATCTGAGAAAGATGTAGCTTACCGTGAACATTTGGCTAAAACCTATGGGAAACGTAAGCAGATGGTAAGTGGGATTCATTATAATTTTGAATTTGATTCAGTCTTTTTAAAACAGTTGCATGAAAAGTCAGACAGTACACAAACGTTCAAAGATTTTAAAACAGATGTGTATTTAAAAGTGTCTCGTAATTATTTACGTTACCGTTGGTTTGTGACGTATATGATGGGTGCCGCACCGTTATCTGAGGAAGGCTATTTTACGGGATGTCCGAAAGGTAGACCGAGCATGCCTGTTAGAAGTATTCGTAATAGTAATTTTGGCTATACGAATGATGAATCAGTCTTTGTATCTTATAAATCAATGGATGATTATGCGACGAGCATTCAAAAATTGGTTGAAACAGGCAAAATTTCAGAAGAGAAAGAATTTTATTCTGCCGTTCGTTTACGTGGTGGCAATACAGTTGCTGCTATACAAGAAAAAGGTGTGGGGTATATCGAGATTCGTAATATAGATAACAACCCATTTGCCAATTATGGTATTACAGAAGAGCAGATTAAGTTACTGCATTATTTCTTAATGCTGATGCTATGGTTAGATGAAGCACCGATTGACAGTGATGAGTGGTTACGTGAAGGTGAGCGTCTAAATAATCAAGTTGCATTAGAAAATCCGTTAGATCAGACGAGTCAACTTGAAGAAGGTGAGCGTCTATTAATTGCATGGTTAGAGATGATGGAAAGTATAGAATCATCAGATGATGATATCCGCTTGGTTAAAGGATTGGGAAGACTTTTAGTTAATCCAGAAGAAACATTATCGGGTAAGATGTTAACTGAAATTATAGCTCAAGAGACGCAAGAAAAATTTGCGATAGAATTAGGCAATACTTATCAAGCAAGTGCTTGGGAGAAACCTTATCAATTAGCAGGGTTCCGTGATATGGAATTATCAACACAGTTATTGTTATTTGATTGTTTACAAAAAGGGATTTCAGCAGAAATTTTAGATCGTCAAGACCAATTTTTGAAATTGAGTTTTGGTGGTAAAGTAGAATATGTTAAAAAAGCGAACATGACAAGTCTTGATACGTATGTTGTGTCACTTATGATGGAAAATAAAACAGTAACTAAAAAGGTTTTGGATCAAGCAGGCTTCGAAGTACCCGCGGGTAAAGAATTTATAACGAAAGAAGAAGCAATTGCTAGCTATGCTTATTTTATTGACCGTGGAATTGTTGTCAAACCTAAGTCAACGAATTACGGTTTAGGGATTTCTATTTTTAAAGAAGGTGCAAGTTTAGAGGATTATTCTGAGGCAATTGAGATTGCTTTTAAAGAGGATACAGAGGTATTGGTTGAGGAATTCTTACCAGGAACAGAGTACCGTTTCTTTGTTATTGGCGATAAGACGGAGGCTATTATGCTTCGTGTTCCAGCAAATGTTAAGGGAGACGGAGTTTCGACTATTGCCCAACTTGTTGAGGTGAAAAATCAAGATAGCTTACGTGGAACGAAACACCGTACACCGCTACAATTAATTGAGTTAGGACCGATTGAAAAGTTAATGCTTAAAGAACAAGGACTAACTGTAGAGAGCGTATTAGAGAAGGATCAAGTCGTTTACTTGAGAGAAAATTCCAATGTAAGTACAGGTGGCGATTCTATTGATATGACGGATGAGATGCCAGAGTATTATAAAGAGGTTGCTGCTAAGGCGGTTCAAGCGTTAGGTGCGACAATCAGTGGAATTGATTTGATTATCCCAGATATTGATGCTGAGGTAACGCCAGATAACCCAGGCTATGGTATTATCGAAGCGAATTTTAATCCAGCGATGCATATGCATGCTTTCCCATTTGCTGGAAAAGGACGTCGTTTGACCCTTAAAGTTTTAGAGCTATTGTTTGAAGGGGTTTCTTAATAGGAAATTAAGTTTTCTTATTAGTAGATATTAGTTTTGAACAATAAATTGAGTATAGATAATTAATAAAAACACTGTAAGTGCAATTAATATTGTAATTACAGTGTTTTTGTATATTTTTTAAGAACAACTACTTGATTTTGTTAGCGTTTTTCTATATCATTCAAGGTAATCATTAAAAAATAATAAACGTAAAATTTCTTAAATGGATAAGGGTGAGTATTATGAAGAAAAATGATTATCTGGATTATTTAATAAATGAGGGGAAAAATGCAAAAGCTTTTACCTCAGAACATTATAAATTTGCAACAACTCAAACAATTGCTGCAATTTCTGATCAAAAAGTTACCTTGGTCAATCATCACCTAAATGGTTTATTTAAAGAAAATAAATTAATTAAGATTAATAGCAAGCCAGTATTTTATTTACCTGTGGACTTACTCAAAGAGCTATTTGGTAAATATCCAGAAAAAGAAATTTTTTCTAGTTTTGAAGAGGTGGAGAAGGCTTGTAAAAGTAATAGTTTAGATCAATTAATTGGTGCTAAGAGAAGTTTGTCAGAAGTATTGAGACAATGTAAGGTAGCTTTGAAATATCCTAACAATGGTTTACCGTTATTATTAACAGGAGATACAGGGACTGGAAAAACTTTCTTAGTGAAGCAACTATATGATTATGCTAAAAAGGAAAATATTTTACCAGAAGAGGCACCGCTAGAAATCTTTAACTGTGCTGAATACGCAGACAATCCAGAGTTGTTGTCTTCTAAATTATTTGGTTATAAGCAAGGCAGCTTTACTGGTGCTTATGAAGATAGAAAAGGAATTATAGATGCCAGTGATGGAGGTATCTTATTTATAGATGAAGTCCATAGATTGTCATCTGAGAGTCAAGAAAAGTTGTTTTACTTCATAGATGAAGGTAAATATAAACCAATCGGGGAAAATAAAGAATGGTCTGAAGCTAAAGTTCGTTTGGTTTTTGCAACGACTGAAGAGATAGATGATTTTTTACTCGAAACATTTATTAGACGAATTCCTATTGTAACTAAAGTTCCATCTTTAGATGCTAGGGGATACCAAGAGAAGAAGGAATTCTTGTTGTACTTTTTCAAGAATGAATGCAAGAGTACGAATCGACCTATTTTTATAAGTAATGAATTATTTCATTTCTTGGTAAGATATTCTTACACAGGCAATGTTGGTGAGATGAAGAATTTGGTGAAGTCTTTAGTAGGGAATGCCTTTATTAATTTAGAAAATGATAATGATCCGATAGATATTAGTGTAAGTTATTTACCTAAAACAATGAAAAATGATGCTATAAAGTATATGGATATGTTTAGTGAAGAACGTATAGAGGTGTATCCTGATGGAACGATTAATGATCCAGATCACCATAAAACGCGAAATCTATTTCTTAAGATGAATGAAAAAATTGTCAATTATAATGAACAGCTCTTAAATAAAAAGTACACAGCTTCAGAGTATGTTAATAACTGTTTTGATAAGCTTGAGCAGCTGATTACACGCCATAAGAGTCAAAATTTGATTGACCCAAAAGTACATAGCTCTGTCAAAGACACCATGTCTTATATTAGTACAACGATGTTTGAAAAAAATCAAATTGAATTTAGTCACGAAGCACAACAGCTTATTGGGGATTATTTAGAGTTAGTTATTTCAGTTAATAAGTATGATGATGTAACTACTGCGGAAGTTGTTCAAATCTTGACTACTCTAGAAGAAGAGCTATCCGTACCGTCTAGTCATGCCAAATTATTAAAAGAATTATTGTGTCAGCTGCTACCTTATTTATCAGACCGGTTAAGTGGTTTTGACAGTTTGATGTTCACGATTATTGTGACCTATTATTACAATGCCTTCTCTATAGATAAAATTCAAGGAGTTATCATTTGTCATGGTCCAACGACAGCAAGTAGCTTATCTCAAACTGCTAATAAAATGATTGGTGAGCGTGTATTTCATGGTATAGATATGGATTTGGATGTATCATTTAATGAAATTACAGCTAAGTTAAAGCGTTATTTATCACTTCATGAAACGCGTAATGGAACGGTTATATTAATTGATATTGGTCATACAGAAGATTTGAGGTTAGCCATACAAGATCGAGTTGAAGGACCATTTGCTGTCATTGACAACGTGTCGACAAAGCTAGCTTTAGATGTAGGGTTCAAAATAATAAACAAAGAAAATATATCACAATTGGCATTAAAAGCATCTGAAAGTCACTACTCAGAATGCTCAGTATTTGAGCCAGAGGTACCTAAAGAGAAGGCATTAATTATTTCATGCCAAACAGGGATTGGGACTGCGAATAAGTTAAAAGATATTTTTGAAGAAAATTTACCCAAATCTGCCAATATTCAATTAGTTGTAACTGACTTTAAACATCTAACAACAATGAAAACGAATACAACTTTCTTTGCTAGGTATGAAGTTTTGGGGAGTATCGGCACGACCGATCCTAAAATTGAAGATGTCCAGTTTTTAGGGTTGGATGATATCATGAGCGAAGAGGGAATTAATCATTTATCCCGAATGTTTGATGAGTATTTAACAGCAGGTGAAATTCATAATCTTAACAATGGTTTAATGAAGACGTTATCACTAGAGAACTTGGTGACAATGTTAAGTATCTTGAATCCAGAGAAAACAATTCAACTAATTACAGAAATGATGGAGCTATGGGAAGATGAATTTAAGATAGGTATCCCAAATAATTTAAGAACGGCTCTATACATTCATATTAGTTGTATGATTGAGCGTGTTATTACTCGAACATATGTTGAAAATCACACGACAGATTTAACAGAATTTTCAAAAGAGCATGACTATTTTGTTAAAGTTATAAAAGATGGCTTAGCAAAATTTGAATCTATTTATCATGCGGAAGTTGATTTAGGTGAGATTGCTTATTTACATCAATTGTTTAGTTTAAATCTAAATAACTTCCAATATTAGGTCATCACATCCAATAAATCCAAATTTACATCTAAAAAATAAAAAATAAAGCCTATTGTATAGGCTTTATTTTTTTTGGCACGCTATTTGCTTATATATAAAGTGTAAAAAGGAAATGAAGGAGAGACTCACAAATGAAAATTGAGAAATTAGAGAATAGTCATCGTTTTTATCAACAGGGATTAATTACTCGCGATGAAATTGAGAAGGCGATGAAACAAGCTTTAGAATTAGTTGATCATAATATGATTAAGTTTGGCGAACGTTTTCCGTGGCCAGCGACTAAACAAGGCGAATATGTCTTAATGGATAATACAGAATGGACAAACGGTTTTTGGACAGGAATGGTTTGGTTAGCCTATGACGTCACTAGAGATGAAAAATACCGTATTCTTGGTGAAAAACATGTTGATAGCTTCCTACACCGTATTGAAAATAAAATAGAAGTAGACCATCATGACTTAGGTTTCTTATATATTCCATCTTGTGTTAGCGCATACAAATTAACAGGGAATCAAAATGCTAGAAAAGCTGCTTTATTAGCAGCAGATCAATTAGCAAGTCGTTACCAAGAAAAAGGTGGATTTATCCAAGCGTGGGGCGAATTAGGGGCAGAAGATAACTATCGTTTAATCGTAGATTGCTTATTGAACATCCCACTATTATATTGGGCTGCTGAAGAAACTGGCGATTCAAGTTATGTGGATATGGCAAATACGCATTATAAATCAACAGTGGAAACAGCGTTTAGAGAAGATGCGTCAACTTTCCATACTTATTACTTTGACCCTAAAACAGGCGAACCTGTTAAAGGAATGACACGTCAAGGCTATGCAGATGACTCAAGTTGGGCGCGAGGTCAAGCGTGGGCAATTTACGGGACAGCGTTACAATATTATGCGAATAAAGATGAATCAATCTTCCCTGATTTTAAAGCGGTAACAAATTACTTCTTAAATCGTCTACCAGAAGATAATGTTCCTTTCTGGGATTTAATCTTTACAGATGGTGATTTACAATCTCGTGATTCATCATCATCAGCGATTGCTGTTTGTGGAATGCACGAAATGTTGAAATATTTACCTGAAACAGATCCAGAAAGACAAGTTTATCAACAAAGTATGCACACAATGATGCGTGCAATGATGACAAACTATACTTATAAAGATTTGAATACAGAAAATGCATTATTAAGACATGGTGTTTACTCATGGCATTCTGGTAAAGGTGTTGATGAAGGCAATATCTGGGGCGATTACTTCTATTTAGAAGCATTAGTTAGATTTTATAAAGACTGGGAATTATACTGGTAAAAAGAAAAGGGGAAATTAAAATGACAGAACCAAATATTAAAATGGTAAGAATTGATGAGCGTTTAATTCACGGACAAGGACAATTATGGATTAACTCTTTAGGAGCCAACTTAGTTATCGTTGCCAATGATGAAGTGTCAACAAACTCAATTCAACAAACGTTGATGAAGTCACTTATTAATAAAAAGATTGGGATGCGTTTCTTTAACATCGAAGAAACATGCGAAAAAATTCATAAAGCATCACCGAAACAATCTATATTCTTAGTATGTAAAGATCCAAAAGATGTTTTACGTTTAGTTGAAGGTGGCGTTCCAATTAAAGAATTAAACGTTGGAAATATTCATTTTGCAGAAGGCAAAACAAAGTTATCTAACTACATTTCAGTAGGTGAAGAAGATATTGCGGCACTTAAAGCATTAAAAAATGATCATGGGGTTGTATTTAATACTAAGACAACACCACTTGGCGGAGACGCTGGTGTTGAATTAGATTTAAATGAATATATCGCAAAAAATTAATTGAATAGGAGGAGTTATCAATGGATGCAACATTGACACAGGGTATTTTAGTTGGTTTGTTCGCAGCTTTCTGTTTAACAGGACAAATCATGGGGACTTACACTAACAGAGCTATTTTCTTATCATTTGGTGTGGGACTAATTTTAGGAGATGTTCAAACAGGTTTAATTATGGGGGCAACAGCAGAACTTGCTTTCATGGGATTTGGTGTTGGAGCGGGTGGTACAGTACCGCCGAACCCAATCGGACCTGGTATTGTAGGGACTATTATGGCGATTGCACTTAAAGATCAAGGCATGACACCTGAAAAAGCATTAGCATTATCTCTACCATTCGCGGTTATGATTCAATTTATGATTACATTTATTTACTCATTAAATGCAGGGTCATTAACACAAGCGAAAAAAGCGTTACTTGAAGGAAATTATAAAAAATTCAAATTGTCATCAAATTTAACAGCTATTTTATTTGCAATTTTTGGTTTCGTAGTGGGGTTAGTAGCGACATTAAGTATTGATCTATTACGTAGCTTTGTTGAGATTATTCCACAATGGTTAATGAATGGTTTATCAGTTGCCGGTGGATTATTACCAGCAATCGGTTTTGCAATGATTTTAAATGTTATGGTTAAAAAAGAATACATTCCAGCATTAATTTTAGGTTATGTATGTATTTCATATTTAGCTATGCCAGTTATAGGTTTAGCGTTTGTAGGAGCAATTTTAGCATTTAACAACTTCTACAATGGCGGTAACGGTTCAAGCGAAGAAGAAGAAGGCGAGGAGGTTTTTGAAGATGGAATCTAGACAACCAGTATTACAGCCGAAGGATTATGCTGTTGCAAGCTTACGTTCATATCTTTTACAAAACGGATTTAACTATGGTAACTACCAAGGAACAGGTTACGCAAACTCAATTTTTCCAGCTTTGAAAAAAATCTACAAAGATGATGAGCAAAAATTACGTGAAGTAACTGCAGGGAACTTAGAGTTTTATAACACTAACCCTCAATTGGTTCCTTTCATTACAAGTATGCAATTAGCTATGTATGATAATGGTCAAAGTGAAGAGGACACTCGTGCGATTAAATTTGCTTTAATGGGACCATTATCTGGTATTGGTGATTCATTATCACAATTTGGATTAGCTCCTCTATTTTCAACAATTGGTGCAGGAATGGCAATGGACGGTTTAGTAGCAGGTCCAATCTTCTTTATCGTAGCAATGTTCGGTATTACATTTGGTATTAGAATGTTAATGGGTTATTTAGGTTACAAATTAGGTACAAGCGTTATCGATACATTAAGTGAAAAAATGGCATCAATCGTTACAATTGCAACAACAATCGGTGTTACCGTAATCTCTGGGTTGGCTGTATCCTTTGTTAAAGTTAATTTAGCCTTGGAATACTCAACTACAGTAGAGGGCGAACAACAAGTTGTCGCTTTACAAACAGTATTTGATAAAATAGCACCAAATATGTTACCAGTCTTGGTTACTGGCGGAATTTATGTTCTAATTAGAAAGTACAAATGGTCAACATATAAATTGATCCTTTTACTAATCGTTGCCGGAGTTGCGTTATCAGCTCTAGGAATCTTAAAATAATAGGTAGGTATGAATTATGTTTAATATATGTGTAGTTGGACATGGCAATTATCCTGATGGCATGGTTTCAGCGTTAAAATTATTATCAGGAACAGATGAGAATATTACAAAATTTAATTTAAATCAGGACTTAACACACGCTGATTATGAGACACAATTAAATGAGTATCTAGATAACAATGATGAAGTTATTGTATTTGCAGATATGACAGGTGGGGCTCCTCATCAAATTGCTAGTCGCCTGATTATGGAAAAAGGCAAACGTACGCAATATATTATTTCAAGTGCCCCACTCAATTTATTACTAGAAATTGTGATGAAAATTAATCTTCAAGTACTGAATAAAGACAATGTGGAAGCTGAATTACAAAGAAGTTTAGTGGAAGCCAAAGAAGTAATGTTACTATTACCAGAAACGGAAACCTTTGAAGAGGTTGAAGAAGAGGAAGAAGAAGGTATCTAATTATGAAAGATTATTTGCTAATTGCGTTTGTTATCTTAATGGTATTGCTGTACTTAGTTGCGATTCCATTAGCCAAAAAAAAGGCTGCTAAGAAACAACAAGAAACGATACAGGCTTTTCAAAATGAGCTAAAAAAAGGTGATACTGTTATGATGGCAGCCGGTATTATTGGTGTCATTCAAGCAATAAATCCTGAGACCATTTCATTAGAAATTGCTAATCAAACAGTGATTGAGATTGATAAAATGTCAGTGGTTGGCAAAATTAAATAATTAGGTAGCTGAGAAAGGGTATGGGATATTTTTATCCTATACCCTTTTTTTATAAGAAAATAGTTGAGGAGGATGTTCAAATGAAGCAAGCTGAGTTTATAAAAATGATACACAAAAATAACTTTGCTAAGACAGCTGAGGCGATTAAAAATGCGGACTATCTTTTAGAAAATAATTTTGTATTTACACACCCTTATGATATGGAACCTTACCATAAAATTATTAATATGAATGAAATTAATTGGCTGTATACGCCAAATGAAGATGAAGAGTGGATTTTTATGCTAAATCGTCAAGAGTATTTGATTGATTTATTAACAGCGTATTATGTGACAGATAAAGATGAGTACTTACTTAAGGCAAAGGACTTAATGTTGAGTTGGTTAGTTAATTGTGTAGAACCAGGTGGTTTGGCATGGCGTACAATTGACACAGGCATTCGGGTTCTATATTGGTCTGTTTTATATACAGAATTAGAACGTTCAGAATTTTTGAAACCTGAAGAAAAGAAACGATTGGATGATGGGCTTAAAACACAAGTTAATTATTTAAATGAGCACTATATAACGAAATACGACCTGAGTAACTGGGGTGTTTTAATTAGTAGTGGGATTGTGGTACTTGCGAATCAGCATCCAGAGATAGTATCTGTCGAGAGTTATGAACGAAATGAGGCACGCTTAGTTAAACAATGCCAGCTCCAAGTTCAAAATTCAGGACTACACTGGGAACAGTCTCCACTTTATTTTATGGAAGTATGGCGTCAGCTTTCCCTTGTCATGTTAAGTTATAAGGAAGTTTTAAATGAGTGTCCAGTCATCATTTCTGAAACGGTGGAGCGAATGCTTAGTGTTGCTCCTTATTTTGTAAAACCGAATGGCTATATCTTACAACAAGGAGACACTGATTTAATAAAAATAGACGATATGATTCAAACATTTAGCCTGATCTTGGATAGAGATATTCCGACGCGCCATAGTGAGGAGATCTGTTTAGATCTATTAGCATTAAGTTTTGATGGGGTTAAAACTAAATTTCAAACATTAGATATTCAAAAGCGTTTGGGTGAGTTGCAAACCAATAAAAAAATAAGACAATGTGTAGATTATGAAACAGGTAATTTTTTCTATCACAAAGATTGGAAACTAAATTCAAGTTTTCTACATATTTTTAATGGTGTAATCAGTAGTGGTCATGGACATGCTTCTTTAGGTCATTTTGATTATATGGTAAATGGAGAAGATATTTTAATCGATCCTGGCCGATACACTTATCGTGAAATAGACGAGAGAACTATACTAAAAGAAGCGAAGTCTCATAATGTTCTAGTTATTAATGATGAGCCTTTTACTCAAATCAAAGATTCATGGGCTTTTAAAAAATCAACGACACCGCTTGCTAGTGTTAGTTCGACCCGTAATGGTGTGACGACAACACAAATTAGTTATTTAGAGGAGCAGTCAACAGGGGATAAGTTAGTAACTCGGACATTTATTTGGTTTGAAGCTGAAGAATTGTTGATTGTCACAGATTATATAAAAGCAACTGGTAAAAATAAAGTGGAACAATTTTTAAATTTAGGAGAAACGATTAAAGTTGAGACGGGACAGAGAAAAAGTGTCCTTCGTGGGGATAGAACAACCCTATACAGTTATCATAATTATCAACAGATGAGTACAGAAGAAGCCTTATGGTCACCAACATATAATAAAATGGCGACAACCACTCGTCTGAAATTGTCTAGTGAATTTGAGGGATCATTCTTTGGCTATACGGTATATAGTTCTAATCATCAAGTATCAGTTAAGTTAGCAAAAGTAGAGCAATCAGCTAATGCAAGTGCTATTCCTATTGATAAATGTGTAGGCCTAAAGGTGTCATTAGGTGAGAGTGAAAAAATAATTAGTTTACAACATCAAGACACATTTTCTGGTCATAAGCTTTATTACGTTGAAAATGAAGCCGTATATGGTAAGGTCACCTTAATTAACCTTGAAAATGGAGGGAAGGATTATCAGAGACTGTTATAAAATATAAAGGAAGTTCCTATTTAAACGCTTAACTCAAATTGACAAACAAAACCAAAGCTTATACTATAAAGAATAGACATTACTGAGATGTATGAGAGAGCAAGGAGAGTTCCTGATGATTAATAAAAACAGTGCGATTCCGTTATATGATCAACTTGTAAATGTGTTGGTTAAAGAAATTGATGAGAAATTGCAACCTAATGATAAAATGTTATCTGAACGTGAGATATGCCAAGTTTATGATGTAAGTAGAACAACTGTGCGATTGGCATTAACAGAATTAGAGAATATGGGGTATATCTATAAACAACCTGGTAAAGGAAGTTTTGTTGCATCACTTAACAGAAATAAACAAAATTTAATGGACTATTATAGTTTTACAGATCAAATGAAACAACAGGGGAAGGAACCACAAACCAAAATACTAGATTTTCAAAAAGTCTATGTTAACGAATATATTGGCGGTAAATTAAATGTTGGCCCAACTGACTTAGTTTATAGGTTGAAACGGTTACGTTTAGCTGATGGTTTTCCTATGATGGTTGAGTATACTTATATTCCGGTAACTGATTTCCCGGATCTGACATTAGATAAACTCAATAAAAAACCATTATACAATGTGTTTAATGAAGATTATCATAAGATTATTAAACTTGCAGAAGAAGAGTTTTCTGCAAGCTTAGTGACAGAAAAAGAAGCTGCGATGTTAGATGTTCCGATTCAATCGGCCTGTTTAAAATTAAAACGAGTGGCGTATGATCGGACTAATAAAGTAGTCGAGTTTACGATTAGTACGGCAAGAAGTGACCAATTTAATTACAAGGTGAAACATTTTAGATAGTGCTTAGTATATCTTTTTGAACAAAGGAATTGACAACTCCTTTAAAAGAAGATATATTAAACATGTAGTAACTGGTCATTACCAGTAAGTACCAGTAAAGGGATTTGAAAATAGAAAGGGGTTTTATTATGTATCATTTATCAGATGAAGAGTTAACGAAAAAAGGTGCAGTTATTACGACTCGCGAAATCCAACAACAACCTAGATTGTGGCAAGAAGCTTTTGAACTTTACACAGAACGTAAAGAAGCTATCGAAAGTTTTTTAACAACTATTAAAAATAAACATTCAAAAGTATGCGTTGTATTTACAGGAGCGGGAACATCTGCTTATGTAGGTGATACTGTTATCGCTTACTTAAAGAGTAAAGTAGATGAAAAACAATTTGATTTACAAAGCGTACCAACAACAGATATCGTATCAAATCCATATGAGTTCTATAATCCAGAAATACCAACTTTATTAGTTTCATTTGCAAGAAGTGGAAACAGTCCTGAAAGTGTTGCAGCTGTTCAATTAGGACAACAATTAATTCCAGATTTTTATCAGCTAACAATAACATGTGCAGCTGAAGGAAAGTTAGCAATCAACTCTAAAGGTGATGATAAAAACTTGTTATTATTAATGCCGGAAGATTCTAATGATAAAGGATTTGCAATGACTGGAAGTTACAGCTGTATGGCATTAACTACTTTATTAGTATTTGATTCAGCTGATTTTGAACAAAAAAAAGCATACGTAGAGATGATGAGTCAATTAGGTAATGAAGTTGTAGCCAATGACTCTCAAATTCAATCATTGCTAGATTTAGATTTTAATCGTGTTGTTTACTTAGGTTCAGGTAGCTTAGCTGGATTGACTAGAGAAGCACAATTGAAAATTTTGGAGTTAACAGCAGGTAAAATTGCAACAATTTTTGACTCATCTATGGGATTCCGTCATGGTCCGAAATCATTTGTTGATGATAAAACAATTATTTTTGGTTTTGTTTCAAATAATGCATACACACGTCAGTACGATCTAGATATCTTAGAAGAAGTTGCTGCAGATGAAATTGCTGAAAAAGTATGTGCTATTACTGTTAAACGTGACACAACATTTAGCCAAGATAAATATGAATTCACAACTGGTGAGACATTACCTGATGCATACTTAGCCTTACCGTATGTGATGTTTGCTCAAACTGTTTCAGTTATGGCGTCATTAAAAGTAGGCAATACACCTGATACACCATCACCAACAGGTACGGTAAATCGTGTCGTTCAAGGTGTTAAAATTCATTCTTACTCAAATTAATACGTAATTCTAAAAACTAATTCATATAAAAGAGGAGATTTACTATGAAAATCACAGAAAATAAATACAAAGCTATGGAAAAATTATCTACTAAAGACGGTATTATCGGTGCTTTAGCAATCGACCAACGTGGCGCGCTTAAAAAAATGTTAGCAGCAGGTAACTTCCAGGGAGATGTGGATACAACAATCGTTGAATTTAAAAAATTAGTTTCTGAAGAATTAACACCATATGCCTCATCAATTTTATTAGATCCTGAATACGGTTTACCAGCAGCAGGTGTTCGTGATGATGAAGCAGGTTTATTATTGGCATATGAACAAACTGGATACGATGCAACAGAACCAGGACGTTTTCCTGACTTAATTGCAAATATGTCAGCACGTCGCATTAAAGAAGCTGGAGCAGATGCTGTTAAATTTTTACTTTACTATGATATTGATGAGTCAGCTGAAATCAATGACCGTAAGCATGCCTTCATTGAACGTTTAGGTTCAGAGTGTGTGGCTGAAGATATTCCATTCTACTTAGAATTAGTATCTTATGATGCCACTATCTCAGATGCAACTAGTCCAGAATATGCTAAAGTTAAACCGCATAAAGTAAACGACATGATGAAAGAATTCTCAAAAGAAAAATACCATGTTGAAGTATTAAAAATGGAAGTACCAGTGAACATGAATTATGTTGAAGGATTTGCTGAAAATCCAGCAGATGTTATTTATACAAGAGAAGAAGCACTTGCATACTTCAAGGAACAAAGTGAAGCAACGCACCTACCATTTATTTTCTTAAGTGCAGGTGTTAGTGCTAAATTATTCCAAGAAACATTAGTATTTGCCCATGAAGCAGGTTCAACATTCAATGGTGTGTTATGTGGACGTGCAACTTGGAAAGGTGGCGTTGAAGTATTCGCAACAGAAGGCGAAGCTGCCACTCGTGAATGGTTAAAAACTGAAGGACGTCAAAATATCGAAGAATTAAATACAGTTATTAATAAAACAGCACAACCTTGGACAACTAAATTAACAAAATAATAGGTGAGTCAGGAGCGAATAAAATGATTTTGACTGTTACAATGAATCCGTCAGTTGACATGATGTACGCGATGGATAAGTTAGAGTTAGATACAGTAAATCGTGTTTCAGATGTGCTGAAAAGTGCAGGTGGAAAAGGTTTAAACGTAACACGTGTGGCTCATCAGTTAGGTTCAAAAGTCGTAGCAACAGGATTAGTTGGTGGCACAGTTGGAGCGTATATTGAAAAAGATTTAAATCAATCAGGTATCAACCATCGCTTTTCACAGATAGCGAGTGAATCTCGTAACTGTCTGGCTCTGATACATGAGGGGCATCAGACGGAAGTATTGGAAAAAGGCCCTACAATCTCTAAGGAAGAAGCAACTTCTTTCTTAGAGTTATATAGGGACTTATTAAAGCAAGCTAATGTGGTCACTATCTCCGGGAGTTTACCTCAAGGATTACCTGTTGATTTTTATGTTTTATTAGTCTCAGAGGCTGAAGAAGCAGGAAAACGTGTCTTACTGGATAGTTCAGGCCAATCATTAGAAGCTGTTTTAAAAAGTCAGTCCAAACCTTATATGATTAAACCAAATACTGAAGAATTAGAGGCTTTAATGGGAGTTTCTATTCAGACAGATGATGAACTTAAAGTTATTTTAAGGGATTCATTATTTGAGGGAATTCCACTTATCGTGGTTTCTATGGGGGCGGATGGTGCATTTGTTAAATATAATGAAATCTTTTACCGTGTCAAAATTCCAAAGATAACTGTTGTTAACCCTGTTGGTTCGGGGGATTCTACAGTAGCAGGAATGGCAGTAGCTATTTCAGAAGGTAAAGATATTTTAGAGTGTTTAAAACTGGCAATGACTGCTGGTATGTTAAATACGATGGAAGCAAAAACAGGCTTTGTCAATCCAGATAAAGTTGATGAGTATCTTGATAAAATTGAAGTAATCGAAATTTAAATACACTGTCTTATTATCTTTAGGAATAGGTCTAACCTATTCTTAAAAATAATAAGAATGTAGAATAAATAGTCTTTCCTAAATGTAAGCGGTTTATATTCTGTTTAGAAAAGATAAAAATATAAAAGGAGCTGGTAAGTATGGCAATAACAGCAGTACGCATCGATGGTCGTTTGATTCATGGTCAAGTTGCAAATTTATGGACACCGTCACTAGGAGCAACAAGAATTATGGTTGTGGATGATAAAGTTTCACAAAGCGATATTGAAAAGTCTGGTTTAAGAATGGCATGTCCTGCAGGGACAAAATTAAGCGTTATCCCTGTTGAAAAGGCAGCTGAAAATATTTTAGATGGTCGATATGATTCACAAAAAGTGTTTCTCGTGGTAAAAAAACCGGATGTACTTTTAGAGCTAGTTAATAAAGGTGTTCCTATCACAGCTATTAATGTTGGAAACATGTCACAAACACCAGAAACCAAACATGTTAATAAATCAATCAACGTCACTGAAAAGGATATTGCAGATTTTAAAGTTTTAGCAGATAAAGGGGTTAAATTAACCAATCAAATGGTTCCGGGTGATAAACAAAATGATTTTATGGAATTATTAAAAGACTTATAAAATTTAAAAGGAATAGAGGGGAATTAGTATGGGAATAGAATGGTGGCAAATATTATTATTAACGCTTTATGCAGGATATCAAATATGTGATGAGTTAACGATTAACTCAAGTGCAGGTTCAGCAGTTTTTGCAGGATTTATTTCTGGTTTAATCATGGGAGATATGAAAACTGGTCTTATGATCGGTGGAGCGATGCAATTAACAGTTCTTGGTGTAGGAACATTTGGTGGTTCATCACGTATTGATGCGAACTCAGGAACAGTTTTAGCAACAGCTTTCTCGATTGGTTTAGGAATGAATAAAGAATTAGCAATTTCATCAATCGCAGTACCAGTAGCGGCATTATTAATTCAAACAGATATTTTAGCCCGTTTTACGAATACATTTTTCGCGCATAGAATTGATAAACACATTGAAGATCATAACTATCGTGCAATTGAACGCAATTATTTATTAGGTGCTTTACCCTGGGCCTTATCACGTGCTTTACCAGTATTCTTGGCGTTAACATTTGGTGGAGGCTTAGTTAATACAGTTGTTGAATACATGAATAACGAGTTAAGTTGGTTGGCAACAGGTTTAGAAACAGCCGGTGCGGTATTACCAGCAGTTGGTTTTGCTATCTTACTTAGATATTTACCAGTCAAAAAACATTTCCCTTATTTAATTTTAGGATTTGTTGTAACCGCTATATTAGCAACTGTTTACGGTGATGTTAGTGCTGTTGGAGGGGCTGTATCAGGGTTATCAGAAGAATTCGCTCATAACTTTGCAGGTCTTCCGATGTTAGGGATTGCTTTAATCGGTTTTGGTATTGCAGCAGCAGAATATAACCGTAGCATGAATAAACCAGCTACAGCTGGAGGGACATCAAATACAGCTGTTGAAGAAGACACAACTCAATCAATAGATGATATGAAGGGAGAAATTCTAGATGACGAACTCTAAATATAAATTAACAAAAAAAGATTTTAATCAAGTAAACCGTCGCAATTTATTCACTTTCCAACTAGGTTGGAACTATGAAAGAATGCAAAATACAAGTTATTTGTATACTGTATTGCCCCAGTTAAGAAAAATTTATGGTGACGATACAGATGATTTAAAAGAAGCGATGAAAAATCATACGCAATTCTTTAATACAAGTAATTTCTTTAATACTATTATTACAGGAACAAACTTGGCTATCGAAGAACGTGAAGGAATTGAATCAAAAGAAACCGTTGCGGGTATTAAAGTTGGGTTAATGGGATCATTTGCAGCAATCGGGGATTCAATTTTTGCAGCATTATTACCAGCAATCTTTGGTGCTATTGCAGCGAATATGGCTGTAGGCGGAAATCCAACAGGGATCTTCATCTGGATTGCAGTGAATATAGGTGTGATGTATTTCCGTTGGAGACAGTTAGAATTTGCTTATAAAGAAGGGGTTACCCTTGTTACAAAAATGCAAAGTAAATTATCAGCTTTGACAGATGCAGCTACATTGCTAGGGGTATTCATGGTCGGAGCATTAATTGCAACGATGATTAATATTAAAATTGGATACGTTGCTCAGATCGGTGATTTAGCAGTTAATATCCAAGATAAAATTGACATGGTATTACCAAAATTAGTTCCTGCTGGTCTAGTTGGATTAGTATACTGGTTATTAGGACGTAAAAATATGACAGCAACTCGTGCGATCTTTATTGTATTATTCGTGTCTGTGGCATTGTCAGCTTTAGGTGTAATTGCAAAAATTTAATTTTAAAAACTAGAATTTATTATAGAACGGAGAAGTTTGATATGAGTAAATTAGTATTAACAAGTCATGGTATTTTTTGTGAAGAATTGAAAAAAAGTGTAGAGATGATTTTTGGACCTCAAGAAGAAATTTATACATTAGCTTTACTTCCTGAAGAAGGTGAAGAAGATTATGTTGCTAAATTTGAAGCAATTAAAGCGGAAACAGCAGGGGAACAACTTGTAGTTTTTGCTGACTTGTTAGGTGGAACTCCATGTAACCAAATCTCTAAATATGTCATGCAAGGTGAAGATATTGAGTTGTATTCAGGTATGAATATGCCTATGGTAATCAGTTATTTAAACGCTGGTATGACAGGACAACCGTTAAATATTATCGAAGAAGGTCCTGCTAGCATCAAACGTGTGAATGATTTAGTTCCAAAATTAGGCTAATAAATGAGAGCATTTAATGAAGATGGTGGGGGAAAAAATGACAACTTTTAATGTGACATCAGAATTTTTACTAGATAATGAACCGTTTAAAATTATTTCAGGAGCTTTACATTATTTTAGAGTTCACCCAGATTATTGGGAACACTCTTTATATAACTTAAAAGCAATGGGGTGTAATACTGTTGAAACCTATATCCCTTGGAATTTACATGAGCCTAAAGAAGGTGAATTTGATTTTTCAGAAGGTCGTGATATTAACAAATTCATTACTCTAGCTGAAGAATTAGGACTATACGTTATCGTTAGACCCTCACCTTTCATTTGTGCAGAATGGGAATTTGGAGGACTACCTGGATGGTTGTTAAACTATCCAGATATGATTTATCGTACAGCTGATTCGTTATTTTTAGAAAAAGTAGCTCCTTTCTATCACGAGATTTTAACACGTTTAAAACCGCAACAGGTGACAGAAGGTGGTCCTATCTTAATGCTGCAAGTAGAGAATGAATATGGCTCATATGGTAATGAAAAAGAGTATCTTAGATCACTTGTCAAAATGATTAAAGCAGAGGGCATTACCGTTCCATTATTTACATCTGATGGGAGTTGGGATGAAACGTTACGTGCCGGTTCGTTAGTAGAAGATGGAATTCTTGCAACAGGTAATTTTGGTTCTAAAGCAGCAGAGAACTTTAGAAACATGAAAGCCTATTTTGATGAAAAAAATGTTAAAATGCCTATGATGTGTATGGAGTTTTGGGACGGTTGGTTTAATAGGTATAACGAGCCAATCATTCGTAGAAGCCCACAAGAGTTTGCTGAAGTACTAGAAGAAATGGTTAGTTTAGGCTCTCTTAACTTCTATATGTTCCAAGGGGGTACTAACTTTGGGTTTATGAATGGGTGTTCAAGTCGAGGTTTAAAACGCCTGCCACAGGTAACATCATACGATTACGATGCGTTGTTAACAGAATGGGGTGACCCTACTGAAAAATATAAATTAGCGCAAGCTATTTTATCAAAATACTCATCTGTTTCAGAACCACAACTTTTAGCCAAAACGTCAGGGACTGGTCAGTTAACTAAAACAACAAACTTATTTGATGTTTTAGATAAAATTAGTACCCCTCAACATGTGATGTATCCTAAAACAATGGAAGCTTTTGACCAATACTATGGTTACATTTTGTATAGAACAACGGTTTACTCAGCTAAAAAAGAACAACGTGGTCTATTAATGGGTGCTCAAGATCGTGTTCATATTTTCGTTAATCAACAATTAGTCAAAACATTATATCAAGAAGAATTGTTAACCGATTTTATGTTGGATATGGAAATTGGTGATAATCAAATCGATATTCTAGTTGAAAATATGGGGCGTGTTAATTACGGTCCATTGTTACAAAGTGAAGGGCAACATAAAGGAATTAACCGTGGGTTTATGATGGATATTCATTTTGAATCAGATTGGACTATTTATACGCTGCCGTTAGATAATATTGAAGAATTAAAAAACGAAACAGATAGTACTGATAATAAAGTTGGGCATTTCTATCACTATGATGTTAACTTAAATCAAAAGGCTGATACGTTCTTAGATATTACAGAATTTGGAAAAGGTGTTGCATTTTTAAATGGGGTTAATTTAGGGAGATATTGGAATGTTGGACCAATCGGTTATCTTTATATCCCAGCACCACTGTTGAGAGAAGTTGATAACGAGTTGGTTATTTTCGAAACAGAAAAAGAACTTCCTAGAACAATTAAATTTCGCGACCATCCGGTTTATATTGAAACAGAAAATCAAGATAATTTTAAAAAGGCAACAGCTCCAATTTAAAAAATCAGACTATATTTTGTGACGAAAAGGAGAACGAATGATACCAAAACTAATAGTTGTTGATTTAGATGGGACGACGTTAAATTCGAAAGGTGTTATATCTAAAGAAAATAAAGCAAGTTTAAGAAAAGCTACTGAACAAAATGTCGAAGTAGCAATTGCGACGGGACGAACATTTGAATCAGCTCGAGATTTCATGAAAGATATAGGAATAACAGGTCATGTTGTGACGTTAAATGGTAGTGGTGTTCGTCATATTGAAGCGGAGGACTCGCTGTATCATCGTTATATTGAAGCTGACTTAATATCAGAGATTATGAAAATTAATGGTGTTGATAGAGTTAATAGTTACTTCAGTACAAGTGAGAAATCGTATGTTATTGTTAAAGAACGCGAAATTTATAACTCATTCCCTTTTAACCCTGCTCTACATGAAATTGACTCATTAGCCGATTTAGGTGAAGATGGCTCGAACATCTCTAAATTTCTTTTTTCAACTAGTGATAATGTGTTATTGGAAAACCTTAATCAGAAATTAAAAGAATTAGCGCTGGAAGCTGTTTATCCAGACGAGTGGTGCTTGGAAGTAACTGCTGAAGGAGTTAGTAAGGCGTCAGCTTTAGCTGTACTGGCTGATGAATTAGGGATAACAAAACACGATATTGCAGCTATAGGTGACAGCGAAAATGACTTAGAGATGATTCGTTATGCAGGAATTGGCATTGCGATGGAAAATGCGATGCCATCTGTCAAAGAATCTGCTAAATATGTTACAACACATCATAATGAAGATGGTGTAGCTTATGCTGTCACTAAATTATTAGCAGGAGAATGGTCCGTTTAAACGGCCATTCTTTTTTTATTATGGATATAAGAAAGCGAGGGTTTTCATGTCATTTCTCATATGGTATACTTAATTTCTGATAAAGAAAGGAGTGGTAACTTGGACGTTTCAAAAAAACCATACGGTACAGTCTTGATTAGAGCAGCTAAAATTATGGATTATTTATCAAATTCATCTGAAAGTAAATGTTTAAAAGAGATTGCAGAGCAAACAGATATGACAACTTCAACAACATTAAAAATATTAGATACCCTTGTTTTAATTGGGTATGTAACACGAGATAATACAACAAAAGAGTATACGTTAGGGCCTTCTCTAGTCAAGTATGCTAATAAATATATAAATGATTCGGTGTTGGTTAAGGCAGCAAGCCCTTATCTAGAAGAGCTACACGATTCAGTCGATGAAACGATTCATTTAGGAATTTACAGTGGTGATGAGGTTATGTACTTAACTAAGTTAGAGCCTAAAAAGCAATCGATTTATATGACATCTAAGGTAGGTAGCACAAGACCTTTATATAGCTCGGCTATGGGGAAAGCAATCCTATCTGAATTACCTGAAGAAGAGGTTAAGTCTTATTTAAATAGAACTGACTTAGTACCATACACGCCTAACACTATAACGAATTCATTAGCACTCTTAGAAGAGCTGAAGATAGTCAGCGAAAGAAGTGTTGCATTTGATGATGAAGAGATGGAAAAAGATTGTTTCTGTATTGGAACAAGCATTGACTTAGGGGATAATATGTACGGTGCTTTTAGTGTTAGTATGCCCAAGTTTAGAATTAATGATGAAGTGATTGCCTCGTTAACTCACCAAATAAATGATACAAAGAAAAAAATAGAACAGAAAATTCAGGAGGGATAATATGTCAATTAAGATTTCAATTTTGAATAAAGATGGCGAACTTAAACGTGAGCATAGTGCTGAAGAATCAGTTTTTTTAGGGTTTAAAGAAGAGTATCAAGAAGGTGACAGTATTAAGGTGGAGTTGTCTACTGAGAATAATTATTTAATAGTAGATTTAGATGGAACACTTAATGAGAGTTTTATTTATGTGCCAGGAAAAACTTGGGAATATAAAGTAATTACTGAAACATATCGTACGGCTTATCACCCAAATATGTTCAAAGGAGAACGTCATTATTTGGCAGTACGTTATGCTAAAGATTACGAAGTGTCGCAATATCGTAATCTTGCATTAAATCCACACGATCAAAAAGATGACAGTGGTGCTTATCCGCACGCCTCAGCAAATGTTGAAACCCGTAATGAAACAACATTTTTTGCTAGAAATGCAATTGATGGCATCTTAGCGAATGAGTATCATGGTCGTTATCCGTATCAATCATGGGGCATCAATCAAGATCCAAATGCTTGTCTTAGAATTGACTTCGGTCGTAAGGTGACGATTGATCGGTTAGGGTTTATCTTACGAGGTGATTACCCGCATGATAGTTATTGGACAGAAGGAACTGTCACATTTTCTGATGGTGATAAGCGTGTGTACTCTTTTGAGAAGGTAATGGACGAGCAAACTTTTGATTTAGAAAAACCTAAAGAAATCGAATGGTTAGAATTTGATAAGTTGATTAAGCATGAGGATGACTCACCATTCCCAGCGTTAACTCAATTATTTGTTTATGGTCGTAATAGTTAATAAATCAAAAAAGCGAGAGGAAACTCTCGCTTTTTTGATTGCTTAAAATTAAGCGTTATCATATTTAGAAATTTAATGAGTTTTAGGCTTGAAAAAAAATAGAAGAGACGTTATACTATGGTTGTATTTCTTTTTAAGAAAACGTAATTTCTTATAAGGAAAACCTAGAGAAGCATAGTTAATGCTCAGACTACCTTTTAATAAAATGTGAAGGAGACGATTTATTATGAAAATGGAAACAAAATATGCACACAGCCCAGAGGATATTAGACATTACTCAACAGAACAATTAAGAGATGAGTTTTTAATTGAATCTTTATTTGTACCAGGTGAAATTATGTTAACGTATACACACAATGATCGCATGATCTTTGGAGGTGTAACGCCAACAACAGAGGCACTAGAAATTATTTTAACAAAAGAATTAGGTGTTGATTATTTCTTAGAGCGTCGTGAATTAGGTGTTATCAATATTGGTGGACCTGGGAGTATTGTTATCGATGGTGAAGAATCAGAAATGAAAAAACAAGATGGTTACTACATTGGAAAAGAAACAAAACAAGTATTATTCAAATCTGATGACCAATCTAACCCAGCTAAGTTCTACTGCGTATCAGTACCGGCCCACAAAATTTACCCAACGGTAAAAATTAGTATCGATGATATTAAACCAATAGAAACAGGCGAGCAAAAAACATTGAACGAAAGAAAAATTTATCAATACATTCATCCGAATATTTGCGAAAGCTGCCAATTACAAATGGGATATACAGTTTTAGCAGAAGGATCAGCATGGAACACTATGCCATGTCATACTCATGAACGTCGCATGGAAACATACTTATACTTCGATATGAACCCAGATACTCGCGTCTTCCACTTCATGGGTAAACCAGAAGAGACTAAACATTTAGTCATCGCAAATGAACAAGCCACTATTTCACCTAGCTGGTCAATCCATACAGGTGTGGCAACAGCTGATTACACATTCATTTGGGCTATGTGTGGCGAAAATATCACATATACTGATATGGATATGGTTGCAATGGATCAATTAAAATAAAACTATTTTTAACTAAAAGGGGAAATTAAAATGACAGAATTTAACATGGATTCATTTAATTTAAATGGAAAAATTGCATTAGTAACAGGAGCTGTATACGGAATTGGTTTTGGTATCGCAGAAGCTTTAGCTAAAGGTGGCGCTAAAATCGTCTTCAACAGTATTAATCAAGAATCAGTAGACCAAGGTTTAGCAGCTTACAAAGAAGCAGGAATCGAAGCTTATGGTTATGTATGTGACGTAACAGACGAAGCTGGCGTTCAAGAGATGGTTAAAAAAATCGAAGCAGAAGTTGGCGTGATTGATATTTTAGTTAATAACGCTGGAATCATTAAACGTATTCCAATGCTTGAAATGTCAGCTGAAGACTACCGTCAAGTTATCGATGTTAACTTAACAGGTCAATTCATTATGGCTAAGGCTGTATTACCATCAATGATTGAAAAAGGTCATGGTAAAATCATTAACATTTGTTCAATGATGAGTGAACTAGGACGCGAAACAGTAAGTGCTTACGCATCTGCTAAAGGCGGTTTAAAAATGTTAACTAAAAATATTTGTGCAGAATTCGGTGAACACAATATCCAATGTAACGGAATTGGACCTGGTTATATCGAAACACCACAAACGGCACCATTACGTGTAGAAGGTCATCCATTTAACAACTTTATCATCGATAAAACACCAGCAGCTCGTTGGGGTAAAGTAGAAGACTTACAAGGACCAGCAGTGTTCTTAGCATCTGATGCTTCAAACTTTGTAAATGGTCATATCTTATATGTTGATGGTGGTATCTTAGCTTCTATTGGGAAACAACCATAAAAGCATGACATAAAGCTAAATAGAAACATAACTTACTAGGGAATTAGTAGATATATTAGGAAGCAGCGCTGATTTCACAGTCGCTGCTTTTCTTATTTTGAATCAAATAGAAAGAGGGATGATAGTGATGCTCAAGAACTCTTTTTATGACGAGTTGAGTGAAACGAATAAGTATATTATTAAATGTTGCTTCTTTATCTTTTTTGTAAACGGTTTATATGCTATGGTATTTGGTTCAATATTGCCTTTATTAAGTGAAGCGTATCAATTGAACGATACAGTGAGTGGCATGTTGATTTCTAGTCACCAAGCAGGCAATTTGATTGCGGGCTTTCTTGCAGGAATTTTACCAGTCTATCTCGGTCGTAAAAATTCTATTTTATTTTTAAGTAGTTTTGTAGTGATAGGGTTCTTATTAATCATGGTAACGGGGCAACCGTGGTTGTTACTCGTAGCATTCTTCTTCACGGGTATAAGTCGTGGAAGTATTTCAAACTTTAACAATAAGACAGTAAATGACGTGTCGAATAGTAGTCCAGCTGCTTTAAACTTTTTACACAGTTTATTCGCAGTAGGAGCACTTTTATCGCCATTTTTAGTCATTATTACAACCAAATTATTCGGTTTTAATGGTTGGCGTATTACGAGTGCGATTATCATTGTGTTGATTTTGATTTCGCAATATATGTTTTCTAAAATGCCGATTTCTTCAGAAGATAGGGTGCAAGACAAGAAAAAAGAAAAAGGCAGCTACGCTTTCTTTTCAGATAAACATTTCTGGACAACTGTTGTTATTTTATTCTTTTACCTATGTGCAGAGGCTGCGATAACAGGTTGGTTAGTGAAGTATTTTGTGGATACCAATATTATGACGGTAGCTCAAGCACAATTGCTGTCTTCGGTTCTATGGTTAGCTATTTTAGTAGGGCGGTTAGCTTGTACATTTTATGGTAGTCGCTTTGCTAAGAGTCAATTACTGTTAGCTATTAGTATTGGAACAAGTATTTTTTATATCTTGTTGCTACAAGCCACTAATTTTTATGTCATCATGTTAATTATTTTTGGCTTAGGCGCTTCAATGGGTGGGATTTATCCAACAGCAATGACTATTGCAGGAAGCTCTATTAAAAAATACCCAATGGCGATGGGATGGCTTCTAATTTTAGGTGGTATTGGTGGGATTACAATGCCGATTATTACAGGGGTTTTATCAACTAATTTCGGTATATTAGCAGGTATGTCAGCTATCATTGTCGCGATAATCGTGATGTTAATCGGTGTCATTAGTTATGTAGTATTAGATAAAAAGGTTAAAAAAAATTAAATTAAATGGAGTGATTAAAATGACAAAAAAAAGTAGAATCTTAGATCAATTAACACGTAATTATTTATTTGCAGTAGTCCGTGGTAAAAATGTAACGGATGGTGTTAGAATCTCAGAAGCATGTTGCCAAGGTGGTTTAAAAAATATTGAAGTAACCTATACGACACCACAAGCAGGTGAGGTTATTAGACAATTATCTGATTCTATAACAGATGAAGAGGTTGTGATCGGAGCAGGGACTGTTTTAGACGATATTACGGCTCGCGACGCCATCTTATCAGGTGCTAAGTTTGTTGTAAGCCCTCATTTTGATGCCAAAATTTCAGAAGTATGCAATCGCTATGCGATACCCTATTTGCCAGGTTGTGGCTCAGTAACAGAGATTATTCAAGCAATGGAAAATGGCAGTGATGTTGTTAAATTATTCCCTGGTGGTTTACTAGGTGCTAGTTATATTAAAGATGTGCATGGGCCGATTCCAGATGTTGAAATGATGCCTTCAGGTGGTGTGAGTATCGATAACTTAGACCAATGGATTGGCAATGGTGCTTGGGGTGTTGGTGTAGGAAGTGCCTTAACACGTCATGTTGCCACAGATGGTTATGAAAGTGTGACAGTAGAAGCTAAAAAATTTGTAGATAAAGTAGCAGAAATCAAAAAATCTTAGGCTAGAAAACTTTAAGTAAGGGGGCAATGAATAATGGCGGATGTAATCTTAGTAGGCGAGCCAATGGTACTATTTTATGCGAATGAACCAGGATCGCTAGCCGAAGTGAGTAATTTTTCAAAAGGTTTGGCAGGAGCAGAAGTGAATGTTGGGATAGGCTTATCACGCTTAGGGTATGATGTTAATTATATGACTAAATTAAGTAACGATGATTTAGGAACCTACATCCATGACTGTTTGAAAAAAGAAAAATTAGATTCAAACTACATTGCCTATGAAGAGGGTGCAAAAGTAGGCTTGATGTTTAAAACAAAAGTGACCGAAGGGGATCCTAAAACGTTATATTACCGTAAAGGAAGTGCAGCTTCTACACTATCACCAGCAGATGTTGACAAAATTGATTTTAAAGAAGTTAAATTATTACACATGACAGGTATTCCTGCTGCTTTAAGTCAAAGTAGTCGTGAGGCATGTTTTTCTTTAATGAAAGCGGCACGTGAAGCGGGGTGTTATGTCACGTTTGATCCCAATTTGCGTCCAGCTCTTTGGGAATGCGAAGAAATCATGGTACAAACATTAAATGAGTTAGCATGTTACGCTAATTTAGTACTACCTGGTGTTTCTGAAGGTGAGTTGCTAACGGGGAAATCAACTGTGGAAGAGATATCAGATTTTTATATTGATAATGGTGCCGAAACAGTTGTGATTAAAGATGGTGGAAAAGGCGCTTATGTAAAGGAAGCAGGACAAGAAATTCGCTTAGTTCCTGGTTTTAAAGTAGATGAAATTGTTGATACAGTGGGAGCAGGAGATGGTTTTGCTGTTGGTATTATTGATGGTTATTTATCTGATTTATCTATTACGGAAGCTGTAAAAAATGCAAATGGAATTGGTGCCATCCAAATCCAACACGTTAGTGATAATGAAGGATTGCCAACAAGAGCAGAGTTAGAAAAATTTGTGAACCAATAAAAAAAGCGCCGATTAGGCGCTTTTTTTTTATTGGTTACTCATATCAAGTAATTTTGTTTTTAATTCATTTTCCATTAAGCCAAGTTCTTTCTCAGCGGCACGGCGTTTTTCTTTACCTTCTTTTTGAATACGTAATGTCTCTTGGATCGTTTCAATCAAATCGGATTGAGTCTGTTGTAAGGTTTCGATATCAACAAAGCCACGTTCGTTTTCTTCAGCTGTTTCGATCGCTGAGATTTTAAGCATCTCTGAATTTTTCTTAAGTAAGTCGTTGGTTGTCTCAGAGACTTGGCGTTGTGCAGTGACCGCATCTTTTTGTCTTAATAATGTTAAAGCAATGGCCACTTGGTTTTTCCAAAGCGGAATAGCTGTATTAATAGACGCTTGAATTTTTTCAGCAAGTGCTTGGTTCGTGTTTTGGATTAAACGAATTTGAGGCGCTTGTTGAATGGTAATTTGGCGGGCTAGGTTTAAATCATAAGTCCGTTTATCTAGACGATCTAAAAATTGATTTAAGTCGTTAACAGTTTGAACATCCATTTGGTCGCCAGTTTCTTCAGCGTGTTTAATTGCAGCTGGAATTAGCTCGTTTTTAAGCTCGGCCATTTTAACTTCACCAGCTGCGATGTAGATATTTAAGGCGTCGAAATAATCTTTATTTTTATGGTAAAGCTGTTCTAACATTACGTTATCGCTTAGTAAGCCATTTTTTTCTTTGTCTAATTTAACAGCGATATGGTCGATTTGAGCCCCAATTTTTTGGTATTTTGCTGTAATTTCATAGATGGATTCTTTTACTTTTCCAAACATACGCTTGAAGACATTTTTTTCTTGGGCCTGTAATTCGCTAGGGCTTGCTTCATTTAAACGGTACATCAATTCAGTAAGGGAATCCCCAACTGGACCAATATCTTGGTTTTGTACTTGGTTAAGCATCGAATGTGAAAATTCGCTTAATTTTTGTTGTGCTGCTGCACCGTAGCTTAAGACCGCTTGCGAATCGTTAACGTTAATTTGGCTCGCTAATTCACGGGCTTGTTTTTGACGGTCTTCTGGAAGACGATCAATCAACTTAGGTGCAACTTCTGCTTCCGCTAAGTCATGGATATTTTCGTTGGTATCCATTTTGACGGCGGCGTCAAGTGTGTCACCGAAAGGATTGCTTAGTAAATCGTCTAATGTATTAGTAACGGGTTGTTCAGTAGGTTGTACGGGTTTCATGTCTGTCATAGTCTAGTTCTCCTGTTCTTTTTCAGTGTCTGAGTCAAAAGAGGCTAGCTCTTTTTCGCGGGCCATATTTTGTTTGGCTATGGCAATTTCGATATCAAGTTCTTCTAAATCATCAGCCACAATCGCTTGATAATCAGCTACTAATAGTAGTGAAACATCATCGATAACGGCGGCGCTTTTTTCTAAAGCTTGATAAGTCGCTTTGTTTTTCAAATCATGACCATCAATCTCTAGGTACTTACCAGTCAAGTCTACTAAGTTAGGTAAGTGAGTATAAAGAAATTGATCTGCTTTATGTAGTTTGCGAGGTTCTTTTACCAACTCTTTAAAGGTTCCTTTCGCAGCTTTTACCGTATCATTACGTAAATCAATGGCACGTAGTTTAGAAGTTGCAGCCATGTTTTCTTCCAATTGAACAATCAATTTCTTTGTGTGGGCCATAGTTTCTCTGAAGAAGTCGATTTGTTGGTCAGTCATGCCATTGTCATAATAATGTTGTGACTTTTCTTCTGTTAAACTTGGAATAGACTTAGTTGTCTTTTTACGACGACCTTTTAAAAATCGGATTAAATAAATGAGCCAAGCAATCATTAATAAAGTCATAAAGTCGCCATTAACAAAAAGTAAACTAATAATAGTCAAAGTCATCAAAATATAAAAGAAGCGTTTGTTTTTTTGTTTCCTTGTTTTTAGGGACATCCCTTTCACTCCATTCGTTGTATCACGTTATGTCTTTATTTTAGCACAAGTTATCTTTAAGAATATCGGTCCAAAGATGGATTTCTAAAACTTTAAAAGATTTTAATAACTTTCAGCACATATTCGGGATATAATTGTAAAATAGAAACTGACACGGTATGATTAAGGTAGTGTCAAAGGAGGGTATGGTATGACTGTAGATAATTTTGAAGAAGTGACAGTATCACGACGACCTATCTTTAAAGGAAAGATAATTGAGGTAGTCGTTGATGACGTTAAATTACCATCGGGAGAGATAAGCCAAAGAGAATTGGTTCTTCATAATGGCGCGGTAGGGATACTAGCGGTCACATCAGATGATAAGATTGTATTAGTCGAACAATTCCGAAAACCTCTTGAGAAGACGGTCCTAGAAATACCTGCCGGGAAAATTGAAATAGGTGAAACCTGTTATCAGGAAAGAGCACGACGTGAATTAGAAGAAGAAACAAATTATGCTGCAGCTAATTGGACTTTAATAAGTAAATTTGCAACAGCGCCGGGTTTTTCGAATGAACGTCTTTACTTATATGAAGCAACACAACTAAAAAAAGTAGCAGACCCGCTACCACAAGATGATGATGAATTAATCGTATGTCATGAGTTAACATTAGCAGAAGCGAAAGATGCGATTAAATCGGGTTGGATAGATGATGCTAAAACCATCATTGCCATTCAACAATGGGAAATTCAGAGTTTAAAGGATAAGTAGGGTATGAAAATAGGAGGATAACAAGTGGGAGAACAAGAGCCATTGTTAACACGTAAAGAAATCCGTGCAATGAAAGCGAAAGATAAAAAAACGGCACGAGAAAAATTACAAGAAACAGAAAAAGAGCTTGAAGTGAAACAGAAAAAAATTTCCAAATTCTTTAAAAGAGAACGCAAAGAGCTAAAACCTGTGACAAAAAGTCGAACAGAAGAAAATGAAAAAGTAAAAGAACGTGGCAGTATTTTGAATAAACTTATTATTATAGTAGCGTTATTACTCGTTATCATGGTTTTGGCTATTTTTTACTTATAAACTAAATTGAGATAGGGGCATATAGAGATGAAGATTGGAATTATTGGAGCGATGGCAGAAGAAATTCGCTTATTACGTCAAGAAATGACAGATAGTAAAGAATGGACAGAGGCAGGTGCAACATTTATCTCTGGAACGTTAAAAGGTAGTGAGGTTGTCGTTGTTCAATCAGGAATTGGGAAAGTTCTAGCTGCTTTAACAACAACATTATTAATTAGCCATTATAAAGTAGATGCTGTGATTAATACGGGATCAGCTGGTGGGATTGGAGAAGGACTTGCGATTGGTGATGTGGTTCTTTCTAATAAATTAGCGTACTATGATGCAGATGTAACGGCTTTTGGTTATGCAATGGGCCAAATGGCAGGAATGCCTTTATACTACGAAGCAGATACTGTATTAATTGAAAAAGCAGAAGTAGCTGCTACCAAAAATAACTTACAAACACGTACGGGCTTAATCGTGTCAGGCGACACCTTTGTAGATAGCCAAGAAAAGATTAATGAAATCAAATCATACTTCCCAGATGTCCTTGCCAACGAGATGGAAGGGGCGGCAATTGCTCATGTGGCTCATCAATACAATGTCCCATTTGTGGTAATTCGTGCGATGAGTGATGTTGGCGATGAAAATGCTAGTGTGAATTTTGATGACTTCATATTAGAAGCAGGTCGTCATTCTGCCGAGATGGTTATGGCGCTTGTAGAAGAATTAAATAATTAAACTACTATAGAAAATGAGATAATTGACCTCAGGAGGAGACAGAAATGAAAGCCTTACTATCGATTGATTATACCTATGATTTTGTAGCAACAGAGGGTGCCTTAACAACAGGGGAACCTGGACAGGCGATTGAGCATGACTTAGTTGCGTTGACGAAAGAATTTATTGAAGCAGGCGAGTACGTGGTATTTGCCATAGATGGTCACGATCCAAGTGATCACTATCACCCAGAAAATAAACTATTTCCACCTCATAATGTGGTGGGAACAATGGGTAGAAATTTATATGGTTCTTTAGCAGACGTCTATAGTAACGAGCAGTTAAATCCGCGTGTATATTGGATAGATAAACGTCACTACTCAGCATTTAGTGGGACAGATTTAGATATCAGATTACGTGAGCGTGGGATTACAGAACTTCACTTAACAGGTGTCTGTACAGATATCTGTGTACTACACACAGCGATTGATGCTTATAATTTAGGCTACAAGATTGTCGTTCATGAAAAAGCTGTTCAAAGTTTTGATCCAATGGGTCATAAATGGGCACTTAATCATATGATGACAGCTCTTGGCGCAACGGTTATCTCATAAAATTCTTAATCTTTTTAAGAAATTAAAAAGATTATAGGATTTTTTTTATTAAAAGCCTATTAATAATGACTTTTATCATGCTATCATTATTAAGTTAATGAAACTTTAAGATATGGAGGCGCACGCAAATGACATTTGAAGAAATTTTACCTCGTTTAAAAGAAGGTGAAAAGATTATTCGTAAAGGTTGGAGTGGGTGTGAAATTGGCGTTATCATTGTAAACGAAGCGGTTTATGAAGGTAAGACAGTGACACCGCACTTTTTAATTCAAACGAGTGATGAAGGGTACTCAATGTTTTCACCAACAGTCTGTGATATTTTAGCAGAAGATTGGCAAGTCGTAGTGTAAAGGAGATAGCAGATGTTAAAGACAGACTTACGAGGAAAAGTAGTCATTATTACAGGTGTGGCTTCAGGGATTGGTGAAGCACAAGCTTTAACTTTTTTAAATGAAGGGGCTTTAGTATGTGGCGTTGATATTGCTTCTTTTGAAAACTTATCTCCTTTATTACAACAGTCGGAGACGTTTTTATTTGTAGAAGGTGATATCTCATTAAGTGAAACTGCAGAAAAAGCAGTGGGGTTAACAGTCGATAAATGGGATGGTATTGATATTTTATTAAATACAGCAGGTATTTTAGACGACTTTACTCCAACACTTGAAACAAGTGAAGAAAAATGGGACCGCATGATGGCCATTAATGTCAAAGGCATGTATCTGATGACAAATATGGCCTTGCCTTTCCTACTTGCCAGTGAAAATAAAGGAGTTGTCGTTAATATGACCTCTATCGCTGGAACGGTTGGCGGTGGTGGCGGTGCAGCTTATACAGCATCGAAACATGCTGTAGTTGGGTACACGAAGCAACTGACCTATGATTATGCTAAGCAAGGTTTGCGAGCAAATGCGATTGCACCAGGCGCGATTAAAACGCCAATGAATGCAGCCGATTTTGAAGGTGACGCGGTAATGGCGAAATGGGTGGCAGAAGAAACGCCAGCGGGACGCTGGGCAGAGGCTCATGAGGTGGCTAACCTTAGTCTATTTTTAGCCAGTTCTCTAGCTGATTACATTCACGGAGCGGTTATCCCAATCGATGGCGGTTGGACAGCAAAATAAAAAAGAAACACAATACGACACTTAGTCCTATAACATAGGCAATCCTTTGGTCGTATTTAATCACTAAAATAGTTTTGAAAGGACTATTTTATAAAGGAGAAAACTAAATATGATAAACAAACAAGAGACAGTGGCGAGTAAAACATTAGAGCAGGAGTCTATTTTGACACCGAAGAGTATGAGTAAAATGGCAATGGTTATGGCCCTATACGTAGTAGTAACAGTGATGATAAGCCCTTTAAGTTATGGCTTTTTGCAAATTCGATTTGCGGAGATGTTCAATTATCTAGCCGTCTATAACAGACGTTACATTGGAGCGGTATCACTAGGTGTGGCCATTGCAAATCTAAATTCACCACTAGGTTTAATAGATGTGGTAGTAGGGAGTCTATCGACCTATGTGGTACTTACGATTATTTACTATGTTACTCGGAAAATGACTTCCGAGCGCAAAAAATTGCTTTGCGTGCCAATTATTTGTAGCTTATCTATGTTTACGATTGCTGCTCAATTGTTTATTTTAGGAGATGCGCCTTTCTGGGTATCTTATTTAACAATTGGAATTGGTGAATTTGTCTCGTTAGCTATCGGTTTAGGTGTTATTTGGTTAATGTCTAATATGACGGATATGAAGAAGATAAAAAAATTGATCCAAGAGTAAAACCATTAAAGTTTGCTTAATTCAAAGAGAATTAGGCAGGCTTTTTTTGTTAGGTCGATTATACTTAGGGGGAATGAGTAGAAAAGGGGGGATAAGGATGGTCGCAGATGACTGTATTGGGTTAAAAAGTCAGTATCCTACAGTGGCTGGTTTATTTGGTGGCAGTCAAATGTTATATTTTGATAATCAATACGGTGTTTTAGATGGGATTTATCACGGTGGCTGTGGCTTGGTTGCAATGGCAGATTATCTCTTATATCGTTCGCAAGTAGAAAAAGACTTAGTGGAGACGTTACCGCTTAGTTTAAAGGGGGGGACACACTCTTTACAGGCCTATCAGAGTTTTCTTGAACAGTTAAGTCTAACGTGTGTGGCACCGCTTAGACGTCCCTTTTATTCCCTTAAACACCGCCCACAAAACGGGGAGTATTTACTAGGAATTCAAGGGTGGCAATTGGCTCGTGGGTTTAAACGCTACTATAGAAGAAACGGGTTATCAGATAGGCACGTTCAATTTTTGAAAATCAAACACTATAAAGAAGATATAGTAGTGATTATTAGAGAGCAACTCAATAAGAATCAGCCTGTGCCTCTTTTAATAGGACCAACAGCAACACAATTTCCAAGAGGATTGAGACGGTTAGGTGGTAAACAAGAGTTAGAGATGTACGAGCTCACGTCAGAAGGGAGAGTTGGTTCTTCTGTGAGTGTCGCCTCCCATTGGGTGACACTTGTTGGAATAGAAGAAATCGAAGGAGATAGTTATTATAGTGTGGCCTCATGGGGAAAAAACTACCTCATAAAAGTAAAGTCAACTTTAAATCTAGCTGATTTTTTCAGTGGTATTTTAAAAATAACGCTCTGAAACCGCACAGTGATGCGGTTTTTAATTTATCACAAATGAAAGCGGACACATTTTAAAATCTGTCCGTTCCAAAGAAAGCCTTTTCACGGTAAGATGTAATCAAGATAAAGATAACAAGAGAGGCGTGGTACTAAATGAAAAAAATTATTAATCAACCAGAAAACGTATTAGATGAAATGTTAAACGGACTTGTTTACACAAACGATAAATTAATCGAACGTGTTGGCGAAAGCGGAATCATTTTAAATAAGAACCTTAAAAAAGGTAAAGTTGGTTTAGTAAGTGGTGGCGGTAGTGGTCACGAACCAGCTCACGCAGGGTTCGTAGGACAAGGAATGTTAGATGCGGCAGTTTGTGGGCCAGTTTTCACATCACCAACACCTGACCAAGTCTTTGAAGCCATTCAAGCAGCGGATCAAGGCGCTGGCGTTTTACTTATTATTAAAAATTATTCAGGCGATGTGATGAACTTTGAAATGGCAAAAGATTTAGCTGAGATGGAAGATATCGAAGTTGAAACGATTATCGTTGATGACGATATTGCAGTTGAAGATAGTACATATACAGCAGGTAAACGTGGGGTTGCGGGAACAGTTCTTGTTCACAAAATCTTAGGTGCAGCAGCTGATAAAGGCGCAAGCTTAGCAGAAGTTAAAGAAATCGCTGATAAGATTGTACCAAATATTAAAACGTTAGGTGTTGCCTTAACAGGAGCGACTGTTCCAGAAGTTGGACATGCAGGCTTCACTTTAGCAGAAGACGAAATCGAATTTGGTGTTGGGATTCACGGCGAACCTGGATACAGAAAAGCTAAAATTGCACCAAGTAAAGAATTAGCAAAAGAAATCGTTGAAAAATTAAAAGGCCAATTCAATTGGGCAAAAGGCGACAAATACGGAGTCTTAGTCAATGGTTTAGGTGGCACACCATTAATGGAACAATTTGTTTTCATGAATGATGTTAAAGCGTTATTGGAAGAAGAAGGATTAGTAATTGAATTCAAAAAAGCTGGCGATTACATGACAGCGATTGATATGCAAGGTCTATCTCTAACAATGGTTCACTTAGAAGAAGACGCTTGGTTAGAAAACTTAGATTACAACGTCACAACAATTGCTTGGTAGAAAGCAAGTTTGAAAGATAGAGGAGAATGATTATGGACGCAACAGCAATTAAAAAATGGTTAGAACTATTCACAGTAAAAGTAAATGAAGAAAAAGCTTATCTAAGCGATTTAGACGGGGCTATCGGTGACGGCGACCACGGTATGAACATGGCTCGTGGTACAACTGAAATGCAAGCGGCTATGGAAGCTAAAAATCCAGAAACACCAGCAGATATCTTCAAATTAGCTGGTATGACACTTGTCAGCAAAGTCGGCGGAGCGTCTGGTCCATTATACGGATCAGCATTCATCGGAATGGCTAAAGCTGCTAAAGATTCAGACGATTTAGTTGAAATCTTAAAAGCAGGTCTTGATGGCATCCAAAAACGTGGGAAAGCTGAAATCGGCGAAAAAACAATGGTCGATACATGGGCACCTGTGATTGCGTCTTTAGAAAATGGCGATTTAACAACTGAAAAAGTTGAAGAGATTGTCGAAGCAACAAAACCTATCTTAGCAACAAAAGGTCGCGCGTCTTACTTAGGCGAACGTTCTGTTGGTCACTTAGATCCAGGAGCTGTTTCAAGCGGCTACTTATTTACAACAATGATTGAAGCGGGGGTAAACGCATAATGGCAGAATTAGGAATGGTCATGGTATCTCACGTACCAGAATTGGTAGCAGGGATTAACCGTTTATTAAACGAAGTAGCAAAAGATGTGTCAATTACCATTGCAGGTGGAACAGATGATAACGAAGTAGGTACAAGCTTCGAGAAAATCAATGAAGCCTTTGAAGCTAACGAAGGGGAAAAAATTCTAGCTTTCTACGATTTAGGAAGTGCGAAAATGAACCTAGAGATGGCAATGGAAGTAGCAGACAAAGAAGTTGTATTATACGATACAGCCTTTGTTGAAAGTGCCTATACAGCAGCGGCTTTGATCCAAGCTGGCGCACCATTTGAAGCGATTGATGAGCAATTACAAGCGCTAAAAGTGAAATAAAAAGTAAGACTAGCAGTATTTAAAATCGGTAATAATAAAATTAACCATATAACTATTAATTAGGAGGAATTTAAAATGAGAAAAGCGTTTATTTGTCCAACAAAATATGTTCAAGGTGAAAATGAATTATTAAACTTAGGTTACTTCGTTAAAACTTTCGGTGAGTCAGCTTTATTAATTGCCCACAAAGATGACATCGCTCGTGTACAAAAACAATTAGATGAAACATCAGCAAAATTCGGTGTTAAATTTATTACAAGTGACTTCAACGGAGAGTGTTCTCGTCAAGAAATCGCTCGCTTACAAGAAGTTGCAAAAGAAAATAAAACAGACTGTATCGTAGGTCTTGGTGGCGGTAAAGCTATCGATACTTCAAAATGTGTGGCTGAAGGTGAACACTTAATCATCGTGCCAACAATTGCTGCAACAGATGCACCAACAAGTCATTCAGCAGTTATGTACACACCAGAAGGCGAATTCGATGACTATGCTTACTTCAAACAAAGCCCAAGCGTTGTTATGGTTGATACAACAATTATCGCTAATGCTCCAACTCGTTTCTTAGTAGCAGGTATGGGTGATGCTTTATCAACAATGTTTGAAGCTCGTGCAACAGCGAACTCATACTCAAACGTTAATGCTGGCTTACCATGTGGTGTATTAACTGGTGAAGCTAAAGGCGCTAAAAATACAATTGCTGCTTACACTATGGCAAAAGTATGTTACGAAACATTATTAGAAAATGGATACAATGCTAAAGTAGCGTGTGACAACAACTTAGTAACACCAGCTTTAGAAAATATTGTTGAAACAAATATCTTACTTTCAGGTTTAGGTTTCGAAAGTAGTGGTCTTGCTGCAATCCATGCTATCCACGATGGTTTAACAGCTTTAGAAGGCACACATCACTTCTTCCACGGTGAAAAAGTAGCTTTCAGTACAATTTGCCAATTAGTCTTAGAAAATGCTGATACTGAAGAATTATACGAAGTGTTAGACTTCTGCTTATCAATCGGTTTACCAGTATGTCTTGCTGATATCGGTGTTGAGTCAATCACATTTGAAGAAGCTATGGAAGTTGCTGAAAAAGCATGTATCCCTGAAGAATCAATTCATTCAATGCCATTCCCTATTGAAGTTGAAGCAGTAGCATCAGCTATCATGGCAGCAGATAAAATTGGTAGTGACTACAAAAAAGCGCAATTAGCTTAGTCCTTTCTAATAATCATCCTTTAAAACCAACGTTTTAGAGGATGATTTTTTTTTATCTCAAAAGGTACGAATTAAACTGCTGATTTATGTTAAACTAGCAGTAATAAATCGTAAATAGATAAAAGTTGGAGTGCGTGAGATGAAAAAGATAATGAACCGAGCGGACGATACGGTAAGTCAATTACTAAATAGTATCGCTTTTGCTTATGATGATAAATTAAAAAGAATTCCACAAACAGGAATTATTGTAAGTCAAAAAATGGCTGCAAATAAAGTAGCGGTGATAAGCGGTGGTGGGACAGGTCATGAACCTGCTCACTCAGGCTACGTTGGTGAAGGCATGTTGAGTGCGAGTATCAATGGGCCAATCTTCATCCCGCCAGCTGTTAATGAAATTGTTCAAGCTATCGAATTAGCGGATCAAGGTCAAGGCGTTTTATTGGTAGTGAAGAACTTCGAAGCCGATGTAGCAAACTTTTTAGCGGCAGAAGAATTGGCAACAAAACAAGGTCACGATGTGGACCATGTGATTGTTAATGACGATTGCTCCATTGAAAAAAGCAATTTCAAAAAGCGCCGTCGTGGTGTGGCTGGAACAGTATACGTTCATAAGATTTTAACCGCAGCCGCAGGTGAGGGGAAATCATTAGACGAGTTAGTGACATTAGGTGATGACGTGATTGCAAGTATGAATACACTAGGGGTTGCGTTAGCGCCAGGAACGATTCCTGGAACAAGTCAAACACAGTTTTCTATCGGAGAGAATGAAATTTCATTTGGAATTGGAATTCACGGTGAAGCAGGTTACCGAGTGGAGCCGTTAGAATCGTCAGAGCAATTAGCGAATGAATTAATCAATAAATTAAAAACGCACTACAACTGGAAACGTGGGATGAAGTTAGCGATTTTAGTGAATGGATTAGGGGCAACCCCTCAGATGGAATTACACGTTTTTGCCAATGATGTGAGACGTTTGTTGATGCTTGAAGAAGTAGATGTTTGCTTCAAAAAAGTCGGAAATTACATGACATCAATTGATATGGCAGGCGTATCTCTGACTTTCTTGGAATTGAAAGAAGAACAGTGGTTAACCTATTTAAATACACCAGTATCAACATACGGTTGGTAATATAAAAAAGCACATGTTGTTTTCTAATTAGGAAACGAACGTGTGCTTTTAATGATTTAACAAGCCGTGGATGGCTTGTTCTAATAGTAAGGCTGTTTGGCCGGCTAACTCTTCAGGTGGTGTTTTACATCCTGTTAAAATCCATTCTTTTGTGATGCCCACGAAGGCATGACTGAAAAATTCGGAACTAAATACTAAACTGTCTTCGGTTTTAACGATCCCCTGTTGGGTAGCTATATCCGTTATAATTGTTTTTAAAAGTTCCTGAGTGTGTTGGAAAAAATAATGGTCAAAAGAATTTTGTTCCGAAACAGCTAAAGCGTTTCGATAGAAAATTTGATTGTTATAAAAATAATCGAGTATTCGTAAAATAACTTTATCCCATTCCTCATAATCTAGGAAATCACTAATATTTTCAGTGATGTCTTGCTGATAGGTCCAACCAAGTAGCTCATATTTATCTTGGAAGTGATTATAAAACGTTTGTCGTCTAATCTCGGCTTCTTCCATAATCTGGCTGATGGATACTTTTTGAAAGGGTGTCGTTTGCATGACCTTTTTCAGTGAATACGCAATTACTTTTTTTGTAATTAATGATTCTTGCATGATGCTACCCCCTCTATAATCTCTTGGTTATTATAACACGTTGCTTGTGATAGGAGAAAGGTAAAACGTGCCGAAAGATTATGTTGTTATTTTAAAATACGTTGGAAATAATACAAAAAGTAATAAAAACATAGGACTTAATTTTAATACTTAAAAAGGGCCTAGCCTTTTGAAACTCCGTGGGACATAGGGTATACTAACAAGTATTAAGTGATTATAAATTCAGGAAGAAGTGAAGACAATGGCGACGATTTATTTAGATAATAGTGCCACCACACCGATGCATCCTATTGTAATAGAAAAAATGACACACGCGATGACAACATTCTACGGGAATCCCTCAAGTGTCCATCATTTAGGCAGAGACAGCCATGCTCAGTTAACGAAGGCACGTCAACAACTTGCTAAAAGTATACAGGCTAAAGAAGATGAGATTATTTTGACTAGTGGCGGGACAGAAGGCGATAACACCGCTATTTTTCAAACGGCACGTTTACGTCAGGCTCTTGGAAAACATATCATAACATCTAGTGTCGAACATCCAGCTGTTTTAAGTTGTATGGCACGATTAGCTGAAGAAGGATTTGATATTACCTATTTACCTGTGACTATTAAAGGTGAACTGAGCGTTAGCCAAGTCGCGGAAGCATTAAGAGACGATACTATTTTAGTTTCTCTTATGTGGACGAATAACGAAACGGGTGTGATGTTTCCGATTAAAGAAGTAGCTGACTTACTCCAAGAGCATCAGGCTTATTTCCACACGGATGCTGTTCAAGCTTATGGGATTGAAGAGATAGATGTTACAGAATGTCCCGTTGATCTACTAAGTGTCAGTGGCCATAAAATCAACGGACCAAAAGGAACCGGCTTTTTATATATGAAATCAGACCTATCCCTTCCATCATTTATGGTTGGCGGTGACCAGGAAGAGAAGCGTCGTGCTGGAACGGAGAACCTACCAGGTATCATAGGATTGGCAGAAGCTACGACTCTTTTGACACCATCAGAAAAAAGGGATCGACAAACCCGTTACCTTGATTTTCAAAAAAGGATTGTCAATCGCTTGGAATCAGAAGATATTAATTTTGAAGTCAACGGTCAAGCGTCACATAAATCGGCTCATATTTTAAATCTATGGTTCAAAGGTATTTCAAGTAATATGTTATTGATGCACCTCGACCTAAAAGGGGTTGCCATTTCAATTGGTTCGGCTTGTACAGCGGGTACGATTAAACCTTCCCATGTTTTAGAAGCGATGGATGAAGTGGGGTGTCAACGCGCAACCGAGTCCGTTCGATTAAGTTTTGGCTACAGTAATACGCCAGAAGAGATAACAGAATTTTTAGATATACTGATTCCTATTTTAAAGCGTTTGGCTAAGTAAAATAACATAGACGAGGAAAGCCTTTATTAGTATAATGATAAAGAAGACAAATAAAGGTGGACATAAGGAATGCCAATAGGTTTAGTTGTTAAACTTCTTAAAGTCTTATTTAAGAAGAAAAAAACAAAAGGAAAGCAAAGTCCTTTAAATCGCTGGTTGATGGAAAAGGCATTAGTGTCTTTATTGCCACGTAGTGTGCGCAAGCAATTAAAATCAGCAGAAGATATTAAAGAGATTGTGTTTCCTCATAAAGAAACAAAGTGGGAAAAGTTACAAAAAGGGTTGTTTCCAACGAAAAAGCAACACAATCAAGCTAAACTTCAAGAGCAACTTGGAAAAATTAGTGGCGGTAGATTAGGCAATAAGGATGCCGAAAAGATGACAACCAGTGAGGGGATGGCTATTATGAAGAGTATTGCCCAAGCTGTTTTAACTTTAAAAAAGAAAGAAGGATAACACGATGAAAAAAGAAGCAACAGTATTAGGATGCCCAGTAAGCTATAGATTAACTGAAACAACTAAAAAATATACATTACGAGATAATGGGTTTCAAGAAACAAATGCCGGAAACTTCCAATTAGTTCGTCCGTTAGATGCAACGCCTCAAAGTAAACAAGGCTTTAAATTAAAAATTACAGTGTCTAAAGACATTGACGCTATGAAAATGTCAGTAACAACTGCAAATGGTTTAAAAGCAGTGGATATCTTCAAGAACGAGAGCTTTAAAATGAATCAAGATAAATTCTATTTCTTAATGGACGGTATGATTGACCGTGGCTGTTTTGAAAAAGTAGAAGGTTAACCTGTTAAACTCCTAAAGACTACGTATGTGGCCTTGGGAGTTTTTTTATCTAGAAAAGGAGGGGTAGCATGTTAGATCGAGTAAAGAAAGTGGCTGTATTTACAACAGCACCTACAAAAGGAAATCCAGCTGGCGTGGTACTAAATGCGGATGAGTTAAGTAGTGCCGAAATGCAAGGGATTGCGAAAAAGGTTGGCTTAAGTGAGACTGTCTTTTGTTTGAAAAGTGAGCAATCGAGGTTGCGTCTACGCTTTTTTATGCCAGACAAAGAAACACCGTTATGTGGACATGGAACAATAGGGGCAGTGTGGTTGTTTCTTAAAGAGAGGGACAACCTTGTTTCCCAAACTATTACGGTGGAAACAAAAGCAGGGCAATTAAGTCTTAACTATGATGAGCTAACAGAGGAATTGACGATGTCGCAGTGCCCGTATCAGAGTCACCCTTTTAAGGAAGATAGAGCAGCGTTATGCCAAGTCTTAGGGATTTCTGAAACTGATTTATCAGAAGAGTTGCCTTTGGAATACGGGTCAACAGGAGTTTGGACACTACTGGTTCCTGTTAAAAAGGCTGAACTACTTGGCAAGATGCAAGCTGACAATCAACTGTTTCCCGACGTATTAACCGATTATCCTTATGCCTCCATCCATCCGTATGCACCAAGTCAGAAAGATGGTATCGACTATGAAGCGAGGCATTTTTCTAGTGCGACTGCGGGAGTAAAAGAGGATCCAGTAACAGGGACAGCATCTGGGAGTATGGTTGGGGCGCTAGCTAACTCTAATAAATTGGACCAACTAGAGTTGACGATAGAGCAAGGCGCGTCACTTGGAAAAGCAGGGTTGGTTAGAGCTTGCGCTTTAAATAATCAATCAACTGGTGAGTACGCTATTAGTATTTCAGGACGGTGTTGTTTAGGTGATTTTTAAAATAAATCGACTTTCTGAGGCAAAGAGATGAAAAATAACACAAAAGAGTCTATAATAGAAAAGACTGAAATCCGACCTTCAAATCGTAGTAATTTCAGAATCTGAAAGAAATGATGGTGTATGTATGACAACTGATAACAGTAAAATCAGAGTAGTAGTAGGAATGAGTGGCGGCGTAGATTCGTCAGTAACAGCCTTACTTTTAAAAGAGCAAGGGTATGATGTAGTAGGAATCTTCATGAAAAATTGGGACGATACTGACGATAATGGGGTATGTACTGCAACAGAAGACTACAAAGATGTGGCGAAAGTGGCAGACCAAATCGGAATTCCATATTACTCAGTAAACTTTGAGAAAGAATATTGGGACCGTGTGTTTGAATATTTCTTAGATGAATACAAACGTGGCAGAACGCCAAATCCTGATGTTATGTGTAACAAAGAAATTAAATTCAAAGCCTTTTTAGACTATGCGATGGAATTAGGTGCTGATTACGTGGCAACAGGGCATTACGCTCAAGTTGTTCGTGATGAAGATGGCCGTTCTCGCATGTTGCGTGGCGTAGACAATAATAAAGACCAAACGTATTTCTTAAGTCAATTGTCACAAGAGCAATTGTCTAAAACAATGTTCCCACTTGGTCATTTAGAAAAACCAGTGGTACGTGAGTTAGCAGAAAAAGCTGGACTTGCGACAGCGAAGAAAAAAGATTCAACCGGTGTTTGCTTTATCGGTGAGAAAAATTTCAAAGAATTCTTAGGCAAATACTTACCAGCTAAACCAGGTAAAATGGTGACAGAAGATGGCGAAGTAAAAGGCGATCACGGTGGCTTGATGTATTATACAATCGGGCAACGTCAAGGTCTAGGAATCGGTGGCGGTGGTAAAACACAAGAGCCCTGGTTTGCTATTGGTAAAGATTTAAAAACAAATACTTTATATGTTGGACAAGGCTTCCATCATCCGACTCTTTATTCGACTCATTTAGAAACAAGTGGTGTTCATTTCACATTTGATGAAAAACGCCCTACTGAATTTAAATGCACAGCGAAATTCAGATACCGTCAAACAGATACAGGGGTTACCGTTCGCTTTACAAATGAGGAACAAACTGAAGCGGTTGTGACGTTTGATGAACCCGTTCGTGCGATTACACCAGGACAAGCCGTTGTCTTCTATGATGGTGGTGAATGTTTAGGTGGCGGGACAATTGACCGTGCGTTCTATAATGAAGAAGAGCGTCAGTATATCTAAATTAACTTTAAAACTTCTTTCTTAAGCGAGAAAGAAGTTTTTTTATTTTTCACAAAAATAACAGGTTTTATGATGAAAAAGTAAGCGTTTTATGAGATAATATAGGCGTGGTATGAATGAGTTTAAAGCGTAAAGCCCACTCTCAATAAAGGTCAGTTATTATTACTATTATAAGAATAGGAGTGGAACTCAAACATGTCGACGACTTGTGATAGGAGTGTGATAAAATCTGCTAGATAAATCGGCTCACCATCAATAAGTATCTCAAAAGATAGTCGGTTAAACTATCTGAAAGAACAGTCTCTTTTTTGAGTATCTACTAGTTATATATGGCTAACTTTATTATTACAAAAAATAATTAGTCGATCGTTCGATGTTGTAGGGCAATGCAGCAGAGAGCAGACCAAAGGAGAGAATCAGTGTGAACGGAAATATGTTACAGATTTTTAGTGAATTTTTTGGAACAGCTATTTTAATTTTATTAGGGGACGGGGTTTGTGCCGCCGTCAATTTAAAGAAGAGTAAAGCAGAAGCATCAGGTTGGATTGTGATTGCAATGGGATGGGCAACAGCCGTAACGATTGCCGTTTATTTCTCAGGCTTTATGGGACCTGCGCATTTAAACCCAGCGGTAACGATTGGGAATGCTGTAGCAGGCAACTTGGAGTGGAATTTAGTTTTACCATTTATTATCGCACAAGTATTAGGTGGGATTGTCGGAGCAGGATTAGTGTGGGCGATGTATCTACCACATTGGGCTGAAACAAAAGATCAAGGTGCTATTCTTGGTACATTTGCAACAGGACCTGCGATTAGACATTATCCAGCCAACTTACTATCAGAAATTATCGGGACATTTGTACTCGTGTTTGGTTTACTAGCCATGACACAACATCAATTTGCTGATGGCGTTAACCCAATGGCAGTTGGCGTTTTAATCTTAGCAATTGGGTTGTCACTGGGTGGGGCGACAGGATATGCAATCAACCCAGCTCGTGACTTAGGGCCGCGTATTGCACATCAGTTGTTACCAATTGCAGGAAAAGGACCATCTGACTGGGCGTATTCATGGGTACCAGTAGTTGGACCAGTCATTGGTGCAGTGATTGCAGCAGGAGTATTTGGTTTAATTGTATAGATGAAAAAAGCACTAGCTTAGGCTAGTGCTTTTTTTATGCGTTTAATTTTTTGTGGCCTAATCGAGCTGCACCAATTGCGCCAGCGTACTGAGCAAGTGGGTCAGTGACAACCTCAGTATCAAGATGTTCACTTAAAATAGCACGGATTTCATCACTTTGGGCTAAGCCTCCTGATAGAAAGACAGGTTGGTCTCTTTTATAACCAAGTTTAACTAATTGATTGCTAATGCGTTGAACAATTGAAGTCAATACGCCTTTAGCTATAGCTGACCTGTCTTCACCTTGTGCGACTAAACTAATGACTTCAGATTCAGCAAAAACAGTACACATGCTATTAATTTTGACAGGAGTAGCACCTTTAACGAAGGCATCTAAATTTTCAATATCTTCGCCTAATGTCCGCATTAATACCTCAACAAAACGGCCAGTACCCGCTGCGCATTTATCGTTCATATTAAAATCGGAGACGCCCCCTTTTTTATTAAGGGTAATGGTTTTACAGTCTTGACCGCCAATATCAATCAGTTGTGTCGCACTTGGAAGTAAATAGTGTACACCAGCAGCGTGGCACGAGATTTCAGTGATGCAAGTCGCTTCTTCTAAAAGTTTTCGTCCGTATCCAGTTGTTATAATTGGAAGAGTAGTTGTGTCTTCTGGTGGTAAGACACCAAGTAACCCATTTTTTATCGTGGTCATGGCGTGTCGGGGGTCGCCTGCTGTAGGAACGAGTAACTGATGACAGATAGTTTCACCGTCATACAACACGCCTTTTGTCGTAGTAGACCCACTATCAATGCCGATAATATACATCAAATTTAACCTCCAATCATCTCAATAAAGGCCGTACAGCGTGTATTGATTTGTTCGATATCAGAAGTAGAATAATCGGTTTCTAGATACATATAAGGCACGTCTTTTTCTTCTTGGCAGAAGCGTTTGATTTTTAATGACTCAAGAGCAAAGGGATGACAAGCTTGTAATACCATATCAATCACACCGTCAACTTGATACTCATCAATCATCGTATCAAGTAAATCAATTCGAGTTTGGTTGTTAGACATACAAGCACACCCAATATCTAAATATTTTTCAGTTAAAGCATCATAATTTTCTTTATCTTCATCCACTAAACGTTCAACAGCTTTGGCAACTGTACAATTTTCATAGGCAACGATGATGCCGCCGTTATCTTCTACAGCACGAATGACTTTTTCTGTAACACCGCCAATAGGTGAGCCGGTAATTAAAATACGAGGTTTAGCATCCAATCGTTTGCCAGCAGCATAATCTGCTTTTACTTTTTCAGTTATGCCATCTAGACGGTCAATTAGATCTGCTTTATCTAAAGTATACTGAGCACCGTACATCACTTTAAAAATTTCTTCTCCGGTTAAAGCAGGGGGATTTAACTTGCCTAGAGAATAAAAATCCTTTTTAGCTTGTCGTTCTTTATTTTTAAAAATAATAGCATCGTGAATGGCTTCTTCTGTAATCGTGACATTTAGAAAGTCTTCTAGTTTTTCCTTATAGCGGATAATTTCATCACGCCATAATGCAATACTTGCGGGAGTGTCTCGCTTATTAGGGAGGTGCATGATATAGCAAGGTTTAAAATCAGCCATGTATTCATACATTTTTTTCTTACCATCACAAGTCGTTTCACCAACAACTAAATCTGAAAAGTAGAAATAAGGGCACTTATCGGTTTTACCAAAGCCGTAACTTGATTTAATTAACGGACAAAGATTGCGAGGGAGATCTTCTTCAGCTGCGCTGATGGTTTCATCCGAAGTGGAGCATAAACTGATTTGTAGCGCACCGGCAGCCATCGCAAGTTCTTCAGGTAAAAATGTACAATAAGCACCGATAATCGGGACACCTTTTTCTTTAAGATCCTTCACTGCTAAAAAGCTTTGTTTTCTTGCCTCACCGAAGTCATTAAAAATGGCAGGCAATTCGGTAATAATTTCCATAATAAACCTCCTAATTAATCTAAAAGTGATAACGCTTTCTTTATAACAAGTGAATTATATCACAACTTAACAGGTAAGAAATGATAATCATGAAAACAGTGTATTTAAAGGAGGTATTTTAGTTAGAGGGTGATAAGTCTACCGATTTTTAGGTAGAAATTGTGATGCAGTGAATTAAATTGGCAATAAAAGAAAAAAGCAGGCTATTCAACGAACGAATAGTCTGCTTTTCTTCCAATTACTTGATTATGAGCAACAGTACACATACTGTTGTTTTTTACAGAATAGTAATGAAAACAAAGGTGTCTAAATCTTCACTAGTTTAATCTAATATCTGCATTAAACTGAGAGACACTATCTGTTTATTCTGTTATGTATTTTTCTGTAGTCTCTAAAGGATTACCGTATTCATCCCAACCATGGCTAAATACTTTTTTATTACCATCAACATTAAATTCATAAGTATTTTTATCTTCATCTTTAAATGTGATTGTTTGATAATAAGCCCCTCGTTTTATATCATAGTCATTAATTATTTCTTTAGTATCTTTTGACCAATTTTTTTCATCTAAAAAATTAGTTATTGTTGAATAAGTCATATACTTCTCATATTGCTTAACACTGAATGCTGTTAAAATTAAAATTCCTAAAATTGAAAGTATTGTTATACTTTTTTTCATTAGTAATAAGCCACCTTTGGTTTAAAATTAGTTTGGTACGGGGATAGCTATAGTGCTAGTACGAAAACAGTTAATGAGGTTATATGATTTGAAGAGTTCCAGTATCCAACCTCTAACCACCGAAACTCGCAACTTACATCAACGGAGCGAAGACGTTTAGGATGGCTCTTCCTAGGTGGGTGAACCAGCGGATGTCGCGGGCTTTTTCTAGGGTGATTTCTTCGCAGAGTTTTTCGGTTTCGACGAAGTCGTTTAGGAGTTGTGGGATGGCTTCTGTTTTATACATCCATACCCCACATTCGACGTGTAGGAATAAACTGCGGTAGTCCATGTTTACTGTTCCGACTGTTCCGTAAAGGTCATCGACTACAAATGTTTTAGAGTGGATGAATCCTGGTGAATATTCAAAGACACGGACACCGGCTTCTATTAGTTGTTCGTAGTTTGATTTTGTAAGAGCGTGTACGTAAGCTTTGTCGGCAATGTGTGGGGTTTGTAAGCGCACGTCGATGCCGCCTTTTGCTGCGGTACATAAAGCTTCCATTAATAAGTTATCAATAATTAAGTAAGGTGTTGTAATGTAGATATATTTTTTAGCACGAGCGATTAAGCTTAGGTAAACATTTTCGCCGAGCATTTCGTTATCGAATGGTAAATCAGTATACGGTTGGTAATAGCCAACAGCATTTTTTTGTTCCGTGTAACCTGGGAAGTAATCCGTATAGGGACGTTCTTCAGGTCTTTGGAAATCCCAAAGTGAGAGGAACATCAGAGTGAAGCCCCATGCTGCATCGCCTTCCATTTTAATGGCGTTATCTTTCCAGTGACCAAAGCGTTGAATTTCATTGATGTATTCATCTGCTAAGTTAATGCCACCAGTGAAGGCAACTTTACCGTCAATGATCGCCATTTTCCGGTGATCGCGGTTATTAAAGATGGATGATAAAACCGGTACGAATGGATTGAAAACAGAACATTTAATGCCCATCTTCTCAACTTTTTTGTGGTAACCTTCAGGCAATGTGAAAAGGCAACCGAAATCGTCGTACATTAGACGAACATCAACGCCTTCTTGTGCTTTGCGAACCATGATTTCTAAAATCTCATCCCACATTTTTCCTTCTTCAATAATGAAGTATTCCATGAAGATATACTTCTCAGCTTTTTCTAGTTCTTCTTTCATTGAAGCGAAAGCTTGCTCGCCGAAAGGGAGATACTCACTGGTTGTGTTTTTGAAGATTGGGATGCCACCCTTGTTAGTTAAATAATTGGATTGGAAAATCGCATCTAAGTTGCCATCTTCAATCTCCAAGTAAGGAATAGTTTCTTTGACTGCCTCTTTTTCTTTTTGGAAAACCAATTCCATGCGTTGTTTAAATTTCTTACTGACACGCAAACGGCCAAAGACGATATAAATCACCGTCCCAAAGATAGGCAGTAAGGTTACTGGGATTAACCAAGCAATTTTGTAGGCGGGTTGACTGCGGTCGTTGATAATATGTAAAACGGCAGCAACGGATACGATAATATAGACAACATAGAAATAGACAAAGTCATCTTGTAGGAAGAGGATACTTCCGAATAATAGCGCCAACTGTAACAGCAAGAGTAAGACAACAAGCGTTACGCGGTGCGTTAATAATTTCAATAATTTCATAAGGTGATCTCCTTTAGTTCAAACTTTCCTTAAAAAAGGCGTAATTACTTACTGATTATACCTTAAAACTCAGTTATAGTATAATGATTAAGACAAAATAAAAGGGGGAGTAATTAGATGAAAAAATGTGTGAAAACAGCAGACTTAACACCAAGAGAATTGGTAACGATTTTTAAAGAGAGAACAGCGGTGTTTGTAGTCGAACAAAATTGCCCTTATCAAGAAGTAGATGACGTGGATTATGATGTGCTTCATTACGGTATTTGGTCAGACACAGGTGACTTAAAAGGATACACGCGCATTATCGACAGAGGAGAGCGTATTAGTTTTGGACGTGTCTTAGTGACAAAAGACTATCGTGGTCAAAAATTAGGAGAAGAATTAGTAGCAGGAACTATCGAAGAAATTGCCAAACGCTTCCCAGGAAAAGACATTGAAATCTCAGCCCAAACTTATTTACTGCCGTTTTATCAAAAATTCGGATTTGAGATAACATCTGAGACATATTTAGAGGACGATATTGAGCACAATGACATGTTATTAAAAGTCGAAAAATAAGCTGTTCAATTTGTAATCGTTATAAATAGCGAGAAATAAAAGTAGGGAAAACCTTAAAATATAAGCTCTATCATTTGAAATTCATTCTCAATTAGGATAAACTGAAAAGGAAGTTTTAAAGACAAAATTTAAATACGGAGGTCATTGCTAATGTCTGTTTTAGAAATTAAAAATTTACATGTGTCAATTGAAGATAAAGAAATTTTAAAAGGTGTTAATTTAACAATGAACACTAACGAAATCCATGCGATTATGGGACCAAACGGAACAGGTAAATCAACTTTATCTGCTGCTATCATGGGGAACCCTAACTATGAAGTCACTGAAGGAGAAATTCTTTTAGATGGCGAAAACATCTTAGAATTAGAAGTAGACGAACGTGCTCGTGCTGGTCTATTCTTAGCGATGCAATACCCAAGTGAAATCCCAGGAATTACAAATGCTGAATTCATGCGTGCGGCAATCAATGCGAAACGTGACGAAGATGACAAAATCTCAGTTATGGATTTCATCAAAAAATTAGATGAAAAAATGGCATTATTAGACATGTCAGAAGAAATGGCTGAACGTTATTTAAATGAAGGCTTCTCAGGTGGAGAGAAAAAACGTAACGAAATCCTACAATTATTAATGTTAGAACCAACATTTGCAATCTTAGATGAGATCGATTCAGGTCTTGATATTGATGCACTTAAAGTGGTATCAAAAGGAATCAACGAAATGCGCGGCGAAAACTTTGGCGCGTTAATCATCACTCACTACCAACGTCTACTTAACTACATCACACCAGATGTGGTTCACGTAATGATGGATGGACGTGTGGTTAAAACAGGTGGAGCAGAACTTGCTAAACGTTTAGAAGCAGAAGGTTATGCAGGAATTAGTGAAGAATTAGGAATCGAATTAGCAGCAGAATAAAAAAGGAGGACTAGATACTATGAAAACAACAGATATGACAACTTATCTAGGCAATATCCAAGCTTATTCAGCTAGCCAAGGAGAACCTGCTTGGATGCTTGCTAACAGAGAAGCAGCCTTAAACTTAATTAACGACTTGGACTTACCACAAATCGAACGTGTCAAAATTGACCGTTGGGATTTAACAAACGTGGTAGAGTTTGAAGAAACGGTGGATTTTGATGGGGTTTACAGCTTTGATGTAGCCAAAGATAATCCTTTATTAGTGCAACACGGTAACATAACAATTGCGGAGCAAATGCCAGTATCATTAATGGAAAAAGGTGTTATTTTTACTGATATCTTTACAGCGATGCAAGAACATGAAGAGTTAGTAAAAGAGGCTTACATGACGTTAGCAGTCAAAGCAGATGAAGATAAATTAACAGCCTTCCATGCAGCCTTTATGAGTGGCGGAATGTTCTTATACGTTCCTAAAAACGTTGTGATTGAGGAACCAATTGAAGCAATTTTCTTACAAAATGCAGCGTCAAACACAAACTTTGTCAAACACGTGTTAATCGTGGCAGACGAAAATTCACAATTCAACTACTTGGAACGTTTCCAAACAGTAGGCGAAGGTGACGTGAAATCAACAGCGAATATCGTCGTTGAAGTTATCGCGAAACAAGGCGCTCGTGTGAAATTCTCAGCGATTGACCAATTAGGCGAAAACGTGACAGCTTACTTAAACCGTCGTGGCCACATTATGCGCGATGCGTCAGTTGACTGGGCGATTGGTGTGATGAACGAAGCGAACGTGGTAGCGGACTTTGATTCTGATTTAGTGGGCGAAGGCGCTCATTCAGAAGTAAAAGCTGTTGCGATTAGTTCAGGTCGTCAAACACAAGGCATTGATACACGTGTAACGAATATGGCCCCTCATTCAGTAGGACATATCTTACAACATGGTGTTATCCGTGATAAAGGAACCTTAACATTTAACGGAATTGGTCATATCCTAAAAGGCGCTAAAGGAGCAGATGCACAACAAGAAAGTCGTGTACTAATGTTATCTGATGATGCTCGTGGAGATGCGAACCCGATTCTTTTAATTGATGAAAATGAAGTAACAGCAGGACATGCAGCCTCAGTTGGACGCGTTGATCCTGAAGAAATGTACTACTTAATGAGTCGTGGTTTAAGACGTACAGAAGCAGAACGCTTAGTTATTCGTGGGTTCTTAGGTTCTGTCTTAACAGCGATCCCTGTTAAAGAAGTGCAACAAGAACTAGCAGAAGTTATCGAAAGGAAGTTATCGTAATGTTAAACGCAGCCGCATTAAAAAAAGAGTTTCCGATTTTAGATCAAAGTGTCAATGATGAACCGTTAATTTATTTGGACAATGCGGCTACCACTCAAAAGCCCAAAGCGGTTTTAGAGAGCCTTACGACTTACTACCAATTAAATAACGCCAATGTTCACCGCGGTGTTCATACTTTAGCAGAGCGTGCCACTCATGATTATGAAGCCGCTCGTGAAAAGGTGAGAGCCTTTATCAATGCCAAAGAAACAGCGGAAACCTTGTTTACCCGTGGCACGACAACCAGTTTAAACTGGATTGCCAGAAGCTACGGGTTGGCAAACTTACAACCTGGTGACGAGATTGTGATTTCTTACATGGAACATCATTCAAATATCGTGCCATGGCAAGAGGTTGCCAAACAAACAGGGGCATCATTAGTTTATATCGAGTTAACCCATGATGGGTTACTGGATATGGCAGATGCTAAACAAAAAATAACAAATAAAACTAAAATCGTATCAATCGCCCACGTCTCTAACGTACTGGGTGTGACGAATCCAATTAAAGAACTTGCTGAGATGGCTCACGCTGTCGGCGCAGTGATGGTAGCAGATGGGGCTCAAGCAGCGCCACACATGCCAGTGGATGTACAAGCACTAGACGTGGATTTCTATGCCTTTAGTGGTCACAAATTATGTGGCCCAACCGGGATTGGCGTTCTTTACGGTAAGCGAGCCTTACTAGAAAAGATGGAGCCCGTGGAATACGGTGGAGAGATGATCGATTTTGTTTACGACCAAGAGAGTACCTGGACGGAGTTGCCGTGGAAATTTGAAGCGGGAACACCGAACATTGCAGGCGCGATTGCATTAGGTGCAGCGATTGATTTCATAACAGCTATTGGAATGGATGAGATTCATGCCTATGAAGAAGCCCTGACTAAATATGTGATGCCAAAACTTCAAGCCATTGACGGTCTGAAGATTTATGGTCCACAAAAAGCTAGCGACCGCGGTGCCGTGATTTCCTTTAACTTAGACAGTGTTCACCCTCATGACCTAGCAACCGCTATGGACATGCAAGGAGTAGCTGTCAGAGCAGGCCATCACTGTGCCCAACCGTTGTTACGTTACTTAGACGTTCAATCAACGGCGCGAGCAAGTTTTTACTTTTACAATACCTTTGAAGAGGCTGACCAATTTGTAGCAGCCGTCATTGCAGCGAAGGAGTTTTTCGAAAATGGCGCTATCTAGATTAGATAACTTATACCGTCAAGTGATTTTAGACCACTCTAGCCATCCTCATCATCATGGGGAACTAGAAGAGGCTGATGCACAGATTGAATTAAACAACCCAACATGTGGTGACGTGATTCAACTGCATTTAAAACTTGATGACAACCAAACAATTAAAGACATCAAATTCTCTGGCAGTGGCTGTTCAATCAGTACCGCTAGTGCAAGTATGATGACCGATGCCGTCATCGGGAAAACAACAGACGAAGCCTTAGACTTAATCAATAGCTTTTCAGAGTTGGTCCAAGGAAAAGACGTGGCTAACTTAGATGCGTTAGGTGACGCACAGATGCTAGCAGGAGTTGCTAAATTCCCAGCACGTATCAAATGTGCCACACTAGGCTGGAAAGCATTAGAAAAAGGCATTCACGAGAACCAAACCATGACAGTTGAGAAAACCTGTCACTGTGACGACTCTCATAACTAACCAGTAAAGGAGACCCATAATGAGTGAAGAAGTAACAGGAATTGAACTAGAAGAATATAGATATGGCTTCCACGATGACGTGGAGTCAGTTTTTGAAACAGGCAAAGGCCTATCAGAGGATATTGTCCGTGAAATCTCAAAGGTCAAAGAAGAACCAGAGTGGATGTTAGACTTCCGCTTAAAATCATTAGCGGCCTTCAATAAAATGCACATGCAAGAGTGGGGACCTGATTTATCAGATATCGATTTTGATGCCCTTACTTACTACAAAAAAGCAAGTAACGAAGCAGCACGCGACTGGGAAGATGTACCAGATAAAATCAAAGAAACCTTTGAACGTATCGGGATTCCAGAAGCTGAGCAAAAATACTTAGCCGGTGCGTCAGCACAGTATGAATCAGAAGTGGTGTACCACAACATGAAAGATGAATTCTCAAAATTGGGCATCATCTTTACAGATACAGATTCAGCACTGAAAGAACACCCAGAAATCTTTAAAGAGTACTTTGCAAAATTAGTTCCCCCAACTGACAACAAACTAGCAGCCCTAAACTCTGCAGTATGGTCAGGTGGAACCTTTATCTACGTTCCTAAAGGGATCAAATGTGACGTGCCACTACAAACGTATTTCCGTATTAATGGCGAAAACATGGGTCAATTTGAGCGTACGCTAATCATCGTAGACGAAGGCGCAAGTGTTCACTACGTAGAAGGTTGTACCGCTCCAACTTACTCAACAAATAGCTTACATGCGGCTATCGTAGAAATCTTTACACGTAAAGATGCTTACTGCCGTTATACAACCATCCAAAACTGGTCAGATAACGTCTACAACTTAGTAACAAAACGTGCGAAAGCATACGAAGGCGCAACAGTAGAATGGATTGATGGTAACTTAGGTGCCAAAACAACGATGAAATATCCAAGTGTTATGTTAGACGGAGAAGGCGCTCGCGGGACAATGCTATCCATCGCATTTGCTGGTGAAGGTCAAATCCAAGATACTGGAGCGAAAATGATTCATAACGCACCAAATACATCATCATCAATCGTGTCTAAATCAATCGCTAAAGACGGCGGCGAAGTGAACTACCGTGGACAAGTAACCTTCGGTAAGAAGAGCGCAGGCTCTATCTCACATATCGAATGCGATACGATCATCATGGACGACAAGTCTAAGAGTGATACGATTCCATTCAACGAGATTCACAACAGCCAAGTGGCGTTAGAACACGAAGCGAAAGTATCAAAAATCTCAGAAGAACAATTATACTACCTAATGAGCCGAGGCCTATCAGAAGGCGAAGCTACAGAGATGATTGTCATGGGATTCGTAGAACCATTCACCAAAGAACTACCAATGGAGTACGCAGTCGAACTAAACAGACTGATCCAGTACGAGATGGTAGGGTCTGTGGGGTAATAAAAATAAAGACTATAAATGCTAGGTTATCAGCGTTTATAGTCTTTATTTTTGATTTGAATTATGTAAAGAATAGTAATTTGCTATAAATTGATTTAAGAAAGAGAGGGAGTATAGAAGGCGCGGGAAACAATTATTCCAAAAGGTATCGCAATCTCAATAGTAAATCATGAAGGTAGTGAGACCGATTTAATTAGTTTAAGAGATATACTTAAACCTTCTGATAGGCTAGTTGATTTAGAAATATTATGAAAGTATCGAGATGACTTGTATTTCCACCAGCACTCATTAACAAGTTTGTGATAATAGATAATTGTTATATTATCTAATTTCATATCGCCTAAATGAGGTGGTATATGACCTTATACAAAACACCTATTAGTTGCTATTGAATGAGGTTTTATGTTTAATAGGTGATACTTTAATCATATATCGTATAAATATTTAAAATATCTTGACTTTAGTTTTATTAAATAATAAGATATCGAATATCTTAGTTAGCCAAACCTAAAATATTGGATTAGTCAGAACGTAGTATGTACTTGATGCATTTTTCAAATTATTCTCTAATAATATTTTAAAACATTATAGTACGTGTATTATGATTTTGATAAGGTCCTCTAATTTAGGTTTGAGTTTGTGAATTATATCACAATTTGTTAATAAGTACTATTAACAGTGTGTATTTTATTGTGTATAATTAAATTTATTGAAACTGGAGATGAATATATGCAAGAAAAAAACGAACTATACTCAAAAGTCCCTCATTTAATTCCTGAAGAGCTGATTGAAGAGTATAAGGATTATATGAATGAAGATTTAAGAACTGTTTTACGAGCAAGTACGTTACGTCGATATTTGGAAGGAATTGTAAATTTTTTTTTGAGGATGAATTGCTAAATAGAAGTGAAGTTTCAAAAAAAGAATGGGGAAGTACCCTTAATAGCAATATTATAGCTATTGAAAAATATTACAATCAAGATATTGGAAAAAAATTAATGATGGTAAAAAATCTTGGTAATCAGGGATCCCATTTTGGTGGTGAGATTCCAACTCAGAAGCAAATAGATGAAGGTATAAAAATTGTAGTTAATATTTTTGAAGATATAGTGATAGAATATTTTTATATGAATAGATTCGGCACTGAACCATGTCCTCAACATGTCTTAAGCTATCTACCGCCTAGGAATAGGATTATAATTTTAGAAAAGTTATTTATACATGATTGTAAAAACTATGAAGATATCAACATTTGTATAATTGACAAATTGACAATGGCGTTTTTAAAAGATGGAAGAAAAGAAGAGGCTTTTATTTTTTTAGATGTTTTGCTTGAAGAGTGTATACTTGATGGTAACGAAATAATAGGTTTTAAGAATAAAATAAATATGTTAGATAAAAATATGAGTAAATTTAATATATCAGATAGTATAATAGATACTGCGAAGGTATTTAAAGAATTAATAGGTGTAAAAAAAATAGATGATTATACAAAATTTGAAAAAATATTTTTTATTTTAGTAAAGGGATATATTTCTAGTGGTTATACTATGTAATATCGGAAGGGTAGATTTAAAAAGTATGTGTAAAGGGTCTCTATAGGACTGCAAAACTATGTTAATCAAATTATGCTGAAATTTTGTATTATCAAGGTTAAATTAACTTATCACTACTTGTCAGAAACCTTTAAATTAAGAAGTAGGGCCTGTGGGGATAATGATAAATGAAAAGCTAGAAACCTTTGATATAGAGGTTTCTAGCTTTTTTTGTTTCTACAGCTATTAAACGACTATAAATTTCTAAAGTAATCTTAAAATCCTTGTGTCTTTGTCACTCGCTAACTACTTTTACTGATATGATTGCTTTTAATAACAAACTGTCGTGTGTATATCTAAAATTATGAAGCGTAATTTCAGGGAGCTTATACTTTTTTATTAAGTATTTCAACCAATGAGGAACAATTTGAGGATAGTACAATTCTTTTCCAAGATTGGTAATACAAAGTATTTGCCAATCTTGTGTTAAATCCTATTTGAAAATGTTCATTAGTTGAAGTTAGTTTTAATTAATACAAAGTTACATTAATAAACTAAATTTTTCTAAAATTATAGAATTTTAATTATTACTTTAAGTCAGAAATTTTATGGATTTTGATTGCTAGGAATAGCCATTACAGGTCTTTCTAAAAATCCTATTAACAGAGTATATTTTATTGTGTATAATTAAAATTATTTACGAAAGGAGAAATAATATTATGAGTAGCAGTCCAAAGTTTAATGAAATTATGGAAATTTATGAAGAGAATCCGACAGCAGATAAGTGGGATTTTATTCAAGATTACAAAAAGAAAAGAAAAAAGAAAAAAGAAGAGCAACTATTGAATTCGATTAAAACTATTAAAACAAAGGGAATTAAAAAAGCTGAAATTCTTTTATTTGAAAGAGAAGTATCTAAGAAAATAAAAAGAAAAGAAAAAAATACTAATTTGATTTGTAAAGTAACTAACTATATTATTGTAATAATTATAGCAGCTGCAATTAGTTGGATGTTTATGGGATCAGAAGAATTAGAATTACATGTTAATGAAAGAAGAATGGATATCCAGAATGAAATAATTAATGATTTAAAAACTGAGAAAAGAAACGATGATAAATTAGAGAAAATTGAAAAACAACTCGATAAAGTTAATGACATAGAAAAAATAAAAGAAAAAGAAGAACTTTTAGACGATACATTTAATTTTAGTCTGAAATACAAAACTTATAAGGTGTATGAAAAAATTTATAGCCATCAATTTGCTGTTAAATTAGATATTGTTAAAAATATCTTAAGACTTTCAACATTAATATTAGTCGCATTATTTTTTATATGGTTTTCGGAAAAACAAGAAATTAAAAAATATGAAAACATATTATCTTTTTATGATAGTATTAAAACTGAAATGGATATATCTTAGCTACCTTTATGATAGAATTAATTTGGTTTAATAATATTAATTATTATGTTAAATATAAATCGCATGTTTGATGCAGTTGCTTTTAATTTTTTAATATATCAATATTAATGTAGTGAATTTAATTAGTCTGTTCAAAGGTGTATTTTTCAATCGTATAGAATGGTTTTTATAAATCAATCAGGATTTAACCACGTAGATATATTAAAAGATAATGATGGACGTTATATTATATAAACTAATGTAATATAACCAATAGATAAATTATTATTAAATATGCAAGTAAGTTTTATGATTTAGCAGTGGATAGTACATAGTCGGTAAAGGATATTAAGAACACAATATAAAAAGGAAGTTATCTGCTTACTTAATATTAGTACTTGAATAGCTAATAAGACGGTATTGAACAAACAAATACTACTGTAATAACTATTATTCAAAAGTTAATGGGGAAAGTTAAAGGTAATAATTAATAATGCAAACGAACTGAATAAACGGATATATATAAATTAGCACCCAATGAAGGTTCTAATTTAGGTGGAATCGAGTTGTTAATTTATTCTTTATTTTGGGAGGTATGTGAAAATATCAAGGATTAATGATGAATAATTATGTCACTATTAGAAGGAACGACAACTTTTGTTATTAGATAACAACAGCCTTTTGAAATTGATAGTAATATGAAAAGGGGTTAGATTATTTGCTATTAGATAATATCGACAAAATATATATTGTTATGTCTTATTTGATACCGGGGTTTATTATTAATTCAGTTATTTTAGGTAAGCTATCAATAAATAGTAAGAAAGAAAAGTTAAGCATTTATAATTACTTGATATTTAGCTTTCTTAATATATTTATATATATGATTATTGACTTTTTGTTTATTAAATTAGGTTCCAATATCGCTCTTGTGACAGATGAACATTTTATTATGTTCTTAAGGAATTTTTTACTTCCAATTTTAATTTCAATTGTGATACTTATTTCAATTGAAAAATTTCCATTTATTGGGAAATTACTTTCTTTTTTAGGATTAGGAAGATCAAATATGACAGTTAGCAGTTGGGATTATTTATTTTTTGAGTTAAAAAAAGGAAAAGGAAACTATGTAATTATTGAATTAAAAGAAGAGAAAGAAAGAATATACGGTCTTTATGGAAAAAAATCATTTGCTTCAAATAACTTTGATGGAACTAAAGATATATATTTAGAAGAAGTTTTTAAAGATGTGTCTATGGAAGAATCAAAAAATTGTGGAATGTTGGTTTGTGATTCAGAAATATTTAAGATCTATATTCCGCTAAAAAATAATAGAACAGGAAAGAAAGATGAAAGGAGTTAAGAAAATGCCAAATAAGAAAGTAGATACCAATGTTAATAATACTGAAAAGAGAGAACATAGACTAATTGAAGGATTAGATGAATCACTTAGTTTTGGTTATCAGCCTAATGGTAAGAATGATTCGGAAATAATGATGAAAACTTCAGATTCAGAAAAACCAGAGAAACCAGTGAATGTCGATTTATAATGTTCTAGATAAAGAAAACTCTCAATAAATCCTGTTGTATCAATATTTAACCTTTTTGATGAAGAGGCTAGAAAACTTGAAGAAGAGTTAGGCGAATATTTATTGAAAGAAGGTATTCCTATTCTTAATAAAGGCTCACATACCAAATAGAAAGAGATTCATAGAATTAAAAATGTGATAAAAATAGTTTAGAGAAAGAATACATACTTAAAGAAGAGAGCATTGAACTACCATTCATATAAATATGATAGTATCGTCTAGTTATTTAGGCTTGAATAGGTATATCTGAGATAATCCAAGGATTTTTTTCCTTGACTGTTCGCATGCTTTACCCCTATAATTACCCCATAAGAAATAAATCGCATAAAAAAATGGCACCTCACGGCTGAGAACCGCGAGGACTTGCTCAGGTCACCAGAAAAAGCAACTGACCCAATCAAGTTTGCCATAGTTAATGCTAACACCAACTGGATAAAATGTAAACGATTTTTGTATTGTTTTTATAGGCTTTTAAAAGTTTATTTAGCGAACAAAAAAACATACTTTATCCAGTTGTGCGGAGCCTTATTTAACTATGTCAGAGAGGTTGGACAGATACTTGTTCAGCCTCTCTTTTTGTGTTCTTTTAGCCTTAACGGCGGTTTATTTCTTACTTTTATTGTCCATTACTGGCCGTCAACTGTTCGGAAAAAAATCAACTGACTGTCGCTCTAAGTGTTAAAAAGGAGTCGAGAGAAGATGACTAAAAAAATTATGCTCTGTTGTGGAGCTGGCATGTCTAGTGGCTTATTAGCGCAAAAAGCACGTAAGGCAGCGAAGAAACAAGGGGTAGACGTTACCGTAGAAGCTCGCGGTGAGAGTGAAGTCCCTCAGTATTTTGATAGCATTGATATTTTATTATTAGGCCCACACTATGCCAACTTACGTGATGAGATGGCAACGATGGCCGCACCGTATCACTTACCAGTTCTAGTCATTCCCAAAGAAATGTACGGACTATTAGACGGGGTAGGTGTCCTAGCGTTAGCCCTATCTGAGTTAGAGAAGGCGGGGACTGAGTCATGACATTATTTATGACCTGGCTAGAAGAATCCTTTGCACCAGCCATGCAAGAGCTAACAAAACGTCCGTGGATTGCGGCTGTTTCCAGTTCTATGCAAAAATTAATTCCCTTTATCCTAACAGGATCGATTGTCTTTTTTTATAATGTATTTCGCTCTTATTTAGATGTCCTCCCTGATTTTGGCAAGCTTGCCGATTACACATTTGGCATGATAGGGCTGATTACTGCCTTCATGGTGACCAATCAAGCCATGGAAAAATTAAAACATCCAGGTTACACCGTCTCTGCCAGTCTCGTTTCCGTTTCTGTTTTCCTCATGTATTGCAATCCAGACGTTACCGATGGCATCATGACCGTTCAGTTCGAGCGCTTAGGCCCAACTGGTATTTTGGTCGGTATGATTGCCGGTCTCTTCGTCGCACTTGTCTTTCATCACTATGGTAACCTCAATTTCCTTAAAGAATCAGACATTCCCGATTTTGTAGTGGAATGGATTCACAACATCATTCCTATTACCATTTCAATCGGCTTCTCTGCCATCCTCATTTTCCGTTTTAACATGGATATTTTTGACCTGATTATCAAACTTTTCTCACCACTGCAAAGTTTTGGTCAGACCTTACCAGGTTTTATCCTGTTATGTTTCATTCCCACATTCCTTTATACATTAGGTATTTCCAGTTGGTTGTTTGGACCAGTTTCCACGCCGATTTACATGGCAGGTATCAATGCCAATATCGCAGCCGTCCAAGCCGGACATGCCGCAACGAATATTGTGACAAGCGAAACAGTTTTTACTGCCGCACTGATTACCATGGGAGGCATGGGTTCGACCTTAGTCTTGAACATTTTGATGATGCGCTCTAAGTCAGTCAAACTTCGTACCATTGGTAAGATTTGTATCGGTCCTTCCATTTTCAATATCAATGAACCGATTATGTTTAGTGGACCCGTCGTGATGAACCCGTTATTAATGGTGCCAACCTGGGTCAATACCCTTGTAGGACCGCTCGTGATTTGGTTCGGCATGCGTTGGGGATTGTTAAACATTCCAAGTAAAATGATTCAAGTCGGCCAAATTCCTGCTCCATTTTCAAGTGTCATGATTACCGAAGACTGGCGTGCTGTGATTTTCTATGTGGGATTATTTATCCTCTACTGGTTAATCTGCCTGCCATTCTTTAGAGTCTATGAAAAGCAAGTGCTCGCTGAAGAAGTCGCCCTAACAGAAGGAGTAGCCTAATGAAAAGTGAAGAAGAATTAATCGAAGTGGCCATGACCATTATTATTCATGCCGGAGATGGGCGAGTGAAAGGCTATGAAGCCATTGAGTTTGCGCGTAACGGTCATTTTGATCAGGCAAAAGCAGCCCTGAAAGAAGCACACAATGAAATCGTCAAAGCTCACCGCTCTCAAACCAACGTCATTCAAGCGGAAATGGGTGGGGAGAAACACGAGCACAGTTTGTTATTTGCTCATGCTCAAGATACGCTGATGACCATTGCCAGTGAAGTCAAATTAATGTCGATTTTTGTTGAATTATTTGAAAAAATATCGCACCAATCGTAAGCTACCGTCACCTGTTGTCACTGTATTAGATTGAAAGGGGATTAAACAATGTATGACTTAAAAAAAGGGTTTCCGAAAGATTTCTTATGGGGCGGCGCAACTGCCGCTTGCCAAATTGAAGGAGCATACGATGTAGACGGTCGTTCGTTATCAACGTCAGATATTCACCGTTATCATATAGGGGTTGACCGTAAATTAACCGTGGAGGACGAGCACACCGCAGAAAGTTTGCAAGCTGCAATCAACGACACAACATCTTACTTTCCAAAACGTCAGGGAAACGATTTCTACCACCGTTATAAAGAAGACATCGCGCTAATGAAAGAAATGGGCTTTAATTCATTCCGCTTATCCATAGCATGGCCTCGTATCTTCCCACAAGGAGACGAGCTAGAGCCAAACGAAGCAGGCTTAGCTTTTTACGATAAGGTCATTGATGAAATTGTCAAAAATGGCATGGAACCTATCGTAACGATGCTCCACTATGATATTCCGTTAAACATCGTAACCAAATACGGCGGCTTCAAAAATAAAGCGGTTATCGAGATGATGGTTCGCTACGGTAAAGTGTTGTTAGAACGTTATGCAGATCGTGTGCGCTATTGGATTCCATTCAACCAGATCAACTTGATTCAGTACTGTGGGTTTAAATCTTTAGGACTTGTTTTAGACCAAAGTGAAAATTTTGAAGAAGACCAGTACCGTGCGATTCACAATCAATTTTTAATCAATGCTAAGCTAAAAGAAATTGCGAAAGAGATGCCAAAGAACCCACAAATCGGCATTATGCTAGCAGACTGTACCTTCTATCCACATACATGTAAGCCAGAAGATGTGAGCTTTGCTATGACTCGTAACAGAATGCAGTACTTCTTCTCAGACGTGGCCCTTCGTGGGAGCTACCCAAGACCGATGTTGCGTTGGTTCAGTGAAAATAATATCCACATTGAGATAACAGAAGAGGACGAGCTTTTATTACAAGAGAATCCTTCTGATTACCTAGCCTTTTCGTACTATTACTCACGTACCGTAGATGCTAGTAAAAACAGTATGGATGCCGCTGATATAACAGACAATCCTCATCTAAAAGCCAACGACTGGGGCTGGACGATTGACCCACTTGGCTTCTACAATAGCATGAGCCAATACTGGGACAGATACCAAAAACCACTAATGGTCACAGAAAACGGCTTCGGCTATCAAGACGTCTTTGAGGATGGCACGGTCCACGATGATTACCGTATCGACTACTTGAGAGAACACATCAAAACAATGAAAGAAGCAGTCAAAGATGGCGTCGAGCTACTTGGCTACTTACCGTGGGGACCAATCGACCTAGTCAGCTCAGGCACAGCTGAAATGAGCAAACGCTACGGCTTCGTCTACGTCGACTACAACGACCTCGGCGAAGGAACCGGCAACAGATACAAGAAAGACAGCTTCCACTGGTATAAAAAAGTTATTGAAAGTAATGGGGAAGAGTTGTAAAAAATAATGAGGGAAGTTTTCAAGTTAGTAGCTTAACTTGGAAACTTCCCTCATAGGTTGAGACAACTATAAAAACACCGCTTTTGAATACATGTCGTATCGTTATTTGTATAGTTGTGATAAATTATCAATTTTCCTTTTTAATTCGGAACGAATATGTAGCGGTTCTAAAACTTCGCAGTGCTCTCCGAAACTTAAAAGGATGTTATAGTGATAGTCATTTTCTATGAATGGAAACTCAACATTATAATGATGAGTGCCATCTAACAAAAAACTTTCGTAGTCACAATAATCGAGAAGACGTTCCATAATAGAGGTATGGATACGTAGTTTGATGGGGCGTTGTAATTGAGCTAAATGTTCTGTTGGATTCAAAAGAGGTTTTGGGTAATCCTTAGGAGTAAAGGTTGTATTTTTCATCTTTAAATGTGATAGACGGGTTAATTTAAATAAGCGAAAATCATTTCGTTCATAACAATAACCTTGAAAATACCAGTGACTACTTTTTAGGACAAGTTGGTAAGGTTCAACCTGTCGGCTAGTTTTTTCTCCTTTATGATTGATATAGTCAAAAGAAAGGATTTTACTTTCTTTTAAAGCCGTTTTTATAATAGTTAGATAGGGAGTTAAGTCTCTCTGTCCCATCCAATGACTAAAGTCGATATGTATCTGTTCTGTTTGTAAATGTGATGAGTCTACTTTATCTGTAGGCATAAATTGTTTGATTTTTGTAAGGGTAGTTGTAAATTCTTTGTTTTTCATCACATTTGGAATACTAGAAAGTCCCATTAAAAGAGTCGCAATATCTGCTTCTGAAAAAGTAGTTTTATCCATCTTATAGTTTTCCATAATTTCAAATCCTCCACCTACACCAGAAGTAGAGTGAACGGGAATACCTGCCATGCTAATCGTTTCAATATCTCGATAAATGGTACGGGTTGAAACTTCAAACATATCAGCTAATTCTTTTGCGCTTAGTCGTTTTTTATCAATAAGAATGATGATGATACTTATTAATCTATTAATTTTCATTTAATGGCCATCCTTTAATTTATTTTGATTGTTGCCACAATGGTGTCAATAATATAGTGGTATCATAATAACAGAAATAAAGAAAGGATGGAAATTATGAAAACAATTTATATTTATGTGTTAGATACACTAGCTGACTGGGAATTAGGCTACATTACTGCGGAACTGAATTCTAGACGATTTTTTAAAGAACATGCACCGTCATTAACGATAAAAACAGTTAGCTATTCAAAACAACCCATTACTACCATGGGAGGAATGGAAATAATTCCAGACTGTCTAGTTGAAGATATTGAAATTTCAGAAAATAATGTACTACTACTACCAGGGGCAGATACATGGGATAATCCAAAGCATAATGACATTCTTATCTCGGCAAAGGACATGCTTTCAATTGGGGGAACAGTAGGTGCTATATGTGGAGCCACTGTAGCCATAGCCAATATGGGGTTGTTAAATGATAAGCCCCATACTAGTAACGGTTCAGGATTTCTTGAAATGTTTAGTCCTGTCTATAAAGGCCAAGAGTTTTACTTAGATCAACCATCTGTATCTGCCGACAACCTTATTACGGCAAATTCAACTGGTGCGTTGTTATGGACAAGACAAATAATTGATAGTTTAGATGTGTTTGAACAAGAGACATTAAGTGCTTGGTATAACTATTTCAATACAGGAGATTCTAATTATTTCTTTGAACTGATGAAAACATTACCAGTAGTCGAAAAATAATTAATTTGCTGCATATGAGACTAGAGTATTTTTATTAAGTGTTGAAAATAGGAATGTCCGTGTATGTTGTATTTTCTACTGATTACCCAAATTTGTTTAGCGATAGGGTCAGTGGGGGAATAGAAGAATTAAAAAATCCAGTACTCATAGGAGTGCTGGATTTTTGGTTATATCTTTTTATGGATAAAACGTGTTCTATTCGAGCAGGATAAGTTTCTAAGATTCTTCCTTTGGCTAAAATTTCAACGGTATCATGCACTTTAAAAATAGTTGATGTATGAGTGGGGATTTGGATAGTATAGGCATCTTGAGTAGCTGTCTGAATAATTAACGAGGTATCCTTAACTTCAGTGATTGTGCCGTAAATTGTAAATGTATCTGGCTCGTGTTTAAGCATCAAAAATATCATAAAGGGAATAATGAAAATTAGTAGTATAACTAGCTTTTTGATAGGATAGCCCCCTTCCTCAAGGATAATGTAACATAGACAGTGTGGAAATCATGTAACAACTATATTAAATAACAGGTCGCCTAACTAGCACTCTTAATTTGAAAAAGGGGCTTCTAAAAATGTTATCTCTTGATTAGTCGCATTAACTCTTACTTTAATCCCAAGGGGTAAGACACAACGTGGTGTAGCATGACCAAAGTTTACATTATAGAGAATTGGAAGCGAGTCATCGTCAATAACTTCTATGACTATATCTTTATAGTCATCATAAAAAATCTCGTCTTGTGGTTTTCCAAATAGGATGCCATTAATAACGTTAAAGACGCCTATTTCTTTAAGTTTTAAAAGCATCTTCCTTAATACTTCAGGATTTTCTTTAACCTCAGAGGTTTCTAAGACTAATATTTTGTTAGTCCAACTTTCTAATGAGGGGAAAACGCCATATTTATTAATAATGCCTGGCTCATTTGGATGAGTATCAGGTGTTAACATATCGTATAGGCTATCAATACAGCCTCCAAGTAACCGACCTTCAAAAATCGGTTGACCTTGTAATAATTCATACCCTTTAGGGTCAGGGTGACAGATTCGTTCAACTCCAATTGAGTTAGCAGAAAAATCTTGTCGTTCTTCATACCAATACTCGCTAGGTGTTATTTTTTTATACTCATTAGAGTCTGCCAAATAATATTTAAAGTGGCTTTCTGTGTAGGACAGCATATTATCACTAATTTCACCTAAATCAGGTATCAAAGACATACCGTAGTAAGTTGTTAGGCCTAGTTTATAAAACATTAGATGATTTATTGTAGTATCTGAAAAGCCAGTAAATACTTTAGGCTTAGTTTTAACAAGTTCTATAAACTCTTTGTTTTCAAGTAAGTAAGGTAATGTCTTATAAGTGTCATCTCCACCAATCGCACAAATAATCCCTTTTATCGAATCATCACGAAAGGCTTGTATTAAATCATCTGCCCGTTTATTAGGATTCTTTTCTAAATAGTCAATTCCTTTCAAGCTATTCTCCATACAAACAGGCTCTAACCCAAATTCTCTAAGTCTTTTAATCCCAATAGTTAAATTATGTTGAACAAACGATTCACCAAGTAGTCCTCTAGATAAACTGACAATCGCAACCTTATCTCCTTTTTCTAAACGGTTAGCTTTTAGCATAGTAGACACCTCGTTTCTTTTGTTTAAGAGTAACATATTTTGTAAAAGAATTTTCTTGAGTGTTAAATTTCTTAAATAGCAGTAGAAGCAGCTTAAAAAGTAAAATAGATGAACTAAAAAATTATTTATTGACATTTGAATTTGCTTTCGTATGATTAAGGGGAGGTGAGAACCGTGAAGGTAAAATTAGTAGAGTACTTGGAAAATCAAACGGCATTTTTAAATCTAGATAATTTAGATGAAGTATTTACAGCTCAAAAATTAGCAGAAGTATTTGAAGTTAAAAGAAATACGATAAGTCATTATTTAAATCAATTAAATGATGAGGGAGTATTAGTCAAAATTAACTCTCGTCCGGTATATTATTTTCATAAAGTAGCTTTTGAAAATCAGTTTTTTCTATTACAGCATGACTTTTATCAAACAGTTGAAGATTTAGAAAAAGAGAAGCCACTATTTGAAAAAAAACAGGATTTGTTTTCTTTACTTATAGGTCATGATAAAAGCTTGTCACGGAGTATTGAACAGATAAAAACTGCTTTAAACTATCCAGAAAATGGTTTGCCTGTCTTATTAACGGGAGAAAGTGGGACTGGAAAAAGCTTTTTAGTTAATTTAATTTATAAATATTGTATAGAAAATGGTCTAATTGAGGAAAAATCGTCAATCATAACGGTTAATTGTGCTCAATATGCTAATAACCCTGAGCTTTTGACGAGTAATTTATTTGGTCATATTAAAGGAGCTTTTACTGGGGCAGAAGAATCTCGTATTGGCGCTTTTGAAGCAGCTGATGGAGGTATTCTTTTCCTAGATGAGGTACATCGTTTGAATGCCGAAAGTCAAGAGAAGTTATTTACGTACCTTGATCAAGGTGTTATCTATAGGATGGGGGAGACGGATACCGGGATCCCAATAAAAACCCGCTTGTTTTTTGCAACAACAGAAGAGTTAGAAAGTACTTTTTTAACGACATTTATTCGTCGCATTCCGATTCAAATTGAGCTACCAAGCTTAGAATCACGTGGTCGAAATGAGCGCTTGGAACTTGTCTATTCTTTTTTGGTTAGTGAGCAGAGGAAAATTAGAAAAAAATTGCGAGTGTCAGGTCAAGTGTTAACATTATTCACCAACGGCAATTTTAATGGAAACATAGGGGAATTGAAAAATAATGTTAAAGTAGCGGTTGCTGAAGCATTTTCTCAACAACATGCTAAGGAAGAGATTTATGTTACGATTCATCACTTGGCAGATAAGTTATTAGTCAATAGAAGTTTATCTCTTCAGACGGTTAATCAAGAAGAAGTCGTTATTGATGAGATGACATCAGCCGAGCAAATAATTGAAAAAACAACACCAAAGCAGCAACGAATTATGACGGTATTTGAAAGGATTTTGACTGAATTTCAAGCAAACAAACAGAATTTATCGGTTTGTGAGGTTCAATTAAAGCAGGAAGTTGATAATTTGTTTGACTTATTATTGTTTGAAACGGATCGGCAACAAAAGCATGAAATGTTACTTTATTTAACGCAGTATATCCGGGATACATTTAAACAGATGGAGACCTCTTATCAAATTAAGTTTAATGGTAATAGTATATATGCTATTAGCTATTATCTTTTTCAAAGAGGTGCTATAAAATGGTACCCAGAAGATCCGGAAATTAATTCACTGGTTAGGGAGCTGGAGACTCAAATTGAGACGGCTCATCCGACTAGTTACAGCTATGTTAATCGGATATTGGAGTTGTGTCAGCCTAAGCTAGATTTAGATGTGACACCAATGGATAAGATTTTTTTAACACTTTATTTAAAAAAGGATGACTGGACAAAGGAATTAGGAATACCTAAAGCTATTATTGTGGCGCATGGATACGCAACTGCTAGCAGCATTGCTAATGTAAGTAATCGTTTTTTGGGCAAAGATATTTTTGAATCATTTGATATGCCTTTGGATGTAACCCCACAACAAATTGCGGAAGAAATTATAGAATATAGTGAAACAAATGATATATCTAATGGGTTAGTAATTTTAGTTGATATGGGCTCTTTAAAAGAAATTTACCAATATTTTCCTAAGCAAATCACTACTCCAATCGTAATAATGAATAATGTAACAACACCACTAGCGATTTCCGTGGGAGAAAACATTCAGAAGAAACAGGACTTAGAAACGATGATTGAAAAAGCAACGGAGAGAGCACCATTAGATTGGGAAATTATTTATCCAGAGAAAAATAAAACGAAAGGGATTATTACCACATGTTTGACTGGTATCGGAACAGCGACACATATTAGTCATTTATTAGAAAAAAGTTTACCAAGTTATAGAGATTTGAGAATATTACCGTATGAATACCAGCATTTACTTACTAAAAAAACGGAAGAAACAATCTTTTCAATGTATGATATCATTGGAATTGTTGGTACAGCAAATCCAGAAATTAAAGAGATTCCGTTCTTATCGCTTGAAGAGTTAATTGCCGGAGATGAAGCTCAACAGATTTCTAGTTGGTTGCATAATGTTTTATCATCAGAAGAAATTGCTATTTTTAATACAAATATTATCCGCAATTTTTCTTTGGAAAAAGTTATAGATTCCGTTACAATTTTAGATACGGAAAAGGTGATGAGTGAGATTGAGTTGTTTATGCGAGATCTTGAAATTGAAGCGCAAATAGTAATTGGTAATGCTCAGAAATTAGCGTTGTTCGTCCATGTTAGTTGCTTGATCGAACGATTAATTCGTAATATACCAATTGAAAATTATAGTGGCTATGAAGAATTAGCCCAGTGTCAAAAAAGTTATTTAGCAGCGATTAAAAAGACTTTTAGTGTCATTGAAGCGAACTATAGTGTCAAAATACCAGATTCTGAAATAGCTTACATCTATGATATTATATTTAGAAAGACTGATAAATTAATAAAAGATGATGAGTTTTAAAAAAGCAAGTTGCATCCCACTAAATGTGGCACGCAACTTGCTTTTTATATTGGTGTAAGAAAATGAAAAGAGGTGAAATGATGGAGCGACATATAATTTTAGCATCACATGGTAAATTGGCTTCCGGCATGTTAAATTCGTTTGAACTAATTTGTGGTGGTCACCAAACAGTTTCCACATTAGATTGCTATTTGACCGAAGAATTTGATCTGGATAAAGAAGTTAGAAGGATTATGAAAGAAAATGAGGACAAAGAATTAATTGTTATTACAGATTTATTTGGCGGCAGTGTCAACAATGAGTTTCTAACATATATGGGACGTACTGATTATTATTTAGTAGCAGGAATGAATTTACCTTTTTTAATTGAATTCATGACACAAGTAGCTTTTGTTAAATCAGAAGAAATCGAAACAACATTAAAAGCAATACTTAACAGTTCAAAAGAGACAATTCAGTACTGCAATGACGCTATTCAGAAAGATTTAATTGAAGAAGAATTTTAATTAACTTAGGAGGAATGACAATGATTTTATTAACCCGTGTTGACCACCGACTATTACATGGTCAAGTAGCTTTTTCTTGGACTCAAGGACTGGGAGCAGATTGTATTTTAATAGCCAATGATGATGTTCCAACTAACGATATTAGGAAAACAACAATCAAGCTAGCTAAGCCTCAAGGCGTTAAATTAGTCATTAAATCAATTGATGATGCAATTATCGCTCTACAAAGTGGTGTGACAGATAAATATAAATTATTTGTGGTTGTAGAGTCTATTGCTGATGCTTATAAATTAGCTACAGCATTTCCAGAAATGAAACATATTAATTTAGGTGGAATTAAGGCAAAAGATGGAAGCCGTAGTATCGGAAAAGCGGTCAATGTATTACCTGAGGAAGAGGAACTCTTAAAAAAATTAGTTGAGAGTGGAGTTGATGTTGAGATTCGTCAGGTACCAGGTGATAAAAAAGTTAATGTTCTAGATGTTTTATAAAAAAGGAAAGGTAGTGAGAAGATGGTTATACAAGCAATTCTACTAGGGATAGTTGCTTTTATTGCTCAATCAGAGTATGCATTGGGGACGTCATTATTATCACGTCCGATTGTAACTGGGCTTTTTGTGGGGTTAGTTCTAGGTGACATTAAAACAGGTATTATTATGGGAGCTACATTGGAATTGGCTTTTATAGGGTCATTTTCAGTAGGAGCTTCAATTCCACCAGATGTAGTTACAGGAGGAGTTTTAGGGACGGCATTTGCGATAACTGCTGGAGCTGGAACTGAAACAGCACTTTTGTTAGGTTTACCAATTGCGACATTGACACTTATTTTGAAAAATATCTATTTGGGTCTAGCTGTTCCCATTATGAACCATAAATCAGATGAGTATGCGAAAAAGGGTGATTACAAAGGAGTCGAGCGTATGCATTTAACAGCTGGTTTTGGTTTATCGTTGATGTTGGGTTTGATTGTGACATTCTCGTTTATGCTTGGTAGTAAAACTGTAGGAAATATTTTAGGTATGATTCCTGAATTTATTCAACATGGTTTGGCAGTTGCAACAGGATTAATTCCAGCGCTTGGGTTTGCTATGCTTGCTCGTTTATTAATCAATAAAGAAGTTGTACCTTATTTCTTTTTAGGTTTTGTTCTGGCATCGTACTTAAATATACCCGTGACTGGTATTGCGATTTTTGGTGCTATTCTAGCAGTTATCGTTGTAAATATTATGAATGTACGTGGCGCTAAAGGTGTTCAGACTAATGTTGGGGAGGTACTTGATGATGACGAAGACTTCTAAAGAAGAGGTAACTATTACAAAAAAAGATTTAAATAAAGTATTTTGGCGTTCACTTCAAATGGAATTTTCGTGGAACTACGAGCGTCAAATGAATATGGCTTATGCGTATGCTATGATTCCTATTCTTAAGAAACTTTATAAATCGAAAGAACAAATGGCTGATGCTTTAAAACGGCACTTGGAATTTTTTAATACCACACCGCATATTGTGACCTTGATTTTAGGGATTAATGCAGCGATGGAAGAAGAAAATGCTAACGATGAAACGTTTGATACAGCAGCAATAGATAATATTAAAACGTCACTAATGGGACCATTAGCTGGTTTAGGAGACTCATTTTTTTGGGGAACGTTGCGATTAATTGCGACAGGGGTTGGGACCTCGCTAGCAATGCAAGGAAATATTTTAGGACCAATTTTATTCTTATTAATCTTTAATATCCCTCACCTACTGTTTCGTTATTTTGCTACAGGCTGGGGCTATAAGCTTGGGACAGGATTTTTGAAAAAAGTTCAAGAAAATGGCATGATGGCCAGCGTAACTTTAGGTGCTTCAATTATTGGGTTAATGGTTGTAGGAGGGATGACAGCTTCCATGATTGAAATTAACCTACCTATGAAGATTGGAACCGGAGAAAATGCCGTGACTTTGCAAAGTATTTTTGATGATATTGTACCTAATATTTTAAGTTTAGGAGTTTTTGGAGCGGTCTTCTATTTATTAAAGAAAGAAGTCAATGCATTAACTATTTTACTTGGCTTGGCTGTAGTTGGTATTTTAGGATCACTGATAGGTCTATTTTAGGAGGTTAATTAATGGCTACAATGTTAGATTATATCAATGAAGAAGAAGCAATATTAAAACAAATCATGATGAAGTATCAACCCGTTGCAGAACCAGATTTGGAACAGTTGACAACACTTTTAATTTTGGCAACAGGATCTTCTTATAATGCCTGTTTAGCTGCTAAGGCGACAATGGAGAAAATTGCAAACATTAGCATTACAATTGAAGAACCGTATAATTTTAATCATTATGGGACTATTCCTAATTCGGTAGATGCAGTTCTTGCAGTATCTCAAAGTGGTAAAAGCGCCTCAACTATTGATGCGATGGCACATATTAAAGAAAAAGGAAAGCTCACTATCGCTCTAACAGGTAATTCGGAGAGTCCTTTGTCGGACATGGTCGATTATTTAGTTGATATCGACATGGGAATTGAAACAGTCGGATTTGTGACAAAAGGCTACTCTGCAACTGTCTTGCAATTGATTTTATTGAGTTTAACAATTGGACATAGTAAGGGGATTGTAGCAGAAAAAATTGATTTTTATCAAAGAGAGTTAGATAAAGTGATTGATAAAATTCCAGAAATTATTGAACAGAGCAACCATTTTTTTGAACGATATGAAGAACTTTTTAAAGTATCTAGCCGGTATATTGCAATAGGATATGGTCCGAATTGGGGAACGGCTAAAGAGTTTGAAACTAAATTTACGGAAACTGTTCGGCAACCTTCTCAAGGATTTGAATTAGAAGCTTATATGCATGGGCCTTATTTAGAGGCCAATAATGAACATATATTATTTTTTATTGAAACTCCAAGTGTTAATTTAGCTCGTTCCAAGAAATTGCGTGACTACATGAAACCTTATGTGGGGAAAGTACTGACAATTACGACTGAAAAAAGTGTAGATGAAGGAACTTTAGGTTTGGATATTAATTGTGATGAATTTGTTTCTCAGTTAGCCTTAGTTATACCTTTTCAATTATTGGCATATAAGATTGCTACAACTAAAGGGATTGATTTAAATCAACGAATATTTGATGATTTTGATCGTATATTACAAAGTAAAATTTAAAAAATAAAAATAGAGGAGAGATCACATGTTAAAATTTAACGAAGCACAACAAATTAAAGATATCGAGGGAGCACTAGCTCTAAGACCACAAGTAGAAAAAATAATCGATGAGGTGTGGGAAAAAGGGTTTGATAATATTTTTTATCTAGGAATTGGTGGAACTTATGCGTCTGCTTTACAGGCAGAAACATATATTAAAGGTAAAAGTAATTTGCCTGTTAGTGTTCAACATGCTGCAGAGTACTATACAACAGGAAATCAACGCTTAACTAAAGAATCATTGGTCATTTTATCATCAGTGACTGGTACTACACAAGAAGTAGTAGAAGCTTTAAAAGGGATAAAAAAAGTTGGTGCTACATTAGTTGGTTTTATCGACAAAGCAGATAGCCCTTTAGCTGAGCAATGTGATTATGTGATTAGTTATCCTAATCCAGGAACAGAACAAATAAAATTCTTCATGACTGCTGATCGATTAATGCATAAGAATGGTGAGTTTACAGATTATGATACATACTATGCAGAATTAGAAGCACATTTACCAAAAGGTCTTGTTGAAGCTGAAAAGCAAGCTGACGCTTTTGGATTAGAGTTTGCTGAAAAACATCGTCATGATCCAATGCACTACTTTATTGCGGCGGGAAATCAATGGGGAGCTTGTTATTCGTATGCCATGTGCTATTGGGAAGAGCAAAGTTGGTTGCCATCTAAGTCAATCACAGCACCAGAATTTCTGCATGGGACTTTAGAAATTGTTGAAGAAACAACAGCGGTCACTTTATTCTTAGGAGAAGATGAACAACGTCCATTAGCTGAACGAGTAAAAAATCTATTACCACGAATTTGCGCGAACTATACGTTAATCGATACGAAAGATTATGCTGTACCGGGGATTAGTGAAAAATACCGTGGACGTATTCTGTCATTCTTATTAATGCATGCTGTCACTCAAAGAATTGATGCACATGTTGAACAACTGAATTGTCATCCGTTAGATATTAGACGCTATTACCGTCAATTTGATTATTAGGTCTATTAAAGTACCATTGATCCAATCGGCCTACGTATTTCATTAATGAAATTATACGACCGTTATGAAATCCCATTGTTTGTCTGTGAAAATGGCTTAGGTGCCAAAGATACAATGACAGAGGATGGTAAAATCCACAACGAGTACCGTATTGATTATTTAAGAAAACATGTTGTCCAAATGGTGAGGAAATTTAAAATAATGCGAAACACCACTAAGCGAAAGTTTAGTGGTGTTTTTTTTGTATGGAATGATCTGTTTTAGAGAGACATTTTCTTATTTGTAAAAAAATAATAGGTATAATTAATACTAGAGAGGTGTGTTCATGTCTAACCGAAAGAAAGAAAAATTACCAAAAGTTAAAGTAGAACAAATAGAATACAAAAAAGTCTGTCCTATATGCGAGCGAAAGTCTAAAGCTAAAACAAGATGTTGTATGACCTGTAATAAAAAAATTAAGTGGTTAAATGACACCTACGATCAAACTGAGAGTATCGTGAATAGGAAGAATAAGCGTTCAGGAAAGTTAAGTATTGTTAAGTTTCTTCATAGAATGGAACAAAAGAAAATGACGGGTGAAGAGTTGTTTTCTTATATTAATGAGATTCCTGAGGTTAGATTTAATGAAATAGCTAGACCATTGAAACATGAAAGAGCCTATGCTATGAAAGATGCTGGAAGAAATCGAGAGTACAAACGAAAGCAATTGAAAGAGAATCCCTATTTTAGTAAGGGCGATTACAACATACCTGACTATATAAAAGTTATTTTTTCTAAGCGAGCTGATTGTGAGTTGTTGGCTGTAAGTGGGAACTACAATGATTTAACAATTCACTATAAGTGTTTAAGGTGTAATGAAGAACATTTGGCATTAGAGAGTAATCTAACTGCAGGGCACAATTGTACAAGCACGATGTCTAGTTACGAGTATCTTGTAACTCAATTTTTAAAAGAACGTGGGTATCATTTTGTTTCTCAGCATAAAACCTTAAGGTGCATAAATCCAACAACCAACATGCCGTTACCTTATGACTTCCAGCTCATCAATGAAAAGTTAATTATTGAAGTACAGGGTGAACAACATTATAAATTCGTTGAGATATTTCATCGTAATGAAGAAGGTTTTGAGTACCAGAGATGGAAAGACGAGTATAAGAAAAACTGTGCACTTAATCGTGGATTTGGTTACCTAGAAATACGGTATGATGAATTTGAGAATAACAAGTATAAAGATATGATTTTAGAGAAATTAACCAGTTAAATAGGGGCTAAAAAAGGAGAGGTCATGATAAAAGTGACCTCTTTTTTTATGTATAAACTATCAGAGTTGTTCAAAAATAACACTTTATATATATAGTGATAATCAGGTTTGGTATAATTAATTGAAAGAAACATTTTTTTAGCATTGAGCTAGGAATGGAGAGAAAATAACATATGAAAAAAATAATGTTGGGTGTTTGTTGTTTAAGTGTGATAGCAATAGTAGGTGGATGTAAACAAGAAAATCAGAATGTCACTCATTCTGAAGGGGAAGTAACTGAGGTGTCAAAAAATAGTGAGGGTTCTATGACCGAAACAACGGTATCGCAAAAAAAAGAGTTGAGTTTGACCACTGAAGAAATGGAAAAGTGGGTAAGAGAAGTGTTAGTTTTCAGTGATAGATGGAATGATGATTATGTTATATCAACTGCTATTAATCAAACCGATGATATGCTTTATTCTCAAGTAGGGAAACCACAAACAGGCAGTGACTATGTTTTTAGAATTAACTCAGTAGGGGAGCTAGAAGCTAAAATCGGTAACATGAATTATGACTTTAAAACAGTCTCTACCACGTATTTAGTAATGGATGTATCGAAAGAAGAGTTGATTAAGGTATTTGGAGAAGAAATCGAGCCGCCAACTATTGCTGAGGATAAAATAAATTCATTTGATGAGGCGGTCGCTTATGTTTTAGATAATGAGGCGTTATGGAATCAGTCTGATTATAAGGTTCAAGGTCACCGAGAGGATGAAATGGCAACTAAGTTACATAGTAATGAGATTGGTGAGAATTACAGTGTCTCTATTCTGATTGATAAACCAATTTATCCGCAGTTAGAAAAAGGCTCGTTATCGTTTGTTGTTTATAAGGATGGTAGAATTGACCAGCAAATAAGACCAACAGGTGTTGATTTTGCAGTATTACTAGATCCTAGTGGTGGTAAAGAGAAGACGATGGTGAATTACTCGGAGATTGAAAGGTATGATTAAAATGGTGGGTTACAAAACAGTAAAAATTTAATGTATATAATATTATTTAATTAGAAGGAGAATAATGTGTTAAATAAATTAAGTAAATACCCTTTTGAAGATATGGGAAAAAAATTCAGAGAACACCGTAATTATAATAAAATAGCAGCCCATTTATCCGACTATGGATATATGTGTTCTTGGTTACCTGTTGATAGTGAAGGTGCTGACTTCATTGCAGTTCATTGTAAAAACAATGATGTTTTGAAAATACAACTCAAAGGTCGTATTACGATTGATCCAAAGTATAAAGAAAAAAATATTTATATGGCTTTTCCATTAAGTGATAAAGATTCTTCGAAAAATTGGGTAATCGTTCCTCATGATAAGTTAGTTCCTTTGTTTACTGAAGTGAAGCGATGGGAAAGTGGAAAAGGCAGGTCTAATGGGAAGGTTCCAGATAAAATAGTTAATAAGGTTATAGATTTGTCTATTGTTGAACCATTTGATTTTGTAAATTAACATTAGTTATTACCAATAAAAAAGAGCATCCTCAATTTTTGAGGATGCTCTTTTTATAGTAGTTATAGAATTAATACTTTGTATCAATAATTTTTAATTCATCGCCTATCCGTTTAACGATACCTGTTACAAGGGCATTGCCCATAAAGAACATGCGCATACGGTAGCTTACTTCAACTTTGTCACCATTTGCTGTAAGTTTGTATCTTGTCCAGTCATCGGGGAAATCTTGTAATCGTTCTGCTTCAATAGGTGTTATTAGGCGATAGTTGTCATCAATTTTTAAAAGGTGGGTTGACCGATTAAGTGAGCCTTCAGAAGTTAGCATTGTTCTACCAGGTAAGTCTAATGAATCATAAGGACTCATTCCACCTTCTGAGAAAGTATACTCATGGCCATCTGCCGACGTACGTTTAATCTTTTTAGGACCTCTTAAATACTTGAATTTTTCTAAACGTTCATCTGTAATATATAAGTTTTCAGGAACATCAGATTCAGGAACGATAATGTCTCTTAAGGTAAGAGGTTTTTCATTCCCTGCTGGTTCAGTATCTATAGAGTAATATTTGCCATGTCTCATAATACCTGTGTTCCATATTTGACCAGTAAAGTTATCTGATATATCTACAAGGTCTGAAGGTAACTCGCTAGAAGCGGTTCTGTTTTTGTAGGGGCTATCTTTGATTGGGAATTGTCTAGCAAAAAGTCCGCTATTAAAGATATAGTCCTCATAAGTTGAAGTATCATCTTCTATAAGCGTTGTTGAACTTTTTTGTTTATCCCAGTGTTTAGCCCAACCAGTATCATTTCTGTAAACGAAAAAGAAAACACGGCGACGTCTTTGGGCACGTCCGTAATCGGCGGCATTGATAACGCGCCATTCAACAGAGTAGCCTAATTCATTAAAGGCAGCTAACATAATAGCAAAATCACGGCCACGTTGTTTTGAGGGGGATTTCAGTAAACGATCGACATTTTCTAGAATAAGGTATTTAGGTTTAATCTGCTCAGTAGCTCGAATAATTTCCCAAAAAAGAACCCCTTTTTTCCCTTCAATCCCAAGTTCATGTTTTTTACTACGTGCAACAGAGTAGTCTTGGCATGGGAATCCGCCAACAATCATGTCGACACCGTTATCTTTCATCTCATTAAATTTTTCATTTTTAATAGTTGAAACGTCATCGGGGATATGTTCCATATTAGGAAGACGATAGCACCCTACTTCATAAGCATCTTGTGATTTTCGTGAAGGTTCGTATTGATTTGAGTAAATAGTTTGATAGAAAGAGGAATCTGAGTTGTTTAAACCAATAATAAATCCTCCGACACCATCAAACATAGAAAAAATTTTCATAGTTATTCTCCTAACTAAAATAAGAACATAGTTTCGATTTGCATTGTTTATTATAACGTAAATTGGTGGAATGATCAAGAGGGAAATTCTAATAGTATAATTAAAGCAGTTTCGTTATAATTAAAGTGAAAAGAGGCGATAATAGTGAGTGTCTATAATTATTCAAAAGAGTGGTCTGTAGAAGATATTTTAAAAATATCTCAAGAATTAGAGGGACAGTATTTAGGTGATTTAGATAAAAGTGGTTGGCTTAAAAATGGAGGAAACAAAGGTCGAGTTGGAAATATGATTCAAGAAGATTACTTTGGTATTCCTGCAAACTCAGATCGAGCAGCTGATTTTAACCACCACGGTATCGAACTAAAAGTAACCCCCGTTAAGGAAGTCAGAGGGAGTCTGTACTCTGCTAAAGAACGATTGGTTTTAGGGATGATTAATTATATGAAGGATCATGAAGTAACGTTTGAAGAAAGTCTTCCAAATAAAAAAACAAAAAGCATGTTGTTAATTTTTTACCTACACAAAGAAAATACGCCAGTAAATGATTTTCCTGTTTTAAAATCTGTATTATTTAATTTACCAGAGGAAGATCGACCAGTAGTTGAAGGAGATTATAATCAAATAATTTCAATGATTAAAGCAGGTAAAGCAGACGTGATTTCAGAAAGAGATCAAGAGTATTTAGGTGCTTGTACAAAAGGTCAAGGAAGAGGTAAGGATTTAGTTAAGCAACCTTTTTCAGATAAAGATGCCAAATCTAGAGCCTACTCTTACAAAACAGGCTATATGACTTCATATTTTAGAAGGTTAATGTCACCAGAAGATATAACACATATAGGTGTTAGTAAGAAAGTAACCTTTGAGGATACCGTTAGAGAAACATTAGATAAGTACATAGGAAAAGAAGATGTCGTTATTACAAAAGAAACAGGATGTAAAACATCGAAGAAATCAAAAAGCTATCATTTTGACGTCATGAGTTCGATGTTTAAAACCAAAGGAAAGAATGTCAATCAGACAGAAGAATTTATTAAAGAAGGCTATGCTATCAAGACGGTTAGAAATAGGTTTTATAAAAATAAAAATCAAGATATGTCCTTCCCTAATCTTGATTTTACTGAACTTTCATATGATGAATTTGAAGAGTCAAGCTGGTATTCAATGTTAGCGGAAACAACGTATGTATTAGCTATTTGGGATGAGTATGAAGAAGGGAAGTATAGATTTGTTAATTATAAAATTTGGAGACCTAATCAGGATTTGATTGAACAAGCAGAGAAGTTATTTAATCAGATTCAAGAGATGTTACAAAAGGACGAGGTAGAAGTTTATAATGAAGGGAAGACTCGTCATCAAACATGGTCAGATAGTCTACCTAAGAAAAAAGATATTGTACCTTTCCAAATCAGACCTAAAGGCAGTGGCGAAAGTGTTATTGTTAAGATGCCGATGACTGGTAAGGAGATTAAGAAGAAAGCTTTATTTATTAATCGAGATTATATTTATAATATAGTGACAAAGAGTGAAGATTAACTAAATGTACTTCAAATTCAGATGCACTAATCACGTGGTTAACTCTTTATTTTAAATCGATATTTAGCACTGACCATAGTATATATGTGTCGGTGTTTTTTAGTATTTAGTGGATTATCAAGTGGAAAGTGTTATTTTTATAACTATAATCAACCTATATAACGTATACTTGTGGTGATGGGAATCGTTATTTTATTTGAGAATAGGAGAGTTTAGTATGGAAATAATACCGTTCGAAATGATGCCAGATTCAGATTTAATTATTGATGCTGTATATGAAGGTGGAAATAGAGGAAATGCCGGAGATGACCCTCTTTCTAAATTAATGAAAGTAGGAAATAGTGGTGGTTTTAGAGCAGCTCGTGATAGTGAGAAAAATATTGCTTATATTAATATTTATACTTCGGGAGAAGATGTAAATTGGCCAGATTATATTAATAAAGAACTTGGAGTAGTTAGGTATTATGGCGATAATAAAAAAGCGGGGAACTCATTGCGCCAAACAAAAGCGAATGGTAATAAATATCTAGAAAGACTCTTTGATTGCTCTGATGAATTTGATTGGAAAAATATGCCAGTTTTTGCATTTAAGAAATATCCAACAAGAAAAAGTAATAGGAGCATACAATTTGTTGGTCTTTTAGTTCCAAATGTTGTAGGGGTAAGACAAGATGAGTTATTAAAAGCAATTTGGAGAACAGACAATGAAGGTAATAGATTTCAGAATTATGAGGCTAATTTTTCTATCCTAGATACGGGAATGAATCCAATCAAAAGAGAGTGGATAGATGCTCTTTTGACAGGTGCAAGCAATCAAGATGAGTTCGCACCACCTGTATGGCTAGAGTATAAAAAAATGCAAGAGCTAAAGAATCCAATGGTTTTACAAGCAGAAAGAACGAAAAATATTCGAACTAAGTCAGAACAGCTTCCCAAAGAGGACAGTTTAAATTATAAAATGTTAAAGATGATAAAAGAAAAATTTAAAGATAATCCCATAGGCTTTGAAGAGGTAGCGATAGATATTGTTAAGCAGTTGGATAGTCGCTTCTATTTAGAAGCTACAAGAGGAGTTAGAGATGGGGGGATAGATGGTGTAGGACATTTTCAAATAGGGACAGCTAATAGTAAGGTAAGTATCCCTTGTTATTTGGAAGCGAAATGTTTTGATTTGAATAATGGTGTGGGCGTTAAACAGACATCAAGATTAATTTCAAGATTAAAGAAAAATGATTTTGGTGTTTTTGTTACAACAAGTTATATTCATTCTCAAAGCTACAGTGAAATAATTGAGGATGGTCATAAGGTCTTGATATTAAGTGGAATTGACATCATAGAAATCTTAAAAAAATCAGGTATAAATAACATTGAAAATATGGAGGAGTATTTAAGTGGGTTTGGGGATTCTTAAATATGATGTGTAAAATGATTAATGATACGGATAGAGTATCTAGGAGATTTAAAAAACTTATTTGAGGAGAGAAAGTTTATGGAAAATATGGTTTTGTTAGATGAAGCTCAGAAAGAAATTAATGGAAAATTAAGTGAATATAAAGGGAGAAAAGTATCAGAACTAAAAATAGAGTTAGGTATGCCAAGCAAAGATAATAAGGCTTCATTTGTACGATTAGCTAGAAAAATGTTAGGACTTACTAATAATCAATTTACATTATGCGATAATAGAGTTAATGCTGTTTTAAAAACAGTAAGATTGACTGGAATGGAAGAGCCAGCCGAAGCAATGTCCTTTATGCCTGTCGATTTCAATCACTGGTCAACAGTAAACAACTGGCAAGAAAGTTCTTTATATCAATATTTTAATGAAAGATTTTTAGTTTTTTTCATTTTCCAACAATATCCATCCGGAAAAAGAGTAAAGGATGATGAGATAACTTTTTTAGATGTTAGAATATGGAAAATGCCAGAATATGATTTGAATCATGGGTTAAAAGAGGTTTGGCAAAGAGTGCATTCTTTAATTAATGAGAATGAGTTGGAAATTGTAAAATGTACACAAAAAAATGGTGTTATTGTTAATAAAAATAATTTACCTAAAAGTACTTTTAACTATTTAGGTCATTTAAGACCTGGAGCAAAAAATGGTGAAGATAAAACTATGCTACCTACGGGACAAAGTATTGTTAAACAACGTTTCTGGTTCAATCAAGATTATGTAAAAGAAATTATAGGATTATAGAGGAGAATTTTTATGTTAAAAAAAGTTGATTTATTTGAGTTATATAGAAAAGGTATTATAAAAGAAGGCGGACACAGTATAAATGTGCCAATAAAAAAGGCGAATGGTGATAAATATGATGGTAAAACATATTCAATTCCACTAGAGTACTTATATTACAACAATCAAAATGGTCGGATTGGTGTGGCGTTATCTGAATATGAAAATGCTAAAGGAACATTAATACCAGAACATAGTGAGGAATATAATAAAATAATCCAAAAAATATTAACAGATAGCGATCAAAAAACAAAGAAAGATATGAATAAATTAAAAAGAGATATTTCGATAAAAAGACAGGAAGAACCGGGGTATGTCTTAAGTGATGGGCGAGTTATTGATGGAAATAGAAGATTTACAGCTTTACGGTTATTAGAACAGGATGATTCAATATTAGAGCAACAATATTTTGAGGCGGTAATACTGGATGATTTATCAGTTCAAAATCATGATGATCAAAAGAAGATTAAATCATTAGAATTACAAATACAGTTTGGTAAGTTAGATAAAGTTGATTATAATCCTATAGATAGAGCAATGGATGCTTTTAAAACAGTGAAAAAAAATAATATTATGAGTGCAAAAGAATATGCTGAATATGCAGGGATAAAGGCAGTAGATGTTAATAAGAGGATTTTAGAAGCAGAGTTGATTGTTGAATTTTTAAATTTTGTGAATGTTGATGAAGATAATTTTTCTTTGGCAAAAGAATTAGATTTGGATGGACCAATTCAAGAAATGCTCCCGCTGTATAGAAAAAATAAAAACTCTGAGAATCTACCACAAATTTTAAATACTTTATTTTCAAAAATTATTCAAATGCGCTCATCGAATGAAGATTTTAAATCAGAATTCAGACAGGTTGTAAAAGATGTTATTGGAACAGATACTGAACAAAAATTTATTGAAGAGATGGAAGAGGCCACAGACACTATAGTAGACGTGTTAGATAGACCGAAACCTATAAAAAATAATGTAGAATTATTTACCATATTAGATGGAGATAAAAGTACGGTTCAAGCTTTGTCTGAAGTGAAGGTAATATCATCTAAATACTCCGAAAAAGCCAAAAATTTAAAAGAGAAAAATATCCCACTTACTTTAATTGAAAAAGCACATAGTAATATTGAGGCCATAAATAAACAGCATTTAATAAATTTAGAGAAAAAAGAGATGGATAGACTAAAAAGTCGATTACTTTCATTGAAAGATTATATTGATGAAATTCTATTAGAGGAATTTTAAATATGTTAAAAAAAGTTCAAAAAACACTTAAGTCAAGCTACAATTCAATGTCAAGTGATATAACTGAAGAATTTTATATTCCTGTTTTAAGTGAGTCTATTTCTTATAGGCGGGTTAGTGGTTATTTTTCATGTAAGGCATTGGCAATTTATGCAGAGGGTTTGGATAGAATTTTTGAAAATAGAGGATATGTGCAATTTATAATTTCTCAAAATATTTCAGAGAGAGACTTTGATGAAATAAAGCGTGGATATAATGAGCGTTCTAAATCAGAAGTTTTGACAGAGGAGGATAAAAAGAGGTTAGGAAATTTAGCATATATGATTTCCAAGGGATGGGTAGATGTAAAGTTTGGATTTGTTGAAAATGGTTTATTCCACACAAAATGGGGCTTGTTTGAAGATGATGAAGGTGACGTAATATATATAAACGGTTCTATGAATGAGACTGCGAATGCAATAGAAAATAATTTTGATTCATTTGATGTTGATTTTTCTTGGGATACTAGTTCAAATGTTAGAGATAGAATAAAAAGTAAGAGAAATGAATTTCAAACACTATGGAATAACGAGTATCCTGGTGTAACTGTTGTAGAGGCCTCAAAGATAGTTTATCCTCTAATTCAAGAGTTTGATTGCGGAAAAATCCAGAAGATAGTTAGTTCAGAAAAAAATGAAGTATTATTTGATATGGATGAGAATTATTTTTATTTTACAGATGAAACTATTGATGAAATTATTAAAAAAAAATCCTTTAAAACAAAATTTATTTATTATATTGATGAACAAAAAGGTTATCCATATTTTCGAAGAAAACTAACATACAAAGAAATAGAAAAAATTATTGAATTGGCAGTAAAACAGGCAAATAAGCACGAATTTAATTTTCATATTTCAGATAAAGTACATGAATTTATACGGCAAGAAAGATATACTATTGAAGAGTACAGAAAATCTGGATTGACATTAAAAAATAAAGACAGACGTTGGGATGATGAATTTTATAAATTTAGGGAAGTTGTGGAAAATGAAATAACAAGACCTTTAAAAGAATTACAGCTACAATCAGCTATGTACATGTTTACACAAAAAAGAGCGGCTAATTTCTCAGTCCCAGGAGCTGGAAAAACAGCGATGATTCTTGGTGTTTTTGCGTATTTAAATAGTTTGATAGTAGGACAACCAATCAATAGAATTTTAGTAGTTTGCCCGCTTAATGCTTTCATGTCTTGGAAAGAAGAATTTGCTACAGTATTTGGAGATAAAAAAGATTTAAAATCATTGAGTGTGCATGATGACTTTATAAAAGGTGATAGATTTAAATTTGAGTTGCAATGGGGTTCAGCAAACTTAGTTTTAATCAATTATGAATCATTACCCAAATTTCAAGATACTATTCTTAAATGTTTAGAAGGAACTAAAGATACAATGTTAGTCTATGACGAAGTGCATCGAGTAAAGGGGGTAGAGTCTAAAAGAGCTCTAACGGCGATAGAGATTGCTGACAAAGCAGATTACAGATTTGTTTTAACAGGTACTCCAATTCCAAATAGTTACCTTGATATATACAATTTTTTAAATATATTATTTAAGAAGGAATATAAGTCTTATTTTGGATTTGAGCAGAGTATGCTAAAAAATCCAAATGGAAACCAAGTGTCTCAAATTAATAAAAAGCTAAGTCCTTATTTTTGGAGAACTAATAAAGAAAATTTAGGAGTACCACCAGCTGATGAGGATAATATTTATGGAGTCAAACCGTCATCAGAACAATTGAGATTAGCTGAAATGATATATAATACTACTAAATATCCTTTAGCAGTATTAATAAGGATGATTCAACTTTCGACAAATCCGGAACTTATGAATAAAGCGATTAACTATAAAGATTTAGGTCTTAATGAAGAGGATTTAGATTCTGAAGATAATCAAATAAATAGTGATATAAAAAAAGAATTAGAAGAAAGTATTAAAGATACTTTGATAGATGATGTTAAAGAGTGGGATTTATCAAAAGTAGTTTCACCGAAATTTGATATGGGAATTCAATTAGTAATAGAGATTGTAAAAAAATATAAAAAGGTTGTTGTTTGGGGACTTTTTGTTGATACGTTAAATAAAATAACAGATACTTTAGTTGATCATGGTATTGCCGCAAAAGTTATTTATGGAGGTACGGATAGAGAAGAACGAGATAGGATAATAAATATATTTAAAAAAGATACAGATGAGATACAAGTATTAGTTTCTAACCCTAATACGTTAGGAGAATCTGTTTCTTTACACACAATTGCTCATGATGCTGTTTATTTTGAATATAATTTTAATTTAACATTCATGTTGCAATCTAGGGATAGAATACATCGTTTAGGATTATCAGAAAATCAAAGTACTAGATATTATTATTTAATGACTGATAGTAATCAGAGTTATTTCAACTTTATCGATAGAAAAATATATGATAGATTATTAGAAAAAGAGGTAAGAATGAAATCTGCGATAGACAGTGACATACTCATACCAGAATTTATGGATGATGAAATTGAGAAGATGAAACAAATTATCGAATCAGAGAGACCTTTTTAAATTAATAAAAAAATATATAGAAAAATAACCACCAGCCCAATTTGGCTAGTGGTTATTTTTTATCGGAACTAAAACCTCAGTGACGAAATCATTGATATTGGTCGTTGACCAGTAATCCACAACGGAGCGCTCTAAGCATTCCTCTTCAAGTTCATAGTTGTTTTCTTTAGCCCATTGTTCGATCATTTTATATTTATCCGTAATGGTTTTAGGATCCCCGATATGATAAAGGGATGCGTACATGGTATGTGTAATTTCTTTAGAGGGAATCGATGTGTTAACGGTTCCAACCGGTTGCTGAATAATCGTCGTCTGCGTCGTAGTGCCAGCCATTTTGTCCCGGAAAGAAGAGAAACTCAAAATAACAGGGCCGGTAATTTCGCATTGATGTTTTTCTAAATAGTTTACCCAAGGAATATTGATGACTGATTCTTGGTAGTCGTAGTTAAAGGGTTGCTCCAGGCAGTAGTATGTTGCTGGGGGTAAGAATTTGATGTTGATATGAGTTAAATCATTTTTGATAACCATAGAAGCTTCTCTTAATAAATTGTACCAATCGTTGATTGCCGTGTGGCGATCAGCGATTTTTTGTTTTTCAATGGAAAGTTCTTCCAGTTTTGAGATAAAGTTTTGCTCGTGATAGAAGTATGTTTTATTGTTTTGCACGCCTTGGATTTCTTGAAGTTTAAAGCCAATTTGCTTGTAGTATTTAATAACAGGGATAAGATTCATTGTATCGCGTGTGTAGTACCGATAGCCGTTAACAGGACAGATTCTATCTGGGATAACGACACCGACTTCTTCATAAAATCGTAATGCTTTTTTTGAAATATGACACTCACGTGATACTTGACCAATTGTAAAAAGTTGCTGTTTACATAAGCGACAATACTCTTCTGCTTCTTTAGCAGGTAATTTGTCTTTGATGCAAAGTTCTACTCCAACATGAGTCATTTTTATGAACCTCCTTATTAGTGATCCTTATGATTAAAATTATCCGAAAAATGAAATAAAACGTTAACAAAATTAAATTAAGACGTTAATTAGATAATTATGATAAAACTGTCATTAAAAGTCATGCACATTTTACCCCATTAAGAGGTTCATTTGCAAGTCCCTGTTTCAACTGTGACGTTAGGAGGATGGTTTATAAACCTTTCAAGAAAACGCTTACTTTAGGGATTTGTTTCACATTAAATATTGTTTACAAACGTTTAAAAAAATTTTTAAGTTGTTGTCTCTAGCGATGAGAGGGCATTTTAGCAAGTTTAGAAGAGGAAATTAGAGTGTCAATCGCAGCTAAAGCGCATGTAACCTTATCAAGTGAAGTTTTTAACAAATAAATTTTTTTAAGTGTTGACCTTCCTTCTAAGGGGATGCTGTATGGTTACATCATAAATCAAATATAAAAAAAGATGGAGGAAAAAAGATGGCTTACGATGCTTTAGGAATGGTGGAAACAAAAGGATTGATTGGTTCTATTGAGGCAGCAGATGCGATGGTTAAAGCGGCAAATGTTTCGTTAGTAGGAAAAGAAATAATTGGTGGTGGTTTGGTTACGGTTTTAGTACGTGGGGATGTAGGAGCTGTTAAAGCAGCAACAGATGCAGGAGCAGCAGCGGCACAACGTGTTGGAGAATTGATATCGGTTCACGTGATTCCACGACCACACGGAGAAGTTGAAACTCTTTTACCTAAAAAATAAGAACATTAATAAAAGGAGAACAACATGGAAAGTAAAAAAACAGATGTGATGATGTCACCTAAACACGTTTCATATGGTAATGCTGATGACAAAATGAAAGCGTTAAACAAAAAATTTAGACGAACAGGAATTTCTAACGGTTTACTATCAGGTTTAACTTATGGGATTTATTCAACTTTAGTAATGGTTGCAAGTGGTTATGATCCTTTAGTGAGTGCGGCAGGTATTCTAGCAGCTCCCTTTATATGCTCAGGTTTAAATGACTTATTTGCAGGTATCTTCTTATTATTTTTCAATGCTAAAAAGGGCAGATTAAAGGAAATGCGTCGAACTTTAAAAACAAAACCAGGTAAATTGTTAGTGTTAGGTTTCTTATTAGGTGGGCCGATTGCCAATGGGGCTTATTTAATAGGTCTTGCCTTAGCAGGGGTTTACGCTATTCCGATTTCTGCCACGTGTGCCCTATTTGGTGCCTTGTTTGCTTGGGTGTTCTTAAAACAAAGACCGACAGCACGGGTCATCGTTGGGATGGTCATTTGTGTGGTAGGAGCGATTGTTATTAACTGGACTAAACCAGAAGGTGCAGAAAACTTTACGTTAGGTATTATTTTTGCATTAGTGGCAGCTGTTTGTTGGGGATTAGAAGGTGTGCTATCTAGTTTCGGTGGGGCGATGATTGATACAGATGTCGCTGTTAATATGAGAGAACTGATTTCTGGATTAGTCGTTTTGGTGTTAATTGTACCGGCTGTAGGTGCTTTCCCATTACTAGGTGAAACATTCTTAGCAATGAAACCTATTTATTGGTTAATTATTTCAGGCTTGAGTGCGGCAGTGTCATTCTTAACGTGGTATAAAGCTAATTCAACTGTAGGAACGGCTATCGGGATGTCACTTAATGTTACCTATGCGTTCTGGGGCGTCTTGTTCTGTGTCCTATTCTTAAATCAACCGTTAACGACGACTATTGTGGTTGGGTCAATTGTTATTGTGGCAGGAGCTATTTTGGTAACAATGAATCCGCTAGATCTTTTAAAGAAGGAGAGTGAGTAAGATGTTGCTACCTACACGAATGGCAGTGTTAAATCATATAGATAAAGTTGGGACTGCAAATTTAGAAGAAGTGATGGAAAGTTTAAAACCTCAATATGGTTCTGAAAAACAGTTTAACAAAGAGCTTTATCTCGATCACTTGATGGCTTTAGAAGCAAATGGTTACCTTCATTTGAAAAATTATAGCTTAGGAAATGATGATGAATTAGTCTTATCTTTTGAAATTACGGAAGACGGTCAACAAGCAGTTGGGAAGTATGTCCCTCAAGAATACCGATAAGATAACGGAGGTAATAGGATGAAATATCATGGTGAAGAGGCATTAGGTTTAATCGAAACAGTTGGCTTGGTTCCAGCTTTAGATGCAGCCGATAAAATGTTAAAAGCATCTAATGTAGAGTTAGTCTCTTATGAGAATATCGGGTCAACACTGGTGACGGTGATGGTTAAAGGGGATGTTGCAGCTGTAGAGACGGCCGTGGAAGCTGGTGCTCAGGCGGCCTCAGCGATTGGTAAATTGACAGCAAAGAATGTGATGCCAAGACCAATTCCGTCAGTAGGAGAGATTGTTTCAATTTATGATGTGGATAATGAAGAGTAAGGGGCGATCAAGATGAGAAGTTACGAAGCAATTGGTGCAATCGAAACCTTTGGAATCGTGTTTGTTTTAGAGGCTGCAGATGCGATGTGTAAGTCAGCAGATGTTGAACTATTAGGGTTTGAGAATGTGGCTTCAGGTTATATTTCAGTTATTGTTCGAGGGGATGTGGCGGCATGTAAAACAGCTGTAGAAACAGGCGTCCAGGCGGTAGAAGCAATGGGTGCTGAGGTCTATAGTTCTGTGGTGATTCCAAGTCCACACATTGAGTTAAATAAAATAATGAACCGTTATCGTTTAACAACAGCGCTTTAAGAAAAGAGGGAATGAGATGTCTTTTGAAGATAAGGATTTACAATCCATTCAAGAAGCTCGGATTCTGGTCGAAAGAGCAAAAGTAGCTCAGGAAACCTTAAAAGAATACGAACAATCTTATTTGGATAAGTTAGTTTCTGATTTAATAGCCTCTTTTAGCAATGTTTCCTCTCAAGTCATTGAATCGGTGGTAGCGTCAACTGGGTATGGTAATCCAAAAGATGAAAAAGAGTTGTATGGCTTATTTATGGAAAATTTTGAAAAAGAGTACAGTCATAAGAAGTATGTTGGGGTGTTGGAGCGTGATGAGCACCATCATCCTGTTCAAGTTGGGATTCCGTTAGGTATTATCGGAGCACAGCTACCAGCGACTAACTTAGTTCTTAATATGATAGTTACAACTCTAATTTGTCTAAAGACAGGAAATACCTTAATTATTATTCCTGATAAACGGGCAGTTGCAGAAACCAGACAATTAGCCCAACAGATTAATGAGTTGATTATAAAAGATCAAGGGCCAACCGATATTATTAGTTGTATGAAAAATGTATCGAGTTTAGGCGTCGAAGAGTTATGCGATCATCAATCGCTAGCCTTATTACTAGATATTGGGTCAACTGAGTTTATTGATAACATTGCTAAAGGAAAAACACCTTATATTTTTGGTGGTGTAGGCTCGTCACCTGTGTTTATTGAACGAACAGCAAGAATTAAACAGGCATGCCAGGCTATCGTCTACAGTAGAGGGTTTAATAACGGCTTATTACCAGGTGCTGAGCAGTATGTTGTTGTTGAAAACTCAATATCTGATGAGGTCAAACAAACGCTTATTGTAGAAGGTGCTTATTTTATGACCGCACAAGAAGAGAGGATGTTACTCAACTTGATTTACCCATTTTCTGGTGAACTTTCAACAACGTGTATCGGAAAGTCAGCCTGCTATTTAGCAGCTAAAGCAGGGTTCCAGGTACCTGAATCAACGAGGATTTTAGTATCTGAGCAACCTTATATTAATGAGGAAAACCCTTATGCAGAGGATTTGCCGATGCCGATATTAACGTATTATTTGGAACCGGATTGGGTAAGAGGTTGTGAGAAGTGTATTGCATTATTAGAGTATAAAAAGAATGGGCATACCTTAGTCATTCACTCAGAAAATGACGAGGTGATTACTGAATTCATACTTAAAAAACCAGTAGGACGCGTTATTGTAAATGGTTATGGTGGGTTAAACAGTCTAGGAATTGATTCTAATTTGCCAACGTCAATGATCTTAGGCGGACTGACTACGGCTAAGGGATTTTCAGCAGAGAATATCACGCCAAAACAGTTAACCTATGTGAGACATGTTGCTCATCAAAAGCATCAGTCGCTTGTCACGACTGAAAAAAAATCTGATCCATCTCTTGATGGTTTAGAAGCATTGAATGTGTTTGCTGACCTATTAAAAGAAATAACTAATTAAAAATAGAAAAGTGAGGGACTTTAATGGATATCAAAGAGTTTTCAGAAAAATTAACTGAAGCAACTAAAGAGTTAAGTATAGATGAACGTGAAGCCTTATTAAAAATGTTTTCTTCTGTTACACAAGAAATTGAGCAAGAAGAAGCAAGCGGTGTGTTGTTAACAGATGGCGATCAAACAGATCTACCAGAAGGAATTACAGAACGTCTGCAAGCTTTAAAAGATAATTATTTAACAAAAGTGCCAACTATTACAACACATAGAGCACGTGCCATTACAAAAATTGCGAAAGAAAATCCAGGAATGCCAAAGAGTGTTCTTAGAGCAAAATGTTTCAAATATTGCTGTGAAACAGCACCGTTAGTGATTCAAGAAAATGAATTAATCGTAGGCGCACCAAACGGGGCACCTAGAGCGGGTGCTTTTTCTCCTGATATTGCTTGGAGATGGATGGAAGAAGAATTAGATACTATCGGAAGCAGACCACAAGATCCATTTTATATTTCTGATGAAGATAAACGCATCATGAAAGAAGAATTATTCCCATTTTGGAAGGGAAAATCAGTAGATGAAAACTGTGAAGATCAATTCCGTGATGCTGGTGTTTGGGAATTATCAGGAGAGTCATTTGTTTCAGATTGCTCTTATCACCAATTGAATGGTGGGGGAGATTCTAACCCAGGTTACGATGTGATTTTAATGAAAAAAGGGATGCTTGATATTCAAAATGAAGCGAAAGAGCATCTTGATCAATTAGATTATGAAAATCCAGAGGATATCGAGAAAATTTACTTCTATAAATCAATCGTCGATACAACTGAAGGGGTTATGATTTACGCGCAACGCTTATCAGATTACGCGTTAGAGTTAGCTAATAAAGAAAGCAATCCAAAACGTAAAGCAGAATTAAAAGAGATTGCTCGAATTAATGCTAAAGTACCAAAACATAGACCAGAAACTTTCTGGGAAGCGATTCAAGCCGTTTGGACAATTGAATCATTATTGGTTGTTGAAGAAAATCAAACTGGAATGTCAATCGGTCGTGTCGATCAGTACATGTATCCATTCTTCAAAGGGGATATGGAATCAGGGCGCTTAAATGAATTCCAAGCTTTCGAATTAGCAGGATGTATGTTGATTAAAATGTCAGAAATGATGTGGATTACAAGTGAGGGTGGTTCTAAATTCTTTGCAGGGTATCAACCGTTTGTCAACATGTGTGTTGGTGGTGTGAACCGTCAAGGTGTGGATGCAACGAATGAATTGACTTACTTATTAATGGATGCAGTTCGTCATGTGAAAGTCTATCAACCATCTCTTGCTTGCCGTATTCACAACAAATCACCTAGAGAGTATCTGAAAAAAATCGTGTCAGTGGTTCGAGCTGGTTTAGGCTTCCCTGCTTGTCATTTTGATGATACACATATCAAAATGATGTTATCAAAAGGCGTTAGTATTGAAGATGCGCGTGATTACTGCTTAATGGGCTGTGTGGAACCTCAAAAATCAGGACGTCTTTACCAATGGACATCAACAGCCTATACACAATGGCCTATCTGTATCGAGTTAGTACTTAATCAAGGTGTGCCTTTATGGTATGGCAAACAAGTGACGCCAGATTATGGTAATATCACTAGCTTTAAAACGTATGAAGAGTTTGAATCTGCGGTTAAAGAACAAATCAAATATGTTACAAAATGGTCATCAGTAGCGACTGTTATTACTCAAAGAGTTCACCGTGACCTAGCACCTAAACCATTAATGTCATTAATGTATGAAGGGTGTATGGAAAGCGGAAAAGACGTGTCATCTGGTGGGGCGATGTATAACTTTGGACCGGGTGTTGTATGGTCTGGTTTAGCAACTTACGCAGATTCAATGGCAGCTATTAAAAAACTAGTCTTTGATGAGAAAAAATACACATTAGCTGAATTAAATACAGCTTTAAAAGCAGATTTTGTTGGCTACGATCAAATTCGTACAGACTGTTTAAATGCACCAAAATTTGGGAATGATGATGACTATGCTGATTTAATCGCATCAGATTTAATTCATTTCACTGAAACAGAACATAGAAAATTCAAAACACTTTATTCTGTATTAAGTCATGGCACACTATCAATCTCAAACAACACACCATTAGGACAATTAACAGGTGCTTCTGCTAATGGACGTAGTGCATGGACACCGTTATCAGATGGGATTAGTCCAACACAAGGGGCAGACTACAAAGGACCTACAGCGATTATTAAATCCATTTCAAAAATGTCAAATGACACAATGAATATTGGAATGGTACACAACTTTAAGATTATGTCTGGTTTATTAGATACGCCTCAAGGTGAAGAAGGGTTAATTACCTTACTTAGAACATCAAGTATTTTAGGGAATGGTGAAATGCAGTTTAACTACTTGGATAATGAAACATTACTTGACGCCCAAGCTCATCCTGAAAGATACAGAGATTTGATTGTTAGGGTTGCAGGATATAGTGCCTTCTTCGTAGAACTTTGTAAAGACGTTCAAGACGAGATTATTAGTAGAACTATGTTAACAAAAATTTAGCGATTCTTTATAAGGAGTTGAAACAAGTGGTAAATGAGAAGGCAAGCGCAATCGAAAGACAAGCAATAGTTTTTAATATTCAAAAATACAATATTTATGATGGGCCAGGGATTCGTACCATTGTGTTTTTAAAAGGGTGTCCTCTTAGATGTCAATGGTGCTCAAATCCGGAAGGCATCTCTCAAAAGTATGAAGTCATGTATAAAGAAAATAATTGTATTGATTGCCATGCTTGCGTAGATGTTTGTCCACTGGGGATTCACTATATTGATGATGAAGGCAATCATCAAGTGAGGCGAGATATCACATGTAATGGTTGTAAGGCATGTGTTGCGGTTTGTCCTAAAGCGGCACTCAACATAACAGGTGAGGCCAAAACAATTTCTGAATTACTTGAAATCGTTCACGAAGATGATGCGTTTTATGATATGTCAGGTGGCGGGATTACACTCAGTGGTGGCGAGTGTACCGCTCAACCTGAGGCAGCTTTAGCGATTTTAAAAGCATGTAAAGAAGACGGTATCAACACCGCGATTGAAACATGTGGTTACACGCGAATGAATAGAATGTTAGAGATTGCAGAGTATGTTGATCTGTTTCTATTCGATTTAAAACACATGGATCCCGTTCGTCATAATGAATTAACAGGTGTTAGCAATGAACGTATCTTAAAAAATCTTCAAGAATTACTTAGATTAGGTTACGACATTCAAATCAGAATGCCAATGCTTAAACAAGTGAATTGTAGCAAAGAAGAGATCCAAGCAGTTATCGATTTCCTATTACCTTATAAAGAGTATGAAAATTTCAAAGGAATTGATTTGCTTCCGTATCACAAAATGGGTGTTGCTAAGTACGGACAATTAGGTCTTGAATACCCTGTTAAAGGTGACCCAAGTTTAAGTGATGAAGAGCTGGATAACATTGAAGAGTGGATTAAAGAGTATGATTTCCCTGTTCAAGTTATCAGACATTAGAGAGGAGTGGGGTGAGATGACTGAGGTCCAACGTATGATTCAAGAATCGGTTCCAGGAAAGCAAGTCACAGTTCTTCATGTGATAGCCTCTCCAATTGATGATATTTATGAGTCTTTAGGAATTGATCCTGTTGGAGCGATTGGCATACTAACGCTATCCCCTTGTGAATCTGCCATAATTGCGGCTGACATTGCAACGAAATCTGCTGATGTTTCGATTGGTTTTTTAGATCGGTTTACAGGGTCGGTTGTCATTAGCGGCGATGTCCAAAGTGTCGAGATTTCATTACAAGAGGTTGCTAAGTTTTTAAAAACGAGGCTAGGGTTTACGGTTTGTGATGTGACGGTATCGTGATGAGAAAGCGAGTATTGCTCATCGGGCCCAAAAATAGTGGCAAGACAACGTTGGCTAATTATGTTGAGGGCAATGAAGAAAAAGTGAAAAAAAAAGCCCACATTGTCTATAAGAAAGACACAATAGACACACCAAGCACGTATCTAGAAAGTCCGTGGATGCGTCAGCATCTTATTTCCTTACAGCAAAGTGCTTACCTGGGCTTGTTTTTACTCCCATTATCAGCTAAAAAAGGGAGTTATCCACCAGGCTTTTCACATGTTTTTAGAATTCCTCTTATCGGAGTGATTACGTACACATCTCGTGATGTTTTGACTCCAGAAGCAAAGGTAAGAGCAGAGAAACAGCTGAAGGAAATTGGTCAATTTGAAACGATTATCTTTCTAAATATAGAGGCTATTAAAGGAATTGATACGGTTATTAAATTTTATCAAGAAAGGAGGTAAGAATATGAATTATTTTCAAATGGGCACACAAATTATTTCGGGTGAGGGTGCATTAGATGCCATTAAAGAATTAGAGATGACTTCTGTTCTCGTGATTTGTGATCCTTACATGGTTGAGTCAGGAAAGGTTAACGACGTGACAAGTCGATTAGATCAAAAAGGAATCGACTGTTCTATTTTTTCAGAGATTATTCCTGATCCAACGCTTGAGGTGGTAGTAAAAGGTGTCAACCAGCTCTGTGACCGTCAAGCAGATATGATCATTGCTTTAGGTGGAGGCTCTGCGATAGATTCTGCTAAGGCAATTAAGGAAGTCTACAGTCGTTCTAACCAGAAACCTGTTCAACTAGTAGCTATACCAACGACAAGCGGAACAGGAAGTGAAGTAACAGCATTTTCTGTTATATCAGATAGTCAAAAAGCAGAAAAATATGCGTTAGTGGATGTCAGTATGATTCCAGATATTGCAATACTAGAACCAAAATTAACGGAAACAGTCCCAAGTAGCGTAACGGCTGATACGGGTGTAGATGTTATGACTCATTGTTTTGAAGCTTACGTTTCATTAAAAGCGACTGACTTTACAGACGCTTGTGCTGAAAAAGGGCTGCGAATGGTTTGGGACAATTTAGTAGCTGTCGTTGAAGATGGTAGTGATTCTATTCGCCGTGAAAAAATGCTAAATGCATCTTGTCTAGCGGGAATGGCGTTTAATGAAGCATCACTTGGTATTTGCCATAGTTTGGCCCATGCTTTAGGTGCTAAATTCCATATTCCACATGGCCGTGCGAATGCAATGTTATTGCCTCATGTTATTGCTTTTAATGCAGGAATGGATTTGAACACTGATACAGAAACGCTTGAAAGATATGAAACATTAGCGAGTTTACTAGGTTTACAAGCAGGAACTAAACGTGGCACTGTTCAAACGATGATTGCTCAACTGAATCGTCAAACGAAACGTATGGGTATTCCAAAATACATTAACGACTGTTCTGTGGATATGACAGACTTCATTAATGAAATTCCAGAAATGGCCCGATTGGCAATGGCAGACACGTGTACGTTAACAAATCCAAGAGTACCGACTGAAAAAGAGTTAGAAAAAATCTATCTTAGTTTATGCCAGGGGGGAGTTTAGTGAAATTTATTACAGAAATCGACTTACGCAATGAATTTCGAAAAAATCCATTTGAAACCTACTACTTAAATGACTCAGATAGGTTAACGTCAGAAGCGAGACAGTTTTTAAATGATAGGCATGTAACGATTACAAGAGAAGACCAAGTGACAGAGGTTGAGGAGAATCACTCAAACAGTGAGACAGAAACGTGTCAGACGGATGATGTAACTCGAAGTAAATGCCCTTGGGAAATGCGCGCTCTTGTTTTATATGCCGAATTCTTAGAAGTGATACTTTTAGCTAAGGAAAGTCAGGCACACCTCTGTGAAGAACTTTATTCGATGAGTTTAGTAATCAAGCAAGTTTCAGTTTTAGACTCAGTTCAGGAAGTTCAGCTTAATTATGCGGAACTTCCTGAAGGGAATAGACTGGATGCCATAACTTTAGCTCATCTCTTTAGTGAGAATGGTTCCTTGACAGTCCGCTTGTTTAAGTTAGAAGTAGCTATTAGGGCATTCAAAGAAGAATTCCAAAATGATTTACAGGCAGAACAGGTCGGACAATTAGAAAGAATAGGCTCAAGGTTAAGAGTTTTAATGGCACAATTGATAGGAGAGTAACTATGAAAAAATCCAATTATGATCTGTCACAATACGATCAATTCATCCAGACATTTGAAAAAGTAATCAAGACACCTAAACAAACAAACACAACGACTTACTATACAGGGGTTGATTTAGGAACAGCTTGTGTTGTATTAGCAGTTTTAGATGACTCGGGAGAGCCAGTAGCAGGCGCTTATGAATACGCAGATGTTGTAAGAGATGGGATGGTTGTTGATTATATAGGAGCCATTGAAATCGTAACGAGGCTAAAAAAATCGATTGAAGCGAACTTAGGTTGTGAGCTGCTTTATGCGGCGTCTGCTATACCACCTGGTACGGATTTACTTGATTCAGGCGCGATTAAAAATGTGATTGAAGCGTCAGGATTTGAGTTGGTTAGTTTACTGGATGAGCCTACAGCGGCCAATCAGTTATTGTCTATCCAAAATGGTGCTGTCGTTGATATTGGTGGCGGTACAACGGGTATTTCAGTAGTTGTAGAGGGTGAGGTTGTTAAGGTTGCCGATGAAGCGACAGGCGGCACTCATTTTTCACTGGTTGTATCGGGCTCCTATGGCATGACATTTGACGAAGCAGAGTTGTACAAACGAAGTGAAAAAAATCATAAAGAATTATTAACTGTTTTAAAACCAGTTATTGAGAAAATTGCATCTATTATTGATAGACAAATAATGGGTCATCAAGTGGAAGAGGTTTACCTTGTTGGAGGGACGGCTTGTTTAACAGGAATGGAAACGATTATTGAAAAATCTTTAGGGATTCCAACCTTTAAACCAATCAATCCAATGTTTGTCACACCGCTTGGCATTGCTAAAAATTGTTACAATAAGCAACTAAATTAAAAGGAGGCGCGTATCATGGATTGTCGAATTATTAAGGCTCCAGGAGAAAATACATTAGCAATATTAAATCGTAGAAAAGGGTCTAGAGGTGATATTGAAAAGCCAGGAGCGGTTGGACTTGTCCAAGGAAGATTGATCGAGATGGTGTGCGCCTCTGATATTGCTGAAAAAGCAGTCGGTGTCATTGTTGAAGATATTAAAGGAACGTGCCCCCAGAATATGATTATGCTGGCAATTTTTGGTGATGTAGCCTCTGTGACAGCTGCGATAGAGCAAATTAAGTTGAAAGAGAAGAAGCAGGAATGGTAATAGCTGAATTAATTGATACCGTTTGGGCGACACGCAAATCTGAACAACTTAATGGCCTAAAGTTTATGCTAGCTGAAATAAAAGGTGGGACAAACGAAGGTGAACGTCTAGTCGTATGTGATGTCATAGGAGCAGGGATTGGCGATAGAGTACTTGTGACAACCGGTTCTAGTGCAAGGCGCATGCTAGAGGATGATTTGATTCCTGTTGATGCAGCCGTTATTGGCATTATAGATGAAAGTTGTGAGTCTGTTTAAGGATGACGAAAAGGAAATGAGGATGTCCATGAAACGATTAATTTGTTATACAGATATTGAAGAAGCTCATACTAAAGGTGAAAACTATCTCATAATAAATGACGACACGATTGTGACACCTTTAGCTAAAGATTTAATTGAGGAGTATGAGTTGGAAGTACGATATGAACAAGCTTCTTATGAAGAGGAAGAATCATTAGGGTTAAATTTTTCCAAAGAAACCTTGATTGAACTGCTAAGAAAAGTATTAACAGAAGGAACTGAACTAGCATCAAATTTTGAGTATGAGGCACATGAAAATGGTTTAAAAGTGATTAAGGGTGATACGGTTCGACTAGAAAAGATGGCTACTGGTGAGTCTGTTTATTCGCAACAATTAGTTAGTGAAGGCGCAACTAATGCAGGAATAGTGGAGATGAAGGAGACATCAGTTGATCGGGTACTTGAAAATAATGAGATTAATTATGTTAGTTCAGGTAGTCTAACCATTCAAATAGACGGAAAGGAGTATCAGGCAAAAGCGGGGGATACGATTTATATTCCTAAAAAATCATGCATAACATGGAGTGTTCCTGAGCAGGCCAACCTTTTTTATGTGACCTGTCCTACTAATTAAAATGAGAGAAATTAAGGAGTAGATGATGAAAGAAGCAATTGGATTAATAGAAACGATGGGAATCATTGCGGCGATAGAAGCTAGTGATGTCATGTTAAAAACGTCTAATGTCAAGCTGATCAACAAGGAAATCGTTAAGGGTGGTTTAGTCACGGTTGTCATAACGGGTGATGTAGGTGCTGTGAAGACGGCTGTTGATTCAGCAGTTGCTGCTGTCACAAATTTAGGAACGGGTCTTTTACTGAGCTCTCATGTGATACCTAGACCAGATAGAAGTATCGACTGTCTTTTACCTAAAGAAAAAAAAGAGGATGAGACAATCTCAGATAGTTTACCAAAACCTATTGAAGAAGTCGGCTATCAAGAGAGTGATAAAGAAGAGACGATTGACAGTGTTGAGAAGTCAGGTGACTTGTCTCAAGAAACGCTAAGGGATTTTCTAAAAGATGAGAAGGATGAGTTGGTAAAAGAGTATTTACTCAATCAAACCGTTGCAGAACTTAGAGAATATGCAAAACAATACACTGATTTTGTAATTGAAAGAAAACACTTATACCGAACGCCTAAGGTTGAATTAGTCGAGGCTATTATGACGTTTTTAAGGGATAAGCAATAATTGAAATGGGGAAGTGTGAATGGTGAAATTAGATAAAGATTTATGTTCTATTCAAGAAGCTCGAGATTTGGCCGAAAAAGGGAAAGTTGCTGCAAATGAACTTGCTCAATTTTCTAGTGAACAAATAGATAAGATTTTAGTAAGTATGAGAGATGCCGCTGAGAAGCATGCCGTTTCTCTAGCTAAATGGGCAGTGACGGAAACTGGATTTGGTAAAGTTGAAGATAAAGCTTATAAAAATCATGCTGCGTCTAAATTGTTATACGACGAAATAAAAGATCAACAAACAATTGGTATTATTGATGAAAATAAGGAAAAAGGAACGATGGATGTAGCTGAACCAGTTGGTTTAGTTTTAGGAATTGTACCATCTACAAATCCAACCTCAACTGCGATTTTCAAAGCGATGATTGCAATAAAATCAAGAAATGCGATTGTATTTGCCCCACACCCAACTGCTGCAGAGTGTACAAAAATGGCAGCGGATATTATGAACCGTGCAGCGGTTGAAGCAGGAGCACCAGAGAATAGTATCAGTTGTGTCTCAACGCCAACGATGGCTTCTACTAACGAATTGCTTCATTCGCCACATATTTCGTTGATTATTGCGACAGGTGGACCGGGCATGGTTAAAGCAGCCTATAGTTCTGGGAAACCAGCAATCGGCGTCGGGGCAGGAAACTCACCAGCCTATATTGAATCGACAGCTGATATTAAAAAAGCGGTCGCAACGATTATTGCAAGTAAGACATTTGATAATGGAACGATTTGTGCTTCGGAGCAATCTATTGTTTGTGAAAGAAGAAATGAAGCGGAAGTTATCAGAGAATTTGAAGCGCAAGGCGGCTACTTTATGTCCGAAGAAGAGACGGATAAAGTGTGTCAACTCTTGTTCAAAGCAGGTAATGCGATGAACGCCAAATTTGTAGGTCGCACGGCTCAAGTCATTGCGGATGCAGCGAATATATCTATTCCTGCAAACACAAAAGTATTAATTGGTCGCCAAGGTGGGGTAGGACCGAAGTACCCATTATCTTTTGAAAAACTAACAACAGTCTTAGGGTTCTACGTTGTAGAAGACTGGGAAGAAGCGTGTCAGTTAAGTATTGAGTTACTCCAAAATGGGATAGGTCATACGATGAGTATTCATACAACGGATCAAGAGATGGTGATGAGGTTTGCAGCAAAACCTGCTTCTCGAATTTTAGTAAATACTGGGGGAAGCCAAGGTGGGACAGGAATTAGTACAGGATTACCGATTTCTTTCACATTAGGTTGTGGTACAAGCGGTGGTAGTTCTGTTTCTGATAATGTCAGCCCTAAAAATTTATTAAATATTAAAAAAGTAGCCTATGGTTTGAAAGATGTCACAACGCTTGTTCAAGATGATTCATCATTTAAACAAACAATGGGGTCTTGTCAAAACGAACAAAAAGTTTTAGAAAAATGCGTAGAAGAACTAGGAAACAGCTCTAAAGATCAAATTGATATGGCAGAATTAACAGAAGTTGTTCGCAACGTATTGATGGGGATGAAAAATTAGTAAAGAGGTTAAAGAATGGAAAATTATGAAGAGTTATTAAATTGTATTGTGAAAGAGATACAAAAAAAATCAACTAAAACTTCTGTACCAGTAGGAATTTCGAATCGTCACATTCATTTATCTCATGGCGCACTAACGAAGCTATTTGGTCAAGGGTATGAGTTAACTGAATTGAAGCCATTATCTCAAACAGGACAATTTGCTTGTAAGGAATGTCTAACATTATGCGGTCCAAAAGGTGTTATTGAGAAGGTAAGAGTGCTGGGACCAGTTCGAAAGGACACACAAGTTGAAATTTTGATGTCTGATTCGTTTAAATTAGGGATAAAAGGTGACGTGCGATTATCAGGAGATATCGCTGATACACCTGGGTTAACCTTGGTAGGTCCAAAGGGATCATACGAGTTAGATAAAGGTGTGATTGTCGCTGAAAGACACATCCACATGGCTCCTGCAGATGCAGTAGCATTTCAGGTTAAGGACGGAGAAAAAGTTGGTTTGAAAGTACCTGGTACTAGAGGTGGGATACTAGACAACGTCTCTATTCGTGTAGATGACAGCTTTACACTTGAGTGTCATTTGGATACAGAAGAAGCAAATGCAATGGGAATTACTCCAGGTTTAAACTTGGAGATAATAAAATAATTATACTAACTATTATAGGAGGAAATAAAAATGAAATCAGATGCACTAGGAATGGTTGAAACTAAAGGATTAATCGGATCAATTGAGGCGGCAGACGCAATGGTCAAAGCTGCAAATGTTACATTAGTAGGGAAAGAACTTGTAGGTGGCGGTATTGTGACAGTTATGGTTCGTGGTGATGTAGGTGCGGTTAAAGCTTCTACTGATGCAGGTGCTGCAGCAGCACAACGTGTAGGCGAGTTATTATCTGTACATGTGATTCCAAGACCTCATTCTGAAGTGGAAACAATTTTACCAGAAGCTAAAGCATAATTACATTTAAAAGTAACGCACTCCTCCTAATAAAATTAGTAGGAGTGTGTTTTTATTAGGAGGAAAAACAATGCCAAAAACAGTGATAATTGGAGCCAATCATGCAGGAATTGCAGCAGCTAATACTTTATTAGAAAAAGATTCAAAACATGAGGTCGTGATGATTGATCGAAATGATCATATTAGTTATTTAGGGACAGGGTCAGCACTTTGGATAGGCAGACAAATTGAGTCTTATGAGAGTTTATTTTATACAACACCAGAGGAATTTGAAACTAAAGGTGCTACAGTTTACATGAAGACAACAATTACCAAGATGGATTTTGAACGAAAACAAGTATGTTGTGAGTCAGATCAAAAAGGATCATTTACAGAATCATATGACCAATTAATAATAGGAACAGGTTCAAAACCGATTATGTTAGCTGTTCCTGGTAGAGAGTTAGCTAATATCTATTACTTGAAGACGTTTCAAGAAGCCCAGAAAATTGACCAGGTACTTGAGGACGATGCAACTAAAGTTGTTGCCGTGATTGGGGCGGGATACATTGGTGTAGAGATAGCAGAAGCCGCACGACTGAGAGGTAAAAAAGTAATGTTATTTGACGTAGCGGACAGATCTATTCCAAGTTATTTTGACCAATGGTTTACTGATGACATGGACGATACCTTGAGTAACAATGGGGTAGAGCTTCATTTTAATGAGAAAGTAACTTCTTTTGGAGGGATAGAAAAAGTCGAAACCTTAGAGACAGATAAGGGGGCGTATCAAGTTGACCTAGTTCTTAATGCGATAGGCTTTATTCCAAATAGTGATTTAGGTAGTCATTATTTAGAAACGTATCGTAATGGTGCGTATTTAGTCGACCAATACCAACGAACAAGTGAGCCTGATGTCTACGCAATAGGCGATTGTGCTACCGTATATTCTAATGCTATTAATGGCCCATCCTACATTGCTCTAGCGGCAAATGCAGTTAGAACGGGAATTATTGCAGGTTTAAATGCTGCCGGTATAAAGGAAAGATTTAATGGTGTACAAGGATCAAATGGTATTTCTATCTTTGGTCTAAATATGGTATCTACTGGCTTATCCGTCGGAGCAGCTTTAAAAAATGGATTAGACGTTGAGTATACAGATTATGAAGATTATCAAAAACCTGGTTTTATGAAAGAAAACGGGCTAGTTAAAATTAGAATTGTATTTGAAAAAGATAGTAGACGAGTAGTTGGGGCACAGTTATCATCTTATGAAAATATATCGGCAGTTATTCATATGTTTTCTTTAGCGATTCAAAAGAATGTAACGATTGATGAATTAAAATTACTAGACATCTTCTTCTTGCCTCATTTTAACCAACCGTATAATTATATAACGATGGCCTCTTTGGAAGCGAATTAAAAAAGGAAGAATATATCTTTCTATTAGAGATATCATTTAGTCGAATCAAGTGATAAGAGCTTTTATAGACGAGGTATGATAAAGTAAACGTATTATAAGGAGGTGCCCTATGGAAACAAATCAAGAGTATGTTGAAATCGGTGGTTGGACGTTTACAAAAGAAGAAGGAAGAATTTATTCAGAAAAACGTGAGGCTATGATGGAGTATCTCCAATTGAAATGTTCTGAACTATTCGAAACCGTTGTGATAGATGGAAAAGACAGTCAAGATGGGGATTATTTAAGTGCCTATAATGAGGAAAAAGATGAGGAAAGTATATTCATCCAATTTTCACCAGAAGAAGTGGAGGTCTTTCAATCGTTTGACACTAAAGAAGAGTATCTTGATATGAAGAGGTATTTATCAAAAGTAGATCATCACTACAATACATCTGGTATTGGGGAAGACTCTGAGGAAGAGGACTCTTACAGCCATTGGTTTAATTATATGAAAAAATCGTATGAAGATAAGTTTGGAAAAGACTATCCTTATTCAGTTTAACTGACTATTAGCTACTCGTTGGTAAAAATAAGAAAAGTACATCACTTGATAGAAAGGTGATGTATTTTTTTATTTATTTTTGAGAAAATGCTAATGATTATAAAAATAAGAGTCAAGTTTAGGAAGAGGTTATTAAGGAATTTGGTCAATCTACTTTACAAAAAGAACATAAGTTCGTATAATTGAAGAGTTAGAAAGTGAGGAATGTCTTGTGGTTAATATATATTTAGTATCATCATTAGTAGCAGTAATAGAGAAATTGGAAAGAGAGTTTGGGGAATCTTTAGTAGGAAAGACAATGACCTTTATTCCAACAGCAGGAAAAGTAGAAGAAATAAAATCATATATTGAAGAGGCTTTTAATGTGTTTAAAAGTAAAGGAATGGAAGTTACGGTATTAGATATTTCTTTAAGTAGCTTCGAAGAATGTCAAACCACGATTGAGCAAAATGACTTAATTTACGTATCGGGAGGAAATACATTTTATCTTTTAGAAGAGTTGCGGGACAAAGGTGTCGATAAGGTTCTTACAGATGAAATCACTAAAGGGAAAACATACATAGGAGAGTCAGCAGGGGCCATTATTTTAAGCCCAACTATTGACTATATCGAAAAGATGGATGATAAAACAAAAGCACCTCATTTAAAGTCTAGCCAAGGATTAAACGTGGTCAATTTTTCTCCATTACCACATGTGGGGCACAAGTATTTAGGTGAATATGCTAGTGATATTAGTGATAATTATCACGGTAAGGAAGAATTAGTTCCTTTTTCAGATGACCAACTTATTATTGTGAACTCAGAAAGTTACGCTATAAAATAAAAAGCACAATTTGTTCAATTCAGATAAGATGAATTAGACAAATTATGCTTTTATTTATTACATTTCATAGTCTATAAAGCATCAATTACCATTTTATTTTTCTTTGAAAGATTTGCATAGACTAACGTATAAGATTTAAGGATCATTTTTTCAATTTCTTCATGGGATAATTGATCAGTTGGAAGAACAATGGAATTCCAGTGTACTTTGTTTGAATAATAACCGGGTATCACATCACTGTACATGTCACGAAGAGCATTATTTTCTTCGGGATCACCCTTTAATGTAAGATACTCAGGTTTCAGCATACCGAATGATTTTCCTAAAAGAGAAAAGTAATAGCAACCCCAACTTTCTCGGTAGTAGATATCGGAACCTTTTAAAGTCTTAGCATAATTAATAAAACGATCGAGTTGCGTTTCTGTCATAATGATAGGCCTCCTCGTAAGTAGGTTAAGATTGTATTTCACTCAGTATAGCAAATCTATTATGAAGGAGCTAGTTAATAAGCTTGTCTGTTATTTCCCAATGCATTACATATTCTTTTTCGTTATTAATGGTATCAAGACCTTCTTCTATTGTGATAAATCCCTCGCGTTTGTAGAAGTTTATAGCCCCTTTATTTTTTTGATAGACAGCTAATTGTAGTTCTGATTTAAGTGTTTTTATGTCATCTAATAAAGCTTTTCCGATACCATTAGATCGGTGGCGTGGTGAAACGAATATCCCGGCAATATAAGTGCCATCTAGTCCGACGAATCCAGCTAATGTAGCGTCCTGCTCGTAAACATAGACCTCGGCTTGTGATAAAGCTTGCGCGACATCCTCTTTGTTGGTTAGCCAATAGCTTTGAGAGATAAAATCGTGTGCGTCTAGGTTAGCCTCTAGCCATAGTGCCACCACCTCTTGCAAATCATCCTGTGTCATTTTTCTAATCATGTTTAAATTCTCCATTCTGTTAAGTTATAGCATATTTTTATTTAGGTGATGACAAAATAGTGCCATTCCTTTAAGCATAATAAACCGTTCTTCTTCAGTTAAGCTTTCCATCGCTGAGATTTCTGCTTCTCTTACTTTGGGCAAAGCGTTTTGAACAAAGGTTTGTCCTTTTGGTGTAAAAATAATTGTTTTAGACCGTCTATTAGTAGGATTAACAATTAAGTCAATCAGTTCATCTTTATATAAAGAAGTAATAATAGAGTTGACTGTTTGTTTAGGTAAAAAGGTTAGCTCGCATATTTTTTTTTGCGTACAGTCTTCAACCTCATTTATTAAATTAATGAGTTGAAGCGTTGTATAAGAGAGATTATATTTTTTCGCGTAGGCTTCATAAGTCCGGTTCATCTCTTGTATGTAGGTTGAAAATTCGGTGATAGTTTGTTGTATAGTGTTGTCGTCCATCATTATATAGTCCTCTTTCCGGATAGTCTGTATACGGACTATTTTACCAAGTAAGGTAACCAGTGTCAAATTGAAGCAGAACTTAAACTGTAAGAGTTGTGATCAGTTGAATTTTATTCTAACTAAAGGGTATAGTAGTAGTGAACGAGTGAGTCGTAATAAAACTAACATCTATCAAAGGCTTATTAATGTTGCAATAGAAACGTTTAGATTAAAGATGTGAGTAATAGAGGAGAAACTGATGGCACGTATTATTATAAATTTAGAACGCTATTTATCTGAAAGAGAGTTAGCGATTAATTATTTGATGTATGACTATGCGAAACAAGAACCCTTAATCCCTGGTGAGAAAGTGACGATGCTCTCGTCAAATGATGGGCCATATTTTTCAGCGCCAGGTCGGTTTGATTTTTATAATCAAGAGGGCCAGTTGTATGTCATGGACAAGTCTATTGAAGAATTTGAGAAACTGTTACCGGAATTACTAAAAGAGTTACCAGAACCACTGACATTTGAAGTGGAGGATTTAGAGGGAATCATTAGTTTGGTTAAATCCGCTCAAGAAGTTGGTTATAGTGTGTATGGGTACCATCAAAAACTGGTAGACACTTGGGACGTTATTGACCCTCTTAGTTTAATTCAAGATACAACCGAAAAGGCTGAAAAAGGCGAGCATTTTAACCCAACGAGTTATTATACAGCTAGTCAAGAAGATGACAGATTGACATTAGTTAATAATGTTGGGACTAAATTGTTGTGTGAATCTGATGAAATGAAAACGCGGTTCCTATTGGAGAATTACTATTTTGAAGTAGTAGATAGTAAAGGCGAGTGTTTACTTAAACAAATTCCGTTAGAAGAGTTGGCGGGGGTTCTTTATAGTTTACTGAATGGAATGACGGTTTCAGAAGTGAAAAATCTATTCCTTAGTCCTTATAATATGACACGAAATCAAGTGGAAGAGTGCCTATTGGTCTACGACCGTTATACAATGTCTAAAAAAAGAAAGATTGAGACCCTTGACGATTTTAGCGCATTAGAATCTGTTCCTCTTGATTCAGACTATCAAGGCTATTATGGTGAGTATAGCTACTGGTTAGAAGAGGAGTGTATCCGTATCAGTCGATCAGTTGATGTCATGGATTTACCAAAAGTCTTTGAACTATTAAATATGGAGAAGCAGGAAGTGTTGGTAGGTCTTGGTGCAAACAAGGTATCGGATAAGCTTTTATCAGATGCTATTGAGTCGGATATTCTTATTTTTAGAGATGATCGTATTCAAACAAGAGTATGCGATACATCTGAATTAGAATATGAAGAGGGAACGATTGTTAATTTTATCTATGAAGAAAGAAAAAATGAAATTAGTCTATCAACATTTAGAGAAACACTCTTCACTGCTATTGATCAAGAAACAAGGGAAGAATTATTTAGGGAGTTGACGTTTAGTCAAAGTGTAGCTCGTCTGATAAGGCTTTGGGAGGAAAGAGATAAATAAAAAGCTTACCTCTACATGTTAATCAGTAGAGGTAAGCTTTTTTGATGTGAAGGATTAACTTTCACTAATCGTTTTATAAACTTTAAGTCCAGATTTAATTCCTATAGTCATTCCAATGATAGAAATAATAGCCATTGGAACATTGGAAATGAGAGAACGTTTGACACCATCAGCTGACATATAGGCATCATGTGATGTTTCTGGAATAATCAGATACGAAATACTGTCAAAAATACTTGATAAATTAAAGAGTAGAACAATGGTGAAGATTAAGGCTAACACTAACCAAAAAATAACGATAAAATTAGTTTTTTTCATCGAAAAGCACCATCCTTTCTTTATATTGTTATTATAGCATAGTAAAGGTTTAGAGAGAATTTAGTCAACACAATCGAATTGAGTTTGCTTTTCATTATATTTATCTGTAATAAAATTAAGTAATAAATTAATGGAATCTTTTGACTCCGCATCAACTAGTAGAAAGAAAGAAGTATCAGGTCTCTTTTTGATGAGATAATCACAAACGAATAGATCGGCTTCATCTGGATTATCGATAACCCTTACGCTGTCAGTTGAAAATAAACGAGAAATTCGTTTTATGATGTACTGCCTACGAGATGGTTGAAAATTAATGTTAATAAACAATTTAAGTGGTTCACTTTTAAGAGAAAAACTATTTTTGATATCATTTGTAATACCGTATCTATCAGTGAGTAACATATCTCGTGTAAGTGGCATAAGTTGCTCATCTTCTATTAAATCAGAGATAAAATTATCCACATCATTAACAGTAGGTAAAATTGTTTTTTTGATAAAGTTTGGTGTGAAATCAAGTGACTTTTCAAGGTTACATTGGAAAAGATGGAAATTAATCACTTTTAATGTAATCAAATAAATAATATCCAATTTAAATTTAGAGAATGAACGAAACGATGAATCGAATGTCTCACACGTTTTTTCAGAAATATAGATAATGTCATTTAATATTGGATTTGAGGTATCAGCTTGTTGACTTTCCAAGAGCGCCAAGCTGATTAACGCACGTTGTTCATCAGTATCTACTTGGCTAGAAGATAATCGTGTCAAAAGGTTAATAGCTAGGTTAACTTGTTCAGAGGAAAATTCCTCAAGTTTCTTACGGTTGACATCATTAATTTGTATAAATAAATTTAAAAGTTGAATAAGATGTGGATTCGTTATATAGTTTTCATTCGAATTATTATGAATTAATAGACACTTAGTTAAAAGGGTTGATTTATTTTGTTCGAATATATTTAGAAAAAAATTAAAAGGAACATCCAAATCTGATAAATTTTCTGTAGGCTCAGATTGAAAAAGCAAGATAAAGCGTTGAATTATATAATCAACATATAATTTATTTAATAACGGACCAGTATAGAATAACTTTCCTTTTCGTGTGATTAATTTGACGGATGTAGGAGCTAAAAAGATATTAATATGAGCCATGATTTTTGCCAGATAACTCTGAGAAATATGAGCTTTTTCACTGACTATTTGTTTATCTAAGACTGCGTTACAAGACATAAGGTTGAAGATAGTGTAAAAAGGTGATTTTTGAACGTAATCTCTGGTGACATCAAATAACAAGTTATCATAGATATCCTCCTTTTTACCTTCTAGAACAATTCTATTTCCTACTGAACGAATTTTTATAGTCGTGTGCCCCAAGCGTTTAAAGCTTTCATTTAATAATCTTAGATTATGCTGAATTGTATTTTTTTCAGATAAAATATGGTTGCTTACAAACTCTAAAGATGTGTCTAAATTATATATAGCTGAACCTAAAATATCTAAGTTTTCGATTTCATTCTTTTTAAAAAATAAATGTAACATAGAGCCCTCCTTAAAAAAATTAATTCTATAAAATAACTATATAACTAAATAATAAATAACGAAAGAAAAATAAGTGGTTAAAAATATCTTGTTTTGTCTTTTTTTGTATAAAAAGTATTATATCTTCACTTTTGTTTTGGTTGGTATACCTATTTATGTATATCGTGTTTTTAATAATCTTTAGGATGACAAGTAAAGGTTTACACGATGTTTGGTAAAGGTTATTCTAAATAATATATAATAATTAAAAATGTCAATTATCAGGAGGTAGTTATAAGTGAAAAAAGGGTTGTTGAGTACTGGGGGATTAGTGTTGACCATGGGTTTATTAGTGGGGTGTGGAGAGTCTAAAATTGAGAAGAACGACGCGATAGTACAAAAAACAGAACAAACGATAACAAAAAAGAAGAAAAATGAAGTAGCATCAAGTGAGGCAGTCAACGAAACAGAGAAACAAACAGAAGCAAAAGAGACAAGTTCGGAGAAAGAAATGACTGGAATGAATTTAGATCAGATTCAAAAAGGGGACTATACAAGTCTTGAGGGTGAGTGGAAGCAAATTGCTATTTCAATGAATCGTCATGACAGCAAAGGTGATACCTGGATGGAACCTCGAGGAGATAGTTTAACAGTAACAAAAGAGCAGTTAGAAAATGGTTACGCTAAATTAAAAGGAGAAACGTTGACTTACCGTGATCAAGAAGTCCCTATGACGTATCGAAATGACAATGGGATACTGTCAGGAGATGCAACAAGTGCATGGTCGATTAGTTTTTACCCAAAAGGTGTTCCGATGATAAATATGGGACCAGACATGCCAGATACCATTAAAGAAGAGACAGAGCGTGTGTTTATTCGTGAAGCTGGAAATAATTTTGTACAAATTTTTGAAAAGAAATCAGAAGCTAGTAGTGAGGAAACCACGGAAATAAAAGAAGAAGGGATGACTCTATCTGCTCTAAAATCAGGTGATTTTACAAGTATTAATGGCACATGGAAAAATAACCAAGGGGACACATTAGAAGTTAAAGATAACATTTTGACGTTCTCTAATATAGAAGGAGCCGAAGGACAATCAAAAAAAGGAACTGTTTCAGGCTTGTCATTGAATATTCCAGAATTAAATGAAGCTGCAGGAAGCCCTCAAAGCATCGATATGGGTGAAGGACGTTTGCTTTCGAAATATAAAAAAGAGTTAGTAGGGAATGAAGAGTCAGGGTTCTATTACCTATCTGGAAATATGGGAATGGCTAGATTTTATGTGGCCTTTTTGCCAAGCGGTGTGACGGGGAGATTAACAGATGCGGAACAAAATCAAGATAAGATAGTAGCGGGTGGGTCACAAAATGATGTGACGGCAGTGTCAGGTCAAACTGTTTACTATCGACTAGATAAGTAAGTGAACAGGGGGAAATACGCGTGAAGCGACATATTAAATTAATGGGGCTACTGGCTATGGGGGTAAGTTTAACCGCTTGTGGGACGAAAGAAGTTAAGAGTAATAAAGAAATTAAAAAAACTGAAACTGAAACTCGTGTCAAACAAACACTAGAGCAAAGTGAATCAATAGAAAAAAGTGAAAAAGTAGCAAAAAGTAAGAGTAAGGAAGAAACTCAAGAGTCGACGGTGGATTCTAAAGAATTAGAGGCAACCAGTTCAGACACTAAGTCTTTAACAAAAGAACAAGTGATGCAGTGGGTCCGTGCCGTTGTTGATGTTAATGTTAAACCTGATTCGGAAATGGCGAATTATAAGTTACGTTTTGAAGAGATGGGAAATGGTGACGGTTTAACTTATGTAGCAGTGGGACCTCCAGAAGGGGTACAGATTGATAACACGCTTGCTATTTATCGCTTAAATGGAGAAGGTAAGCTTCAACAAGCACAAGGCTTAGGACCTATGGCAGAATGGAAAACTATTTCCGAAGAGTTTATGGATACCTCAAAAATTGAGGTGATTAAAAGAGAAGCGAAGAAAGAAAAAGTTGATACGAAAAGTCTAACTAATGATCAAGCAATTGATTGGGTGAAACATTATTTAGTCCAAAATGGCGCCACTATTGAAGAACTTAATGAAGAAGTTGGATTTAAGGCAGATATGGTAGATGGCTATCTACAAGTCAGTGAATATCATCAAAATACCCCTTTTGGAAGCAGAACGCTATCATATATTTACAGAATCAATGCTGAAGGTGAATTGGAAGAAGGCTCAATCTATAATTCAGATGACTGGCATGTTATTAGTACAGAGTACATTGATTAATCATTATTAAAAAGGCTTCACTCTTTTTAGAGTGAAGCCTTTTTTTTAAAGTGAAATAAGCCATTATTAGGAACTTTTTACTAAAATAAAATATGAATGTGAAAATAATATCATTAGAAAAATGTTATTTAATTGGCTTGTTTGTTCGTTTTTTATAATGTATACTGTGTTAAATGTGAAAAAATGAACTTTAGGAGGTACAGTATTGGAAGTGAAGCGTTCTAAAAAAATAGTTTTAACATCTTTTTGCATTTTAAATCAAAATGCAGTCATTTCCGGATGGGAGAGAGCAGAGGGTGCTTTTTCTTTTGTTAAAAAAATTATTGAAAAAGATATCGGAATTATGCAATTGCCATGTCCGGAAGTAATTACTAAAGGTATGGCGCGAGGTCCGCTAAATTATGAAGATTATGATACTCCAATTCATCGAAAAAACTGCCAAGAAAGTTTAATGCCAACTTATAGGCAGATAGAAGAATTTATTAAGGAAGGGTATGACATTATTGGTATTATTGGAGTTTATAATAGTCCGAATTGTTCAATCACTGGTAAACAAGGCGTGTTTATGGAAGAATTTTTATCCGAGTGTCGTAAAAGAGAGTGGGAATTCCCTAATATTGAAGTACCAGATTATACTACAGAATCGGAGTTTACGATGTTCATAAGCAGGTTGGATAAATTTTTAGAGGGAGAGTGTAAAGATTGTGAGAGTAAATAAAACGTTAATGATTACCTATTGTGCAATAGGTGTAGCTTTAAATGTTATTTTAGGCGAAGCTGCAAGTATGTTGAATATTCCATTATTATTCTTGGATACGATTGGAACGATTTTTATTTCAGCTATGTTTGGTATACCTTATGGAATTATGACGGGCGTCTCTACTAACTTATTGATGGGGTTAATCTCTGGAATAACGGCTGTTCCTTTTGCATTGGTGAGTATAGCAGTAGCAATAATTGTAGGAGGAATGACGCGTAACGGTCTGACTTTAAAAAAATCTATTGTGATCGGAATTGTTTTAGCAGTGGTATGCCCCTTGATAGGGACACCCATTCGAATAGCTTTGTTTGGAGGATTAACAGGTTCAGGAACGGACGTAATCATTGTAGCATTGAGAGCTGCTGGAAAAGAGCTCTTTACCTCAACATTTATTGGAGCCATATCAGCAAATATTGTAGATAAAATTATCTCATGTATGCTTGTTTACTACATGATTCAACAGCCAATATTTAAAAAAGTTAGAGGGTATCGTTTGAATAGTTAATAAAAAAGGCTTCACTCTAAAAAGAGTGAAGCCTTTTTTATTAATACAAGATCTTAACAAAGATAATAACGAATGGTAATGCAATCAAGGTACGTTCAATGAAAATAATAATGACATCAGAGAATTTTTTAACCACATTACATGATGTCAATAATGTTGCAATTTCTGACATAAAAATAAGTTGTAAGATACTCATCATCGCAACAATTGTTTTACTTTCAATTGAAACAATATCTTTTCCTAAAATAACAGGTAAGTAGTTGTCAGCAAAACCTGACATAATCGCACTAGCCGTTAGGTGGGCGTCTTCTACATGAGCTAAGTTAAGAATAGCTTCAACAGGTAGTGAAATCCAACCTAGAACGGGTGTATATAATGAAATAGCTAAAGCTGCTGTTCCCCAAAAGATAATGATAGGTGTTAACCAAAAAACATAGAATAACATGTTATCAATTTTTGATGTAAAGTTTTTTAGAGTTAATGTATTTGCACGGTCGCTTGCACTAGTGACAGCTTTTTTTAAGCGACCAGTTCGTTCGTCAACAACCTGTTCTTTTTTAGGACTGCCATCAACGTAAACATCTGGGTAATTTTTAATTGGTGGAATACGCACACCAATAAATCCTAAGATAACACCAATTAACGTAATACCAAGGAAAATGGCACCGAATGAATCCATTACACCAAGAACTGAGCAGACTAAGACAACCCAACCAATACTAGACGTTGAAAATTGACTGCCAATAACAGCAGCTTCTCTTACCGTGAAATAGCCTTTTTCAAAAAGTTCTTGTGTCCCAATAATCGCAGCATTACCTGGGCCAACCCATGCACTGATGATATTAACTGCACAGATTTCTGATACTTTGAAGATAGGTTTGACGATAAATCCTATAAGTGATCCGATAAATTCCATTGCACCAAATTCTAAGATAAAAGTTTGGAAAAGTAACATAACAGGAACTAAGACCCCTAATTGTGTAGCTAAATCTAACATCGCACCACCTGTATCAGGTGAAATTAGAAATTCTGGACCGATTTTGAAATAGCAAGCTAATGTAATAGCAGCACCGAATAAACGGTTAATCGTATAAAAACGTGTTGTAGAGAAAAGTTTTTTTGTTAAACGGTTCTCAGAGATAAAGCTATTAGGTTTTACCTGATCGAAAAGAGCAAGTAGGGCACTAGCAACAACTGCTAGAACTAATAGTAATTGTAATGGGCCATGGAAAGCATTAATAAATAATTTTAAATAATAGAAAAGAACTGTATCCACACCATTTGAGAACTTAAAGGGAATCAAAACTAAGAAGATTCCCAAGAAAGTCCCAATTAAAAATTTAATAAAGCCGACTGTTTTGTTAGTTGTCATGATGGCACCTACAATTCTATTTGACTGGCAACATGTTTGATGTTGGCGTAAGAGTCATCGAATTTTTTTTGTTCATCAGCTGTACAGTTAAGTTTAACTTGTCTAGCTACACCGTTGCGGTTAATAACGGCAGGATAACTAATATAAGTTTCTTCAGTGAACGGTTGTGAAACGGGTAGAATTGTATTTTCATTGCGAGCAATAGCTTGAACCACACGTTCGATAGCAAGGGCTACGCAGTAACAGTTAGGTCCTTTCATTTCCCAAACATCAAAAGCGGTGTCTTTTACTTCTTGTGCTAAAGCTGTTTTGTAATCGTCATCTAAAGTAAGACCATTTTGTTTAACATACTCATCAAATGGAATTCCCTTAATTGTTGTTTGGCTCCAAGCAACAACTTGAGAATCGCCATGTTCTCCGATAACTAATCCGTTAATGTCAGTTTGAGCAATATCTAGATCTCTACCTAATAAGTAGTTTAGACGAGCTGAATCTAGAGTAGTCCCTAATCCGATGACACGAGTAGGGTCCCAACCTGAGATTTGTTGAGCAAAGTAAGTTAAAATATCTACGGGGTTGCTAACCATTAAAATTAAACCATTTTGGCTATTCTCAGTAATTTGAGGAATAATTGATTTTAAGATGTTTGCATTTTTTTGAAGTGGGACTAAGCGAGATTCGCCGATAACTTCAGGAACACCAACTGTAATAATAATAATATCTGAGTCCGTCGTTAACTCGTAGCCACCTGCATTTATTTTAACTGGATGAGATAAAGACAGACCATGGAGAATATCAAGGGCAACCCCCTGTGCTCTACGCTCATCTAAATCAACTATAGTGATTTCATTCACAAAAGTAGCTTTAGCTAATGAGAAAGCTGTTGTTGCCCCTACCTGTCCTGCACCAATAATACTTATTTTCATAATCTAACCTCTCCTTTTATAAAATGTGGAACATGTTCCGATTTGAATGTTACACTAGATTATATAAAAAGGCAACACTTTGTGTGGAAATTAACAAACGAAAATATGATACAATAATAATAAAGAATACGGTAAAAGGAGTAGCTTATGACAAAAAGTCCTATTATTAAAAATATAACGGATGCATTTGAAATTTTAGATTTATTGAATAACCATCAAGAAATGGGCGTTACAGAAATTACTGAACGCACAGGTTTATCTAAAACGACGGTTTTTAGATTGATTAAATCATTAGAAGCAGTTCATGCTATTAAACAAAAACCTGATCAAAAATATATTTTGGATTATCAAATTGCCAAGTATGCCCAAAATGCTGGGAAAAGTGACCAACTATCAAATTTAGCAGAACCTTTCATGAAAGAAATCAGAGAACAAACAGGTGAGAGTGTCAATTTGGGTGTAGAGTACGAGGATGAAGTTTTAATTATCAATACAATCGAGGGTGAGTTTTATCAGCTTCAGACTACACTATTACCTGTTAGTCCGTTATATTGTTCGGGAATGGGAAAGTTATTCTTAAGTCAGTGGTCGGACAACGATTTGGAAGCCTATTTTAAAACAGTCAGAGCACGTACCGTTAATACATTGACAGATGTGGCTAACTTTAAAAAGGAGCAACAACAAATTAAAGTAGAGAATATCGCAGTGGATAATGAAGAATATGAATATGGTTTATCATGTTATGCAGTGCCGATTTATAATAAAAATCAAAAGTTAGTTTGTTCTTTAAGTGTGTCTGGTCCGACTAGTCGCCTGAAGAGTAAAGGGATAGATAAATTAGTTAAGGTTCTAAAGGAACAAGCCGCGTTGTTCCAGCAAGTTATATAAAAAAAGTGATAACCATCGTACCGGGTTATCACTTTTTTTATATAACTAACTCAACTGTGTCGGTAGTAACCAATGATTTATCTTGAAGACAAACACATTGTTCTTTTGAATGAGGTGTTTGTTTTTTTTATAGTTAGAGAAGCGAAAGTAATTCTAAATTCATGTGCATTTTTTGTTTCCTATAGCATTAGTATATCGTAAGTCTTGACATTCTTTTGCTATTTCAAATAATTGCTTACTTATTTGCTTTCGAATCTCTTCGGGCTTATCCAAAGATACTTTCCATAAATGACTCGCAATAACTTTAGTTTTATTGCCTGATTGTTATATTTGCTAAGTAGTGGGGAAGTTGAATAGTTTATATTTTTTAAGTTAGGGCAAATATGCTGGTCAAAATATTCGGTATAGACGTAATCATTTTTATTGAAAAAACTTTCTTTGTTATGGAGTGTTTATAAGGTGAAACAGGTTTTTCATCATTTAAATCAGCTCCTTTTATCGATTCTACTGATAAAAGCAGTCAAAGTTTTTATTTATTCGCTGTTATTTTATTAAATAGTCCTTGAATTATTTTTTTTGTAGGGTGGTTTTTATTATAAGAATTACTTAAAAATATAATACCATTTTCACCATCTGACGTGAAATAAGCAGAGGATTCATAGCCTTTAAGGATGCCGTGAGAATAAAAATAACCATCATTATGGTAGACACCACTTGCATAAGTATAAAAGTAGTTTTGCGGTTGATTGGTCCATAATGTCTTTAGATTATTTTTTTTAAGAAGTTCTCCATTTATTAATTTTTTAAAATAAGTAAGTAAATCTAATGTCGAGGTATACATATTTCCAGTCCCAATTTCGGCAGTATAATATTGTTTTAGAATAGTGCTTACTTTTTTATAAGGCGAGCGGATTGTACCATAGTATGCTGTTGTTTTGTTAGGCAAGGTATTAAAGGTAGTGTAGAACCCTGTTTGTTTTAAATTTAAAGGTTGTAAAATGGCTTCTTCAATAAAGTCTTCGTAAGATTCATAAGTTAATTTGCTTATGATTCCTGCAAGTAAATTATAGTTAACAGCTGAATAATGCCATTTTAAAGAAGGTTCTTTATAACGAATATGAGTTATTATCTCGGCTAAAGCTTCTTCTTCATTGAGTGCTTTTTTTGGATAAGAGTCTACAACTAACCCGCTAGTCATGTCTAAAAGTTGTCTAATTGTAATCGTGTCACTATTAGGTATGTCGGGATAGAAGGTAGATAATGGAGTCGTGAGAGAAAGTTTATCATTTTCGACTAATAACATAATGGCAGTAGCAGTAAATGTTTTTTGGATAGAAGCAATCATAAATTCAGAGTCAGCCGTGTTTTTCTTTTTTAGTTCTTTATTAGAGTAGTTGAGACCTTCGTTTAAAAAAAGATGATTATTTTTAATGGCGAGAACAGTTCCGCTTGTATTTTCATGAGTTAATGTGTCTATAATTTCTTTTTTTAAATCAGGGTAATCAGTTGTTAAAGAGTTATCAATTGGCGTGTTAGCATTGCTAACGCCAGAAGGTGATGTCGATTGCTTTAATTGGTTGTTTTCAGTCTTTAGAGATTTAATATCATGATGTAATTGAGAGAGTTTTATATCATAATGATGGCGTTGCTTCTCTAAAAGGAGTTTACCTACTAAAAAAATAACTAGCATAAATAAAAGAAAAATAACAATTAATTTTCTTTTTGAAAAAAGTATAGTTTCTCGTTGTTTCATAAGCTCACCTTTCAAAATGACTTTTTTATAGTTATATCATAAAAAAATGAGTAAAATGAGTTGTTTTTTCTTATTTTTTATTTAATTTTAGTCAGAGATTTTCTTGAAGAGTTCAATTAAAAAAGGTGTGACATCTTATTAGGATGTCACACCTTTTTTAGGAATGATACAGTTGCTGCATTTTGTTTATCTCATCTATTATCTTATTTTTAAATCCGATAGGCCCTGTCACTTTGACTTGGCTTCCTTGGCTAAGCAGCCAATAGGTAACACCGGTATCGTAAACATAAGCTTTCACATCATAGGCGCCATCTTTAGGATTAAGGGTAATGGTAGCATCTGGAAATTTATCTTTGACAATTTCTTTAGCTCCCCAAAATTTGAATGTGACTTGGGTATCTCGACCTGAGAACATAAAAGGGGCTCGTTTTCGCAAATCACCATCTTCAACAGTGGCTCTAATTTTATCACGAGTCTCCAACTCTCTGGGGCTTATATCTATCAGACGGTCTAGTCTATAGTTGATAACTATCTCCTTTTCATAGACGTAAGTTCTGATATAGAAATAATGTTGATCAAACATCAAGGATAATGGGACGCCAATGATAGGTCTATCGTTCTTTTTATCCTCATGATGATAGACTGCGGTAAAGCCTAAGTTATTTTCTATTAAATCTAATAAAAAGTCTATTTTTTCTAATAGTTGTTGGCCGTGAGAGACTTGTTTATAGCCGTGGAGTTCACTAGAGGAGATGTTGTTAAATAAGAGTCGATCTTTCTGGTTCAATGAGGCCGAAAGTTGGTCGACTATTCGTAGTAACTCTGTCTTGTGTAGAGCTCTCACCGCTAGTAATATTTTTAAAATAGCAGTCGCATCTGCTAAATTAAGTTGCTCACTGTGACGCTCAAGGCGGTATTTTTCACCGAGAGTATCGGTAGTCAACGTATATTTTAAATCTGATTCTTCACAGGCCTCTTTAATTAAGGCTAAATCTCGTTGTGCTGTTCTTGTACTGATAGTGTAAAGCTCAGCTATTTCTGTAGAACTTAAACGTTTTTCATTTAAAAAATCTAAAAATAGTTCTAAAATTCGTGTTTGACTAGTCATAAATTGCCTCCTACGTCATAATATGTCGCCTTGTAATGTTAGTATAAAGGAGTAGGTAAGAGAAAGAAAGCCTTTTCTCATGAACATACTTAAGACAATGTTGAGGGGAGTGTCAGCAATGACCAAAGTTAATCTAGATTTAGAAAAATATCTTGAGGCAAGACGTTTAGAATTTAATTATTTAACGTACGACTATGCAGTTACTATACCTCTTATTAAAGAAGAAAGTGAACGTGTTTTATCTGCACAAAAAGCACCACTTGTATTCGAGGTAGACCGCTTTGAAGTATTTGATTATAACTCAAGAATGTATTTAGAAGATGTGACGAAAGACGAGTTAGAGAGCGAATTACCAAGGTTGCTGACAGAAGTACGTCCCGCTTTAACGCATGATGTTGAAAATCAAGAAGCTATTTTTTCCCTAGTTGAAAAAATTAATGAATGTGGGTATAAGTTAACGGGCTATACTCAAAAATATTTGGACTCATGGGAAACGATAAGTGGATTAGATTTGTTTGATCAAATAGCGTGTACGCCTCTTGAAGAGATACAAGATTATGATGTGATTCTTTCTAACCATGAGGAGGAAGATGAAGACGGTTGTGTACACATTTATGACGAATTTGGTAATTGCCTTCTACGTCAATCTGAAGTAAAGGAACACATGTGGTGGTCGGATGACCCTTATTTTGATTTAGAAAATGAAGCAGGTGACATTATCCTTGAGAAGATTGAATTAGAACAGTTAGCGAGTGTCTTGTATAGTTTCTTAAACGGTATGTCGGCACTTGAAATAAAGGAAACCTTCTTATTTCCATATGAATTAACTTCAGAACAACTAAATGAGAGTAGGTTTATTTACACACGTTATTCTCAGTCTATCAAACAAGAAATCACAGCGGTAGAAGATTTTGACTCTTTTAGCGATGAACCTGTAGATTTTGAATTAGGTGGGTTTCAAGGTCAGTTTCGCTGTTGGTCATCAAATAAGTTCTTTGGACTAAGTCGAGCGGTTACTGTAGAGGATTTTCCTAGTATATACGGTCACTTTCAATTAAAACTAGACTTAGAAAGTACAGGTGAAGGTGCTACCAAAGTGGGGGTAGCCATAATTGAATTAGCTGCTAAAAATGGAATAGAGTTGGCACGTGATGAACGTCTTTGTACAGGGATATTTAGAACCGCTAATCCAACTTATGAATTAGGAAAACTAACGAACTTTGACTATTGGACGAGTGATTCTGGTATTCCTTTAAGGTCATCAAGACAAATTAGCTATACAGGAATGACCAAGCGAACGCAAGAGGTTGCTTTTCATGAGTTGACTTTTTCTGAAACGGTTGCTGAATTGTTAACTTTAGGATTATAACTATTTAAGGAGGAGTTTCTATGACAGAAATCAGACGGATAAGATTTAATGGTGGTGAATCAAAAGTAGGTTCTCAAGATGTGACACTCATGACAAATGAGGAACTATCAAATTTTATTGACCCACATATGACTACTTATTTTACAAAACAAGTGGAACGAGAACTGACAGAACGAAGTCTAGCTGGTGACCGGGAAGCTTTTACGTTATTAAAAGGCAAGTGGCAACGACAAGTACCAGGGAAAATTAAAACAGATGGTCAGTTTACGTATACACCAACGTTGCAATTAGCTGATTATTTAACGGGGTGGACTATTCCAGAACGACTCTTGGCACGACAAGTTGAATTGGAGTTAAAAAAACGTATTTTTGAAAGTGATGACCAAGCTTACGATATTTATAAATGGTATGTAAACGAAATAAAACCAAGTAGACAATAGATACTTAAGGAGGAAAATAAAATGACTAATACTATAACCTGGGAGAATTATAAAAAAATAGAAACGAAATATCCTCATATTGCAAGTTTCGCGTATTGGACTGAGGAACATAAAGGAAATAAAGCAGAGCCATTATTAGTTGCAAATGAAGAGGAATTTCATGAAAAGTTAGAAGGTAAGTTGCATGCTAATGTCGTGATTGTTGGATTAAATTTTGGCATTAGTAATGGAATTGAAGCTTTACTTTTAGACAAGGAAAAAAATGATGATGAATTTTTGGAAGCCCTAAAAGGGATTAATTATATGAGTAACCAATATGGTGGAAGTTATGGAAAAAAAGCGCTGAATGATTCCTTTAAAGGAACATGTGTAGAAGGTGCTTACATGACTGATTTTTTTAAATTTAATAGTGATGACAAAGAGTGGAAAGCTATGGGGATTGCGACAAAAGACGGAAGTGGATTGAAGCCTTTATTGAAAGATTCTCCAGAACTCTATTTGAAAAATATAGAAGGATTAAAATACGAGTTGTACGATATTGTCGGCATTAAAGAAGACCCTATCTTTATTTTCTTGGGAAGTGATTTAAATAATGATAGAGAGATTAAACGGTTAATGACTTTGTATTTCCCTAACAGTTCTATTTATAAATTTAGCCACTATCAAAGACCAGGATTTGGAAAAAAACAATTTAAAGAAGAAGCGGATTTGATTATTTCACAGTTTGAAAAAAAGGACTAGCCTAGGCTAGTCCTTTTTTAGTTGAGTTGATACAGAACGAGTTCTTTTCCATCATTGTAAGGTACGAATCCAAGTGAGTCATAAAAGTTACCAAGGGTAAGAGTGGCTTCTTTTAGGAGGACATGTTGTTCTGCATCAGGATAGGCATCAAGCACTTCAGTTAGCAGTTGTGTGCCGATTCCTTTATTTTGATTGGAAGGGTCAACGAGAATTTCTTGTATATAGAGAATTGTTTCACCATCACCAACAGCTCGAATTAAGCCGACTGGGGTGGTATTATGCCAAGCGGTAATAACAATAAGTGATTTGGAAAGTGCTCGAGTCAATTTGTCTAAATCTTCAGTACAAGTGGCGTAACCAACGCTTGAATACAAAGTATCAAGTTGATTAGGTGTCAGGACGGCATTTGATTGATAGTAAATCATAGTGTGCTCACTCCTTTTTTGTAAATCTAAGGGTAGTGTACCATGAAATGAAAAAAATAAGGTTGGGGTGAGCATTTATTTTCATTTATCAAAAGATAAGTGATATCATCTGTTTATCACTTGATAAGTGAATTTTGTGGAGAACGAAAGGGGTACAATATATGTTTTTATCTATTAAAGAAATGGCCTATTCAAAAGGGAAGTTTGCCTTAATAATTTTTATCATGGTGCTGATATCATGGCTAGTATTCATTTTGTCAGGACTAGCAAATGGTCTAGCTCAGGGAAGTAGTAAAGAGGTTGATTCATGGCGGGCAGAAGGAATTATTTTGACGGATGAGGCGAATAAGAATTTACAAGCGTCTAACATCGATGAGAAGGTATTAAAAGAAGTAGATGCCAAAGTTGTGGAAGGCATTGTTCAAGGGTCATATGCCATGCAACATGAAAATGGAAAATCTGATGACAAAGAAAATATTTCAATTTTTGGATCATCTAATCAAAAAATAGTAGACCCTGACATTACTAAAGGGCGTCGTTATGAAAAGAAAAATGAAATTTTAGTCTCTCAATCCTTAGCTGATAAAGGCTATAAGATAGGCGACAAAGTTAAACTTGGAAGTAGTGAAGATACATTTACGATTGTTGGGATAACACCAACAAGTTCATACCGTATTACGCCAGTTATCTATGCGTCTGTTGCGACTGTAAATGATTTACGTTTTGGTGAGACGCCACCTAAAGGCACAATGTATAACGGCATTGTCTACAGAGATGCGAGTAATAAAGTGATAGATGATAAAAATTTAGTTGCGATTAAAACAACTGACTTTATCGAAGCGCTACCTGGATACAGTGAACAAAAATTAACGCTTAATGGAATGGTTTATTTCTTACTTGTTATCTCAGCGTTTGTTATTGGCGTTTTTATTTATGTGATGACGCTACAGAAAACAGAAATGTTTGGGATTTTAAAAATTCAAGGTGTTGCAACACGTTATTTAGCGAAATCAGTTTTGATTCAAACCTTTTTCTTAGCATTGATAGGTGTAGCAGTAGGGGCTGGTTTAACGTATCTAACAACCTTAGTATTACCAGCAAGTATGCCTTATGCTACGAATTTAACTGAAGCTGGAATTTATGGTATCGGCTTAATCATTTTCGCTATTTTAGGCGGTGTCTTCTCAACAATTACTGTAGCAAAAGTCAATCCATTAGACGCAATAGGAGGGTAATGATATGAAACGAGCAATCGAATTAAAAAATGTAAACAAAGTATTTGGGAAAGGTAAAAAACAAGTCAATGCTTTAACTGATATTAATTTTTATGTGAATCCAGGGGAATTAGTAGCCGTCATTGGGCCATCTGGTTCAGGGAAAAGTACGTTTTTAAAAGTCATTGCAGGACTCTTAGAGCCGACATCAGGTAATGTTATTATTGATGATCAAGATTTAAAAACAGTTGCAGCTAAAGATTTAGTTAAATTACGTTTTGATAAATTAGGTTTTATCCTACAACAATCTAATCTGGTCCCTTTTCTAAAAGTAGCGGAACAATTTAAATTAATCGAAAAAAATGACCGTTCTAAAAAAGACCCAGACTATCGTCAAAAATTAGCAGAGTTATTGGATATAGAAAAATTAATGAATAGTTATCCGAAAGATTTATCGGGGGGAGAACGTCAACGTGTGGCAATTTCTACAGCGTTGTACCATAAACCAGAAATAATCTTGGCGGATGAACCGACAGCAAGTTTGGATAGTGACCGTGCTTTCGAAGTGGCAGCCTTACTAGCTCGTTTAGCGGAACAAGAAAAAACGGGGATTGTCATGGTAACCCATGATGAACGGTTACTTAAATATTGTCACCGTGTCTGTCGCATTGAAGATGGTCAGTTAACAGAGGTGGTCTAGTCTATTTAGGTAAGGAATGGTACACTAGGTAGGAAAGAAAAGTGGAGGAGCGTACTTATGACAATGACGCGTAAAGAATTAGCAGATCAAACAAAAGCGACTATCTTAGATGTTGCCCGTCAGCTTTTTCTCAATCAAGGGTATCAAGCGACCTCAACCCGTGCAATTGCCGAGCAGTGTGGCATTACCCAACCTAATTTGTATCACCATTTCAAAAATAAAAAAGTGTTATTCAAATGCGTAGTAGAGGAAATTATTAAAGATATTGAAAAAGTTCAAGTGGAACTGTTAGCTAAAAAGTGTTCACCTGAAGAGAAATTAGTGGAAATGATGACAGCCTTGATGACAATTCATCCAGCGAATTTTTTTAGTATGTTAGAAGATTTTAAAGAAATTATGTCTGAAGAAAATCAAAAAGAGTTTTATGTCATGTATCAAACAGCATATCTTGCTCCGTTTATTTCAGTCTTTAAAGAAGCTGATTTAAGGGAGGATGTGACTCCAGAAGAGGCTACAACACATTTGATGTATCATTTAGGTGCTGTGATGAGTATTTCTCATCAGTATAAGAAAGAGAAAACAAAAGAACAACTCAGCCGAACCGTAGATCTACTTCTAAATGGTTTGGTGAAGTAAAGGTTTAAATAGAGTTAAAAAAGATGCGCATTTGCGCATCTTTTTTTTGTAATTAAACAGGATAAAAAGGAGGAATTGTCTCTTTAAAAATTGGTGACATGTAAAATCGACATGTTTTTCAGTCTGGTTCAATAAAGGGTGGGTATTGGATTTTATTTTCATTTTTGTGTTTTTGTATGAGTCAAATTCAGACTTTATATATATATATATGGCGTATTTAATACGTATTTTATAATAAATTAATTAAATATAGATTAAAAAATACTCATTTCACAGATGATAGATGAGGTGAAAACAGCGGTTTTTATATGAATTAAATAGATTATAATAAATCGGATAATTGAAATTAGTGTTATTTTTCTCATGAGTTATTGTTTGCAAAAATTAATTAATGGGGATAATATGAAAATATAATAAGTCGTATTTTGTGAATTAAAAATAAGGAAGGAGGGAAAATGTGTATAAAAAAATACTTAAAGGTTCGTTTGTTTTCTGTTTGTTTTCAAATTGCATGTTAAGTTCAGGTTCAGTTATGGCGTTAGCAGAAGATAATCTTAAAATTATCCAAGGTGAGGAAAAAGTAAATTCATCAGTTTCTTTTGAAAATGAAAGCAAAGAAAATCTTATTTCATTTTTCACAAAAATAGTAAAAAAATTAAAGAATCCACATAATTTCGAAAAGGAAAAAAACGAAATACTCGATTTTGTTTCAAAAACAGAAAAAATGTCTTCTAAAGATGTTTTTAAGAATGTTAGTTCAATTAAAATTGATAATGAGGATGATTCACAGTTTCAAGATGCTTATAAGCGATGTTTAGATTATGCGCGAGAAATTGATGGTAAATCAACGACTAATTTTTTGAAGAAGATGGATAACTTGATTGCAAAAGTGAATCTCGACACACCTTTACTTTATCCAACAAGAGTAGAAGAAGCGACTAAAATAAAAGAGATAGCTTCTCCTTCTAAAAAAAATGAAGATAAAATATCTCCAAAAAATAAAAAAAACACTAAAGGCATAGTGAAAGCAAGCGAAAAACCACTAGAAGAAATCGTTGCGGAAGCACCAGCCGGTCTTAGAACAGATGATATTTTTAGAAGAGCAGATACACAAAATAATAAAGCACAAGTTCTCCATAATGATAAAACGAATACGGATGTGGTAATCGTTACAGATGGTTCCCAAAGTCAGGTGGGATCAATTTGGTCAACGCCAGGCTATCGAATTGATTTAACGAAATCCTTTCATGCTAAGATGAAACTTTATTTCGGACAAAAAGAAGCAGATGCAGCAGATGGTATGGCGTTTGTCCTTCAAAATGATCCACAATTTATTGATTCTAACGGTAATAGTAATGCACTTGGTAAAGATAGTGGAGGAGCATCGCTTGGTTTGATGGGACGTTCATCGGAAAAAAAGGATAAGCCCTGGGAAAATGCCATACAAAATAGTTATGCAGTTGAGTTTGATACACATAAAAATAGTGGTGGACTAGATAGACCGACAGGAGAAGGCGCAGATCCAGCTGACTTTCATATCGCAGGTTATTACCCATCATTGATTGCTTCGTATAAAGGCAGCAATCCCCCTAGTTTGTATCACGCAAGGTACAGTAACAATTTCAAAACAATGAATTTTGATGCTAAACATCATCAGGCAAATGGATCGTGGCATGATTTTGAAATCAATTATGATAAGAAAAAGAATGATGATGGGACTACCAGTTATGCTTTAAGTTATACTTTTACAGATAATGATGGTGATAAACACACAGATACGTTATTTGAAGATAAAAATGAGTGGGCAACCGAGGAACTAAAAAATGAGTACCCAAATGATTCTTTAGAACTTAATCGTCTTGGTGTCAGTGAAGATAATCCGTATATATACTGGGGATTTACCGGTGCAACAGGAAGCAATGCCTCTGTTAATGCGATTGTTTTTGAAGAACTACCTGATTTAGGTGGGACGAAACAAGTACAGGATGTCAAAAAAGTTTCTAAAGAGGAAGAATCGGTTAATCACACAACAGATATCGTCAAGTCTGGCGATGAATTGTTTTATGAGTATCAAATTGATTATGACGGTGGAAAACAAAAGCTTAATAGGTTACATGTTAATGCGTCACTTAACGAATACAACAGTTTAGCTAAAGAGGGACTTACTCAAGAAGAAAAAGATAAAATTAAAGTGACGTATACACATTATGATGGCAGTAAGCTTGAAGCTAAGCCAGAAGATTTTGATGTGATAACGGATAAAGGGTCTATTCAGTTTGATGGGCTTGGTCCCCTTGGTCCAGAAAGTGATAAACATTACTTTAAGAGCATCACTATTAGAGTTCCTTTTATTGCAGATAAAACTTTAAAATTAACTGAGCCGACGGTTGTAAAAGATAATTTTAAAGTCAGACAAGATGGTTATAAAGGGGATTTAGTGAAGTCTATTGTTAAACAAAGTAGTGTCGAATATACAATTAATCCTTTTGAAGAAGGCTTTAAGCTCGCTACTATTTCTGATAGAAAAACGAACTTGAAAGAAGGCAGCGAAACCTCTCCGATTGAAAAGCCAACAACTCAACTAGATGGCATGGTAAGAATTGCTAATTTTAATGAATCAGAGAATTATAAAGTTAGAATCAGTGGCATTAAGACAAAAGCTGGAGAAGCAAAAGTAGTTGAAACGCCTGTAGTTAAGGAAGATACGGATTATTCATTCTTATATGGGTTACAAGAAGATGACCTTTTAATTGCAGATTCAACGGTAACGTATGAGTTAGTTAATGGCAAAGGTGAGGTTTTATTCTCAGAGAAGTTAGTTGTGCTAGATGGAACACCTCCTGAGGGAGAATTGCATCCAGAAGTCTTTACTGAAGTTGGAAAGGTTCCTGAAAAAGCGGCTATCTTTGTTAAAACTAAATCTGATTCAAATCCAAGTCTTACAGAGGATGATATTAAAGTGAGCTATCAAGATATGAGCAAGCTTGAAGAGGCTGTTAAGACGGCAACCGCTAAGGATGAAAAACGTCAAGTAGATGTAATCCTAACAGATAAAGCAGGGAATACTCGTAGTATTGGTAAAGAAAATTTAACGGTTCTCGATTTGGAAACAAATCCTTGGATGGAGACGAAAGATTTAACCCTACAATCGAAAGATTTAATCAAAAATGCTCCAGAAATAAACGAACCTAATCCAGATCGTGAATTGATTTCACCAGATGATTTGAGGGAAGTGTTATTAAAAGGGGTAACGGTTAAAATGTTAGACCCTTCTGTCGGGCAAATAGTAGATGTTCCAATGGATACTATTACTATTACAGGTTTGCCAGAAACGGGATACCAACCAGGAATATATATACTTACAGCTAAAGGGACGGTTAATAAAACAGACCTTGAAGGAACGTTTAAGCTCACTGTAACTGATGGTAAATTATCATTAAGTGTATCGAATAATCTGGATTATGAAGTAAAGATTAATTCGGAACAACATAAACGAATGCAAGCTGGTCAATCTTCTAAATTGACTGTTGAAGATGGACGTTATGCAGCGGACGGTTGGGGACTTTCAGTCTCAGCCACACAATTCTCAAAAGATGAAAAAAAAGTTGAACGTTCAGCTATTGATTTAATGGCAAATGATTTAACAACAGGTGAAATTAAAACAGACTCACTATTACTTGATGGCGGATATCGTTTAGAAAATCAAAGTATGAAGAAATTAGAGTCAGATTTAGCGAATCCGAACGATTTATTTTCTGTTGAACTAGAATTAACAAACCCAAGCTCATCTTGGGCGAGAGCAAATGAATCTTATAAAACAACACTAAATTGGAATGTGACACCAGTTAAGAGCAAAGAAATCGATCATTTAACATTTGCAACACCGGTTAAAAAGGGGGATCAACATGGAAAAGATTAGAACCTTTTTAATAAGCTGTTTAATGATTTTTGGGGTAGCGAACACGGTGATGATAGCACAGGCAGAAGAGCAGGACGGGGTAGCGACAGACGTAGGCGTTAGTTTTTTAAATGATGGTCCAACTTACCCGGCTCTGCCAACACCACCACCCGCTTTACCAACACCACCGAAAGGCGATGGAGGTTCGGGCCAACACTTGTCTTGGACTAATACAGGTTCGACTACTAATCGTCCCGGCTGGTTACCCCAAACAGGTGAAAAAGAATCAATGTATTGGATTATTATAGGGAGCTTGATCATTAGTGCGACTCTCTTCGTAATATATATAAAGAAAATTAAAATAAAAACTACTTATAAAGGATGGGATTAATTATGAAAAAAGTATCAGGATTATTTTTAGCAGCATCACTATTAGCAACAACAGCAGTAGGTGTGGTTTCACATGCAGAGGAAAATAAAGACCCATTTAATGTTAAAACAGATGCAAAAGTTAACTTTATTCAAGATGATGAAGGAGTTACGCCGCCGACAGATCCAGAAGAACCAGGTAAACCAGTTGATCCAGGTGAAGGCGGTGAAGGTGGTACAGGTGGTAAAGGTGCATTACGTATTGACTGGGCACCAAGTTTTAATTTCGGAACTCAAAAAATTAAAAATGAAGGTAAAGATTTAGTATTACCAGCTATTCGTACGGCAGAACAAAAAACAGCTCACTTTGTACAAGTATCAGACTTACGTGGTGAAGATAATCCAACTTGGGATTTAGGTGTAACTGCAACAACTCTTCAAAGACAAGCTGAAGAAACTCCAGCACCTAAAACAGATTCTAAAGAAATTACAGGAGCAACAATTACTTTCACATCAGCTCCTATCTTTGCAGTAGGAACGACTGCTACACCAACTGAAGCACCAAGCTGGTCAACTCAAGTAATGAAGTTAGATCAAGGCGATCGTCAACAGTTAGTAACTGCATCAGGCGATGGTGCTCGTGGAACATGGTCTATGGGGATGTCAACAACACCCGGTGCTACTGAAAAACGAGAAGATGATAAGATTAATTTAGTTATTCCACAAAGTGAAATCGGAAAAATCAGAAAAGGAAGCTATAAAGCAGACTTAAACTGGAATTTAACAGGTGATGTAAAAGTAGAAGACACATTCATGTCACCAGTATCTAAATAAATAAAAAAACGAGACTTAGTCTCGTTTTTTCTGATATAAGGAGAAGCCATGAAAAAGATAAAAACAATTCTAGTCACTGTCATGAGCGTTGCCTTCTGTACAATGAGTATAGAAAGTACACAAGCTAATGAAAATAAATTACAATTTACACCGAAATTAATCCAATCAAAGGAAAAAATGGATGATTCGGAAACAGATTTTAAACTGAAGGTAAAACCTAATACGGATGTTTCATTTTCGGTAGACGTAACAAATGAGAGTAAAGAGCCAATAAAAATGGAAGCAGCTATTAAAGATGCCGCTACTAATAATCAAGGTAGCATTAATTATGCATCAGATAAAAAAGTAATCAATGATAAAGTATCACTTGAAAAAATTGCAGATTATCATGAAGAATTTGAGTTGAAGAGTCACGAGAAGAAAACGCTAAAAGTATCATTTAAAACACCAAAAGAACCTTTTGATGGGATAATTTTAGGGGGCTTATACATCGAACAAAAGCCAGATGAAAAAAGTAAAGAGATGATTCGTAATGCCTTTTCTTACACGGTTCCTGTTATTTTAGTTGAGTCAGAAAAAAATATTGATGCAAACTTAACCTTCAAAAGTGTGACACCTGAGTTGACAGGCGGTCGCAATGCCTTGAAAGTAAGTTTAAATAATCCTGTATATAATATTTTACCTGATGCTTTCTACGAGGTAAATGTCACTAAAAAAGGTGAGGATAAGTCATTATATAAGGATGAGCTAAAAGGGATGAGTTTTGCACCGAATAGCACATTTGATCATTATATTTTAATGGGACAAGACAACTACCAAGCTGGTGATTATACAGCTCATATTAAGGTGAGTTCGGACTACGGCGAGTGGGAGTGGAATGAAGATTTCTCTATTAAGAGCCAAACAGCTAAGGATTTAAATGAAAAATCAGTAAGTGTTAAACGTATGAGTACACTAATGAAAGTCATGATTGGCTTAATTATTTTATTAATACTCATTATTATTATTGTAATTACTATGATGCGTAGAAAGTTAAAAAAAATCGAAAAAATTCGTGAAATTGAGACTGGTAATTAAAAAGAAACCGTTACGGTTTCTTTTTTTTGAATGAAATTTCGTTAACCGATTATTTGAACAAACAAACATGTTATATTGGCGTAGTGATAATAGAGCGGGGTTCTTTTATTTATATAACGACTCAACTAAGAAAAAAAATATCTCTATAAAACTATTGCAAAAATAATTTTCATGTTATATACTCCTAAGTGAAAGCGTTATCAAAAAATAAGGAGGGTGTAAATGATAGAGACAATGCCTCAACTTGAGATGGAAGGGTATAAGGGTCAAGACACAATACCACAAAATTTCTCTTTTTTTTGGGACGATGTAGTGTCTGCAATTAATCAATATGAATTAAGTTACAAGTTAGTTCCTAAGCCATTAGGATTCGATTTTGTAGATTGTTATGAGTTGTTTTTTAATGCGCTGGATGGTTCGGAAATTTATGCAAAAGTTAGTTTTCCTAAAAAAGAAAAGTGTCCGATTATATTTAAATTTCATGGCTATCAAGGTCAATCATCAGACTGGTCTGAAAGTTTTAAATATATCGCAGCAGGTATTGGAGTTGTAATGATGGATGTAAGAGGCCAATCAGGAAAATCAACTGACCATTCTATTCATAGTGGTAATACAGTTAAAGGACATATTATTAGAGGGGTGCAGGATGGGCCAGATAACTTGTTTTATAAAAATGTGTATGAAGATAGCTTAATTTTGATGAGAATTATTAGTCAACTTCCACAGGTAGATGAAACAAATTTAATGACTTTAGGTGACTCTCAAGGTGGTGCGTTAGCACTTGTATCAGCAGCTCTAAATCCAGAGATAAAGCGAGTATTCTCAGTTTACCCATTCCTTTCAGATTTTAGACGTGTTCTACAACTTAACTATGATACAGAAGCATATGATGAATTACATCGTTATTTTAAATTTTCTGATCCCTTATATGAGACAGAATCAATATTTTTTGAAACATTAGGATATATCGATGTGAAAAATTTTGCCTCTCGTATTAGAGGTGAAATAACGATGGTATGTGGTTTGCAAGATGATGTGTGTCCTCCTTCCACTCAATATGCTATATATAATAGGTTACGGTGTAAAAAGAAACTTTATATTTTACCGGAATATGGGCACGAGTCACTTAATGTAAAAATACCTGATTTGATTTTTAATTGGGCAGTCAACAAAGATAAGTTAAATGAGGAGGAAGTCAAATGAAGGAAAGTGTTATGGAATCAGTAAGAGGAGGATTGATTGTATCCTGTCAAGCTTTGCCTGAAGAGCCACTTCATAGCTCTTTTATAATGTCCCGTATGGCCAAAGCAGCAAAAGAATCAGGAGCAGTTGGTATTCGTGCCAATTCTATAGTAGATATCCAAGCTATAAGAGATGTCGTCACATTACCGACTATAGGTATTATAAAAAAAGTATACTCAGAATCAGACGTTTTTATAACGCCAACATTGAAAGAGGTTCGTCAAGTTTGTGCTACAGGATGTGAGATTGTCGCGATGGATGCTACTATTCATTCTCGGCCTAATGGTGAAAATCTTCAAGATATCGTGGGAACGATTCGTGAAGAGTATCCAGATACTATACTTATGGCAGATACCGGCTCAATTGAAGATGTTGAATTTGCGATTAAATTAGGTTTTGATATTATTGGGACAACATTATATGGCTATACGACTGAAACAGAGGGGTGTGATGTGTCGATGAATGATTTTGCTTACCTAAAAGAAGTGTTAGCGATAACTGATTTACCTGTTATAGCTGAAGGGAAAATTGATACCCCAGAAAAGGCGAAAAGAGTAATGGAGTTAGGATGTCTTGCTGTTGTAAGTGGTGGAGCGATTACTAGACCACAAGAGATTACTCGGAAATTTGTAGCTGCAATTGGTTCTGTTAATAATTAAATGTAAGCGATTAACCATTTGACTTTTAAGACAAGAAGAATGGTCGTAAATAAAAAGAAGTTAATAATAGGAGGTAGTAGGATATGAAAAAGTTAGTATCAGGTCTTTTATTAGGAACATTGGCGTTGACGCTTGGAGCGTGTGGTGGAGAAAAGCAGGAAGAACCTAAGAAACAAGCAAATGCAAATCAAACAGAAATTAGTTGGTGGGCTTTCCCGACCTTCACACAAGAAAAAGCAAGTGATGCAGTAGGAACTTGGGAAAAAAATATTATTAAAGCGTTCGAAGAAAAAAACCCAGATATTAAAGTGAATCTAGAAACCGTTGATTTTACAGCAGGACCTGAAAAAATAACAACAGCAATTGAAGCTGGGACTATGGCGGATGTTTTATTTGATGCACCAGGTCGTATTGTGACATATGGTAAAGCGGGTAAGTTGGCAAAATTAAATGATATGTTCACAGATGAGTTCGTGAAAGACGTTAATAATGAGGCTATTATCAAAGCAAGTAAAGCGGGTGATGATGCCTATATGTACCCAATTAGTTCAGCACCATTTTATATGGCATTTAACCGAAAAATGGTAGAAGATGCAGGCGTTTCAGATTTGGTTAAAGAAGGATGGACGACAGATGACTTTGTAAAAGTCTTAGAAAAATTAAAAGATAAAGGGTATACGCCAGGATCAGTTTTCGCAAATGGTCAAGGTGGAGATCAAGGACCACGTGCCTTCTTTGCAAACCTATATAGCAGTAGAATAACGAATGATGACATCACAGAGTATACAACAAATGATGAAAAATCTGTGAAATCTATGGAATTAATCCAAAAATTAATCAAAGATGGAAAAATGATGAATGGCTCTCAATATGACGGATCTGCAGATATTCAAAATTTTGCAAATGGTCAAACATCATTTACTATTTTATGGTCACCGGCACAACCTGCTACACAAGCACAATTATTAGAATCAAGTAAAGTAGATTACCTAGAAGTACCATTCCCATCAGAAGATGGTGTTCCTGAATTAGAGTACTTGGTAAATGGTTTTGCGGTATTTAATAATGGTGATGACAAAAAAGTAGATGCTTCTAAGAAATTCATTCAATTTGTTGCTGACGATAAAGAGTGGGGTCCTAAAAACGTTGTTAGAACAGGTTCATTCCCAGTCAGAGAATCATTTGGAGATGTTTATAAAGATAAACGTATGACAGAATTAGCATCGTGGACAAAATATTATTCTCCATATTACAACACAATTGATGGCTTTGCTGAAATGAGAACACTATGGTTCCCAATGGTTCAAGCTATTTCAAATGATGAAGTAAAACCAAAAGAAGCATTAGATGATTTTACTAAAAAAGCGAATGAAACAATAAAAAAAGCAGCAAAATAAAAAATTAAACTTCCTCACTTCTGATGACAAGAAGTGAGGAGATTTTAATAAGAGAGTTACTACAGGATGAAAACGAATGGGAGGTTCCCAAAGAATGAAAGTAAATAAATTAAAAATGCGCGAAACGATGGTGTCGTATGCCTTTCTGGCACCTATCTTGATCTTTTTTCTGATTTTTGTATTGACGCCTATGATCATGGGATTTGTAACAAGTTTTTTCAACTATACAATGACAGATTTTACATTTATTGGACTAGATAATTATGTTCGGATGTTCAAGGATGAGATTTTTATAAAGTCATTAATCAATACGTTGATTATAGTGGTAGGATCAGTTCCAATAGTTGTACTGTTTTCCTTATTTGTTGCCTCACAAACTTATGAAAAACATGTTATTACAAGAACATTTTTTAGAAGTGTTTTCTTCTTACCTGTGGTCACAGGGAGTGTGGCAGTAACAGTTGTATGGAAATGGATTTATGATCCAATGTCAGGGATTTTAAATTATTTATTAAAACAAACAGGTGTGATTGAACAGAATATAAGTTGGTTGGGAGATAAGCACTGGGCCTTATTGGCAATTATTATTATTTTACTAACAACTTCAGTAGGTCAGCCAATCATCCTTTACATTGCAGCTATGGGGAATATTGATGTTTCATTGATGGAGGCTGCTCGAATTGATGGTGCTAGTGAATTTCAAGTGTTTTGGAAAATAAAATGGCCAAGTTTATTACCAACAACGCTATATATTGTAATCATTACGACGATTAATTCGTTTCAATGTTTTGCCTTGATTCAACTTCTAACATCGGGTGGGCCAAACTATTCAACAAGTACACTGATGTATTACTTGTATGAGAAAGCCTTTAAACTTTCAGAGTATGGTTATGCGAATACAATGGGAGTATTCTTAGCTGTGCTAATTGCCTTTATTAGCTTTGCTCAAATGAAAATATTAGGAAACGATGTCGAATATTAAAAGATGCGTCTTATAAAAAAGAGTAATGTTAAGTTAACTTATACATTATTAGCAAGGAGGAATTAGAAATGACTAAGAAAAAAATGACGCCTTTTGACGTGCTTTCAACCATCATTTTGAGCCTGTTAACCATCATCTTTGTCTTCCCATTTTACTGGGTTATGACAGGGGCATTTAAAGCACAACCAGCGACAATTGCAATACCACCACAGTGGTGGCCAAGTGCTCCAACTTTAGAAAATTTCCAAAAATTATTGGTACAAAACCCAGCTGGAAAATGGTTATGGAACAGTATTGCTATTGCAGGTGCAACAATGATTTTAGTGTGTCTAACTTCGGCCTTAGCCGGTTATGTTTTAGCTAAAAAACGGTTCTATGGTCAAAAATTATTATTCTCAATGTTTATTGGTGCAATGGCACTTCCAAAACAAGTAGTTCTTGTTCCGTTAGTGAGAATTATTAATTTTATGGGGATACATGATACGCTAGCAGCTGTTATCTTACCATTGGTAGGCTGGCCATTTGGTGTTTTCTTAATGAAGCAATTCAGCGAAAACATACCAACAGAGTTATTAGAGTCCGCTAAAATTGATGGATGTGGTGAAATTAGAACTTTTGTTAGCGTAGCTTTTCCAATAGTTAAACCAGGATTTGCAGCACTTGCTATTTTCACATTTATCAATACATGGAATGATTATTTTATGCAGTTAGTGATGTTGAATTCGCGTGATAAATTAACAGTTTCATTAGGGGTAGCTACGATGCAAGCTGAGATGGCAACTAATTATGGTTTGATTATGGCAGGTGCAGTATTAGCTGCTGTTCCGATAGTTGCAGTTTTTCTAGCCTTCCAAAAATCCTTTACCCAAGGGATCACTATGGGAGCAGTTAAAGGCTAGGTTTATATTAAGTAGAGGGAGAGAGGCATATGATAAAAAGTGGTCAACGATTAGGTCAAAAATTATTCAGTGTTGACAATAAAGTCATGAGAGGATTTTCTGTTATTTTTGATTTGGTAATCCTGAATGTCCTTTTTCTTATTGGGTGTATGCCAATTTTCACGATTGGTGTTTCATTATCTTCGATGTATTCGGTTACATTAAAATTAGTGAAAAAGGAAAATGACTCAATCGTTAAGTTATTTATTAAAGCGTATAAAGATAATTTAAAGCAAGGGTTATTATATGGTATTTTAGCACTAGCTTTGATCATTTTCTTGTATATGGATCTCTTTTACCTTAGCTTATTATTTCCGACTTCCGTGGGAATGATTAAAATAATGATTATAGCATTAGCTATTATGATTTATCTTATTTATCTTTATATTTTCCCATTAATTGCAAGATATGAATTTAGTAGTAAAGAAGTTTACCAAACGGCTTTGAAGATTAGCTTGAGTAACTTACCTTGGAACCTTGTATTAGTGTCACTGAATTTACCGATTATCGCTATGTTTTTTATATCTGGTGTAAGCATGATAATCATGTGTTTAGTGATGATTGTCATAGGTTTTTCAGGATTGGCCTATAGCCAATCTGGAATATTTAGAAAGATATTTGAGAAGTACGAGTGATGCGTCAAAAGAATGCTAAAAACTTTAACCGCTTTTAACGGAGGGAAGGTTTTTGGCATTTTTTTTATAGATTGAAATGAGGTGATTGAGAGTTATATCGAGTACGACAAAAGGTAGTTGATTTTAAATTATGAAGGAGGTATTTTATGGCATCGCATAAAAAGAAGGCATTAGTTACACAAGGATTCGTTACACTTGTGAGTATGACACTCGTAGGAGGCGCAGTTAGTCCTCTCGTAGTTCTTGCAGATGATGAGAGAGTTAGTTTGACTAGTCATAGTTTACGAACCAACGGGACGATTTCTTCAAATGAGAAACTAGAAGTAAAAAATGATACTATTTTAGCGATTACTGAGAAAACACCGGTCAAACAACCTATTTCATATCCTGAATTGGTTGAGAAGACACGCTCTCTAAATGATATTACAATCAAGGTTCAATTTGTTCAAGAAGTAAGCGGTATAGGTTCAATCATTAGTTTTTCAAATAGCCAAGCAGGAAATGAACATTTTCATTTATACGCTAATGGGAGTTCAATTGGATATGAGTTGCGGGGATTAAAAGAGAGTGCAGATATCAGCGCTAGTGCATCAGGAATAAGAAGTACAGGTTTAAATACAGTGGCACTTACGGCCGATAGTCAATCTAAAACGTTTAAATTATTTGCTAATGGCAAACTAGTCTCAACACGAGAACTAACAAATGAGACATATCGTATGATTAAGGACATGGCTACTGGAGTAGATAGTGTTACAGTAGGCGCTACGCCAAGAATTGGTAATAATTATCCTTTCACAGGAACACTATTAGACTTAGAAGTAGTCGGGCAAGCATTAGGAGAAGAAGAGCTTCTTGCTTATACAAGTAAGACTGTTGGTCAGGGGGAAGATGAATTTGATTTCCCACATATTTTTGAAGCGACGGGTTCTGATTTTTACAGAATTCCGGCACTCTACACGTTGAATGATGGGACTGTAATGGGAGCAATCGATGCACGATTTGGAGGAGCTGCAGATTCACCAAATAATCTAGATACAGCAATAAATTTTTTAGACCCTAAGACAGAAGAGTGGGGTAAGGCAACGTTACCATTACATTTTGAGGATTATACAGATGAGCCTGGTTATGCTAAACCGAGTGCTTCTTTTATTGATCCAGTTATAGTTCAAGATGAACAAGATAAAATTTATATGGCAGTAGATGCATTCCCGTCAGGATTTGGTTATCCAAATGCCGCAACGGGATCAGGGATGAAAACAGTTAAAGGTGAAAAAGTTCTAGGGCTAGCTAAAAAGGGGAAAGATGTTAGAAAGTGGGCTAATTTTGAATACTATGTAAAAGATGGAATTGTATATGATAATGAAGATAAAGAGACTGAATATTCAGTTGATGAAGAGTTCCATTTATCAAAAAATGGAGTGCTTCTTTATGTTGATCAAAAACGACCAGATGGCTCATTAAGTGGTAAAAAGGTTCCGATGAGTATTTTTTATGCAGATGCAGAATTTAAAGTTTACGGAACATCCTATTTCTTTTTAGTAAGCAGTGAAGATGGTGGGAAAACCTGGAGTAAACCTGAGAATTTAAATTATTTAAAACGAGAACAGGATCGTTTTTGGGGGACAGGCCCGGGAAGAGGCCATTTAGTTAAGGTGGGTAAATATGCAGGTCGCATAATTATGCCAACCTATGATAGTCAAGATGGAGAACGTGTAAGTACAATTTACTCTGATGATCACGGTGAGACCTGGAAAAGAGGAAATCGTACAACTATGTCTAAAATAAATAGTCCAGGTAAATCAAGTGAATCTCAATTAATAGAATTGCCGGATGGAACGCTGCGCCTATATGCTCGAGGCAGTACGGGGTTTATTGGATATGGCGATAGTTTCGATGGAGGAGAGACATTCGAACCTTTAAAAGAAGATAAAGGGTTGGCCTATTGTGGTAATGTTATGATTTCTGTGATTAATTATGAGGGACTGATTGATGGTAAAAAAGCTCTTATCGCTTCAGCACCAGAAGGGGGAGGACGTAATAATGGTATAATCCGCATTGGTTTGATTAATGAGCCAAGTAAAGATGGGGAAGAATATACTGTTGATTGGAAGTATAAATACGCTGTTAATAAGGGCGGATTTGTATACAGTTGTCTCACTCAATTACCCAATGGAAAGATAGCACTTCTTTGGGAAAATGATCCGAATACGAAACCAGCGATTTACACAGAATATACGATTGACGAGTTAAAAAAAGGGAAGAGTGACATTTCAGAATTTAAGGTTTTGAATGATAAAGAAATTGAAGCAGGAAGTGAGATAGAAGTCTCGCTAATTTTGAAAAAGAAAATGGTTCCAGAACTTTCAGATTTTGAGTCGAGTCATTTAGAGTTACGAGCTCTTAATAGTGAAAGTAATAGAAGTAAGTTGGAATTTAGCTCATTTGATGAAGTGTCAAATCGTTTGATTTTTAAAGGACAAACCCCACAATCATTTACAGATTATACAGGGTCTATAAGACTATCAGAAAATGCAAAGCTCTTTACTTATAATGGCCTGTTTGTACCAAATGAAATGGATAGTTTGACTGTAGCTATTACAGGGAAAGAAGTAGTTGAAACTATTGATGTAGAAGCCGTTAAGTTAAATGTTGGCGCACTGACAACTTTGAAAAAAGGGAAGGACCTATCATTAAAGGTGGATATATCTCCTAAGAACGCAACTAATCAAAAAATAGATTGGGAAGTTGAAAAAGAAGAGATTATTAAGGTATCAGAAGAGGGCTTAGTAACAGGATTAAAAGCAGGAACTACGAAACTAACAGCAAGAAGTCATAACGGTAAAGAAGCGAGTGTTGTAATTCGTGTGACAAGATAAGAAGGAGGGGAAAAGCATGTCTAAAATAAAACGTATAGCTTTGGTGATTATAGTAATGAGTATAGGGTGTTTTTCCCCTTTTGTTACTCAAGCTATAGGCTTCTTTAGACAAGAAATCACGATACCATTAGTAGAATTAAAAGTGCCTAAAATTACAGAGTTTGATGATGATAGCCTTACAACTTCATCAGAGAGTATTGAAACTAAGCCTTCTATTTCAGACGAAGGATTTGAAGTAGAGGAGAGTATAGACCAGTGATTAATCAAGAAAGTGCTGTTATTAAAGGGGTAATTTTTGGTTGGAGAATATCAAAAGTTATTTATTTTGTTCTAATATCTTGTTTAATTATTGTATCAATTAGTATCAAACTGTCACTCTTTACAAGTTATTTTGGTTATCAAGGCCGTGTTATTTTAAGCAATAGTATGTCACCTCGTATATCAAGTGGCAGTTTAGTGCTTACAAAAGAAGTGACCATTGATGAAGTGTCTGTAGGAGATGTAATTGTGGTAGCTATCGGAGAGGTTTCTGTTGGTCATAGGGTGATTGAAAAATTTGATGATAGTAAAACAGTACGCTTAAAAACGCAAGGTGATGCTAATAAATCTCCAGATGATTTTTGGGTAACGGATGCAACCCTTAAAGAACAAGCGGTGTTATCTATTCCTTATTTAGGAATGTTTTTACTTAAACTGCAAACAGTTCGAGGAGGAATCGCAGCCATTTGTTTTCTACTATTTATGTATGTATTGGATTATTTTATTAAATTATTAGTTGATAAAGGAGATGGACAGTGTGATAAATAAAAAAAGAATGATAAGCTTAACCGCACTTGCCTTAATTTTACTAGCAATAGGCGGTACGTATGCGTGGTGGACAACATCAGTTTCAACTGACCAAAAAATATCAAATGGGAAGATGAGAATTGAAGCTGATTTTCCGGAATTACAAAATGAAGAGAATTATGAACCAGGGTTAACATCAGAAATTACTGGGAAAATAACAAATACAGGAACAATTGAAGCGATTGCTCGTGTTGAAAATAGCAGTTTAATAAAATTTGCTTATGCAGATGATAACCTGACACCTACGACAAATTCAGAATTTGTTCAAGATAAAGAGGGTGCAATTGGTTTAGCATTTGGTCCGGGTAATGATCAAGGTGTTTATTGGTTTAAAGATTCATCAGGTAATGCCTACGTATTATTTGAAGTGGGTGGCTATATAGATACGACGTTTACAGCACAATTTAACGGTGAGGTAATGGGGAATAAATATCAGGAAGCTGATATAAAAGTGGGAGCGAAATTAAAAGCAACTCAAGTTTTAGACGATGCAATGAAAGCTGAATTTGGTGTAACTTCCTCTGATTTAACAGATTATAGAGCAGCGAGACGTGCACGTTCATTGGGGCAGACATCGGTTGAAACAAAAGGGCAACAGAGGTTGAAAGAGTTAACAGCTAGGAAATAAGAGAAAAAACAGATTCTTAATTTAAGAATCTGTTTTTTTGTTGTTTATCTGTACGAGAATCAAGGAATAGGTCTATAATAAATATAGACTATAAGGCTAATTGAAAGGTAATAAATTATGATGAAATTAAATAAAAATGTTATAGAGTATGTAAAAAAAGAATTGGCTCATGATGTAACAGGACATGATTTTTATCATGCGGAACGTGTTGCTAAAAGAGCGGCTCGTTTGTATCGAGAAGAAACAAAGGAGGCACCTAATGCTGAGGGCGAAATGATAGTAGGGCTTGCCTCATATTTACATGATGTTATTGATGAAAAAGTAGTGGAAGACACAAAGGAAAATAGTAGAAAAATCACAGAGCTTTTAAAAGAAGAGGGGCTAAGTACGCCTCAAATTGACGATATTTTTTACATTATGGAGCACATGTCTTATTCTAAAAATTTAGATAAAAAATGCAAACTTAGTATAGCAGGACAATGTGTTCAGGATGCGGATAGGTTAGATGCATTAGGTGCTATAGGAATAGCTAGAGCTTTTTCTTATGGTGGTAGTCATAATAGAAAGATATATGACCCAACTGAAGAGAAGAGTAAAAATGAAACCTATGAATCGTATCGCAATCAGACTAGTTCATCTGTTGCTCATTTTTATGATAAGTTACTAGGGCTAGCTGATACGATGAATACACGATCAGGAAAAAAGTTAGCAGTTAAAAAAACAGAATTTATGACATCTTATTTAGCTCAGTTTATGGCTGAGTGGGATGGTGACTAGAAGAGCTACCTTTAGAGGTAGCTCTTTTTGTTTCACAAATTAAAATGATTTGGAATGAATACTCTAAATGAATCTGAAATGTTAGAAATTATTGGAGATAGCCTAGTAATAACAGTTGATAATCATAATGTTATGGGGGGATTGGCTCACGTATGGCAGAATTTGTAGAAAATGATTCCCCACGTAGAAGTAGCTCGATTGGGTGTTAAAGAATGCTTTACTCAAGTAGGTAAGATGGATTACCTTAAAAAGAATACGGTATGACAAGCCAAGATATCATCGATGCTGTGAAATCAGTAGTAGGGTAAAAAAGGGAAAATTTGGTTTTGTAGTGAACAATTGTGAGTTTTCCTTTAGTACAAATCGTTACAATAAACATAATTATTGTAAAAAAATATATTTTTAATAATTAAATAATCATTAGAATAGCATAGAAACAGGGAATATAGCTCATATTATATTTTTAAATGCTTATTTTTTGTTCAAAAAAAGAGTTTTTGTTATTTGGTTTAAAGGAGTAAAATCTTAATCAAATAAATGGTGCATCAAGGAGTTGATAGGATTGCCTTTTAGGGTGAAAAAGATAATGAATTATTTTGTTTTGGTATGTTTTATAGTGATTATCTCAGGTGTCTTGTTTTTTAAATTAGATTCATCAAGCCAACGTTCATTCTTTGGTTATCGTTTTTATTCAGTATTAAGTAACTCAATGAAAAAAACGAAGCCAGAACAACAAGGCAATTTTATTGCAGGAGATATGCTGATTGTAAAAATCACACCTCCAGAGGACATAAAGTTAGGAGATATCATGACATTTTATCCAAAAACAAAAGAGGAAAATTATGTGACTCATAGAGTTATAAAAGTAATTCCTCCAAAAAAAAGAGGAGAAATTAGCCATTTCATTACACAAGGAGATGCGAATAATTTAGCGGATGATGAGATTTCAGGTGAACAAGTTGTTGGGAAAGTCCTTTATACAATACCAAAGTTAGGATTAATGATGACTTTTGTTCAAATAAATATCGTTAAAATAATTATTTTCGTTTTATTTATGTGGGTAGCTATCGCCTTACTTAGATACTCTGTTTCTAAGTAGCGTTTTAGTATATAAATTGTAAGGGAGAGAATCAAATGAAGAAAAATGTAAACAAAAAGAAAGTAGCAGCAGGTGTAACAGGAGTAGCCGTTGTAGCATTATCAGCAGCGACATTTGCATGGTTCACATCAGAAGATGGCGTAGTCAATAAATTTAAAACAGGGGGAATTCCTGAAGATTCTGTCAAAATTTGGGAGATCTTTGATGAGCCTGATGAGTGGTTACCAGGACAAGATGTAGAGAAAAAAGTTGGTGTTGTTAATAATGGTAAAGGGGACGTTGTTGTACGTTTAGCATACAAAGAAGCGATTCAAAAGCTAATGGTGGATGCAGAGAATAAAGGTAAATTAGCTAAGAAATATGTAACAGATAAATCTGAAGTAACAAAAATGGATATCCAAATTCCATCTACTGATTATACACAAGCCAAATTAGGTTATAAATCATTAGAAGATTTAGGTCTTACTCTTGAAGGAGATGCTCTACCAGAGGGTGTCACAGTTTATGGTAAAGAAGTAGCGACTGGAAAAGAAGGCACTAAGAAATTCGTATTTGTAATTAATGAAGCTGTTTCAGGAGAAGAAGGAACTAACTATTACCTAATCGATGCTGACATTTCAATGAATGAAGATGGAAGTACGGTAGTTGTTAAATCACCAAAATATGTATACTATACTCAAAATGTATTAGTGGAAAAAGATTGGACAAAAGCACCAACACCAACAGATGCTAACACATCAGCATTAGATAATTTATTACATTATACGTATTCAGCTGACTTCTCAGGAACAACACCTGAAGTGGGTAAATGGGTTTATGATAGTGCCAAAGGTCAAAGTGGTGGTGAAGAAAAAACTCCAAAAGGTGAAAAATCTGATGGTGGTTGGTTCTACTATATGGATGTTCTTAAGAGTGGTTCTAAAACACCAGCATTGCTAGAATCCGTAACGTTAGATAAGTCTGCAGACAATACATACCAATTTATGGAATATGCTTTAGAAGTTCATATTGAAGCACTTCAAGCTACAAAAGCAGCAGTTGAAGATGCATTCAATCCAGTTAACCAATCAATCAAAGATACCTTATTATCAACAATGTCTGAGTAAGTTTTAGTCTATTTTATGGTCAGTACAGAAGGAGATGAGTGGTCTGTTTTTATTTAAAAAAAGCTACTCACTAATAATGCTTACGTTGTCAGTTTTATTTGTTTCTTTGGCATTTGGGACACAAGTAGAAGCGGCAACATTACCAGATGGTTTTTTAATAGGTGATGAATCAGGAATTAAGGTTAGTAAACAGGGGGGGTATTTTTTTAATTTAGAAAATATTCGTCCAGGTGATACAACTGATAAAAAATTAATTATTAAAAACCAAAACAAAGAGCCGTATCGGTTACATTTAGAAATCAAACCTAAGAGTCATCAAGGAAAAATTAACTTGATAGAAGCATTGCATATGACTATGGAAGATAATAATGGTCTTTTATACGATGGAAATTTATGCAGCAATTCAGATAATATAACCTTGTCGTCAAAAGACCTTGATTTTGGAATTATTCAGCCGTCAGAGGAGCGAACAATTTCGATTCATTTAAAAATGACTTCGGATAGTTCGTACTGGGATTTTTATTCTGGCGAAAGTTCAGCGGAAGTTCTTTGGCAGTTTGCGGCCGTCACAGATATTGACGCGACTACCAATAAAACTGATCCACCTAAGAAACAGGGGTGGTTGCCACAAACAGGAGAAAAAAACTTAACTATTTTGGCATTGATAGGCGTAGGGATTTCTTGTTTTGTAGGACGTTGTTTTATGAAAAAAAGTCAGAAGACTGAATAATGACATGTGGCATTAGAAGTAAATCTTCTAATGCCCTTTGTGGTAATAAGAGGGGGAAGGAAATGTATGAGTGAAAGAATAGAAAGCACGCTCTTCTTCATCAAAAAGCATGTTAAATGGTGGGTCATAACACTACTTGTAGTGATGCTATCGATTGTAAGTGCCAGTTATGCTTGGGGGACAGCAAGCGATAGTAAAGTTAACCATTTTAATACGGGGAGTTACGATTTTAATATAGGCTTGGTAGATATTTTTGATACACCAAAGGAAACAATTATTGGTGACAGTATACCAAAAAAAGTATCAGCGAAAAATAATAGAAATACAGCAGGTTTTGTTCGGCTGATGGTCCATCCTAAAATTGAGAAAAAGACCCCAAATGGAATAGAATTACTACCAGCAGAAATAGGGAAACAAGTGACACTATTAGAAGGCGCAACTAAAGAGTGGCGAGCAGGGGGAGACGGTTATTTTTATTATGTAAAAAAAGTAAACCCTGGTGAAGAAACGTTGCCATTATTTAAAGCAGTCAAATTAACAGTATCAGATGAGGAAAAGGAAAAATACAAAGGCAGTAAGTTGTCAATTTTGGTTAAAACAGAGGCAAGTGGTATTCCGACTGAAGATTACCGTTTATCGTGGTGGGGAAGTAAAGATAGTCCCTCATCAGATTCGCTAAAAGAGATTGACGAACTACTTCAAAATGAACGACCAAAATCTAAAAAGTAAAGGGAGGGCAGGATAATGAAACATAAACGTAAGAGAGTAACACTTTGGTTCATGGCATTAACACTGTTTTCTCTTTTTCTTTTTGGAAAAGTTGACAGTGGATTTGCATCAAAGCTTAATGTAAGAGATGGAAATACAGATTATACCAAGGTAGGTGTTAGGTCGCTTTTGAAGAATGCGGGTGACCACCCAGCATGGGTACCACCGCAACAATCCATCATTAAATTTGCAGATGCTGGAACAAATTATTTAGCTGGTAAAGCAGTAGATGTTTCAGGTAAAGTTTGGACGTGGGGTTACAACCTATATGGTATGCAGGGTTCTAATAATGGAAAGATGTACAATGGTGGTATGGTTAGGATACCCTATTTTGTTGATAATGATATTGTCATTAAAAAGATAGCAACAGGATATCACCATACTTTAGCATTAGATGATAAGGGACAACTATACGGTTGGGGACTTAATACCAATGGTCAACTCGGTGTTGGTAATTTAACCAATCAGAGTATACCAAAACCTGTAGTAGGATTAGAGGATGAAAAAGTTACAAAAGTAATATCAGGTTCAGAAGCTTTAACAGCTAGTTTTGCTTTAACTGAGAGTGGAAAGGTATTTGGTTGGGGATATGGTGCTTTCCATATGATTCCTGGAAGTCTCGGAAATGTCACAAAACCTAAAGATATTACCAGCGCGTTTAATGAAAAAACGATAGTGGATATTGCTCCAGGAGGAGACCATGTTTTAGCATTGGACAGTGAAGGTAAAGTTTACTCTTGGGGGACAACAGCTTCTGGGCAAACAGGAAGACCAGGTGCAGGATTTCAAGATAAAGTAGAAGAAATTCCTTTTTTTAAAGATAAAAAAGTAACACAAATATCTGCAAATTCGACGACGAGTTTAGTACTAACGGATGATGGTAAAGTTTACCAATTTGGGATGGTTGAGAACAGTACTGGCAAGTCGCTTAGTTTTGATGAAAATGAGCGAACACTACTGCCTCAAAGAACACCTAAAGAAGTGGAATATGATTTAACATCGGCAGACTATGTTCCTAAAGTTATGAAGATTGTAGCAGGTAAAATTACCCATTATATTTTAGATACAAATGGACGAGTGTGGTCATGGGGATTTAATCAGTATTATTCTAATGCACAAGATGGGCCGCTAACAGGCAAGCTAAATTATCATACGGCTAAAGCAACTCAGTATATTAAAAACTTAGGGGACGGAGATACCCAAAACTTAAGTAGTTCTCCTAAAGCACCAGTCTTTAAAGATATGAAGAGTGCAACAGCCGCGAATCTTGTATTCACGAGTTATCAAAATTATGGGCAGTGGAGTGAGATGGGAGATGGGTTGCATCCCACTATCTATGATAAGAAATACATGCAGACAGTAGATGAGCGACCAGCAGGAGAGAAAAGTCATAAACACATATATCCGATTAACGAAAAGGGACAAAAATTAGTTTATGTGATTAATCAAATGCCAAAAGTGGATGCAACATTATATCAAGGTGATTTTTATGTAGCAGATCCAGATTATAAAGGGTCTTGGATTATCAAAACAACCAATACAGATAAATTACCAGAACTAGTGACGTCTGAAACAAGTTATCCTGCTATTAATCAAAAGGAACAAGGCTGGATTAATTTAACAGGTGATCCTAACGATTATACAGGATTAAACTTGAAAGAGATGCCTTTTGTTTCTGATATAAAAACGTATCAATCAGCCGCATTATTTATGGATTCTTCAGGTAATCTATATAAACAAAGTTTAGATGGCTCAGGATCAATCGCTTGGGGTTGGGATTACAACTCCATGTATGAGCCAAATCCAGCATCGGCTCAGCCTCCAGTAGGATCAAATGGACTGTATAATTTTTATGCGTATGAAGTCATGTTTATGCGCGGGGCACCAACATTACCACCACCAGAAGTTGTTGTGAGTGGACCGATAGATAAAATATATAAAGAAGAAAAAGAAAATGAAGAAAAGGTTACTATCAAGATTAAATTAGACGGCGCGATTGATGATGAAGACTTGAACTTAACTGTTGAACCTGAATTAAAGAATGCCAAATATGTTGTTATGCCTTATGATAATTCAGATAAAAATACATTAGTTAAAGAGCCATCTGTTGAAGAATTTACTACCGCTTATAATACAGCGACTTCTTCAGAAGGGACAACGGATGGTAGTTATTATCGTGGCGATTTATTAGTCAAGCATGCAGATGATTGGCAAACGGTTCAACATATCAATGAACCACCAGTTGTGCTAGAAGATGATGAGATGGCAACGATTAAAGAGAATTCAGTTGTGTGGGTCTATACAGAAGTAGATGCTTATACTCAGAGTGTTGAATCAGTGAAACGAATGGTCTATGATAACTTTTATGATGAAATGAAAATGACTCATCAAGGTGTCAATCATGAGCGTGTTGATCAAACACTATACGATAAACAACAAACACACATCAAAAAAATAACACAAGATAAAATCCCTAATTATTTTGGTTTCCCGGAAGATACGAATGGTGACATTATCTATCAGGGACAACAAGGGGAAGAAGGAAAATCATTAGTTCCTACCTTTGGTTTTGATGAAGTTTCGGTAACACCTTTAACTAAAGATGAGTTTGATAAGGTAACAGACAATCCGAATCCTAAATTTGATTACTGGAAATGGTACTCACCTCAAACTAAAGAAAAGAGATATGTATTAAATGGAATAGAGAAGCCAAACAATGAAGGTGATAAGATTGCTCTAAATCAGGGTACATTAGGTGTGACAAAAGAGTTTAATCATTTGTTCCACTATAGTCAAAATGAAGAGATGTGGGCTAAGTTACATTATATGTCTGTGGCAAATGATGGGAGTGTATTAGAGAATTATCCGGAACTTGAGGAAGTGATGAAGGAACAACATCTTGTTAGAAAAGTTATTCCGCTAAGAGATGAAGAGCTAGCTGAAAAATATTCAGCTAAGGAATTTGTTGTCTTTAAAGGGACACCACCAACATCTGGAAAAATAGATGTTGAGGGTGCTAAAGTACTTTCTAAAGAAGGGAATGCAGAATTCACTATTTCATGGGATAAAAAAATAAAAGCTAAAGAGTTAGATGATTACACGTTAGCATTTGTTTATTATCCTAAGAGTATGAAACTAAACATCCGACAAGTTATTTTAGAAGGAACTCGTTTGATACCACACCCAACAGATGGGTTTGTTACGATTAATCAAGTTGATAAAAAGGAAGCAACTAAACCGATTGAAAGTCTAAATTTGAGCATGATTAGTGGTGAAGATAAGTTGAAATTGTTCTATGATACCTATACTTTTAATTACGCTAAACAAGTCAAAGGTGGATTGTATCATCTAATCGTACCTCAGTACTATAAACAAGTGGGCTATACGCTTACAACGAATGAAAAGGAAGCGTGGGCTGACTTGCCTATAGTTAAAGAAACGGATGCGTACCTTGACTATGGTCAGGCATCAGAATTTTGGTTAACTGAGTTTATTAAACCAGTAACAGATAAACCTGCTGATTATACATGGGGTCAGGCGAATAATTTATTTGGTGAGATAAAGTGGAAGTAAGATAGAAAAAGAGTAGTGAACCTAAAATTTGGTTCAATACTCTTTTTTTAGTGAGTTAATAAATGTTTTGTCACACATAGCCCACATGCAGCGACAGCACCATTAATGTCGGCGTAGTTTTTCACCTCAACAGTTAGAGGAAGTTCTGTGCTTAAAAGTGTATTATTTTTATTTAACAAGTCTGTCATTAATAAGCTGAGCTGAGGCTCTGTAAAGAGCTCACCATGAAGTATGATACGGGTAGTGTCAAGCATGAGTGATAGATTATTAATCGTTATAGCTAAGTATTTGATAACGTGTCCAATCTCTCCTACAAGATTATTGTTCTTTCCATAAAGACTTCCATCATAAATACAGGAGCAAAACATCCCTCGCCCAACATGTAAGATAGCAAAATTACGATCATGGGAATCTTTTCCGAAAAGTCGTTCAGACAATGTTAAACACTGGACGTTATTTTCAAAATAGATAGGGATAGAGAGATTATCTATTAATGCATTAAATTTAAATTCTTTCCAAAAAGCATTATTTGTAGAAATATTTTTTTCCATCTGATTATAATGTCCAGGTAAAGCGATTCCGATTGCAGTAGGAGAGTAGTTTTGGGTAGTAGCAATAAATAGATAAACTTTTCTTCAAAATAGTAAGAAAAGTTTATAGAGTTATACAAGTGCCATATTCTCAATTTTAACAATTATAAATTAATAAAGAGCTCACAATAATAGACATAATACAGTAAATTTCCTAAAAAGATAGTGGAACTGTGTTTGAGCAAATAGTATAATAGGTAGTTAGTAGAAAGTTTTATTTTATATAAAATTGTCTTTCAAAGTGGTAAGAAAGTTCAGTGAAAAAGTTACAGTTATTTATGTAGAGAAAATTAAATATATAGTTGAATTTTAATATAAAATAAAGAGTTAATAATAAAGATGTCAGGAGAATTAAACATGACGAATAAAGAAGTAATAAGTAGTAGAGTGACTCAAAAAAAAGCTACAATCAATTCAAGGGCTGTTATTTTGGTAGGTGCCTTATTACCAACAGTTATTTTTTTTACCATTACATTCTTTTCAAACCTGGCTTATCAAAGTGTGAATACTTTGAGTTGGGTTGTTGGGATAATAGGTACCTACTTTATTTATAAAACAAAGGTGTTACAGAATACCGAAGTTAATCCAAATAAGTCTCCTTTTTACTATTGGTTAGGGCTGTTGGTTTTACTCTGGCTAGTAGACATGAGTGTGATGTATGGTGGGGTTGTTCTAATAGAAGCAAATCCATATATTTCTAAGATTCTTTCATTATTTGTGATAAGCATGATAGGGTATAGCCTATTAACTATATTTGGAAATAAACGATTTACAAAACAGAGAGGTTTGGTACCGATTTGTTATACTATTTTATTTATAGGTATAGTACTTCTTTCATTCTTTGCGTTTTTCTTCGGTCATTATGCATTAGTATATGATGGAGATGGTTTTAGCCAACATTACACATTATTTAAAAATTTTAGAGAAGAACTATTAACGTTGATTAGGACAGGTACTTTTCCGTCAATGTGGGACTGGTCATATGGAATAGGGGCAAGCTGGTTCTCTAAATATATTTATTATAATATAGGCGATATTTTCAGTTATCTATCGATTCTATCGCCAACAAAATATTTAGCACAGTGGTTTAGTATCATAGTGTTGCTTCGTGCTTACTGTGCGGGTTTGGCTTATTATAGTTATGCAAAAAGAAGATTAAAGAGCCAAACGGCATTAATTGTTACTTCGTTAGCGTATGCTTTTTCACCGCTCGTGATAATGAATATTACTCGTCATCCTTTTTTTATTAACGTTATGATTATTTTTCCGTTATTGTTATTAGGTATAGATAGAGTAATGGCTGATAAGAAAATCGGATTATTTATTGCTATGACTGTCTGGGCTATTGTAAATAATTTTTACTTTGCTTGGTTACTAGCTATTGGAGGATTTGTTTATCTTATTTTAAATTACATTACGGTCTATAGATTTAAAGAATCGTTCCTATCATTTTTAAAGCCCTTTTTATTAGGTTTAGTTGCAATAATTGGATTAGTTTCAGTGTATATTATTCCAGTTCTGATAAATGTTAAAATGATGAGTCGCGGAGAAGACATTTTTGCGAATGATTTAATAACATATAATTTACGATATTATTTACGCTTGCCGTTTGATTTGATAAGTATGAATGGTGGTCGAGATTATAATTTATTTGGAGGATACAGCGTTGTATTTGTGTTGGCTTTGGCTTACTTAATCAGAAGAAGAAAAGCCTATGGCGTTTTATTGATGAGTTTAGTGTTAGGAGGACTTGTTTTGATAAGTCCAACTCTTGCAAGTATAATGAGTGGTTTAGGTTCGCCTATTCATCGCTGGATGTTGCTATTGAATTTACCAGTAGCACTTTCTATAGGTTATTTAATTGAGAATTTTAAAACGATTACTGCGAAAGATATTTTAAGTTCTATTTATATTTATGGTTTTGCAATTAGTTTAGCAATCATTGGTGAGAATTTTAAAACAGCTAATTTCAATATGACCATTCCATTGTTATTTATAGGCTTAAGTCTTATCTCAGTATTTTGTAGTTATTCAAAGATAATAGCTGTTCGACCGGCACGCTATTTATTAGCATTTATAGTAATCCTTAATGTGTTTGCTAATGTGTGGTCTTATCATTCGATAAAGAGTTTAGCTAGGATTGATAAATCAACTCATACAGTAGAATATTTAGAATCAAGTATCAAAGATTCGTTTGCAGGAGCAGATCGTGTAGTTAAGACTAGCCCTAGTGAGAGGTTGCAACTTTCAAATGAAAATCGTATAATGCCGGCTAAATTATTCAGAGGAAATACTTCTAGTTTATTGGATGTTTATCAATTGAACTCTTATAACAGCATTCAGAATAAATATATCAATGAAATGCTCGTCAATGATTTCGGAAATGTAAATTATCCAGCGGCACCATTTGTTGTAGCAAAAGATAATCCAATGTTATTGCGCTTTATGGGAGTTAAGTATTATGTTTTTAAAAATAAAAGCTATATTCCAAGTGGGTATAAACCTATGAAGTCTGCTCAACTTGACAATAATGTGAGGATTTCAGAAGCGCCAAGTGTGGTTCCGTTTGCCTATGCTTCAAGTACAACACTTTCAGAAGAACGTATGGCTAATTTTTCACAACCTGAAAAATTAGGAGTTTTATTAGATACTGTGGTGACATCCGAATCTTCAAAACTTGAGTCCTATAAAAATAAAATAGATATTGAAAAAGTGCCATATGAAATTAAAGATGACACTACTAACGAACTAGTGAAACCAGCAAAAAATAAAAAATACTATTTTTTAGCAGGGCATAGCTACAGTGTCATATTCAAACCAGAAGTAGTTAAAAATTATCAAGAAGTATATGTTTCATTAAATTCTGCAACCCCTAAATTTGTGGAGTTAGATGAGCGTTTGAAGCGTCAGATAAATCAGGAGAACCTTGTAGCCTATGACAAGGGTGAGTTACCGAAAGAAATAACACCATATAATCGTTTGAAGTTTTATAATACTCATGCATTTTCTTTTGATGATAAAAAAATTAATTTTAAAATACGCGGTAAAAGAATGAGCCAATTAGTAGCAAGTGAAGGGACTATATCAGGAAATGGTTACCGTGAAATAACGAATCAAAGTTACTATTTAGGAAAAGGAAATAATAAAATAATTCACCTCCAGAATAAAAGTGCGAATGATTTAATTGTGTCAAAATTAGAATTTTTAAAAGATAATACAGTTAATAGTAAAAAAGAAGAAAAAATTAAAGTATTGAATAAGAATCGAATGAGAGCCCTTCGTTTTGAAAAAAATAGAGTAAGTGGTACGATTGAAAATGAGTCAGATACAATTTTAGCAACAAAGATTCCGTATCAACCTGGTTGGTCTGTTAATGTTAACGGAAAAGAAAGTGAGTTGGAACGTGTTAATTATGGTTTTGTAGGTGTGAAGTTAAATTCTGGAAAAAACAAGATAACATTTAGTTATAAAGAACCAGGATTATTTATAGGAGGAGTTATAACAGGTAGTACGATTTGTATTCTAAGTGTGATATGTATTGTTACTAAAATCAAAAGAAATGATGATTAATGTAAAAATGAAAGAGGTAGGATATGAAAAAAATTATTATAGGTATATTGTCAGTGTTACTACTATTAGAATGTGGTGTACTGTTTATGCCGCAAGAGAAGAAGAATGAGTTATTGAATAAATTTACAAGAAATTCAAAAAATTTAATGCCAAAAGAGTTAGAATCTGGTCGTTATATCATAACATCGGATAGTCCTACAAAATTAACAATTGAAGATAAAAAAGGGAAAGAATTTATTAAACCATTCACTGTGACTAAAAAAGGGTATGTGACGTATTTAAACCCGGAATTAGTTATTAAAGGAGAAAATTCAGGTCAATTAAAGTTTGAACGTATAGAAAATATGAGAGCACAATTGGAGAAAGAAGATGTTTTACCAGGAGTTTATTTTACAAGTCATAATGAAATCTCAACAGATGCTTATAAAATAAAAAATACAACAGGGAATTCTGTTACTATTTTCCAAGATAATCTTGGGTCTCTAACTTCGGATACAATTTTACCTGGTAAAACTGGCTTGGTTAATATTGATAAAAATAAGATTCAAATTGAAAGTGATGCGCCGCTTAAGTTTGATAGAGCATATTCAAAGAACAGTAGTGAGCGTTTATACTTACCTACAGCTTATGGGAATATAGACTTAATACATCCATCAGTTATTTTATTGGATAATCCAATCAGTGGGTACAAATTTTGGATGGCTGCGACACCGTATTTAAAATCAGATATGTCGAGTGAGAATCCTCATATATATGCAAGTAATGATGGTATAACGTGGGATATACCGTCGGGATTGATAAATCCGATTGATCCAAAACCGGGTCAACCAAAAGATAATTCAAATTACAATTCGGATACACATCTTATTTATAACCCTGTTAAAAATCGTTTAGAGTGTTTTTATAGAGAATATGATAATAAAGAAAAAATTAAAGCAACTATTAAGTTAAGAACATCAAAAGATGGAATTCATTGGTCAGAAGAGGCTGATATTATAAAATTACCAGTAGGTTTATCTCAAGCTGTTGTACTAGAGGATGGCGTGTATAAAATGTGGTATATCGATGGTAATTTCAATGTTTGTTACATTGAATCGTCGGATGATATGGTAACATGGAGTGAGGAACGTGTTATTCCAATTAAGTATAAAGATAAAAATATATTTAGTTGGCATCTAGATGTACAAAAGAATGAAGATGGAACATATGGCATGTTGATTTCCTCATTTAAGACAAAGAGTCAGGGAAAAGCTAACTTAGTAAATACAGCGATTGCTAGACAAGAAATGAGTTTGTATTATGGTTCATCTTATGATAATGAAACTTTTACAGAATTCAAAAAAGTATTAAGCCCAACAACCGGAACAAATAACTGGGATAATAGAGGATTATATCGTAGTTGTTATATAAATAAGAATAACAAGATAATCGTTTATTATTCAGGTATTAGAAGTGACGGTGGTCGAGGTTTAGGGGTATCTGTTGGAAAAGATATGTTTCATCTAAAAGGTATTAGTTTTTCTAATCTAGTTGATTTGAGTCAATAATAAAAAAGCACCGATATTTACTAAAAAGTAAATATCGGTGCTTTTTCGTCGGTTGTGATAGTTGAACACCATAGAATTTATAAATATGAGTTTTACTTATATGACAATTTTAACAATGATATAAAATCGATAGTTTATTGAACTGTACTAGAGTATAATTATAAAGTGGATTTAGTAATGAAAGGGGAGGAAAAATGAAAAAGAAAAAGTTATATATGTATGCAACAGTTGCAATTATATTAAGTATATTGGGAGTAATTTTATTTCATTCAGTTAAAACTAATTCAAAACAATCAGATGTAGATCAATCTGTGTCGTATGTAACTAAAGAGAATTATACTAAAGCGCGTCATGCGATTGATAAGTTAGAAAAAACTGATCAAAATAAAAATATTAAACTTTATAAAATGCGTATTAATCTCTTAGAGAAAGAACGTAAACTAGTAGAAGAAAAAAAATATGCGAAAGCCAGAGAGCTTATTAAAAAACATTTAGAAAAACATCCGGTAAGTGAAGATGAAGAATTACAATTCCAGCTTATGTTAGTTGAAGATTTGGATAAAATTGATCAATTGAATAAACAGGACATAAAAGGTTTATCTAGTATTAATGGAGCGATTTCCAAAAATAGAGAAGGTTACTATGAGGAATCGAAAAAAATAATTGGTAATATGTCTAAGGAAGAAAAAGATAACCAAAAAAAATTGATTTCAAAACTTGAAAAAGCTAATAAAAATAAGCGTAACATTGATAATGAATCCGAAGCAAAAGAAAAAAAATTATCAGATATACTTACAGAAGGGGATAAAGAAGTAAACATCATTACACAACTTAAAAGTGATACATCAGATAATAAAGACCGAGGTCTTGTTAATGTTGAAATTAGCTTATTAATAAAAAATGAAACATCATTTAGTATTCTAATCGAACCAGATCAATTCTCAGTTAATAAGGTCAAAATTGATAGTAATTTAAATAAAAAAACTGTTGTAGTTTTACCAGGAACATCCTATTTATTAGAAAATATAGTAACAGATGCACAACCTGATCAATTATCTGGTGAATTAAGTTATGGTAAAAATAAAATAGGAAAATTAATAGACGTAGAAAGAGGGTATTTTGAGGATGAACGATGGGTACAATTATAAAAAAATCTGCTTAGCATTAGCGAGTTTAATAGTAATAGGTATTGGGAATACAGCATATGCAGAATATGAACCAGCAAATTCCGATTTTATTGATATTTCCAATCATCAAAAAGATTTACAACAAAGTTTTTTTAATGGCTTACCAAAGCAAGGGGTTTCAGGTATTGCTTTAAAAGTATCAGAAGGGAACTATTATATTGATGCTTATGCTAGAAATAATATCGCAAGAGCAAGGGCAGCAGGGGTGAAAGTTAGTGCCTATCACTTTTCTCATTTTGAGACAGAGGCGGAAGCTAAAGTAGAAGCTGCATTTTTTGATAAATTACTTGTACAGAGTGGTTTTAATAAATCACAGGATGGTTATGTGGTATTAGATATAGAAAATCCTAATTCAGTATCACCTGAGAATTTAACACGCGCGGCAAATATATTTGTTAATGAATTAAAAGCGAAAGGTTATCCTAGAATTGATATTTATGTAGGAGATTATTATTTAAGATCTGAATTAATAGCAAGTCAATTGGTAGTTAAAGATCCATGGATAGCTGCTTACCCAGATTATCCAGATCAACATATTTCAAGCGTAGCGCATAAAGGTGGAATGGGAGCTTGGCAATTTGCCGATAACGGTTGGATTGATGGTTATGATGGTATTTTAGATGTTAGTGTAGATTATTCTGGAAAGTATACAGCTAGTTCAGGTTCAATTTATTATGAAGGACAAGCTATTAAGGGTTCAAAAAAAATATCGGTATCAGGATTGGATATTTATGATCGACCGGGACCGACTGCTCACTCTAAAGTAATTGATAATACAAAGAATTATTTAAATAAAAAAGTAGATTTTACTAAACAAGTTAAAACCGATAAAGGGTTATTTAAGCAATTTGAATTTAATGGAAAAGTAATTGGCTTTGTTTCAGACAAAGCATTTAGCGATTTTGTTACGATTGTTAAAAAAACACCGGTTGATTATCAAGCAACAATCCATTCAACTGATGACGGTGTAAGAACATTACCATACGGTATGGAAAATTCAGAATTAATTGTAATGACTTCAGAGATTGTTAATCAGGAATTTCATATCACGGAAGAGTTAGAAGTATCAAGTGGTAGTACATGGTTAAGATTAGAAAAAGATGGTAAATTTGTCGGTTATGTTGATAAATCAGCAACAGTAGCTTTTGTAACGATGACAGAAACACCTGTTAATTATGGAGTTAAAGTTATTTCTACGACTGATGGTATTAGAACATTGCCATATGGAATGAGACATTCTGATTTAATTGAGATGACATCTAAAGTG
>NZ_JAPDSH010000006.1 GCF_029143285.1 Vagococcus proximus
TTATTCCGGCATAGCTCAGTTGGTAGTAGCGCATGACTGTTAATCATGATGTCGTAGGTTCGAGTCCTACTGCCGGAGTAACTTTAAAATAGATTTAAGTAAGATCAACCTGGAGAGTTGTCCGAGGGGCCGAAGGAGCACGCTTGGAAAGCGTGTAGGCGGGAAACTGTCTCAAGGGTTCGAATCCCTTACTCTCCGTTTTAAAGTAAATAGTGTCTTAAGGCCCGTTGGTCAAGCGGTTAAGACACCGCCCTTTCACGGCGGTATCACGGGTTCGATTCCCGTACGGGTCATTAATATAGAAATATATTAAACTTATATATAATGGTTTGGTAGTTCAGCTGGTTAGAATGCCTGCCTGTCACGCAGGAGGTCGCGGGTTCGAGTCCCGTCCAGACCGTTTTTATATTAGGCTTGATAGCTCAGTTGGTAGAGCACTTGATTGAAGCTCAAGGTGTCGGCAGTTCGATTCTGTCTCAAGCCACCATTTGGAGGAATAGCGAAGTGGCTAAACGCGACGGACTGTAAATCCGTTCCTTAGGGTTCAGTGGTTCGAATCCACTTTCCTCCATTACATGTTAGGGGTATAGTTTAGCGGTAGAACTACGGTCTCCAAAACCGTCAGCGTGGGTTCGATTCCTACTACCCCTGTTTTAAATATAAAATATGGCGGATGTGGTGAAGTGGTTAACACATCGGATTGTGGTTCCGACATGCGTGGGTTCGATTCCCATCATCCGCCCCTTTTTTTATTATTAAATATTAATATGGCGGATGTGGTGAAGTGGTTAACACATCGGATTGTGGTTCCGACACGCGTGGGTTCGATTCCCATCATCCGCCTATTTTATTTTTGGGCTATCGCCAAGCGGTAAGGCAACAGACTTTGACTCTGTCATTCGTTGGTTCGAATCCAGCTAGCCCAGTTTTTTTTATATTTACGGCGGTATAGCCAAGTGGTAAGGCAGAGGTCTGCAAAACCTTTATCATCGGTTCAAATCCGGTTACCGCCTTTTAATTTGCCGGTGTGGCGGAATTGGCAGACGCGCTGGACTCAAAATCCTGTGACCGCAAGGTCGTGCCGGTTCGACCCCGGCCACCGGTATAACAAGCACTTTTAGGACTTCCTAAGAGAAATGAGAAACCTCTCAAGACGTTGATATAACAGCGTTTTGAGAGGTTTCTTTTTTTTATGTATTTTCGACTATTTAGATGTTTTCAAAATATTGGTGCATTCTTGGTGCACTCTACGTGTACATAGCATTGAATATTTTATTTATTTTAGATGACTCTAATTGTGTCATTTCATCAATTACATGGGAATACTTATTAAGGGTTGTTGAAACATCAGAATGACCAACTCTACGTGATATATATTTAATATTTATTCCTTTATAAAGTAATAGGGAAACGTGTGAATGCCTTAATCCATGATGAGTAATTCTATTTGTAATCTGACACCTTTTTAAAGCACGTGTTAAAGAAGTATTGAGAGCATTGTTTGAAGGCGGATTTGATCCATTTACACTAAATACTAAATTATTGAAATTGAGTTTTTTTTCTTTTTGTCTTATCTTTAATTGTTTTATATAGGAAAGTGTTGTTTCATCTACAGTAATTGTTCGATTAGAAGCTTTATTTTTTGTTGGTCCAAAAGAAAAACTATGGGTGTTATCCCAAGATTTATTTATAGTGATTGTATGATTTTTAAAATCAATATCATTCCATGTAAGCCCAATAACTTCTGAGTAACGTGGACCAGTAGCAGTAGAGAGCAGCAGTATGTATGAGGAGACGTTTTTAGGATTTAATGACTTAATAAGTTCTTTTTGCAAAGTTGTTAAATCTTTTTCATTAAGATAGTTTGTCATCTCATGTTTGTTTTTTACATAGCCACCGATAACAACCTCATCGGCAGGATTAGTTGTTATATAACCATTTTTTATTGCCTTTTTGAAACAAGATTTTATATGATGATTTACCTTTGAAACAGTTTCTTTTGAGAGCTGTTTCTTTTTTTCGTTAGAGTAGGTGTAGTCATTAATAAACTTTTGATAAAATTCTTCAGTAATAGATTGAATTTCTAACTTTCCAAAGTAAGAGCTTACTATTTTAGCTGTTAAAAGGTAGTTTTCTTTCGTTTTAAGAGCTATAAAAGGTTCTTTGTATAATTTATACCAGGACATAAAGAAATCGCTAAAAACGATTTTAGTAGCATCTATATTCTTATTTAGATAGAGCTTATTTTCTAGATTTGTTGCTGCAATTTGTGCTTCTTTTTTAGTTGGGTATCCATTGCCAGCTTTCTGAATTCTTTTTCCGAATACATCGTAATATGAAATACGATATTGCCAGCCAGTTTCTAGCTTTTTATAACTTGCCATGAAATATCACCTCACATTATTTATTCCAGGTATAGAGAAATTTGTCTAATTTCGAGTGTCCTTTAACTTCGTTGTTATTTCGAATTTCTACAAATTCTTTATTTTTAATTTCTTCATCAGTGAGTTCTATGTATCTATTTTTTATGGATTGGGTAATACCTTGAACCTTATTTATAATGGCATCTTTCATATCATTATCTAGTTCTAAAAATTCATCATTTACATTTACTAGAAGTCCTTTTTTAGAATATTCAAGACTAGTTATAAAGGTTGACCATATATATTCTTCATTTATTTTTCCATCCTTTAAATTATTTCCTTCAGTATCTTTTTTCCCTAGTGCAATGTACGTATAGCTGGTTATTTTATCTTGAATATCTTTCTCAATCTTAGCTATGGTTTTGTTATCTAAACCTTCTGTTACGTTCTCAGCTCTCTTCTTTTTTTCCTTTTTAGAAGTTTTCGAGATATTGGTGCTATGTTTTTGTGTAGGCTCATCTTTGGTAGTTTTTACAGCAACAACCAAAAATAGAATGAAGCAGATAAAGAATCCTAATGTATATTTTTTTCTTGATGATTTAACTTTCTTTTTAAAAATAGAAACGATCAACATTATCAAACAAATAAAACTTATAAGTAAAAATAGTAATGCAACTATCATAATTAAATTCCTCCATAGTGGTTTGTTTTTTTAGTTGTTCATTTGCTTAATATGGTAATAGAGGAGTAGTTTTGGATAAAAAAATACACCAAATCTATCCTCAGTAACAATTGATTAGTTGCAAAAGTTCAGTTGAATTTGAGTGATGGGGTTGGTGTAGGTAATTTAGAATTATGATTTTGTAGTAGGTTCAAATGTATCTGGTAAACCCATTTCTAGATAGAGTCTATCCTTATCTAATGGATACTCTTGCAAGTGGTGTTTAAGTTCCCAGTTAATACCGAATTCTAATGATAAGTCACCATAATTATCGAAATAATACAAGCAGTTTAATAAGGTATAAATATCTGACTTTCCTTTATCAGCTCTATAATCAGCAGGTGTTATGTCGATACTATTATGGAACGAATAATTATATCTAATAATTGACTTTGAAGGTTTATAGTTATATATTCTACCGCCATGCGCTGCCCGGTTTCTGAATGCTAGACATAAAAATAAAATATCGGTATATAGATTTTTATAGTCTTCATTTTCTTTTTTTTCAAAAAATTCTGGTGTCAATTCAGAAATACTAGCTAGTACTTTATTTTTTGCTGTTGGTTTAAGGAGTTTAAAGAGAGTTAATAAGTTCCCAAATGTTGCGCCATTTAGCATAATCCATGGTGGGACGTTATTATACTTTTCTTTGTAATGTTTGAAAGGATGTATCCTATCATTATTTATTTTTTTGAATTTTCGTAATAGTTGGTCAATCTTGTATTCATTTTTTTTGAGTTTGGTATTGTATTTTTTTTCTCCAGGTCTGTAATTTATTCTATTAAGATAGTTTGCTTCTTGATCACCATAAAGTTCAGCTATGGTATAGCCAATCGCTGTTCGAAGGATAGATTCAATTTCAAGTGTTGATTGAATAACGTGATTTCTTAAAGCTTTATCAAATTGATGAACAGCGTATATATGTTCAAATGTAGCATCATTAATAAAACAGTCATCGTCATCTTCGGTTAATTTTTCTTTTAAGAGGAAAGACTTATGACCGTTAATTATTTGGTAATAACCGTACCGTTCTAGGGACTTATACGCTTTATCTTCATCCTTGAAAGTAAGACCACGTTTTTTTAAAAGTTCAATTTGTTGTGAAATTGTTAAAAATGGTTTTTCCATATTATCCTCCTATAAAATGCACAAAAGACCTCAGCTAAGATAACTGAGGTCTTTCGGTTGGTCGCACTGCAACCCTTCATTAAGATTAACCTCATGTTACTATGTATTTTTTATTTAGTCAAATAGATTCTTTTAATTATTTTGAATGTTTTTTTGTTTATTCATCATTAAAGTGTTATACAAATTAAAATGTAATCAAGGGGCGTTTTAAGTTCCTATTGTATTCCATTATAACTATTTATTTATTAATGCATTTTCAATAGCATTTTTTATTTCAACAATTACTGGAATATCTGATTTATCAAAAATTAGTGTGTTTTCGTCTTTAACAGCATTAAACACGCCACCTTTATTGTCTTGTGAGCCTGGATAAATAAGTTGAATATATCCCGTTGTTTTACCTGGAGCTTTGAGTTGGTATGCTGTTATTTGTTTTAAGAGAATTACTTTTTCTCCATCAAGACCTTGTAATAAAACATTAGTTAATGTTGATTTTCTAGCAAAACGAATAAAATTATCATCTATCCTAACAACAGTTTTAGCTTTTTTTAACTCAAAAACTTTTTCATTTGTACCTTCAGAAAATAAACTAACTTCATTATTATCATTATTTTTTCCAAAAAGAGCCATATTAAATTACCTCCAAATAGTTATTTAAAAATCTATAACTAAATTATAGGCTTATGAAATTATGAACGCAATAAAGTTTTTTATTAAATAAGAGGTGAACTCAGTGTCAGAATAAATCTATAGTAATGGGGTAGTTGAATTTAGTAAGAGTTGAGCGAAAAGTATTGAGGGATTTGTTTGAGTGTAGGGTGTTGGAATTGGTAGTGTAGGGGCTAGGATGATTGTTCTAGTGGTGTGAGTTAAGCAGTAGTAGAGTGATACGGCACAAATGAATTCAGAGTCACTATGAGGTAAATTTTTGTTGAGGTGTATCATTTGCATGTCAAATGCCTGGTTGAAATAACCAGTTAGGTTTCCGAGGTCTTCCGAAAAAATAAAAATACCTAGTTCATCTGATAACTCAAAAGGATTTTTGGAGTGATAGGTTTGAACTAGGTAGTTGGTTAAATTAGTAATAGTGTCAGTAGTCATTTTTAAGTCCCCCTTAGAATTCACGGGGACTACTTTTTCTTGGATTCTCGTTGTGCGATTCGTAATGAGTTTTCCAGGGACATGATAAGTAGTTCTTTTGTATTTTCATCCATATCATTAATTGATTGAGCGTCCCCGTGAGTTAAATCACGTATCATTTTGTTTAATTCTTGTTCAATACTATTTGTACTATGTGAGATATTCTGAGTGTCTTGTGGTTCTAAATACCCAGCAAGTTCCATTAGTTCATAGTATTTTACGTTGTATACTTCAGATAAAATCTTTAATGTTTCAGGAGAAGGTTGAATAGGTTTTTTTTTACGACTGTAACCATTCTCTAAATCAGAAATATATGAATGACTTAGTCTCAATTGCGTTTTTTCTGAGATGTCACGCAGAGATTGTTTACCACGTAATTCACGTAGATATTCACCTAATTTATTTGACATGTATTTCACCTCTTAACAGTATTGTAAACCATATATTACAATAAATAAATAAAAGAATTGTCGTATCTTGTTTACAAGTTGTAGTATAAAGGTTAAGGTATGGGTATCAAGTTGGTGTGAAAGGAGAGATAATGGAAAATAATTTAAAAAGTCTTAGAGTTGAAAAAGGTTATTCTCAAGAAGAGCTGTCTAAAAAAGCTGCTATCTCAAGACCATATTTATCTGAGATTGAAAATGATTTATCTTCACCAAGTATAACGGTATGTTTAAGACTAGCTAAATCATTAGGTTGTGATTTAAATCAAATTTTTTTAGATGAATTGTAGTATCTATACTACAAGAGTGGTACTTATATTATTATTATAAGCCACTAATTTTCGTAAATGTTCCCATGTTTTACACTCTCTGAAAGGAGGTGAAACAATGAAAAGTCAGTTTATTGGGTCGTCCTTAAAGTCAGTAATCACTAGAAAGCAACTAAGTCAAAAGATATTGCGTGTTGATACAAGTACACCTGCAACAACAGTCAGTGAGCATGTCACGAATAAACAACGTGCCTCAATAGATAAAGCCTTAGATTATACGAGGTCAGTTTCAGACTCAAGGTTCAACCTTGAAATTTCTTCTCTATTTTTTGGAGGAATTATATCTATGACGGGTGATAAGTATCAACAAAATCCATTGGTATTAGATTTCATTCAAGCAAAAGAAACGCAAGAGTGTTTAGATGCTAAATCGAAAGCGTATGAAATATTAGCGAAAGCATCAAATCAGTTTACGAGTGCTGAGAAAGAGTGTATTGAAAGCTACGCTTATGAAAGTTTAGACGAATTAATGGTTAAGACAACAATACTAGTCGAAATATTAGATAGATTAAACGTTTCTCTTATGGATGTTGTTGATGAGCGTATGTCTAACTGGATTAGTGAAGGCTATATGAGAAAGGAGAGTTAATGATATGCAGACATTAGAAGTAAGTTTATCAGTTCCTGTTCCTGATGGCATGACGCTAATTAATTCAATTGAATTGAAAGAGTTAAAAGAAACTGTTTCAAGAGGAAGTGTTAAGAATTTGAAGTGGTTTCAAGATAAGTTAGGCATTTATAGCCATGATGATATTAGAGAAGTGGTTCTAATTCCATACCGTGACGAATTAGATATTGAATTTGGTGGCTGTGTGGTTTACCCAGAACGAAGTGGTCAGCCTTATAAATTTTTACAAAATAAAACGGAAGAATGGATTGAGCAGAATTTTCATAAAATAAATTGGAGGAGAAAGTAATATGACTAAACTTTATGTGATGCGTTTCTTTCTAGCGTTAATTTGTAGTTTTTTAGCTGGTGTAGTGGTTGAGCAATGTCATTTGGTTTATATTCCTATGTTTGTTTTGATGCTCGGTGTAATCGGAGCGTTTATGTATGACGAGATAGAGTATGCTGCAAAAGAAGAAGGGAGACATGATGGATAGAAAAATAGGGTTGTATTGTGATGGTGAAATTCTAAAGTGGTATGTTTCAAGAGAACAGGCTTTAGCAGATTTACATTGGAAAGACCCAAGTTGTTTTGGGATTTATCTATCTGAAGACAGGAAGCTTTATACGATTGATGAATATAGACAAAAAAATGACTAACTTCGATGGCGGTCGAAGTTAGTCGGTTGGTAAAACTTAGTGAGTTTATTATAGCATAGTTAAATTATAGGGTTAGAAAGAAATTAATAATTGAAGTTTTTACAGGTAAGACAGAATAATTTTTTTTCCCATAACGCAAATCCTGATAGAAGATATGACTACCTTTATTATGATTTATTGAAAATGTCATTTTATGGGATGGGATGGACGAAATTCTAGGAAAAACCATTATGCTTTCTTCAGGAGAAATTTTATTATCATATAGTTTTATATCAAGTTTCTTTTGTTTTTGTCGGTAGCTCTGGCGAAAATTATTGATTCTAAATCGTACTTTAAATTTTTTAAGTGAAAAATTTAAAGTATCAATTATTAAATTTGGAACGTAAATAAAAAAATTATATATTTTAGACCCTAATGTTTTTTCAGGTAATAGTGAGTAGAACTTAATAGATCTTAAATATTGATTTTCAGGAGTAAAGATAAAAGCAAGACCAATTCTTTCTTCCTGATTTATTGACGCTTCTTCATCGTTTAATGAAATAGTGTGTTTAACATTATTTTCGGAAGTATATTTTGAGTAATCCTCGCTATCACCAATAAACACTTTTTTTAAATTGAGGTTCGTGAATTCCGTTCTGTTTCGTAAAAAGAAAATAAATTTAAGTAAATTTAAGATACCGAAAATAGTTATTATGTACTGTAGGGCAGATCCCCAGAAATTAATATCTACTAGATAAGGTGTTACTGATTTTAGTTGAGTAAATAAGCTGTTGAAAATAAATTTAATACCATCAAAGTTCATTATTCAAACCTCCAATATATTTTAGAAGTATTATATCACAGTTTAAGTAATTGAATTATAACAACTGAAGGTTGATAGGTACTAGATAGGAAGAGAAAGGAGATTATTCATGTGTAGTGATATAGCAATAGACAGCCATATTATGGCTACCGTTGACCCGATAATCTTAGCAACCGATTGGCAAGGGAATGATGTGTACGAAGGTGATGAAGTTCGTATCATTGATGGCGACATTGTTCCAGCAGATGACTTAGAAGCTTACGTTGATTTATATATAGGAGAGGTGGAGAAATATGAACCATGCGATTAAAACTGTTGATATGACGAGAGAAGAGTGGCTGGCGGATAGGCAAAAGGGATTAGGTGGGTCAGATGTTGCAACTGTTTTGGGATTGAATAAGTACAAGTCAGCCTTTCAACTGTGGTTAGAGAAAATAGGTGAGTTTGTTCCTGGTGAGTTAGAAAGTGAAGCGGCTTATTGGGGAACGGAATTAGAGGAAGTTGTAGCAAAAGAATTTTCATTTCGGACTGATAAAAAAGTGCGTAGACGTAACATGGTGTTTGAACATCCTAACTATCCATTTTTAAGAGCTAACATTGATCGTGATGTGGTGGGAGAAAATGCGATACTTGAATGTAAAACAGCGAGTGCTTATTTGGCAAAAGATTGGGAGGATGATGAAATCCCTGCTCAGTATATTTGTCAGGTACAGCACTATATGAATGTTCTTGATTGTGAGTTTGCTTATATCGCGGTCTTGATTGGTGGCCAACGCTTTGTTTGGAAACGAATTGAACGTGACCAAGAGTTAATCGATATTATCATTCAGAGATGTACAGAATTTTGGCAAGTGAATGTGTGTCAAAATGTAGCGCCTCCTGTAGATGGGAGTAATGCTGCTAATGAGTTTTTAAGACAAGAGTACGGTGAATTAGCTTGTAAGGAAGCGACATTGTCTGAACGGGTAGATGGGTACGTGGAAACAAGACGTTCTCTAAAAGCATCAGAAAAAGAAATTAAAACAGCAATCAAAGAGATGGAAAATAATATCATTCTTGAATTGGGTAAGGTTGATGCTGAGATTGGTATCACACCAAATAATGTCATTACGTTTAAGGCTCAAACTAGAAAATCATTGAATAAAGACTTACTAAAAGAAAAGTATCCGCAGGTGGCAAATGATGATGGGATTTATAAGGTAACTGAGTTAAGAGTACTCAGAGATAAGGAGATTTAATCATGGCCACATCTAAGGAATTAAAAGCGAATTTAATGAAACCAGAAACTGAGGTCGTTCCTTCTAGTCAATTAGGACTGAAAGCCTTACTTGGAACACCTATGATGAAAAAGAAATTTGAAGAAGTACTGTCTGATAATGCGAATAGTTTTATGGCGAGTATTCTAACGTTGGTTAGTAATGATAGTTATTTGGCTGATGCAGAACCAATGAGTATTATGAGTTCAGCGATGGTCGCTGCAACACTTAATCTTGGATTAGATAAAAATTTAGGGTATGCGTACTTGGTCCCTTTTAATACAAAAGATAAGGTAACGAATAAGTGGGTAAAGAAAGCTAATTTTGTATTAGGTTATAAAGGCTATATTCAGTTGGCTCAACGAAGTGGTCAATACAAAGCGTTAAATGTTATTGAGGTCTATGAGGGTGAGTTACGAAACTGGAATCGTTTAACAGAAGAAATTGAGTTTGACCCGAAATTAAAAGCGTCTGATGACGTGATTGGCTATGTTGGTTATTTTGAATTATTGAATGGCTTTAGAAAGACGGTCTATTGGACAAAGCAAGAAATAGAGATGCACCGAATCGCCAACTCTAAAGATAAAGATAAACAGAAGAAGTCGGGGGTCTGGGCAAGTGATTATAATGCTATGGCTCGTAAAACGGTCTTACGTGGGTTATTGAGTAAGTGGGGCATATTATCCGTAGATATGAAAACGGCGGTAATAAACGATGAGGGAACGGTCTCAAATGATGATGTAAGTCTTTTGGATATCGAAGAGCCACATCCGATTGAAGTCACTCCGATTAAAGAAGAAGTTGTTGAACAAGTCGAAACTAAATCAAAGTCTCAACAGGCACTGTTTGATGATTTACAACTAGGTAAAGTCACAAGCTAGGAGTGAGGATATGTCTGAGGGATGGATTAGTATTCATCGTAAGATACAAGACTCATCCGTATGGACTAACCCAGAGATGCTCAAGTTGTGGCTGTTATGTTTGATGAAGGCCTCACATAAGGAACAACCACATTATATTTTTGATGGAAAGGTTGTTCCTTTGGTTGCTGGGGAATTTATAACGGGTCGTAAAGTACTTGCTGAAGAATACAATCGAGGGATGACTTTGAAGGCGAGGGTCTCAGAGTCAACTATAGAACGTTGGTTAAAGAAATTTGAAAAAATGCAAATGTTGAACATCAAAAAAACAACGAAATACAGCGTAGTGACGGTGATTAACTGGCATGAGTATCAGAGGAGTGAACATCAAATGAACATCACTTGCACATCAGATGAACATCACTTGAACACAATCAATAATGATAATAAACAACAAGAGCAAGAAGAATATAAATATATAAACGCACGCGCGAGTCAATTTGACTTTGAACAGGTGGCTCAAGAGTACAAGAAAACTTTTCCTAGAAAACCTTTGACTGACTACATCGCCCAATCCATGGCCGAGTGGATAAATGTATTTGGTGGGGACTCTGGGATTATCCGATATGCGTTAAAGAATGCGGCCGAGTATTCAGCGGATAATTTTAAGTACGTGGAGAGAATTCTTGAACACTGGCATGAGTCTGATGTTAAGACAGTTGAGGATGCTAAGGCTATGATTGATGAGTTTGAGAAGCGGAAAAGGGAGTCCAATATATTTTTAGGACGAAAAGGGATAGTGGCAGTAGACGAAAATTTACCTGTCATCCCTATGATTGATTGGACCAAGAAAGGATAAACGTGATGGTTATTTTTGAAATACCTTTGCCACTAATGGGCCTAAATGAGTACACGAATAAGCAGAGGACTCATTGGTCCAAAGGAGCGAAGGCTAAGAAACGAGAAACTAAAATTTGTGAGATGCATATAAAAAAGGCAATGAATCAAGGGCTACGATTAGTAGTACCTTGTCATTTGCGTTTCACTTGGTATTGCAAAGACAAACGTCAGGACCCTGATAACATTGCATTTCAGAAGAAGTTTATCTTGGATGGCATGGTGCAAGCTAAGTTAATTCCCGATGACGGGTGGAACCAGATTCTTGGGTTTAAGGATTGTTTTGAGCTTGATCGAGAGAATCCACGTGTTGTTATTGAATGTTACTAAAAAAGTGATAGGAGGGGTTTGACTATGTTAATAATAATTTTAATATCATCTGTAACATCAGTAATTGTATCCTTAATTTGTAATAGAATTATGATAAATAAACTAAGCAATTGGATAGAGAATTTTTTCGATATAGAAACTGAATACATTAAAAAAATTTTATTAATCAACGCAAAGATTAATAAAATTAGTGCCAAAATTAGATAATGAAAAACTATTTTTAACTAAAGTCATTTCTGGATTTTTTTCCAAAACACTATTAATTACATCATTTTGATAATATGGTGTATAAACATTTTCATCAGCGGCATATGTTCCATTCGAAATTTTTAGAATGCCTAATCGTTCTAAATTATTGATGGAAATACTATTTTTTTCAAAGCCATAATCTCCTTTAAACAAGACTAGTAAAGGAAAAATAGTTTTTGTGCCTTTTTCGGACTCTAAAACCATACTCATAGTAGGATACGGACTTCCGGTGAATAGTTTTGCTTTTTTGATTTTTTTAAGTACAAGAGCATCGTGGTGACTAAGTTGTTTAATTATTTCAATATAAGATGGATGGATTTTATCATCTAATCGATTATCCATTGAAGTCGCAATAATTTTAGCAAACATCTCTCTAAGGTGCTCTTCTTCTATATAATATTTCGAAGCTTCAAGAGCAGGTCCGACGATTGCTAAAGGAGGTTCTTGAATATTTTCCTCAGGGATTTTAATAATTTCTTGTGCAATATCTTCTTTGTATCTTTTTATATTTTGATCTCTCTTAGCGCGCTGTTTTTCGGCAACTTCATGTAACTTATTAAATCCAACGATGGTCATAATATCATCAAGTGCTTGGCCAGGAACTGTAGCTTTAGAAAAAGATGCACCTGTAAAACCAGCACCGAAGGTCATTAGAGCAGTCGTAATAATTTCGTTCATAAAAAAACTCCTTTTATTTTTATAGTAGCAAAGGAAAATAGCAATTACCATTAAAAAAATTGTTTTATTTAATATTTTATTAATAGGGAGGAACTTATTTGAGAAGAAGTAAATTTAATATTTTGAAAGATATTCTAAAAGATTATCCTGACCTTGAAAGTTATATAAATAATCGAGAGATTGAGCTGCGTAATCCTTATCGAGAGACAGATGTTAATTCAAGTCTCAGGGGTTCTAAAAGGGATAATGATAGTATGGGGCGTATGCTGATTACTATTGATCAGGACAGACGTTTGACTAATCTGAAAAAGAATAAGCAAGCCATTGATAGAGCGTTAGAGGAGTCTGATCGTAACACGAAGAAGATTATTAATGAGCTATATATTAAAAGGTATCCGAATTATACGTTTCAAGGTCTTATTACAAGTAATTGTTTAGACTGTGGCAGAAATAAAGCATTGAAGTTGAGGGATAAGTTTTTTGAAAGGTTGGCCGATTTGTTGGAGTTACCGATTTGAAAAATATTAATATTAGAAGAGTACCTGTGTTATAATAAAAAAGTATTTTAAATTTAGGAGGTATAGTAAATTGGTTGAAGAGGATATTAAGACAGAAAAAAAATGTTTCTTCATAACCCCTATTGGGTCAGAGGATTCGAATGACTATAGAAAATTAACAGCGTTAGTTGAAAACGTTTTAAATAGAGTGTTGGAGAAATTTGATTATGAAATTATAATAGCTCATACAATCAATAGTATTGGCTCTATAGGTGACCAAGTTTTTTATAATATTTTAAACGCAGATTTGATTATTTCAAATATAACAGGTTTAAATCCAAATGTTATGTACGAAACAGCGGTTGCTCATTCATTTGGTAAACCAACTATTATGATTTCTGAAAAAAGTACAAAACTTCCTTTTGATTTAATTGGAGATAGAACTATATTTTTTGATGATAGCATTGAAGGGACAGGTAAATTGATTTTTGAATTAGAAAACAAAATTAAACTTATTAATAGTGATGAAAATTCAGATATAGATAATCCGATAGTTAGAGTTTTAGGGAAAAAAGCTGTTGAAGAAGACTTGGTTGGCAGAACTGATGATAGTAGCAGGATGATAAAATTATTAATGGATATAGAACAAAAACTTGATAAGCAAAGTCATTTAATAGTAAACAAGAACATGGGTAAAAATAATGTGTCTAGTATAAAAAAAGTAACTTCTGATGGTGAATATTTAATAAAACTTAATCCTAGATTACACAGAGAAAAAATTGAAGAAATTTGTGCTGTATGTGAAGAAATCATTGTAAATTCAGATGAAACATTAAATACTATGAGAGTAGCTGAAGTACTTAATATTCCAGCTGATAAAATTAAAAATATGGTTAGAATACTTCCTAACAATCAGTAACAATAGTAAGCTAAGTTTCAAACAAAATTTAAACCTAATTGACAGGGAAGATAAGATAAAATGGTATTATAAGTAACTTACGTTATAGATGCATGTGATGAACCTCTAAAGTTATGGTTACGTGAAAAATAATATATTTGAGTTTTTTTTGTTATAATTTGTGTATTAATTTAATTGGTAGTTTAGAAGGTGGATTGTTTTTTGTAATTGATCATCCTATTTTGGGGAATTAAATTTAAGGAGGTAGTATAGTGTCTAGCTTATCGAGTATTATTTTGGACTTAACTACGGATTATTCTGAGTTAATGGTATCAAATGAAATTAGAGAATCAATAGTACAGAACTTATATAAAAAAGATCCAGCTTTTGGTGTTAACGGTATTCATTACGAGGGTGCTAAACTAAATAATGGAGAACTAGAGCTAGTAAAGTCTGCTCTGAACTGTGTACTTGACAGGTTTAAAAGGTTAGGTGATAAAGATAGAATAAATTCGAGTTTATGTTTTGTTTTTAAAGATGATGTCAGTAGCTTTGCGTACACAGATTACTATAGAATTGACGAAATTGAGTATGATTTAATCGTAATTTATACTGGACTCATTAAAAATACAATGTCACTATCAAAAAAAATATTTGAAAATGATGCTGTTGAAGAATGGAAACCAGATCCACAGAAAGCAGTGTCTCTATTTTCTTTAATGTTTATTATATTCCACGAAACTGCGCACAGAATGAATGGGCACCAAGGAATGTTTAGAGAAAACTTGTCTGATGACGGTTTTAAAAAAATGATCGAATGGGATGCAGACTCTTTTGCAGCCACACAGTTGACTTTTGAATGTCTCGATAGTCTATTTTTTGATAGTCGTTTAGATGAAGAGACATTTAAAAATCTATTTTTTTCATTTGCAATATCATTTATGAAAACTAATAACAAGAAATCTATTGATAAAGAAATAGAGTCTGTTGAATACCATACTAGTTTACATAGATTTGTAAATTGTGTTGAGGTATGTAAAGAAGTAATGATTCAGAGATGTGAATATAATGAATTATGTGAAAGCTTACTGGGTGGTAGTAACGTTAAATTTGATCGTAATGATAGAAAAAAAATTGAAGAAAAAGTGGAGTGTTTAATAAAAAAATATACAAATTATGTTTCAGAAAAATTGCAATCTGTTGATTTTTTCAAGAATTATTTTTGTATAAGTAATCTTGAAGAGCAGATGCTTGCTGCTTATAAAGATCATAAGGAAGCGATAGCTAAATATGATCAATTTCATGATTTACTTAAAGAATATTCAAGATTCGACATTGCAAAAAAATCAGTTGTAGACTAAAAATTAATATGATAATCATCGTATTATTGTTTTATTATAATAGATTTATTCACAAGAATTATAAAATTCAGTATGATAGAAAATTTAATTGTATATAAAGAGAAATAAAAATAGAAATATGAGTAAAACTTTAGAAGAGAGAGAAAAGTTATTAAATACAAAAGGTAACTTAAAAAAATAAATGAGACAATAATTGATAGAATTACTGAATTGAAAAATATTACGGAAGACCAACTATAGCAGTTGGTCTTTTTTCATACTATAAAAACTGTATGAAAAAAATATCTTAAGGAGGTGAACATTGTGATAACAAATGAAAAGCATAAGAAATTTGCTGATGAGTGGTTGATTGATATGAATGGGACAAGAGCATATAAATCGGCTTATATTCATATTAAAAAAGATACGACAGCAGCAACTAATGCTGGTCGATTGCTTAGAGATGCTGAGATTAAAAAGTATATTGATGAAAGGCTTGCTGAAATGCAATCAGCACGTATGGCGGAAGGTCAGGAGGTGTTGGAATACCTTACGAGTGTAATGCGTGGTGAAATGACTGAAAGTACGCTAATCGGATTAGGAGAAGGTGTACAGGATATCACTGAAATAGAGATTAGTGCAAAAGATCGTATCAAATCGGCTGAATTACTCGGTAAACGGTATTCATTATTTACTGATAAAGTCTCAATTGATGGTGACATGTCACTTAAAGTAGTGATTGACTATGGTGAATAGTACAGCTTCTTTTAAAGAAGTGACGGTTGGGTTTAACAAACATTTTAAAGAGTTTAATTCGTGTCGATTGCGGTATCGTTTGGCGAAAGGGTCTGCTGGTAGTGGGAAGTCGGTTGATGTGGCTCAGGATTTTATCTTGAAGTTGAGCGACCCTAAATATAAAGGAGCTAATCTCCTGTGCATTCGTAAGGTAGCAGAATCAAATAAAGACTCAACCTACGCGGAATTGAAGTCTGCTATCTACAAAATATTTGGTGAGAATTACGAGCAGTACTGGACTATATTAAGCAGCCCAATGGAATTAACCTCACGAATTACAGGAAATAAAGTTATTTTTAGAGGGATGAAAGATGAAAGACAACGAGAGAAAGTAAAATCGATTACGGTTGATCACGGTAAGATAACGTGGATATGGGTAGAAGAAGCAACTGAATTATTTGAAGCGGATGTTGATATTTTGGATGATAGATTGCGTGGTAATTTAAGTTTTAATGAAACACTTTTTTATCAAATGACGTTTACGTTTAATCCAGTTAGCGCGAGTCATTGGTTGAAAGGAAAGTACTTTGATCAGGTTCATGAAGATATATTTACGCATCAGTCTACTTATTTAGAAAATCGGTTTATTGATGATGCTTATCATAAACGAATGCTAATGAGAAAGGAACGGGACCCGGACGGTTATCGTATTTATGGCTTAGGTGAATGGGGAGAGTCTGGAGGACTAATCTTAACGAACTATAAAATTGAGGACTTTGATACCTCACCCGAACGGTTTGATTATATGTTGAATGCTCAAGATTTTGGGTTCAATCATGCGAATGCTATTGGCGAGATTGGATTTAAAGATGGTGAGCTTTTTTTGTGCCGTGAATTATATGTCTTTGAAAAAGATACCTCCGAGATTATTGAATTGGCTAACAAGCAACAGTTTAATAAAAATCTACTGATGTGGTGCGATTCAGCCGAACCCGATAGAATTAAAATGTGGCAGAAGGCAGGATATAAAGCACGAGGGGTTAAAAAGGAAGCGAACAGTGTAGCTGCACAGATAGATTATCTGAAACAAACAACCATTCATATTCATCCAAGTTGTGTGAATACAGCTAAAGAGATTCAACAGTGGAAATGGCGGAAGGATGAAAGGACTAATACTTATACAGATGAGCCGGTGAAATTCTTTGATGATGCGATGGCCATGTTGCGATATTCAATTGAGATAGAAAGACGAAATGGCCCAATTGAAAAGACCAGGAGAAAAGTAAGACAGACTGCATTTTAGGAGGAGTGACGATGACCAGTAAAATAATTTCATCAAGTAAACAAGTAGAGATACCTTCCAAACGGAATGATATTGTAGAACTAAGAAAAGAGAGGGTCAATCTATCTAAACTGAATAAAACGAGTGGCCAACGTGATATCACACAATTGTCACCGCCTTATGATTTGAAAATGTTAAGGTTGATTGGTGAGAGTTCAACTATACTGACCCAGTGTATTGATTCCTATGCCCAGAATATCGCGGGATTTGGATTAGGTGTCAGACCGAAAGTGACGATTAAAGTAGAGGATAAAGAGAATCATCTTTTAGAGTTAGAAACGGAACAGTTAGAAGCGTTGCTCACCTCTCTAAATGAAGAACGCCCTGCTAAGGAAGTGATGACGGAGGCAATTCGTCATGTAGAAGAATGTGGAAATGCTTTTTTAGAGGTAATTAGAGATGGTACAGGAAATGTGGTTGGACTGGAAAATATTGAACCGGAATATATTACGGTGACTAAATTAAATCGCATCAAACAAGAGGACGGGACTATTAAGAAGTTCCGTTATTTTATTTTCAGAGATGTGGTGAATGATAGTGATCGAGAGAATGGGATTTACTTTAAGTCCTTTGGAGATAGTACGCCGATTAATACAGATGGGACTATGTCAGAGGAAAATGGCGGAAGTGCCACAGAGTTAATACATTTGAAAATTGGAGACGAAAGCAAACCTTATGGCATACCACGGTATGTAGGGGCTTTAGTTGGAATACTTGGTGATAGAAAAGCCAATGAATTGAATTATCGTTATTTTACTGAAGGGCGTCATGTTCCCTTAGCAATCATCTTAGAGAATGCTCAACTTACCGCAGCATCAGAAGATACGTTGAAGCAATACGCAAATTCAATAGGAGGTGAGAGTTCACAACATAAATTTATCTTATTAGAAGCAGAGAAAGTAACCGCTGGTGAAAGTATGCTCCAAGAAAATGAGAAAGATAAAGCAGCCATTCGTTTAGAGAAATTAGCAGATATTTTGCAGAAGGATGCTCTATTTTTAGAGTACAGCGATAAGGTGACTCATGACGTGTTGAGTGCTTTTAGGTTACCTCCTGTGTATGTTGGGATGTCGAATGACTATAATCGCTCTACAGTCGAGACAGCCAAAGAATTAACGGAAGAGCAAGTCTTTCAACCGAGACGAGATGGTTATGAATGGCGACTTAATAATTTATTTAAAGAATACGGATTTGAATTAGTAGAGGTGTTTTTACAGTCTCCAGATTACTCTAATACGGAAGACATGAAGAATATTTTAGAACCAGCTATTCAAGCTGGAGCAGTGGCACCAAATGATTTAAGAGCATTGGTTGCTAAGGTCATTAATAGTCCCTTAGAGCCATTTGATAAAGAGGACTACAACTATCCGTTAAAACAAAATGGAGTGTCCAGTGGCGCAAGTATTAGTCTGTCGAAGGCTTATGGTGAAACATCAGACGGTCAACTCGCAAGTATATTGCGACAAGCCATTGCTAAGGAAGGTGAGTAAATGAAGTTTCAACCTCATATAGTGGAATCTGTTTTAAAAGTAGGTCTAGAAGAGGACGAGGAACTTTTAAAGATACTTGAAAAGATGGCACCGGATTTGGCCAAGCTGATTTTAAAATACATTAAAGAAATGCAGGAAGGGATTGAGATTGCCTTGACGACTGATAATGCAGAATTCATAGTTATTGCAGAGTATATCTTTCTGAATTTTGAGACAGTTCCAACAGCAGATGAATTAGGCTTATTATTTAGCACTCGACAATTTATTGATGAGATAGATAAGACGTTTTCTATTATCAAAAAAGTAGCGGAAAAAGATATGGCTAAGAAGTTGGCTAAACTACAAAATGTAGCCTACCAAGAATTAGGTGGAAAGGTATCAGATAAGTTAGATAAATGGTTTAAAGACTTACCTGATTTAATGAATACAACTACCGAGAATGCAGTAGCTGATATGGTTAAGAAAACATTTGAGAAAGGGCACGGCATCTCTTGGTTAAAAGCAAGACTACATGAGTTACCTGAGTTTAGTTACTATCGGTCAAGAGTAACTTCTATTACAGAAACACTTCGTATTTATTCTTCATGTTCTTATACGTCATTTTTGAATAATGAAGAAGTTGAAGGGTTACGCTGGCGACACACAACAGGAATTGATGAACCTAGAACTTCTCATGAGATGTTAGATGGGACTGTTATTTCTAAAGGAGAGTTATTTGATGTTGAAGGGGAGTATGCCTTGTATCCACATGACCCAGAGCTATCGGCTAAACAAACGATTCATTGTCATTGTTGGATAGAGCCAATGTTGAAGAAAGAATATATACAGTAATTTTGCGAGACTTGAATTAGCGTGTTAAACTTTGAGTATTAATTTACTTGGAGGATATGTTTTGAAAAATAAAAATGATAAATTTTTAGGTATAACTTTAGAGTATTGGGCTATAATTACTGGTCTATTTGCGGTGGTGTTTCTTTTTTGTTTGTCATTTAAAGTGAAGGGAAATTATAGTTGGTTAACAGTTACAAAATTAGCATAAGTATAATGGGTATTGTGATGACATTTATTGTATTTATGAGAGGTTTTGAAGTGTTTGAGGAGACACAAAAAGGGAATGCAAAAGATAATGTAAATAAGAATTTTTATGCACTGCTAGATCTAATACAAAAAGAGAGAACCGCGTTAAAAGGAAATGAGCCATATCGTATAACTAATACCATGAGCAATGTTAATATATTTGACTTTTTAGATGATACCATACATAAAAACTCTGTCACCCCAATATATTTTGAAAATTTTACTCTAAATAATTTTGTAAATACTAAAGATCAGGCAGGTCTCTATTTTGGTTTGTTAGAACAAATTGTAAGTTATTTGAATAGTAATTATCTGAATAAAACAATATCTTCAAGTGATTATGATCTATATATAAATATATTAGGCTCAACTTTAAGTATAAAAGAATTAAATATTATTTTAACATATGCAATTTATATTCCTAATGGTTTTAATCTATCAGTTAGTCTAATTGGAACAGGTTTATTTTATACAAAATCTTCAGATAGAAAGTACACTATATGTTTAAAAGAATTGGAAGATATATCAGATGAATACATGCCGCGTATTAGTCCGGAAAAAGCTTCAGAATTACGTGAGTACGTAGTACGTAATAATATTGAGTATAAAAACAATAATCCAAATACCTTTCATTATAGTGCAAATTTAAAAAGCATTATAAGTGAATTGGAAAAATAATTAAATAAAGTTGAGGTGGAATAATGTCACGAAAATTAAGTAACGTCACAGTAACGCACATCTCTTTCGTTGATAAAGCTGCTAATAAGCGTAAGTTCTTTTTAACGAAAGAGATAGAAGATAGTAATTTTGATACGGAAGTAAAGACTATTGTTAAAAGCGATGATCCTGAGAAACTTGTTTACGGTGTGGTGTATGAGCCGAATATCAGAGATGCTCATGATGATTTTATGAGTGCGGTAGATATTGAAAAAGCGGCTCATACCTTCATGGAAAATTATCAGCATATTGATAAGCAGCATGACTTTGAAACGCATGCTGGTAAGGTAGTTGAATCTTATCTAGCACCTGTCGATATGACAATTGAGGATGAGGTTATAACTAAAGGCACCTGGATATTAGTTACAAAAGCGACTGATGATATTTGGGCAGCCATTCAAAAAGGTGAGTTTACAGGTTATTCATTAGCTGGTACGGCTGAAGTAACAGAACTAGAAGATAAGAAAGATAGACTTATAGACGAATTTAAATCGTTTATGAAGTCTTTTTTTTATACAAAAAAACAAGAAAGTAAAGGTGAGGAAATGAAACCAGAAGAAATGAAAGACCTATTGTCAGAGATGTTAAGTCCTATTAGCAAACGTTTAGAAACAATTGAAAAAGAGTTAGATGAAAAGAAGGATAAACCGGAAGATGAGAAAAAAAAAGACAAAGTAAAAGAGGCTGATGGTGAAACGTCCGATAAAGAAAAGGATAAAAAAGTGGATGATGAAAAAGATGAGCTATTGAAACGAATTGAAGTTTTAGAAAAAGCTCGTCATTCAAATGTGGTAGAAGTAGCCTATAAACAAAAAGATGTTGAGAAATCAGAAGCTTTACCAAGTTATGTTGATGCTGCATTCCCTATTGAAGATTAAAGGAGAGAAAAACTATGAAAATTACGAATGAATTATTATTAAAACAGATGAGTGCGATTCAAAAAGGTGGAAACAATGTTACGTTGCGTGATGATAATGCTCGTGCGTTTGTAATGGATGCTGTTGCAACAAGTGCGACGCTTGCTAAAATTCCAGTTTATTTTGCTAAAAGTGGAACGGGTTCTATTGATAAATTGGGTGTGAAGAAGCGCACACTAAAAAAACATCAAGGAACTAATACGAAAGCAGACGGCACGGATATTAAAGAAGAAGGAACAGTATCATTTACGTTGGTTCCTTTATATCTAGATACATGGATTGAAAATTCAAATACGTTCTATACCGCTCAGACTCGTGGTCAGGATGTTCGTCAGGCTTTATTATCACTAATGCAACAACAGTATGCTGCAGATTTACAAGATTTATCATTTAATGGTGATACTAGTTCTAGCGATGCCTTTCTTAAATTGAATGATGGGTATATTGCGATGGCCAAGAAAGAGGCAGTTGTTAAATCAGTAAGTGAGGCTTTACCAGATATTCAATCTTTAACCTTACTAACAGGTAAATTTGAAGATAAGTATATCAATAGCTCATTCAAGTGGTTTATGTCACGAGCGACTAATTTGATTTATGTGGCAGAAGTTCAAAATCGTGAAACCAATTTAGGTGATACCACAATTGTGGGTGGTATTTTAACAAATATTAGTGGGTATGATGTAGAAGTTGTTGATGGAATGGAAAATGATGTTATTTTATTTACACCATTTGAAAACTTAACAACGGTAGCTGGTCTTGATGTGACATTAACGACTGCTGCAGCTGATAGTGTGTCCGTTGCGAAGCAAGCGACTTATCACTTTATGATGAATGACAATGATTTTGTCATTAGAGAAACTAAAATGTTAGGTTATGTTGGGGTTAAAGAAGCAACAACACCACCAGCAGATAAACAAAAGAAAAAAGATAAAAAAGCGAAACATGACGAAATCGCAGGTGATGAAAATGAGAGCAACACCGTACATTGATAAAAAGTTTTATGATGATGTATTCAACGGAGTATCAGTAGAGGCGACTGATTTTGAAAAGTTTGTTGTACGCGCTTCAGATGTGATTGACCAGGTGACAGCTTATCAAATTGGGTATATAGGTCTTTCCCAGTTTTCCGACTTAGTGGTGGGTCTTATAAAAAAAGCAACAGCAGCACAAGTTGAGTACTATCAATTAGAAGGGGTAGATATTGATACAACAGGAAGCGATAGTGATGCGAAAAGTGTATCAGTAGGTAAGTTTTCATATACAGGAAGTCAAGGTGATCAGTCCAAACAGGCAGCACGAGTTGGACCGAATGTCTTGGCTTATTTAGATGGGACTAATTTGGTGAAAAAGAATGAGGTGAGGATGCGTGTTATTTAAACCTATTCCTAAAAAGTTACTTATCCATAGTGTTCTTTATGAAAAAAAATCAGAAAATATGGCATGGGGAGGGAAAGGGAATCAAGTTCCTGTAACTATTAACCAAGTTAGATTTGAACCGGATTTTAAAAAGGTACTAACTGGAACGAATCAAGAACAGGTTATTAAAGGGATTCTTTATATGGATGCCCATTATTCTCTCCCTTTTGTCATACCAAAAGTGGATGATGTCATTATTTATGCTGAAGAATCTCTGACTGTTGTAAGTTGTGAGGTTCTTTATACGTTATCTGATACACCCCATCATGTAGAGGTGACGTTAGTATGAGTTATAAGGATATGGGTGGTAAAAAGAAACTATCACAAGCTTCTGAAAAAGCACTCGAAGCAGTTTCTACACAAGTAGCAGTTAATAGTAATCAATACGTTGCGAAGGATTCAGGCGTGTTAGAAGCTTCAGTATATTCGGCTAGTGAGTTTCAAAAAGGTAAAGTAATTTGGGCTACAAAGTATGCGGCTAGAATTTATTTTACAAGGAGTCTGAAGTTAAAACGGAATAAAAATCCAAATGCTAGTCATTTGTGGTTTGAAGTGGCCAAGAATAAAAAGTTAAGTGACTGGATAGCTATTGGTCAAAGCACAATGAAAGAGCATCTCTAAGGAGTTATTTTATGGATATTTATGAAAGAGTGTCAGAACATTTATTAAAGACGGTCCAACTTGCTTCAATCAGTCATGATGAACAAGGACGACCGCTTATTTATTTAAGACCGATTCCTGATAATGAATGTGGGATTGCTTTGTTGGATGCTCCTTCAGGTACTGATGAGCGGTATCAAAATCGTGATGTGATTTATAGAGTATCTATGCAGATAATCGTTAAGAATAAGCAACAAGAAGTAGCCTATCAAGATGCGATGGCTATTTATTATGAATTAGATAATTTACCACGCTTTGATACTAAAGGAAATTATCTAACAATTGAGAGTGATTGTTTTCAATTAATAGTGTGTGAAGGCTATACCTTACCACGTTTAATCGAACAGACAGAGCATGGTGCTTATCTTTATACGTTATTAGCCAAAGCGACTATTATGATTCAACCAAAAAGAGAGGGTGTTATAAATGAAGGGAACAAGTAGAGCAGGAGCAGTTAGTGGTTATTTACCTAACTGGATGAACAAATATGAAGTAGGCGAACGTCCAGTAGGGAGTTCGTTGCCTGTTTTAAAAGAGTTAGCGCAAGGCATTCAAACGGTTGACCCTAGTAATGATGAAGATACAGAAGAGTTTCAATACTATGGTGATCGTGGTGGGAAATCTAAGACAGTTACAACTATTTCTAGTGAGTATGCCTTTAAAGGGCATCGTGATTACAAAAATGATGAAGCGCAAGAGTTTGTCCGTGATCGTTTAAACCAAACGGGTGCAGGTCGAGAAGTTTATTTTAGACACACAGAGCCAGACGGTCGAGTCCGTGAAGGGAATGCTATTCTGACAGGAATTGTTCATACGGGTGGCGATGCCAATCAACGAGGGAATTTTGAATGTGTAATTGGCTTTGATGGATTACCTAAAGATTCCAAAGATGAGCCAGAAAATAAACCAGGTGAAACACCAAAGGTTAGTCAGTAGACTAGCCTTTTTTATTTTAAAAAATAGGAGGAATCACGATGACAAAAAATAACAATCAAGGAAATAGCATTGTAGTTGAGTTAGGAAAAGGGTATGTACCAGTCAGAATTGGTGGCATGGAATTTAAGTTAAATACTTCGGATTCAGTGATTAGAAAATACAGAAGTATGGTTAAGAAACTTGACCCAGAGATGAAGGCATTAGAGGAAAAAATCGAACAGGCTATTAAGGATGACGACTACGATTCGGAATTAGAGTGTATTGGCTTATCAGTAGACATTTGTCGAAAAGTGACGGATGTCATTTTAGGAAGTGGTTCATTTGATCAGTTATACGCTGCTTCTAATGAGGATAGTGAAGCGGTAATAGAAGCTGTCTTAGAAGTTCAATCTCAATATGAAAAGATAAAAGACCGTTCAAAACTAACTAAATTGGTAGCTTCTAAGAAACAAGGCTAATGCCATGTACTTATCGTTATCTAAAAAGATAAGAGATGTCGTTTCAATAGGAGATATGGATTTCGAGTTAGATATGGCTTTTTCCAATGTCCTAAGGTGGTATGAGGTATTTGAAGACGAGGAGGAAGAGGATTCGTTTAAGGTAAATCTAACCTTGTCGTTACTGACAACACTTACCGTAGACAAGGTTTTGGAGCTTCAAGATAATAACCAAGTTCTTCATGAGGCCTTATTCATCGAACTTGTAAAATATGTTTTGAAATCAGATGAAATCGAACCTCTATCACTAGAGAATGAAACAACTCATCAAGAGCCAATGGAAAAGTATTATGACTTGGTGGAAGATTCAGATTATATTTATGCATCTTTTTTACAAGATTATGGAATTGATTTATTAGAGGTATTTGATGAGATGCATTGGTTTAAATTCATGGCCTTATTGGGAAGTCTTAGTGACAAAACAACCTTCAAAAATGTGATTGAAATTAGACAAATGGAAATACCTAAGGATGCTACAGCTAAAGAACGTATGGCTATTTTGGAATCCAAGCAGTCAGTGGCATTGAAATCGAACCAAGAAGCGATCGCATTTCAAGCGATGGACTTACTTGAAAAACGTGAATGGGCATTAGCGCATATGGAAAGAGGTGATACTACTGAGTGATGGACGTGTTGTAATTGATGTTGAATTGAATTCTTCTAAAGCAGAAGGCCAACTGGATAGTTTTGGAAATAGTGCAGATAAACAGATAGGTGGCAAGGTCCATCAAGCAGGGACTAAAGGTTCGCTTGGTGTTAAAAAAATAGCCGGTGCTTTAGGACTTGTGAAGGTCGCAAGTAAAGCGATTGATATGGTAAAAGACTCTATTCATGGTGCATTTGAACGTTTAGATACGATGGATGCGTTTAAGAGAACGATTGGTGAAATTACTGGTGATAGTGGAGCTGCAGGTAAAGCATTAGATGTATTAAAAGGAGCAACTAAAGGAACAGCCTATGGACTAGATACAGCCGCTAAGGCAACTCAGAATTTTGTGACTAGGGGAATGGACTTAGGTGATGCGACTAAATCTGTAGGTACTTGGGGAGATGCGGTTGCTTTTTATGGTCATGGAACAAATGAGGAACTAGCTGGTGTGACCGATGCCATTGGAAAGATGAAAACCAAAGGAAAAGTCGATATGGGCCAACTAGACCGTCTATTTGATGTGGGGATTGATGCTGTTGGAATGTATGCGACAGCTCATAAGATGTCATCGAGTGAGGTACAGGATGCATTGTCTAAAGGAACGATATCTGCAGATGATTTCTTTGATAGTGTTGAAAAAGGAATGGAAACCGGAGCGGGAGGCATCCGTAAAATTGCTGGAGCTGCTAAAGAAGCAGGTTCGTCGTGGAGCGGAACATTTGCCAATATGGGTGCTGCAGTTACTCGTGGTGTGACGACGATTATACAAAATTTAGACAAAGGGTTTGGTGAAGCGGGTCTAGGAAGTATTAAAGAAAATATCAGTAAGATTGGTGAAGTCTTTGAAAAGACATTAACGAAAGTATCTGATTATATTCCACCTACTTTAAAAGTGGTAGGAGAGCTTGTCAATAAACTAAAAGAGTTTGCTCCTGTATTAGTGACCGTTGCAACAGGATTTTTAGCTTTCCAAGGAATTAGTAAAGGGCTAGATGTTTTTGATAAGGTAACAAAGGGCATCGGAACGGTAAAAAAAGGTGTAGGTGAGTTTAAATCAATCATGTCAGGAGCAACTGAAGCAACGACATTGATGAGTAAGGCACAGGAAGTTCTTAATTTAGTGATGGATGCCAATGTTTTTGTAGTGATTGCAGCAGCTGTTATAGCTTTAGTGGCAGGTTTAATTTATTTATGGAAAACAAATGAAGGATTTAGAGATGCAGTCAAAGCTATTTGGGAAGGAATAAAGAATTTAATTAAAGGCGTGGTTGATAGCATTGTTGGCTTCTGGGATGGTTTAAAAGAAGCTACCTCAATTGCATGGGATGCGATTAAGGAGTTTGTTAAGGGTGCAGTTGATGGGCTTGTATCTGCTTGGGAATCCTTTCAAGAAACGCTATCAGCATTATGGACAAGTATTTCTGACTTAGCGATAGAAGGATGGAATCTGATTGTTGAAGGAATAAAAGCAATCGTCACTCCATTTATTACGGAGTTTATGGCGATATTTAATGGTGCTAAGGACGGACTTTCTTTAATTTGGCAAGGAATTGGTGATATAGCTCAGGGGGCATGGGAGTTAATAAAGAACATTATTTTAGCTCCGGTATTATTGCTGATTGATTTAGTAACAGGTGATTTTGAAGGAATGAAGAGTCACATTGACCAAATCTGGACCAACATAAAAAATGCTGCATCAAAAATATGGACAGGGATTAAGGCCTTAGTCTCCGGGATAATCAAAGCATTTGTAGGTGCAGTTAAAGGGTATTTTACAGTATTAAAAACTGAATCTATTGCGATATGGAATGGATTAAAATCAGGGATTAGCACAATTGTTAGTGGGTTTGTTTCTGCTATCAAATCTTTTTTCAGTAATTTAAAGCAAGGGATTATTTCTATCTTTAATAGTATAAAAGATACGACAAGTTCAATTTGGAATGGGATTAAGAATAGTGTTTCAGGTATTGTTGAACGAATGGTTAATACTATAAAAGGGGCTTGGGAAAAAGCTAAAACTTGGACAAGTAATACTTGGGCTAGTATCAAGAAAAAAATATTATCTATTGGTGATATTAATCTGAAGTCTATTGGCGCCGATATTATTAACGGATTAATCAGTGGGATTAGTGGTGCTGTAAAAGGTCTTTGGAGTACTCTTGGTGGAATAGTTTCAGGAATAAAAAATAAAATTAAAGATGCACTTCATATTCATTCGCCTTCACATTGGATGAGAGACATGATTGGAAAAAATATGATGTCGGGATGGGGCATTGGTTTAGAACGATATTCTAAGTTACCGAGTAAAGCGATGAGTACAGTTATTGAGAAAGTCAAACAACCTTTATTAGATAGTAATCATATGTTATTGAAACAGGATGCTGGTTCGTTAAAAAATTCAATTCTTACTAAAGGCTCACAGGAGAAAACGGTAAGTCCTAAAGTTATAACACAAAACTTCAAAGGTTTTTTTGATGGAGCTGTATTCAATTGGTCGGGTAAAGAGGATATTCGTAAGACGATGGAAGAGATGAGATGGTTAATTGAAACAGAAGGGGGCTTTGTAAATGAGTGAGACAATCTATTTTGAGTATTGTGGTAAAAAGAGTTCTGATTTTTATTTGAAGTTACATAATGAATTAGCGTTCACTAAACCAGAAAGAGATATCTCATTCGTTGAGGTTCCTGGTATTGATGGAGATGTGGCAATTGATAATAAACGGTTAAAGTCAGTTGAATTTTCATTTCCTGTGAGTTTAGCAATGCCATCGGATAAAGATTTATTTCTAGAAAGCTCTAATCTAAATAGTTGGTTAGATGCTGATTTGGATAAGTATGAAGGGTGGGGAGATTTATTATTGTCATATGACCCTGGTTTTATTTATAAAGCCATTCATTATAGTGAATACGATATTGAACATATCATGCACACGTTTGGGAAAAGTGTTATTAAATTTAAGATGAAACCTTATAAATATGTAGAAAGTGGACAGTTATTATCCGAAGTAACAAATGGGCAAACTTTAAAAAATAGTTGGAATTTGGTAGCGAAACCTTATATCAAAATTACAGGAAGTGGAGATGTAAAGCTTAGTATTGCAGGGCAATCACTATCCCTTCATTCAGTTGATAGCTATATAGAAGTAGATACACTCTATCAATCAGTCACTAAGGCTAATAAAAATGAGTTTGAAAAACTACAGACATTTCCCTTACCAGTATTAAATAAAGGTAACAACTCAATCAAGGTAGTTTCAGGTAATGTCACTAAGATAGAGATAAAACCGAGGTGGTGTAATAAGTTATGAGTTATCCAATTCTATATAAAGCAGAAGCTTCCATTTTTAATAAGTTTGCTATAGGTGTACTGAAAGATATTAAAGACCCAGTTATCAGAGAAAAAAGAAATAGCGTTTATACTTTTGAATTTGAATATTTAGTTGATAGTAATTTGTTTAAGGAATTAGCTAATGATCGTTTGGTTAGTGTAAATAATAATGGTCAATTAAATCAACGGTTTAGAATTAACAGAATTACAAAACCGATAAAAGGGTATGCTAAGGTCTACTGCAAGCATATCAGAGATGACTTTGAAGGGTTTTATATGGACCCGGAAGTCATAGTGTCGGGTAGTGCTAATGCTGCGCTAACTACATGGAAGAATGCTATAAAGAACCCGAATGAGATTACAGTAACATCAAATGTAACGACAACAACGAAAACAGTATGGACCATTGACAAGGTTGCTAATCCGTTGTTAGCTCTAGGCGGTGTTACTGGCTCGATATTACAACGTTGGGGTGGCGAGTATGAATTTGATAATTACAAAGTTAAATTATGGAGCCAACGTGGAAAACATACAGGAGCTTTATTATCATACGGAAAAAATATCATAGATTTAGAAAATGATGATATTATGACCAATCTTTATACTTCAATTTATCCTTATGCTGTATTAAGAGAGGAAGGCAGTGATAAGGAAGAATTATTGACGATTGATTCTTTAATTATTGATGGTCCGTACGCAAGTAAGTATGCTAATAAAATTACAATACCTGTTGATTTCAGTAGTGAGGAACCAAAAGATAAGGCGGCTTTAAAAAAGCTTGCTGAGAGTTATGTAAAGAAAAATGATGTTGGTAAGCCAAAAATAAATGTTAAAGTCACACCAATCGATACAACCTCGACAGTAGATTTTCATCATTTGAAAAACTTTGACAATGTTAAGTTATGCGACACTGTAACGGTTAAGTTAGTTCAGTACGGGATTGATTTCAAGGCTAAAGTAATTGGAGTAGAATATGATCCAGTTTTAGAGAGAGTTATTTCATATGAAATTGGTGAACCAAGAGGTAGTTTAGGAAATACTATTAAGCAGTTGGAAAATGATGTTGAAAAATCAGTCGCTAATTCTAATACTGCCCTACATTCAGCCAATGGGAAAAATACAAACTTTTACGGACCTGATGAACCTAAGGCTACAAAAATTGGCGATATTTGGTATAAAGATATCGGTGGTGGTAATTATGAAATGTATCGATGGGATGGAAGTATTTGGAAACAAATTGAATTTGATATTAATATAGAGGAGCAGTTAGAAGAAGTAAATAAAAATATAGATGAAGCTTTGAAAGAAGCCGAACAGGCTAGAGAAGAAGCTGGATTCTCTAAAGATACGGCAGAACAAGCGATAAAGGATGCACTTGCTGCAAAAGAAGCAGCAGATAAAAATGGTGGGAAGTTAAAAGAATTTGAAATTGATTTAGACAAAGAAAAGAACAAGCTAACTTTAACTCAGAAGGATGTTGCTGATGGAAAAGTGTCTATTCATAAGTTAGAAACAGATAGTAAGCATTCAATTGAGAGTATCTCTAATTTAGAAGGTGATATTACCTCAATAGAAAAAAATATCAATGGTATACAGACCAGTGTTAAGGGGAAGGCAGATCAAACTGAAGTTACCCAATTAAAAAATCAATTTAACGTAACTGTTAAAGATGTTGAATCAAATAAAGCGAGTATTACAGTTATAAAAAAAGATATTAACTTAAAGGTTTCTAAAGATGATTTGATGTCTCAAATTAATTTAAACCCTAAGGGGGTTCTTATTCAAGGTAAAAATATTATGCTTGATGGTAATGTAAAAATGAATGATGCCTATATAAAAAATTTAACAGTTAATACTGCATTTATAAAAAATATAAAAGCGATTGATGTTGATGTTTCAAGATTAACTTCGGGAACAGTTAATACAGGATTAATAAAAATTGCAAGTAAATTGGAATTAACAACAAGTAATGGTTATTTAACTGGAACATATAATTTTAATGAGGAGAATGCAATTGAACCACGTAGTTTTTCTGGAACATGGAAATTAGGGTGGCGAGATTTACAATTTACGGGTGTCACCACAGAGTCTAAATCAAACTATGGTTCATATACGGCGACAACTTTTGGACAGGATACTATGAAATTCAGATCGTACCTCGATTCGTCAAATAAAACTATGAAATCGCGTATAGATATTTATGCGTATCAAGGTTCTAAATTTCAAATGAAGGATAATATAAATACGAGTAAACCCCTATCACTAGAAATTAAACCTAGTAGAATAATCATGACAATTGGAGATAATATTGTAGCAAGAATTGGAAATGAAGGTAATATCTATGCTTCAAATTTAATAAAATCAACCACTATGGAGTGTAGTAATATTTCAGTACCAGAAATAAAATCAACAAATATTGAAGCTAGAACAGTTAATTCGAAAGAGTATGATCAGTATCTTTATCTTCAGGGCGGTCCAAGTATGGAGAACGCTTTTAGGTTAAGGAGACAAAATGGGAATAAGTTTCTGGGTGAAATGAAGTCAGATTGGCTCAATACAGCTGAAAATGGAGGAGGAGGCACTTTTCAAGTTCGCTTAACACAAGGTGGATATTTAAAAAATAATTCAGGAACATTTTCTGAATCGAAATTAACTATCTTAGACCACGAGCGTCATATAGAAAAGTTTAAACTTTCTAGTTTTAAAGAATTGGAAACGACTATCTTTCAAATGGAGGAAGATGAAAATCACGATGATGTAACTAGCTATTTATCTAAACCGATTATTGGTTATACTGTTGAGTCTTTGGTACGTGCGGGGATGGAGAGTGCGATAACCTATATTAATGGTGAACCAAGTGCTTATGAAGTGGAAAAATTATTGCCATATATTTTTGAGCCATTAAAGGAATTACATATTGAATTAGACAGGTTGAAGCAAAAAATAAATGAAATGGGGATATAATCTAATGATTAATGAGGAAGATTTGAGACAAGTTATTTCTGAACAAGCAGTAGAGATAATTAATTTGAGACTAGAGAATAATGCATTAAAGAGATCGTGTGTTGAGAAACAAGAAGATACAGAGTGTAGTGATGAAATTGAAAATAAATATGATGCAAAGGAAGAGCAAGCTGAAAAGTAGGCTTTTTTATTTTAGAGTTATTTTTAAGGAGTGATTAAAGTGCAGTCAGAAATAACGGTTGCGTTAATAACATTAATTGGAAGTATCTTAGGCTCGGTTTGTAGTGTAGCCTATGGGATTAAGTTTCTAGGTTATCGTATGGAGCAATTGGAAAAGAAGGTTGATAGTCATAATAAAATTGTTGAGCAAATTTTTGTACTAGAAGAAAAGATAAAGACCGCTAATCATAGAATAAGGGATTTAGAGAAAGGAAGTTAGTTCATGGATTTTATGTCTTTAATAGTAGAAGAAGGTTACGTTATGGTACCTGTTTTATGGATTATAGGATATGCGGTAAAACGAAGTGATGTATTAGATGATAAGTATATATTGCCGCTTTTAATTGTAATTAGTGTGTGTTTTACACCGTGTTTATTAGGAGGCTATGTACCTTTAAATTTTGTACAGGCTATTTTAGTAGCAGGTGGTGCTGTGTTAATAGATCAAGTTAAAAAGCAAACGACCAGACCTTTAGTTAAAAATAAGGAGGAATAAAAATGGTATTAAATGGAATAGATATAGCGAGTTATCAAGCTGCATTACATGCCGGGACGGTTAAAGGTGATTTTGTTATCATTAAAGCAACAGAAGGGCTAAGCTACGTTAACCCACAGTGTGATAAGCATTACCAACAAGCAAAAAAAGCAGGAAAATTACTGGGAGTTTATCATTTTGCTCAAACAAATGACGCAGTTGCAGAAGCAGATTATTTCTTAAAGAATATAAAAAATTATATTGGTGAAGCGATGTTGGTTTTAGATTATGAAATGGCCGCGGTGAGTAATGGTCCAGCGTGGGTACTTAGATTCTTAAATCGTGTGAAGGATAAAACGGGTGTTAAGCCATTAATTTACATGAGTTTATCAGTCGCAAACGAGCAGAATTGGACCTCTGTTGTTAAAAGTGATTATGGTTTATGGGTGGCTCAGTATAATTCGAATGGGATTCAAAATGGGTTTAAGCATCCAAATGTAAATGGAAAAGTAGGATATTGGCCTTTTGTTGCGATTCATCAGTATAGTTCAAATGGTCGTTTACCCGGTTATAATGGAAGTTTGGACATGGACTATTTTAACGGTGATTCAAAAGCGTGGAAAGCTTATGCAAAATCTAGTAAAGGTTCAGCACAGACACCAGCACCCAAACCAGAAAGAGTTTATATTGTGAAGAGTACTGATTACTCATTAGGGATGATTGCTCAATCCTTAGGTGTAACTTTGGATAGTATAGTTAGACTGAACAATATTAAAAATCCAAACCTTATTTATGTGGGACAGAAGTTGAAGTATTAAAAAAATCCCTCACTTAATTGTGGGGGGGATTTTTTAGTGAATCATTTTAGAGATAAAAGAAAGATAGTTTTTTTTATTTAGTTCATTAAAAAAATCATTTGAATAGTAAATGATTTCTTCAGATATAGGATAATCATAAATATCAATACAGCTACTTAATATTACATCTGCAGAGTAAGCATTATCAACAAATTCAATAATAGTTTTATCAAAAATTTGTTTGATAGTATTTTGAATGATTAATTCCAAATGTGGAGGTTCTGTAAGATGAATAAAAATTTTCAGTGGTAAGGTTGTCATTTCGGCTTCTAAAACTCCAATAATATGATTTATAAAAAGAAAACAATAAATTTTTTGATCTTTTGGGACATCAAGAAGTAAAGTTTCTTCGAATTGATTTAAAAGCTTACTATTATGAATCGTCTGAAAATCATATGAATCTAAAAAAGAAGGATAATATTGATAACTAAGTGAAAAGAATAAATAGGAAATAGTTAAACTTGATACATATGTATTGAACGAACGATCTCTTAATATGGAATATTCATCTTTTAATAGGTAAAATGATTTTTTTATAAATTGGATAAATGGATTTTTCTCTATATCAAATGATAAAGAAACAGGAGATATGCTAGATTTATTTGAATCAAAACAAGCTTCCAGTAAAGATATTAACAAGTCATTGTTGTTTTTAGTATCTTCTGAATTTGAAATAATATTCTTTATTTCAAGAATATCATTGTGTATATAAAAATCAGAGTTCGGATCGATATTAATTAAAAGGGCTTTTTTAAATAGTTCTTGCTTGTTTGAGAACACAGATTTAAAAAAATCTAATATAAAGAAAGCTATAGTAGTAGAGTCTCCACGAAAAAAAAGTTTGTTGTTTATAATAGATATTTGAATATTATTTTGCTGAAGAATAGACATAGTATTAATCCTATCTTTTAAAAAATAGATATGTGACGATGATACAAAAATCAAATCAGACATTTCCTGTACAGTACAACCAGGATTAAGTAATAGTTCTTTTATAAAGTGAATAGAAGTTGTATTTTTATAATATAGATTACTTAGTTTATAATAAGTAAATTGTTTAGCTTGTTCGGTGTTAAAAACTAACTTAGTAAATGTTAGTGTATTATTAATAATTTTGAAAGGAGAGTCTAAGTAATTTAAATCTTTATTAATTGATACAATATCCTTTTTCGTTATATTTATACTTTCATGTGAATGATTAGTTTTTAATTCGAAAAGTAAAGAATGTGTAAATTTAAGTTTTCGTTGATCGCTTTTGGAAAGAAACTCGCACCACATGAAAATACCTCCATAAATAATATAAAAACATTATATCCCACCGGATAAGTATCTTCATGCTTTTTTGAACAGATGAATTGTTATTTGTACATAAAATCTTGTTATATTACGAATAATATCCGTTATTATTTTTTGATACGTAAAGTAAAAATATAATAAGAAGTATTTTTTTGCTTAACATACAATAAAGATGGAATTTTAAAAACAATTCCTAAAAAATAAGGAGGGTATAGTGTATGTTTTTTAAAAGCAAGAAAATAATGGGGGCATTTTTATCATTATTATTAATTTTACCAATAGGCATGAGCGCGAATGCTGTAAAAAAAGGTGCTGATGTAGTAGCCTCAGGGGGAAGTGTATATGATGATATACCAGAGGCGAAAAATAATATATTAGGTGTCGCCCCAAATTTCCATATCTTTGCTCGAGAAACGACGTTAAGAAATCACACATCTGGGAATGTAGCAACTCAAAATTTGAATGGTTCACAGGCTGTAATGGGTACAAATGGGTTTACAGGAAAAGAGTATTACTATTTTGAAAATATAACCTCATTAAATGGAGCGTCTGGAGTACCAGGCACGGGTCATAATAAAGTCGTTGTCGGAACGAGTGTTTCTGTTGACCTTACTAATCCCGATCGTCCATCATTAAATGGTGTTTCTGTTGATAAATGGAAAGCAGAGGATATTTTTCAAGATAAAGAAGGGGAAAAATATATTGATTTTGATCAAGAATTCAATAATTTATATACTCAAAGTGAAAGAATTGCTAATTTAAATCCTGATCTTGAAATTAAGGCTAGTGATTTTTCAGACAAAAATAACCGTATCATTGATGTTAGTAAAATAAATAAAAAAACAGTAGTTGTTAATCTAACAAGTGATGTATTACAATCTGGTACACCATTAGTTATAAGTGGATTAGAAAGCGGAGAAGATTGTAAATTAACAAAGACTGTATTAATTAATGTAGATGTTGAGGGACAAAATCCTTATCAAACTACAAGCCCTATTAAATTAAAATATGTTGATGGTACAGATCGTGGAAATCATGAAACAGGTGATTTTTCTGATAGCACACTTTTATGGAATTTTACGAATAATAAAGAAGTTTTTAATGGCGATATTAATATTGGTTTTCCTTGGCAAGGTAGTATTTTAGCACCAGGAGCTACTTTAGATGGTGGTGGCTCAAATATTGATGGATCAATTATGGTTGATACTTTTAAAGGTGCCGGAGAAACTCATAGATGGGACTGGCATGGGTGTATTATTGACGAACCAGAATATGGAAAAATTGAAGTTATAAAACATGATTCTAAAGATAAAGCTAAATTATTAGCAGGCGCAGAATTTGATGTTTTTGATAGTGAAGGTAATCTTGTTGATCACATTGCAGTTAATGAGGATGGTCATGGACAAACAACAGTTCCATTAGAGTTTGGTGACTATACATTAGTTGAAACAAAGGCACCAGAAGGTTACGAATTAAATTCAACACCAATTCCTGTTAAGGTTCAAAAAAATGATACTAGTAATATTGTTATTGTTGATGTTGATAATGAACCAACAGAACCAACAGAACCAACGGAACCAACAGAACCAACGGAACCAACAGAACCAACAGAACCAACGGAACCAACAGAACCAACAGAACCAACGGAACCAACAGAACCAACAGAACCAACAGAACCAACAGAACCAACAGAACCAACAGAACCAACAGAACCAACAGAACCAACAGAACCAACGGAACCAACAGAACCAACAGAACCAACGGAACCAACGGAACCAACAGAACCAACGGAACCAACAGAACCAACGGAACCAACGGAGCCGACAGAACCAACAGAGCCAACAGAACCAACGGAACCAACGGAACCAACAGAACCAACAGAACCAACGGAACCAACAGAACCAACGGAGCCAACAGAACCGACAGAACCAACGGAACCAACAGAACCAACAGAACCAACGGAACCAACGGAACCAACAGAACCAACAGAGTCAACGGAACCAACAGAACCAACAGAACCAACAGAACCAACGGAACCAACGGAACCAACGGAACCAACGGAACCAACGGAACCAACGGAACCAACGGAACCAACGGAACCAACAGAACCAACGGAACCAACGGAACCAACAGAACCAACAGAACCAACAGAACCAACAGAACCAACGGAACCAACAGAACCAACAGAACCAACAGAACCAACGGAGCCGACGGAGCCAACGGAACCAACGGAACCAACGGAACCAACGGAACCAACGGAACCAACAGAGCCGACGGAACCAACGGAGCCAACAGAACCGATGAAACCAACAAAACCAACAAAACCAACAAAACCAACAGAACTAACAGAGATAAAGAATTCACCAACACATAAAAATCAGTTGCCGCAAACAGGTGAAACAAAAAATTCGAAATTAATTTTAGTAGGTGCTATAGTAACTTTATTAGTAGGGGGAGTGGGGTATAAAAAATATAAAAATTAAATACATATGATTGAATGAGAGGTATCCCGTAAGTGTAAAGAAGGTTTATGTTATGAAAGCTAGTGATTAAGCTGGAAATTTTCTATATTTAATATTTTTTCAACTTCATTCATCATCTTATCAAATAATTTTTTATTCGTATTTCTTTAGAGTTCATTGTAATCATCCCTCTTAGATATGGTACGAAAAAATGGTTTAGTATGTTATTTTTAAAATTTATTTTGTTACCTATATAATAGTAGAAACGTGTGAAAATAATTTAAAAATTTTGATTTGGTGAATTCTAGGTGCATTATAAATGAATTAATCCTTTAAATTATTGATACAATAGGGTTTTAATAAGATGATACAATACCGGCCACCGGTATAATAAGTGTTCTTAGGACTTCCTAAGAGAAATAAGAAACCTCTCAAGACGTTGATATAATAGCGTCTTGAGAGGTTTTTGTTTTACCCTAAATTTGAGTGTATTTAGATGTTTTCAAAATTTTTTTGCATTCATTATAGCTATCAAAGTAAACTAATGACATTGTTTTAGGTGAGTGTAATGGTAATAGGACGTTTGTAAATTAAGAATGGTGTTAATTTATAATTTAATAAGTGTTAGTTGGTTATTTTGTATTAAACAGGTGCTGAAAGAGGTAAGTTGACTTATCTAAGATATCTCTTATTAAAGATTTCAATATGTAAATAGGTCCTGTTATAGGTCCTGTTAATGGTTCACTATTTAAGTTTTTTAATAGGTAATCTCTGAAACAAAAAGAGTAAAATGTCCCAAATGAGACATTTTACTCTTTTTGTTTCTTTTTTTTTAGTGATGCAGATTTTATACTGTAAAGGAAATTAAGATTAAAATAAAAGAGGCTGATTTTGATGAATACTATAATAAAAAATATTAGACTAATTGATTTTTCTAATGGAGAAATTAAAAGAGCGCATATCATTTTTAACTCAATGGGAATTATCGAAGAGATACTGATGGACTATCCTGATAATAGTGAAAGGGAGTTGAATGTTATTGACGGGAAGGGGAATTATATATTACCAGGTTTGATTAATGCTCATGCTCATCTTTTTGGGTCGGGAAAATCATTAGAGGTAACAGGATCACCAAATATTTTAAATGTCATTTACAGATTAGCGGATACTCATTTTGGTAGGAAGATTATTTTAAATCGAATGAAAAAAAACGCGCAGATAGAACTAATGTCTGGCGTAACAATAATAAGATCTGTAGGAGAATTTTTTTATCAAGATGTCAGACTGAGAGACAAGATAGATAGTAATAAAGTGATTGGACCGACATTATTAGTCTCTGGCTACTTTTTAAGTGTTACGGATGGTCACGGCGCACCTTATTTAGCATTAGAAAGTGATTCACCTTGGGAAGCAAGAAGGAATGTCAGAAAAAATGTAAAACAAGGTATTGATTGGATTAAAATTTGTGTGACGGGCGGTGTGACTGATGCAAGAAGAATAGGTGAAGCAGGAGCATTACAATTTACTGAAGAAGAGATAAGTGCTATTTGTGATGAAGCACATAAAAATGGCACAATGGTTGCAGCTCATGTTGAAAGTACTGAAGGTGTGAGAATCGCTCTAAAAGGTGGAGTAGATACTGTTGAACATGGGGCGCGAATGGATGATGAAATAATTGATCTTTTTAAAGCTAATCCAAAATCATTAAGAGGATATACATCGTTAATTCCAACATTCATTGTTGCAGCACCATCTGTTTATTTAAATGAGAAAGAAACAACTATTGATTTTATAACAAACGAGAATGGAAAATATGTTTATCAAGAAATGCTTGTTGGTTTTAAACAAGCCATTAAAAATAATATTAAAGTTGGAATAGGGAATGACGCCTCTATGTCCTTTGTTTCACATTATGATTTTTGGAGAGAATTAGATCATATCGTAAAGTATGGAAATGTAAAAACTTTAGATGTTTTAAAGCTTACCACAAAAGAAAATGCAAAGATTTTAGGTATAGATGATAAATATGGTTCCATTGAAGTTGGGAAAATGGCTGATTTTATTATGATGAAAAATAATCCAATTGATGATATCACAGCACTAAAAGATATAGATATGGTGATTAAGCATGGTGAATTAGTTGAGATAAAAAAAGTAAAAAGGATTAAACATGTTGACAGCTTACTTGATAAAATTTAAGTGAAGACTAAAAACATATTGATCATTTCTTTAATGAAATTTATATTATTCTTTGTGTCTTCCTCATCCTGACTTTTTATTGAGGACTCGATAAATGTAAGGGTAGTAGAACAGAACAAGTCTTTAGCAAAATCAAAAGTTATCCCCCATTTTTTTTGAATCATTTTTCGATCATAATATAAAATATAGTTTTGCTCAAAAATATTTCGTAAATCTTTTCTCAAATTTACTCCGCCTTCTTCAATATCAATCAATTGCAGAAATTTAGTATGATTCAACGTTTGAATTAAATTATTTAAATGTAGTTCTAGGTTAGACATTGTGAGAACCTCTTTAAGCGAATCATCAACGATTTGGCAGAGTGCTTCATTTTCTTTTTCTAATATTTCATATTTGTCATGGAATAAGTGATAAAAGGTTGAGCGACCAACATTTGCTTGCTCACAAATATCATTTATTGTTAGTTGCTTTAAGTCAGATTGTTCTAATAATTTATAGAGAGCATTTTGTATAGCAAAATAGCTTTTTGAATGTTTCATTTCTAAGTCATCCTCCAATAGATATTTTTATTAATAAAAATAAAAGCCATAAGCAACTTTTTACCATTGCTTATAGCTAACGTTTAAATTAAATAGAGTTGAAATCAAGCATCAACCATCCTGTTTTCTCTAGCTTTAAATATTTTTTAGTATAAGTGCCTTCAAAATGTAAGAATCCAGGAATTTTGATATTACTCTTTCTGCTTCAGTGAAAGTACTGTCTAAATAGTATACGAGTTACTCAACAGTTGCACTTCCGTGTTATTTTTAAATTTATTATATTATAATAAATGCTATTTAACAACTTTCAAAAGAGAGTAAAGCTGTTATTAATGTTTATAAATATGACATATACTTTATTGAACAGGTTATTTTTGTTATAATAGGACTATTAAGTATATGTTTGGAGGAACAGTTACCTTGGATATGAACGACAATTTAAGAAAAGTAAGAGATACAATTATTCAACTTGTGTTTGTTTTTGTGGTTATAATTGGGTTTGAATATGTTTGTTTTTCTCAAATTATTAATAGTGCGACATTATCTGTAAAAATTTTATTTGGTTGTGTGGCAGTTGTAGTTGTAGGATTATTATTATATATGTACAACTCTCAACTAAATTCATCGACCTTTAAAAAAGTACTCAAGAATTTTTTATCACTAACTTCAGTTTTATTGACAATTTTTAATGCACAATTTTTCAAAGGAGACTTAGATTCAAAATTAGTATATGTATTATTACCTCTAGTACTGAATCTAATTCCGATACTTTCTGAATTTTTTATCAATTGTTTAGATTTAAAATATGAATTAGAGTTGGGACAATCCAGAAAAACACTTGAAGAAAAAAGACGTTTAGAAGCAGAAATGAGAGCGTTAGAAGAAGAAAAAAGACGTCTTGAGTCAGCTCAAAAAATGGAGCGTGCAACGCAAAGACAGTTAGAGACAATAAATGATAAATTAGATCACTTATTATCTGACAGATAGAAGGCTAGCCAAGCAGGTTAGTCTTTTCTTTTTATTTATATATATGATAAGGGAGTGTAGTGAAATATGAAAGCTATTAATTTTAATGAGGTAAGTCTTACAGAGAGTGTGGAATTATGGAACGATTGTTTTAGTGATTACCCCACCCCTATGGTAATGACAAATGACACACTTACAGCTAGATTTAACAAGTTTGGATTATCAGAAGAACTATCTTTTATTATGAAAGATGAAGAAAAGCTTCTAGGGCTTATTTTAATAGGGGTTAGAGAGTTTGATGGTATTGTGACAGCTTGGGTTGGGGGTATGGGCGTCAGGCCTTCAGAAAGGCATTCAGGGGTTGCTAAAGCGATGCTTTCTAAAATGGAAGAAAGAGTAAAAGTCAGCGGTGTAGAAGTTATCAAATTTGAAGTGTTGTCAGAGAATTTAAAAGCAAAATATCTTTATTTGGATAAAGGGTATTCGATTATAACTGATTTAGGCATATACCAAGGTGTTTTTTCTAAAATAAGAGAATCGGCTATTTGTATAGAAATGAGTAAGGGTCAATCCGATCCTCAAAATACACCATGGCAAAATAGAAGCGTATTTAACAAAAGCTTTGATTTTATTTTGAATCATAAAAAAATAGGAGACCTTGTTTTAGATGAAGTTTATGATAAAGAGGGTAACAGATCATTGGTTATGCGTCAGTTTAGACTACCAACGTGCTATCTGGAGCAAGCTTTATCAAGTCTCCATAAAAAATATGGTGAAATTAGTATGACTTGGAGTAATTTTGATGAAGCTGACATAGTAACACAGGCCTTAACCGACTGTGGTTTTATCAAAACAAATTCTCAATTCCAATTAAAAAAATATATTTAGGTATGGAAATAGGCGGTAGGATGCAGTTCTGAACGAAATGAAAGCATTATTTTTATTTAATACTATTTAGCCCTTTACATATTAATAAAAGTGCGATATACTAAGTATGTAATAAGTTAGATACACATGCAGGTTACTAAACATTTATTGTTTTGAGACACCTCTTTTGTAGCATCGATATTTATTGCAATAAAACGCGCTATGCGCAACAGGAGGAAACAACAATGGCTCAAGGAACAGTAAAATGGTTTAACGCAGACAAAGGTTTCGGTTTCATCACTCAAGAAGACGGTTCAGACGTGTTCGCACACTTCTCAGCTATCCAAGGTGAAGGATTCAAAACTTTAGAAGAAGGTCAAGCAGTGACTTTCGACGTTGAAGAAGGTCAACGTGGATTACAAGCTACTAACATCGTTAAAGCTTAATTCCATAACTTTACTAATTTAAACAACTAAACTTCGGTTTAGTTGTTTTTTTATTTTTAAAAGAGCAAAAAAAAGACGGAAGAATGATCTTCCGTCTTTTTTTTTAATAGTGCTTTTTATTTTGCATAAAAAGTCTAACTGCTTCAGAGACACCGATGAAAATTAAAATGCCTCCAAATACTCTGAATAATAAAATGATACTTGAAAATGGGTTAAATATAAGTAGAACACCTGCAATAATAATAATCACACTATAGATATTATGTCCAAGTCTATATCTAGGGTTAACTTCTTTGATCGTTTGATCAGTAGTTAATTGTACTAAACCATTTAGAACAATTAAAATCCCTAAAACGAATGGTAACATGCTAATAATGACTTTTGAAAAGATAAGGACAATTAGAGTAAATAAAAAGTACATGCAAGCTGTAATAAACTCAGGACCTAATATAGTATGAGTCACTTTTGATGCCTTAATAGCTTGAAAAAGATTGAGTAGTCCGATTAATAATAAGTATGCTGCCAGTGTATAGATAATACTTGTAAAGATTAGTTTTGGTTTAAAAACAACTAAACATCCAATGACAATAAAAATTAAAATTCTAAGTAACGTGAACTTTTGTAGTTGATTGATCATATTTTTCACTGAAATACCCTCCATATTTTTAAGTTACTTATTATTTTATATTAAATAACAGTCAATAGCTAGATGTTGATGGAGAATAAGTCTAATAGTTTGTTAATTACTAGTTAAATCACTTGAAAACTCAAGCAAAAAAAGGGAAAATAGAGTAGTTAGAATAAAAAGAAATGAGGGAATAGTATGTCTAATCTTGGTGCTATTGGATTTATTGATTCGGGAGTAGGTGGCTTGACTGTTGTTAAAGAAGCATTACGTCAATTACCGAATGAAAAAGTCATTTATTTAGGCGATACAGCTCGTTGCCCTTATGGACCTAGACCTGTAGAACAAGTGATTCAATATACACGCGAAATGACGCAGTTTTTATTAGAAAGAAATATTAAGATGTTGGTGATTGCTTGTAATACTGCAACAGCAGTAGCTCTTGATATTTTAAGAAAAGAAATTGATATACCAGTAATAGGTGTCATATTACCAGGTAGTAGTGAAGCAATTAAAAGAACGGTTAATAATAAGATTGCTGTTATAGGGACTGAAGGAACAGTAGCAAGCCATGCATATGGCAATACTATAACTGGTAAATCACCAGATACTGAAGTGATAGAGTTGGCTTGTCCTAAATTTGTTCCTATAGTAGAAAGTAAAAAGTATGCCTCTCCACTTGCAAAAATGGTGGTAGCTGAGACATTGAAACCTTTAAAAGAAAAAAAGGTAGATTGTTTAGTTTTAGGCTGTACACATTACCCCCTACTACGCCCACTCATTCAAAATGTTATGGGAAGTGATGTTTCTTTAATTGACTCAGGAGCAGAGACGGTAGACCATATTAGTATGTTATTGGATTATTTTGAAATAGCAGCACCAGCTAAGCGTAATGACTTATCACATGAATTTTATGCGACAGGTTCAGTGGTCATGTTTGAGGAAATTGCTTCTGATTGGTTAGGATTATCAAATGTAGAAGTTAAGAAGGCAAAAATAGAGAAAGATAAAAAAGGAGAATTATAAATGAGACATGATGGTCGAGACTATAATGAATTAAGAAAAGTAACGATTGAAAAAGATGTATTAAAACACCCAGAAGGTTCAGTATTGATTTCTTTTGGTGATACTAAGGTATTCTGTGCAGCGACATTAGAAGACAGAGTACCACCTTTTTTAAGAGGCCTAGGTACCGGATGGGTGACGGCTGAGTACAGCATGTTACCACGCGCGACAAATACGCGTAATAGACGTGAGAGTGCGAAAGGGAAGCTAACAGGTCGTACGATGGAGATCCAACGTTTAATCGGGCGTTCACTTCGTAGTGTTGTAGATTTAGAAAAATTAGGTGAACGTTCAATCATTGTGGATTGTGATGTCATCCAAGCAGATGGTGGAACTCGTACGGCTAGTATTACTGGCGCTTTTGTTGCCTTATCACTGGCTATTGAAAAATTAATTGAATCAGGTGAGTTAACAGAAAATCCAATTAAAGAACACTTGGCAGCTGTTAGTGTGGGTGTACTGCCTACGAAAGAAGTTGTGCTAGATTTAGACTACGTTGAAGATTCAGCTGCAGCAGTTGATATGAACCTAGTTATGACAGAATCTGGTGAGTTTGTTGAAATTCAAGGAACTGGTGAAGAATCAACCTTTACAGCAGCAGAATTAAATCAACTCTTACAAGTTGGAGATTTAGGGATAAAAGAATTAATTGCTAGACAACAAGAAGTATTAGCTCCTCAATCAGCAGGTGTGGAAGTGGGAGAGGACTCTGTTATTTTAATTGCAACAGGAAATAAAGGGAAAGCCAAAGAATTTGAAGCTATTTTCAAAGAAAAAGGCCTAGCTGTTAAAACATTATTAGATTTTCCAGATGTACCTGAAGTAGAAGAGACGGGTAAAACTTTCACAGAAAATGCGTTACTTAAAGCAGAAACAATTTCTAAAAAATTTAATTGTTTGGTGTTGGCAGATGATTCAGGTTTGATGGTGGATGCTTTAAATGGTCAACCAGGTGTGTATTCAGCACGTTACGCAGGAAAATTAAAAAGTGATGCCGCTAATAATGCAAAATTAATGCATGAGCTAACAGATATCCCGCAATCAGAACGTACAGCTAAGTTCCACTGTACACTTGCTGTAGCAGCTCCTGGTAAAGAAAGTTTGGTAGTAGAAGGAGAGGTCAAGGGGGAGATATTAGCTATTCCTCGTGGTGATAATGGTTTTGGCTATGACCCATTGTTCTTAGTGCCCTCTTTAAATAAAACAATGGCAGAATTATCAGGTTCTGAAAAAAATAAAATCAGTCATAGGGCTCAAGCTATTAAAGCGTTAGATAATGCTTGGGATGAGTGGTATAAAGGAGTTTAAGGCATGAAGTATTTAGTCGTAAGTGATAACCACGGAGACCGTGATTGTTTGGTTGATTTAGCTGATACTTATAAAGGAAAAGTTGATGGTATGTTTCATTGTGGCGATTCTGAATTAGATCCTACAGATACGTTGTGGCAAGATTTTATTGTTGTGACGGGTAACTGTGATTTTGACCCTCGTTTCAAGAGAGAACAATTAGTGGACATGAAAGCAGACAAGATTTTTATTGCTCATGGGCATTTGCTTAACGTTAATCAAACATTAAATAATCTGGTATACCGTGCTAAAGAAGTAGGGGCCACGGTTGCTTTTTATGGTCATACTCACAAGTTAGGTGTGGAACGTATTGATGATATATTACTCTTAAATCCAGGAAGTATTTCGCAGCCCCGAGGAATGTATTCTTACAAGACGTATGCGATTGTAGAGAGTACAGAATCTGGTTATAATGTGTCATATTTTGAAAGAAATCATAAATGTATTGAAGAATTGTCACGAAGCTTTCGAAAAGATTAAATTCTCTTAAGGAATAGCAAAAATAATGGAACTATTGCCAGTATAGGTTAAAATTAAGAAGAGTTCTAAAGTGGTTAAGGAGGATTTTTTCATGATTGGAAATAAAGTTAAAGAGTTACTGCTAGAAAATGAGGACTGTTTTTTAATTCCAGATGAAAAAGTGGCGCATGTCATGGATGAGAATCCTTTAAACCATGCCTTACTTGTTTTATCTAAAGTGAGTTATAGTAGAATACCTGTATTAAATCGTAAAGGTGAGATAGTGGGTTTGATTGGCTTATCACATATCATGGATGCTATGTTTGATTTAACAGAGATTGATCCAGAAAACTTAAACGGCCGTTTAGTAAAAGATGTGATGGACACGGCTATTAAAACGATAACACTTCCTTATGACATTGAATATATTATGCATTTGTTAGTGGATCACCCCTTTGTCCCAGTTGTTGATGAAAATAATTGTTTTGCCGGAATTGTGACAAGACGTGAAATTTTAAAATCGGTTAACCATTTAGCACATTCATTAGAGAGTACTTATGAATTAAATGAAAAGTAAAACACCTGCCAGTTGGCAGGTGTTTTTTTAAATGGGCGTTAGTGGCAATGGGGATTGTGGTAGTTCAATACCAGCTTCTGTTAAGGCTTCTAGATAGGCGGCCAAAAAATCAGCTTGGACTTTAAACTGACTACCGTTAAGCGTATAAATAATAATTTTGATTGCAAAGTTTCCATTTCCAAGGTCGATGAGTCCTTTATTGATGGGCCCCTCTTTAATTTCAGGATAAAGAGGCAGAAGGTTTTCATTAACCTTAGTTATAATGTCAGCTACTTTTTGTATATCAGTATCGGGTTTAATTCTTAGTTTAATCAGTGCCAACATGTTCTCACGAGAAAGATTACTGACAATAGTAATTTGACCATTGGGTATGTAATGAAGTGTTCCATCTGCACCTTTTACTTGTGTTGTTCTTAGACCAACCGCTTGGACAAACCCTTCTATTTCACCAATAATGACATGGTCACCAACATCAATTTGGCGTTCTAAAATAATAAAGAATCCAGTTAAGAGGTCGTTAATAAAGCCTTGAGCACCAAGGCCAATTGCAATACCAGCAATTCCCGCACCTGCGATTAATGATGCTACAGGGACACCAAAAATTGATAATATCGTATAGAGTAGCACAAAGTAAAGTGTGTACTGATAGGCATTGGTGGTTAGTTTTTCTAAAGTGTCCACACGACTTGCGCTATAGAGATCTCTTTTTTTATAATTGGCAAAGCCTTTCTTGATTAATCGAATACCGATACGCATAATGAGTCCGATAATAAACAGTGCAAGGATTAAGCTGAAGCCTTTAGAAAGGGTGAGAGAAATCAATCTATCCCAATCAATCGTATGCCAGACTCTTTTTAGATTTGAAAGTTTTTCTGTAGCTTCACTTGAAGTTGTTTCACCATAGGCTACAAAATTTAGTAAATAAAAATTAGACAGACTCATAATAATCACTCCTTGCTTTTATTGTATCAGAAAAAAGAAAAATTCTAAAATAGGAGCTTTATTCTTTTTTTAATTGAGATATTTTACTATAGGTGGTATGCTAAATAATGAAAATAGACATAGAACGTAGAGAAAGGATTATAACTATGACAGGTGGAGAAATCGCAGCATTAATCGCAGCAATTGCGTTTGTAATTTTAGTTATTGTTATTATTGTATGTTGTATTATGACACTACCCAAAATTGTTAAAACAATTACGGCAACAAATGAAGCTATTGAAAAAGCTACAGCAATGATCGATGAAACAAATGTTACCATTCAATCCGTTACAAAAGATGTTAATGTTTTAACAATTCAAGTAGAAGATTTATTGATGAAAAGCAATACATTATTAGCCGATGTAAATCAAAAGGTAGAAACAATTGATCCGTTATTTACAGCAGTGGCCGATTTAAGTACAAGCGTATCAGATTTAAATGAATCAAGTCGTAATGTAGCTAGTAAAGTTGGAATCATAGGCTCAAATGCCGCTAAAGCATCACTTGCAACAAAATTAAGTCGTACAGCGTGGAAAACGTTTAAAAAATAGATTTTAGGAGGAATTAGGATGAGTAAAAAATCAAATGGCTTTTTATCAGGTTTAATAGTTGGAGGAGCAGCAGCAGCAGCAGCAGCTTTATTATTTGCACCAAAGTCAGGTAAAGATTTAAGAGATGAGTTAACAGAAAAAACGAATGACTTTACTTCTAATGAAAATAACCCAGAATTTGTTAATCAAGCAATTAGTAAAGCCTCTATATTGAAAGATAAAGCGGTAAAAACTTCTAATGATGCCTTTACTACTATTAAAAATCAATCTTCTGAGCTTGCTAAAAAAGTTAAAACATCGACTGATGATGATATGATGTCTTTTGAAGAAGCGATGGATTTGATGGATCGCGAGTTAGAAGAGCAAGAAGAGGATATCGTCATTGATTTATCTGAAACTACAGAAGAAGTAACAGAAGAAGCTGAAGAAATGGCTGAAGTAGTTTCTGATACTGTTGATGAAATATTAGAAGATGTAAGTGAAGAAAATTAATTTACATAAAAAATAGTTTTGTGTTCTATATAAGTTTTATTGATATGTAAAAAACCATTATCCTAGATAATGGTTTTCTTTTTTTGTGTATTGAAAGAAAACATAAAGTTTCATGAAAATATGAATAAAAACGCTTGCAATGGTGATGGAAATTTGTTAATCTTAGTTTAAAGAAATGTAAATAGATTTTTCAGAAAAAAAGAGACGTTTTCATAAACTAGATTTTTGGAATTTTATTGCTAAATTAAAGGAGAATTATTATGGAAAAACAAACAATTACAATTTATGACGTTGCGCGTGAAGCAAATGTCTCAATGGCGACGGTTTCTCGTGTTGTCAACGGTAACCCAAATGTAAAACCAGCAACGCGTAAAAAAGTATTAGAGGTAATTGATCGTCTTGATTATCGCCCTAATGCAGTAGCTCGTGGTTTAGCAAGTAAAAAAACAACAACAGTTGGAGTTATTATTCCTGACGTAAGTAATATTTATTTTTCATCATTAGCACGTGGTATTGATGATGTTGCTACAATGTACAAATATAATATTATTTTAGCCAATTCAGATGGTAATGACGAAAAAGAAGTAAATGTTTTAAATAATCTACTAGCAAAACAAGTAGATGGTATTATTTTCATGGGTCATCATATTACAGATTCAATCAGAGCAGAATTTTCACGTTCTAAAACACCTGTTGTACTGGCAGGTTCAATTGACCCTGATAAACAAGTTGGTTCAGTTAATATTGATTATCATGCTGCCTCTAAAGAGGCAACCGCTGTCTTAGCAGAAAATGGACATGATAAAATTGCCTTTATCAGTGGAGCATTAGTTGATCCAATTAACGGTCAAAATCGCTTAACAGGATATAAAAAAGCTTTGAAAGAAGCAAAAATAACATTTACTGAAGGTTTAGTTTTTGAAACACCTTATGAATATAAAGCAGGAGAAAAACTTGCCGAGCGTATTATCAATAGTGGGGCAACTGCAGCTTATATTGTAGATGATGAATTAGCAGTAGGAATTATGAATGGCTTACAAGACAAGGGTGTTAAAGTTCCAGAAGAGTTTGAAATTATTACAAGTAATAATACTGTATTAACTGACATGGCGAGACCTCGTTTAACAAGTATCAGTCAACCGTTATATGATATGGGAGCTGTCTCAATGCGTCTTTTGACTAAATTGATGAATAAAGAAGATGTAGAAGAAAAAACAATCGTGTTGCCACATAATATTGTAAAACGCGGTTCAACTAAATAAAAAAAGCTTGAGGATTACTCCTCAAGCTTTTTTTTAACGTCTATAGCCATTATTATAGTTCGTGTAACCATTATTGTAGGTATTATAATTGGTATAACCGTTCTTATAGCCATTATTATAGTTATTATAACCATTATTATAATTTTGGACCGGAGCCGGAGTTGGTGCAGGTGCTGGAGCTGGTGAAGTTACAGGAGGTGCAGAAGTAACGGAACCATAGGGGTTATTCCATGCATCTTTGTAATTGTCATCAGTACCACCAATACCAAATCTAAAGGTAGATTTTTCAGGTCCTTTTTTAGCCCAAAGTGAAGTGATTTCTTTACCAGGCGTTTGTTGTGTATAGCCGTTTGCTTTTACTTTACCAGGTTTTTGACCAGTAAAGCTAGAGACTTTTTCTTTTTTTACAGTTGTATCTAGTTTGAATTTTTTATCAATTTTAAATAGATCAGGATTTGTCATATAGGCAGCTGTCACTAGACGAGCCCAAAGTTCCTTATTACGTTTATCCCATTCTTTATAGAGAGGAGTATTATCATCGTACCCTATCCATGAACTGATTGTGACACCAGGTGTTGACGCGATAAACCAATAGTCTCTGAACTCTTGAGATGTACCAGTTTTACCAACCCAGTCTCCTTTGTGTGCACCGCTTGCCATTTCTTCCATATATTTCTTGGCATCCACACCAGTTCCTTTATTAACAACATCTCTCATCATATCATTCATAATAGAGGCTGTTGCTTTTGAGTAGACTTCAACAGGTTTTACTTTATGTTCATATAAAACATTACCCTCACTGTCTATGATTTTATCAATCACATAATTTTCAGCATATTTTCCTTCATTAGCTAGAGTGGCAAATGCATTAGTTTGTTCTAGAACCGTTGGACCATAATCTGTTCCACCAACTGGAATAGATTCGTATTTAAATTCTTTTTCATCCATAACCATATTCATTTTGTCGTAATAGTCTTTCGGATTCGCTACTTTAAGTAGCTCTTGGTAAAGTTCTACGACAGGTACATTATCAGATACGCGTAGAGCTTCTCGAACTGTTTCAAATCCAGTAGTTTTCTTACCAGAATAGTTTCTAAGTTTATGTCCATCACGGTATTTCCTAGAGTTGTTAGATAACATTGATTCACTACCAATTAATCCAACATCAATAGCAGGCGCATAAGCAATAAGTGGCTTAATTGTTGAACCAGGTGAACGTCTTGTTTGAGTAGCGTGGTTGTTTTGGTTTGAGTTGAAATCACGACCACCTACAAAAGCGATTACCCGTCCTGTTTGATTATCAATCATAGCACTACCATTTTGAATAGTCCCTCGACCATCATCAATTTTTGGTGCGTATGTTGCTTCTGCTTCTTGAAGAGCAGTGTATACTTTTTGGTCAATTGTCGTTTTTACAGTAACGCCGCCATTTCGTAACTCTTGTGTTGCAATATCATAATAGCGCTGGAATTTAGCATCATTTTCTTCTACTTCTTTGCGTTTAAAACCATCAGCTTCATAATAGATTGGCATTAATTTTAAAGCGGCTTCGTGAAACGCATATTGGTATAGGAAACTGCTTGTATTCGCTTGAATATTTTCTTGTGGTTTGAAGTCTTTAGTGATGTCATATGAAAGTGCTTCTTCGTATTCACCACGTTTGATAAAGCCTTCTTTATACATATTAAACAGCACATGATTTTTACGTTTTAAACCAAATGATAGATTGTCTTCCTCTTTAATATCACCAGCACCATCAAATGGACTATATACAATGGGACTTTGGGGTAGTCCAGCGATAAATGCTGCTTGAGGTAGATTTAGATCAGCGGCTTTTTTGTTAAAAATACCAAATGCTGCTTCTTGAATACCTGCAATATTTTGTCCAGAATTATTTCTACCAAAAGGTGAAACATTCAAATAGGCGGTAATAATTTCATCTTTTGTAAAATATTTTTCTGTTTTCAATGCTAGTAATATTTCATTGGCTTTACGTTTGTATGATGTTTCATTGGTTAATACTTGTTGTTTGATTAATTGTTGAGTGATTGTTGAACCACCAGATGCGCCGCCAAAACCTGTTAAGTCAGATACGAGCGCACGAATTATTGCTTTGGGTACGACACCTTTATGTCGTTCGAAATTTTCATCCTCTGTAGAGATTAAAGCTTGTTTAACTAAAGGTGATATTTCTTTTGATGCTGCCTTCGTTCTAAGTAGGTCAGATTTAATATCAGATACTTTTTCATCATTTTGGTAAGTGATTTTTGAAATCTGAGCGGAATTATTAATCTTTGAAATCAATTCAGATTTTGTTGGGACGTTGGTATCTGATACTAGGAAAGCAAAATAACCTGCACCAATACCAATACCTAATACTCCTAATAATACAAAGATACAGATAAAGAAGAAAATAAGAGATTTTAAAACCCCAAATATAACATTAAAGAGTGTTGCAGGGGAATCAATCACTGCTACTTTTTGAGACTGTTTGTCTTGTTGTCGATTTATTGAACGTCTTTTAAACATTGACACGAATTTTCCACCTCGAAATCTAAAATATATTAGTTAATTATAGCAAAAAATACTAGTCATTCCTAGTATTTGTAGTTGTTCTGTTTGATAATAGAAGGATATTACATAAAAACTTAATAAATTGTGCAAAAATAGTAGGCAATAAGGTTGTTCTGTCTTAGAAAATAGCTTAAAGTTGTAGGGTAATACTAATCGATAATAATTTAAAATTAAATAGAGTGTATCGGAGGAAATGAAATGTTAATAGGATCACACGTAAGTATGAGTGGTAAAAAAATGTTATTGGGTGCAGCTGAACAAGCAGCGAGTTATGAATCAAGTACGTTTATGATTTATACAGGGGCACCTCAAAATACAAGACGTAAAGCAATAGAAGATATGAATATTGAAAAGGGTCAATTAATGATGAAAGAAGCTGGACTTTCAGACATGGTGGTTCACGCTCCTTACATTATTAACTTAGGAAATACAATTAAACCAGAGAATTTTCCTTTTGCCACTCAATTTCTAAGAGAAGAGATTGCACGTGCAGAAGCATTAGGTGCGACACAAATTACAATGCATCCAGGTGCACACGTCGGAGCAGGTCCAGAAGCAGGGATTGCTCAAATTGTTAAAGGGTTAAATGAAGTCCTGACTGAAGATCAAATTCCACAAATCGCTCTTGAGACAATGGCAGGAAAGGGAACTGAAATCGGTCGTACATTTGAAGAAATTGCTGCCATTATTGAGGGTGTAACACTTAAAGATAAATTATCAGTAACGTTAGATACGTGTCACATCCACGATGCAGGTTATGATGTAACAGACTTTGATGCAGTGTTAGATGAATTTGACCGTGTAATTGGGTTAGATAAATTGAAAGTCATTCACGTTAATGATTCCAAAAATGTTCGTGGTGCGCATAAAGACCGTCATGCTAACATTGGCTTTGGTGAAATTGGCTTTGAGCCACTAAATAAAATAGTTCATCATCCCAAATTAGAAAACTTACCTAAGATTTTAGAAACACCATACGTTGGTGAAGATAAAAAGACAGCTAAGGCTCCATACAAACATGAAATCGCAATGTTACGTTCAGGTGTTTTCAATGAAAATCTGTTAGAAGACATTGCTAACGCTTAATCACATAAAAACAATGTTATAATTTCTAAGTTTTAACTTTCCATTTGATGGCTTTTTTAGTACAATTAATTAGTAAGTCACAATGAGTTTAAAGGAAGGAGAGTAAAAAAATGAGCACAGGTTTAGTTATTTTATTAGTTATCTTAGCGTTAATTATTGGTGCAGTAGCAGGATTCTTCCTTGCACGTAAATATATGGAAGACTATTTGAAAAAAAATCCTCCCGTTAATGAGGATATGTTGCGTATGATGATGATGCAAATGGGACAAAAACCATCTGAGAAAAAAATTCGTCAAATGGCACAAAGTATGAAAAATCAAGCCTCTAAACCAACTAAAAAATAGTTGGCTTAGTTTAGTAGATTAAAAAACGGGTAGATTACGTCTATCCGTTTTTTCTTTATCCTAAAAACAGGTAAAGGAGTGAAAGATAGAATGAGTATTTTTAAAAAATTAGGCTGGTTCTTTAAACAAGAACGAAAAGCTTACATTATAGGTGTTACATCGTTGATTTTAGTTTCTTTTCTACAAATCATTTCACCGCGTGTAATTGGGTTAGTTATTGATGAAATCAGTGTTGGGAAGTTAACGATTCGTCGACTTATTATGTGGATTGGTTTATTAGTGATCGTAGGTATTTTACAATATTTACTGCGCTATATCTGGCGTACTAATATTTGGGGAAGTGCGGCTAAGCTTGAAAAAAATATGAGACGTCAACTGTTCCATCATTTTACAGAGATGGATAATCAGTTTTATCAAAAATACCGTACAGGGGATTTGATGGCTCATGCTACTAATGACTTGACGGCTATTCAAAATGTGGCAGGAGCAGGTATTCTAACATTTGCTGATTCAATGGTGAATGGTGGAGTAACCATCTTGGCGATGATTTTCTTTGTCGATTGGCGTCTAACGTTAATCGCTTTAATCCCGCTACCATTATTAGCCTTTACTTCTAGAAAATTAGGGAGTAAATTACATGATGCTTTTAAAGTACAACAAGAGGCTTTTTCAAGTATCAATGATAAAGCTCAAGAAAGTATTACGGGTATTAAAGTAATTAAAACGTTTGGGCAAGAAAAAGAAGATATCGAAGAGTTTGATTCGAAAATTAGTGACGCTATTGGCAAGATAAAAAAAGTCATGCGTTTAGATTCACTATTTGATCCACTTATCACGTTAATTATTGGGCTCTCTTATATTTTAACAATTATTGTAGGAAGTCGTTTTATTATGTCTGGTGATATTACTATCGGACAGTTGATTACCTTTATTGATTATATTTCAATGTTAATCTGGCCAATGTTTGCGATAGGTCGTTTATTTAATGTTATGGAAAAAGGAAATGCGAGTTATGACCGTGTTCAAGAATTACTAGCAGAACGTTCAACTATTATCGAACCTGCTGATGCGATTAAAGCGCCAGCTAAGGGGGATTTAGCGATTAATATTGAAAGATTTAGCTACGATAAGTCAGAGCATGCGACATTAAAAGACATTGCTGTCCATTTATCTGAAGGTCACACATTAGGTGTAGTAGGTAAGACTGGTGCAGGTAAGACAACACTTCTTAAATTAATTATGCGTGAATATGACGAGTATAAAGGAAGTATTACTTTTGGCGAGACGGATATCAGACAGTATTCATTTGATTCTATTTTAAATGCTGTTGGGTATGTCCCACAAGACCATTTCCTATTCTCGATGACCATTCGTGATAACATTCGTTTTGGTGAACCTAGAGCGACGCAAGCACAAGTAGAGGCTGCTGCAGAATTGACAGCAGTTCACTCAGATATTGAAGGGATGCCAGAAGGTTACGACACGATGGTAGGAGAACGAGGTGTGTCATTATCTGGAGGACAAAAACAACGACTGTCAATCGCTAGAGCGGTTATTACAGAACCAGAACTTTTAATTTTAGATGATGCACTATCAGCTGTAGACGCTAAGACGGAAGAAAAAATCTTACGTCATCTAAAAGAAGAACGTCAGAACAAAACAACGATTATTGCCGCTCACCGTATAAGTAGTGTGATGCATGCAGAAGAAATTATCGTGATAGATGAGGGTGCTATTATTGAACGAGGCACTCATCAAGAGTTATTAGCATTAAATGGTTGGTATACGAAAATGTATGAACAGCAACAATTAGAAAGTAAAATTGAAGGAGGTAGCACCGATGAGTAATCAAAATCAGACAAATGAAAATGCCTGGTCTAAATCAATACCAGTCAAAGAGCAAGTGACGATTGTTAAACGATTATTACACTATGCGACTCCTTTTAAATGGCAATTTATAATATCTATCGTGTTATCTATTGTGTTGTCTATTGTTAATATTATGATGCCTAAAATTATCCAAGTCTTAATTGATGGGTATTTAAAACCTCAGAGTGCAACGGCACAAATTGTATTATATTTTGCCTTGTTATACTTGGTTGCAACTATGGTTAAAGCTTTTATTTGGTTCTTTCAACTGTACTTGTATTCTGTAGCGTCGACGAATACATTTCAACATATTAGAAGTCAGCTGTTTAAAAAAGTTCAGTCAATGGGTATGCGTTATTTTGATCAAACACCAGCAGGTTCTATAGTGTCTAGAGTAACGAATGATACGGAGTCGTTATTTGATTTCTGGTATGTTTTCTTATACGTCTTAACTGGAATTTTCAGTGTGACAACATCTGTTATTGCGATGTACACGATTAGTCCAACGCTAGCTGGACTAGCACTGTTATTTTTACCTGTTTTATTATTAGTGATTTGGTTTTACCAAAAATTCAGCTCACGTGTTTACCGTAATATGCGTGAAAAGTTAAGTCAGTTGAATACTAAGTTAAACGAATCAATTTCAGGTATGAGTATTATCCAGCAGTTTAGACAAGAGAAACGTTTAGAAGAAGAGTTTGAAAAGACAAATGATGAGTATTTAAAAACACGTTTCCAAATGATTAAGACAAACTCATTGCTTTTAGCACCAATTATTAACTTATTAGTTGCTTTGGCGATTGCTATGGTACTAGGGTATTTTGGCTATTCATCTCTGACGCAACCTTTAGAAGTTGGGCTGATTTTTGTCTTTATTTCTTATGTTCGTGCGTTCTTCCAACCTATGATTAACATGATGGATTCTCTAAGTGTCTTTCAAGATGGAATGGTAGCAGGAAGTCGTATCCTTAAAATTATGGATTATGACGAATTAGCACCTAGTCAAAATCCCGATGCAAGTGAAGAAATTGTAGAAGGTAAGATCGAGTTTCGTAATGTGAGCTTCTCTTACGATGGTAAACATAACGTCTTAAATAACATTAGCTTTGTCGCAAATCCAGGTGAAACAGTGGCCTTAGTAGGTCATACAGGAAGTGGTAAAAGTTCCATTATAAATGTGATGATGCGTTTTTATGAATTTTATGAAGGCGAAATCTTAATCGATGATCGTGATATTAGAGAGTACCCGATTGAGGAGCTTCGCCGCAAGATGGGGTTGGTTTTACAGGATGCCTTTATGTTTTATGGTGATATCTCAGGCAATATTCGGTTATTAGATAAAACGATTACTGATGAGGAAATTAAAGCGGCGGCTGAATTTGTTCAAGCTGATAAGTTTATTGAATCATTACCGGGTGGTTATCATGCAAAGGTTATTGAGCGTGGTGCAAGTTATTCTAGTGGACAACGTCAATTGATTTCATTTGCTAGAACGATTGTAACGGATCCTAAGATTTTAGTTTTAGATGAAGCAACAGCTAATATTGATACAGAGACAGAAGGTTTAATTCAAGAAGGCTTGAAACGGATGCGTAAAGGTCGGACGACTTTAGCAATTGCTCACCGTTTATCAACTATTCGTGATGCGGAATTGATTTTAGTCTTAGAAAAAGGCTCAATCGTAGAACGTGGTAATCATGATGAATTGATTGAACAAGAAGGATTGTACTACGATATGTACCGTCTACAAAAAAGCGAATAAAAAAAGTGTTCCCAATTGGGAACACTTTTTATTTTTGAACGATAGTTGATTTGGTACGCCAGACACCTGATTTCCACCGGTAAATCATTAAGAAACTCCGGAGTATTTCATCGATAGAGTAGGCAATCCACACGCCGACTAAACCAAGACCAGCTTTAATAGCTAGACCATAAGAAAATGGTAAGCTAATTACCCAAAGTACCATTAAACTTGCGAATAATGGGAATTTAACATCGCCAGAGGCATTAAGTGCATTTACCATGACCATGTTAATTGAGCGAGCTGCTTCAAGTAAGATATCCACTAAGAAGACCCATTTCGCAATTTCGATAACTTCAGGATTGGTTGTGAAGATACCCATGATTGGTTCAATGAAGATGAATGTTAAAATACTAATCACAAGTGAGCAACATGTCGCGATAACAATTGTACGAATACCACGTGTGTAGGCATCATCTAATTCACGAGCGCCAACTTTACGTCCAATCATGATTTGATTTCCTTGTGCTAATGAATTAGCAATCAAGTAGACAAATTGTGTAATTGCAGTGATATATGATTTAGCAACTAGGACACTTTGACCAAGAGAAGCTACAATCATCGTCACGACGATTTGAGCAGCTTGATATGAGAACGCTTCACCTGATGACGGCAGACCTAGTGTTAGAATACTCTTGATATAAGGGACTGAGAATAATTTCGGATGCGTTTTTAAAATATTGTATTTAACATGCTTGATAAGCAAACGAGAGGCAATGATTAAGCCCATTGTATTTCCGAAAACACTTGCCCAAGCTAAGCCATTTACTCCAAAGTTTGGTAAGCCGAATGGGCTATACAAGGCAAAGTAATTTCCAATAACAGCTAAAATACTTGATGTCATCGGAATGAGTAAAGCTGGACGAGTTAGTCCATGACTTCTTAAAACAGCAACAATTGTGGCTGTAATCGAAGAGATGAATAAGCTTCCTCCGTAGACTTGAATGTAGCCTTTTCCGATGTTAACCAAATCAGCATCAAGATTCATAAATTGAAGCAACTGACTTGGGAATAGGATAAAGACTAAACTGATTGTCGCCCCAATTGCAACAGAACCGAATAGAGCAGTTGTGATAACTGTTGGAATTTCTCCTCGTCGTTTTGCCCCGATTAATTGAGCAATGATGATTTGAGTTCCGACAGTGATAAAGCCGTAGACAAAAACGGACAAGTTAAGAAGCTGGTTCGCTGCCCCAACGGCTGCAACCGCAGGCTCAGAGTGACTGGAAATCATAAAGACATTGATATTACCGATAATAACACGTAGAAAAATCTCTACAAAAATAGGCCAACTTAAAAATATCAGTTCTTTATCCGAGATATTTAGTTTGAATTTAGATGGCATAGAATTCCTCCCTTATAATATGATGTTTTATTTGCGTTCATAAATTGATAACTTTAAAAACTACTAAGTGTAATTTTATAGTAATGGTTTACAAAGTCAATAGTATCTGAATGATATGGAAGAAAAAAAGAATTTTAGTCAAAGTGACAAAAAAATTATTAAGAATGCCTGTTAAAAAAAGATAAGCAGAAGTGTAGACAAAGTAAGCGTATAACGTTAAAGTAATAAGAGAAATTAACTTAAAGGATGTGTCTAAATGCGTGACGTAATTATTATTGGAGCAGGACCTGGTGGGATGACTGCCGCTTTATATGCTTCTCGTGCTGAGTTATCAGTAATGGTACTTGAAGGAGGCATTCCTGGTGGGCAAATGAATAACACTGCAGAGGTTGAAAACTACCCAGGTGTTGGCGTAGTGCAAGGACCAGAATTAGCAAGTAAAATGTTAGAAGATTCAAGTAATTTTGGAGCAGAACATGCTTATGGTTTTGTGACTGAAATAGAAGATCATGGTGACTATAAAACAGTAGTAACAGATGATGCCCGTTATGATACTAAAACAGTTATCATTGCGACAGGTTCTGAACATCGTAAGTTAGGTGCCCCTGGTGAAGAAGAGTTCAGCGGTCGTGGTGTATCTTACTGTGCGGTCTGTGATGGCCCGTTTTTCCGTAACAAACACTTAATTGTGATTGGTGGAGGAGATTCAGCTGTTGAAGAAGGTAGTTATTTAACTCAAGTGGCTTCTAAAGTAACGGTTATTCACCGTCGCGATAAATTAAGAGCACAAAAATTATTACAAGAGCGTGCGTTTAATAACGAAAAAATGGAATTTATCTGGAATACAACAGTAGAAGAAATCGTAGGAAATGACCGTCAAGTGACAGGACTACGTTTGAAAAATGTTGAGACAGGCGATATCACTGAGATGGATGCAGACGGTGTCTTCATTTATGTAGGACTAGACCCCTTATCAGAGCCATTCAAATCATTAGGAATTACTAATGAAGAAGGTTGGATTGAGACAGATGCCACAATGGCAACATCAGTTCCTGGGATTTATGCTATTGGAGATGTTCGTGCAACAGTATTACGCCAAATCGCAACAGCTGTTGGAGATGGTAGTATTGCAGGACAAGAAGTTTACAAATATATTGAAGCGTTAAACGATTAATCGTGTTAAACTAAACATAACTTTTAATCAGGAAATTTATAGAAAGACTTGGACAAAAGTTCAAGTCTTTTTTTGATGAGGTGGGTGATGAAGCATGTTTGAAACTAAAGTAAGAGAAATTATAGAAAATAATCAAGAAATCATGGACGTACTAAGGATTATCGAAGGATTAGACTTAAAAGAAGGGTGTCTGTGTGCCGGGACGATTCGCAATTTAATTTGGCAAGAGGTATTTGATAATTCTGAAACAGCGATGATTTTAACAGATGTTGATGTTATTTTCTTTGATCCAGAGATGAGTTATGATGAGACACTGAAGCGAGAGAAAGAATTAAATAGTAACACCCCTAACTGCCAATGGGAATTAAAAAATCAAGTGTATATGCACGTTCATCATCCAAACCAAACTCCCTACAAGTCAGTTGAGGATGCCATCTCTAATTTTCCAGAACGATGTACTGCTGTTGGCGCTTACCTTGAGAATGATAAGTTACGATTAATAGCGCCATTCGGGTGGAATGATAACGTACGCGGCATAGTGAGACCTACCCCGAGTTTTAGTGAATCATCAACTAATTTAGCATATTATAAAACAAGAGTAGAGTCGAAGAATTGGCAGATGAGATGGCCTAAATTAATAATTAAAGAGAACTAAAAAGAGGTGAAAAATATGTTGAAAAGTTGTGGTGTGATTGTGGAGTATAATCCCTTTCATAACGGCCATCAGTACCATTTAGAAACAGCTCGCGAAGCAAGTCAAGCAGATGTAGTAGTGGCCGTTATGAGTGGGAATTTCTTGCAACGAGGGGAACCAGCAATACTTGATAAATGGACGAGAGCAAAAGAAGCTATTGAAAATGGTGCTGACTTGGTTATTGAATTACCAGTCACATCTGCTGTTCAGTCTGCAGATTATTTTGCAAAAGGTGCTGTGAAGCTGCTTCAGGAATTAGGCGTGTCTTCTTTATGTTTTGGGACTGATAGCGAAGAAGTTTTGGATTATGAGCAATTCGCACGTTTTAATGCAGAAAATCAAAAGGAAATTAATGAGACGTTTCAGTCGCTTAATCATCTAGGATTAAGCTATCCACAACAAATGAATGAAGTGTACCGACTATTGTTACCTGACTGGCCAGTATCGACTCAATCACCTAATCATATATTAGGTATGAGTTACGCTAAAGAAAATCAAAAGTATACTAACCCTATGGCACTTTTTCCGATAAAACGTCAGGTGTCGAACTACCATGATAAAGAATTGAATGGCACAAAGTTTGCGAGTGCCACTGCTATTAGAGAAGCTGTATTGTCACATCAATTTGAGGCGCTAGGTGAGGTGCTACCAGTTGAAACATTTAATGACCTTAATGAGAGTGAGCCGGTTGATTGGGAAAAAGCATGGCCATTTTTAAAGTATCAGTTAATGGTTAAGTCTGAAGATGAGTTAAAAACAATCTATCAAATGGTTGAAGGAATAGAATACCGTTTAAAAGAGATGGTGCTAAAAGCGACATCGTTTGAAGAATTTGTAGCATTGGTTAAAACAAAACGATTTACTTGGACTAGAATTCAGCGACTCTGTGTCTATGTGTTGTTACAATTAACTGAAGAAGAAGTGACGCAAAGTTGGGATAATCCTTATTTAAGACTATTAGGCTTTAACAAGGTAGGGCAAGCTTTTATGAAACAACAGCGTAAAATAGTGACATGTCCTGTTGTAAGTAATTTAAAAAAAGAACATCAAAAAATTGCTGAATTGGATATTAGAGCAGGATTTGTTTATGAGTTAATAAGTGGGGAAGCGACTAAACAAGATTTTTATAGAATACCACATATCAAAAAATAAGATACTTCATTGGCACGCTCTTTAGGGCGTGCTATTATTGTCTCTATAATGGAAACGTTTTCGTGTAAGGGAGGTAATAAAATGAAAATAAAATATTTTGGAACAGCAGCAGCAGAGGGAGTCCCTGCTCTTTTTTGTAAATGCAAAGTGTGTCAGAAGGCTCGTGAATTGGGTGGTAAAGAAATTAGAACACGAAGTCAGTCACTGGTAGATGATACCTTACTTATTGATTTTCCAGGTGACAGTTACTTTCATTTTATTCAACACAATTATAACTTAGCCGACATAGAACAACTTATTATAACCCATGGTCATGCTGATCATTTTTATCCTGAAGATTTATTAATGCGTATGGGCGGTTATAGTGTTGGTATTGAGACAACGCTTTCAGTTTATGGCAATGAAAGAGTTCATAATTTTTATCAACGGGCAGTTGAATTAGAAGGATGGGAAGATAAAAAAAGGCTATCATTTAACGAGGTAGCACCTTTCAGATTATTTCAAGCAGGTGAATATGATGTTGTTCCATTAGTGGCAGACCATGACCCGAATGAAATGTGTCTAATTTATCAAGTGACACGAGCTAATAAAACCTTACTTTATGCCCATGATACGGGCTATATCTTAGAAGAAAATTGGGGATTTTGGGAAAAGTCGAGGCCTTATTTCAATTTGGTCAGTTTAGATTGCACCCATCAAAAGGTAGAAGTACCAAAAAACCATATGAGCATTTACGATAATCTTAAAGTGAAAAATCGTATGTTTAAAATGGGATTAGCTGATGAACAGACTAAATTTGTACTGAGTCATTTTTCTCATAATGGAGGAATGCTTCATCATGAAATGGTCCAGTGGGCTGAAGAAAATAATTTTATTATTGCTTACGATGGTTTTGAAATAACAGTTTAATTAGGAGGAATAATACATTGAAGTTTGAGGTGAATAAAGAGTTTTTGATAGATGGTAAGCCGACCAAACTTATATCCGGAGCGGTGCACTATTTTAGGATAATCCCTGAGAAATGGAGAGATACATTATATAATTTGAAGGCTATGGGGTGTAATACAGTAGAGACTTATATTCCATGGAACGTACATGAGCCTCAAAAAGGGAAGTTTAATTTTGAAGGACTAGCCGATATCGAAGCATTTTGTAAACTTGCTCAGGAAATGGAACTCTTTATTATTCTTAGACCATCACCATATATATGTGCAGAGTGGGAGTTTGGCGGTCTTCCGGCCTGGTTACTTGAGGACCCTAAAATGAGGATAAGAAGTCAATATAATGGATATATTCAAGCAGTAGATGATTATTATAGTGAATTAATTCCACGTCTATTTCCTTATCAAACAACTCAAGGAGGGAGTGTACTCATGATGCAGGTTGAAAATGAGTATGGTTCTTTTGGAAATGATAAAGATTATTTAAAATTAATTGCTTCTTTATTAAAAAAATATGGGGCTGAAATCCCACTATTTACATCAGACGGTGGTTGGGAAGCCGCATTAGATTCGGGAGGATTAGCAGAAGATAGTGTATTAGCGACGGCTAATTTTGGTTCGGACGCGAATTCAAATTTTAAAGCACTAGAGGCTTATCATATGAAGTATGGCAAAGAAGCACCTTTAATGTGTATGGAATTTTGGGACGGCTGGTTTAATAATTGGGGCGAAGAAATTATTAAACGTGATCCGAATGAAACCGCTGAGGAAGTAAGAGAAATTTTAAAGCGTGGGAGTATTAATTTCTATATGTTTCATGGCGGGACAAATTTTGGTTTTTACAATGGCTGTTCGGACCAATTTACTCATAGCACTCCCCAGATAACCTCTTATGATTACGATGCACCGCTGACAGAGTGGGGGATGCCAACCGAAAAATTCTACGCTATTCAAAAAGTAATAGAAGAGGAATGTCCAAATGTGGAAACATTTGAACCAAAATTGCCAGTTTTTAAAAATATAGGTTGTTTTCAAGTGAAGGAGAAAGTAAGTTTACCGTCAATCCTTACAGACCTGACGTCACCTGTAAAAAATGACTACCCTTTAACAATGGAAGAAATGGGTCAATCGTTTGGTTATATCATGTACCGAACCGAGTTAACAGGGCCCAGAAAGACTGCTTTAAAAGTGACTGAAACAGGGGACAGAGTGCAATTTTTTGTTAACAATGAATTAAAAGCCACTCAGTATCAAAATGAAGTAGGAGAAGAAGTTCCTGTTGACTTGCCTTTTGAAAGAAATATTCTTGATATTTTAGTTGAAAATCAAGGGCGAAATAATTATGGACCAACACTGATATCACCTCAACAAAGAAAGGGAATTCGTGGTGGTATCAGAGAAGATATTCATTATATCAGTGGATGGGAACATTATAATTTATCGTTAGATAATAGTAAGGAAATTGATTTTTCAAAAGAATGGATAGAAGGAAGTCCAAGTTTTTATAGGTGTGAAGTAAAGGTGCCTAAACCAGAAAATACATTTTTAGATTGTCGTAATTTTGGGAAAGGTGTTGTTTATTTAAATGGATTTCATTTAGGACGTTATTGGAGTAAAGGACCAACCTCTTATTTATTCGTACCTAAAGAATTATGGAGAAATGGTGTAAATACTCTTATTATATTTGAAACAGAAGGTAATGAAATCGAAAATGTTAGTTTTAGTGACCACCCTGTTTATGTGGATTGAAAAACGAGCTAAATAGAAAGTTAGGTAGTAAAGTATGCAACTTGAACGTAAAGCTGTCCCTTTTATAAAAATTATTATTGGTAATATGTTTATGGGTTTTGCCTATGCAAAATGGATGAAGCCGAATGACATTATAAATGGTGGTGTGACAAGTGTCGCCATGATATTAGAAAAAATAACACACTTACCGTTATTATATTTGTCTAATGGTGTGACGTTACTGTTATTATTGGCCTGTTATATTTCCCTTGGAAAGGCTAATTTTTTCAGATCACTGATAAGTAGTTGTTGTTATATGCTATTTTTTAGCATGTTCTACTCTCTACCATTTAGTGCAACAGTCAATTTACCTATCGATTTTATGCTAGCAAGTGTCTTTATCGCAATAGGGTATTATTGTTGTATCTCTTCCAATTCTTCGACTGTAGGTATGGATGTTATTGCCTTAATTATTCATAAAAATAAACCGAAAATAAAAGTAGCAGTATTGATTCGTTATATTAATTTTGGTGTGTTAGCAGTGGGGGTACTGACATATGGATGGTTATCTATTATAGTAGGTGTGTTATTTAGTTATGTTAATTCGTACCTGCTTAATTTCTTATTAGAAGCAAAAGCAAAAGGGCAATTAATATAAATAGTTATTAAAAATAATAGTTAAAAAAAAGAAATAACCTTTTATCTGGTTCAGAAATAAATATAAATAATCCTTAACAAATAGGCGATTACTTAGTATAATGAACAAGTATAAAAATTGAACTAGGAAAGAGATGAATATAATGGGTCGTAAGTGGGAAAATATTAAAGAAAAAAAAGCTGGAAAAGATTCAGCTAATAGTAAGATATATGCAAAATTTGGCGTAGAGATTTACGTTGCAGCAAAACAAGGTGAACCTGATCCGGCTCTAAACCAAAAGTTACAATCAGTTATTGATCGTGCTAAGACATATAATGTACCGAAACACGTTATTGATCGTGCTATTGATAAAGCAAAAGGCTCAAGTGATGAAACGTTCTCAGAGTTACGTTATGAAGGTTTCGGACCAAACGGGTCTATGATTATTGTTGATGCTCTTACAAACAATGCTAACCGTACAGCGTCAGACGTTCGTGCAGCATATGGTAAAAATGGCGGTAACATGGGTGTGAGTGGTGCAGTTGCTTACATGTTTGATAATACAGCTGTTTTCGCATACGAAGGTAATAATGCAGATGAAATGTTTGAAACGTTATTAGAAGCAGATATTGAAGTACGTGATGTTATGGCAGAAGCAGGTCAAGTTATCATTTATGCTGAACCAGAAGATTTCAATAATGTACGTAACGCTTTACAAGAGAATGGCGTAAAAGAATTTACAGTAGCAGAATTAGAGATGTTAGCTCAAAATGAAGTTAGTCTTGAAGGTGAAGATTTAGAAAAATTTGAAAAATTAATCGATGTGTTAGAAGATTTAGACGATGTTCAAAAAGTTCACCACAATGTAGAGTTATAATAGTAAGGAAAGAAAGATCGTTTACGGTCTTTTTTTTTAATATCAGTCTATTATTAAAGTTCAGCTAAAATAAAATGTAAATAGCAAAAATAATCAGTTATATGATATAGTTTATAGGAATACTTTTTGGCAGTGGCTTGTTTAATAAAGTCAGCTAGTAAGTAGATTTATATTAAAGGGTTTGGAGAGGATAACATGAAACAATTACCCAACATACTGACTTTGTTAAACTTAACAAGTGGGTTACTATCGATAATGTTTACAATGGAAGGTAATTTAGACCTAGCAGCTGTGTTTATTTTGCTGGGAGCATCTTTTGACGCTGTGGATGGTAGAGCAGCAAGACGAGTTGGTAATTCATCAGATTTTGGTAAGGAATTAGATTCATTAGCGGATATCGTGACTTTCGGGACAGCACCAATGATTATGTTGTTGACGACAGCAGGTCATCCATTAGTCAAATTATTTGTAGCTATTATTTATTTAAGCTGTGCAGCGATCCGTTTAGCAAGGTTTAATTCAGAACAGAGTAAGCTGAAAGTATTTATTGGTTTACCAGTTCCAGGAGCAGCGTTATTGAGTTTGTTGGCTTATTTTGAAGTCAATCGTTTATTAGTTTACTATATTATCGTTATTGCTTTAGGAATTTTAATGGTTAGTAATTTAAGATTGCCTAATTTTAAAAATATAGAACCGGATGAGGAGTAAGTAGTTTGTTGATGTTAAAAAAAATAGTTTATAAAAGTTGGACCTCTGTTTTAAAGACGTCATTTTTTGCAAAGTGTGCAGATAAAATAACCGGCTCAAAATGGAGTTCAAAATTAATTCCTTGGTATATCAAACACTATCAAGTATCTGAAACAACAATAAACCGTCCGCTTTCAGAATATAAATCATTACAAGATTTTTTTACTCGTAAAATGGATTTATCGGCTATTAAATTTGAACAATCGGATAAAATTTATGTCAGTCCGGTCGAAGCTAGAGTGAAAGATTTTGGTCAAATTACGAAGGATAAAAAATTTTTTATAAAGGATAATTATTACTCTTTAGTAGAATTATTGGGCGATGATACGATTGATACTAGCAATAGCCATTTTATTATTTTATATTTAAGTCCAAAGAATTATCATCGTTTTCATGCGCCGATAAGCGGGAAATATAATATGTTACGTAAATTGGGCAAACAGTCTTATCCTGTAAATGATGCAGCTACAACGTATATTGACGGTCTATTTACTAAGAACCATCGTGGCGTCTATCAAATGAATGATGATTTTTACGTGCCTGTTGGAGCATTAAACATAAATTCTATTCAAGAGACATTTGAGAATGGTTCGACAGTATCAGCAGGGGACGAATTAGGATATTTTAACTTTGGTTCGACAGTCGTCCTATTCTTTATGAATAAATCAATTGAATGGTCTGAAGGTATAAAAAAAGAGCAGCCTATAAATTTAGGGGATAAAGTAGCAACGATTATCTCTGACAGGGGGTAACATCGCGGTGACGGAAAAGTTTGAATTTTATATTGTTAACTACGGTTATATCACGATATTTTTATCTTTAATTTTGGGATTAGTTGGTTTGCCAGTTCCGGATGAAGTATTAATGAGTATCATAGGTTATTACTCAAATACAGATAAGATTAACTTTATTATAGCCCTTTGTGTTGCAATGTTAGGGACTGTTCTTGGTATGACGATCAGTTATTGTATTGGTAAATATATAGGTAGTAAAGCGGTTCATGGTATTTTTAAATGGTTAGGTATAAATCAGAATAAACTTGATCGTGTTGATAGGTGGATGGATAAATACGGCTTTCTCACTATCATCATGGGGTTCTTTATTCCAGGTTTTCGTCATATGACTTTTTACTTTTGTGGTATGACACATTATTCAATCAAAAAGTACTTAACTGTCGGTGTTATAGCGGCTTTTATCTGGACACTTTTTTACCTACTAGTAGGTAGATTTGCAGGGATCTTAAAATAAATATATGAAAAGACTAACAAAATATAATATTTGTTAGTCTTTTTTTATCTGTAAAAGTTATCTATATTTTTTTATTTTATGAGCGTATAATAAAGAGATATAAAGGAGAGATTATCATGATTAAAAAATTAAAAGATAGTATTTTAAAAGAAGCGTTAGAAATGAAAGATGAGATAGTCGCCAATCGCCGTGTCTTACACGAAAATCCTGAAACAGAGTTTAATTTGACAAATACTGTCAATTTTGTAAAATCTAGATTAATTGAAATGGGTTATAATCCTCAAAACTGTGGTAAATCAGGGCTTACTGCTTTAGTTGGGGCAGATACGGGAAAAGTATTTTTACTTCGTGGAGATATGGATGCGTTACCTATTGTAGAAGAAACAGACTTAGAGTTTAAATCTACAAATGAGTTTATGCATGCCTGTGGGCATGACTTCCATACCACTATGTTATTAGCAGCAGCTAAAATTTTAAAAAATCATGAAAAGGAGTTACCTGGACAAGTTAAATTAATGTTTCAGCCCGCAGAAGAAATTCTAGAGGGTGCGAAAGATATGATTGCAGATGGTCTTTTAGAGAATCCTAAAGTCGATGCAGGGCTTATGATTCATGTTGCACCAGGAGTGCCAGCTGATAATGGGACGGTGGTTATATCTCAACCGGGAATTACTCAATCTTCAGCCGACTGGTTCGAAATTAAAATTAACGGACAAGGTGGGCATGGTTCAATGCCACACAATGCAATTGATCCAATTACGGCTGCCTGTCATGTTCATACGGCATTACATGAAATTCATAGTCGAGAATTACCAGCAGATGCGATGGTTGTTCTTACTGTAGGAGAAATTCATGGAGGAAATACGTCGAATGTTATTCCTGAAAGTGTCGTGATGAAGGGGACGCTTCGCACCTTAGATTTAGATGTCCGTGAGCAGGTGAAAAAACGTATGGAAGAGATTACACAGCATGTCGCAGCAGCATTTAGATGTGAAGGGGAATGTATCTTTACAAATGGTTGTCCAACTCTTGTTAGTGATAGTAGTGTTATTGAACCAGTTGCGAAACATTTAGCTGATTTTATTGGTAAGGATAAGGCCTTTAATTTAGCTGATATGCCGGGAATGTCAGCCAATATGGGATCAGAAGATTTTGCTTATGTCAGTCAACAAGTCCCAGTCTTAATGTTAGGGTTATGCGCAGCAGATGCAAGAGTATCACATCCATATCCTGTTCATCATCCTAAACTTGTTTTATCAGAAGATGCGCTGCCATATGGTGCGGCAGCTTATGTAGCAAGTGCGATTGCTTGGTTAACAGAAAACACAAAATAAATGCTAAAACGATTGGGACTTTCCCGATCGTTTTTTTGTAGGCTAACTTCTGTTCAATAAAAAATAAGTAGTCTAAAATAGAGGGTATAGAGAAATCAATAGGAGGAACAGAATGTGAAAAAATTAAAAACAATAGAAGAGGTTCAAAAAAATATAGAAGACAATAACTTAGCGTTCATTTATATAGGTCAAGAAAACTGTAGTGTCTGTCATGGTTTAAAACCACAAGTTGAAACGATAATGGGAAAATACGAGGGAATAAGTTTGGTTGAATTAGATGCTTTAGAGGTTCCCGAAGTAGCCGAAGTTTTTAATGTTTTGACAGTGCCTGTCATGCTGTTATTTGTAGAAGGTAGAGAATATCTAAGAAAAGCACGAATGATTAATACTCGTGACTTTAGTCAAGAAGTTGATAAAATCATAACGGGTTATCAAGAAATGTTAGCCGATGAAAGTGATTCACAATAGCGAAAGTATGTTCGGTATGTTAAAATAGAGACAATGAGTAAGAACAGGCAAGGGGGATTTTAATGATAGAACGTGACGACCAAAAACAGTTTGATTTAGTTTCAAAATATGAGCCAGCAGGGGACCAACCCGAGGCGATTAAGCAGTTAGTAGACGGCTTAAATGATGGGAAGAAAGAACAAATTCTATTAGGGGCGACAGGGACAGGTAAAACATTTACAATTTCTAATGTGATTAAAGAAGTAAATAAGCCGACCCTTGTTTTAGCGCATAATAAAACATTAGCTGGACAACTCTATAGTGAGTTAAAAGAATTCTTTCCAAATAATGCGGTTGAGTATTTTGTCAGTTACTATGATTATTATCAACCAGAAGCGTATGTTCCGTCTAGTGATACCTATATTGAGAAAGATGCAAGTATAAATGATGAGATTGATAAACTACGACATTCCGCTACAAGTTCATTATTAGAACGTAACGATGTTATTGTGGTGGCTTCCGTGTCATGTATTTATGGTTTAGGGAATCCTAATGAATACCAAGATCAAGTCTTTTCAATTAGGGAAGGAATGGAAATGGACCGTGCCCAATTAATAGAAGGGCTTGTTAATATTCAATTCGAACGTAACGACATTGATTTTCAACGCGGTCGTTTTAGAGTTCGTGGTGATGTTATTGAAGTTTTCCCAGCTTCTAGGGATGAACATGCTATGCGGATTGAGTTCTTTGGCGATGAAGTTGAACGTATCCGTGAAGTCGATGCTTTAACAGGTGAGATTGTTGGTGAGAGAGAACATGTTGCCATATTCCCAGCTAAACATTTTGTAACCAACGAGGAACAGATGGAAGTGGCGATTGAAGCAATTCAAAAAGAATTAGAGGGGCGTTTGACTGAACTAAGAGAAAATGATGAGTTAATCGAAGCACAACGTTTAGAGCAACGAACTAATTATGACATAGAGATGATGCGTGAGATGGGGTATTGTTCAGGCATTGAAAACTATTCAAGATTTATGGACGGTAGACAGCCAGGTGAAGCACCGTACACCTTATTAGATTTCTTCCCAGATGATTTCTTAATTGTAGCGGATGAATCACATGTGTCACTTCCACAAATCCGTGGGATGTACAATGGGGATAGGGCACGTAAGCAAATGCTTGTCGACTATGGGTTCCGTTTACCTAGTGCATTAGATAATAGACCTTTAAAATTAGAAGAATTTGAAAAACATGTTAATCAAATTATTTATGTTTCAGCAACACCAGGCCCATATGAACAAGAACGTACAGATCGTATTATTCAACAAATTATTCGTCCAACAGGCTTGCTTGATCCGGTTGTTGAGGTTCGTCCAATTATGGGACAAATTGATGATTTAGTTGGTGAGATTAATGAGCGTATAGAGAAAAATGAACGCGTCTTTATCACAACGTTAACTAAGAAAATGTCAGAAGATTTAACAGACTATCTGAAAGAGATCGGAATTAAAGTGAAGTATCTCCATAGTGATATAAAAACCATGGAACGAACGGAGATTATTCGCGATTTAAGATTGGGTGAATTTGATGTTCTTGTCGGTATCAACTTGCTTCGTGAAGGAATCGATGTTCCAGAAGTATCCTTAGTTGCGATATTGGATGCGGATAAAGAAGGCTTCTTACGAAGTGAGCGTTCTCTTGTTCAGACCATTGGACGTGCCGCTCGTAATTCAGAAGGGAAAGTTATTTTATACGCAGATAAGATTACAGATTCTATGGAAAAAGCAATGTCAGAAACTGCTCGTCGTCGTGGCATTCAAGAAGCCTATAATGAAGAACATGCCATTGTTCCGAAAACAATTATCAAAGAAATCCGTGATTTAATCAGCATTTCTAAACCTGCCGGTAAAAATGGTAAAGGTGGGAAGGTTAGTATATCTGAACAGTACGATGAGTTATCTAAAAAAGAAAAAGCAGATGTTATTATGAAGCTTGAACATGAGATGAGAGAAGCTGCCAAGAGTCTTGACTTTGAACGTGCAGCAACGTTACGAGATACCGTACTCGAGTTAAAAGCGGGAAACAAGTAGTGGAGGTTAGATTGTGGCAAATGACAAAATAGTAATTCGTGGAGCACGTGCTCATAACTTAAAAAATGTGGATGTGACAATTCCACGTGATAAATTCGTAGTTGTAACAGGTTTATCAGGATCTGGAAAAAGTTCGTTAGCGTTTGATACGTTATATGCTGAAGGACAGCGCCGTTATGTTGAGAGTTTATCAGCATACGCCAGACAGTTTTTAGGACAAATGGATAAACCCGATGTAGATAGTATCGAGGGATTGAGTCCAGCTATTTCAATTGACCAAAAAACAACAAGTAAAAACCCTCGTTCGACTGTAGGGACTGTGACAGAAATCAATGATTATTTACGTTTATTATTTGCTCGTGTCGGTCACCCGATATGTCCAAATGATGGAACAGAAATATCAAGTCAATCCGTTGAGCAGATGGTAGATAGAGTATTGGAGTTACCAGAACGAACAAAAATTCAAATTTTAGCACCGTTGGTAAAAGGAAAAAAAGGACAGCATAAAAAAGTCTTTGAAACTGTAAAACGTGAAGGCTATGTCCGTGTCAGAATTGACGGCGAATTATACGATATAACAGAAATTCCTGAACTTGAAAAAAATAAAAAGCATGACATTGAGATTGTTGTTGACCGTATCGTGGTTAAAGATGGCATTCGTTCACGTTTATTCGACTCTTTTGAATCCTCATTACGATTAGCAGAAGGATACGCTTTAGTGGATGTTATAGGGCAGGAAGAGCTATTATTTAGTGAACACTATGCCTGTCCGCATTGCGGCTTTACGGTAGGTGAGCTCGAACCTAGATTGTTCTCATTTAATGCGCCGTACGGGGCGTGTTCTGACTGTGATGGATTAGGAATGAAACTAGAGGTAGATGAGGATTTGGTTGTACCTGACCAAGGCTTGAGCCTTAGTGAAGGAGCGATTACACCTTGGAATCCAGTGACATCTAATTACTATCCGCAGATGCTAGAACAGGCGTGTAAACAATTTAAAATTGATATGACTGTCCCCTATGAAACGTTAACTAAAGATCAAAAGAACTTATTACTAAATGGTTCAGACGGTAAAACCTTCCATTTTCACTATGAAAATGATTTTGGTGGCGTAAGAGATGTAGAAGTACCATTTGAAGGGATTTTAAAAAATATTAAACGTCGTTTTCATGAAACCAATAGTGATTATGTTCGTGAGCAAATGAGAACGTATATGACAGAATTACCATGTACCTCATGTAAAGGGAATCGTTTAAATCCTCAAGCACTTTCTATCAAAATTGAAGGAAAACATATTGGAGAAATCAGTAATTATTCGATTTCAAATGCATTGGCATTCTTCAAGAGTTTGGAACTAAATGAGCAAGAAACAGCGATAGCTAAACCTATCCTAAAAGAAGTGAGAGACCGTTTGAGCTTCTTAGAAAATGTCGGACTTAATTACTTAACATTAAGTCGAGCTTCAGGAACATTATCAGGTGGGGAAGCGCAACGTATTCGTCTAGCGACTCAGATTGGTTCTAATTTATCTGGTGTACTTTACATATTAGATGAACCTTCAATTGGCTTGCACCAACGAGACAACGATCGCTTAATAGAATCGCTGAAAAAAATGCGCGATTTAGGTAATACACTAATCGTTGTTGAACATGATGAAGACACGATGCGTGCCGCCGATTACTTAATCGATATAGGTCCAGGAGCTGGAGCCCGAGGGGGCGAAATTGTTTCTGCTGGAACACCAGAAGAAGTTGAAAAAGACCCTAACTCATTAACAGGACAATACTTATCAGGTAAGAAGAAGATTTTAGTTCCTAAAGAGCGACGTAAAGGGAATGGCGAGAAATTAAAAATTACAGGTGCTTCAGAAAATAATCTAAAAAACGTATCGGTTGAGTTTCCATTAGGTAAATTCGTCGCAGTGACAGGAGTTTCAGGTTCCGGAAAAAGTACACTGGTCAATCAGATATTGAAGAAAGCATTGGCTCAAAAGATTAATCGTAATTCAGCTAAGCCAGGCAAATTTAAAAAGATGACGGGTTATGAGACGGTTGATAAAATGATTAGCATTGACCAAAGTCCGATTGGAAGAACGCCACGTAGTAATCCTGCTACTTATACAAGTGTGTTTGATGATATTCGTGATTTATTTGCTCAGACAACAGAGGCTAAGGTTCGTGGTTATAAGAAAGGTCGTTTTAGTTTTAATGTGAAGGGCGGTCGTTGTGAAGCTTGTCGTGGCGATGGTATTATTAAAATAGAGATGCATTTCTTGCCTGATGTGTATGTTCCCTGCGAAGTGTGTCATGGTAAACGCTATAACTCTGAAACGTTAGAGGTAACCTATAAAGGTAAAAATATTTCAGATATATTAGATATGACTTGTGATGATGCGGTTGAGTTTTTTGAACATATTCCAAAAATCAAACGAAAAATTCAAACGATAGTGGATGTTGGGTTAGGTTATGTTACACTAGGCCAACCAGCGACAACTTTATCTGGTGGAGAAGCACAGCGCATGAAACTTGCGAGTGAACTTCATAAGCGTTCAACAGGCAATAGTTTCTATATTTTAGATGAACCGACGACAGGGTTGCACACGGATGATATCGCGAGATTATTAGAGGTGTTGAATAGACTTGCAGATGCTGGTAATACAGTATTAGTCATTGAGCATAATTTAGATGTAATAAAAACGGCAGACCATCTGATTGACTTAGGTCCAGAAGGTGGAGATGGTGGTGGAACAATCCTTGCAACAGGAACACCAGAAAAAATTGCTAAAGTAGAAGGAAGCTACACTGGTCACTATTTAAAAGCAGTATTAGATTAAGAGAGTGGGTTCTTATTATAAGAACCCCTCTTTTTTTGATAAGACAATAGATTGAGTGGATACGCCCGGTATGATATAATTATCTAGATAAAGAAAAGGGAGATGGTCAAATGGTTGAGAGTTTACAGTTAGTCATCATTACTGGTATGAGTGGGGCAGGTAAAACTGTTGCTATGCAAAGTTTTGAGGATATGGGTTTTTTCTGTATCGACAACTTACCACCACGTTTAATACCTAAGTTTTGGGAATTGATTAAAGAATCTGGAAAAGTAACAAAAATTGCTTTAGTAATTGATTTACGTTCACGTGCGTTTTTTGAAGAAATTCAAGATATGTTAGTTGAAATTGAAAATACAAAAATGGTTGATACAAGTGTTATCTTTTTAGATTCTACCGATGAAGAGTTAGTCTCTCGTTATAAAGAAACAAGACGTACTCATCCTCTTGCTATGGATGGTCTTGTAACAGAAGGAATTCGTAAGGAAAGAGGCTTGCTAGAAGAAATTAAAGGTGATGCCCAACTTGTAATTGACACAACTGAACTTAGTCCACGTCAATTGAGAGAAATGTTAATCAAAGAGTATAAAACAACAGAAACAAAAATGTTCCGTGTTGAAATGGTTTCATTCGGTTTTAAATATGGTCTGCCAATTGATGCAGATATTGTAATGGATGTTCGTTTCTTACCTAACCCTCATTATATTGACGAATTACGTCCACAAACAGGTATGGACCAACCGGTTTATGATTATGTGATGAGTTTCCCTGAGACAGAAGAGTTTTATACAAAATTTTATGATTTAGTTAGCAGTATTTTGCCCGGATACAAAAAAGAAGGTAAAACGAGTTTGACTATTGCAATAGGATGTACGGGTGGGCAACATCGTTCGGTTGCTTTAACTGAAAGAGTAGGGAAGGCTTTAGCTGTGGAGTATCCTGTTAATACGACTCATCGTGATAAAGATAAACGCAAAGAGTCGGTGAATCGTTCATGAAAACTTACCGTATAAGAAAGCCTAAAATTGTAGTCATAGGTGGTGGCACGGGACTTCCTGTTATTTTAAAAGGATTACGGGATGAAAGTGCAGATATCACAGCAGTGGTAACAGTTGCCGATGATGGTGGCAGCAGTGGTTCACTTCGTTCGACTATAAATGTTGCCCCTCCTGGAGATTTAAGAAATGTTTTAGTGTCACTTTCTGATATGCCAAAATTATATGAAGATTTATTTCAGTATCGTTTTAATAAAGAAGATAAGTTTTTAGCGAATCATTCATTAGGCAATCTAATTATCGTTGCTCTTGCAGAAATGAAAGGGAGTAGTTACGAGGCGATTCAACTGTTATCTACAATCATGCATATTGAAGGTGCAGTTTATCCTGCTTCGGAAGAACCGTTGACGCTACACGCTGTTTTTGAAGATGGGACAGAAGAGTCTGGGGAATCTAAAATTACGAAACATCGTAAAAAAATCGACCATGTTTACGTGACGAATACGAATAATTCGGAAGAACCACAAGCAGCTCGAAAAGTTATAAAAGCCATAGAAGAAGCAGACATGATCATTTTAGGGCCGGGTAGTTTGTACACAAGTATTTTACCTAATATTATGATTCAAGATATTGGCGATGCTTTGGCGAATGCAAAAGGTGAAGTTGTTTATATTTGTAATATTATGACTCAAAAAGGTGAAACGGAACATTTTTCTGATGCCGATCATGTGAAAGTATTACACGAGCACTTGAATCGTCAATTTATTGATACAGTTTTGGTTAACATTGAAAATGTACCGGAGGGATATATGAATCCTGAAATTTATGATGAGTACTTAGTTCAAGTTAGTCATGATTTCCAAGGATTACGAGAAGAAGGCTGTCGTGTTATTTCTACTGATTTCTTAAAGTTACGTGATGGTGGAGTTTTCCATGATCGTGATAAAGTTGTAGATGAAGTATTTAGATTACTTTATTAAGATAGTAAGCAAAACGAAGAAATGAGGAAACAACGTGTCGTATGCAGCAGATGTAAAAAAAGAACTAACAACACTAGAAGTTCATAAAGAACATGCAAAAGCGGAGTTAGCTGCAATTATCAGAATGAATGGTGCTTTGACATTGTCAAATCGCCATTTTGTACTGAATGTACAGACTGAGAATGCGGCAACAGCTAGACGGATTTACTCATTGCTCAAAGAACATTATGATGTCCAAAGCGAGTTGCTGGTTCGTCGTAAAATGAAGTTGAAGAAAAATAATATCTATATTGTTCGTTTGAAGCAAGATACAGAGCGTATTCTGAATGATTTAGAGATTGTAGAGAATTCAATGTTCACTGATACAGTTTCTCCAAGTATTATGGGGAATGCGCAAAAAATGCGTTCATATTTAAGGGGAGCGTTTTTAGCAGGTGGTTCAGTGAATAATCCGGAAACTAGTCGTTATCATCTTGAGATATATTCATTATACGAGCAACACAGTAAAGATGTTTGCGAGATGATGGTTTATTACAATTTGAATGCGAGAACTCTAGAGCGCCGAAATGGCTATATAACTTACTTAAAAGGTGCGGAAGATATTGCTGATTTTTTAACCTTAATCGGCGCAACAACAAGTATGCTTAAATTTGAAGATATTCGCATTGTTAGGGATATGAGAAATTCAGTTAATCGTATGGTTAACTGTGAGACTGCAAATCTAAGTAAGACGATTAATGCTGCACAAAAACAGATTGATAATATCGAGTATATTGATCAAATGATTGGTTTGAATCACTTGCCACAAAAACTAAAAGAAATTGCAGAGTTACGTTTGGAACATCCGGAAATTAGTTTAAAAGAGCTTGGGGAAATGGTGCCCTCAGGTGCTATTTCTAAATCAGGAATTAATCATCGTATTCGTAAGTTAACTGAGTATGCAGAAAAACTAAGAGAAAATAAACTATAAAACAAAAAGCTTAGTCCATTGTGACTAAGCTTTTTGTTTCTCTAATAAATTTAGAAGTGTTTCATGAGATATACTTTGATCAAAGATATGATTATTGATAACCATTGTAGGTACAAAAGGGATATTGGCTTTTGTTGCCTCTTGCTGAATAATTGAACTGAAATTTTTACGATAATCTTCTTCTAATTTTAAGTCATTTTTAGCATAGTTACTAATATCATTAAATGCTTCAAAATTCCCCCAAGTATTTTGAGTATTATATATGGTAGTAAGTTGTTCTACAGCAAGTTGACCATCAGTTTTTGATATAAAACGGTGCATGATGTTCCCTTTGTCTAGTCCAGGTTTATCTTTATCATATAATTTAATACATCGTTGTAATTTACCTTCTAAAACAAGAGTCATTAATAGTTTGTTATTATCCTCATGCCATTTTTTACAGAAAGGGCAGCGCACATTAATAAGTTCAATAAGTTTAATTGGTGCAGTATCTTGTCCTACTAAAATACCTGTATTATGACTTAAAAATGTCGCATTCATTTTTGATGTATCCATGTGTCACGTCCTTTATTTTTAGTGAGAAAAAAACAACTTAGAGTTTTCTAAGTTGTTTTTGATTAACGGTTAACCATTACATCATCAATTAAGCCATATTCCTTAGCCTGTTCTGCTGACATAAAATTATCACGGTCAGTATCTTGAGCAATTTTTTCAATAGGTTGACCTGTACGTTCTGCTAAAATAGCATTTAAACGTTCACGTGTATTTAGGATATGACGGGCAGCAATTTCAATTTCAGTTGCTTGACCTTGTGCGCCACCTAAAGGTTGGTGAATCATAATTTCTGCATTAGGAAGTGCAAAACGCTTCCCTTTAGTACCAGCGGTTAGTAAGAAACTTCCCATAGATGCAGCCATACCTAATACAATTGTTTGTACATCTGCTTTAACAAAGTTCATTGTGTCGTAAATAGCTAAACCGGCAGATACACTCCCACCTGGTGAATTAATATAAAGGTAGATATCTTTTTCAGAATCTTGTGCATCTAAGAAGAGTAGTTGTGCAATAACAGCATTAGCTACGTTATCATCAATACCACCGCTTAGCATAATGATTCTATCTTTTAATAATCTTGAATAAATGTCATAAGAACGTTCACCACGAGATGATTGTTCAATGACTGTTGGAATTAAATTCATCTGTTTTCCTCCTACATAATAGATCTCTAAACTCTTATTTATTCTAACATAAAGGAAGAAACTTGACCACAATTATACTTTTATGCAATAATTAATATTACAGTAATATAATTTATGTTAAAAAACATTATAATTAACGAACCTTTAATAAAAAATGTAATATAAACGTAATATATATAGTTTTAATGTAATGAATTATGGTAAAATGTTCATAAGAAGGTCGGATAATAAAATAGCTTATAAGCAAAAATGGAGGTCCTGATATGCGTTATTTTAAAATAATAGTCAATCGTGTGTTGTTTTTTGTGTTTTTTATGAGTACATTTACCATCGCTAAAAATTTAATGACAGATTCTGGTTTATTTTCAAATAAAACAGCTATAATTATGTTAGTAACGTCACTAGTGGGGATAATCAATACAATTAATCCATTTGTTATTGGTAAAATAACAAATACTAGGATTAGACCTTCAAACGCTATCTTGCTTCTTATCGCTATTATTACTTTGGCAACGACAGGTGAGCTAACTAAAATGGCGAGTAGTGTAGAAAGAAAAATTACTGGACAAACCCCTAAGTTTGAAAAAGAGATTGCTGAAGAAGTAAAAAAAGAAACAGAGACGAAAAAAACTCAGACTAAGGTTGCAACTGAGGTTACGAAAGAAGTTGGGCATAAAAAGCCTATTGATAAAGAGAAACGTACGAAAGAGCTTTACCAATTATTATCTAAAAAAATAGATAATCTAGAAAAAGATGATGTTAATGGACACTTGAGGTATTCAAGCTCGTATTTAGAAGATAATCATCGTTCCAATCAGGTGTATCCTTATTTAGTTACATCAAGACGTGATGATATGGAAGATTTAACTATGAACTTGTGGATTAGATACTCTTATGCAGGTGATGATGCATTGGATTTACAAAAGTTTACAATTCAAACGGATACGATGGAGTATACGATGGATGCTTATGATGTACGAATAGACCGTGATCTTGGATTACCAAAAGATATTGAAGAAACGGAAGAAACAAAACCTGAAGCAGGAGGGACAACCTGGGAATGGGTTGAGTTCTCGCCTAATTCTGACAAACTTGAAATGCTAAGAGATATGGCAAGTTCGAAACATGTCAGTTTGCATTATAAAGGCAGAGAAGGTTCTGAAAGTAGAGAATTGAAAGAAGTCGAATTAGTCGCGTTGAGACAAGTTTTACAGGTTTACGATATATTTTTAGAAGCTAATTTATAATTGTCTAAATAAAAAACACTTTACAGATTATCTAGTGATAATCTGTAAAGTGTTTTTTTACTAAATATTATTATAATTAGTAGTCATCAATTATGCGATGTACTGCTTATTGACTTATAGTAAATTGAAGTGAGTTGTCATAAATATAAACATCTTTTTCCATTTTATCACCGGAATTGGTTTTCCGGTAGTAAATAAGACATTCAACTTTTTCGTGATTTGAAAGTCTGCCTAATAGTAAGTCAGCATTTGCAATAACTTCTTCAAGATTTTCTATAGCTGTCGGATCACTAGAATTAAGTGCTTCTTTCTTTTGATCTGTAAGAAGTGATTTAGATGCCGTTATTCTCTTTGTAAGTTTTTCTGGATTAGTTATTTCTGTAGAAGGTTTGCCAAGTTTTTCAATGATTTCTTGTTTAGTTTCTAAAGAACTAAGGACTTGTATCTTTTCTTCAGATAAATAGATTTTTTTTTCAGGTGAAATTAACCCACATCCTGTCAAGAAAAGTGTAAAGATTAGGCTTAGTGTTACTAGTAGTTTGTTCATTTTAATCTCCTTGAATTATAAAATAGAGTTGAAAATTAATTTATTTTTAACTCTATTTTATAATAGCATATTAAATAGGACAGTATATGAACTTTTTTCGAAAAATAAAAAAACCTAAACTTTAGTTTAGGTTTTAGTCTAAAGAGCCAGCAGATAAGCCGTCAATTGATGAAATACGTAAAGCAAATGCAGCAAGGGTTGTTTTATTCCCACTTGCTAGTGATTTGATTGTTACGTCTTCTAAATATAGGTAAGTTGGTTCGATTGTAAAAATTTCATCAACTGAAAGCTCTTCTTTAGCATCTTTTGTACGAATGCTAATGCTTGCTGCTGCGATATCAAATAGAGGATTACTATTATCTGAATCTTTATCTGCTACAAGTTTTGGGTCATCATCTGGAACAACAAATCCTGAAATAATAGTTTCTCCAACAAAAAATAACGGTTTATTATTACCTAATTGTTTTTTACACATACTTGATGTTAAATGGGCCATATGATGTGTATAATCATTATCTTTATAAATCATATTATTATCCGTCCTTCCGTCTTTCTGTACTAATTATACCTTGTTGAGTAAAACTAAACAATAAATCGAAAAAAAGACCTAAATAATACCTATTTTACGAAATTAGTTCATGGAGAGTAAAAGTAGGGAAAAAGGCAACTTTGTGTTAAAATGACATTATGAAACATAAAAAACTAGCCGACACAAGTCGACTAGTTTTTGCTATTATAATAAAAATACACCCTAAGGGAATCGAACCCCTGTCTCAAGAACCGGAATCTTGTGTGATATCCACTACACTAAGGGTGCAAGTACAGTGACCATTTTAGCGAATATTAAATGAAATAGCAAGGACTTATAGAGAACAAGAACTATATGTGTTAATTTACTGAAAGGAGATCCGTATGAAATTATTTCAAGGTATGACCCAAAAGCAATCGCAAACTCAAAAAATGGCTATGACACAGCAAATGCAACAATCCATTCAAATGTTGCAGTATAATTCAGATGAACTTCAACATTTTTTAGAAAATAAAGCGTTGGAAAACCCTTTAATGGATGTAGTAGTTGAAGGTGAATTTTATGAACAACCTGTGAAAACATCGTCTAAGGCATCCGCTCAAACAGAGGAAACGAATTATTTGAACCAAATTCCAGACAATAGACTTTCTTTATTTGAATCATTATTAGAACAAATCCATTTGAATTATCGAGATACTCCAATTAGACAGACAATGATCTATTTGGCAGAATTTATTGATATAAATGGTTATTTATCTATAGATTTAAATGATGTTGCGAGTGCAACAGGAGTGTCATATATTCAAGTTGTAGATGCATTGACTTTACTGCAACAATTAGACCCCCCAGGAATAGCAGCTAGAGACTTACAAGAATGTTTATTGTTACAAATAGAAAGAGATAATGGAGCTCCAAATTTAGCATACCTGGTAATCGAAGAAGAGTTTGAAAATTTTGCTAATCGTAAATGGCAAGCTATTGCTAAAAAATATGAGATAAGCTTAGGTGCTATCCAGAAAATTTACGATTTTGTTCAGTTATTAAGCCCTAACCCAGGAGCTGCATATGGAGAAACCATTCAGCAATACATTCGCCCAGATTTGATTGTTAAAAAAACAGAAGAAGGATTAGAAGTTAGTTCAACGCGCACATCTTTTCCTACGGTTAATTTTCAACAACAGTATTTTGATAGAATGAAGCAGACTGGCGATCAGGAAGTTGATACTTATCTAAAAGAGAAAAAAGCAGAGTTTGAGTGGATAAAAAAAAGCGTGACACAACGAGGAGACACTATTTTAAAAGTGGGCATGGAGATTGTAAATCGTCAACGGGATTTCTTCTTAGAAGAAGGCAGACGTTTAAAACCTCTCATGTTAAAAGAAATTGCAGAAGAGCTGAGTGTGCATGAATCTACAATTAGCCGATCTGTAAATGGCAAATATTTAGAAACATCTTTTGGAATTTTCGAATTACGGTCGTTCTTCACGACAGGATTAAGTGATCAAAATAGTGAGGAGGATGTCTCCGCTTCAGATGCGAAAAGCCTAATCGACCAATTGATAAAAAATGAGAATAAAGGAAAACCATTATCTGATCAAAAGTTAGTAGCTCTTTTACAAGTAGAAGGAATAGAACTATCTAGGAGAACGGTAGCTAAATACCGAGATGCCCTTGGGATTCCATCATCGAGTAAACGTAAACGGTTTGATGATTAAGTATTTTAGGTGATGGATACTCTAAATGCGTACCCCTTTATTTCACAAAGAATAGTATAGAACAGCAAGCCTGAATAAGGCTTGTTGTTTTTTCTTGCTAAAAATTAAAAAGGGTGTTAAACTATATGTGTAAGTTAGTTGAGAGCGAATTGTAAGTGTATAATTCAATTTCACCTTTTTTTTAAAGTTGATGGGTCGCTGAATGACACACTGGGTCGTTTGAAGTCCCACGAAGGAGTATAGTAATGGAAAACCAACTAGAATTAATTGAAGCAATTGCCCCTGATACGATGCAAGTCGTACAAGAACGGTATCTTGTTTTAAAGAATATCGATTGGATGGCTCCTGTTGGCAGAAGAACCTTAGCTTTGAAATTAGGTTTAACAGAACGTGTATTACGTACTGAAACAGACTTACTTAAGAACTTAGGTCTTATTGATGCATCTAAGAGTGGTATGACAATCACCCCGAAAGGGAAAAGCGTTATGCTAGGATTAGAATCGCTTATGGGCCAATATTCAGGAATGAAACAGAAAGAACGACAAGTTGCAGATTACTTTGACATTGAAAAATGTGTGATTGTCGCTGGTAACAGCGATGACGAAGATAAGGTACTTGCGAGCTTTGGTTTGATGGTTTCAGAGTCACTTCGAACGATACTGCCAGATAAAGAGAATGTCATTGCCGTTATGGGTGGCACGACGATGGCTGCTGTTGCAGAAAATATGACCGTCCTGGATCATAAACTTAGTAATAATATTTTCGTGCCAGCGCGCGGAGGAATTGGAGAGTCGGTTGGTATCCAAGCGAACTCAGTCAGTTCTACGATGGCTGCTAAAACAGGTGGCACATCACGACCACTTTACGTACCAGAAAGGGTAAGTAAGGAAACGTATCAATCATTACTACAAGAACCATTCGTTCAACAAGTATTAGGATTGATTGATGAATCAACGTGTGTGATTCACAGTATTGGTCGAGCGTTACATATGGCCGAAAGAAGAGGCATGTCTGAAGAAGAATTTGTGATGTTGAAAGAATCAGGAGCAGTTGGGGAGTCATTTGGCTATTTCTTCGATAAAGAAGGGAATGTCGTGTATAAGATTCCACGTATTGGCTTACAGTTAGATGATTTGGAAAAAGTTCCTTATATTCTAGCAGTTGCTGGTGGCGCTAAAAAAGCCCGCGCAATTAAAGCTTATATGAAACATGCCCCAAAACAAACATGGCTAATTACAGATGAAAGTGCCGCAAATGAGATTTTAAAAGAGGAAACTCTTTAAAATAAAAATAATTTTGATTTTCATAAGGAGGAAATCTCACATGACAGTAACAGTAGGGATTAATGGATTTGGACGTATCGGACGCTTAGCTTTCCGTCGTATCCAAGAAGTAGAAGGTATTGAAGTAGTAGCAATCAACGATTTAACAGATGCTAAACAATTAGCTCACTTATTAAAATATGATACAACTCAAGGCCGTTTCAACGGTGAAGTTGAAGTTAAAGAAGATCATTTCTTAGTTAACGGAAAAGAAGTTAAAACATTAGCTAATGCTAACCCAGCAGAATTACCATGGGGCGAGCTAGGTGTTGATATCGTTTTAGAATGTACTGGATTCTTTACTTCTAAAGAAAAAGCTGAAGCTCACTTACAAGGTGGAGCTAAACGTGTTGTTATCTCAGCACCAGGCGGAAACGACGTACCAACAGTAGTATTCAATACTAACCACGACATCTTAACAGGTGAAGAAACAGTTATCTCAGGTGCTTCATGTACTACTAACTGTCTAGCTCCTATGGCTGACGTTTTAAACAAAGAATTTGGTGTTGTTGAAGGTTTAATGACAACTATCCACGCTTACACAGGTGACCAAAATACTTTAGATGCTCCTCACAAAGGCGGAGACTTACGTCGTGCCCGTGCAGCAGCTGAAAACATCATTCCTAACACAACTGGTGCTGCTAAAGCTATCGGCTTAGTAATCCCAGAATTAAACGGTAAATTAGACGGAGCAGCTCAACGTGTTCCTGTAGCAACTGGTTCATTAACTGAATTAGTAACTATCTTAGACAAAAAAGTAACTGTTGAAGAAGTTAATGCAGCTATGAAAGCAGCAGCTAACGAATCTTACGGTTACACAGCTGACCCAATCGTTTCTTCAGATATCGTAGGTATGACTTACGGATCATTATTCGACGAAACACAAACTAAAGTTATGTCTGTTGGCGATCAACAATTAGTTAAAACTGTTGCTTGGTATGATAACGAAATGTCATACACTGCTCAATTAGTTCGTACTTTAGAATACTTTGCTAAATTAGGTTAATTAACTGTTCTAACGAATTGTAATTAATTTACTACATAAGGCGGGGAAGCATCGCGCTTCCTCGCTTTTTTATTTCAATGATAGACATGAGGAGGAAAACAACTATGGCAAAATTAACTGTTAAAGATTTAGCCTTAAAAGGTAAAAAAGTTTTAGTTCGTGTGGACTTCAACGTACCTTTAAAAGATGGCGTAATCACAAATGATAACCGTATTTCAGCAGCACTTCCAACAATCCAACACATCACTACTGAGGGTGGGAAAGCAATTTTATTCTCACATTTAGGTCGTGTTAAAGAAGAAGCTGACAAAGAGGGTAAATCACTTGCACCAGTTGCGAAAGCATTATCTGATAAATTAGGTAAAGAAGTTGTTTTCGTACCAGGCGTAACTCGTGGAGAAGCTTTAGAAACTGCAATTAACAACTTACCAGAAGGTGGCGTTTTATTAGTTGAAAACACACGTTTTGAAGATGTTGATGGTAAAAAAGAATCTAAAAATGATTCTGAATTAGGAAAATACTGGGCATCTTTAGGCGATGGCATCTTTGTAAATGACGCTTTCGGAACAGCTCACCGCGCTCATGCTTCAAACGTTGGTATCTCATCAAACGTTTCTCAAGCAGCAGCAGGTTTCTTAATGGAAAATGAAATCAAATTTATCAAAGAAGCAGTTGAAGCGCCAGTTCGCCCATTCGTAGCGATTTTAGGTGGTTCAAAAGTATCAGATAAAATTGGTGTTATTGAAAACTTAATCGAAAAAGCTGATAAAGTTATCGTTGGTGGTGGAATGACTTATACATTCTTCGCTGCTAAAGGTATCGAGATTGGTGATTCATTAGTTGAATTAGATAAAGTAGAATTAGCTAAAACATTGATCGAAAAAGCTGGCGATAAATTAGTATTACCAGTAGACTCAATCGAAGCTAACGCTTTTGCTGGCTACACTGAAGTTAAAGCAACTGAAGGTGAAGCTGTAGACAAAGGATTCTTAGGCTTAGATATCGGTCCTAAATCTATCGAATTGTTTGAAAAAACAATTGAAGGTGCTAAAACTGTTGTTTGGAATGGTCCTATGGGCGTATTCGAAAACGAAGATTTTGCTAAAGGAACAATCTCAGTTATGGATGCTATTGCAGCTCAAGAAGGTGCAACATCAATCATCGGTGGAGGAGATTCAGCAGCTGCTGCAATCAACTTAGGCCGTGCTGATAAATTCTCATGGATTTCAACTGGTGGCGGAGCTTCTCTAGAATTATTAGAAGGTAAAGACTTACCAGGTTTAACTGCGTTAACTGAAAAGTAAACGACACTAAATAATAGGCCGTTGTCCTATAAGTTATTTTAACTTATAGGACGATAGCTATATAAAGGGAGATCATATAAATGCGTAAACCAATTATTGCCGGAAACTGGAAAATGAACAAAACTGCTTCAGAAGCAATTGCTTTCGTTGAAGCTGTTAAAAATAACATCCCTGCTAACTCAGCAGTAGATTCAGTAGTAGGATCACCTGCTTTATTCTTACAAAGTTTAGCTGAAGCAGCTAAAGGAACTGAATTAAAAGTTTCAGCTCAAAACTGCTATTTCGAAAATGCTGGTGCATTCACTGGTGAAAACTCACCTGCAGCTATTGCTGACTTAGGTGTACAATATGTTATTATCGGACATTCAGAACGTCGTGAGTACTTCCACGAAACTGATGAAGACATCAATAAAAAAGCTAAAGCAATCATTGCTAATGGTATGACTCCAATCGTATGTTGTGGTGAAACATTAGAACAGCGTGAAGCTGGCGAAACAGCTGCATGGATTAAAGGTCAAGTTGAAAATGGATTAGATGGTTTAACTAACGAGCAAGTCGCTAACTTAGTTGTAGCTTACGAACCAATCTGGGCTATCGGTACTGGTAAATCATCATCAGCTGCTGATGCAAACGAAACATGTGGCGTTGTTCGTGAAACAATTGCTAACAAATTTGGTCAAGAAGTTGCCGATAAAGTACGTATCCAATACGGCGGTAGCGTTAAACCAGAAAACATTAAAGAGTATATGGCTGAAGAACATATTGATGGAGCTTTAGTAGGTGGAGCAGCTTTAGAAGCTGATTCATTCTTAGCTTTATTGGAGGCTGTAAAATAGTATGAGTAAAGCACCTGTAGCAATCATCATTCTTGATGGTTTTGGTCTACGTGACGAAACTGTCGGAAATGCTGTGGCACAAGCCAACAAACCAAACTTCGACCGTTACTGGAATGAGTTCCCAACTAGTTCGCTTAAAGCTGCTGGTTTAGATGTTGGTCTTCCAGAAGGCCAAATGGGTAACTCTGAAGTAGGTCATTCAAATATTGGGGCTGGACGTATTGTTTATCAAAGCTTAACAAGAATTGATAAATCAATTGCTGACGGAGAATTCCCTGGAAATGAAGCATTAGTTAACGCTATGGATCATGCTATTGAAAATGATTCTGCTCTTCATTTATTCGGGTTATTATCTGACGGTGGTGTTCATAGTCACCAAAACCACCTTTACGCTTTACTTGAAACAGCTAAAGCAAAAGGTGTTAAGAAAACTTACGTGCACGCATTCTTAGATGGCCGTGATGTTGCACCAACATCTGGTTTAGATTTCATGAAAGCATTAGTTGCTAAAATGGAAGAATTAAACTACGGAGAAATCGCAACTGTATCAGGTCGTTTCTATGCAATGGACCGTGACAAACGTTGGGAACGTGTTGAAAAAGCATACAATGCATTAGTATTAGGCGAAGGTAATCAAGCAACTGATCCAGTAGCTGCTATCGAAGCATCATATGCTGAAGGCGTTAATGACGAATTCTTCATTCCAACTGTTATTGTTAAAGACGGAGAGCCTGTAGCGAAAGTTAGCGATAATGATGCTGTTATCTTCTTTAACTTCCGTCCTGACCGTGCGATCCAATTATCAAATGCATTCACTGACGTTGAATGGGATAACTTTGAACGTAAAAATCATTTAACAAACATCAAGTTTGTAACAATGACATTATACAATCCAAGTATTGTAGCAGAAGTTGCATATCCTCCAATGGAAATGAAAAACGTTATTGGTGAAGTCTTGTCTAACAATGGCTTAAAACAATTACGTATTGCTGAAACTGAAAAATACCCTCACGTTACTTTCTTTATGAATGGTGGACGTAATGAGGAATTTGAAGGGGAAAGTCGTACACTAATTAACTCACCTAAAGTTGAAACATATGATTTAAAACCTGAGATGAGCGCTTATGAAGTAACTGATTCATTAGTTGCTGATATCGAAAACGATAAATTCGATGCTATCATCTTAAACTTCGCTAACCCTGATATGGTTGGTCACTCTGGTATGTTAGAGCCGACTATTAAAGCTATTGAAGCGGTTGATGAAAACTTAGGTCGTGTTGTAGATGGTATCTTGGCTAAAGATGGTTATGCGATTATCTTTGCTGACCACGGTAACTCTGAAACAATGTCAACACCAGAAGGTAATCCACATACTGCACATACAACTGTGCCAGTTCCTGTGATTGTGACTAAAAAAGGTGTTGAATTACGTACAGACGGCCGTTTAGCTGATGTAGCTCCAACAATGTTAGACTTATTAGGCGTTGAGAAACCAGCTGAAATGACTGGTGAATCATTAATAAAAAAATAAACTTGAAAACACTTGAAAATAACAGTGAAAAATTGCAAGTTTAACGAAAAACCATTATGATAGAGAAGAGAGATAAAACTCTCTACTTATCATAATAACCAAACTTACTAACTATGGTAGAAATACCTTAGCTATAAATTGAAACCTCAAAGGAGAGCCGTTATTCTTGTTACGAAGTAACTTAGAGATAAGGGACATCGACTAGAGGAATTTGATTAACCAAACTTACTAACTATGGTAGAAATACCTTAGCTATAAATTGAAACCTCAAAGGAGAGAAATAAAAATGTCAATTATTACAGACGTATACGCACGCGAAGTCCTAGACTCACGTGGTAACCCAACAATCGAAGTAGAAGTTTACACAGAAAGCGGAGCTTTCGGCCGTGGAATGGTTCCTTCAGGCGCTTCAACTGGTGAATACGAAGCAGTTGAATTACGTGATGGCGATAAAGACCGTTACTTAGGTAAAGGTGTTTCTCAAGCAGTAGATAACGTAAACAATGTTATTGCTGAAGCTCTTATCGGTTTCGATGTTAGAGATCAAATGGATATCGACAAATTAATGATCGAATTAGACGGTACTCCAAACAAAGCTAAATTAGGTGCTAACGCTATTTTAGGTGTGTCAATTGCATGTGCTCGCGCTGCTGCTGACTTCTTAGAAATGCCTTTATACCACTACTTAGGCGGATTCAACACTAAAGTATTACCAACTCCAATGATGAACATCATCAACGGTGGCTCACATGCTGACAACAGCATTGACTTCCAAGAGTTCATGATCATGCCAGTTGGCGCTCCAACTTTCAAAGAAGCTTTACGTATGGGTGCTGAAGTATTCCATGCATTAGCTAAAATTCTTAAATCTAAAGGTTTATCTACAGCTGTAGGTGACGAAGGTGGATTTGCTCCTAACTTAGGTTCAAACGAAGAAGGATTCGAAGTAATCATGGAAGCTATCGAAGCTGCTGGATACAAACCAGGAACTGACGTAGTATTAGCTATGGATGCTGCTTCATCAGAATTCTACGATAAAGAAAAAGGTGTTTACGTTTTAGCTGATTCAGGCGAAGGCGAAAAAACTACTGAAGAAATGGTTGCATTATATGCTGACCTTTGCGAAAAATACCCATTAATCTCAATCGAAGATGGATTAGATGAAAATGACTGGGATGGTTTCAAAAAATTAACTGAAGTATTAGGCGACAAAGTACAATTAGTTGGTGACGATTTATTCGTAACAAACACAACTAAATTAGCTGAAGGTATCGAAAAAGGTATTGCTAACTCAATCCTAATCAAAGTTAACCAAATCGGTACTCTAACAGAAACTTTCGAAGCTATCGAAATGGCTAAAGAAGCTGGCTACACTGCAGTAGTTTCTCACCGTTCTGGTGAAACTGAAGATGCGACTATCGCTGACATCGCTGTTGCGACAAATGCTGGTCAAATCAAAACTGGTTCATTAAGCCGTACTGACCGTATTGCTAAATACAACCAATTATTAAGAATTGAAGATCAATTAGGCGATACTGCTCAATACAAAGGTCTTAAATCTTTCTACAACTTAAAAAATAAATAATCATTAATGATTGTTAACCTCATCCTATTTTGGATGAGGTTTTTTTGTTACTAGAAGGAAGCAGAAAAATAGTAATAATCAGTTCAAAATAAAGTTTTTTTAAATCGTAATTATTAAGGTATCTAATGTTACACTGAGGTTGTAGTTGATGAAAGGAGAGATTATTATGGTATTTAATGAAAGAAAAGTCGATCGTCTTTTAAAAATTTTTACTGTTCTTATGCCAACGTCTTTTACATTTTTTGTTATTATTGATAATATTTTTTTCGCTTGGGATGATAATTTTCAATTTGTTAAGCATGTGATGTCGATGGATACGGTTAATAGTGTTGTGGGTTGGCGTAATTTTGATACTCCTATAATTTGGAAGACCGCCTACACGCTTTTGATTTGTTTTGAAACAGCTACCTTCTTTATTGGGGTATATGCTTTGATCAGATTATTAAAAGCTTTAAACAAAGATAGTGATGCCTTCTTTAAAGCTAAATTATGGGGATATCTGACCTTTATATTCACGCTTCTTATTTGGTTTTTTGGATTTATCGATATTGGTGGTGAGTGGTTTAAGATGTGGCTGTCTCCTTCGTGGAACGGTCAACCTATCGCGATGTGGCTTTCAATTTTATTTTCAGTACTGTTAGTTATTTTTCATCAACCAGAGCGTGATTAGTATAGATAATAAAAAAGCTCAACCTATAAAATGGTTGAGCTTTTTTTGTTGCTTAAATGAAGTTTTTACCATCTTCATAGTAGTTGGCTTCTTCTAACGTATTGAAAATGAGTGTGATTTCTTTTTCCTGATTATAGGTTGTGTTTAGAGCGTTATAAAGATATGCAGCTAGTTTATTTTGAACATCTTGACTACGTTTGAACCAACTAATTTCAATAAAGATACTATCAGAGGTTATATCTTTTTGTTGGAAAAAAATTTTATTTTCTACATGTTCAAAAGTAATCCAATCTTCTGGGCAGTCGATAATTTCGGCACTTTTAGTTACAAGTTCTTGTGATAATTTTTTGACATCTTCAACTGGAATATTTTTAAATATAAATCTAGGCATAGAAAGCCTCCTTAGTTTTATTATTACAGTTGAATTATATATCATAGTAGTAAAAAAATAAAATTTTTTTGAAGTGTTTGAAGTGATGTAATTCTTAATGTAAAAAAGGAACCGGCTTGCAAAAAAAGAAGTTTTTTAAAATAACTTAAAAATATTCAGATGAATTTGTAGTCACTGATATGTTGAAGGTTATGACTCAAGTAAAACTAATTTTGAGAATTCTTTATAGAAATACAAAGGGGTATTAATCTATGTAATAATTTAAAATTAACTCAAAGGAGCTTCCCATAAATTACTGGTCAAACAATGGTTGATTGTAAAAAAATCAAATTTTTCATTAGAAAAAGGGAAAGAAAATTAAAAAAAGATTAGAAATAAAAAAGGCAAAACATTCTGAAAAGAGGAGAGGACTTTTTTTGGCAAAATTATCCTATTCTATTTTCATTAAAGGTACATTATGAACGAATAAGCAAATTTGATGTTATATGTGACTAATATTTCAATGATTATTTTATGTAATATTGACAAAAAAAATCCATTTTTATAAATAACAATTGATATATATATATATATATATATATATATATTTTATCTTTTTAATATATTTTTTTACATCCACGTTATATTAATGATAATGAACGTTAAATGAACTTAAGGGTATTTTGGGTTGATATAATAACACTTTAGTCTTTTATATAGATATTATTATTTTTATGTCATTTTATTTATTATTAAAAATACAAAATATTAATATTGTATATAAAAAAGGGTGATATAATAACAATGAATAATAATTGGGTAATCTGTCTAATTAAATAAATATATTATCTGTAAATGTTTCTTAGTAATGAAAAATGTATTATTTTGTTTTTTATTAAGAAGGCTTAGGTGATAAAACGTATTAAAGATTACGTAACTATTATTAAATAAAAATAAATGAATAAGAAAAGACTTGTTCCGTCAAAATATATAATATAAGAGGTGCTTACATGAGAAATGATAAAAAGAAACAAATTATAAAAAAGTGGAGTAAACGAAATTTAATAACAGGTAGTATGACTGCTATTACGATTGCTAATGTTATGACACCAGTATTTCCCGTTTTAGCCCGCACATCAGCAATTGAAGAGACTAAAGGGTCAAGTTTAGTGATTTCTTCACCAGTTATAGGAGGCTTTGGTTTAAAGAGCTATGAAGATGAACTGAAGAAGTTTAATACACTTAAAGGTGATTACAAAAAGATGGAAGATTCTTTAATTGAGGAATTAAATGTCCTTACTAAGCAACAAGCTGATTATAGTACATTAAAACAAGGATACGAAAATGAGTTAACGGCTTACGATGGTGAATTAACGACTTATAATACTAAATTTGCAGATGTCTATGCTGATTATGTTAAACAGTATGAACCTGAGTTAAAAACTTATGAAACTAAGATAGAGAAGTATAAAAAACAATTAGCAGACTATAAAGAGGTATTAACGGGTTATGATGACTTATTGTCAAAATATAATAAGGACTCAGAAGATTATGAGATTTTATTAGCTAAGTATGACGAAATGTTAGCGACATATAATGATAAAAAAGAGGCTTATAACTCGCAGTTAAAAGAGTTTGATAAAAAGCTTGAAGTTTATCAAGCTGATTTAGATACATACAATGAAGAGTATAGATTGTTCGAAAATCAATTGAATGAGTATGAAACAGTAACTGTTGTAGAGTACAAAAAGGGATTAGAGGCGTATAACAAAGCATTAACAGCTTATAAAGCCCAGTTAGGTGAGTACGAAGGAAAATTAAAAGAGTATAAGCCTAGATTAGATAAATTTGAAGAAGAATTAAAAAATTACGAGCCTACGTTAGCAAAATTAGAAGAAAAACTGGCAGATTATAAACCAAAACTAGCAGCTTATGAAAAAAATGCGACAGATTATCGTACAGAACTGGAAATCTATAGTGAAAAATTAACTGCCTATGAAACGGATTTAGAAACTTACACTGCTCAAAAAGAAATTTATGATGAGCAGTTGAAGCAGACTAAAGAGCAAATTTCTGAATATGGTAAAGGGTTAACAGTCTATAAAGAAAAATTAGCGACTTTAAATGAGGAATTAAATAAACATGAAGCAAGTGTAAAGGAATACGCGGCTATTGTTAAAAATTTTGAAGACAAAAAAGCCCCATATGAAACGCAATTAAAGAGCTATCAAGAACAATTAAGTGGGTTTACAACGGAGTTAACTTCTATTAATGATGCTCTAGCTTCGTATGATACTCAAAAAGTAATGTATGACTCTCAACTTGAAACTTACAAGAAGCAATTAGCAGAATATGAACAAACAGCTCAAACTGACACAGAGGCATATAAAAAAGTGTTAGCAGCCTATACTAAAACACAAGCTGACTTAGAGCAATTAATGGTAACATATAATGAAACTAAGCAAAAACAACAAGAAATACTAACTCAAGAAACAACGGTTAAACAGGCTTACGAGTCATTAAACAAAGACTATCAAGTTCTTAGCGGTGAATATAAAGACGCACATGCTAAATATTTAGAAGTAAAAGGGACATATGAGTCGACATTAGTCTTAGCTAAGGAAACTCAAATAGAGTATGACCAACTGGCAATTAATTTAGAGAATTCTAAGAAACTTTATGATGAGTTACAAGTGAAGTTTGATGAGACAATCAACCTCTATGATGAAACAAAACTAAAAGCAGAAGAGACAAAAAAAGAGAATAAGATCATAAAAGAAAAGTTTGATATAGCGAATAAAGAATTTGAGTCTGTACAAGCAGAGTTTGATAAGCTAAAACAAGAGTATGAAAGAACGGTTGACTCTTATGAGGAATTAAAAGAAGAGCGTAATGCGTTAAAAGAAGACTATGACTTAATTGAAAAAAATCGTATAGACGTTGAGTCTAATTATGATAAAACTTTAAAAAAGTCAAACGAGTTAACGGAAGAATTTAAAAATGCGAAAATAGCTGCTAAGGAAATCGAAGATAAGATAGCAGGATTAAAAGGTAAGATTGGGGATCTTAACAAAACAAAAACTGATTTATTAGTAGAACGCCAAGTTGTGGCTGATGATTTTAAAGAAACAAACGATTTATTTAATGAAACATCAAATAAAGCGAATGAGGTTACTGAAAAATTAACGGAGATAAAGGACCAAATACCTGAATTAACAAAAGAAAAAGAAAAGACTGAGAAAGAACTTAGCATTATCGAAACAGAGTATAAGTCAGTATGTGAGGATTATAAAAAACTTATTAAGGTTATCAAAGAGGCAACAGCACATTACAACACTATGGAAACAGAATACAAACGTGTTAAAGAAGCCTACGATAAAACACTAGAAAGATACAGCGAAGTTAACAAAGTCTTTAAGGCTTCTGAAAAAGAAGAATCTCGATTACGTGACGAGCTTGAAATCTTACAAGGTAAGTATGCAGAAGTCAGTCAGCAGTATGCTACCTTAGAAACAGAATTTAAGGCCGCGACTAAGGAGTTTGAAGAAAAAGTAAAAGAGCATGATGAAGCGGTTAAAGCAAATCAGGAAATCCAAACGGTTCAGTCGGCTTACAAAACGGCAAAAGATAGGTTTGCGGTGAATCAGCCTAAGATAAAAGAATTAGAAGATTTCATGAAAACTTACCCTATCGATGAGAGTAAAGATCCGTCAGGTGACACGATAGAGAAAAAAGACTTTGATGAGCGCTTTAAAGTATTGAGAGAAGAAGCACAGACCGCTAAAGAAGCGATTGTCACAGCGGTTACTGATTATCAAGAAGCCCTTAATATGTTTGAGGAGTCTAAAGGAAAAGAAGAAGGCTCGCCTTCTAAAGCCTTGACTGAAGCTGGCTATGTAGAAAATCTGTCAGAGTTTATGGTAAAGACTGATAAGTGGTATGAGAAAGCTTCAGAAACTTACAAAAATAATCGCGACAGCATCCAGCTTGCAAAAGACTTACAAGAACAAGCGGATGGACTTATAGCTGGTTTAGGTACGATAAAAAGTGATGCAAGTGCTATTTTTAAAAAATTTCAAAAAAAGGCTAATGCCATAGGTGATAAGTATAGGCTTTTAACTGAGGACTATACAGGCATAGAAGATATAGATAAATTAAGCGATGATGAAATTCATACACTTATAAATAACTGTATGGACATGCTTGATGAAGATCCTAAGGTAGCCAGAGAGCTAGTAACGGAATATAATGGCCGAATGGTTGCTGTTAAAGAAAAATTAGAGAAGGATGTTGCGGAGTACAATGATACGGTCAACAAAATTAATGAACTTGGGCCCAAAGAACCCTGTAAACCACTTAACATCATGAACGATAAAAAGTCGCTAGGGAAGTATTACAGAAAACTAAACTTGCTGATTGATGACAATTATTCGATTGAAGGAGGAACGAAGAATTCATATCTTGATCTAATATTAGAAACGATAGAGCTAAATAAAAAAAATTATGATGATGCGGTTGATAGAATGAATGACCCCGACGATGAGCCTGATTATAGCGAACATACGAATAAAAAAGGTGATGAGTTAACTGAGACGTTAAAGATATTTATTCTATTATTTTTGGAGTCAGAGGCAGAGTGGCATCAGGCAGAGCCTTCATTTAAAGAATTTGGTAAAATCAATGAAGATCCAGAGATGTCTACCAAATTCGAGTATGAGACACAAGATATTGAGTTTATAGAAGGAACGACATCGGATTTAAATGAACCAAAGGTAAAAGAGATTCCGGTACCGGCAGTACCAGCTGAACCTATCTTACCTGAAGCTGTTAAATCAGAAGAATTAAGTGTGGGAACAGTAGCTTTACCAAACGAACCTGTGGAACCTAAATTAAAAGCAATGCTTTTAAATCCTGAAACACCGGAAGAAGCTGGAAAACCAGGAGAGATTGGTGAAATCACACCTCCTTCAGAAAATCCAAAAGACGTGACTGGACCAGGGAATGTAAATGGTCCTAAGGTACCTGAAGGGACGCCGTCAGAGATTACTAAACCTGAAGGCCCAACCGGACCAGGTGGTTTAGAGGGGCCAAGTGAGGTGGGCGACCTATCAGAACTACCACCAGCTCCATCAGAAATTACTCCTCCAGGCGAAGTAAAAGATCCTGAGCCAGTTGATAAATGGGAAACTGAGTTAGAAAAACCGGTTGAACCAGGGACACCAACTGATGTTGAAGAGGTTGAATTAGGTGAAGCTCCGGCTAAGCCAGGTGAAGTGGGTGAGATTGAAAAACCAGAAGAACCAGGTAAACCTGTGTTGAAACCGACGCCAATCGAACCAGGGACACCGATTGAACCGGAAGAGCCAAACCCAGAACCAAACCCAGAACCAAAACCAAAACCAGAACCAAAACCAAAACCAAAACCAAAACCAGAACCAAAACCAGAACCAGAACCAAAACCAACGCCAACGCCAAAACCGAAAGACAGACCAAGTTATAGTACGAGTTATAGTACGAGTTATAAATCAAGCTATAATTCAACGTATAGCCCAAGCTATAGTACAACTTATGAATCAAGCGCGACAGGAAAACAAAAACAGTCTATTTTACCTCAAACAGGTGAGAAGAAATCAAGTTTTGCTTTAGCAGGTAGTGGTATGCTTGTATCATTATTAGCGCTAGTTGGTTTGAAAAGACGTAGAAAATAAAGTTAAATGAAAATACTACATTTCTTTAGAGGTGTAGTATTTTTTTATGGACATTTTAACGAACAGAAGTCAAGTATTACCGACTCTAAATTTGTCTGAAGTGGTCCAAAAGCCTTATTTTTTATGATATACTTTGAAATGGATACGCTTTAAATTGCGAAAGAAATTTTTAATATTGAAGAGTAAAAGTATAAAGAAGTGGAGAATTTTTGGTATGGATAAAAGAGTAGCAGTTGTATTAGGCTTGACAGGAGTAATGCTGATGCTAACAGTTGTCAGTATTAAGATGGAAAGAAAAAGCAGTCAAGCTGAAGTAGGTAAGGGGATAACAATAACAGATTCAAAAAGTAAACCCGTTAAAAAAAATAAAGTATTTAATAATGATTATGTCGTCACTGAACCATATTTTCCAAGGCATTCAATCGAAGAGGAGATTCTTGGACAAGATGTCTTGCCGGTAGGAACACTAGTCACTGTTAAGCCTGTGGAAGGGAATTCCGATTGGGTCGAAATAGAAAGTGATCCTAAAAAAGGATATGTTGAAAAAAGTGTTCTGGAACCTAGAGAAACGTATATAGAAAAACGAGAGTCCAAGAGACAACCTACTTTTTCATCTGATGAATTTAAAGAAAAATTGGATGAAGATTTAACCTCTTTCTTAGCAGAAAAAGGTGGAGATATAAGTGTTCATGTTGAAACGACAGATAATAAATTGTCTTATAATTTTTTCGGGGATGAAGTGAAACGAACAGCAAGTAGTATTAAACTACCATTTATAAGTTATCTCATGACACTAGTTGACAGCGGAAAAATAAATCTTGATACCGTGTTAACCTATACGGCTAATTTTAAGTTAGATGGAACAGGCATCATTCAATTTGAACCAATAGGCTCTCAATATACGGTAAAAGACTTAGCAGAGCTTGTGATTAGACACAGTGATAATGTAGCGTACCTTATGCTTTTAAATTTTGTGGGGGAAGCTAACTTTATTCAATTCTTAGCAGAACTTGACCCAGGCTCACCTAATAATCGTGTTTTTTCAACGGCTCGTATTTTAAGTAAATCAATGGAGTATGTCCATAAGACCCAAGGGAAAAGTGATAATATGAAGCTGTTGTATGAATGGATTCAAAATAGTACTTTTGATGATGGTGTTGAAATAGGTCTACCTGGTGTTGATGTAGCACATAAAACAGGTTGGATGCCCATGTATAAAGTAAGTAATGATATCTCACTGGTATTTGATAAGGAAAAACCGTACTATATGACAATCATGACAGTGGGATATGGTGATGATTATAGTGAGCAAGCGATTGGAGATATTGCTAAGCTTGTTGATAAAAACATGCTACGTCTAAAATAGTTTAACTAATAAAAGGAGATGGGTATGACTACTCGTCTCTTTTTCTGTTAAGTTGACGAATGTAAAGAGAGGCGCTAAAATTATAAGATAGAATTTAAAGAGAGTAAGGAGATAACGTATGCTAGTACCTATAACTGTTGTGACTGGATTTTTAGGGTCAGGTAAAACAACTGTCATCAATAATGTGATAAAGCAAGTAGATAATTCAGATGAAAAAATTTCAATTATTGTGAATGAATTTGGTGAGGTAGGAGTAGATCATGATTTATTACAGACCTCAAGTGAAAAGATAATTCAATTAAACAATGGTTGTGTGTGCTGTAATTTGCGAGAAGATTTGGTGAGTTGTTTGAGGGAGATTATGAAACACCCCTCAGCTCAAGTATTAGAGGCAATCGTTATTGAGACGACAGGAGTTGCGGATCCTCTGCCGATTATTCGTGCAATCCAAACGTCCCCTTATTTACGTCCTATTGTTAGGTTAGATAGTGTTATTTCAGTGGTAGATGTCGTGAATGTGATGAAAAATAGTGAGGAAGTCCCAGAAGTGAGGCAACAATTAGCTTATGCGGATCGTTTTATCTTAACGAAATCAGAGCAGTTAGAAACGGCTAAAAAACAGGAGTTATTAGACCACCTTAGCAAAGTTAATCCATTGGCAGATGTTCGTTATTTTAGTAAAGATAAGTCATTTCTAACAAGTGATTTCTTTAATTTGGAATTATTTGATGCGGTAAAAGAAATTGAAGGATTAGTATCAGAGGGGCATATTAACAATCATACTAACTTTTGTTCCTGCCACAGTTGTAATGAACATGGACAAAATGAGTTTGAATCGGTTGTCCTTACAACACCGAACTATATACCAGAAAACAAACTGGTACGTTGGTTGGATGAAGTGGTCTTGTATTTCGAAGGCGCGTTATACCGTTATAAAGGATTAATTCGCATAGAAGACCGTGAGTTGATGGGTGCCTTACAAGGTGTGGTGACGCATTATGAGTTAAACCTAACCTCTCAACTTGCAGAAGATAGCCTAACGAAATTAGTGTTCATTGGAAAAAGTTTGGATAAAAAATATTTAGAAGATAGCTTTAAAAAAGTAACAAATTAAAAAAGAACATGCCTCGGCATGTTCTTTTTTAATTGATGAAATGTCTCGTATCCATAGGCTGTTGTTTCTTTAAACGGGTTGTAAGCAGTAGAGCTAAGATACAAAGTAATGTCGTGATAATATAAGCAACTCGTATACCGTAGAGTAAGCTTTCTTGCACTGTTCCACTAGATGCCGCTAAAAGATGGGTATCATGATAAGTGGATGCCATGCTCATAGCGGTGATTAATAAAGAGGTCCCGATGGAGCCTGCAATCTGTCTAGTTGTTTGGAACATAGCTGTCCCATGTGCCACGATTTCGATAGGTAGAGATTTAAGAGCCTCTGTTTGTAGCGGCATTAGGATAAGGACAAGTCCTATCGAACGAATGGTTTGAGCAAGACAGGCAAACAAAACAGTAGTTGTTTCATTCAATGAGGCAAACATTACGGTACCGATAATTAAAATAATTAACCCAATAAATGTCACAGGTTTAGCACCGTATCGATCAAATAATCGACCAGATAGTGGTGAAAGAATCGCCATAAAGAAAGCCCCAGGTAGCATGATAATACCAGATATGAAAGGTGATACCCCTCTAACATTTTGTAGAAACATAGGAAGTAATAGCATACCACCATATAATGCCATAATAATAATAAAATTGATGATAGTCGTCATAGTGAACATTTTACTTTTAAATACTAGGAAGTTAAGCATTGGAACTTTTTGACCTAACTGTTGTTTGATAAAGAGATACGTTAAGATAAGTCCGATTGTAATAACACCTAGTACTTTAAAACTTAGCCATGGATTTTCACCAGCATTACTGAAACCAAGTAGTAGTGAGCCTAATCCTAAACTAGATAAGATAACGCCAAGGGCATTGAACTTTAGCATCTTTTGTTTGCCAACATTAGTTAAGAATAAAATAGCAAGAATAAGGTTAAGCACTGAAAAAGGTAGTAACCCATAAAAAAGATAACGCCAGTGATAATCTTGAACAACCCAACCGGCAAGTGTCGGAGCTATCCCGGGTGCAAAGTTCATCGCAAGGCCAACAAGACCCATAACACTTCCAATTTTATGAGGCGGGTAAATGGTCATCAAGGTTACAGTCATCAGCGGCATAATAATACCAGCTCCAATGGCTTGTACCATTCGTCCTGCCACTAAGATGATAAAGTTTGGAGCAAATCCTGATATAGCACTCCCAATTAAAAACATGGTAATCGAAAAGATATACAGAGGGCGCGTTTTAAAGCGTTCGATTAGAAATGCTGTGATAGGAATCATTAGTCCGCTTACTAACATGTATCCTGTAGAAAGCCACTGTCCAAGACTGGCACTGATTTGAAAATCGTCCATTATCTTTGGCAGAGCCACATTGAGTAGAGTTTGATTGATATTACATAGAAATGTTCCCATTAAGAGAACGGCAAGAATGGTTGTGTTTTTTTTTGAAGTAGTTGCCATTAAAGTGTCACCTCATCAATCTTAGTTAAGAGATCATGGTGTATGGAAAGTAGTGTTTCAATTTTTTCAGGACCGATATCAAGTAACGACGCTAAATTTTCTAGATAGATATCATAAGTCGCTCTAATTTTTTTCATACCTAAGTCGGTAATATAGAGTTTATGAGAGCGTTTATCCTGCAGATCGGCCTCTGTTGTAATAAAGTTAGCCGTGATCATACGATTGACAGTGCCAGATACGGTGCTTTTTGCAAGGCGCATTTCTTTAGCGATATCTTGAGAATTTATCCCAGGGGAATGTTTAATGATATCCGCTATTAAGAGTTGGACGATGGTGATATCTTTTTCCATAGCAGCGGCATTTAAAATATGGCGTGTTTTTTGATGTATCTCTCTAAATGAGAGTAAGACTGTTTTAAGTTGTAGATTTTTTTCTTCTGTCATTATTTCCCTCCTAATTAGTTCGCAAGCGAACTATATAAGTTTAACTCTTTTTTTAGTTAGGGTCAAGGGTGTAGGTGAACATCAGACTAATGACTGATGGCGAAGAAGAGATAGAGTGTTAAACTCAATATATAATTAATTCAGGAGGAGAATAACATGCGTTCATTAAGAAAGAGTCAATCAGATAGAGTATTAACAGGAGTTTGTGGTGGAATTGGTCGCTTTTTTGGTATTTCAAGTAACTTAGTTCGTGTCATTTTTGTGATAACAGGAGCGGTGTTGATATATATATTACTTGCATTATTCTTGGAGGAAGGCATGTAAAAGGCTGTATTGTGCTGAAGCTCGGAATCTGATAGTCTGATAGTAAGACATTACAGAATGGTCAGGAGGAGCATATGGGACGTGTGAAAAATGAAGGCCCACTTATTTTAGAGGAAATGCATATGATAGAAGTGATGATTAAACTCTACTATAGTAAGAATGAGTCAATAGCAGATATTGAAGAAAATAGAATGCTGACGTATGCACTAAAACGTCTTCAATATTGTCAATTTGGAGAAGAGAAAACAACGTGTAAAAAATGTCCAGTCCATTGTTATCAACCTAGGTATAAGGAGCAAATGAAACAGATCATGCGGTATTCAGGCCCACGAATGTTAGTCAAACACCCTGTCTTGACTGTCAAACATGGTTTGAGAGGTCTAACACGAAAGGTTACAGTCAATTAATAGAGAGAGTTAGGTGGAGAGATATGAAATTAGCAGAAGCATTATTACTCAGAGCGGAATACCAAACAAAATTAGAAAATTTAGAAAATAGATTGCTTTCAAATTTAAAAATTCAAGAAGGGGACTCGCCAAATGAGGACCCAATTGTGTTATTAAGTGAAATGGAAGCGACAAATAGAAAACTAACAGAGCTAGTGAAAAAAATTAACACCTGTAATGCAAGAGAAAAACTGTCAGATGGACGGCCATTATCTGATGCTCTGGTAGATAGGGAAGCATTATTAAAAGAGAGACGTATTTTAGCAACTCTTGTTGGTCGTGCAAATGAACAAGATTACCGTGTGAGTCGTACGGAAATCAAAATGACAGTGACTTTATCTGTGAAGGAGTTGCAATCTAGGATTGATTCACTGTCAAAAGAATATCGTCAGTTGGATACAGAATTGCAAGGGAAAAATTGGACAGTAGACTTATAAATTAATAAATAGAATAGATGGTAGCTAAAAGAAAGTGGCATACAAAGGTTTGTTGGCTAACCTGAATAGTCACATTGCATGGTAGGGCGACTGGCTAGTCCTTTAAGGTTCGATTCCTTAGATAACATATGAGGCCTCAACATCTAACATGTCTACAACTAACAAATCATTCATTACAACCAGTAGCAGTTCTTTTAGTGAGGGTGGGATAGGGAAATTGTGTTTTAAATAGTGTTAAGTTATTTAATCGTTATTTTTTCAAACGATAATCTATAGATGGTAACAGCATGTGTGTTATGTTTTATAAAAACGTCTCTTGTAGACGTTTTTTTTATTGGTGTTTTTAATAAGTTTTGTGTATACTAGTAACTGTCATTTAATAGGGCATAAAAAAATTAATTAGTAGGAGTGACATATTGAAAAAAATTACATCAAAATTAATAGTCGGTCTATTATTTTCAAGTCTATTATCACAACCAATCGTTTCTTTTGCAGATAGTATGGATTTAGATAATCCGGGATTAGGAACTATTAATGTAACAGAAACTAATAATAGTAGTGAAACAACATCTTCGGAGGTACCTGAAGATGTTGAAACTTCAGTCATCCCAGAGGAAACACAAACGTCAACAGCACCAGAGGAAACACAAACGTCGACAACACCAGAGGAAACACAAACGTCGACAGCACCAGAGGAAACACAAACGTCGACAGCACCAGAGGAAACACAAACGTCGACAGCACCAGAGGAAACACAAACGTCGACAGTACCAGAGGAAACACAAACGTCGACAGTACCAGAGGAAACACAAACATCGACAGCACCAGAGGAAACACAAACGTCAACAGTACCAGAGAAACCAAATAAGCCAAACAAACCAAACAAACCGGCTAAACCAAACAAGCCAAATAAGCCGGCTAAACCAGTCGGGCCTACTCAACCGTCTATGAAAGTACCACAAATACAAACAGGCATGAGCGGTGATAAAGGGAACTTACCAAATTATTTAAATAATGGATCGAATCCTTTAGGTTCGAGTTTTAATTATCACGTGACCCAAACTGCTAAAGAGTTTATTGACAAAATTGCACCCCTTGCTGAAGAAGTAGCTGAAGAATATGGTATCTATGCTTCAGTTATGATTGCACAGGCTGCTTTAGAAAGTGGATTTGGTAATAGTGCTTTAGCATCAGCACCAAATTACAATCTATTTGGAATTAAAGGTAGTTACGAAGGCAAATCTGTTTCGTTTGCAACTCTTGAAGATAATGGATCAGGAAGCATGTATCAAATTAATGCAGGTTTTAGAAAATATCCCTCTTATAAAGAATCATTAGAAGATTATGCGAAACTATTGAAAAATGGAATTGCAGGAAATTCTGGTTTTTATAAAGGAACGTGGAAGAAAAACGCACCAACGTTTAAACATGCTACAAAATTCTTAACAGGGAAATACGCGACAGACACTAGTTATGATAAAAAGTTAAATGGATTAATTAAAGCTTATGATTTAACAGAATATGATAACTATAAAGAGCGTATTTATATAGCTAATAATAGTGAAACATTAGTTGATATTTCTAAAAAGATGAAAATAAAATTAAGCGATCTTAAAAAACTTAATCGTACACTGAAAAATAATAATAAGTTACCAAAAGGTACAAAAGTAGTGTTGAGAAAAGTGAAGCATCATACTGTATCAAAAGAAAGTAAATCAGAGGCTGTAACGATAGCACGTGAGTATATAGGTGTCCCTTATGTTTGGGGTGGAACAACGCCTCAGGGATTTGATTGCTCAGGTTTAATGCAGTACGTTTATAATCGCTTAAATATTAGTTTACCTCGCGTTACGTGGGATCAAGAATATGCAGGTCAAATGATTGACTTAGCAGATGTATCAGAAGGAGATTTATTATTCTGGGGATCAAGAGGAAATACCTACCATGTTGCGATGTATAGTGGTAGTGGTCAGATGATTATGGCACCAGAGCCAGGTGATTTTGTTAAAGAATTACCAATGGCTTCATTTTTACCAGATTTTGCAGTACGTATTAAATAAAAAACATCCTACTTTTAGTAGGATGTTTTTTTTATTCAGTAAGAGTAGAATTAGTTGTTTCGACTTCTTTCACGGGCGTGTGTTCTTGTTCATAGACCTTATTCTCAGCATAGGCCTTTAAATTGGCTACATCGTTTAAGGCTTTGTCTAATTTAGCCTGTGTATCAGAATTGCTTTCTTTTAGTGATGTATTTTCAGTTTCTAATGATTGTTTTTCCATAGTAAGTGAATCAACTTGTGCATGAGCTAGTTTTGTTTGCTCTTGCTTAGAAATAAGTTCTTTTTCTAATTCATTTATAGTGGTTTCTGCAGCATCAATACGTTCTTGCGCGTCGATAAGAGTTTGCTTATTATTCTCAGAGTATTGTGTCAGAAGAGCAACGTATTCATTTAGTTTTGCTTGTTTTTCTTGAAGTAAAGCATCTCGTTCGCCTACTTGAGCTTGAGTAGCTTTCAAATCTTCTTGAAGTACAGCTAAAGTATCAACGTGGTCTTTCATTTCTGAATTTATTGAATTCAGTTCAGCTAAAGCATTTTTGTGGTTTGCTTTAGCTTTATCTAATTCATCTTTGGTAGAACGTACTTCGTTATTTGCTGAAGCTAGATCACGCTTTTTAATGGTTAATTGGCTATCAAGAGCGTCTACTGCTTGATAAATATCATTAATATTATCTTCTCCACCCCAATTGATAACTTGTGATGCAATAACAGCACCGCCTGTTCCTATAACTAAAATTGCCCCTAATATTACTAAACTTTTTTTTATCTTCTTCATTATTGTCTCTCCCTTTAAATTAACTCTTTTAAAATCATATCAAGTAAACCGTTTACTTTCTATTCACAAATTGCATGTAATTGAGTAAAAATTGACCTAATTGAAGTAGGATCTAGCTTATAGAGACTCTTGTTCATTTTTTGGGCTAAAATAGAATCGTGATAGTTGAAAATAGTGTTAAAATAAGCTACATGTTAATAATTAAACTATCTATAAAAAATGTATGAAAACAGCCGCGGATTACTAGATAATAAAAAAAATTGTGAAATGTTTACTGGATTAATAGTGGAATTGTAGAATTAGGTTAAAAATTATTAATCCTAACAAGAAAATGATGGTTTATTATATGAAGTATTATATAATTAACAGAAAGGGTTAGATGTATCTTTACTGATTAATTTATAAGGGGGAGAGCTTATTTACTGTACGCATTTTTTTGAAGTGTATTTTAATTGGTGGGAGTTTTAAATCTACAAATGAATTTTAACGTAACAAAATTAAATAACGAATAAAAATAAACGGAAATCACTTGAGGAGATGGGAAAATGTCATTGAATGAAAAGAAAAGCATGTGGAGTTTTAAATTAAGTACGGCAGCACTTGTATTAATACCAGCAGCTGTAGGAATTAACTATATCGGTAAAACATTTGCAGGTGTTTTAAAATTACCATTGTGGTTAGATTCTATTGGAACAATTTTAGCGAGTATGTTAGCAGGCCCAGTTGTAGGAGCGTTAGTAGGATTAATTAATAATATTATTCATGGGTTAACGCAATCACCTATTTCATTTGTTTATGCCATTACACAAGTAGGGATTGGTGTGGTAGCAGGTGTCTTAGCAAAAAAAGGGTATATCAAAAACTTAAAAACATCAATCATTGCAGGCCTTTTAATTGGTCTAGTCGCAGTTGTAATTTCAACACCTTTAAACATAATTTTTTGGGGTGGGCAAACAGGTAATATTTGGGGCGATGCTGCTTTTGCTGCTATGCAAGCTAAAGGGCAGGGAGTATGGTTATCGTCACTAGTTGATGAAGTTGTCGTAGATATCCCAGATAAAATTGTAACCGTAATTGTCTGTTTCTTAATTTATAAAGGCTTACCTCAAAAATTAACTTTGATGTATGACGATCAAGACATTCAAAGTTTCTAATTCATAAGGAGAAAGTATGAATTCATTAAGTTTATATCATGATAATGATAACTATATTTATAAGATTGATCCAATTACTAAGATTATTTTTGTCATAAGCATTATTGCAGTGACCTATCTTATTCCAACTATTACAGGGAGCCTGATAACATTATTAAGTTGTGTTGTGGTGTTATTACTTGCAAAAGTGTTAAGGAAAACAGTTCCGCTACTTAGTGTGAGTGCCTTAGTTTTAGTCTCGATTGCGTTGATACAGGGCTTATTTTATGGTGGAAACAAGACACCTCTATTAGAGATGGGACCAGTTGTTTTTTACAAAGAAGGAACGTTATATGCGACGTTACTTTGTTTACGTATTCTTGTTATTATTTTAGCTTTTTCAGTTTTAATCTTAACAACAAAACCTTCCGATTTAGTTGAGTCATTGGTTAAAAAAGGATTATCGCCTAAAATTGGCTATGTTTTATTATCTGTTTTACAAATCATTCCCCAAATGAGTGCAACGATGGCGACGATTACTGATGCACAGCGCTCACGCGGTATGGAAACAGAGGGAAGTTTAATGACGAGAATGAAGGCTTTTATCCCCTTAATGGGACCTGTTGTGATGAGTTCATTGACTAATACAAGAGAGCGCTCAATGGCGTTAGAAGTAAGAGCATTTAACTCAACTAAAGAACGGACATATATCAATGAGCCTGTTTTTCATAAAAGTAGCTTATTCATTCGTATCGTCATCATTTTAGTGCTAATAGCTGTTAGTGTTTGGAGGTTTTTCCTATGGAGAGGATAGAAGTAGAAAAATTAAAATACCGTTATCCTTTAACTGAAACCAATGCGTTAGATGACGTAAGCTTTACTATTTCTGAAGGGGAATTTATTGGGATTGTAGGAGAAAATAATGCTGGTAAATCAACCTTATGTCAGGCATTGGTGGGACTTGTTCCTCATTTTTATAAAGGATTATATGACGGTAAAGTTATGGTTTGTGGGAAAAACGTTAGAGAATCATCTGTTAGTGAACTATCAGAAAATGTTGGTTTAGCCTTTCAAAATCCTTTTACTCAAGTCACAGGAGCGAAGGTGACAGTATATGAGGAAGTGGCTTTTGGTCTTGAAAATTTAGGGATTCCAAGAGATGAGATGGAAAAAAGAGTAACAGAAGCGTTAGAATTACTTGGTATTTCAGAATACCGTGATCGTAATCCTTTTGACTTATCAGGTGGCCAAATGCAGCGTGTAGCCTTAGCAGGAGTTATCGCAATGAAACCAGATGTTATTATTTTAGATGAACCCACTTCACAATTAGATCCAAAAGGTTCTGAGGAAGTGTTCCAAGCCGTTCAACAGTTAAGTGAAAAAGGCATGACAATCATTATGGTTGAGCATAAGATGGAAAAAATAGCGGCTTATTCGGATAGAGTAATGTTGCTATCTAATGGGAAAGTGGTTGATTTTGCTACACCACATGAGATTTTTTCTAGAGAGGATATTCATGATTACGGTGTTATCGAACCTGTCTATACACAAGTAGCCAAAGGGTTGGGTCTTATACTGGAGAATGGATTATATCCTGTTACGGTAACGGAATTGAGTCAATTAATGAAGGGAGAAAGATAAATGTTAGCCATTAAGAATGTTACGTTTTCTTACACACCAGATGTACCTGTGTTACATGATATCTCTCTGACATTTGACTCAAGAACAACGGCTATCATTGGTCAAAATGGGACAGGAAAAACCACTCTTGTAAAATTAATTAAAGGGCTACTGACCTGCCAAGAAGGGTCAATCGAGATTGAAGGAAAAGAGATTAAAGATTTAAAAGTTTCTGAAATAGCAAAAGATATTGGCTTGGTTTTTCAAAATCCTAACGATCAAATCTTTAAAAATAAAGTTCGTGATGAAATCGAGTTTGGACCACTTAATATTGGGAAGAGTAAAGAGGAAACGACCAAGTTAGCTAATGATGCAATGGCGTTACTAGGTATCGCTGAATTAGCTGATAAAAATCCATATGATTTGGGATTGTCAGAGAGAAAATTGATAAGCATTGCCTCAATCTTAGCCATGGATACAAAAGTCATCATTTTAGATGAGCCAACCATTGCCCAAGATTACAAAGGCAAGCAACTTATAAAAAACGTGATTAAGAAGTTGCAAGCAGAGGGGAAATTAGTTATCGCAATTCTTCACGATATGGATTTTGTTGCAGAAACCTTTGACCGTGCCGTCGTAATGAAAAAAGGCCGAATCTTACTAGATGATCGTGTAAAAATAGTCTTCAGTCAGGCTGAGACTCTAGAAGAGGCTTATTTAGAAGCGCCAAGCATCGTAAAATTATCACAGGAATTAGGCGAAGAAGACATTTATCTTACCGTGGAAGAATTTTTAAAGAGTAAAGGAAAGACTGCTTATTAGTAAGTAGTCTTTTTTGTCTGTTAGTATTTCTCTAAAAGGTGTATACTGACACTAAAATTAAAAGTGTAAAGGAACAGATGAATGACTATTAAAAAACGTTTTAGAGAACTAGATACCGTAAAAAAAATAACAATTGGTTTTATCCTGTTAATCCTATTAGGAGCCTGTTTATTAGCACTCCCGTTTACTACAAGAGCGGGGAATGAAACGACATTTTTAGATGCCTTGTTTATCGCCACATCTGCTGTGTGTGTAACGGGGTTGGCTACGGTATCGGTAGCCGACCAATTTAATACATTGGGACAATTTATCATTATGTGTTTAATTGAGATTGGTGGGTTAGGATTTATGTCGGTGGGAGTCATGTTAGCCATCGCTCTTAGAAAAAAACTATCTTTCAAATCAAGAATGGTGCTAAGAGACAGTTTAAATGTCGATTCTTTTTCTGGATTAGTTAGTTTAATGCTTTTTGTTTTGAAATCAGCTCTTATTATTCAAGGAATTGGAGCTGTCCTTTTTTCATTTAAATGGATTCCTGAATATGGGTGGCTGAAAGGGAGTTTCTATAGTGTCTTTCACTCGGTTTCTGCATTTTGTAATGCCGGTTTTGATTTATTTGGTGACAGTTTGATGAGTTATCAAGAGTCGCCTTATATTTTAGTAGTGTTTAGTTTCTTGATTATTTCTGGAGGTTTAGGCTTTTTAGTATGGTCTGATATTCTAAGTTTTTCAAAACGACGAAAGTTAACGATTCATACAAAGCTATCGTTAATCATTACAGGGGCTCTTTTAATTTTAGGCACAGTCTTTTTTTATTTAACAGATTTTTCAAATGGTGCCTTAGCGTTTAACACGGGTAGTAGATTTAATCAGTTTATCAATTATATCTTCTTAAGTGTGACGCCTCGTACAGCTGGCTTTGCGACAATAGATTACGGAACGTTGAGCTATGCTGGCTTATTTGTCACAATTTTTCTAATGTTTATTGGTGGCACATCGGGTTCAACTGCCGGTGGGATTAAAACAACAACATTCGGTGTGTTGATTTTAGTTGTTAGAAGCATTTTAAGAGGACGTAAAGATGTAGAATTTCAGGAGAGACGTATTTCAGAGCAAGTGGTAAGAAAAGCTTTTGTTATTTTCTTTATTGGTATTAGTTTAATCGCTGTCACAAGTTTTATTCTACTATTAACCGAAACGATACCTGTAGACAAAGGGATGGATTACATTATTTTTGAAGTAGTATCGGCTTTAGCTACAGTAGGTTTAAGCGGTGGTTTAACGGCTGAACTGACAACTATAGGTAAAATTGTCATGATAATTTTAATGTTTATTGGAAGAGTAGGTATCTACACCGTGTTATTTACTCTTGTGAGAAAAGAAGATAAGAACACAACGGGTAAAGTTAAATATCCTCAAGAAAGTATATTAATTGGTTAGGGGGAGGGGGATAAAGTGAAATTAATGATACCAGTAAGTCTAGTTGTACTTGCATTAATACTGCTAAGCATTGTGACCTTATCCTTTAAGTCATACCGAGACTATTTTAAGAAAAGAAAAGCAAAACATTCGATAGTAAAAGCGTTAGTCTTAACCGTAATGGAGGCGTTAATAGACTTTATAATATTAGTTTTCTAAAAGCATTCGGCCCGGAATGCTTTTTCTTTTTGACAACAGATAGTAAGATTGGTATTGTTTAAGTGTTTTTAAGATGTTGACAAAAATGAAATCGTTTTCTTTGGGAGGTTTTTAAAACATGACATTTCAAAAGAAATTGAAAAAGGAAATGTTTATTTATAGCGTAATATTGATTATTTTATCTACTATAGGTTTAGGAATCGGACTTTATTATTATGATTTAACAACGTCTAGAAAATTATTATCTAGACAAGAAACAGAGATTTCAGATGTATTTTCTTCATTAGAAACTGATTTTAATCGCTTATATGATGGGAATAAAGAGCTATATAAAAATTATTTATCAAATAAGATAGAGGAAGCAGCGATTTATTATCAATTTTCAGTATTTCAGAGTCATCAGGCCATGAAAAGTGATTTAATTTTATTAACATCAAACAATGACTTAGCATTTACAACGTCGAGTAAGTTTTTAGACGACCCACGATTAAGTTACTATTTGAGTCTAGTTCTTACGGAATCAAAAAAACCGGAGGACTTGCGATTTAAAACATTTACTGATGGGGAACGAAATCGTTATTTGTTATTGATAAAACAGTTGGCAAATAAAGGATTCGTTGTAGAAATGATAGATCAAAGAGAGCTAGAAAATAAGCTGAACCGTGTTGGAGCGAACTATATTATTTATGATGATTTTGATAATGTATTAGCATCTTCGTCTACACAATTTATTGAATCAAGTTTAAAGAAGGTTAAAGCTCATTTCTTAGCCGAACATTTTGAGTATCAAGGGAATCAATATAGTTCTCATAAATTAGCCTTATCTAAAGGGATGAATGTTGTAACCTTTACTGAGCATGAACCTTTAGGGTTAATCGTACAACGAGTTTTTTACTATATGGCACCACTATTTGGCATAATGATGTTATTCGCAATTTATTTTGTCAAACGATTTTCTCAAAATAATTCTGAATCGGTATACAAATTAAAAACAGAGATGGAAAAAGTGATGAACGATTCTACACATCGTATTGAAATAGAGGGAAAGGATGAGTTTTATGATATTGCGGATGCAATTAATAAAATGCTTGTACGGTTAAACAATTCATACGATCAAAATATACGATTAGCTAACGAAAATTTGATTTTTGAACGAAAAAAACTAGAGGCACAATTTAATCCTCATTTTTTATATAATACTCTTGAGGTTATTAGAAGTAGCTGTTTTTATGATACAGCTTTAACAAATCGACTTATTTTATTGTTAAATGATATTCTGAGGTACAGTATTGATGAAACGATTACGACGCCTTCGTTGAGAGATGATTTGACGTATATAAAAAAATACTTGGAGATTGCAGCTATTAGATTTGATGATTTTTCATATAGTGTCAGGTGTAGTCCGGTATGTGAAGAGGTAATGATTCCAAAATTATTGATATTACCTTTAATTGAAAATAGTTTGAAATATGGGTTTAGAGATAAATCTCAATTAGCAGTCATTATTGATATTAAAGCTTTAACGGATAAAAAAATACAGATAACTTATATGGATGATGGTGAGATTATGAGTCCAGAAGATATCGAATCGTTGTTATCTCAGTTAGTTAACCCTAATCCTAATCAAAATCACCATGGCTTAATGAATTGTAAAAGACGATTAGAATTAATGTATCCAGGTAGTACATTCACCATTTACCGTGCAGATGTGCAAACAGTGGTGGAAATGATTATTGAAACAGGGGGTGGCGAGTCATGTATAAGGTTCTAGTAGTCGAAGATGAAAAGATTATACGCAAAGGAATTGTCTATGGATTTGATTATGCGAAATATAATTGTTTGGTCGTAGGTGAAGCGTCTAATGGGCAAATTGGTATTGAAATGATTAGAGAATTGAATCCGGATATTGTAATCAGTGACATAAATATGCCTGTGAAAAATGCATTTGATATGTTAGAGGAAACGCAAGATATGGTTTATAGTACTATCATTATTTCAGGTGTTAACGAGTTTAAAATGGCTCAGCAAGCAATCAAGTTTGGGGTAACAGAATTTTTATTAAAGCCTCTTGATATGGATAAGTTGGCTCTCTCTATAAAAAAAGCAATCGAACATAAAGAAATGCAGAGTCTTTATCACGAACAACTGTCTGCTAAAAATTGTGCGCTTTCGAAAGAGGTATTGGTTTTTCAAAAACAAGAGATGACAGATGAGCTGGTGTTAGAGATGATTCATTATATTGAGACACACTATGGTGAAAAAATAACTTTGGAGGAGTTAGAACACGAGTTAAATTATAGTAAGTCAGTCTTACAGGCACGATTTAAGAAAGCAACACACTATACCTTTAATGAGTTTATGAACCGTTATCGTATTCAAAAAGCAGTTGAAATGATAAAAAACAAGCATAAAGTCTATGAAATTGCGTCAGCGTGTGGATTTAAGGAATATAAGTATTTTAATAAAGTTTTTAATAAGTACACAGGCATGTGCGTATCAGATTTTGCTTCCTTAGTTGAATAAGGAAGCATTTTTTTGCGATTATTTTTACCGAAATCAAATTATTTTTGGATAGTCTTAACGATAGTATGCGCTTACAATTAGGGTATCAATTAAAGAAAAGGGGTATTGTAATGAAAAAAATCTATTTAAGTTTGGGAGTTTTGGTTGCATCAGCAGCGTTATTGGTGGGATGCTCTGCTAAAAATGAGGATAAAGCCAGCGGGAAGTCAGATGAAAAGAAAATTATCATCTATTCACCCAATTCAGAAGGATTAAGTGATGCGGTCATTCCAGGTTTTGAAGAGAAATATGGAATTAAAGTTGAACTCGTTCAAGCTGGAACAGGTGAATTATTCAAGAAATTAGAAACTGAAAAAGAAGCACCTGTGGCTGATGTAATCTGGGGTGGTGCTTATTCCCAATACGCAGAGAGCACAGATTTATTTGAAAAGTACACGTCTAAAGAGAATGAAAATGTAGTAGATGAGTATCAAAATAAAACAGGATATTATACACCATACACGATTGATGGCAGTGTTATTTTAGCTAATAAGAAATTAATTGGTGACAAAAAAATAAAAGGCTATAGTGATCTATTAGATGAATCATTTAAAGGGAAAATCTCGACAGCAGACCCAGCTAATTCATCAAGTGCCTTTGCTCAGTTAACTAATATGTTATTAGCAAAAGGTGGTTATGAAGATGAAAAAGCTTGGGATTATGTTAAAGATGTCTTTACGTTAGTTGATGGTAAAATTTCATCAAGTTCTAGCAATGTTTATAAAACAGTAGCTGACGGTGAGATGACAATAGGGTTAACGTATGAAGATCCTAGTGTGAAGTTATTAAATGACGGGGCAGATGTAGAAATTATTTATCCAGAAGAGGGAACCGTTTTCCTACCAGCAAGTGCAGCGATTATCAAAAATTCTGTCCATGAAGAGAATGCCAAGAAATTTGTTGACTATGTTATCTCAAAAGAAGTTCAAGATATTTTAGGAACAACGACAACAAATCGTCCTGTTAGAAAAGACGCTGAAACTAGCGAAAATATGAAACCGCTATCTGATATTAAAACAATTGAAGAAGACCAAGAATATGTAATTAAAAATAAACAAGATATTGTTAAAAAATACAGTGATGTCTATGTAGACATTCAATCTAATAAATAGAGGAGTAGTCAAAATGAGTAAAATTACTATAAATCATGCTAAAAAAATATACAACGGATTAGAAGTTATTCCAGATTTATCCGTTGATATCCCAGATGGGTCTCTCTTTACTCTATTAGGCCCGTCAGGATGTGGTAAAACCACTTTGCTTAGAATGATTGCCGGTTTTAATTCAATCGAAGGTGGCGATTTTTATTTCAATGATGAACGGATTAATGACAAGGAGCCTAGCAAACGTAATATCGGGATGGTATTCCAGAATTATGCTATTTTTCCTAATTTAACAGTTCGTCAAAATGTAGAATTTGGTTTGAAGCAACGCCAACTTTCAAAAACAGAGATTAAAGACAAAACGGATACTTATTTAAAATTAATGCAGATTGACCAATATCAAGATCGTAAACCTGATCAATTGAGTGGTGGGCAACAACAACGTGTGGCTTTAGCAAGAGCGATTGCGATTAGTCCTGATGTGTTACTTATGGATGAGCCTCTAAGTAACTTGGATGCTAAGTTACGAATTGATATGCGTCAAGCTATTCGTGAGATTCAAAAAGAGGTTGGGATTACAACAGTTTATGTGACTCATGATCAAGAAGAAGCTATGGCGATTTCGGATAAAATTGCGGTACTTAGAGATGGCAAAATTCAACAAGTAGGCCGTCCAAAAGAATTATATCATCGTCCAAGTAATATCTTTGTGGCTTCATTTATTGGAAGAACAAATGTGATTGAAGGTAGATTAGTGAAAAAAGAGAGTAAAGCTGTTCTGGTTTTTCCGAATCATTATGAGCTACCTTTCCCTCAACTTAATCACGTTGAGGAGCAGAAGGTAAAAATTAGTATTCGCCCAGAAGAGTTTGTTAGAACAGGCGATCATGGTATTGCAGCTGATGTTATTGACAGTATTTATCTAGGTTTGAATACAGAGTACTATTTAAATTTAGGTGGCAACCAAAAAATCCAAGTAACAGAAGAGTCAACATTTGAAGAAGATTTGACAGCAGGAGACCGGATTTATCTTGAAATTAATACGCAAAAAATTAATGTCTTCAATGAGGATGGTAGTCAGAATTTACTAGGTGGTGAGTAGGATGAGAAAGAAAAAATTTAAATGGGACATTTGGAATGGCTCCTCCTTGTTTATATTAGCAACATATTTAATTTTTCTAGTTTATCCACTAGGAAGTTTATTAAAACAAGCGATTATCGTATCAGGGAATGTATCATTTGAAAATTTCGTTACGTTCTTCTCTAAGACGTATTACTCTGAAACCTTAATTAATAGTTTTAAAGTTTCATTAACCGCAACGGTTTGTGCTTTAATTGTTGGTATTCTTTTAGCATATTTATTTGCAATGTATGAATTTAAAGGGAAAAAAGTTTTACAAATTCTCATTATCATTGCCTCAATGTCAGCTCCTTTTGTTGGGGCTTATTCATGGATATTACTTTTAGGTCGTAGTGGTATTATTACGACATTTCTATCACAAACGTTTGGTTTTGTGATGCCAGATATTTATGGATTTAAAGGAATAACATTGGTTTTCACTTTACAATTATTCCCACTGATTTTCTTATATGTTAGTGGTGCTTTTAAAAGTATTGATAATTCATTACTTGAAGCAGCAGAAAGTATGGGATGTAGTGGATTATCACGTTTCTTTAAAGTGATTTTACCACTGTTACTGCCAACAATTTTAGCTGGGGCATTGCTAGTCTTTATGCGTGCGTTCTCTGATTTTGGGACACCGATGTTAATTGGTGAAGGGTATCGAACTTTTCCAGTCTTGATTTATACAGAGTTTATGAGTGAAGTTGGGGGAAATGCTTCATTCGCCTCATCTCTCGCGGTGATTGCGATTATTATTGCCTTAACTATTTTCTTGATACAAAAATATGTATCAAACAAAAACACATTTACGATGAGTTCGTTACATCCGGTAGCAGAAAGAAAGGTATCTGGTCTCAAACGAGGTATTATCTATGTTGTGTCTTATGGTATTGTTTTCCTTGCCATTTTACCTCAACTTTATTTAATGTATACATCTTTCCAAAATACTAAAGGGATGGTATTTGTATCAGGCTATTCGTTAAACAGCTATACAGAGGCATTTAACCGAATGGGATCAGCTATATTTAATACGATTAGAATTCCATTAATGGCTCTAGTGATTGTTGTAATATTTGCGGTATTTATTTCTTATTTGACTGTTAAAAAGAAAAATATTTTAACTTCAGCGATTGATATTCTAAGTATGGTTCCTTATATTGTACCAGGGACTGTTTTAGGGATTGCATTCTTAGCAGCCTTTAATACCGGGATTGGTGGCTCTGGTTTCTTAGCTATCACGGGGACAGCTTTAATTATCGTTATTTCATTAACTGTTAGACGTTTACCTTATACCATCCGTTCTTCAGTTGCGACATTAGGACAAATTCCTGATTCGATTGAAGAGGCGGCATCGAGCTTAGGAAGTAGCAAGATAAATACGTTCTGTAAAATAACCGTTCCAATGATGGTATCAGGGATTGTCTCAGGTGCTATCTTAAGTTGGATTACTATGATTTCAGAATTATCAACTTCTATTTTACTGTACAATGTTAATACTAAGACCATGCCAGTAGCAATCTATACAGAAGTTATTCGTGGAAATTATGGAATTGCAGCGGCGCTTTCTACAATTTTAACAGCTATAACAGTGGCGTCGTTGTTACTATTTATGAAAGTGACAAAAAGCGACACGATTACGATGTAGCTATTTAAAACACTTCACTAACGAGTGAAGTGTTTTATTGTTTGGAGAGACTGGGTTATAATGGAAGTATTATAAAAAATGGAGATGAGTCGGATGGAAGAATTGATGAAAGAAATAAATGAGTTTAGAGATGAGAGAAATTGGCGTCCGTTTCATACGCATAAGGATTTAGCGATTTCAGTTTGTTTGGAGGCATCTGAGTTATTAGAAAACTTTCAATGGAAGAATGATCAGCAAGCAGTAGAGGCTGATATGGAAAATATTAAGGATGAGATTGCAGATGTTTACATTTATTTAATGATGTTAGCAGATGATTTAGATTTAGACATTAAAGAAATTGTTCGCAATAAAATCGTGAAAAATGGGATAAAGTATCCAGTAGAAAGAACACATAATTTAGAGGTAAAACCTGCTAACAAGTAATAGGACTGTTATAGTTAAAATGCGTATTACTTTTCAAATAACACGTGTTATGACATAATAGACATATACTTAAGAAGGAGGTAATATCATGGTGAATAAAGATGAATTATTAGGAAAAGCTAAAGAAGGAATCGGTAAAGTAACTGATGATGGTTCTAAGGAATTAGAAGGTAAACTCCAAGAAGGTTTAGGAAAGTTAAAAGAAAAAGGTGAGGAATTAGTCGATGACATTTCTCATAAAGTAAATGATACAATTGATCATGTTAAGCATTCAGATAAGGAAGAATAATTTAAAATAAAACAAAAAAAGACCTGTTAGCGATTCAAGCTAACAGGTCTTTTTTGCGTATTAAAGCGGTTTATTGAGAAATAAAAGGATATATTTATTTGTTTATGTATTAAATCTAATATTTTTGGAAAAGTATTCACATTTGTTCATAAAAGGGCTATAATTAATAACATTCTTTGTTTTTTGAAATAATTCGGAAAAATAAGTAAGCTAACCATCGAAAAAATGAATTTAAAAGACAATGTTGAGGTATGCTTACAGTCATAAAAGAAGAGTAGGAGAATAGTATGGCTCAATTGGAGATGAGAAATCTTACTAAAAAAGTAGGGTTCAGTTATTATTTTATAAATACTAATTTAAAGATTCCTGAAAAAAAGATTTTAGGTTTATTGGGGAAAAATAATGTCGGAAAAACTTATTTATGCTATATGTTGGCTGGTTTAGATACGGAGTATGAGGGTCAAATTATATGGGATAGCGCGACACCAGTGGGGTTAGTTGATGGGAAAGAAGAATTAAACTCATCAGAAACGATACAATGTTATTTTGAGTCTATTATAGAATTGGATAAAAAGGGGAATACAAGGGATTGGATTCAAGTCTTGGAAGAGGTTGGTCTTGATAGAAAAAGTTTAACACCACTTTGTGACTATTCCTGTATGAATAAGAAAAAAGTTATGATTGCTAAAACAATTTTATTTAATAGAGAATTGGTAATATTTGATGAACCTTTCTATGGTCTAGATACTTTTTCAAAAATCGAAATAAAGGCCCTTATAATAAAAATGATGCAAAATCACTATACAATGGTCGTGACTAGCCCTCATGAGAAGGATTTGACGGAGATTTGTGATATTATATATCTAATTGAAGGTAGACAAATTCATCGTTTTGTTTAGAGAAATGATACGACGAGTCTTGCTAATGTTGACGACATAATTCTTAATGTGGGAGTGATTTTATTGGAAAAAAAAAGATTTAGAGAAGAAGGTTTTAAATTAGATGGTGTACCGGGGATGTATAATGCAATTACAGATGTAACTGGTGTTGAAGTTGGTTATAGTACAGTTTGGTTAGGTGAACCTGCTGATTATAAAGGCGATTTCTCTAATTTTGCTCGAACAGGTGTGACAACGATTTTACCAAGGGGGAAAAAAAGAAGTGCTGTTTATGCAGGCCGTTTTGATTTGAATGGAAATGGTGAGATGACCGGTTCTCATTGGATTGATGATTCAGGATTTTTACATGGTCCTATTGGGATTACAAATACTCACAGTGTTGGAATTGTAAGAGATAGTCTTGCGAAATGGATGGTCCAAAATAAGTTTTATTATCCCTTGATTATGAATGGCAAGCCAGTTGAAAATTGTAGCTTCTTTTACCCGGTTGTAGGTGAAACATGGGATGGAATGTTAAATGATACGAATGGTTTTCATGTGGAAGAAAAGCATGTTATGGAAGCTCTAAAAAATGCTAAATCAGGTACACCTGCGGAAGGTAATGTTGGTGGTGGGACTGGGATGAAATGCCACGGATTCAAAGGTGGTTCAGGAACTTCTTCCCGTGTCTTGCCAAAAGAAGAGGGTGGCTATACAGTAGGAGCTTTCGTCCAAGCTAATCACGGACCAAGAGATAAATTTAAAGTGTATGGTCTGCCAATCGGTAAGTTGATTGAAGGGCATCAAGCAGTCTTGAATACAGATGCACCAAAACCTGGTTCAGGTTCTATTATTGTAGTACTAGCAACAGATGCTCCCCTCTCTCCAACACAGCTTACTAAATTATGTAAAAGAGTTCCGATTGGTTTAGGAGAATTAGGTGCGGGATGTGAAAACGGCTCTGGTGATATTTTCTTGGCTTTTTCTACTGCTAATGAAAAAGCATATACCACATCTACAAGTACAGCAGATGTACTAGGTGATGATTTGATTGATCCTTTATATAATGCGGTTGTACAGTCTGTAGAGGAAGCTATTTTAAATGCTTTGTTTGCCGCTGATGATTTAGTAGGGCGTAACGGCAATACTTATTACGCGATACCACATGATGAAGTGAAGTCGATTGTTAGAGAATATCGTCCAGATTGCTTAGTTGAATCAGAGTAGAGTGTAAGTATTTGAAGCTATTTTCTAAATAATTTTTATTTTTAGATGTTATTATTCAAAATATTAAAGTTAATAATAGCTAGTTTTATATAAAAAAGTATGATAAAATCATAAAAGAGTAATATGGACAGAATAGGGAGGTTTCAACACGTGAGTAATTTTCTATTAGGCGTTATGATCGCCGTTTCGATTTTAATCATCATTGCCGTAATGATGCAACCAAGTAAGCAAAATAGTGCAGCAAGTGCTTTTACTGGTGGCGCAGACCAATTATTTGGTAAACAAAAAGCGCGTGGGTTTGAAGCAGTTATGCAAAAAGCAACAGCTGTATTAGGTGTTGTCTGGGTTTTACTTGCTTTAGTATTAGCCTACTTATCATCTAAGTAAAAAACGAAGGCCTCCTGTTTTGAACAGGGGGCTTTTTTAGGTACAATGGTAGTATAAGAATGATTAATAGATAATATGAGCGGAGTGAAGAATAAGTGACTATTAAACAAACATTACCTAAAACTGTATTTTTCAGAGGGGGAAAACGTGCTGTTATTTTGATGCATGCTTATACGGGGACACCAAATGATGTTAGATCGTTAGGTCGATACCTAAATAATCAAGGCTATACGGTGTTAATGCCTTTATTCGAAGGACATGGCACAGCTCGTCCGGAAGATATTTTAGAAGCTGGTCCAAGTATTTGGAAAAAACAACTTGACGGTTATTTGCAAGAGTTTCATGCGAATGGTTATGATGAGGTTGCTGTTTTTGGTTTATCATTAGGTGGATTATTTGCTATGAGTGCGGTGACGGATGATATGGAACAGGTAATTGGAGGGGGCGAATTTTGTTCGCCGATCACACCAGAAAATGAAACTAATATTTTTCCAACATTTTTATACTATGCTAAGATGGTTATGAAAAAATCAGTATGTGAAGAAGTAGAAATTAATCGCCGTTTAATGGATATAGAAAAGCTATTACCGAGACAGCTTGATGAGATAAAAGAATTTAGTTCTAAAGTCTTCAATCAGCTACCCTATGTCACGCAACCGACACTGCTTGTTCAAGCTGCAAAAGATAAAATGATTAATCCGAATGATGTGTATGAGGTTGAAAAACAACTAAAGGCCTCTCCTTCTGTTGTGAAGTGGTACCCAGAAAGTGGCCATGTGATTACTGTAGGACCTGAAAAAAAACAATTACAAGAGGATGTCCTATTATTCATAAATAATTTAAATTGGTGCCAACCTAATTAAGATAGGTTGTTGAAGAAGCACCCCGAGGAGAACAAATGAAAGAAACAATAAAAGATAAGATACTTGCAGGTATAAAAGCAAGCGATAAGAAAAGTTTTTCAATGGAAGAGCTAGCAGAATTATTGAATTTTGCAAAAGGAGAAGACTTTAAGGTACTTGTCCAAACTATTGCCACAATGGAACGTGAAAAAACAATTATGTTTACCAAAAAAGGTAAAATTAAATTACCACCTAAAGAAGTATTAGTAGAAGGATTATTTAGGGCGAATGAACGTGGGTTTGGCTTTGTTTCTATCGAAGGTGAAGAGAGCGATGTTTATATCTCTAAAGATCACACTGGATTTGCGTTAAATGGCGATACAGTTAAGATCGATATAATCCAACCTGCTAATCATATCGAAGATAAGACAGCGGAAGGTAAAATTGTCGAAATCGTAGAACGTGCTATGACCCAAGTGGTGGGAGAGTTTATTCCGTTTACTGAAGAAAAAACACAAGAAACAGATTTGTATGGGTATGTTAAACCGCAAGATAAAAAAATGTCTAACTATAAAATCTTTATCCCAGCTGAAGGGATTAAACCTGTTGAAGGAACGATTGTAGTTGTTGAAGTAACACATTACCCTGAACCAGAATTTCCAACAGCATTAGAAGGATTAGTTAAGCAAACAGTAGGGCATAAAAATGACCCAGGGATGGATATTTTAAGTATTGTGATGCAACATGGTATTCCAACAAAATTCCCAGATGATGTATTGACCCATGCGGATAGTGTTCCTGATACTATTTCTGAAGAAGATATAAAAAAACGTCGTGATTGTCGAGACCAAGTACTTGTTACAATTGATGGGGCAGATGCAAAAGATTTAGATGATGCCGTTACAGTCCGTCGTTTATCAAATGGTAACTATTTCTTAGGGGTTCATATTGCAGATGTTTCTCATTATGTTACTGAGGGTAGCCCTATGGATATTGAAGCTTACGAACGTGCAACAAGTGTGTACTTGACGGACCGTGTGATTCCGATGATTCCTCACCGTTTATCAAATGGAATCTGTTCACTTAATCCTAAAGTCCCAAGACTTGCAATGAGTTGTGAGATGGAGATTGATGAAACGGGTCATGTTGTAAATTACGATATCTTTGAAAGTGTTATTCAAACAGCAGAGCGAATGACGTATACAGCTGTTAATGAAATATTAGAAGATAAGAATTCTGATACACTAGCTCAATATAAAGAGTTAGTTCCTATGTTTAACGAAATGGGCGCGCTACATAAGATTCTTGAAGGGATGAGAATAGAGCGCGGTGCTATTTCATTTGAAGACAAAGAGGCTAAAATTATAGTAGATGAAATTGGTAATCCTGTTGAAATTCAATTGAGAGATCGAGGATTAGGTGAGCGTTTGATAGAGTCGTTTATGCTAATGGCTAATGAAACTGTTGCTAAACATTTCAATTCTCAAAAATTACCATTTATTTACCGTATTCATGAACAGCCTAAAGAAGATAAAATGCAACGTTTCTTCGAATTTGCTACAAACTTTGGTATTATGGTTAAAGGAACAAAAGAAGATATATCTCCTAAAGAATTACAAAGTGCTTTAAATCAGGTGAAAGGAAAACCTGAAGAAGCGGTTATTAATAAGATGTTATTAAGAAGTATGCAACAAGCTAAGTATAGTGAAGATGCTGTAGGGCATTATGGTTTAGCTGCAGAGGATTACACTCATTTTACCTCTCCAATTCGACGCTATCCTGATTTAATTGTTCACCGTTTAATTAAGTCATATCAATCGAAACCGATTTCTGATGAGACGAAAGAAAAATGGCAGGAGCATTTACCAGATATTGCCCTTCATAGTTCGCAGATGGAAAGGCGCGCAGTTGACGCAGAACGCGATACGGATTCGCTTAAGAAAGCTGAGTTTATGGTGGATAAAGTAGGTCAAGAGTTTGAAGGTGTTATTGGTTCGATTACTAAGTTTGGTATGTTTATTGAATTAGCAAATACAGTAGAAGGCTTAATTCACATTAGCAAGTTACCTGAGTACTTCCAATTTGTTGAAAGTCATTTAGCTCTTGTAGGAGAACGTTCTAGAACAACTTACCGTATTGGCCAAAAAGTAGTCATCAAAGTAACAAAAGCTGATCCTGTGACGCGCGAGATTGATTTTGAATTGATATCAGCTGAAGAGTTAGCCGAAAAAGATAAAGTAGACATTCAAAAACGTGAACGACGTGGTGGAGGCCGTGAACGAAGCGGTAGAGACCGAGATAGACAGTCTAGAGGCAAAGATAAGCCTTCAGGTCGTAAACAAGGTCGTGATACAAAACAATTGAAAGTTAAGTTAAATAGCAAACCGAAAGCTCATACCGATAGAGATGAGAAATATGGTAAGTCTAAAAAGAAAAAAGGTAAGAAGCCTTTTTATAAAGAAGTAGCGAAGAAAAAAGGTAAAAAGAAAAAGTAGCTAAGAGTTGGGGGAATGAAAATGCCTAAAGGTGAAGGAAAACTAATTGCTCAAAATAGAAAAGCGCGCCACGATTATACAGTTATCGATACAATTGAAGCAGGTATGGTGTTGCAAGGAACAGAAATTAAAGCCATTAGAAATGGTCGCATGAATTTAAAAGATGGATTTGCAAGAGTGAGAAATGGAGAAGTTTTCTTACACAATGTCCATATTAGTCCCTATGAACAAGGGAATTTATTCAATCACGAACCATTGAGAACTAGAAAGTTACTAATGAAGAAAAAACAAATCGAGCGGTTGATTGGTGAAACTAAGAATGCGGGTATAACATTGGTACCTTTAAAAGTTTACATTAAAAATGGTTATGCCAAAGTATTGATTGGTGTATGTAAAGGTAAAAAAAGTTATGATAAGCGTGAAGACTTAAAACGTCGAGATATTAATCGTGAGATTGAACGAACATTAAAGAATAGATAAAAAGAGAAGAACTTTGTGAGGTATGTGATAGTTTATACCAAATACCAAAGTTTTTTTCTTTTTTTTATAAAAATGGCATAAAAAAAACCTTGGAATAACAGTATTTGTGAGGTTTTACTGTTTTAGTTTAAAGTATAAAACTAATAGTGGCTAAATAATTCACATAATCCTTTAAAATTAGTGAAAACTTTGATAGGATAGAGGTTGTAATAGACTATTTTGAATGGGAGGAGAAAGAAGTTTCGTAGAGTAGTGATTGAGATATTGCCAGAAATTGAAAAAACAAATGATTCAAAAGAAAGAAGAAGACAGTTGTTATTTGGGTGATTTTAAAAATTATCGTTTTTTATCAATTATTTTCATGAAAAACTTTGTATTTTGCAATCAATGGTGGTATTATAATTTGTGTTGAATAGCAATAAGTAATAGAGCTATAATTTTTTACTTATAACACATTGCTCAGTTATTATTTTTGTTATTTTAAATCTTCTCTTTGGAAAAGAGGTGAAGTAAAATGGAAGAAAAATCCTGGATTGTTACTATTGCGGGTTTTGATTTTGACGCAACGGTATGTATGATGGTTTTGCTGGCATGTCTGATAATTTTCGGATTTGTGATGTACTGTTCAAGAAATCTTCAACTGAAACCAACAGGGAAACAAAACTTTTTAGAATGGATCATTGATTTCGTTAAAGGAATCTTGAAAGGTAACTTGCCTGGTAAAGAAGTGAATAACTATCATTTACTAGCGTTTACTATGTTCTTATTTGTTCTTGTTTCAAACATCTTGGGTTTGGTGACGAAAATCGGTATTCATAACACTCAGGGTGAAGAAATCAGTTTTTGGAAGAGTCCAACAGCCGATCCGTTAGTAACACTGACGTTGGCAACATTGGTTATTCTTTTAACCAATTATTTTGGAGTTGAGAAATTCGGTGGAAAAGGTTATTTTGATCACAGCTTTGCCCAACCGGCTAAATTCTTAATGCCAGTAAAATTGATGGAAGAATTTACTAACGTTTTAACGTTAGGTCTTCGTCTATACGGTAACATCTATGCAGGTGAAGTATTGTTAACACTTATTTCAAGTAAATTAGCTGTTAATGGTCCTGTATCATTTGTTCTTGCGATTCCATTAGAAATGATTTGGATAGGATTCTCAATCTTTATCGGTGGTATTCAAGCGTATGTGTTTGTAACCTTGTCAATGGTTTACTTATCTCACAAAGTAGCAACAGAGCACTAAAAATGTAGTAACATGTAACAAAAAAAGTATATGGATTAATTAGGAGGAAGTATAATATGAATTATATCGCAGCATCTATCGCAGTTTTTGGGTCAGCAATCGCGGCCGCTTATGGTAATGGTAAAGTAATCGCTAAAACAATCGAGTGTATGGCTCGCCAACCAGAAATGTCTGGTGAATTAAAATCAACAATGTTTATCGGTGTTGGTTTAATCGAGGCCGTGCCAATTCTAGGTGTGGTTATCGCTTTACTATTAATTTTCTTATAAAATATACACGAAGGCAGGACGCCGAACGTATCGGACAACCGTCTCTGCTTTCTTTCTATTTTTAAGAAATGCTAGTCAGTGTGTCGATTAGTGAGTAATAATTTCTTCTATAGTAATGTTACTTTATAAGAAGATCAGGAAACTAGTATAAATGAGAGAGGAAGTTCGAGCGATTATGATCAATAATCTAGTTATAAGTAGTGTACCGACTACTGTTTTTACTACGATGGCTTTTGTCAGTTTGTCTTTTCTTATTTTAATTATCTTAATTAAAAAATTCGCTTGGGGTAACATCATGGCAATCATGGACGAGCGTGCTAATAAAATCTCTAGTGATTTAGACGGTGCGGAACAAGCTAAGATTGAAGCAGATGCTTTACGTCAACAAAGTGAAGAAGAATTAACCCTAGCAAGAAAAGAAGCGGCAGTCATCATCAAACGAGCTAAAGATAACGCAGAGAACAGTGCGCAAAGCATTGTGACAGAAGCTCGTACAGAAGCGCTTAATTACCGTGAAAAAGCGCAACGTGACATGGCGTTAGAAAGAGAACAATTAATTGAATCTGCTCGTCACGAAGTAGCAGATTTATCAGTTCAAATAGCTTCTAAAATATTGAAAAAAGAATTGAATACTGATACTCATAAAGAGTTAATCAATTCTTATATTGAAGGGCTGGGAACACAAAATGAAGACTGAAAATTTAACGATTGACAGACGATATGGCCGTGTTCTTTATGAAACTGCAAAAGAAGAAAAGCATCTCGACCAAACTCACGAAGAGCTTGTTGCTCTTAGAGAGATTTATGAAGATGTTCCCGAATTAGGTCGTATCTTAAGTGATGACCGTTTGGAACCTTTTGAAAAAGTCGACATTCTACATGAATTAGACAAAGAGTTTAGTGAGACCATTTCGAAATTCTTACGTGTTATTTATGAATATGGAAGAATGGATGAAGTGCCACAAATTATCGAAGAATTTGAATTCTTATACTATGAGAATAAAGGGATTTTAGTAGCAGATGTGACATCAGCTGTTCCTCTTACAGACGAACAAGTGACAAACGTTGAAGCTGAGATTGCTAAAAACTTCGGTTATCAAAAAGTTATTTTACGAAGCAAAGTAGATCCTGATATTTTAGGTGGCTTAATAGTTAATGCAGCGCATAAAGTGATTGACAATAGTGTCAAAAAACAGCTTGAAACAATGCATAAAGAACTACTTAAGTAAGGGAAATGAGAAAAAGAGGTGAAAATCAATGAGCATTAAAGCAAAAGAGATTAGTTCGCTCATTAAACAACAAATCGCCAATTATGCTGACGCCCTAGTCGTAGACGAAGTCGGTGTTGTAACATATGTTGGGGATGGTATTGCGCGTGCTTATGGTTTAGAAAACGCTATGAGTGGCGAGTTATTGGAATTTTCAAATGGCTCATACGGGATGGCTCAAAACCTGGAATCCAACGATGTTGGGATTATCATTCTTGGAGACTTTGAGACTATTCGTGAAGGAGATCAAGTAAAACGTACCGGTAAAATCATGGATGTTCCTGTAGGGGAAGCTATGATCGGTCGTGTTATTAATCCTTTAGGTCAACCTGTTGATGGTCTAGGTGAAATTAAAACAACAAACACTCGTCCGATTGAAGCTGCAGCACCTGGTGTTATGCAACGTCAATCAGTAGGTGAACCATTACAAACTGGTTTGAAAGCCATTGATGCGTTAGTTCCGATTGGTCGTGGCCAACGTGAGTTAATTATCGGTGACCGTAAAACTGGTAAAACATCAATCGCTATTGATACAATCATTAACCAAAAAGGTCAAGATATGATTTGTATTTATGTTGCGATTGGACAAAAAGAATCAACCGTTCGTAACCAAGTTGAAACATTAAAACGTTATGGTGCAATGGACTATACTATCGTTGTAACAGCAAGTGCTTCACAACCAGCACCGCTATTATATATCGCGCCTTATGCGGGAGCAGCGATTGGTGAAGAATTCATGTACAATGGTAAACATGTTTTAGTAGTATACGATGACTTATCAAAACAAGCAGCCGCTTACCGTGAGTTATCATTACTATTAAGACGTCCTCCAGGTCGTGAAGCTTATCCAGGTGATGTATTCTACTTACACTCTCGTTTGTTAGAACGTTCAGCTAAACTAAGTGAAGACTTAGGTGGTGGTTCTATGACGGCGTTACCGTTCGTTGAAACACAAGCAGGAGATATCTCAGCTTATATTCCAACAAACGTAATTTCTATCACAGATGGACAAATTTTCTTACAAGATAACTTATTCCATGCGGGTGTTAGACCAGCCGTTGATGCGGGACTATCTGTATCACGTGTTGGTGGTTCAGCGCAAATTAAAGCGATGAAACAAGTAGCTGGGACACTTCGTCTTGATTTAGCTAGTTACCGTGAATTAGAAGCCTTCACACAATTTGGTTCTGATTTAGATGCGGCAACTCAAGCGAAATTAAACCGAGGTCGTCGTACGGTTGAAATCTTAAAACAAGATTTACACAAACCGTTAGCTGTTGAAAAACAAGTAACGATTCTTTATGCCTTAACTCATGGTTTCTTAGATAGTATTCCAGTTGATGATATCTTGAAATTTGAAAGTGAACTATTCACTCATATTGATGATAATTATCCAGAATTATTTGCTCATATTCGTGAGACTAAGAATTTACCAGAATCAGCAGATTTGGATAAAGCAATCAATGAGTTTAAAGATATCTTTGCTTCAACAAACTCTGTTGCAAGCGAGACGTCAGCTGACGCTTAAAAGGATGGTGAATTTGTGTGGCTGAATCATTAATTGAAATTAAAAGAAAAATTGCCTCTACAAAGAAAACCAGTCAAATTACGAGCGCGATGCAAATGGTATCAGGTTCAAAACTAAATAAATCTGAAGCATCATCACGTAATTTCCAACGTTACTCAACTAAAATCCGTGAAATGGTAACTCATTTAGCGGCAACTCAGTTAGAAACTTTGGAAAATGATTTTGCAGCAGGTGGTAGTGATGACCTGAACCCAGATGATTACCATAGTATGTTACTAACTCGTCCAGTTAAGAAAACAGGATATATTGTGATTACAGCAGACAAAGGTTTAGCTGGTGGCTACAATAGTTCGGTTATCAAACAAACTCTGGCTATGTTGTCAGAAGATCATGAAAGTGATGACGAGTATGTTATGATGGCAATCGGAAGTGCAGGTGCTGAGTTTTTCAAAACGCGTGGCATGACAATAGCCTATGAATTAAGAGGATTAAGTGATCACCCAACATTTGATGAAGTTCGTAAGATTGTTAAAGCGGCTGTCCAAATGTATGATAATCACGTATTTGATGAATTATACGTGTGTTATAACCACCACGTTAACTCATTATCGTCTCAATTCCGTGCTGAAAAAATGTTACCAGTATCAGATTTAGATTCTACTGAAGCAAAAACTTATGAATTAGAATACATCTTAGAACCTAATGCAGATGCTATTCTTGATAAATTATTGCCTCAATACGCTGAAAGTTTGATTTATGGTTCTATTTTAGATGCAAAAACGGCAGAACATGCAGCGCGTATGACTGCAATGAAGAGTGCAACAGATAATGCTAAAACTATTATTGACGATTTAACTATTTCCTATAACCGTGCCCGTCAAGCAGCAATCACTCAAGAAATTACAGAGATTGTTGGCGGAGCAGCGGCATTAGAGTAATAACGGGAGGAATGTGAAATGAATTCAGGCAAGATTGTTCAAGTTATCGGTCCCGTTGTCGACGTGGAATTTCCTTCAGATCAATCATTACCAGATATTAATAACGCCTTAGTTGTCTATAAAGCTGGCTCAAAACAAAAAGTTGTTTTAGAAGTTGCTTTAGAACTTGGTGATGGAGTTATTCGCTCTATCGCTATGGAATCAACTGATGGCTTACAAAGAGGGATGGAAGTCCTTGATACAGGAGCATCAATTTCTGTACCAGTTGGTAAAGAAACTTTAGGACGTGTATTTAACGTTCTGGGTGAAACAATTGATTTGGACGAACCTTTAAATGAAGACATTGAGAAAAGTAGTATTCATAAAAAAGCACCGACTTTTGATGAATTAGCTACAAGTACCGAAATCTTAGAAACAGGTATTAAAGTAATCGATTTATTAGCCCCTTATTTAAAAGGTGGTAAAGTTGGACTATTCGGTGGTGCCGGTGTTGGTAAAACTGTATTAATCCAAGAATTGATTAATAACATTGCCCAAGAGCATGGTGGTATTTCAGTGTTCTCTGGTGTTGGTGAACGTACTCGTGAAGGTAATGACCTTTACTTTGAAATGAAAGAATCAGGCGTTATTGAGAAAACTGCCATGGTATTTGGTCAAATGAATGAGCCACCGGGTGCGCGTATGCGTGTTGCCCTAACTGGTTTAACAATTGCTGAATATTTCCGTGATGTTGAAGGACAAGACGTGCTACTATTTATCGATAACATTTTCCGTTTCACACAAGCAGGTTCAGAGGTATCAGCCTTACTAGGTCGTATGCCATCAGCCGTTGGTTACCAACCAACTCTTGCTACTGAGATGGGACAATTACAAGAACGTATTACATCTACTAAGAAAGGATCGATTACGTCTATCCAAGCGATCTATGTACCAGCGGATGACTATACCGATCCGGCACCAGCAACTGCTTTCGCCCATTTAGATGCTACTACTAACTTGGAACGTCGTTTAACTGAAATGGGTATCTATCCAGCCGTGGATCCATTAGCTTCTACTTCAGGCGCGTTAGCACCTGAAATCGTTGGTGAAGGACACTACAAAGTGGCAACAGAAGTTCAACATATCTTACAACGTTACCGTGAGTTACAAGATATCATCGCTATCTTAGGGATGGATGAATTATCTGATGAAGAGAAAATTTTAGTTGGACGTGCGCGTCGTATTCAATTCTTCTTATCACAAAACTTCCACGTTGCTGAACAATTTACTGGTCAACCAGGTTCATATGTACCAGTTAAAGAAACAGTTCGTGGATTTAGAGAAATTCTTGACGGTAAACATGATGATTTACCTGAAGAAGCTTTCCGTAGTGTAGGTAGTATTGAAGACGTGATTGAAAAAGCTAAAAATTTAGGATACTAGAATAGGGGGTAGTACTATGACTTACTTAAACGTAGAGATAGTTACTCCAAATGGTCTTAGTTATTCAAATGACAAAGCAAAATTAGTTGTGGTTAGAACAGTGGAAGGTGATCTTGGTATTATGCCAGGTCACTCACCAATTATTGCGCCGTTAGTTATTGATGAAGTTCGTGTCAAACTAGAACGTGATACTAATCAACAAGACATTATCGCCACTAATGGCGGTATCATGGAAGTTCGTGATAATGTCGTCACTATTGTGGCTGACAGTGCCGAAAAATCTACAGATATTGATGTTCCTCGTGCTGAACGTGCTAAATTACGTGCCGAGGCTAAAATTGCGAAAGCCAAAGAAGAGAAAAATATTGATAATTTACGCCGTGCTGAGGTTGCCCTTAGTCGTGCGATTAACCGTATCAATGTCTCTAAAAAATAATAATGAAAAAGCAAGAGAGTTTGACTCTCTTGCTTTTTTTTATATTCTAACTATGATACACTAGGCTAGTATTGAAACTATATAGGTGTAAGAGAGGTAAAGTCATGCAAGTGTTTGGTGTAGATGCCTTAGTTCGTTTAGCAAGTCATCTAAGTTTTGTCTATTTAGCTTTTTGGGGTATTCAATCTTTAAAAATAGATGTATTTTTTAAACACAGTAATCCAACCAGAATTAGAACGATTATAGTCCTTTTTTCTATAGGAGTCGGTTACTTGAGTAGTACCTTCTTTTGGGAATGCTTGACCTTAATAAGAAATTTTATGTTAACGATTCTATAAGTCAAGGGTTGAATAAAGTAGCGATTGTAGTATAATAACAGTGTTAAATAAAAATTGAAATGTAAATTTTCTTGAAAATATATTTGGAGGTATCATGATGGATCAAATTATTGTCCGTGGTGGAAATAAACTAAAAGGTAGAGTTAAAATTGAAGGGGCTAAAAATGCTGTTTTACCAATTTTAGCTGCTGGGTTGCTAGGAGAAGAAGGGACATCTGTCTTAGATAATGTTCCAATTCTATCAGACGTATTTATGATGAAAGAAGTGATTCATCATTTGAACACAGAAATAAAATTTGATCAAGATAATAATCGTGTCACTATTGACGCCACAAAAACGTTATTAGATGAAGCGCCGTATGAGTATGTTAGTCAAATGCGTGCTTCAATCGTTGTCATGGGTCCACTTTTAGCTCGTAATCATCACGCTCGTGTTGCAATGCCAGGGGGTTGTATGATTGGTTCTCGTCCGATTGACCTTCATTTGAAGGGATTTGAAGCGTTAGGTGCTATTATAAACCAAGAAGAAGGTTATATTGAAGCAACTGCTCCAAATGGCCTAAAAGGAGCTCGTATCTACCTTGATTTCCCAAGTGTTGGTGCGACTCAAAATATCATGATGGCTGCTGTTAAAGCTGAAGGAACAACAACCATTGAAAATGCTGCTCGCGAACCAGAAATTGTTGATTTAGCAATGGTCCTTAATAAAATGGGTGCTAAAATTACAGGTGCTGGAACTGAAACGATGAAAATTGAAGGTGTTAACAAATTATACGGTGTAAAACATCGTATTGTTCAAGACCGTATTGAAGCAGGTACTTTTATGGTCGGTGCTGCAATGACACAAGGTGATATCTTAATCGAAGAGGCTATTATGGAACATAATGGTCCATTAATTTCTAAATTACGTGAGATGGGTGTTTTAATCAAAGAGGAAGAAGACGGTGTTCGTGTTATTGGACCTGCTGTTCTTAAATCGACTGATGTTAAAACATTACCACATCCAGGTTTCCCAACAGACATGCAAGCACAAATCAGCGCGCTTCAAGTTGTAGCTGAAGGGACAAGTGTTGTAACAGAAACAGTCTTTGAAAATCGTTACCAACATTTAATGGAAATGGAAAAAATGGGTGCTAACTTCAAGATTGAAAATAATGTTGCTTATATTTATGATAAATCTAAGTTGCATGGTGCAGAAGTAGCAGCTACTGATTTACGTGCGGCGGCAGCGCTAGTATTAGTTGGTTTAGTTGCTGAAGATCAAACAAAAGTAACTCATTTAGAGTATTTAGATCGTGGCTACTATAACTTCCATAAAAAATTAGAAGCATTAGGGGCTAATATAGAGCGTATTAATCAACCTGTTGTTGCTAAAGAATCAAAAGAAGAAATGGTTAAATCTGTTTAATAAGGAGAGTCCACAATGAGTAGTACGACGAGATATATTGTGAGAAAATTAATAGCAATCGCGTTGTTTATATTGTTAGCATTAGTTCTATTAGCAATCGGTCTAATGATTGGCTATGGTGTTGTGGGAGACGGTAATATGTTTGATGTGTTTCATAAAACAACCTGGTCTCATATCTCAAAATTCTTAAATTAAAAGTCATGGGAAACCATGGCTTTTTTAGCATACTTACAGAAGAAAGTGAGCAGTTATGAAAAAAATTATTCTAAGTATCGTACAATTTTATCAAAAGCATATATCTCCTGGTCTCCCTAGAAGATGTCGTTATCATCCTACCTGTTCTCAATATATGGTGGATGCTGTTAACTATCATGGAGGATTTAAGGGGTTTATAATGGGAATGGGCCGTATCTTTAGATGTCATCCCTTTGTTAAGGGAGGGATTGATTATGTCCCATTAAAATTTACAGTACGACGTAATGAGGGTGGAGAGTATGCTGGCCCTTATGAAAAGGAGAAACGAAATGATTAAGAGATTATCAAACGATGAATCTTTACCGTGGCACTTATTATTAGAGGCTGATCCTGAAAAGGAATTAGTGGAAGAATATTTATCAGAATCGATTATTTTGGGGTATCAGTCTAAAATTTTAAATAGAATCACTGGTGTTTTAGTATTAAAAAAACAGCAGCTTGATTTATATGAAATTATGAATGTTTCGGTAGATGAAGTAGAACAAGGAAGAGGGATTGGGACTCTACTTATAAAGAATGCTTTGGCTGCTGTGTCAAATGAAACAGAAGGTAACTGTAGGGTTCAGGTTAAGACTGGAGATACCTCAAAGCCTGCGTTAGCCCTGTATAAAAAGAATGGGTTTGAAATTAAAGAAGTTGTTGAAAATTATTTTATTGAAAACTATAGTGAGCCGATTTTTGAAGAGGGTGTTTTATTAAAAAACCAAGTTATTCTAGAAAAAATGGTATAGAAAAGGTATACTATTTATGAAATAACTTATGAAATGAGGAGATTTTATGTCAGTTTTAGTTTTTGATTGGGGCGGAACAGGTATTAAACATGCTCTTTGGAAAAATGAAAAAGTGGAACAACAAGGGATTTTTCCAACACCATCGACTTGGGATGAATTAAAAAATAAGATGATGGAAGTTAAAGAAACGTATAAAAATGAAAAACTTGAAGGTGTTGCAATCAGTTCACCAGGTGCAGTTAATAGCGAAAAAGGAATTATAGAGGGAATCAGTGCAATCCCATATATTCATCATTTCCCTATTCAAAAAGAATTGGAAGCGTTTTTTGACTTGCCAGTTTCGTTTGAAAATGATGCAAATGCAGCAGGTATTGCTGAGGTTTGGAAAGGTGCTGCTAAGGAATACAAAGATGTCCTTTTCTTAGTATTAGGTACGGGTGTTGGTGGAGCTGTTATTAAAGACGGAAAAGTTCAAACAGGAGCGCACCTATACGGCGGAGAATTTGGTTTGATGTATATGGATGAGAAGCATAGCTTCAGTGCTGTAGGAACGGCTGTTAAGATGTCTGATCGTTATTGCGTACGTCATAATGTACCGAAAGGAACCTATTCTGGTAAGGAAGTATTTGCCTTTGCCGATGCTGGAGATAAGATTGCTCAAGAAGAGGAAGAAAAATTTTATAATTATGTGGCGCAAGGTGTATTTAGCCTTCAGTTTACAATGGACCCAGAATGTATTGTTATAGGTGGCGGAGTTTCTGCCAAACCAGGTTTATTAGATGAAATTAATAAGCGTGTCAAAGTATTGTTTGATGCTCACGAGATAAAAGATTTCTTCCCTGTGATCAAAATGTGTGAATTTCATAATGATGCTAATTTAATTGGTGCTGTTGCAACTTTCTTTCAACAACAGGGGTAAAAAAGATGAAAAGGTCTACTTAAGTAATTTAAGTAGACCTTTTTCTTATAGTGTTAACATCATAACGATTGTCATTAAGGCAAGACTTATTAGAATGCTTATAGACGATATAAATCCAGCAACACTTTCCTCAATGCCAGCTTCTACGCTATTAATGACTGAAAAAGTTGCAATAGGTGCGAAACAAATTAAAGTCAAAACTAGCCTTAGTAAGTCGTTTGGAAGTGGGATAACAAAGAAAATGAAAGCTGCTAATATTGCACCAATACTATAACGCCAAAATAGTATTTTTTTAACAATAACAGACTCTTTTTTTGGTAAGACGAGCTCAAGATAGATACCGATCATCAAAAGAGATAAAAAGCCATTAGCACTGGAAAAAAGTTGTAAAATACTGATAGCACCTAATGGTAAAGTTAGGTCTAGAGACCGAATGAGTAACATAACGATATATGTAATAAAAGGCACAGAGCCTTTTAACGTAGTAACAAGAGTGCTGAATCCTGTAGTAGTGTCATTCTCGTTAAAGGTGCTTGAGACAATCATTTTTGTACCACCGGCAAGCATGATACAATTTCCTACATCAAACATGAAAAGATAGGCACTAGCTTCAGGGTAGAAGCTTTGGATAAAAGGTAGAGTAAAGTTACCGATGTTATATCCTGTGATACAATACATAAATAGAATACGATGATACTCTTCTTTTTTCTTCCAAATTTTTTTAGCGAAGAGAACAAGTATCAAATTTATAAAAATAGCAGCTCCTGTTAAGTTTAAAAACTCTCCTGTTACTTTAATAGGATTAAGGCCGATAATAATAGTGGCGGGTAGAGTAAGATTTAAAATAATCTTAGATAAAATTTGACCATCTTTCTTATCTACTAAACCGATTCTTTTGATGGTAAAACCGGCGATAATAATTAAAAATAAACCAAAGGCATTGATTAAAATAGTTAGCATGTAAAATCCTCCTAGTAGTTTATTATTATCCTAAATAGAAGTTTATGCAACAAGATAGTTAACAATTGGTGTAATTTATGGTATCTTGTATAAGATAAGAAACATGAGGAGGAAGTAACTTTGAAAAAAAATAAAGATATCGAAGTAACAGTTACTGAGAAAAAACAAAACTCTCAAGGTAAAGCTGCAGAAGTTCAAGAATTAGCTATTGGTAAAAAAGTTATTGGTGAAGTTGAGAAGTTAGAAGAAAAGAAATTTGTCGTAACAATTAAAGGCGAAGGCCCTAAATATGTGAAATCTTTTGATGAAGGTTATGAAGTTTTAATCAGTCATTGGAATCTTTTCCAATAAAATAAAAATAATTGCAAAAAAGACTTGAAATGAGTCGCTAAATTTTGTATTATATTGAGGTCGGGTTAAATAACTCGGTTTTGGAGGAATAGCGAAGTGGCTAAACGCGACGGACTGTAAATCCGTTCCTTAGGGTTCAGTGGTTCGAATCCACTTTCCTCCATTTTTTTATTATTGGGCTATCGCCAAGCGGTAAGGCAACAGACTTTGACTCTGTCATTCGTTGGTTCGAATCCAGCTAGCCCAGTTAGAATAATTTTTAAATGATTATTCTTAAAAAGACTTGCAATATAACTTAATATTTCGTATTATATTGAAGTCGGATTGTTATCTGATTTTGGAGGAATAGCGAAGTGGCTAAACGCGACGGACTGTAAATCCGTTCCTTAGGGTTCAGTGGTTCGAATCCACTTTCCTCCATTTTTTATTATTGGGCTATCGCCAAGCGGTAAGGCAACAGACTTTGACTCTGTCATTCGTTGGTTCGAATCCAGCTAGCCCAGTCACTTAAAACATCTAAGTTATCTTAGGTGTTTTTTTATGTGTTATCTTTTATTTTATGGCTATTTTGATGTAGTATCTTATCCAGTTTTTATAAAAGACTTCCATTACACTAAAACGTATCGTATCATCTAGGAAAGCGTTTTAAAAGTGTGAGGAGAGATAAAATGGAACTAATAGCTTATTTAGATGATAATCGTGAGTGGGAGAAATCAGATATCGATGCACAAAATTTAACTATTATTAATTATGCCTTTGCTGATATAGTGGCGGGGAAAGTTAACCGACAACTGAAAAAAATACATCTGATAAATGAATTAAAAGAAGAGAATCCTCATTTAAGGACGTGTATCAGTATTGGTGGATGGACAGCTGATGGTTTTTCGGATGCGGTTTTGACAGAGGAAAGTCGTACAGTTTTAATTGACAGTATGTTGGATTATATTGAACATTATGACTTTGATGGCATTGATTTGGATTGGGAGTATCCCAAAATGGATATCGCAGGTATTAAATCTCGTAATGAGGATTCAGAGAATCTGTTATTATTATTAAAATCATTACGGGCTCAATTAAATGATTTGGGTAATGTAAATAATCGTGACTATTTACTAACTATTGCAGTAGGAGCAGCTCCTGAATTACTTGAAACAACCGCAACAAGTAAAGGACATGAGTATGCAGAGTATTTAGACTTTATCAATATAATGACCTATGATATGCGTGGTGCATTTAGTCATACAACAGGTCATCATACTAACTTAATGAGTTATTCTAAAAAGTCTCCAGTGAGTGCAGAATTGTCTGTGAATTATTTAATGGAGAAAGGGATTCCTTCTGATAAATTGGTAATAGGGAGTGCTTTTTATGGTCGAATTTGGGAAGGGGTTAAAGATTCTACTAATAATGGCTTAATGGAAGATGCTGAGGAGACAGGTCATAAAACAATGGATTATAACGCATTGGACAGTTTGACTAAAATGCATCCGGAGAATTGTTATTTTGATGATAAGGCAAGAAGTGCTTATTACTTTGATGGTAATCAATTCATTTCGTATGACAGTGTTCAGTCTATTACAGAGAAAGTTAGATTTGTAAGAGAGTATAATCTACGTGGCATAATGTTTTGGGAATATTCTTTGGATCTAACAAGAACATTATTCGATGCGATGGTGAGAGCTAAAAATTAAAAAAGAAAGAGCAAGTTTAACTTGCTCTTTCTTTTTTTTTAGTTAAGTAGTTTTATTTTTAGATGCTTTTGAGAAACTATGACTAATGAAATGTAGAATAGCCACTAAACACGCTCCAATGAGGATGAAACTTACTCTATGAATAACAGCTCCTGATGTTGGCCAAATCGCTTGAGCAGCAAATAAAGCATTCATAGTGATAAAGATTATTTGTATAAAATAATCTTCGATAAAGGTATAAACGTAGCCTAAAATCAAAGTTAAGTATATGGCGTAGTGAGTTGGGACTATGAATCGAAAAAGTATTAAGTAACAGACAATGCCTATTAACGTACCAAAGGTTCTGTGAAGCATTCGCTTCTTCATAACATTAGAATCTAATTGAGTTAAGGACATAACCGTCATACAGATCCACATACTTTTATCAAAAAAATTTAAAGAAGCGATTAGTAAAACTAAGCTAATTCCAAGTGACATTTTTATTGAAAAGTGGATAAGAGGAGTATCGTTTAGAGCCTCTTTGATCATTGTTTTTAAAGGTGTATCATTTTGTGTTTGACGGTGTTTAACTAAATAAGTGATGAAACTAATAATACCGACCAGACTAAGGTATATTATACGTTTTGAAAGGTTGAAATTAGATTCAATTGATGTAGCTGAAAATATATAAAGCAGTGTGTAGGCGATATAATATTTAAAATGAAATGGTTTTCCCATCAGTAACGTTAAAATAAAAAGGGTTGTAAAATTAAGAATAAAGCCGGCCCAGCTGTTTAAACTAGCAAGGTAACTGACTAATCCGATGATTGGCCAAGGAAGACTCACTAATAAAGACCCCGCCTTTGGATTGATAGGAAGTGGGACGTAATAGAACATTAAAAGCCCTGTAACTGCAGCGACAGCAGTTAGTTGTTCTTGTTGTCCAAATAAAGTAGTGCTGATAGAAATAAATAAGACGATAAAGATGATTTGAATTAAATTGTAGATGATAGTTTGTTTGCTAATTTCTTTCATAATTCTCTCCTAAAAAAATAATAGTGTTGAGCAGTGTATCACAAAAAATTAATGAACGCCATAAAAAAAACAGCTAAATTTAATTAGCTGTTTTAATCACTGAAGTAACGTTGTCCATATGTTTCATAATCAGGTGTCTCTTTACGATTCATCGTATAGACTAATGCACCATTAAAATGGTCATCAGGACTAGTTGTTTTGATGAATAAAGCTGTATTTTGATCGTGAATATCTGGGAAAACGAGTGAATAATTTTGTTTATTAATAACAAAACTATAATATTGAACACCGCTTACGACGCCAACTTGACTGTCAGGAAAAGTCATTTTTTTATTTTTTTTATCAGTCTTGATATCGATACTATTTTTTGAGATGGTCATTTTAATTTCTTTATTAAATGCATCTGCTGCATACCACTCGCCGTGGATGCTATTTGCTTTTTTTGAGCAACCAGCCAAAGTAAATGTAAAGGCAAGTACTAAAGTAAGCATTAAGGCTAATTTACGGTTCATTTTGAAACTCCTTATACTTAAAAATAATAGATAAACTTTTAAATTCAATTTAGTATAGCATAAAAATTTAGTGTCGCAAACCGCTTGAATATTATTCTGGTACACAAGAATGATAAAAAGTTTTAAATTCGTTGTTTTTAAAGGGTTTTTAATGAACAAAAATAAATCAGTTTTTTTTTCAAAAACACTTGATTTTTAGGTGGTATAAGTATAAAGTTTAGGCATGCCATAAAAATGGACTTATAGAGTTGAGGAGATGACAGTAAATGTCAAAGAAAAATGAACACAACCATTTTCTAACAGAAAAATTAAATGGGTTAAGTTTACCGGAAATTAATAATACAGTTGCGATCCCAAAAGATGCAGGATTTTGGAAAAAACTTTTAGCTTATTCGGGACCAGGAGCTCTTGTTGCAGTGGGATACATGGACCCAGGTAATTGGGTGACATCAATTGCAGGTGGTGCTCAATTTGGTTATTTGCTATTATCAGTTATTTTAGTTTCAAATATTATTGCGATGATTTTGCAATATATGTCAGCTAAACTAGGTATTGTGACAGGGATGGATTTGGCTCAAGCGACACGAATGAAATCAGGTAAGAAGTTAGGTATATTTTTATGGATTATTACAGAATTAGCTATTATGGCAACGGATATTGCTGAGGTTATCGGTAGTGCTGTGGCAATTAACTTGCTTTTTGGTTTACCGTTGTTACTAGGTGTAATCATTACTGTTTTAGATGTGTTTATATTATTAATGTTGACACGTTTAGGCTTTAGAAAGATTGAAGCGATTGTTATTGCATTAATTATTACTATATTAGCTGTCTTTTTATATGAAGTACTCTTGGCTCAACCTGTTTGGGGAGATATGATAAAAGGGTTTATACCACAAAAAGAAGTCTTTTTAGATAAGGATGCGTTGTTTATTACATTAGGTATCGTTGGGGCAACAGTTATGCCGCATAATTTATATCTACATAGTTCAATCGTACAAGCGAGACAATACGATAGAAGTGATCGTGATGAACTGAAGGAAGCTATTCGTTTCTCTAAGATAGATTCAAATATTCAGTTATCCATTGCGTTTGTTATTAATTGTTTATTACTAATATTGGGAGCATCAATGTTTTTTGGACATGGCGACCATTTAGATACACTAGGGTCTTTATACCGTGCCTTGTCAGATAATACAATCGTTGGATCGATTGCCTCACCCATGTTAAGTGTTTTATTCGCAGTTGCTTTACTAGCATCTGGCCAAAATTCTACAATTACAGGTACGCTTACTGGACAGATTGTTATGGAAGGGTTTATAAAAATGTCAATGCCAGTTTGGGCAAGACGTTTGGTTACCCGATTGCTAGCAGTAATTCCTGTTGTTATTTGTATTTTACTATTTGGTGGGACAGAAGAAGTAGTTGAGAAATTATTGATCTATACACAAGTATTTTTAAGTGTAGCTCTGCCAGTATCAATGGTGCCGTTAACTTTATTTACAAGTAGTGAAAAACTAATGGGCGAATTTAAAAATAATAAACTGTTGACGACCGTTGCATGGATTATGACTATTGCTTTAACACTCCTTAATATTAATTTAATTATTTCTACTTTCTAGTGAATAAAACTACAAAACTCCTGTTATTAGGTGAAATTATTTCTAAAAAAGGCTATAATAGAACATATTAAGTTTATTTAGTGATTGGAGGAGACAGAGATGATGTCAAAGAAAAATTGGAAAGAAAAAATTTACCAACAATATAAAGTGTTAAAAAATGAGGTGGCTCCTAATTTACCACTTACAAAGTCAGAAGCTATAGCCCCTTCTGAAAAAGCGTTATCAGAAGATTTTGTAGTTGAAATTGTTAATCCAACAAAACACGCTATTAAATGGCGTTCAAAAGGATATTAATAGAATCTTCTAAGCGGTCAGCTGCTTAGAAGATTTTTATTTAATTAAAATGTATAAATTTATAATAAATTAGTGAGGTAAAAGTCACTCTGTTTCTTAAGAGCTAGAAATATAGCGCTTTAAATGATAAAATAAGAACATAAAATTATGAAAGTAGGCCCATTATGTCAGAATTTGTAACAGTACAAGATTTGGTCAACACTTTACAACTAGAAGTTGTTTCAGGTGAAGACTATTTAGATAAAAAAATAGAAACAAGCGATATTTCAAGACCAGGCTTGGAATTGACGGGGTATTTTAATTATTATCCTCAAGATAGAGTTCAATTGTTTGGAAGAAAAGAAGCCACTTTTTCACAAAAAATGATGCCAGAAGAGCGTGCTATGGTCATGCGTCGTATGTGTCATGAGGAAACACCTGCTATTATTTTTGCACGTGATTTAGTTCCTCCATCAGAATTAATTAGAGCAGCGGAAGAGAATAACACACCTATTTTATGTTCATCACTAAAAACATCACGTATTTCTGGGATGGTTTCTAATTTTCTAGAAAGTAAGTTAGCCCCAAGAACATCTGTCCATGGTGTGTTGGTTGAGGTTTATGGTCTAGGTGTTTTAATTCAAGGTGATAGTGGGATTGGAAAAAGTGAAACAGCTCTTGAGCTGATTAAAAAAGGCCATCGTTTAATCGCGGATGACCGTGTTGACGTCTATCAACAAGATGAACGTACAGTTATTGGTGAGCCTGCCCGTATCTTAGAACATCTAATTGAAATTCGTGGTATTGGGATTATTGATGTTATGAATCTATTTGGGGCAAGTGCTGTTCGACCTAGTGGCCAAATTCAATTAGTAGTCTATCTAGAAAATTGGACAAAAGATAAGCAATTTGATCGTCTTGGCGGAGCTGCTGAAACAATGGAAATTGCGAATGTTGAAATTCCAAAAATTTCTATTCCAGTGAAAACGGGTCGTAATGTGGCGATTATTGTTGAAGTTGCGGCGATGAATTTCCGTGCTAAAACAATGGGATATGATGCAACCAAAAAATTTGAAGAAAATTTAACCGCCTTAATTCAAGATAATTCAGATAATGACTAAGGATGAATGAAAGGTGAGTAAAGAATGTCTATATTAGGAACTGTTAATGGTGTGGCTTTCAATCTATTTGGCTTGGAAGTTAAATGGTACGGTATTATTATCGTAACAGGAATGGTGTTAGCTGTTTGGCTAGCGACAAGAGAAGCAAAACGTGTGGGTCTTAGAGAAGATGATATTATTGATTTTATGTTCTGGGGATTGCCACTGTCTATCATTGGAGCAAGGTTGTATTATGTTATTTTTGAGTGGGAGTATTATGCAGCCAATCCCGGGGAAATACTTGCAATTAGAAACGGTGGATTAGCCATATATGGTGGCTTACTTGCAGGGGGAGTAGTGATGTATTTCTTCACTCGTTCTCGTTATATTTCTTTTTGGAAGTTTTTAGATGTAGCAGCACCTGGTGTTATAGTAGCTCAGTCTATCGGACGATGGGGCAACTTTATGAATCATGAAGCTTATGGTGGCGTAGTAAGTCGTTCGTTTTTAGAAAAATTACACCTGCCTAATTTTATTATCGATAACATGAAGATTGATGGAGAGTATCATCATCCTACATTTTTATACGAGAGCAGTTGGAATATGATTGGATTTTTCTTACTTCTGTGGATTAGAACTAAGAAAAACTTTTTAAAAGAAGGTGAAATTACCTTCCTATACGTGATGTGGTATTCATTTGGTCGTTTCTTTATAGAAGGAATGAGAACAGATAGTCTTTGGGCATTCGGTGTCATCCGTATATCTCAATTAGTGTCGGTAGTGCTGTTTGCTGTGGCATTAGGTTTAATGCTTTACCGTAGAAGACAAGAGAGTGTTCCCTTTTATAGTCGAAGTGAGGGAATTAAATGAGTCGTTTGAAAGCCGTTTTATTTGATTTTGATGGGACACTTGCAGATACAAATAAGTTAATAACGGACTCGTTCTTACATGTCTTAACGCCATTATTTCCTGGGAAATATAATGAAGAAAATCTTAAAGCTTTTAACGGGCCGCCTTTAGAGGCGGTTTTTAAGCAATTATTTCCAGAAGATTTCAAAGAAAAAGTGGCAGAGTACCGTCGCTATAATTTAGAACATCATGATGAGTTGATTTGTCTGTTTCCAAATGTGAAAGAAGCATTATCTGAGTTAAAAGAAGCGGGTTTTAAGCTTGCTATTGTTTCAACTAAAAGTAACTTAACATTAAATAAAGGGATAAAAACATTGGGTTTAGAAGGGTATTTTGATGTTACGATTGGCAATGGTGATTATGAAAAATTCAAACCAGATCCTGAGCCGTTATTTCTAGCGATGCTTAAGTTAGGTGTTGAACCAAATCAATGTATGATGGTAGGGGACAATTGGCATGATATAGAAGCTGGGCATAATGCAGGAGTTAAACCTATTTTCGTAAAATGGTCTAGAAAAGAAAAATCGGTTATTGAACCTTACAAACCTTACAAGATGGTCTCGTCTATGTTAGAATTGAGCCAATGGTTAATAAATTATAACGAAGAGGAGTGCCAATGATGAGACAAAAAATTGCAGTATTAGGTCCTGGATCATGGGGGACGGCATTAGCAAAGGTACTAGTAGAAAATGGTCATGATGTTACTATTTGGGGACATAATCCGGAACAACTTGTTGAGATTAATGACTCACATACTAACCATCACTACTTACCCGATATAGCTCTTCCAGAAGGGCTCAAAGCAAATGCAGATTTAAAAACATGTGTCAGTGGAGCAGATGCAATACTGTTTGTTGTTCCAACTAAAGCAATTCGTTCAGTTTCTAAGCAGCTGGTTGAAGTAATGGATACTAAACCTGTTATTATTCATGCAAGTAAAGGGTTAGAGCAAGGCACACATTTACGTATCTCAGAGATTTTAAAAGATGAGATTGGTGATAAGTGCAAGGATGTTGTTGTGTTATCTGGTCCGAGTCATGCTGAAGAAGTAGCTGTAAAAGACATTACTACTATTACTGCAGCAAGTGAGGATTTAAACTATGCAGAGTATGTTCAGTCTATCTTCATGAATGATTATTTTAGAATTTACACAAATACTGATGTGATTGGTGTAGAAACAGGTGCGGCTCTAAAAAATATCATAGCTTTAGGTTCGGGAGCGATTCATGGTTTAGGTTTTGGTGACAATGCCAAAGCAGCAATTATGACGCGTGGTCTAGCTGAAATCAGCCGTTTAGGTGTTGCCATGGGAGCTGATCCACTCACTTTTATTGGGTTAAGTGGTGTTGGTGACTTGATTGTAACGTGTACAAGTATTCATTCTCGTAACTGGAGAGCAGGAGATTTGTTAGGTAAAGGTCATAATCTAGATGAAATTCTTGAAAATATGGGCATGATTGTTGAAGGAGTTTCGACAACTAAAGCAGCTTATGAATTAGCTTCTGAGTTAAATGTAGAGATGCCAATTACAACGGCTATCTATGATGTTCTATATAATAATCAAGATGTTAACGTTGCGGCTAAAAACATCATGTTACGTGATGGCCGTTCGGAAGTTGAATTTTAAAAGTAACCTATAAAACCATGCAGTGACGGCTGTGTGGTTTTTTAATTGAGATTTAAAGGAGCTAGAAAGATGGAAATAAAAGAGGCAGTTTTACAAGTGCTAGATTTAGAAGCGAGTTCATTACTATGTTCGCAACAAACATTAACATTAACGGATTATCCAGTCAAAACTTACTTAAATGGTATCGTTAAAAAGTTTGAAAAAGGTGATTTAAAGACGGGAACATTGAATGCGGATCATGCTATTTTACAACTCATTAATCGTGAGGATTTAAATTTTGTTGAGAAGAGTCAAGAACTTTCCCAAATCATTTTTGATTGTTTAGTTCAAGGTCAAGAAGTGTTAAGTGGTGATATCCTTTGTCTGACAGCGGAACGTGAAGGGCAGGAGTTGTTTGGTTTTATAAAACTAAACTATAAGCCGGCTTATACACATTTTGTGGACTATGAAGGAGATTTATTGTTAAATAACTTGATTATTAATAAAACGATTCTGCCGGCTCTTACTCAAAAAGTTGAAGAGGCTTTTTTTATTAATATGAAAACGGGTGATTTTGAATTAGTTGAGAAAAAGTACCTATTTGACGGTAAAAAGGCGAACTACCTTTCTGATATTATTTTGAAAACGGCAGCTACTCCGACGATTCAAGACAATATTAAAATCGTCAAAAAAGCAGTTAAAGAAATTGCCGATAAATACAATGAAGAAAAATATGTTAGTATGTCTCAAATTCAACAAGCGGTGCATGAGAGTTTGGAAGAAGAAGGTAGGATTAGTAATGAAAAAATAGCTGAGGCTGTTTTTGAAAATAATCATGTAGCTAAAACAGAATACCTGGAGCGTGTTGAACAAACCGACTTTGTAGAAGATATTCCAGTTAATGTACCTAAGTACGAAAAGAAATACAGCAAACAAAAATTAAAATTAGCAAATGGAATTGAAATGATTATCCCTGTAGACGTTTATCAGGACAAAGACTTAATCGAATTTATTAATAATCCAGACGGCACAATCTCTGTGATGATTAAAAATGTAGATGAAATCATTAATAAATTTTAGAAAAAAGCCGACTCTTTTAGGAGAGTCGGCTTTTTTTAGTGTTGATGATAAGTATAGGGTTGTTCTTCTTGATAATGTATATAGTCTTGGTAGGCTTCATATTCTCTTTCGGCCTCTATTTTTGAGCTATAGTAACTTTTTTCATCCCACACCATATACCAAAGTAAGAATGGAAGAGAAATAATAATAAGTGCTGTTTTAATACCTAAAGTACCTAGTAAGATACCGATAACTAATAATGTAAAAATAAATCCCATGCGTCTGATTGCTAACATATCATGTCACCTCATATATTCTTTTTGCGAACATCTGTTCTATATTTATATTATACAAACATTTGTTCGTGTTGTAAAGAGGTAAATAAAAAAAACTAGCATTTGGCTAGTTTTTTTATTTATTATTGATGATGTATTCCAAGAATAAAGCTGCTGTAGGACTGAGTGGCGCCTCTTTCTTATGGACAACCACAATATCGAAAGGCTTCATTTTATCTTTAAGTTTCACCCAAACAAGGTCTTCATTTGCGTATTCGGATTGAAGTTGAATGGGAAGAATCCCAATAGCACCAGTTTTCAAGATATTTTGTATTAGGACCTCGTGACTATTACTTAAAAAGTTAACAGTTGGTTGATAGCCGTTCTCTCTTGCTTTGGTTTGAAGGACATGCCAAAGGACATAGTCTTTTGACATGGAAACAAAACTTGCTTCTTTCAAGTCTTTAAACGTTAAGTGTTCGTTTTTAGCAAGGGGATGATCGGCACGCATCACAACATAGGCATCATACTTAAAGCGGTGATGACTATTTTTTTCAACGTGAAGATTATTTTCGACGATTGGATAAGAAACCACACCAAGTTCTAACTCGCCGTTTGCAATTTTCTTTTGCGTTTTAATTGAACCATCTTCTTCAATTGTTAGGCTAGTTTTTGGATACTGGGACATGAATCCTTCAATGAGTGGCATAAAGAAAGGAGAAATCACAGCATTGGAGCCGATGGTTAATTCATCATTAGGATGAAGGGAGGCGTCTCCTAATTCTTGAGTAAGTTTTTCAAAATCATGTACGATCTGGGTGCCTTTTTCGTATAACAAACTTCCAGCAGTAGTTGGCATAACTGTGTTTCCTACTTGGTAGATGAGCTTAGTCCCGAGCTCTTCTTGTAGTTTAGTCATATTCCACGAAAGAGTGGGTTGGGTAATAAAGAGATTTTTAGCCGCCATTGAGTAGCTCTGGGTTTTAATAATCTCGATAAAGTATTTTACTTGCCTGATTTCCATAGACTTGCCTTCTTTCTTTTGTTTGGTATAGATGAAGTTTATAGCCCTATAAAAACTACCGATTTCACATAATAGGTACCACGGGCTATACTAGGTTCATAGAGAAGACGCTTACATTTGTGAAAGGTGAAAGAGTTATTTCTCCATAAAAGGAACGACTGATTATCCTTAATCTTACTAGATAAGATTGAAAAAGTCCAAATCAAAGTATACGAGAGGATGTGCAATTAATGGTTGTAGGAGATTTCGAAACAGAACTAGACACAGTTGTGATTGGTTCAGGACCTGGTGGTTATGTGGCTGCGATTAGAGCCGCACAACTAGGAAAGAAAGTAGCAATTATTGAAAAAGATTTTATTGGAGGAACGTGTCTAAATGTCGGATGTATCCCTTCGAAAGCACTAATCCATGCTAGTCATGATTACTATCACGCTTTAAATGAAAAGACAAAAGGCGTACATGCAAAAGATGTCACGATTGACTTTGAAGAGGTTCAAGAGTGGAAGGATAAGGAAGTAGTATCAAAATTAACAGGTGGCGTAGAAATGCTGCTGAAGAAAAATAAAGTGACAATTTTAAATGGAGCCGGTTATTTCATGGATGAACATCGTCTGCGTGTGATGCACGAATTTGGTGGTGAAACGTATTCATTCCAAAACGTTATCATCGCAACAGGGAGTCGTCCACTTGAAATTAAAGGATTTAAATTTGGAAAGCGTATTCTAGATTCAACAGGCTTACTTAATTTAAAGGAAATTCCTAAGAAATTAGTTGTAATCGGTGGAGGATACATTGGAAGCGAGCTAGCAGGTGTCTATGCCAGTCTTGGAACCGACGTTACTATCTTAGAAGGCGCACCAAGTATTTTACCTAACTTTGAAAAAGACATGGTGAAATTAGTTGAGAAAAACTTCAAAGAGAAAGATGTGACGATTGAAACAAAAGCAATGGCAAAAAATGCTGTAAATAATAAAGATAGCGTAACGGTTACTTATGAAGTAGAAGGAAAAGAAAAAACGATTGAAGCCGATTATGTCATGGTATCAGTAGGACGTCGTCCAAATACCGATGAGCTTGGGTTAGACAAAGCTGGTGTTGAGATGGATGAACGTGGCTTGATTAAAGTTGACGAACGTGGCGAAACAACAGCAAAAGGGATTTATGCGATTGGAGATGTTACAGCAGGTTTGGCTTTAGCACACAAAGCAAGTTATGAAGCCAAAGTCGTAGCAGAAGTGATAGCAGGACAAGATGTCATTATGGATTATCAAGCTATTCCAGCTGTTTGTTTTACAGAACCAGAATTAGCCTCTGTAGGTTTAACAAAAGCAGAAGCAAAAGAGCAAGATATTGCGGTAACGGTATCAAAATTCCCATTTGCTGCTAATGGACGTGCCTTATCATTAGGTGCAACTGATGGCTTTATGCAATTAGTGAGTGAAAAGGAATCAGGTAAACTCTTAGGTGCACAAATCGCAGGTGTTGGAGCAAGCGATATGATTGCTGAATTAGTGTTAGCGATTGAAACTGACCTGACAATAGAAGATTTAGCTCTAACCATTCATCCACATCCATCATTAAGTGAAACTATCATGGATGCAGCAGAGATTGGCTTAGGTTTACCGATACATGTTTAAGAATTAGAAGAGTGACGCATGACACAGAAAAGGGGCATATAAAGAATAATCACTAGGAGGAAATAAGGATGGCAATAAATATTAAACCAAAAGATTTTACAATGAATGTCTTGAATGGTGTGGCCATGGGGGTTGTGGTGTCACTAATCCCGGGTGCTTTATTAAGTGAATTATCAAAAAGCCTAGATTGGTCATTCGGATTAACAGCAACAGGTATTGCACAAACCTTAATGCCAATAGTTGTAGGTGTGGCTGTTGCGATTAACTTTAAATTTACACCTATTCAAATAGGGTCACTAGGTATGGCCTGTGTTGTAGGATCAGGTGTGGCAAGACTTAATCCAGAAGGCGGCTTTATTTTCCAAGGAACGGGAGATGTTATTAATACAGGCTTAACTGCAGCAATTGGAGCGTTATTAATCTTAGTACTTGGCGAAAAACTGAAAGCGTTTACGATTCTGGTTATTCCAACAATCTTAGTAGTAGTAGGTGGGGGGCTTGGTTTATTATTACTCCCTTACGTTAAATACATTACAACAATGCTTGGCCAATTCGTAGCCATGTTAACAGAATTTCAACCGATTCCAATGGCTATCGCGATTGCCATTATCTTCTCAATGATGATTGTATCACCGATTGCTACAGTTGGAATCGCCACAGCGATTTCACTAACAGGTGTAGCTTCAGGTGCGGCTAACTTGGGTATTTGCGCAGCTGGTTTCGGCTTATGTATTGCCGGATGGAAGACGAACAGTATTCCAACATCATTAGCTCATTTCATTGGATCACCTAAAATGCAAATGGCAAATGTACTTAAAAAACCAAAAATCATGTTACCTGTTATTTGTAACGCAGCAATCACGGGTGCTTTAGCAGCATTCTTGAATCTGCAAGGAACATCATTTAGTGCTGGATTTGGATTTAGTGGCTTAATTGGACCGATTAACGCTCTAGCTTTAGCTGATGGCGGATGGTCTGTTGGCAATATTATAAAAGTAGTCTTAGCATTTGCAGTAGTACCTATTATTTTAGGATTTGTTTTCAATTATATCTTTAATCAAAAATTGGCAGTAGCAGATCCAGAAGATTATAAATTAGATTTCAACTAAAACTAAAAACGATTTGGAGAGGAATGACGAGAAATGGCTAAAAAAGAGACAAACACAATCAATTTTGATGAGATTGTTAAAGAAAGTACAGACATTATCAAGCACGTTCAGATTTTAGATGAAAAAGGGAAGTTAGTGAATAAAGGGGCAGAATCAAGCCTGACAGATGACGAATTAGTGGCTTTAATGAAAGATTTAGTATGGGGGAGAGCAGTTAACGAACGCTTGATTTTAGCAGGACGTCAAGGTCGTATTGGTAACTTACCACCATCAGAAGGACAAGAAGCGTCACAACTGGCAACATTGTTTGGTATTTCGGATGAGGATTTCTTAATCCCAACGTACCGTGATGTTATTCCTTTAGTTAAACATGGTATGCCACTTAAAAATGCAATTCTTTGGTACAGAGGGCATGTTGCGGCAAATAAATTCCCAGAAGGCTTACAAGGATTACCAGCACAAACGATTATCGGCTCACAATATGTTCAAGCAGCAGGCTTGGGCTTAGCTTATAAATTAGACGGTAAAGATAAAGTTGTCATGACTTATATCGGTGACGGCGGAACATCACAAGGTGATTTCTATGAAGGGATTAACTTTGCAGGCGCATTTGACTCACAAGTAGTCTTTATTGTTCAAAATAATAAATACGGTATTTCAGTTCCACGTGAGAAACAATCAAAAGCTCATACATTGGCTCAAAAAGCAGTAGCAGCTGGTATCCCAGGTGTTCAAGTAGACGGAATGGATCCACTTGCATTATATGAAGTGACAAAAATGGCGAAAGAACATGCTTTATCAGGTAAAGGACCAGTCTTGATTGAGACGTTAACATACCGTTTCGGTCCACATACGTTATCAGATGACCCAACTCGTTACCGTAGCGATGAAGAAGTAGCGGAATGGCGTGAAAAAGATTACTTAATTAGAATGCGTAAATTCTTAGGTGATAAAGGGTTATGGACAGAAGAGATGGAAGAGCAAGTCATTGCTGATACAACAGAAGAAGTAAACAAAGCATTAGACGAAGCAGATGCAGAACCTAAACAAACAGTATCTGAATTACTTGAAAATGTATTTGAAGAACCAACACCACGTATTAAGAAAGAAATTGAAATGTATAAAGCTAAGGAGGCTAAGTAAAATGGCTGAGAAAAATATGGTTCAAGCGATTAATGAAGCACTTTTACAAGAGATGAAACGAGATGAACGTACATTATTATTTGGTGAAGATGTTGGGATTAACGGTGGGGTATTCCGTGCAACAGATGGCATTCATGAAGCATTAGGTGACAAGCGTATTTTTGATACACCATTAGCTGAATCAGGCATTATGGGAATGGCTTTGGGTCTTGCAATTGGCGGATTTAGACCAATTCCAGAAATCCAATTCTCAGGATTTACAATGGAAGCAATTGATGGACTTTGTGGACAATTAGCACGTCACCGTTACCGTTTAGGTGGGACTGGCTCAGCTCCTGTTACGATTCGTTCAACATTTGGTGGAGGGGTTGGAACACCAGAACTTCACTCAGATAACTTAGAAGGACTATTTGGTCAAACACCAGGTTTACGTATTGTTATTCCAAGTGGCCCATATGATGCTAAAGGATTACTAGTTTCTTCTATTAGAAATAATGATCCAGTTTACTTCTTAGAGCATTTAAAATTATACCGTTCGATTAAAGAAGACGTGCCAGAAGAACTATACACAATTGAGTTAGACAAAGCGAATGTTATTCAGGAAGGGTCTGATATTACTATCGTAACGTATGGTTCAATGGTTCATGAATCTAAAAAAGCGATTAAAACTTTAGAAAAAGAAGGCATTTCAGTAGAATTAATTGACTTAAGAACGGTTGTTCCATTCGATACAGATACTATTTTAGAATCAGTGAGAAAAACAGGTCATGTTGTCGTCGTTCAAGAAGCGCAACGTATGACAGGGTTAGCTAATCATATCATGGCTGAGATTTCAGAATTAGCAATGTATGACTTAGAAGCACCGATTGGTCGTGTGGCAGCTCCAGATAGTCACTTCCCATTTGGCGCAGCAGAAGGCGTATGGTTACCAACGTCTAAAGATGTTGAAGCAGCAGTTCGCCGTACTCTTACAGAATAAAATTAAGTATATTGGAGGATAATCGTATGTCATATAAATTTAAATTACCCGATGTGGGTGAAGGTTTAACAGAAGCAGAGATTATTAGTTGGTTAGTAGCAGAAGGAGACGAAGTGAAGGCAGATGACTCACTTGTTGAAATCCAAAATGATAAGTCTACTATGGAAATTCCGTCACCAGTATCAGGTCGAGTGGAGAAAATCTTAGTACCAGAAGGCATTGCTTTAGTGGATCAAGTCATTATTGAAATTGCAACAGATGATACTGTAGCAAGTGAAGAATCGAGTGAACCAGAACAAGCAGAAGTTGCTGTTGAAGAAACATCTGATAGTAAAAAAGCAGTGAGTTCGACAGGTAAAGTTAAAGCGGTTCCATCAGTTAGACGTTACGCTAGACAGCAAGGTGTTGATCTAAGTATGGTAACACCTACAGGAAATGGTGGAAAAATCGTTAAAGCAGATATTGACACATTCTTAGCTGGTGGTGGTTCAGCAGAAGCTCCTGTAACAGCAGCGTCAGTGGCACCTGCACCAGCGGCTGTTAATTCGGCAGCTCCGAAACCAGCACCAGCACCAAAACCAGGTGAGGGCGACTGGCGTGAGAAGATGACTCCTGTTCGTAAAGCGATTGCTAAAGCAATGGTTCAAAGTAGAACAGAAATTCCTCACGTAACAGTTTTTGACAAAGTAAATGCGACTAATTTAATGGCACACCGTGCGAAATATAAAGAAATCGCAAAAGAAGAAGAGGTTCGTTTAACTTACTTACCATATATTGTAAAAGCAATGGTTCAATTATTGAAAGAATTCCCATCGTTAAATGCTTATGTTGATATGGCAGAAGGGGATATTGTCCATAAAGGCGGCATCCATATTGGGATTGCAACAAATACAGAACACGGTTTATACGTGCCAGTTATCAAAGATGCTGATAAAAAATCAGTCTTTGAAATTGCGAAAGAAATTACTGAATTAGGAGATAAAGCTGCAGCAGGTAAATTAACACCAGCTGATATGTCTGGAAGTTCAGCAACGATTACAAATATTGGTGGCATGCCAGATTCAGGTGGCGTGTGGTCAACACCGATTATTAATTTCCCAGAATCATTCATTATGGGAATCGCTAGAATTGCTGATGAAGTGATTGTGAATAAAGACCGTGAAATGGAAATCGCACCAATTATGCGCTTATCATTCGCATTCGATCATCGTTTAGTTGATGGCGTTGAAGCACAAGAAGCTTTAGGCGTATTCAAAAAAGCGTTAGCTGATCCAGATTTAATGTTATTAAAAAATTAAAACAAGGAAAGGTGACACCATGACAATTCCAAGTTTTGCTGATCTAAAGAGAGACCTTCTCTCTTTAGAATCAGTTCATAAGAAAAGAGTCGTTGTAGCCAATGCGACAGATGAGCATACTCTTCAAAGTGTTCTTTCACTTTATCATGAAGGACTCATTACACCCATTTTAGTCGGAGATGAAAAAGAAATTACAAGCTTACTTGAAAAATTAAAAGAAGAGCCTAAAGATTTCGAAATTGTTCACGGTAACGATGACACAGATACGGCGCAAAAGTCGGTAGCATTAATTAAAGAAGACAAAGCTGACGTGTTGATGAAAGGTCATTTACAGACGCGTGACTTACTAAAAGCGGTAGTGAATAAAGAAAATGGTATTAGGGAACAAAAAGTATTGTCCCATGTGGCAATTAATGAAGTCCCTAGTTATCATAAATTGTTATTCATTACAGATGGTGGCATGATGTTGACACCTGATTTACCAACTAAAGAAGAGCTTCTAAAAAATGCTCTATCTGTTACAAAAGCATTAGGATATGACGAAACAAAAATTGGTGTGTTAGATGCTACTGAAAATGTGAACCCGAAATTACAAGCCTCACTTGATGCAGCTGAACTAAAAAAATTAAGTGGCAAAGGGGACTTTGTAGGAAGTGTGATTGAGGGACCGATCTCATTAGATCTTTCAATTAGCAAAGAAATCGCCAAAGAAAAAGAGTATGACAGTCCTGTAGCTGGTGAAGCAGATATTTTATTAGTGCCAGATATCATCACAGGTAATGTCTTAGGTAAGAGTCTTACAACCTTAGCCGGTGGTAAAATGGCTGGGCTGATTGTAGGAGCAAAGTGTCCGATCGTTTTAACATCAAGAGGATCAAGTACAGAAGAAAAGTTAAACTCGCTAATTTTAGCGATTTCACTTTAAGGAGGTTGTGTTATGAGCGATAAAAAAATAGTCGTTATTAATCCAGGTTCAACATCGACAAAAGTCTCTTATTTTGTAAATGATGAGGAACTTTTTAAAGAAAATATTTTCCATGAAACAAGCGAACTTGCTCAATATAACCGAATTGTTGATCAATACGATTACCGTTTAGGAATTATTTTAGATTTTCTGATGTCTAAAGGTGTAGACTTGGCAGATGTAGATGCGGCTGTTGGACGTGGTGGTATGTTGCCGCCAGTTGAAGCAGGAGCGTATTTTGTAAATGAAGAGATGATTGATTGGTTGAGTAATCGAGCAGATATCGAACATGCTTCTAACCTTGGAGCACTTTTAGCAGATGGTGTTCGTAAGTTAGCTAAACCAGATGCGATTTCAATGGTTTATGATCCTATTACAGTCGATCAATTCCAAGATTTAGCTCGTGTATCTGGGCTTAAAGGTGTGAAACGTCGTAGTGTGGGGCATATGTTAAATATGCGTTCCGTTGCGATGCAAACAGCGGAAAAGCTTGAAAAAAATTATGAAGACCTGAATTTAATCGTGGTTCATTTAGGGAGTGGCTTCTCCATCAGTGCGCACGAAAATGGGCGTATGATTGATTTAGTCTTAGATGATGAAGGCTCATTCTCGGTAGAGCGTTCAGGCGGCTTATCACTTAAAGAATTAGTGCCAATGTGTTACAAATTGTCAGAAGCTGAGGTGACACGCTTAACACGTAAACATGGCGGGTTAATTTCTTATCTTGATACGAATAGTGGGATTGAAGTTGAAAAACGTATTAAAGAGGGCGATGAAGAAGCAGCGCTTATTTTTGAAGCAATGGCTTATCAAATCGCTAAAGGTATTGGACAATTGGCTACTGTTCTTAGAGGGAATGTAGACGGTATCGTTTTAACAGGTGGTTTGAGCTACTCTAATATGTTAACGGACTGGGTAACAGAACGTGTGTCATTCTTAGGGCCGGTTATCTTATCGCCAGGTGAAAATGAAATGTTTGCCTTAGCTATGGGGGCAAAACGTGTGTTAGAAGGAACTGAAGAAGGACATACCTTCGGAAAATAAAAAGACCAGAGAATATTCTCTGGTCTTTTTGCGTAACTTAAATCGTATCACGATATAAACTCACTACTTTACCTAAAATAGAAACATTGTCTAGAATAATAGGCTCTAGATAATCATTTTCGGGTTGTAAACGAATATGATTTTTTTCTTTAAAGAAACGTTTGCATGTGGCTTCGTCTTCATCAGTCATGGCAATAACAATATCGCCATTAGAAGCATTTGATTGTTTTTTAACAATCACTTGGTCACCATCAAGGATACCAGCATTAATCATACTTTCTCCTCTGATTTTTAGCATAAATAGATTGTTTTCGTCCTGCGATAAGTTAGGCGGTATGGGGAAGAAGTCAAGTGCTTCTTCTACTGCTAAAATCGGTTCACCGGCAGTAACCGTCCCGAGTAAAGGGATTGTTTTGTCTTGGATGCCTAAAAAGTCTAATCCTTTTTTAGTAAGCTCGATTGCACGAGGTTTACTAGGATCACGTTGTAGGAATCCTTTTTTTTCTAAACGGGACAAGTGGCCGTGGACGGTTGAAGTGGATGATAGATTTACGGCTAAGCCTATTTCACGAACAGTAGGCGGATAACCTTTTTCAGAAACTTGAGTATGTATGTACTTAAGAATGTCGGCTTGACGTGTTTCTCTCGGTGTACTCATAGTAACCTCCTAGTCTTTATTTAACACTTTAATATTATCATAAGTAAGAATACAAATCAAACGCATGTTCGTAAGTTGAGAATAATTGTTATTTAAAATATAATAGATTAGTATAGTAAGAGTATTAAAAATTAGGAGGAACGATTATGTTATCAAAAGAAAAAATGGCACGTATTAATGAATTAGCAAATAAATCAAAAGCTGAAGGGTTAACTTTAGCAGAGCAAACAGAACAAAAAGAATTACGTCAGGAATACTTAGAGCGTTTCCGTGGTGGAATGCGTAACCATATCGAAGGAATGAAAGTTGTTGACGAAAAAGGAAACGATGTAACACCTGATAAATTAAAAGGTATCCAAAAAGAAAAAGGACTTCATGACCGTCACAAAGAAAACTAGTCATTAGGAGTAAGTGAAAAAGTTTTCATTGCATTTCTGTTCCAATAAAGGTAAAATAGACCTATAACAATTAAGGTAAAAAAAACCTAAACAACAGGAGGAATACATTCATGTTCGATAAAATTGATGAATTAGGCGTTAACTCAATCCGTACGTTAAGTATGGATACTATCCAAAAAGCAAACTCAGGTCACCCGGGATTACCATTAGGGGCTGCACCGATGGCATATGCTTTATGGACTAAACATTTAAAAATCAACCCAAGTACATCAAGAAACTGGGTAGATCGCGACCGATTCATCCTTTCTGCTGGTCATGGTTCAGCAATGTTATATAGCTTATTACACTTAGCTGGTTACGATGTAAACCAAGATGACTTAAAAGGATTCCGTCAATGGGGGAGTCGTACTCCAGGACATCCAGAAGTAAATCACACTGATGGTGTTGAAGCAACAACTGGTCCTTTAGGCCAAGGGATTGCAATGAGTGTTGGGTTTGCTATGGCTGAAGCTCATTTAGCTGCAACTTACAACAAACCAAACTTCAAAATCGTAGATCATTACACATATGCTATTTGTGGAGATGGCGATTTAATGGAAGGTATCTCTCAAGAAGCAATGAGTATGGCAGGACACATGAAATTAGATAAATTAATCGTATTATACGATTCAAATGATATTTCATTAGATGGCCCATTAGATAAATCATTTACTGAAGATGTGAAAGGCCGTGTTGAAGCAACTGGATGGCACCATATCTTAGTTAAAGATGGTAACGACTTAGAAGCTATTTCTAAAGCGATTGAGGAAGCGAAAGCTGAAACAACAAAACCAACAATGATCGAAATCAAAACAATCATCGGTTTCGGTGCACCAAACGAAGGAACAAACAAAGTTCACGGTGCCCCACTTGGAGCAGAAGGTATTGAAGCAGCTAAAAAAGCTTACGGATGGGATACTCCTGAGTTTGAAGTGCCTGCTGAAGTTAAAGATCGTTTCAAACAAGAAATTAACGCTAAAGGTGAAAAAGCTGAAACTGAGTGGAATGAATTATTCGCTGGCTACAAAGCTGAATACCCAGAATTAGCGCAACAATTCTTAGATGCTTATGCTGGCAAATTACCAGAAAACTGGGATTCAGAAATGCCAACATTTGAAGTAGGCGATGACGCTCTTGCAAGTCGTATTACAAGCAAACAAATGATTCAAGCATTAGCTAAAACTGTTCCAACTATCTGGGGTGGTTCTGCTGACTTATCATCATCAAACAATACAATGATGGCAGAAGAAAAAGATTTTGAACCTGGTCAATACGAAGGACGCAACATCTGGTTTGGTGTTCGTGAATTCGCAATGGCAGCAGCTATGAACGGAATTGCATTACACGGCGGAACTCGCGTATACGGTGGAACATTCTTCGTATTCGTAGATTACTTACGTCCGGCTATTCGTTTAGCAGCAATCCAAGGTGTGCCAGTTACTTATGTGTTAACACATGATTCAATTGCTGTTGGAGAAGATGGTCCAACTCATGAGCCTATCGAACAATTATCAAGCTTACGCAGCATGCCTAACTTGACAACATTACGTCCGGCTGATGGAAATGAAGTACGTGCAGCTTGGAAACTTGCAGCATCATCTACTGACCGTCCAACTGTTTTAGCATTAACTCGTCAAAACTTACCAGTTTTAGAAAACTCTAAAGAGTTAGCTGAAGTAGGCGTTGCTAAAGGAGCTTACGTTATCTCTGCTCAAAAAGGCGACCAACCAGAAGGTATCTTAATTGCAACTGGATCTGAAGTTGCGCTAGCTGTTGAAGCTCAAAAAGAATTAGCAGCACAAGGTAAAGATGTATCAGTTGTTTCAATGCCAAGTATGGATTTATTTGAAATGCAAGATGCGGCTTACCGTGAATCAGTTTTACCAAAAGCAATTACTAAACGTGTCGCAGTTGAGATGGGTTCATCATTCGGATGGGAACGTTATGTAGGATTTGAAGGAAAAACTGTTACTGTTGATAAATTTGGTGCAAGTGCGCCAGCTTCAAGAGTATTACCAGAATACGGCTTCACAACTGAAAATGTTGTAGCTACTTTCAATAGCTTATAATTAAAACTCAAAGCAGTTTCGCCAATTAAGGTGGAACTGCTTTTTTATATTTGTCTTATCAGTGGTTTACATGATAGTGTGAGTAGGTTTGGAATTAAACTATTTCAATAATGAATTTTCCATGAATTTTTTGTATAAAAATGGCTTATTTAAAGCATAAGCTTTTTTTATATGATAAAATGAATGATAAGAATAATTACAATATGTAACTGTAAAGTGTGGAGGAAACATTTTGAAAAAGAATAAAGAGAAAAAAGTGAAAAAACCAATCACTAAAAAAGAGATTATTGGTAATATAGTATGGTTAGTCTGCGTTGCAGCAGTATTAATTGCGGTGAGACAATTTGTCTTCACACCAGTTTTAGTATCAGGTCATTCGATGGACCCCACGATGGCGGATAGAGAACGTGTTTTTGCGTTGAGAAGTAAGGACATTGAGCGATTTGATATCGTAACATTCCCAGCACCGGATGAGCCTAAAAAAAGCTATATCAAACGTGTCATTGGTTTACCAGGAGATAAAGTGAAATTTGTTAATGATCAATTATTTATCAATGATAAAGAAATCAAAGAGCCTTACTTAGATGAATTTAAATCTAAACTTAAAGAGGGCGAGTACTTAACGACAGTTCTTGATCAAGATGGTAAAATTCACAGTGAGTTTGCTCTTGCAAACCTATTTGATGGCAATGATACTGTTCCAGAAGGTAAGTTATTTGTAATGGGTGATAACCGTCAGATTTCAAAAGATGGTCGTATGATTGGTTACATTAATATTGAAGATATTACCGGAAATGTTAAATTTTCATTCTGGCCACCAAGCAAATTTGGTAAAGTAGAATAAAAAGTTCAGCTTAATTGCTGAGCTTTTTTTATTTATTTGTTGAATAAGTGTCATCAATTGTCACTGGCCTATGATAAAATAGGGAAGAGCATAAAAGGAAAGGTGTGAGAAGATGTCATTAGAATTTGTATACGGTCCAGCAAGTTGTCATCACGAACTTGCCTTAGTTGAAAAAGCTAAAGACTGGCTAGTAGAAGATGAGCGACATGAAGTTTTTTATCTAGTTCCTAACCATATAAAATTTGAAACAGAGGTATCCGTATTAAAAAACTTACATCAGTTACCCCCATTTAATACGGAAGACACTATGGCAAGTACGCGCCTACAAGTGTTTAGTTTCACGCGTTTAGCGTGGTATTACCTTCAAAATACAAAAGTCTACCAAGAAGAGAAAATCTCTGAAGCAGGTAGTCACATGCTAATTAGAAAAGTGTTATTAGATAATGAAGGACAGCTAACTATATTCAAAGGAGAAACAACTAAACCGGGTTTTATTTCTCAATTGGCTGACTTATTCAATGAGTTGCAAAATGGAAAGATTGAAGAAGAGGATTTTGAAAATTTAATTCAAAATTTAGGTCATTCTTCAAAAGAAGAAGACTTTAAGCGTAAAGCAACAGAATTTTATTTGTTGTACCAAGCTTATATTTTAGAACTGGGAGTTCGTCAAGTTGGGATTACCCAACAAATTACGTACTTAGCCGAGTATTTAAAAGGGAAAGATTTATCCAATGTAATGATTGTTATTTCAGGATTTTCTCGTTTTACCGCTCGAGAACAAGAGTTAATTCAAGTCCTTGTTTCACAGGCAGAGCGTGTGATTATTAATCTAGTTCTAGATAAGCCTTATCTTGAGGAGTATCCAAGTAAGCTTAATATGTTTTTTGATGCAGGAAAAATTTATTACGATTTTTACCATTTTGCAAGACAGTTTAAAATTAAAATTTTGACAGATACTCGTTTGGTTCCAGAGAAGAGTGATTTTGAAAAATTGGACACGATGTGGTGTGACAGTCAGTCCTTATCTTCAAAAGTAGTACCAGTAACTCTGGAGTCAGATCGTATTCAATTATGGGCAGCCTCAAATCCCGTAACCGAATTAACGGCAGTAGCTAAGGAAATCAAACGCTTAGTGATTGCGGGTGAAGCGAGATATAATGAAATAGAAATTTTGACGAGAGACATGGATGCTTATAAGTTTAGTATTGCGCCTATCTTTGATCGTTATGATATTCCTTATTATTTGAATTCAGAACTTGAGATGACACATCATCCACTTGTTGAGTTTCTAACAAGTTTATTTGATATCAATCGCCGTCAGTTTAGATATGCTGATATCATGCGTTTTTTAAGAACAGAATTATTTGTTCCTGTAATAGAACAGTCAAGTTCTGTAGAGTATTGGCAAAATTCTCGACGCGAATATCGTAAGAAAGTTGACCTAACTGAAAATGTTGTCTTAGCTTATGGATATAAAGGATGGTATTGGACTCAGGAAAAAGACTGGGAATATATATCATACGATTTCCGTGATGATTCTGTTAAAGTAGATAAAAATGTTGTGATTCAAGAGACTTCTAATGAAGTGAGACGTGATGTTCGGGGACAGTTAGTACCATTCTTCGATAAGTTGAAGAAAGCTAAGACGGGCCGGGAGGCTGCGACGTTACTCTATTCATTCTTACAAATAAGTGGTGTTGAGAGTGAGTTGTTATTTTGGCGCCAGCAAGCCATTGAGCAAGGTGATTTAGAGACGGCTAAAATCCATGAGCAAACATGGCAAGCGCTAATGAACCTCTTAGATGATTACGTGACGATTCTAGGGGATGAAGACTTCCAGTTGGATGACTTTGTTGTTATTTTAAAAACAGGGTTAGAGGGCTTAACGTATAGTAAAGTACCGACAACCATTGATCAAGTTAGTCTAGCTTCTCTTGATTTAATTCATGCCCAGAAAAATAAGGTGACGTTTATCATCGGTGCATCAGACCAGTCTTTCCCTCAAAAAGTGGAAAATAAAACGCTATTGTCTGATTATGAGCGTGAGTTGATGTCTGAAAACTTACCAGAAGAGAAGTATTTAGCCAAACAAACACAACGTGATAGTGCGAAAGAACCTTATATTGCCTATTTAGCCTTTCATTCAGCTAAAGACCGCTTGTATTTGAGTTATCCTAAGTCGAGTGACCGGGTAAAAGAGAGCAAAATATCACCGTATTTAGGGATTATTTCGAAGTATTTAAATTTAAAACCAATTCCTAAAGTAGCCCTACCGGATGTTGCACAGTTTGATCCAAATGAGATTCTGTCCAGTCGTCAATTACTATCGGATTTAATTGCGATGAATCGTTTGGCAGAAGAAAAAGAATTAACGATGGCTTCAGAGTGGCAGTTACTTGAACAAAATTTAAAAAATAGTGATGAATATGGGTTGCTTGCTCATAAGTTATTTGAAAGTTTGACTCATCTTAATGTGCCTGAGACGTTAACACCTGAATTAGTGACCGCATTATACGGGGATACAGTTTACGGATCGGTTTCTAAAATCGAAAGCTTTAACCAGTGTCAGTATAAATACTTTATGACCTATGGCTTAAATTTACGTGAACGGGATAAATTTGAGTTAAGTCCAGCCGCAACAGGTGACTTCTATCATGATACATTGGACCAATTATTCAAAACCTTGATTCGTCGTGGCTTAACATTAAGTGACTTAACTCAATCAGAATTAAAAGCAGTATCGGATGAAGTCCTAGTGGGAATATTGGGTGAATCAAAATTCTCAATCCTTTCAGCAAGCCCACGTATGGCGTATATTAGACATCAATTAAGCCGAACAATCGAACGAGTGGGACAAACATTAAGACGTCAAAGTCAGCGTACAGGATTATCGACGCTTCAAACTGAAGTGTTATTTGGCCAAGCTATGGCACAGGAAAGTTTATCAAGTCTGACCTTTGATTTAGAAAATGATAAGCATTTAGCTTTGCGTGGTAAAATTGACCGTTTAGATGCCGTGGAAGTTGCAGAAACGACGTATCTGTCCGTAGTTGATTATAAATCAAGTAAGCATAGCTTTGATTACCGAGATGTTTACTTTGGTTTAGCGATGCAGATGATTACGTATCTAGATGTCGCCATGCGTAATGCGGCAAAACTAGTAGGTAAAGAAGCGGTTAAACCTGCTGGAGCTTTTTATTTACAAGTCAAAAATCCAGTAGTAGAAGGTAGCTTAGGAGAAGAGTTAGCTGAGGAAGAGTTACTAAAAGAATTTGGTTACCAAGGCTTACTTCTAGATGATGAAAAACTGTTATCGCAAATGGACCGTACATTAGAGGAGAAAACCAAATCAAGTGTCTACCCATTTGGTATGAAAAAAGATGGCAGCTATACGTCTAAACAATTTGCATCAGAAGAAGAGATTAATTTGCTGATGACACACAATGAAGAAAACTTTAGAAAAGCGGGAGAAGAAATCTTTGCAGGTGAAGTGAAGTTAGACCCAGCCTACCGTGGTAAAGAGCGAGTGGCATGTAAATATTGCCCGTTCCGTAGTGTGTGCCAGTTTGATGTATTACTTAAAGAAAATAGTTACAATAAAATACCGTCGATGACGAAAAAAGAAGTGTTGCAGAAAATGAAAGAAAAAGCAGAAGGAGGCCTGTGTGATGACGAGTCAAGCAACTAATATTCCATTAAGAGACCCTAATAGTCAGTTTACTGATGACCAGTGGCAAGCTATCTATGACAGTGGTGCTAATATCTTGGTATCGGCTTCGGCAGGCTCTGGGAAAACGACAGTTCTTGTTAAACGTGTGATTGAAAAGATTGAAGCGCGCGTTAACGTGGATGAACTATTGATTGTAACGTACACCGAGGCAGCTGCTAAAGAGATGAAGCAGCGTATTCAAGATGCTGTTCAAGAAAAAATAACGTCTGAAATTGATGATGAGACGAAACGTCATTTTGTCCATCAGTTAAGTTTAATTCCGACAGCTTCTATCAGTACGCTTCATTCATTTTGTTTACAAGTTATTCGCAAGTATTATTATTTGATTGATATCGATCCAGTCTTTCGTCTGCTCACAGATGAGACAGAGATGCTTCTATTAAAAGAAGATGTATGGGATGATGTCCGTTCGGAATTATATGAATCAGAGTCAGAGTTATTTTATGACTTAACAGAAAATTTTTCGAATGACCGCAGTGATGATGGGTTAACGCGTTTGATTTTTTCATTGTATGATTTTGCTAGGGCAAATCCTAATCCGAAAGAATGGTTAGATTCGCTTGCTGAAGGTTACCGCGTGACAGGTGAATTAGCTGAAACACCGATATATCAGACTATCTTAAAACCTCGTGTGGTGTCTGAAGTGAAACAAATGATTCATAATGCGAAGGAAATGTTAGCTTTATCCGAGACAGATGAACGCTTTGAAAAAGTCTATAAAAAAATGCTTGAAGAAGCAGCGGTGTATGAGATGTTAGAAGAATTAGTGATGACAGATCAACTTGGGAATTTACATGAGTATCTTAAAACGATAGAGTTTGGACGCTATCCAACGTTGACTAAGTTGGAGCCTGCTGAGAAAGAGTTAAACAATCAAATTAAAGACTTGCGTGATGCCAATAAGAAAGCAGTGGCATCTTGGCAAGAAGGATTATTCAGTTTATCTCCAGAAGTCATGAAAGAAGTAATGGCAAAATCTGAGAAGATGGTCACATATATGGCTGAGGTCGCTTATAAATTTGAACAAGCGTATGCAGCTCGTAAATTAGAAAAAAACTTAGTAGATTTCAATGATTTGGAACACTTTACCTTGCAGATTTTGGCGAAACAAGTTGAAGGTCAGTGGGAAGGGACAGAAGCGTCTACCTATTACCGTGACTTGTTTAGTGAAGTCTTGGTAGATGAGTATCAAGATATTAATAAATTGCAAGAAAGTATTTTATACTGGTTAAGACAGCCGAATGATGAGGACGGAAACTTATTCATGGTAGGAGATGTGAAGCAATCCATTTATTCCTTTAGGTTAGCTGACCCGCAACTTTTCATTGAAAAATATGAACGTTATGAAGAATCAGATGAAGGCCGTCGTATTATTTTGGCAGAAAACTTTAGGTCTCGTCGTGAAGTGTTAGACTTTACCAATTTAATTTTCCAACAACTGATGAATAAATCAGTAGGACAGTTAGAATACGATGAGCCTGCTCGTTTAGTGAATGGTTTTACAGGGTTTCCAGAAGATGAACGCATGGTGCCAGAGCTGTTAATTTTTGAAAATGAAAATGAAGAGACAGTATTTGGTGAAGAAGAAGCAAGTGACCCCGCGGAAGATGTCTCTGATACCTTTCAAATTGATGATAAAACAGAGGGGGAAATCCGCCTTGTAGGGAATAAGATTAAAGAGATGATGGCAAATGGTATGACGGTCTATAATAAAAAGACGAAAGAACCACGTGCTTTAAAATACAGTGATATTGTCTTGTTGTCTCCTACTAAGAAAAATAATCTGGTCTTATTAGATATCTTTAAAGAATTAGGTATCCCATTACAAGTGAACGATACTCAAAATTATTTCCAAGCGACTGAAATTAAAATTATGGTTTCGCTTCTAAATGTGATTGATAATCCGTATCAAGATATTCCACTTGCCTCAGTTTTACGTTCACCGATTGTGGGGATTAAAGAAAATGATTTAGCTCGTATTCGTGTGAACTATCCTAAAGGTAGCTTTTATGACGGTGTAGAAGCGTATCTTAGAGAAGAAAAAGCCGATAAGCCAGAGTTAGTGGAAAAACTGTCAGTTTTTTATAATCAGTTGCAAGAATGGCGTGAATTAGCACGTCGTGACCAATTGGTTCAGCTGATTTGGCGTGTTTATCAAGATACAGGTTTCTTAGATTATGTAGGTGGTATGCCTGCAGGGAAGCAACGCCAAGCCAATCTTCATGCGTTGTACGAACGTGCGACAAGTTATGAAGAGATGAGTTTTAAAGGGCTCTTTCAATTTGTTCGTTTCATTGAAAAAATGCAAGCGAAAGATAAAGACTTAGCAGAACCTACAGATTTAAGTGAGAACGAAGATGCGGTTAGAGTGATGACAATTCACGGATCAAAAGGTTTAGAGTTTCCAGTAGTCTTTGTTCTTGATTTGACGAGACGTTTTAACTTAATGGATTTGAATCAAAGTTATCTGTTTGATGTTGATTTAGGTGCAGGGGTTAAATATACGGATAATGAGGAACGTTTGGTTTACCGTACTTTCCCGTATTTAGCTATTCGTGAAGAAAAACGTAAACAACTTTTATCCGAAGAAATGCGTAAGCTTTATGTGGCATTGACTAGGGCAGAAGAGAAACTCTTCTTAGTTGGCTCATATAAGAGTAAAGAAGAAGCGTTGAAAAAATGGAGTTTAGGGGCAGATGAGCCAAATGTTGTATTAGGTGATGGAGTCCGTCTTAAAAATCAAAATCTAATGAATTGGATTGGTATGACTCTGATGCGCCACCGTGACATGGAAGAGTACCAAACGGAATACGGTTTTACGAAGTTAGAGACGGTTTATAATCATCCGGGTCGTTTCAAGATTACCTTTAGTAATTTAGAAGACTTGCGTGTAGCAAGCCAAGGCGAAGTTAAAGTAGACAGCGGCTTACTTGTTGAGACAGAAAGACAGGGAGCAAAACGAGCGGAGACAGAATTAGTCAAACAAGCACGTTACAACTTGGCTTACGAGTATCTATATGAACAAGCTACACAGACAACGAGTTATCAATCAGTATCAGAGATTAAACGTGTCTTTGAAGATCCAGATAACAGTCAATTGTTGACGCTAGATTTAACGAATGAGGAAGCTAAAACAGTTGGACGATATGTTGAAAATGAATTAGCTAAACCTGCTTTCTTGAAAGAAGAAACAAAGCCAAATGCAGCTGAAATTGGGACAGCTACCCATTTAGTGATGCAGTTGATTGACTTAACAACCGTCCCTGATGAACACGTCATTCAATCGATTTTAGATGAGTTAGTCGCTAATCAAGTTTTAACAGAAGTCTTAGCAACATCTGTTTCTGTTGAGTCAATCGTCAGCTTTTTCCAATCAGAGTTTGGTCAAAAATTAATTAAACATAGTGAGACGGTATACCGTGAACAGCCTTTTTCTATGTTACTTCGTGCAGAGGAAGTTTTTAAAGGCTATCCTAAATCTGCAGGTGATCAATTACTCGTCCATGGGATTATTGATGGGTATGTTGAAACAGAAGAGGATCTCATTTTATATGACTTCAAAACAGATCATTTAAAAGATTCCTCAAATGAAGTAGAATTAGAGCGATTGGTTAAGAAATACCGTGGTCAAATCAGCTTATACGAAAGAGCATTATCTCTAACAAAAAACAAACGTGTGACACAGTCAAAACTGATTTTACTATCTAGCAATCAAGTAATTGATGTTTATTAAAATAAAAGAGCAAAATAGGTGAATAGTCGCTTATTTTGCTCTTTTTAAGTTGTCAGTCATAATTAGACCAGTTATAATGAAAGAGTATGAATAAAACGTTGTTATAGTTTTTATGGAGAGATTAAGTAATTAGACCAATAGGATTTAGAGAGGATGAGTATCGTGAGTAAAAAGAATCTACCTGTATATATTCAGATACACGATAAAATTCAAGAAGAAATAGAGATGGGCAAATGGTCTGTAGGGGACCGTTTGCCTTCAGAAAGAGAATTATCATTGATGTTTGGTGTTAGCCGAATGACATTAAGACAAGCAGTCCAAGCGTTAGCTGACGAAGGCATATTAGAGAGAAAAGTAGGCTCTGGTACATATGTCGCAAGGGAAAAAGTCCAAGAAACAATGACAGGGACAACCAGTTTCTCTGAGATTATGGCTGCACAAGGGAAAAAACCATCAAGTAAAACGGTGTCTTATTTTGTGACGAAACCAAGTGCAAGTGAAATTGAAAAATTAGATTTAACAGAAGATAGCCAAGTTATCCGCATGGAACGTGTGCGTTATGCGGATGATTTACCGATTTGTTTTGAAGTGACAACAATTCCTTATGATTTGGTTGATCAATACAATAAAAAAGAGATTACACAATCACTTTATCAAACCGTTACGAAAGATAACCATCATAAAATTGGTCGAGCTGTTCAACGTGTGACAGCGATGGTTGCGTCTGAGAAGATTGCAGACTATCTGGCTATAAAAAAAGGTGATCCTATTTTACGCTTAAAACAGATATCTTACCTAGAAGAGGGACGTGCATTTGAGTACGTTCGTTCTCAGTATGTAGGAAGTCGTTTTGAGTTTATTCTTGAAAAGTAAAATCGGTTCGCCGTTTTTACTATAGTGTCGTTCTTTTAATGCTTGTTAAATAATTATATAGGGAAGGTGTGAGAGAATGGTTCTCGTGTATGTAAATAAAGTAACGGATACACTATTATTTGCTCGTCAAGATTTTTGTAAATATATGATGAAAATAACAGAAGGAATTCGTTTTGAACCGACTGTTTCGAAAGAGGATCGAGGGGTACATTTATTAATCGATCCAAGTTTATCAATTAAGACACAGTCAGTTAATCATGAAGCCAAGGATTGCTATAATATTGAAGCACGAGGGACTGATATTGCGATTGTTGGAAATTCTGATCGTGCTGTTTTATTAGGTGTTTATCGTTATTTAACAGAATGTGGTTATTTATTTCTAGGACCAGGACCTGATCATGAGCATGTTCCTGAGAAAATCGATCTAAAAAAGCACTCTCTTACACTAGTTGAACAAGCTCACTATCATAATCGCGGTGTTAGTCTAGAAGGCGCAGATTCATTAGAAGATGTTTTGAACTTCATTGATTGGTTACCTAAATTAGGGGGAAATAGTTTTTTTATTCATTTGAAAAATCCGTATATTTTTTTAAAGAGATGGTATGAACATGAACATAATCCAAAATTAGGAGCAGAACCATTTAATTTAGTTATTGCAGAAAGTATGACTGAACGAATAGAGTATGAATTATCGAAGCGTGCACTTATTTGCAGCCGATTAAGTCATGATTGGTTTGGTGGAAAGGTTGATTTTTCAGCAACACAAGGTTGGGATGAGGACAATATAGCATCTAAAGGTAGGCCATTAGCATTACTTAATAGCGAACGTGCTCTATATAATCCGAATAAAGATATTAAAAAATTCTGTTTGTATGATAAGGGAGTTTGTGAGAATTTTATTGAGGGAATTGTATCGTACGCAGTATCAAGGCCAGATATAGACTATCTTCACATTGAGTTACTGGATGTTTTTGATGATAAATGTGAGTGCGTAAATTGTCAAAATGTTGATTTAACGGCCAGGTATACTGATATATTTGATCGTTTAGATGAACGTTTGACACAAGAAAATCTGCTGACACGCCTCTGTTTTGAAGAACAATATGGTATTTTTAAAGCCTCTGTTTTCCAAAATCTTAAGTCACCTACTCGTTTTGTGAGAACTATGGTACCAAACAGAGATTCTTTTGAGGTAACGCTTGGGGAAGCTCGTGTGCTAGAAAGTAAAAGAGGGCTAAGACGAATTAAGAGTTTGATGTACGATTCACCATTGAACTTTACGCACTTTGGTGATTTAGGCTATATTGGTTTATCTAAAACAATAGCTGGTGACTTGAAAAGCTTAGATACAGTTGGTATAAATGGTTATATTAGTTGCCAAGAAATGAGAGTAGGACTACCCAATCATTTTCCGAATTATGTTATGGCGAAGCTGAGTTGGAATCCGTCTCTTTTATTTGAGGATGTGATCAAAGAGTATTTTGAAGGCGCCTATGGGTCAGAATGGAAAAAGGTCTACACTTATCTAGAGCAGTTATCGAAACTGTCAAGCCCAGATTATGTTAGTGGGAAAGGTGCTCGTATTGATAATGAATTAGCGAGTAAGTTTACAGAGATTTCTAAAGTTATTATTCGTTTTTCTCCGATCAAAGTTTCTCATTTAAAATTAGACAATAAAGTGCATCGTAATTATTGGCAAGTTTTAAGCTATCATGATTTGTTTTGTGAAAAGTGGTGTAAGGTGTTATTTTATCAAGCATTAGGGCAAGAAGAAGAAGTGATTAAGGAAACCACTTCTTTAATTGAATTTATTCGAGATAATGAAAAAGATTACCGCTCATATCTTGATGTTTATAGCTTTATAGAGGGAGTAACCACTTGTACAGGATTAAAAATATAACATAAATATAATAAAGTTCGTGAGAAATCACGGGCTTTTTTCTTTGTGAAATAACAATAAAGCCTTTTCAATATTTTGAGTTTGATGTATAATTAAATAAAAGTTTAGGTTTGCCGAAAAGTATTTCTTGGAGGGGTTACAATGAAACTATTAGAATTAAAATTAAAAGAAGAAGCTGTTATTAAAAAAGTAGCGCATCCTGATGAACAAATGAATCAACGTCTATTAGACCTTGGGTTTTATCCGGGAGGAAGAGTTAAGCTGGTCTTAATTAGTCCTAAAAAAGACCCGAAGGCTTATGAAGTAAGAGGGACCGTCATTGCAATACGTAATGATGATGCTAAGTACATTGAAGTAGAAGTGGAGGAGTAGGAGATGACAGAAGAATTTCAATTAGTCAATGAGAAAAAAGGGCATGTAATTGCCTTAGCTGGGAATCCTAATGTTGGGAAAAGTACAGTGTTTAATCAACTTACAGGGTTAAAACAACACACGGGAAACTGGCCGGGCAAGACAGTTGGGATTGCTGAAGGTAATGCGGAGTATAAAGGAGAGAACTTTTGCTTAGTCGATTTGCCCGGAACATATTCATTATCATCAAATTCAGAAGAAGAAGAAGTGGCACAAGATTTCATTCAATCTGATCTATCAGAAGCAACGATTTGCGTGTGTGATGCAACCTCGCTAGAGCGTAATTTGAATCTAGTCTTACAAGTGATGCAGATTTCTGAAAAAGTAGTGGTATGTGTGAATTTAATTGATGAAGCTGAGAAAAAAGGCATTTCCATTAATATTCCGAAGTTACAATCACTACTTGGTGTTCCTGTCGTAGCAACTGCGGCGAGACAAAATGAAGGGTTAGATGACTTAATGAAGCAACTTGCCAAGGTTGTATCTGAAGAAGTCGCGATGAATCCATATATGAAAGATGCACTTGAAAGTTTAAAAGGCAATAAAGAAGAAAATACAAAAGCCTTACTTGACCGAGCAACTGTGATTGCAAAAGATGTCGTGGAGTTAAAAGATGAGGATTATAATAAACGAGACCGTAAGTTAGATAAAATCCTAACACAAAAGAGTACAGGGTTACCGATTATGATTTTACTGCTAGTTCTAGTATTTTGGTTCACTATACAAGGGGCTAATGTACCTTCGGATGCGTTAGCCAGTCTTTTTGCAACGATTGGGGATTATTTAAATCAAGGTGCAGCAGCTATTCATATGCCTGAATGGTTACGAGCACCACTTATTGATGGCGTCTATAATGTATTATCTACTGTTATTTCTGTGATGTTACCACCTATGGCTATTTTTTTCCCAATCTTTACATTATTAGAAGATTTCGGGTACTTACCCCGTGTGGCATTTAATTTAGATAGTTTCTTTGCAAAAGCAGGGGCATGCGGGAAACAAGCCTTAACCATGTGTATGGGTTTTGGCTGTAATGCAGCAGGGGTAACGGGCACACGTATTATTAATTCCCCACGTGAAAAACTAATTGCAATTGTAACGAATAACTTCGTTCCATGTAATGGTCGTTTTCCTATTTTAATTTCGATTATTACTATGTTCTTTGTAGGAAGCTCGGTTACATTTGGTAGTAGTTTATTGTCGGCCTTCTTACTAGCTGCTGTAGTTATTTTAGGAGTTCTTACAACATTTTGGATTTCGCAATTATTATCTAAAACAATTTTAAAAGGAGTGCCGTCATCTTTTACGTTAGAATTGCCACCGTATCGTAAACCAAAAGTAGGCTCAGTGATTGTTCGTTCTATTTTTGACCGTACACTATTTGTATTGTGGCGTGCTATGGTCGTAGCAGCTCCAGCAGGCCTAGTTATTTGGATGATGGCTAATATCATGGTAGGGGATCAAAGTATCCTGACGTGGGTGACGTCAACGATTGATCCGTTCGCTCGTTTAATGGGACTTGATGGTACCATTTTAATGGCGTTTATATTGGGCTTACCTGCCAATGAAATTGTTATTCCAATTATGGTGATGGGTTACTTGAGTAAATCAACACTCTTTGAATTTGACTCATTAGATCAATTTAAAAATTTATTATTAGATAACGGTTGGACATGGTTAACAGCAGCGAATACCATATTATTTACGCTGTACCACTGGCCATGTTCAACAACATTAATGACAATTTATAAGGAAACTAAAAGTGCAAAGTGGACTTGGATCTCCTTCCTCGTTCCAACGGTGATGGGAATTGTGACGTGTATGCTGACAACGTTTATTGCTCATGCATTTAAATTAGTATAAAATTGTGTAAAAAAGCAGGCTAGATAGCCTGCTTTTTTTATATTGTATTTTAAACGAAGGTAAAATAAGGTAAAATGTAACATAGGGTTTTTATTAATAGGTATATAAATTTAGGAGGAATTATGAAAAAAAGTAAAATTTTAACAGGGATGGTTATCACAAGTCTATTGCTTTCAAATGCTTTGTTAGCTCAATCTGCAATGGCTACAAGTGTTGAAGTTAACTCTAGTGAAATGAGTGAGTTTAAAGAAACTGGAAGCAATGAGATTATTTCAGGAATGGGGACTATAGGAACAGAAGAACAAACTGAAATCTCAGAAGGAGAGTCATCTAGTTTAGTTGAACCGGAAGCGTCAGAAATGGAGCAAGAAACGGTAACTAGTGAGACAGATCCGATTGATACAGAGTTAGAAATAGTAACGGATGAATCATCTGAAAAGTTGACTAAAAAGAAAGAGACTACTGAACAGCATGAGTTGAGAGGTGCTTCATTCAAAAGTACAAATCCAGAAGTTCAAAAAATGATTGATGCCTTAACGTCAGAAGATAGAGCTAAAGCTGTTGGTTCTGATGGATTAGGAGAAGAGTTCAAAGTGATTCCTGAAGTTAAAGCAGGTTTTGGACAATATCCAGACGTGAACCAATATATAGCTGAAAAAAGCTTTAAAAATCCAACAGTCACAAGAGATAGTCGATTTGGAACGACACCAAAAAATGAGTTTAAATTTGGTAAACCTATTGGTATTGTTATTCATGAAACAGCTAATCCTAATTCTACGATTGATGGTGAAGTTAATTTCATGTTTAATAATTGGCAAAATGCTTTTGTACATGCCTACGCTTCAGGTGATAGAGTTATTGAAACTGCACCAACAGACTATTTATCATGGGGTGCAGGACCTAATGCCAATCCATACTATATTCATATAGAATTATGCCGTTCGAAATCGTTCGATGATTTTGCTAGATCGGTTAATAGTGATTCTTATTGGGTAGCTAGTAAATTAGTTGAGTTTAATTTACAGCCTTCTTTTGGTGATACGGACGGTTTAGGATCTATAATTAGTCATAATGGAATTGCTAATTTTTGGGGAGGTACAGACCATACAGATCCAATTGCTTACTTTGCACAGTGGGGATACACAATGTCCGAATTTTATGATTTAGTTGTAAAAAAATATAATGAGTTAAAAGGGAAAGAAGAGGGCTCTAAAGAGCTTGCAACTGTTAAAGAGAGTCAAGATCTTAATAAAAATATGAAGATAAAAGATGGAGGCTATTATTTATATAATAAACCTTATGGTACAAAGGGTGCGTCTCGTTTGTACCCGGTTAAGTTTGTTCGTAACAACGGAGATAGTGTTCACGTAATTAAAAAAATTACAACGTCAGAAGGTGTAGTAGAATATCAATTATCAGGCGATTCAGAAGTTGATAATTATTATGTTGATCATCGAGCGTTAGAAGATTTTGCGACAATTCAATCTAGAAAAACAGTTAACAGAACTATGAAAGTTGTAGACGATATTTATTTCGTTTATAACAAAGCATATAATACAGAGGGTTCCAAACGAGTGGTAAGAATGAAAG
>NZ_JAPDSH010000007.1 GCF_029143285.1 Vagococcus proximus
CGGTAAAGACACATTTCGATGTGTCTTTTTTGTTACTATTAAATTAAAAAGAAACAGGAGAAAATTATGAGTGAAAATGGATTTAACGAATTAAATATAAGTAGTGAATTAATAAAAGCTTTAGATTATTTAGATTATACAAAGCCAACCCAGGTCCAACAAGAGGTCTTTCCTTTCTTAAAGGCTAAGAAGAATATTGTAGTAAAATCTCAAACAGGTAGTGGTAAAACAGCTTCTTTTGCAATTCCAATGTGTGAGCAAGTAGAATGGGAAGAAAGGTTGCCACAAGTATTAATTTTGACACCGACTCGTGAATTAGCAATGCAAATTCAAACAGAGGTATTTAATATCTCACGTTTTAAACGCCTAAAGGTGGCTTCTATTTTTGGCAGAAGTCCGTTCCAAAAACAAGAGAAATTATTAAAGCAGCGTACGCATATCGTTGTAGCAACACCAGGTCGTTTACTTGATCATGTTAATCGCGGGACGATTGATTTAAGTAAGATTGAAACAGTCATTATTGATGAAGCGGATGAGATGTTAGCAATGGGATTCATTGAACAAGTTGATAAAGTATTGGCTTCAGTTTCTGAAGATATTAATATAGGTTTATTTTCTGCGACAATGCCAGCTGCTATTCAAAAGTTAGCAGATAAGTATTTACCAGATGCCTCATATATTGAAGTACAGAGTGATGATAAAGTACAGAATAGAATTGACCAATATTATTATAATGTGATGGAAGATGATAAGGTTCAACTTCTTTTAGATGTTTTAGTTGTGGATAATCCAAATACGAGTATTATTTTCTGTAACACTCGTGATGTCGTAGAAGAATTGTCGGAAGGTCTAAGTGCTCTGGGTGCTAAGCCAGTAATGTTACATGGTGGGATGGAGCAGCGTGATAGAAGTAAGGTCATAACAGAATTCAAACAAGGATATCATCGTTTTTTAGTGGCTACAGATGTAGCAGCTAGAGGGTTGGATATTTCGGATGTATCATTAGTTGTAAACTTTGATTTTCCAAACACTGTTGAAACTTATACACATCGTATTGGGAGAACAGCACGTCTGGATAAGGAAGGTAAAGCTATTACCTTTGTTAACCAATATGATGGTAAAAATTTCGATGAAATTGCTGAGTTTAATGAAGGAGCATGGAAGCAAATGGTTGCTCCTAAAGAAAGTTTAGTAGCAGATAAAATGTCTTCATTTACTGCAAAACAAGAGCGTCAACCTAAGTTGAAAAAAGTGAAAGAACTTGTGTTTAAAGAAGAGATTATGAAGTTGCATATTAATGCGGGGAAGAAGACTAAAATGCGCGCAGGGGATGTTGTCGGAGCTATTGCTAATATTGATGGTGTTTCGGCAGATGATATTGGTGTAATTGATTTACTAGATGTCTCTACGTTTGTTGAAATATTAAATGGAAAAGGTTCTCTAGTAATGAAGGCTTTAGATGAAAAAGGAATTAAGGGGCGTAAACGTCGTATCTCTAAGGCGAATGAGTCTGAATATGAACGTGAAATAAAAAAACATATGTAATAAAAAAACTTATAACCTATAGCTAAAACTTGGGTTATAAGTTTTTTTTACTTTAAATAGAGTTTAACCAGGGTATTATGTTAAAATTAAAAAATCAAGAAAAAGGAGTGATAGTGTGATTAAGTTAATAGGTATTGCTATTATTTTAATAGGTTTTCTATTGAAATTTGATACAATTGCTGTCGTATTAATTGCGGGTTTATCAACAGCTTTAGTATCAGGCATATCATTGGTAGAGTTTTTGGAGTTATTGGGGAAAGCGTTTGTGGATAATCGTCTTGTCACGATGTTTTTATTAACACTCCCTATGATTGGATTATCAGAAAGATTTGGATTAAGACAGCGTGCTGTTTATTTGATTAGTAAAATTGAAGGACTGACACCAGGTAAATTTTTAACGTTATATACATTTATTAGAGAAGTTGCCTGTGCGTTATCAATCAGAATACAAGGGCACACACAATTTATTCGTCCATTAGTCCAACCAATGGCTGAGGCTGCTGCAGAGACCAAGTATGGCCCTTTAGATGCCAAGGATAAGGATACAATCAAAGCATTATCTGCTGCGACAGATAACTACGGGAATTTCTTTGCCCAGAATACGTTTGTAGCCTCTTCAGGAGTGTTATTAATTGTAGGTACGATGGAGTCGTTAGGATATAAAATGACAGGTGTAGATATCGCGTTGAGAGCTATTCCAGTAGCCTTATTTGCTCTTATTTTTGTAGCGATTATTCATACTTTTTTTGATCGTTATTTACAGAAAAAATATGGTACATTGAAAGATAGAGGTAATAAATAATGGAACAATTCGTAAAATATTTTCTAGAGTTCTTTTATGTTGTAATTGGAATGCTATTAGCCTTAACAGCTTATAAAACATTCACCTCTAAAAATCATCCTGCCAGGTTTGGAACAAGTCTATTTTGGCTTGATTTAGGCATTTTATTTGCGTGTGGTAAGATATTCCCAGATTGGCTGAATGGCTTGTTAGTTGTATTATTAGGTATTCTTACAGGGTTAAAACAAGTTAAAATTGGTGAATTAATGGCGGTAGATGAAGAAAAATCACAAGCATCATCAGAAAAAATTGGTAGTAAAATATTTATTCCGTGTATTTCTTTAGCAGTTATTGCCGTTTTAATTACACAATTTACCCCACTTGGAGGACAAGTGGGAATTGGATTAGGAGCTGTAGGTTCTTTAATTATTGTTATTTTATTAACGAAAGCAGATGCTAAAACAATTGTTGGAGATAGTGATCGTATGATGCAACAAGTTGGGCCTACGGGGATATTGCCTCAACTTTTAGCAGCTTTGGGAATAATCTTCTCGCAAGCTGGAGTTGGTGATGTCATCGCAACAGGTATTTCTACAGTTATCCCTGAAGGTAATAAATTAGCAGGAGCAATTGCTTATGTGATGGGAATGGTTATTTTCACTATGGTTATGGGTAATGCGTTTGCAGCGTTTACGGTTATTACTGCAGGTATTGGTATTCCTTTTGTTATTTTACAAGGTGGTGATCCAATCGTTGCGAGTACGTTAGCTATGACAGCTGGTTTTTGTGGGACCCTATTGACACCAATGGCTGCTAATTTTAATACATTACCAGTGGCGATTTTAGAAATGAAAGATAACAATGGTGTTATTAAAGTGCAAGCTCCAATGGCGTTTGCTATGATGATTTTCCATATTGTCTTAATGTATTTCTGGGCATTTTAAAAAATAAGAAAAGAGGAATTAGATATGAAACTTTTAGTAACAGGCTTTGATCCATTTGGTGGAGAAAAAATTAATCCAGCATGGGAAGCAGTAAAAGAATTACCTGACACTATTTTAGATAGCGAGGTTATTAAATTAGAAATTCCGACTGTCTTTAATAAATCAGCAGAAGTTGTTAAAGAAGCCATAAATAACCACAAACCTGATGTTGTATTGAATATTGGACAAGCAGGAGGTCGTTTCGGTATTACACCTGAACGTGTAGCGATTAATATGGACGACGCTCGCATACCGGATAATGAGGGGAATCAGCCGATTGATGAAGTCATTCAAAAAAATGGTGCACCAGCTTACTTTACTCAATTACCAATTAAAGCAATGGTAGAAGGAGTTAAAGCGGCAGGTTATCCTGCAAGTGTTTCTAATACAGCCGGAACTTTTGTTTGCAACCACATTATGTACCAAGTTCAATATATGATTGCTACTGAGTTTCCAAATGTAAAGGGTGGTTTTATTCATGTGCCATACATCCATGAACAGGTTGTAACTAAAGCATCAATGCCTTCTATGAGTATTTCAGATATCTCTAAAGCATTAGAAGCAACTTTAGTGAAAATTGTTGAATTAAAAGATCAAAATGATTTGAAACTTGTTGGTGGGGCAGAGCACTAAAAAAAGAAGTAGACTAATTTAAACTAGTCTACTTCTTTTTTTCATCTAATTGGCTAACTTGATAACCAAAGAAATTTAAAACTTCATTAATTAAATGTTCTTGTTCTTCTGGGGGGCGTTTTTTTAGTTCCAGTTCGATTTTACTCGTTAACTTAGTTGAAAGTGGGTTGATTGGTTCTTCTGAGTCATTCGAAAAATAAGTGATAGGAACATTGAGGTAAGAGGCTACTTTTTCAACTTTATCAAAAGCAGGCGTTTGATTTTGCCATTTTCTGATTGTCCCACTCCCAAAACCTAATTCTTTTTCTAACTTAGAAATACTTAGACCCGGATGTTCCTCAAGAAGAAGTTTAATTTTTGAATAAATAGTCATAATGTTCATCCTTCGGTTCCTTAAAGGAAAAAAATCCTAACTTGTATTGACAATCGGAAAAAAAGGAATTATACTCGATTTGTAAGTTGGATGTCCTAATAAGGTTAGTTTTTTACTCATGTCTGTCCGGACGTAGCGAGTAGTGTATAATCTGACGGGATATTATGCTTACATAATATCATAGCGACCTGCCATTTTCAATTAGACAACTCGTGATTTTGAGCAGGTTGTTTAGGCACTTCCCTGATTACAAGAAAGCTAATTCTCTCACAAGGTCATTAAGCCAACGTGTCCTTTATAGTTAGCTTTCTTTTTTATTAAGAAGATATATGTATGAAAAATGAGGATATTGCCTTACTAATTAGCTAAAATATGTTATCCTTAAGTTACTTGGATATTAGGAAATACCTAACATTCCAAATAACAATAAGAGTAACTATTAATTGAAATAGAAAGGTGTGTAACAAATGCAAAAATTTATTACAGAGGAACACAAAGCTGGAGCGATTAGCACATTACAACGTTTAGTTAAAGTACCATCTTATTTACAAGATGCAGTACCAGGTGCGCCATTTGGACAAGATGTTTTAGATAGTTTAGTTGAAGGATTAAAAATCTTTGAAGAAGAAGGTTTTACAACATTTATCGATCCAGAAGGTTACTATGGTTATGCTGAATTAGGTGAAGGAGAAAAAACATTTGGTGTTTTATGTCATTTAGACGTTGTTCCTGCTGGAGATTTAACATTATGGAACACACCTGCATTTGAAGCTACTGTCGTTGACAATGCTTTAGTAGGTCGTGGTGTACAAGATGATAAAGGTCCTACAATTGCAGCTTTATTTGCGATTAAAGCATTAAGAGACGCAGGCGTGGAATTTGATAAAAAAATCCGTTTCATTTTTGGAACAGATGAAGAGAATTTATGGCGTTGTATGGCTAAATACCATGAAAAAGAACAAGGTGTTGATATGGGGATTGCACCAGATTCTGATTTCCCAGTTATTTATGCTGAAAAAGGCTTGCTACAAGTTATCTTAACAGGTGCTGGCGTTAAAGGGTTTGAAATGTCAGGTGGGGCAGCACTAAACGTTGTTCCAGATACTTCTATCTACCGTGGTGAAAAAATGGCTGAAGTTGCAGCTGAATTAACAAAATTAGGCTATGACTTTGAAGAAGTAGATGGCGAATTACACGTTAAAGGTAAAGCAATCCATTCTAAAGATGCTCCTGGTGGAATCAATGCTAATACTCGTTTAGCTGAAGCTATGGCAACAGTTCATGACGAAGCTGGTGTTAACTTCTTAGGAAAAGTTGTTAAAGATGACGCTAATGGTGTTAGTGCTATTGGAGAATTCAAAGATGACGCATCTGGCGCGTTAACATTTAACTGTGCGACAGTTGAAATGAATGAAAAAGAAACTAAAATCGGTATTGATATCCGTATTCCAGTTACTTTTGAAAAAGAAGAAGTTGAAGCCAAATTACAAGAAGTTGCTAAAGAAATTGGTTTTGATTACCATGAACATGATTTCTTAGCATCATTATACGTACCAAAAGATTCAGAGTTAGTCACAACATTATTAGGTGCTTACCGTGATGTTACTGGCGATATGCGTGAGCCATTAATTTCTGGTGGAGCGACATTTGCTAGAACAATGGATAACTGCGTTGCCTTTGGAGCGATGTTTGAAAATACTGTGGATACTATGCACCAAGCTAATGAAACTTGGCAATTAGATGAAATGGAAAAAACAATGGAGATTTATGCGGAAGCAATCTACCGTTTATGTGCTAAAAAATAATTAAATTAAAAACTCACTATCTTAAGATAGTGAGTTTTTTTGTTTAGTAAAATTTACTATTGGTAATAGTTTTGTAATATGATATTATAAAAGCGCATACATATTAATGAAAACGATTTTGGATAGACTATTTAAAGGAGTGTTAAGATGTTAGAGACATTGAAAATAAATCAAGAGTGGTACTTTGATGATAATTATGAAGAAGGTAAAGATTTAGTAAAAATAATGCCGTATGATGTGAAAATCGGGTTACCACATCAAAATGTTGAGATTCCTTATAATTATTTTGATGAAAAAATGTATCAAATTATAACGAGTTATAAGAAAGAACTAACTATTCCAAAAGAGTGGAAAAACCGTTCGATTTGGGTGAACTTTGAAGGTGTAATGTGTGCAGCAAAGGTGTATTTGAATGGTGAATTAGTAGGGGAACACAAAGGTGGCTATACCCCTTTTTCTTTTGAAATCACGCCTTATCTTTCAAATACAGGTAAAGATAACCTTACTGTGATAGTTGACTCTACTGAACGTGCTGATATTCCTCCATTTGGAGGGACGATTGATTATTTGACCTACGGAGGGATATATAGAGGTGTAAGTTTAACAAGTTTTGATAAAGCATGTTTAACAGAGACAGTTGTTAAAACTCCGAATTGTTTAGAGGATCAAAAAGACCTTTTAGTGACATCGACTGTTTCTGAAGTGGTAAAAACGGATCAATTATATGGTTTACGTGTGGGATTGTATAAAGATAATACTTGTTTGGCTGAATGTGAAAAGGATGTTAACGCTGGAGAGAACACTATTATTCTTGAAGAGTTAAGAGGAATAATGTTATGGGAATTGTCTAACCCTGTTTTGTATGAGGTTAGACTAGAGCTTAGCTATAATAACCAGCTACTTCATCAAGAGGTTATAAATATTGGCTTTAGAAAAGCTGAATTTAAATCAGAAGGATTTTTTCTTAATGGAGAGAGAATTCAATTAATTGGTTTAAATCGTCATGAATCATTCCCATATGTGGGGTATGCCATGCCTGATCGTGTTCAACAAAAAGATGCTGATATTTTAAAAGATGAATTAGGAATAAATATGGTTAGAACCTCCCATTACCCACAGTCAAAGGCCTTTTTAGATAGATGTGATGAAATTGGTTTGCTTGTTTTTGAAGAAATCCCAGGATGGCAGCACACCGGGGACTTAGAATGGCAAGATAGAAGCGTACAAGATGTCAGAGATATGATTGTGAGAGACCGAAATCATCCGTCTATTGTTATTTGGGGAGTACGCATTAACGAAGCTCAAGACAATCATGATTTTTACACACGGACAAATGAATTAGCTCGTTCATTAGATGATACACGTGCAACAGGTGGTGTGCGTTATTTAGAGAATAGTGAATTTCTAGAAGATGTTTATACTATGAATGATTTTATTCTTGATGGTGGTTTGCGAAAACGTATGGCAAAAGTGGTATCTAATTATGAGACCTATGATAATATCAACGAGGAAGATCTTGAATTAGCTTTACGTGAACCTAGAAAAGTAACAGGATTAGATCATGCCGTTCCTTATTTAGTAACAGAATACAATGGGCATATGTTTCCAACGAAACGATTTGATCAAGAAGAACGATTGATTGAAGTGGCAATGCGTCATGCAAAAGTTCAAAATGCTGCCTATAAAGATTCTGGAATTTCAGGAGCGTTAGGCTGGTGTGCTTTTGATTATAATACCCACGCAGATTTTGGATCTGGGGATAAAATTTGCTATCATGGTGTGATGGATATGTTTAGACTTCCAAAGTATTCAGCTGCTGCTTATCAAAGTCAGAAGGATAGAGATGATGGAATCGTAATGACTCCCATGACGCACTGGGCACGTGGTGAAAGAAGTATGGGTGGCGTGACTCCATTAGTTATTTTTACTAACTGCGATGAAGTTCGTTTTTATACAGGAGAAACCTGCGCGGGAACGTTTAAACCTGATTATGAAAATTTTGGTGCGCTTCCTCATCCGCCAATTGTTATTAATGAGTTCACTGGTAATTGGGGTGAGTATTGGTACGATGCTTATTTTGAAGGACTTGTAGACGGTGAAGTGGTCATAACAAGTCGTTATTCAGCTAGTCCAGTACCAACTGAATTGGATGTGAAGGTTGATGATATTCTTTTAGCTAGTGGAGATTGGGATGCGACAAGAGTTGTAGTGAGGGCGTTAGACCAGACTTCTCAAGTGCTACCATTCTTTATGGATCCAATTAATATAGCCGTAGAAGGTGTAGGGGGAATTATTGGACCTAATAACCTTAGTTTAATAGGTGGTGAGATTGCCTTTTGGATTAAGACTTTTGGTAATCCGGGTGAAATTAAGATTACTGTAAATTCAGCACTATTGGGATCACAGTCACATACTATAACAGTTGGATAAAAAAACGTACTAGTCTACTTTGAGGCTAGTACGTTTTTGTTATTTAGAGTAGGAATCACCAGGGTCGATTTCTTTAAAAGAATAATCTGATGTACTGGGGCTGTACCAATTTTTTTTACATTGAACTCTAATCTTATGATCAAGAACTAGAGGTGGGTTACTATCTAACCGTTCATGCTCAGCATCATTTTTACGGCCATAGTTTAGAGACTCGCTATCTAATAGTTGGCGTTCAAATTCTTCTGTAAAAGTATAAAATTTCGGATCACTTATAACATGATTACCGTTGACTTTAAGCTTGTTCCATTGACTGATGAAACAACCATTGCGGTCTAAGATAAATTCAGAATGGAAGTTAGGTGTCAGACGTTTTCTATTAGCGTACTGCAATATATAGTCACGGTAAACTTGCCCATCGGGTATTTTATTGTGAAAACGGCCACGTTCTTTAATGAGGAGTTTCCCGCCTAAACCTTCGGGTGCATCAGCATAGACATAATCCATAAGAGAGGCTTCGTCGGAAGTGTTTGGAAAATTTTCTCTGACATACTCTATATTTTGCTTATCGAAATACATCCGAAGCTGATGCAGTTTCATTGAGTCCAAATCACCATCTGGATAGGCTTCTTGTACAGTTTTAGCAACCAATTCAATAAAATAACTATGAGGAGCTAGGTTTGTATCGATAGTAAATGGTCCCTTGAGTTGAAGCATATCGAATTCATCAATTTCGGCTCCTAAATGTTGTAACAATAATTCTAATTTCTTAAATGGTGTATACGCACTATTTTTGAAAAGAACAAGATAAGTAGGTGAGCCTACTTTTTTTCGTTCATTTAATAATATATCCCATAGGTAGCTTTGTGTATCGACTGAATTAGCGGGACAGTTATTTAACAAGTATAATCTAAGTGCGTTTAAAGCAGATTGATCCCATCCGTCTTCATAAGCTAATGTGTTAAAGATAGTAGGTTCTAGTTGAGTAAAAATGAGTTGATTGGATGACTTATTGGCAAGGTTATGTATTTGAGATTTTGTCATTTGCCAATGATTCCAGTTTCTTTTTTTCTTAGCATTTTTAAGGCCGATTACCCATTCTAAATTTAAAGTTTCGCAAGAGAAAGAATGGCTGTCTGCGTTCCACGCCTCTTCTGATTGGATTGTTTCGACACCTTGTTCTAAGTACCCCATAATTGCGTCAAGTTCTGAAAAAATATCTGGGTGCGAAGTCAGTATATTATTAATTTTTTGCCATCGTGACTCTAGTCGTTTTTGACTTCTAACAGACCATTTATAAAGAAAGTTAGAAACGATAGTTTGTTTTTTGACGCTAGTTTTATTGAGTAAACGAGATAAGCGATTCAATCGTTTTCTAATAAAAAAAGCATTTAACTTCCTGATTTTTGTTTCAGAAAAAGCTTGTGGCGTCAGTTGTTCATTTGTTTCTGACAAAGTATTATAGCAGAGAATGAAGCCATCTATTAAAGGTAAGTAAACCGTAGTAAGATAATATTGACTAGATAGAAAAGTTTTATTTGAATGATGAGTCTGATCGCCTATATCTGCAAGTGAATCTCTTAATTGTTGGAGTTTAGCAACAGAACGTGAGCAGTGTTCTGCAATAGAATCAAGCTCTAACGTTGTTTTGGATTTAAATAATGAGTTAAACATAATGGTATCCTTTGATTATTATTTTGAGTGAAGTGTTTTATTTATACATTCCAAGTCGGCTTTTAATTGTGATTCAATCGTATTAATTAGGGTCGTATTTTGATCAATTAATTTTGAAAAATAAAGACGGCTTGCTAGTTGAGTTTTTTTACGATAACGAATTTTTGGAATAGTATCAGTAAAGTTGAGGAGTTCGCCAAGTTCGTTTAGCTTATTTGAAAATTTTTTAATATCCTTTTTTTTCATTATTAATCAGTCCTTTTAGTGGTAGTTAGAATTATAAGTAAAAAATAAAACCCCTCGGTTAAACCAAGGGGTCTGTCCAGTACTTCCATATTGTTCAATATGGAGGCGGCGGGAGTCGAACCCGCGTCCAAGCATATCGCCACTTCAATATCTACGTTCATAGTTTTATGTTTGAGGTTTCGCTAAGATATCTGACACAAAACAAACATGCTTCTTCGCTAGTCTGATGAACTCTTCTAACTATTGCAGACGGAAACGGTTAGCGTATCCCACTTAATTTGAGACCCTTACCCGGCACATGGGCGATACCGGAAGGATCTTCACCCGCTGTTTTTAGGCAGCTAAAGCGAAAGTGTTTTCGTTTTTAGCAGTTATATTTAACTGTTAACGTTTTAACGTAGACGTAACCTACGAAACGCAATTCAAGCGCGAACTATACCTGTCGAATCCGTAACGCCCCCTTAATAAAAAGTGGGTACGGTGTTAAAGTACAATACATAGTATACCATAGGAATTTATAAAAAAAAAGAAACAGCTCCTAAAAAGAATAGGAGCTGTAATTGTTTAAATTAAATTGAAATGTTTTAAAGCTTGAACAATTCCACCTTCAGTATTTTTAGCAGTGACATGAGTTGCTAATTCTTTTAATTCTGGGATAGCATTTCCCATAGCGATTTTATTGTCACATGCTTTAAGTAGATCAATATCATTAGGGCCGTCACCAAATCCATATGTTGGGACGCCTTCAAGATCTAGTTCGTTAATGAGAGCTTTAATACCGGTTCCTTTTGAGCCACCTTTAGAAACAACATCGATAGAATACGGTCCATTACGATAAAATGTTAACTCATCAAATTCTGCATGATATTTTTCATCATCTGTTTGTCCTAAAATAAGCAGCATATTTAAATCACGCTTCTCGTAATAAGTTCCATCGATAGCAGGTAAGTCAGAATGGATAAAAGCATACGAATTTTTAGTATTTTCACTGTGACCTGATACACGAATAGCATCTGGTGTATAGAAGCCAATTTCTTGATTTAATTCAGCTGTTTTCTCCGCTAAACGACGGCATGTTTCTTTAGGGATAATCGTGTTAGCGACTTCTTTTCCTTCGAATAAAACATATTGTCCATTCATCGTAATGAAAGAATCAATCCCAGCAGCAGCGCTAATTTCTTTAATTTCTAAATTAGTTCGACCAGTCGCGATAATGGGAATGATATTATTTTCTTTAAGTTGTGCCATAGCTTGAGCGACTTCAGGTGTTATTTTTGAATGTTGATCAAGAAGCGTACCGTCTAAATCAAAAAATGCCAAACCTTTAATATCTGTTAGTGTCATATAAAAATCTCCTTACTAAATATAATAGGTTAAGAATAACAGAAAGAAAGCGTCTTTACTATTAAAGACTATTTAGACAGTATGAAGAATATATGAATTTAGTGAAGTATATAAGAAATCATAGTTGGAAACAGTTTATAGTATCATTTTATAGTATAATTAAGAGAAGAATGTTTGGTAAAGGAGACGATAACATGAAAATTTTAATGATCGAAGATAATGAATCAGTATCAGAAATGATGCAGATGTTTTTTTTAAATGAGGAATGGGATGCAACGTTTAAAGATGATGGGAAAGAAGGGCTAGATGCGTTCTTAGAGGCCCCAGACAAATGGGATATGATTACGCTTGATTTGAACTTACCGACGATGGATGGTGTATCAGTGTGCCGTGAGATTCGTAAAGTATCAAGTACAGTTCCCATTATAATGTTAACTGCTAGAGACTCTGAAAGTGATCAAGTTATTGGATTAGAGATGGGGGCGGATGATTATGTGACTAAACCGTTTAGTCCCCTAACATTAATCGCTAGACTCAAAGCGCTACATAGACGCGCTGAACTTAAGGAGCCAGGAGCAGAATCTGAGCCAACAACACAAGCATTTGAAGTGGAAACTAAACGTTTTAAAATGAATACAAAAACAAGAGAAGTTTACTTGGATGGTGCTTTAATTTCGGGATTAACACCAAAAGAATTTGATTTATTATATACTTTAGCTAATAAACCAAGACAGGTATTTTCACGTGAACAGTTATTAGAGATGGTTTGGGATTATCAGTATTTTGGTGATGAAAGAACCGTCGATGCTCATATCAAGAAATTAAGACAAAAGATTGAAAAAGTGGGACCACAAGTGATTCAAACAGTTTGGGGCGTAGGATACAAATTTGATGATTCGGGAGTCAAAGCTTAATGAAATATCTTTTTCAACAGATGTTAGCATTTTGGGTAGTTATTTTGACAATTTTGGTTATAGTTGGTGTGTCGTTTACTCAGTTCACACGAGAAACAATGCTTAATACGACTTATAATCAGATGGAAGGCTATGCTGATGCTATTCAATATAACAGCATGAAAAAACCGGAAAACTTACTTTCTAATATTCAGTTAACTGAACGAGCTTTAAAGAATCAACAAATATTATTTATGGCCATTAATAGTGATGAAAATATTGAATACCCATACAGTGTACAGGGATCAAAACCAGCTTTTATTAGTGAAGAAAGTTGGGATGCTTTGAAAAAAGGTAGCGGTGAACCTGTAAGAGAAACGATAAAAGCGCCATTTGGTAATCAAGATGAAGAAGCTGCGGTAGTTTTAAAACCTTTATATGTAACGAATAGGCAAGAAACGAAATTTTATGGCGCCATAGCGATTCTTCAGCCTATAAAATATATTGAAAAAAGCATGGAAGATTTAATAGAGAATCTGTTTAAAGGTTTTTTAATGTCTAGTGTTATTGCTTTGATTTTTAGTTATATATTTGCAAAATTCCAAGTGAATCGAATTAACAGAATGAAAAAAGCAGCTAGACAAATTGCCGAAGGGAATTTTGATATTCATCTTGCTGCCAATGGTAAGGATGAATTAGATGAATTGGCAGTTGATTTTAATCGAATGGCAAATGCTCTTAAGGAATCAAATGAAGAAATAGAACGTCAAGAGGACCGGCGTAGGCAGTTTATGGCAGATGCAGCGCATGAGATGCGGACACCTTTAACAACTATAAATGGCTTGTTGGAAGGGATAGCGTATCAAGCTATTCCTAAAAATCAAGAAGAAAAATGTATTCAATTAATGCGTAATGAAACGACAAGATTGATTCGTTTAGTTAATGAAAACCTTGATTATGAAAAAATACGATCTAATCAAATTAGTATGGTCATCCAAAAATTCAATGCGACGGAAGCTGTGGAACAAATAATTGAACAATTAAGTTCAAAAGCAGAAGCATCTGGGAACAAACTGAGGATGAATACAACTGAGCCGATTCCAGTTATGGCCGACTATGATCGATTTGTTCAAGTTTTGGTTAATATTGTGACGAATGCTATCCAATTTACCCAAGATGGCTGTATTGATTTAACCCTAACGCGTGATAATGGTGTGACGAGTGTTGAAGTTAAAGATACAGGTATTGGGATGTCAGAGGATGAAGTTAAAAATATATGGGAACGTTATTACAAAGTAGACCCTTCTCGCAAAAATACAAAATACGGGGAGTCAGGTTTGGGCTTAGCCATTGTTCACCAATTAATTAAACTTCATAAAGGGACGATTGATGTTGAGAGTGAAAAAGGAAAAGGAACGATATTTACAATTCATTTCCCTGACTGTGAGCCAACAGAAGTTAAAAAATAGTTCAATTTAGAAGAAGCCTTCTTACTATAAAAAGTAAGGAAGGCTTCTTTTTAAACGAGTTAGCCCATGGACATTATTTTTGTTATACTAAGGTAAGAATAAAAAAACGAGGGTGATAATAAGATGGAAGAAAGTTATAGTTATCCACTAGATTTGGATTGGTCTCAGTCAGAGATGGTTGTTGTGATGGAAATGTGGCAGGTACTAGAAGACGTTTATGAAAAAGGTGTAGAGAAAGAAGCGTTTTTATCAGTGTACAAAAAATTTAAAACAGTTGTTAAAAGTATTGGTGAGGAGCGCCAATTAGGGAAAGATTTTGAGGCAGCTTCTGGGTATTCATTATATCGTACAGTGCAGGAGGCTAAGAAAACTCCTGGAACTATTTTGAAAATGAAGGGAGCGTAATTATGCAGAGTGAGCAGTTAGTCCCGTTGATTAAAGAATGGCTAGTAGAAGCAAGTCAATTAATAAAAAGACGTTTATCAGACCCTTTGATAGTAGAAGAAAAGAGTAACCGATCCGATTTGGTTACAAATGTGGATAAGGAAGTCGAAACTTTTTTTGTTACTAAAATAAAAGAGAGTTTTCCACAAGATAAAATACTAGGTGAAGAAGGTATTTGTGATAAGGTGGCTGATTTTTCTGGTCGAGTCTGGGTGATTGATCCTATTGATGGGACATTGAACTTTGTTAAACAACAAGAAAATTTTTGTACTATGCTCGCGGTCTATGAAGATGGGATCGGTCAATTAGGTTTTATATATGAAATAATGACAGACGAATTATTATGGGCAGAAAAAGGTAAAGGGGCCTATCTAAACAATAAATGTATTGACAGAGTTAAAGATAGAACATTGGCTGAAGGTATCGTTTCTATCAATACTCGCTTGTTTTTAGAAGATACATTAGGGTTACAAAGGTTTGCTCTTAATTCCTTAGCTGTTCGTATGACAGGATGTGCGGGGCTTGCTTTTAAAGAAGTTGTTAAAGGCAATTTTGTGGCATATGTCAGTCGTATCCAACCGTGGGACTATGCAGCTGCTCGTGTTATTTTTGAGGAAGTTGGGTTAGAACTTGTTAATTTAACAGGTGACTCTCTAGGTCTTGATGAAAAGGTGATAGCCATGGGGGCTACACCAGCTGTCTATGGGGAGTATGTAAAACAAGACTCTACACAATAAAAATCGAACTTTCTGAAAAGTTTTTATTGTTTTTCATGCGGTTTTATTGTTATAATGAAAAGTCGAGTTAATTTGAAATTAAACTTATGGGGTAAAACTTATGCTCCGTAGGTACGCTTTATAAATAGTGAGGAGAATGAATAAGTGAAATTAAGAGAAGATATTCGTAACGTTGCCATTATCGCCCATGTCGATCACGGTAAAACAACAGTCGTAGATGAAATGTTAAAACAATCGCAAACATTAGATGGACATACCGCTTTAGACGAGCGCGCAATGGACTCAAATGATATTGAAAAAGAACGTGGTATTACAATTTTAGCTAAAAATACAGCTATCAAATATAATGACAAACAAATCAACATCTTAGATACACCAGGACATGCCGATTTCGGTGGAGAAGTGGAACGTATCATGAAAATGGTTGATGGTGTTATCTTAGTAGTGGATGCTTACGAAGGAACAATGCCACAAACACGTTTCGTACTTAAAAAAGCGTTAGAGCAAAAATTAACACCAATCGTGTTAGTTAACAAAATTGATAAGCCTTCAGCTCGTCCTGCGGAAGTAGTTGACGAAGTATTAGAATTACTTATCGAATTAGGAGCTGACGATGATCAATTAGACTTCCCAGTTATCTATGCATCAGCATTAAACGGAACATCAAGTTTATCAGATGATCCAGCTGACCAAGAAGAAACAATGAACCCAGTGTTCGAAACGATTTTAGATCATATTCCAGCACCAGTTGATAATAGTGATGATCCATTACAATTCCAAGTATCATTACTTGATTACAATGACTACGTTGGACGTATCGGGATTGGCCGTGTATTCCGCGGAACAATCAAAGTAGGAGATAGCGTATCTCTTATGAAATTAGACGGAACGGCTAAAAACTTCCGTGTTACTAAAATCTTTGGTTTCTTCGGTTTAGACCGTGTTGAAATTGAAGAAGCTAAAGCAGGGGATTTAATCGCTGTTTCAGGTATGGAAGATATCTTCGTTGGGGAAACTGTTACACCAGTTGACCATCAAGATGCGTTACCAATCTTACACATCGATGAGCCTACTTTACAAATGACATTCTTAGTAAACAATTCTCCATTTGCTGGACGCGAAGGTAAATTCGTGACGTCTCGTAAAATTGAAGAACGTTTAGTAAGTCAATTACAAACTGACGTGTCACTTAAAGTTGAAAATACTGACTCACCAGATGCATGGACTGTATCAGGTCGTGGGGAATTACATTTATCAATTTTAATCGAAAACATGCGTCGTGAAGGTTATGAGTTACAAGTATCACGTCCAGAAGTTATCGTTAAAGAGTTTAACGGTGTGAAATGTGAACCGTTTGAACGTGTACAAATTGATACTCCAGAAGAGTATATGGGTTCAATTATCGAGTCATTAAGCCAACGTAAAGGTGAAATGCAAGATATGATCCATACTGGTAACGGCCAAATCCGTTTAATCTTCTTAGCTCCAGCTCGTGGTTTAATCGGGTACACAACTGAGTTCATGTCAATGACTCGTGGTTATGGTATCATGCACCACACATTTGACCAATACTTACCAATGATTTCAGGTGTTATCGGTGGCCGTCGTAATGGTGCGTTAGTATCTATCGACACTGGTAAAGCAACAACATACTCAATCATGAGTATCGAAGAACGCGGTACTGTCTTTGTTGAACCGACAACTGAAGTATACGAAGGTATGGTTATTGGTGAAAACTCTCGTGAGAATGATTTAACAGTTAACATTACGAAAGCTAAGCAACAAACAAACGTCCGCTCAGCAAATAAAGATCAAACTAACGTTATTAAAAAACCTAAAGAAATGTCTTTAGAAGAATCATTAGAATTCTTGAATGAAGATGAGTACTGTGAAGTAACTCCTGAGAACATTCGTTTACGTAAAAAAATCTTAAACAAAGCTGAACGTGAAAAATCTCAAAAGAAAAATAAAAAAGCATAATTTTTAAAACTCCCTAATCCTTAGGGAGTTTTTTTGTTATCTAAATAAAATGTTGAAATAAAAAGAAAGCGGTTAATTAACCGCTTGCACAAATTATTTTTGTGGAGTATAATGAAATTGTAATCGAGGTTTTTACGAAGTTATAGTAACAAAAACAACTGTGTTTTTTCTAATGTAGCCGTAAGAATGTCTTGATACAAAGAAAAGTATAAATGGAGGTTCTATTCAATGGAACAAGGTAAAGTGAAATGGTTTAACAACGAAAAAGGGTTTGGATTTATCGAAATCGACGGACATGATGATGTATTTGTACATTTCTCAGCTATTCAAGGCGACGGATTCAAATCATTAGAAGAAGGTCAAGAAGTTGAATTTTCAGTAGTTGATGGAGACAGAGGTCCTCAAGCAGCTGACGTTACTAAACTTTAAGATTTAATTCCAATCATAATTAATAAAAGCAACCTACTCTTTAGGGAGAAGGTTGCTTTTTTTGTGTCTTTGCTGGTTTTTTTAAAGAAGTTTTTCAGAAAATTTGCTATAATAGAAGAGATTGAAAAAAGACGTTTCTTGGTCGGACTGACTACTGCAAAACGTAACAACTAGTGAAGAGGTGAAGTAGGCATGACAACACGAAATAGTTTGCTAAATGGTATGAATCCTATGCAAAGTCAAGCAGTACTAAAAACAGAAGGACCCTTACTTATTATGGCTGGGGCCGGTAGTGGAAAGACACGAGTCCTAACTCACCGTATTGCTTATTTAATAACAGAGAAAAATATTAATCCTTGGAATATCCTTGCGATTACCTTTACCAATAAAGCTGCGAAAGAAATGAAAGAGCGTGTAAATGGCTTACTAGATGAGGGCGGAGAAGATGTTTGGGTATCAACATTTCACTCAATGTGCGTTCGCATGCTTCGTCGCGATATTGATTTAATTGGCTATAGTAAAAATTTTACGATAGTAGATAGTTCTGAGCAACAAACGTTGATGAAACGTATCTTGAAGGAGAAAAATCTAGATCCTAAAAATTATAATCCTCGTACAATTTTAGGTGCGATTAGTAATGCGAAAAATGAATTACAAACACCAGAAAAATATGCTGCACTTCAAGGTGGCCATATTGAGAAAATAGTAGCAGAGTGTTATGAGATGTATCAAAAAGAATTACGTCGTAATCAATGTATGGACTTTGATGATTTGATTATGTTAACAATTCGCTTATTCAATGATTCCCCGGAAACATTAGAATATTATCAACGTAAATTCCAATACATTCATGTAGATGAGTATCAAGATACCAACCATGCCCAGTATACTTTAGTTAATATGTTGGCTGCTCGTTTTAGAAATTTATGTGTTGTAGGGGATGCTGATCAAAGTATTTATGGTTGGCGTGGGGCTGATATGCAAAATATTTTAGACTTTGAAAAAGATTATGCAGATGCTGAAGTTGTTCTATTAGAGCAAAATTACCGTTCAACTAAAAATATACTAACAGCGGCTAACCATGTGATTAAAAATAATAGTCGCAGAAAAGCTAAAAAATTATGGACTGACAATAATGAAGGTCATAAAATCACGTATTATCGTGGTGAAACTGAACGCGACGAAACACAGTATATTGTTTCAATTATTCAAAAAGAAATGGCTGAACAAAATCGCAAATTTGGTGATTTTGCTGTTCTTTACCGTACGAATGCCCAGTCTCGTGTTATGGAGGAAATGTTATTAAAAGCAAATATTCCATACAAAATGGTAGGAGGACACAAGTTCTACGATCGTAAAGAAATTAAAGATGTATTAGCTTACTTAAATTTAATTGCGAATCCAAGCGATTCACTTAGCATGGGACGTATTGTCAATGAACCAAAACGTGGAATTGGGGCGACTTCTCTAGAAAAATTAAGAGGATTTGCTGATTTACACGATTGGTCATTGTTAGAAGCGGCTATCAATGTAGAACTTGCTAATATTGGTGGTAAAGCAGGCAAAGAATTAGCGGCTTTCGGTGCTATGATTCAGGATTTACAAGATATGATTCCATTCTTAACAGTGACAGAATTAGTCGAGGAAGTTTTAAAACGCAGTGGGTATGAACAAGCCTTAAAAGTTGAGAATACACTTGAGTCACAGACTCGCTTAGAAAATATTGAAGAGTTAAAATCAGTGACACAAGCTTTTGATAGAGAATACGAAGCGACAGTGGAAGAAGACGATGATCCACGTGATAAGTTAACGTCATTCTTAAATGATTTGGCATTAGTTTCTGATTTAGATTCGTTAGAGGAAGAGACCTCACAAGTGACATTGATGACACTTCATGCTGCAAAAGGGCTAGAGTTCCCAGTAGTCTTCTTATTAGGTTTGGAAGAGGGCGTATTCCCACTTTCTAGAGCTTTAATGGAAGAAAATGAATTAGAAGAGGAACGTCGTTTAGCTTATGTAGGCATTACACGGGCAGAAGAGAAGTTGTTTATCTCGAATGCACAATCTCGAACGTTATATGGTCGTACACAATATAACCGACCGTCACGATTTATTGAAGAAATCGATGGAGACCTATTAGAGTCAGTTGGGGCGGTTAATACGATGAACCGTCAACAATCAAGTTACTCAACAAGTAGTTCTCAAGCGCCTAAATTTGGTCAAACTGGGACAGCTAAACCAACGTACCAACAGCCTGTTCAGAAAAAAGTAAGTGCTAAGGTAGCATCTGGTGCAGAGTCTTCAGCTTGGAAATCTGGCGACAAAGTTTCTCATAAAAAATGGGGAACAGGAACAGTTGTTAAAGTGAGCGGTTCAGCTAAAGACATCGAGTTAGATATCGCATTCCCTAGTCAAGGGATTAAACGACTATTAGCAGCGTTTGCTCCAATTGAAAAGATTTAGAAAATAGGAGGACTGGTTACGTGGAAAAAGAACAAGATAAACTCCGAATAGATGAGCTTCAATCTCGTTTATCACAATTGGCAAAAGCCTATTATGAAGAAGACCAACCTTTAGCAGAAGATCATGAGTATGACGCATTGTATCATGAACTCGTACAATTAGAAGAAAAATATCCAGAATGGGTAGCATCTGACTCGATTACTCAGAGAGTAGGTGGGGACGTTTCAACTGGATTTACTAAAATTACACATGATTATCCAATGCTAAGTTTAGGAAATGCGTTTAATTTAGAAGATTTAAAAGCTTTTGAAGAACGTAATAAAAAGATAATAACAGGACCGATTGAGTATATGTGCGAACTTAAAATTGATGGTCTTGCGATATCGGTTAAGTACGACAACGGGAAGTTCGTTCAAGGTGCGACCCGTGGAGATGGAAAAGTAGGAGAAGACATTACAGGTAATCTGAAAATGGTACAGTCTCTGCCTAAAACATTAGATTCTAGTTTAACGATGGAAGTACGAGGTGAGTGTTATATGCCTAAATCATCTTTCGTGAAATTAAATGAGCAACGTGAATTAGATGGTAAGGAAGTATTTGCTAATCCACGTAATGCTGCAGCAGGAAGTCTAAGACAATTAGACTCTAAGGTTGTTAAAGAGCGTGAACTAAGTGCTTTTTTATATGCTTCAGCAACACCTAAAGAACTAGGTGTTACGAGCCAGTCAGCAGCCTTAGATGCGTTGGATAGTCTCGGATTTTCAACAAACCAAGAACGAAAAATTTGTTATAGTATTGAGGAAGTCTGGGACTATGTTCAGGAGTTTCAAGAAAAACGCCCGACATTAGGTTATGAGATTGATGGGATTGTTATTAAAGTAAATAATTTTGAAGACCAAGAGAAGATTGGTTATACAGTCAAAGCGCCTAAATGGGCGATTGCTTATAAATTCCCAGCAGAAGAAGCTGAAACAGTTGTAGAAGATATCGAGTGGACTTTAGGTCGAACAGGTGTGGTTACGCCGACAGCAGTGATGAGTCCTGTGCGTTTAGCGGGTACAACCGTTGCTAGAGCAAGTCTTCACAATATTGATTTGATTAAGCAACGTGATATTCGACTAGGCGACCACGTTATGATTCACAAAGCGGGAGACATTATTCCAGAAGTATCTCGAGTGGTTTTATCTAAACGTTTAGAAAGTAGTGAGCCCTATGAGGCACCAACACATTGTCCAGTGTGCGAAAGTGAACTTGTTCATTTGGATGAAGAAGTAGCCTTACGTTGTATTAATCCGATGTGTCCGGCACAAATTAAAGAAGGCTTAAGTCACTTTGTTTCAAGACAAGCCATGAATATAGATGGTCTAGGGCCTAGAGTACTGGAACAACTATATGACAAAGGCTTAGTAAAAGATGTGGCTGATTTATATAAGCTTACAGAAGAACAACTGTTAACCTTAGATAAGGTTAAAGAAAAATCGGCTCAAAAATTGCTTAAAGCGATTGAAGCAAGTAAAGAAAATTCATTAGAGAAGCTTCTTTTTGGATTAGGTATTCGTCACGTTGGGGCAAAAGCTGCTCAAATTTTAGCGGAACATTTTAAAGAAATGACGTATTTAAAAGATGCTAAAGTTGAAGATATCCAAAAAATCGATTCGTTAGGTACTATTATTGCAAATAGCGTCGTGACTTATTTTGACAATGAGGAAGTTCATCTATTATTAGATGAATTAGCAGAGCAAGGCTTAAACTTAAGGTATACGGGTGTAACAGCTGAGGATTTATCTGAAGTGGACTCTCCTTTTAAAGACAAAGTCGTCGTTTTGACTGGGACACTTACGCAGTATAAGCGAACTGAAGCGAAACAAAAGATAGAAGCCTTAGGTGGAAAAGTTACAGGGAGCGTGTCTAAAAAGACAGATATAGTTGTTGCAGGCGAAGAAGCTGGAAGTAAATTAGAAAAAGCGTTAGATCTAGGTGTAGCAGTTTGGGATGAAAATCAGATGGTAGACGCGATCGAAGGGAGCATCAGTAGTGATGAATAAAAAAATAGCAGTAGGTGCATTGGCATCAGTTTTATTACTAACAGGTTGTGGTAATTTGAATACAACCTCTAAAGCCCCAGCTCAAAAAGCGGCTGAAAAAAATGCTGTAATGACAACGGGACGCTTAGATGGAGATTATTACCAAGCTATCTTGGAAGATGGGACTTATAAGACTAGTCCTGTAAGAGGATTATCACTAAATCTACTTAATAGTCATGAAAATTCTGCTAATTTAGATAAAGGATTATTAGATTTATCTAAAGAGGACTTTGATGTTGATCGTTATCTATTTCAAGAAGGTCAATATTTGACTAGAGAAGATATTTTAAATGCAGTTGAACGAAAGTCTGACGAAAATCCAAAAGGTTTAAATCCTAAGGATGATAAAGAGCCTTATATTTTCCAACAAGTCATAGAGCAAGATTATCTGGACAAAAAAACAAAAAAAATAAAAGGTATCAGTTTAGGAATCGCTTTAAATCAAGTGGATTACAGCGGTGAAGAACCTGTCGAAATTGAGGACAAAGACATTGAAAAAGCAGGGAAAGAAGCTGCTGAAAAACTACTTGAAAAAATGCGTGATATTAAAGAAGTGGGCGATGTTCCAATTAAAATAGGGTTGTTCAAACAAGCAACTCAATATAATGTAGCCGGTGGAAGTTATTTTGCATCTGCACTTAGTGAGAAAGGGACAGACCTCTCTGATTGGAAAGAAGTAGACGAGGAGCATGTTGTACTTGGAGTGAGTTCTAAAGATGGCAATGCTGCAACCAAGGATGGGTTTGATGCTAAATTCCAAGAATTTAAATCAAATCTGGAGGACTTTTTCCCAAATAACAGTGGGGTATCTGGAGTCGCTCATTACCGTGATGGTGTGCTAAGTAAAGCGGTAATTAAGATTGAGACAAAATATTTTAATGAAACAGAATTACTCAACTATACACAGTATGTTGCACAAATGACAGGTTCAATCTTTAATGTTCCTGGAATTGTAGAAGTTCAGATTAATTCGATTGAAGGGCCACAAGGTTTTGTGAAAAAAGAAGTGGGCTCAAAAGAAGTATTTGCGCATGTGTTCAACTAAATTACACTAAGAAAAGAAAGAAGGGGTAGTATGGCAATTACAAGAGATGAAGTGAAGCACGTTGCTAAGCTTTCAAAATTAGCATTCTCAGATGAAGAATTAGATACACTAACTGATAAATTAGGAGACATTATTGAAATGGTGGAACGTTTAGGTGAGGTTGATACTGAGGGTATCCCTGTAACAACTAATGTTATTCATGATATCAATGTGATGCGTGATGATATCGCAGTAGAAGGAACAGATCGTGAATTATTAATGCGTAATGTTCCAACATCAGGAGACGGATATATAAAAGTTCCTGCTATGTTAGACAACGGGGAGGCTGGAGCATAATGACAGAGTTATATACAAAAAGTTTAAAAGAATTACAAGCCATGTTAGCTTCAAAGGAAATTACAGCGACGGATTTAACAAAAGCAACATTTGACCGTATTAAAGCAGTTGAACCTAATATTGATGCGTTTATTACATTAAACGAAGAAAAAGCCTTAGCTCAAGCTGCTAAAATTGATGAAGCGGGGGTTGAAGCAGGCAGTCTTGCTGGTATTCCAATTGGGATTAAAGATAACATTGTAACTAAAGATTTATTAACAACAGCTGCAAGTAAAATGTTATATAATTTTGATCCAATCTACGATGCAACTGTTATGGAAAAAATCTATGATGCGAATATGGTACCAGTTGGAAAACTGAACATGGATGAATTTGCTATGGGTGGAAGTACTGAAACTTCATATTTCAAGAAAACTAAAAATGCTTGGGACCAAACAAAAGTACCAGGTGGCTCTTCCGGTGGTTCAGCTGCGTCAGTAGCATCTGGTCAAGTTGTTGCTTCTCTTGGTTCAGATACAGGTGGTAGTATTCGCCAACCAGCAGCCTTCAATGGGATTGTTGGGATGAAACCGACATATGGTCGTATTTCTCGTTACGGTTTAATTGCCTTTTCATCAAGTTTAGATCAAATTGGACCAATGACTCGTACAGTTGAAGATAATGCTATCTTACTTGAAGCTATTAGCGGATGGGATAAAAAAGACAGTACAAGTGCTCAATTAGAGGTTCCTGATTTTACTAAAGGGATTAATGATGGCGTCAAAGGTATGCGTATTGCTGTTCCAAAAGAATATATGGGAGAAGGTATCGCTCCAGGTGTTCGTCAAGCCATTGATGAGGCTATTGCAAAATATAAAGAATTAGGTGCAACAGTTGAAGAAGTAAGCTTGCCGCATTCTAAATATGGAGTAGAAGTTTACTACATTATTGCGTCATCTGAAGCATCATCTAACTTACAGCGTTTTGATGGTATTCGTTATGGTTACCGTTCTGAAAATGTTAAAGACTTGGAAGATATTTATGTGAATTCTCGTTCTGAAGGATTTGGTTCAGAAGTGAAACGTCGTATTATGCTAGGAACATTCTCATTAAGTGCAGGATTCTATGATGCCTACTTCCGTAAAGCAGGACAAGTTAGAACGCTAGTTAAAAATGACTTCGATAAAGTATTTGAAGATTACGATTTAATTATTGCCCCAACAACACCGACAACGGCTTATGGTTTAGGTGAAAATATCACAGATCCAATTACAATGTATATGGGTGATATCTTAACAATTCCAGTTAACTTAGCAGGATTACCAGGTATGTCAATTCCTTGTGGTTTCTCAGATGACATGCCAGTAGGGTTACAAATTATCGGGAAAGCATTTGATGAAAGTACCATGTACCGTGCAGCTCAAGCTTTTGAGCAAGCAACAGATCATCACAAAAAATTACCAGCCATTTTAGGAGGGAGCAACTAATGAACTTTGAAACAGTCATCGGCTTGGAAGTCCATGTCGAATTAAAAACAGATTCTAAAATCTTTTCACCGACTCCCGCTCACTTTGGTGCGGAGCAAAATACAAATACTAACGTTATTGACTGGAGCTACCCAGGGGTATTACCAGTTGCGAATAAAACAGCGATTGAATATGGCATGAGAGCTGCAATGGCACTAAATTGTAACATTGCAAAAGATTCTCATTTTGACCGTAAAAACTATTTCTATCCAGATAATCCGAAAGCTTACCAAATTTCTCAAGATGATCAACCGATTGGTTATGATGGTTGGATTGAAATTGAAGTAGAAGGTAAAAAGAAAAAAATCCGTATTGAGCGTGTGCATTTAGAAGAAGATGCAGGTAAAAATATTCACGGGACTGATGGTTACTCTTATGTCGATTTAAACCGTCAAGGAACTCCTTTAATTGAGATTGTTTCAGAAGCAGATATGCGCTCTCCAGAAGAAGCGTATGCCTACTTAGATGCTATTCGTTCAATCATTCAATTCTCAGGCGTAAGTGATGTGAAATTAGAAGAAGGGTCAATGCGTTGTGATGCTAATATCTCACTTCGTCCATACGGCCAAGAAGAGTTTGGTACAAAAGCTGAGCTTAAAAACTTAAATTCATTAAACAACGTTCGTAAAGGTTTAATTTTTGAAGAAAAACGTCAAGCAAAAGTCTTAATGTCTGGTGGCGAAATTCAACAAGAAACACGTCGTTATGATGATGCATCAGGTCAAACCATTTTAATGCGTATTAAAGAAGGGGCAAGTGACTACCGTTATTTCCCAGAGCCTGATCTGCCTGTTTTAGAAATTTCTGATGAGTGGATTGAAGAAGTTCGTGCGTCATTACCAGAACTTCCTGAAGCACGTCGCGCACGTTATACTAAAGAACTAGGTTTACCTGATTACGATGCAATGGTTCTGACTTTATCTAAAGAGATGTCTGACTTCTTTGAAAGCACACTTAATGAAGGGGCAGATGCGAAACAAGCTTCTAACTGGTTAATGGGTGAGGTGTCAGCTTACTTAAACAGCGAGCATATTGAACTTCACGATACGAATTTAACACCTAATAATTTAGCAGGTATGATTAACTTGATAGCTGATGGGACAATTAGTTCTAAAATGGCTAAGAAAGTCTTTAAAGAACTAATTGAAAATGGTGGCGATGCGAAAGAAGTCGTTGTTGCTAAAGGCTTGATTCAATTATCAGATCCAGCACAATTATTACCTGTTATTAATGATATTTTATCAGCTAATGAACAATCTATTGAAGATTTTAAAAATGGTAAAGACCGTGCGGTTGGTTTCTTAGTTGGCCAAATCATGAAAGCAACAAAAGGACAAGCAAACCCTGGCGTTGTTAATAAATTATTAATGGAAGAATTAGGCAAACGTTAAAGAATATTGTCAAATGAAGGAGGCGTGAATGATGAAAGCTAGAGTGATTTATAATCCAACATCAGGAAAAGAAGTCTTGAAAAAGAACTTGCCAGATGTCCTAAACATTCTGGAATGTGCTGGCTATGAAGCCAGTGCTTTTGCCACAACTCCCGAACCAGATTCTGCAAAAAATGAAGCGGCTCGGGCCGCTTTAGCAGGGTTTGATTTGATTGTTGCCGCAGGAGGCGACGGTACGATTAATCAAGTGATTAATGGTATTGCCCCATTAGAAAATCGTCCACGCATGGCTATTTTGCCTGGTGGTACAACTAATGATTATGCTAGAGCTTTAAAAGTACCTAGAGATAATATCTTAGAAGCAGCTCGTGTCATTGCTAAAGGCCAAACAGTTCGTATGGATATTGGAATGGCAAATGATACCTACTTTATGAATATCGGTGCAGGTGGTTACTTGACAGAGTTGACGTATGAAGTGCCATCACGTTTAAAAAGTGTCTTTGGTTACTTGGCTTATCTTGTTAAGGGAGCAGAAATGCTACCTCGAGTTAAGCCAATTAATATGCGTTTAGTTTACGATGAGGGGGAATATGTTGGGCAAGCTTCAATGTTTTTCCTTGGTTTAACTAATTCAGTCGGGGGATTTGAAAAAATTGCACCAAATGCTCAGTTGGATGATGGAAAATTCTCGTTGATTATTGTTAAGACAGCTAATCTTGTAGAAATTTTACACTTAGCTGCTTTAATGATTCATGGTGGGAAGCATGTAGATGATCCACGTATTTTATATATTAAGACATCTAAACTATATACAGAAACACTTGATGAGGGTGTGGAAATGATGATTAACTTGGATGGTGAATATGGTGGAGATGCTCCAATGCAATTTGCTAATCTTCATCAACATATTGAAATGTTTGCTAATTTAGATGAGATATCAGATAATGCAGTAATAGGTCCAGTTGATGATGTTGTATCAGATGCCTTTGTCAAAGAAGTAGAGTTTTTAACAGATGAAGATATAAACGGAGATGGCCAAATTTCCTAGTCTCTGTGCTTTGAGGAATCAGTACGATGTGTGACTGATTCCTTTTTATAAGAAAGATAAGACAAAAAAATAACTAATAGAAGAGAGTATTATAATGAAAACATTACCCGTAGAAAAAAACCAGACACTTGTGGTCGAAATCATTGATTTGTCACATGAAGGTCTAGGTGTTGCAAAAGTTGATGGTTACCCATTATTTATCGAAAATACATTACCAGGGGAAGAAGCAGAAGTCTTAATTCTTAAAGCTGGTAAAAAATTCGGTTATGCTAAAGTAACAAACTTATTAAAAGAGAGCAAAGACCGTGTTTCAGATATTAATGAAACATTAATCCGTACAGGTATTGCACCATTACATCACATGACTTACGATGCACAATTAGCATTTAAAGAACAACAAGTCTCTAACGTATTTAAGCGTATTGCTAAAATGCCAGAAGTAAAAGTAGAGTCAATTATTGGAATGGATAATCCAGTGGAATACCGTAACAAAGCATCTATTCCTGTTCGTAAAGTGAATGGAGAATTAACAACAGGTTTCTTCCGTAAAAACAGCCATGATTTAGTAGCTTTAGAAGACTACTATATTCAAGATAAAAAAATTGATGAAGCAATTATTATCGTTCGTGATGTTATGGAAAAATATGGTGTAAAAGCTTATATTGAGTCTGAAAATAATGGTAATTTACGTCATATCATCGTAAAACGTGGTCATTACTCACACGAAATGATGATTGTATTAGTGACACGTACACCAAAACTTTTCAACTACGAAAAAATGGTTCAAGAAATTCACCAACAATTACCAGAAGTGGTATCAATTGTTCAAAATATTAATCCAGATGCGACTAACGTTATCTTAGGTAAAACAAACAAAACACTATTTGGTCAAAACTATATCAAAGATGAATTATTAGGAAAGACATACCGTATTTCAGCTCAATCATTCTATCAAGTTAATACCGTTCAAGCTGAAAAATTATATCAAACAGCTATCGATTTTGCAGAATTAAAAGCAACAGATACAGTTATTGATGCCTACTGTGGTATTGGAACAATCGGTCTATCACTTGCTGACAAAGTAAAAGAAGTTTATGGATTAGAAGTAAATCCAGATGCGATTTCAGATGCTAAGATCAATGCAAAATTAAATGATATTAATAACGTTAATTTTGAAGTAGGTAAAGCTGAATATGTTATGCCAGAATGGTTAGAAAAAGATATTCGTCCTGATGTTTTAATTGTTGATCCACCACGTAAAGGATTAGCATCAAGTTTTATTGAAACAGCTGTAGAAATGGCACCTAAGAAAATTGTTTACGTATCATGTAATCCAGCAAGTCTGGCACGTGATTGTGAGTTATTAGGCGCACAAGGCTATAAAGTAGAACGTGTTCAACCTGTTGATATGTTCCCACAAACACCTCATGTAGAGTGTGTTGCTTTATTAACTAAATAATACTAAAAACTATCCGCTAATTATTGACTAGCGGATAGTTTTTTATTTAAGAAGATAAAAAAAGAAGCAAACTAAGTGTTAACCTAGTTTGCTTCTTTTTCATCTTCTTTAGTATCAGCCTCAGTTGCTTCTGTTTGGAATTCTTCTGGGTGATACTCTTTATAGGATTTAGTCTCGTACAAATCAGTTGTTGATTTATTACCATTTTGGCTAAAGACACTTGTTGATTTAGATCCTTTTTTCTTCTCAATTGCTTCAACTTGTTTCAGTTGACCTTTGTAGTTGTAGTCAGTTGGAACGACTTCTTTTAGACCACTGTTATGGTAACGTAGTAAATCACCATTTGTTAGGCTATCAGAAGTGTCTAATTGTAATCGAACTTTTGCTTTTAATTCATCAATCTTAGCTTGTTGTTCCTCAGTAGGTTCAGTAATTTGTTCACCCGTGTTGTTATCATAAATTTTATCTTTTATAACGGTATATAGAGGGGTTATAAAGTTACCGTTTCTAAATGCTACTAATTGCTCATTGTCTTTAGAGAATAAGTCTTGTCCAAGCAATAAGTATTTAGAATTATCAATACCAACTAGATTTAATAAGGTAGGTAAGATATCTACTTGACCACCAAACGTTTTTTGTATACCACCATTTTCTTGTCCAGGAATGTGGAACATAAGTGGGATACGTTGTAATTGAGCATTTTCATAGGCATTCCAATCTTCTGCTGATTTACCTAAAAGTTCAGCTAAATCCGGGTTACGAGAATCAGAGATACCATAGTGGTCACCATAAAGGACAATCATAGATTTGTCATAGAGACCAGTTTTCTTTAAGTAGTTGAAGAATTCTTCAACTGATTTGTCAAGGTAGTTTGCTGTTGCAAAGTAACCATTAATTGTAGCATCTTTTGTTTGTGCTAGTGGGAAACCAGCATCATCACCTTTTAATTGTGAATAAGGATAGTGGTTTGAAACAGCAATCATCTTAGTGTAGAACGGTTGTTGTAAATGCTCTAAATATTGTACAGATTGGTTAAAGAAAGGTTTGTCATGTAACCCATATTGGAATGAGTTATTTTCATTAACATCATAGTAACTAGCATCAAAGAAGTAGTTATAACCTAAGTGTTTATATGTTTCATTACGATTCCAGAAAGTTCCTGTATTTCCGTGGAAGACAGCACTCGTATAGCCAGCTTCTTGACCTAAAATAGCTGGAGCAGCTTGGAATGTATTTTTACCACCTAGTTGTGTAAAGAGTGGTCCTTGGTTTAAACCAAAGAATGAGTTTTCAATTAAAGTTTCAGCATCACTTGTCTTACCAGATTTAACTTGATGGAAGGCATTTTCAAAGCTGAACGTTTCTTTACTGTGGAATAATTTATTTAAGAATGGTGTGACTTCATGTTCAACACCATTTTCGTCCTTCAATTTATAATCAATCATAAATTGTTGAAGACTTTCTAAATGAATATAGATAACGTTTTTACCTTTAGCAATACCAAACATATCTTTATTAGGTTCAGCACGGTGATCTTTAACGTAGTCCTCAATACTTACTACATCATTTTCACTTGCTTGTGCACGTGTTTGGTTGGCTTTGAAGGTTTGAACACCATCATAAGCTGTAAAGACGTTGATACCAAGATATTTAACAATATAGTCTCTTGAAAATGTACGTTTTAATAGTTCGGGACGACTTGCTTCAGCCATAGATAAGTTTCCTAGGAATAAGAAAACAGAGCAAGTAGTAATTGCCATTGCAAAACGAGCACGAACAGGTCGAGCATCAAGTTTAATTTTCTTAGTTGCGAGTAAAGCGATTAGGATAATTATGTCTATGAAGTAAACTAAGTCATAGATACGGAATAATTTAAATGTTGCAGCTCCAAGACCTGACGAAACTTTAGCAGCACCTAACATCGTGTTAATCGTGATAAAGTCAGTAAATTCACGGTAATAGGCAACATTCGAGAATAACAGAATGGTTGCTAAGGTATAGAGCACCAACATTGTTATGTAACTGGCTTTAGAGTTCTTTATATAAAGAGCAGCCGATAAGATAAAAATAGTTGTTGCAAATGGATTGATTAGTAAGATGAAGTACTGAAAGGCATCTTCAACACCTAAATTAAAATCAAAACTGTATGCAAAAATTGTTTTTACCCACATCAAGACAACAAGCAAGGCGAAGAAGCCAAAGCGTTTGTTTAACCAGTTAGGATAATAAGATTTTTTCAATTAAATAACTTCCTTTCGAAGAAAAATTTCATTTTAAATATATTAAGTAAGTAAAGCAGTTTAATCCTTATGCTTTACCTTCTATTTTACCAATTATACTAGTCAAATGTCAATTTGCAAGAAACGGTGTAAAAATATAGAAAATATTCATAATCTTAAGAGATACTTAGAGAATAGACGGCTTTTTCTTTTAAATAGTAGTAAATATGCTAAAATAGTAATCGTAAACAGAGTAGCATGCAAATGTGAAGAAATATATGTGAGAAATGAGAATAAATATGAAAAAAATAATGTTGAAGAATAAACATAGTAATAAAGTAAGAAATGGTTACCCATTAATTCAAAAAGAGGATTTACAAAATGTGTCAGATGCTAAGTTAGTTGGGCAGTGGGTAGAGTTTGTCTCTCCGAACAATGATTATGTTGGGACGGGTTACATTGGTGAGCAAAATAAAGGAATCGGTTGGGTAGTTTCTCATACTAAGGGTACTATCATTAATCAGGATTTTTTAGAGAAGTGTTTCCGATTGGCCGGAGAAAAACGTCACCATTTTAAAGTGAATGATCAAACCACTGCTTACCGTTTATTTAATGGTGAAGGTGATTATTTTGGTGGGATTACGATTGACATCTATAATGAGTATGCGTTGTTCTCTTGGTATAATGCGAGTATCTATAGCCATAAGAAATTATTTATTGATGCGTTTAAAGCTGTTTTCCCTGAAATCAAAGGAGCGTATCAAAAAGTTCGCTTTACTGAAAAAGGGTTAGCGGAATCTGAACATGTGTATGGATCAGAAGCCCCAGAGCCATTATTAGTGAAAGAGAATGGCGTGACGTATGCGACTTATATGAATGAAGGTATGATGACGGGTATCTTTTTAGATCAAAAAGAAGTTCGCGGTTTATTAGTAGATGGTTTGGCAACAGGTAAATCTGTTTTAAATACGTTTAGTTATACGGGGGCATTTTCAGTTGCTGCTGCAATGGGTGGCGCAAGTTCAACAGTCAGTGTCGATTTGGCAAAGAGAAGCTCACCTAAAACGAAAGAAATGTTTGAAGTGAATGGTTTAAGTTTAGATAATAATAAAATTGTTGTCATGGATGTTTTTGATTACTTTAGTTATGCAAAGCGTAAAGAGTTAGCGTTTGATATGATTATTTTGGACCCGCCCAGTTTTGCGCGTAATAAAAAGCGTACGTTTTCAGTCGCTAAAAATTATGGTGATTTAGTCGCTGAAGTTAGTGAGCTACTAACAAAAGATGGATTATTAATCGCATCGACCAATGCTGCAAATATTAGTTATGATAAATACGTCTCAATGATTGAAGAAACATTAAAAGCGAATGGAAAACGATTCAAACGATTAGATACCCACCGCTTACCACAAGATTTTGCGATTAATCCTAATTTTAAAGAAGGGAACTACCTTAAAGTTATTATTTATCAATTAAATTAGTTTATAAAAAGAGGATGGTGAAAGATGACGAGTAAGTTTCAGTTAAAAGCGTTTGCCCCTCCAAAAATATGTGTACCGTTAATGGTAAGTAAAACAAAAAAATTAATAGAATTGTGTGAACGATTAGTTTTTTACACTCCTGATTGTGTGGAGTGGCGTTTGGATTATATGACTGATTTATCAGATGAAACACTGAATCATTCGCTAATCGAAATGAAACGAATTTTACCAGTAGGGACTGCTATTCTTGCAACTTATCGAACGAAGCAAGAAGGTGGCGAAGGAGAAGCATTACCAAAGGAGTATCAAAAATTATGCGAAAGACTGATAACCAGTGGCGGAATTCATCTTATTGATATTGAGTTTAGTCAAGGTGACGACTGTGTGGCACATTTAATTGATTTAGCCAAAGAATACAATGTTATAAGTGTGTTATCGTATCATAATTTTAGTAAAACTCCCGATACAGAAACTTTAGATTATTTATTATCAAGAATGATTGCTAAGGATTCAGATGTTGTTAAGATTGCAACTATGGGAGAAAAAGCAACAGATTATCCGAGATTTTATGAGGTTATTAAGAAATGGGCTGAGGAGTATAAATCAGTACTATTTATTGCGCTTGTTATGGGTGTATTGGGTCAGCTAAGCCGACTTGAAGGTGAAAAATTTGGTAGTGTTATGACATTTGCTCGTTTAGGCGATGGGTCTGCACCGGGACAATATACTATAGAAGAAGTTAGGAGTTATTTAGATAATTCCAGCAGAGATTTAAATTAAGGAAGTGTAGAAGGTATGGCGAAAAAGAAAATTCAAAAAACAAATGCCATTAGGTTGTTAGACCAAAAGAAAATTACATATGCTGAACAAGAATTTGCTTATTCAGAAGATCATGTCGATGCTGTAACAGTAGCGCATACATTGGGTGAAGAAGAGGATGAAATTTTTAAAACATTAGTAACAGTCGGAAATAAAACAGGGCCAGTGGTAGCGGTTATTCCAGGGAATAAAGAATTAGATTTGAAACGTTTAGCGAAAGTCAGTGGTAATAAAAAAATTGAGATGTTACCACTAAAAGACTTAGAAGCAACGACAGGGTATATTCGTGGAGGCTGTTCGCCGGTGGGGATGAAGAAGCTTTATCCTACCTATTTTGATAGTTCGGCATTAGATCATGATAAGATACACGTATCAGCAGGAAGAAGAGGCTTACAAATGAGTGTTAATCCTAAAGAGTTGGGAGAACTTGTTCGTGCTAAGTTTGAAGATATTATTGTAAAATAAAGAATGCATTCCTATATATGGAATGCATTTTTCATTTCAATGAAAATGATTTTCTTGTTCCAGTTGTTGAAGTAATAGTTTTATAATGGTATCATCAAATTGAATTAAAGACTGTATTATAAAATGATAAAGTAGGTGATAGAAATTGACTATCTTTGAATTAATGCAAGCAAAGTTTCCCGAGTTTTCAGATAAAGAAAAGCAAATTGCAACTTATATTTTAGGGAATAGAGAAAGTATTAAAAATATCAATATTTCTAAATTAGCTGAAGTGACACATTCTTCACCCGCAACTATTACACGTTTTTCAAAAAAATTGATGTGTAATAATTTTGTAGATTTAAAGATTAAAGTAAATTCTTCCATGTCTCGTGACATGAAAGTAACTCAAAGTAATGATAAAGTAGATGATGTTTATAATTTTTACACTAAAGTGATTGAAAATACAAAACAAACAGCTAAAGTAGAAGAAATTCATGAAGTTGTTGAGGCAATAAAAAAAGCTGGTCGTATCTTGGTGTTTGGTGTAGGGAGCTCAGGTTTCACTGCGCAAGAACTGACACAAAGATTAGTTAGGATGGGATTGAATGCTAGTGCAATTACAGACCCCCATTTTATGATTATAAGTAGTTCTATTGTAACAGAAGATGATTTAGTAATTGGAATTTCTACATCAGGTGAAACGACTGAAGTTGTCAATGCAATTAGTTTGGCTAAAAATTCTGGAGCTAAAGTTATCAGTTTTACTAGTTTTTCATCGAGTAGTATAGCAAAGCTAAGTGATAGGAGTTTAGTTTCTTTTAGTAGTAAGTTTGTAGGAAATCAAAGATTTGTTAATTCACAGTTTGCGACAATGTACTTGATTGATGTTATTTCAACTGAATTATTAGAAAATGATAGTTTAAGTAAGAAAATGAACCGTACTATAAAAGTCATAACTAATCCAAATGATTTATCAATATAGGAATGGCGTTATGAAGAAAAGAGGTTTGTATGAGAAAATATGGGACACTTAATGATTCATCAAGTGAAGGACTAACAGAAAAGGTAAATATAGTGTTAGAATTTTTAAGAAATACTCCTGAAGAATTAACAGAATCACTAGAAGTAGCACCAGGAATCGTTCTTAATCCGATATCATTGGTGACTAAAGTTGAACAAGAGTGTTTATTTGAAGCACATGAACGCTTATATGATGTACACATTATTGTGTCAGGTGAAGAACGTATTTTAGTATCTCATAGAGAAAGCTTAAAAATAGTTACACCTTACAATCCTACCAATGATATTATGTTTTTAGAAGGTGATACTGAAAATGAATATATATTGAAAGCAGATGATTGGCTAGTTTGCTTACCAGAGGATGCTCATAAAGTAGGGATGGCACCAAATGATGAGTGTGTTCCGATAAAAAAGATAGTAGCAAAAATTACAGTATAAAAAAAGCACCCGTTTGGGCGCTTTTTTTATCTTTTTTTTGATTCGAACACTATTTTTTCTGGAAGTTCGAATTTAGTTAAATCTTCACCGTCAGATTTTAATGAATCTTGGAAATCTTCAATAGATAAGTCTAAACGACGAGAGATATCAAAAACACTGTGAAGCACATCATGGAAATACATACCATTTCCTTGCTCAAAGTAGTCTTTGAACTGGGCAGTATGAGAACCAAAACCTGTTTCAGATTCAAATTTTTTAGACTCTTCAATAAAGTCATTGAAGTGCGCTTTTGTATAGACTGTAAATTTATTATAAATAGTAATAGCTGTAGCTAAATCTTCTTGCCATTTAGAATATGGCTTTTTAGCTAACCCAGATTGAACTTCAATTAATTGAAATTGGTCGTCACGAATGTGTTGGGTCATTAACATATCTAAATTTAAATTTAAACCGGTATATGAAACATCGTCAAAGTTAAAGGCTTTTAATTCTTTTAATTCTTCTGCTAAACTTTCTGCAGTGAAATTACGATTTTCTAGTGTTTTATAAATCTTTTTTTGTTGGAACATTTAAACGCCTCCCGATATGATTTAATATAAAACTAATTATAAGTATATTATACCTTAATTGTATAATACCGACAATCACTAGATTTCAAGGAAATTAATAATTATAGTAGCTAGCGATCTCGGCAGCGTGTTTCCCAGCAACATGACCTGTAACGAATGCTGCGGTAATGTTGTAACCACCTGTATAACCATTAACATCAAGTACTTCTCCTGTAAAGAATAGACCTGCTATTTTTTTACTCTCCATGGATTTAGGTTGAACTTCTTTTAGAGAGATACCGCCACCGGTTACAAATGATTTTTCGATAGGCCATGTGCCGTTAATGCTGACGCGAAAATCTTTTACAAGTGAAATAAAGTCTAGCATGCTTTTTTCTTCCCATGATTTAATCGTCGCACTACTATCTATTGAGGCTTTTTCTAATAAGAAATCAAGATAGCGTTCAGGCAAGAATCCTTTAAGGGCATTTTTGATTGATTTTTGCTCATTGTCCAAACGACGGTTTTTAATATCAGTTAACAAATCCTCTTTATCCTTATTAGGTAAAGCATCTAAGCTTACTGTAGCAGTTGGATTTTTTTCTAGTTCGCGGTTGACGAACATGCTACAGCGTAGGGCAGCGGGACCCGATAAACCAAAGTGAGTAAAGAGTAAGTCCATTTCATGAGAGACAATAGGTTTGTTTTTTTCATTCAAGACACTTAATTTAATATCTTGTAGTGATAGACCTTGCAATGTTTTACTAGTAATGAATTTTTCTTTAGATAATAAAGGTGATTCCGTTGGGAAAAGAGGAGTCACCGTGTGACCTGTTTTTTTAGCGAAACGGTAACCGTCACCAGTTGAACCTGTATGGTCATAAGTACGGCCACCTGTTGAAACAATGACACAAGGGGCAACATGGCGTTCACCAGAGTCCAATTGAACACCAACAACACGTCCTTCGTCTGTTAAAAGACGTTTAACCGTCTCCTGTGTTAACACGTCAACACCTAAGTCTAGTGCGCGATTTAGCAAACAATCGACAATCGATTTTGATTTGTTTGTAACTGGGAACATTCTACCATGATCCTCTTCTTTTAAAGAGACACCATTTTCTTCGAAGAATGCCATCACATCATGATTGGTAAATTGAGAGAAAGCACTGTATAAAAATTTACCATTACCAGGGATATGCGCAATAATATCTTCAGGTGAGCGGTTATTCGTAACATTACAACGCCCGCCACCAGTCAAGAGTAGTTTTTTTCCGACCCGTTTATTTTTTTCTATTAATAAGGTTCTAGCACCATTTTCAGCTGCAGAGATGGCAGCCATTAAACCGCTGGTACCAGCACCGATTACAATTACATCTTTTGTCATTCTTCCTACCTCCGTATCGTTTTTAGTTTACCATGAATAGCTAGGTGTAAGAAAGCATCAATAGGAAGAAACACGTTTATTTTAGTAATTGGCTGTTTAATTGGTCTAGTTCATTTACATTTTTCAGATGTTACGGGTAACAAAATACAAAAAAACGACCAGACTTGGTAACTTTACTTGAAAAATACTGAAAAAAAACGTAAAGTAGTATGTGTTAAAGCAATTACATTATCCTTGAAGGAGGAACACAAAAATGTCACATATTAAATTTGATTATTCAAAAATGAGTTCTTTTATTGGTGAAAATGAATTAGGCTACATGCAAAGCCAAGTCTCTGCAGCTCATAAAGATTTACATGAAGGGACAGGTGCTGGAAGCGACTTTTTAGGTTGGATTGATTTACCAGTTAATTATGATAAAGATGAATTTGCTCGTATTAAAAAAGCAGCTGAAAAAATTCAATCTGATTCAGAAGTATTAGTTGTTATTGGTATAGGTGGATCTTATTTAGGAGCGAAAGCAGCTTTAGATTTCTTAAACCATTCATTCTACAATTTATTAGATGATTCAGAACGTAAAGCACCCCAAATTTTCTTCGCTGGTAACAGCATCAGCTCATCTTATTTAGCTGATTTAATTCATGTGATTGGTGACCGTGATTTCTCTGTAAACGTGATTTCAAAATCAGGGACAACAACAGAACCTGCCATTGCATTCCGTGTATTCAAAGAATTATTAGTTAAAAAATATGGTCAAGAAGAAGCGAATAAACGTATCTACGCAACAACAGATAAAGCTCGTGGTGCAGTTAAAGTAGAAGCAGATGCACAAAATTGGGAAACATTTGTTATTCCTGATGATGTTGGTGGACGTTTCTCTGTGTTAACAGCAGTAGGATTACTTCCAATTGCAGCTAGTGGAGCAGATATCGATGGTTTAATGCAAGGTGCCGCAGATGCTCGCACAGCTTACAGCAGTGATAAATTAGAGGAAAATGAAGCGTACCAATACGCAGCATTAAGAAATGTTCTTTATCGTAAAGGAAAAGTGACAGAACTTTTAATCAATTATGAGCCAAGCTTACAATACTTCTCAGAGTGGTGGAAACAATTATTCGGCGAATCTGAAGGAAAAGACCAAAAAGGAATTTACCCATCAAGCGCTAACTTCTCAACTGACTTACATTCATTAGGTCAATACATTCAAGAAGGGCGTCGTAATATCTTCGAAACAGTTATCAAAGTGGATAAAGCACGTCATAGTTTAACTATTCCAGAAATGGAACAAGATTTAGATGGTTTAGGTTACTTGCAAGGAAAAGAAATTGATTTCGTTAATACGAAAGCATTCGAAGGAACATTATTAGCACATACAGATGGCGATGTTCCAAACTTTGTTTTAACTATTCCTCAAACAGATGCTTACACATTAGGTTATTTAATGTACTTCTTTGAAATTGCAGTAGGAATTTCAGGCTACTTAAATAGCGTGAATCCGTTTGATCAACCAGGTGTTGAAGCATACAAGAAAAATATGTTTGCTTTATTAGGTAAACCAGGTTTTGAAGACTTACAAAAAGAATTAGAAGCACGTCTATAAAATAAAAGTTAAAAAACTCGCGAACTGCGGGTTTTTTTATTTTCTGTCAGTCCTAAGTATGAGAACTTGCAAGGGCTTTTATGGTAAAATAAAGAGGAAAGGCGGTGGAAAAGATGGATGAAAAAACAATGGACTTGTTTAAACAAGGAAAGTATTTTGGTGCGGTTAAAAATTATGTAGACGTGATTACAGAAGAGGCTAATAATATGCAACATGTAGCAGACCCGTTGTTCCAACAAGAGCAAGCTGAAATGTCTCATCACAGTAGTCCTAGAAATACTGGAGGACGTAATCTTAATGCAGGGATTCAGCAAAGAGGAAAAACTCACTCTATTAATCAAGGACGGACTTCTCATACTTCATTAACAGCCCATCAAAATAGTCGTATTCACCACAAAAAAACAGCAAAAAGAAAGCATCAAGAACTCAAGTCATTGCGACCACATCACCGACCGATAACGAAAGAATCAATTATTAAATTTGAACGTAATAGTTCAGTGGGATCGGTATCCTTTGCCTTACTGATGATCATAGTGCTGCTAGTTATCTTTATTTTTACGTTATAATTGAGGTGATAAGATGGGGTATCAGATGGAGCGTTTAATTGGATGTGGTTTTAAACTACCACACGACGGTATTCGTGGGAGTGTAAACTTAAAAGGAATGAATTTTGATTATCATTGTTTGGTTGGGGAGGGGCCCAAAAACCAGATGGTCGAAGTAGTAGGCTTTGAAATGAACCAGTTGTTGGTTAGACCAACAGAAACTATAAAAGAAAGAGATGTGAATTATATTGAGTATCGGTAGTATTATTTTATTAGTCGTTATTTTAGCACTAGTTGTATTTATTGTGTCAAAATCAATTATCATTGTGAAACAAGGGGAAGTAAAGGTAGTCGAAAGTTTTGGTAAGTATGTCAAAACACTTGAACCAGGCTTACATTTTTTAATTCCAATTTTATACAATGTTCATTGTCGTGTGTCATTGAAACAAACACCTTATGAAATCTCACCACAAAGCGTTATTACGAAGGATAATGTTATTGTTGAAGTAGATGAAGCACTTAAATTCCACGTAACAGATGTTCGTGCATTTGTTTATGATAATGAAGATTCAGTGATGTCTATGATTCAAGATTGCCAATCAAATTTACGTGGTATTATTGGTAAGATGGACTTGAACGAAGTGTTAAATGGAACAGAAGAAATCAATACAGCACTATACAATTCAGTAAAAGATATTACGGCAGGATATGGTTTAGCGATTGACCGTATTAATATCGGTGAGATTTCTGTTAGTGAAGAAATCATCCAATCGATGAATAAATTAATTACAGCAAGTCGTGACAAAGAATCAGCCATTACGATTGCTGAAGGTCAAAAACAATCTGTTATTTTAGAATCAGAAGCAAGAGCTTCTCAAATGGAGATTGATGCAGAAGCCCGTGCTAAACAAACGAAAATCGATGCGGCAGCTCGTGCTGAAAGAATGCGTATTGATTCGGAAGCCGAAGCAAAACGTGTTCAAATTTTAGCGGAAGCTGAAAAATTACGTGTCTTAACGGTTAACCAAGGGATTCAAGAGAGTCAAGTGGACGATAACTTATTAGCTTATTTAGGAATTGAAGCCTTCCAAAAAGTAGCTGAAAGTGATACAAACACTGTTATTATTCCAAGCAATATGACAGGTCTTGCGAATATCCCAGTAGCTAAAGAGTTATGGGATAAATCTAAATAATAAAAAACCTGCTCTAAATCAGAAGATTTAGAGCAGGTTTTATTTATTTTTTTCGATATAGTGAGTATCAACAAGTAGGGTAATGATGAAAAGAAAGAAGGATAATAAACCTATATCAGAGAAAAAAGTGCTGCCAATTAAGGAATAAAAGAGGTTGTATTCTATTATAAGTAATAGGGTTAGTATAACTATCTGTATTTGTTTCTTTTGCTTTTTAGCCATCAGTGCGCCTCCATTTTAATGACATGTAACTTATTTGATACCATGTGACTAGGGGCAGTAGGTTGACCAGACTTTAATTAAGTTAAGCATACACTCGGTTGGATAAATGTACAAGGGATGCAGGTAAAAATCATTGTAATAAGCAAGCAAAAAGGTTGGCGAGAGAATTTAACATCGTCTATACTTTAAGAGATGATACATAGGCAGAGGAGTAGTTTATATGAAAACATTAATTATTGTCGCTCATCCAGATGTCAAAGGATCAATGAGCCAGCAATTTTTCTTATCGGGATTAGAGCAAGAAAAAGAAGTAACGATACACCAAGTGTATGACAGCTATCCTGAAGGTAAGATAGACAAGGGAAAAGAAATAGAACGAGTTCTTTCACATGACCGTATTATTTTTCAGTTTCCATTATACTGGTACAGTGCTCCTAGTTTATTAAAAGAGTGGCAGGATGTTGTTTTATCAGAGATTGCGAGTAATGATAGCTATATGACTCGGGTAGCGGGAAAAGAATTTGGAATAGTGGTATCCATAGGTTCAAAAGAAACGTCGTATCAAGCAGGTGGAAGTGTTGGTCTGTCTCTAAGTGAATTGATGAAACCTTATCAAGCCATGGCTACTTATTTCGGCTTAGATTTTATGCCGATTTTTGCTAATTATCAATTCATGTATCAAACTGAACAGGCTAAAAAACAAGTATTGGTAGACTATCAGTATTATGTGACAGGTCCTAAATTAAAAACATTAGCCAGTCGTACGAAATGGTTGAGAGAGCGAGTGAGGGGGAGTCAAACATTGGATGCCAATTTATTAGCACCACTTTTAACTCAGTTAGAAGAAAATTGTGAAACAATAGAAGATTTAAATCAAACCTTAGCTGACATGTAATAGGGAGGAAGAATTTTGGCACAAGAGTGGATTGAAAAACAAGCAGTAGAATTAAAAACAACTTGTCGTGATTATAAAGAGCTTGCTCTTGTGGATGAGTTAGTGAGGCTACTGGATGAACAAGATATACGAATTGAACAACTAGAAGGTCAATTAGATGGAACGCTTTGGAGTCCTAGTAATTGGCGTTAAAATATTTAATAAAGAATCCCAAGTTATTTTTTTAACTTGGGATTCTTTTCTTTTATTAATTTGTGAAATAAACTTACGTGCTTTTTAAAATAAAATTCATATTTTTTTAATCTGTGTAAAAACAATGTACCAAAAGGAATGATAAAAGTTACTATTATGGGTTTAGAATAGATTAAGGAGGTGCAAGAGATGTTTGATAAATTGAGCTTGGAAATCTTAGAGTTGTTTTCTCGGTATGAAAATGTAACTGTGTCTGAGGCTGCAAAGTTATTGAATATAAACAGGCGAAAACTTTTATATGAGATAGAGAAAATTAATCCAGCTTTGGAAAAGATGTTTGGAATGTCAATTGAAAATGATGGTGAAAAATTTTTGTTACCTTTAAGTTTTAATGAAAAATGGAATTCACAATACTCCAATTTAAATAGCTACATTCACAAGACAGAAAGATTAGCAACCTTAACCATGTTTATATATATAAACAATTCATATATTTCAACTTATCATCTTCAGGAATTATTAGTTTTAAGTAAGAATTCTATTCTAAAAGAGATGAAAGAATTAAGAGTGAAATGTGAAGAATATGGTATTGAAATTAAGTATTCACGTGAAGAAGGTTATTTTTTCAAAGGTAAGGAATCAAGAATTAGGTTGTTTGCTGAAAAACAACTTACTTATTTATTAATAGGGTGTGATGCGGAGTGGATTTTAGAAAGGATTATTTCTTTACAGATCACGAAAAAAAAGAAGGCTATTTTTTTTGAAGAGATAAAAAATATATTCAAAACTAGAGAAGTACATCTTGTTTCAAAAAGATTACAATTTTTTTCGTGGTTGATGTATTTTATTTATTTAAGATCAAAGTCTGATGAGGATGATTTTAATATTAGCTTTGATGATAAATTATGTATGGATGTGGTAAATACAGAAATGAGAGAAGTGTCAAATATGATTTTTTATAATTATTCCACAAGAGATAGTCTATTTATAGCGACACGTATCATTGCGGCTTCTGATTATATAGAGCTGAAGAATGAACAAAGTGAATATGAGTTTGCTTATCTTACAAAGTGGGTTTTAGAAGAAGTTTCTGAGTCTATTGGATTTGACTTTTCAAGTAATACAAATATCTTTTCGACACTTTATTCACATTTAATACCGGCTTACGTTCGAATTTATTATGATATACCATTAAATATACCATTAACTGCTACTATACAATACGAGTATAAGTTTGTATTTGATCAAGTTAAAAAAGGATTAAGAGTCCTTGAAAATAAATTATCTGTTCCCATCAATGATGATGAAGTTGGATTATTTACAATTCATTTTTTGGGCTATTTAAAATCTAACAGAATGGAAGACAATCATTTTCAAGGCTTAGTAATTTGTGAAGAAGGAATAAGTAGTTTATTAATGTTGGTGAATACTTTAAGTAATATTTTTTTAAATATTGATTTCGATTATTATCCTAATCAATCAATAAGTGAAGATTATGATAGTCGGAAATATGACATGATTTTTTCGACAAGGAAATTAAAATCAAAACTTATTATTTTCGAAGTGAAGCCCGTAATGTCAGCTGTAGAGAGAAATGTATTGTGGAAAAAAGTAAAAAAAACTTTGGAAACTACTACTTATTAAAATTTGGAAGAGGTGTTTTAATTGTCAATAATGTTACCATCTGCAAAAAGAAAAAAAGATGGAGATGCACAACCAGGAATTAAGATGGGAATTTTTACTCTACGATTGCCATTCATCCATGCCCCATTTGAAGTTCCTGAGGCTATCCAAGCATTAGTAGTGTGTGTAGTAGGTGTATCTGCCGTATCTTATTTACAAGATATGTTTGGTATACCTTTTGCGGTAGCTTTGTCAATTGTTTGTGTTCATGAATTTTTAGAGCTCACCTATGTGATGTTTGGGGAGGCGACAATAGGTGGTTGGATAACACCAGCCATACCGTTGATAACAACATGGTTGCTAACATTTCAGTCAAATAGTGATCGTATGCAAGCTTTAATATCACTTCAACTTTTGTTAGGTTTATTTTTTATTTTCTTTGGTATGACAGGATTAGCAAAGAAACTAGTTGTATGGGTCCCAACTTCTATTAAGTCAGGAATATTAATTGGTGCAGGTATATCAGCCATTACAGGTAAATATGGTTTTATGTCATTAAGTGAAGGTGGAGCTGGAATATTCAAGTATCCTATCTCCTGGATAACAGGTATTGTAGTCGCAATATTTTTACTCTATTCAATTGGATTTAGTCAAATTAAATTGGCAAGTAATAATGGTTTGATTAAATTATTAGCTAAGGCAGGTTTTGTACCAGCGTTGTTCATTGCTTATATTATAGGAATATCATTTGGTGAATTACCATTACCGCATTTTGATTTAACTCAGGGGATTATTTTTAATCCATTACCGGGACTTAAGGAAGTATTTCATTCGTACAGTTTTTTTGCTTTTGGAATACCTAATATAAACATAATTGTAAGCGCTTTACCTATTGCTTTTATAACATATATTATTTCTTTCGGTAATATTGTAGTTGCAACAGAGTTAACTATTGAAGCTAGTCAATCTAGACCAGATGAATATATTGATATAAATCCAAATCGTGCCAATTTATTGGTGGGAGTTAGGAATATAATTCAAGGTCTATTTGCTCCAACAGTAGTTATGTCAGGTCCGTTATGGGCAGCTATGCAAGTGACGGCGACCCAGAGATATAAACAAGGAAAGAAAAGTATGTATTCATTATATGGAGGAGCTATATCCTTTGATTTAATAAAATTTTTAGCAGTATTGGTGTTGCCTTTAGTTGCCTTGATTACACCTATACTACCATTAGGAATGAGCTTAACCTTAATGATCCAAGCCTTTGCTTGCTTTATTATTGCCTTTGGAATGTTAGAAACATCTGTACAAAAAGGGGTGGCAGGTGCAACCGGAGCAATTATGTCAATAACTTCACCTCATCTGGGTTTGTTAGCGGGTATTATTATTTCTCTAATAGTAGAGTATAAATTTAAATCATCTCATAAGAAAGAGAATCATAAAGACTCGCATTAATTTTTGAAAGGAGAATATTATGTTAGAAAATAAAGAACCAAAATGTGTAGTTGAAAAAGAAATAGAGGGAATGATAGATAATGCAAGAATAGCACAAGTAGAATTTGAAAAATGGTCACAAGAAGATGTAGATAGAGTGGTTAAGGCTATTGGTAAGGCAGTATATGGAGAGGGAGAAAAATTGGCTCGTATGGCGATAGAGGAAACTGGTATGGGGAAATATGAAGATAAAATAAATAAAAATAAAGGTAAATCCAAAGCTGTCTGGAAACAACTTTCAGGTATAGCAAGTAGACGTATTATTAAGCGTAATCCAGAAGAAGAGTTAATAGAAGTAGCAAAACCAATAGGTGTCATTGGAGCAGTTACTCCAGTTACAAATCCATCAATGACACCGATTCATAATGCGATGATTGCTCTTAAAGGAGGAAATGCAATAATTTTTTCACCTCATCCTAAAGCAAAAAATACAGGAATAGAAACAGTGAATATTATGAGAGAAGCTTTATTTAAAGAAGGGGCTTCTAAAGACTTACTTCAAATTGTTAAAGAGCCCTCTTTGCTACATACAACAAAAGTTATGGAATTGTGTGATGCATCGATTGCGACAGGCGGTCCAGCGATGGTTAAAGCTGCCTATTCTTCTGGAAAACCTTCATTTGGTGTTGGAGCAGGTAATGTTCAGTGTGTATTGGATAGAAAAATAGATTATAGAGAAAGTATAGATAAAGTGATTGCAGGGAGAATTTATGATAATGGTATTTTATGTACTTGTGAGCAAACATTGATTTATCCACAGGAAATAAAATTAAGTTTGATTGATATTTTAAAGGAAAAGGGAGGCTATTTAATTAAAGAAGATGAGATGCCTTATTTCCGAAAACATTTATTTCCAGGAGGAAAAATAAATGTTGAATTGGTAGGTAAGTCTCCAAGCGAACTGGGTAGGATTATAGACATGACTATACCAAAAGACACTAAATTTATATTCGTCATGATTGACGAATATGGAGAAAAGGAATTGTTCACAAAAGAAAAATTGTGTCCGGTATTATCTGTAATAGGTTATGAGAGCTGGAATGATGCGCTTAATATTGCTAAAACGAATTTATTATTCGAAGGGGCGGGGCATTCTGCGGTTATTCATTCCAATAATACGGATCATATTGAAGAATTTGGAATAGTCTTACCAATTTCTCGTCTAGTTGTAAATCAACAAGGCTCTTCAGCTTTAGGAGGCAGCTTGAATAATGGCTTAAATCCTACTGCTACATTAGGTTGTGGTAGTTGGGGGAATAATAGTTTGAGTGAAAATTTATGGTGGCATCATTTAGTTAATATTAGTAGGATTTCCTATGAAATAAAAGATAAAGAAGATCTGAGTGATAAAGAAATTTGGGACTTAAAATAGAAGGGAGAAATTTAATTGATCACCAACTTTGAGTCATTTATAAGTGAATTACAAACAAATACTAATCAAGTTATTGTTGTTGCTGGGGCACACGATCCAGAAGTTTTATCAGCCGTAAAAAAAGCCGAAGAATTAGATCTGGCACAATTTATTTTAGTAGGGAATAGAGAACTAATGACTACTTATTCTAAAGATATAGACTTTGATATAAGTAAGCACAATATTTTAGATAGTGATAGTCCTTCAGAAATAGGAGAGTTGTCTGTTGGATTAGTAAGAACTGGAAGGGCATCCGTGTTAATGAAGGGGATTATTGAAACACCAATATTACTAAAAGCAGTATTGAATAAACAGAAAGGACTGAAGACAGATCAACTATTAAGCCATGTTGGGGTATTTCAAATCAATAGTTTAAACCGTCTATTGTTGATTGCAGATTCAGCGGTAAATATAGCACCAAATGTGGATGAAAAAGAAAAAATAATCATGAATACTTTAATTGTAGCAGATTCCTTAGGAATTAGAGAGCCTAAAGTTGCTCTTATTGCAGCATCAGAACATGTAAATGAAAAAATGCCCGCAACAAAAGATGCTGCAATTTTAGTTAAAAAGAATGAAGAGGTAAATTATTTTAAACCAGCAATTTTAGCAGGTCCATTAGCATTAGATAATGCTATTTCCAGTAAAGCAGCAGCTATAAAAAATATTAAGAATGCAGTAGTTGGGAATGCAGATATTTTGATTATGCCAACTATTGAAGCGGGAAATATTTTAGTGAAGTCTTTGGAGTATTTTTCAAACTCTCAGAAGGCGGGAGTTATTATGGGAGCTTCTGTTCCAATTATATTGACATCTAGAGCGAGTACTGATGATACGAAACTTTATTCTATAGCTTTAAGTTTATTGATTCAAAAAAAAGTATTGGAGATGGACTAATATGGGAAATAATTTCTTACTTATTATTAATCCAGGTTCTACAACAACAAAACTTGCTTGCTTTGTAAATGATGAGCAGATATTGTCAGAAGAAATAGAACATAGAAGCGAAGTATTGGATAAATTTACTACTATTTTTGATCAATTAGATTACCGTTTGTCTTTAATTGAAGAAAAACTCACTGATAACAATGTGGATAATTCTAAATTTACAGCTATTGTAGCTCGTGGCGGGAATATGAAACCTGTGTCAGGGGGAACATATGAAATTAATGAAGAAATGTTAAGTGATTTGAAAATAGGTGTAATGGGTCAACACGCTTCTAATCTAGGTGCTCATTTAGCAAAAAAACTTGCAGAAAAATTGGATATTCCTTGTTTTGTTGTTGATCCAGTAGTCGTAGATGAATTAGCTCCAGTAGCTAGATATTCTGGAACACCCTTGATTCAAAGAAAGTCTAAAGACCATCCTCTCAATCAAAAGGCCGTTGGGAGAATAGATGCCCATAATGAAGGGGGTACTTATGAAGAAATGAATTATATTATTGCCCATATGGGTGGCGGAATATCTGTAGCAGCACACAATCACGGAGAAATAATAGATGTAAATAATGCCTTGAATGGTGATGGACCTTTTTCACCTGAACGCGCAGGTGGATTACCTGTTACTTCAGTTATAGATTTATGCTTTTCTGGTGATTATTCAGAAAATGAATTAAGGGCAGTGCTTGTAGGAAATGGTGGACTAAAAGCATATTTAGGAACTACGGATGGTAGGGAAGTTTCTAAATTAATTAATGAGGGAGATAGTCATGCTAAGGAAGTGTACCAAGCAATGGCTTATCAAATTTCAAAAGAAATAGGTGCTATGGCTACAGTTTTGAAAGGACAAATTAATGGTATTTTATTAACAGGTGGATTAGCATTTGATGATTTATTAATAGGTTACATTTCAGAATATTGTAATTTTTTAGCTGATATCCGCATTTATCCTGGGGAGAATGAAATGGTTGCTTTAGCAGCTGGGGTTAATCGAGTTATGAACAATGAAGAAAAACTTAAAAAGTATAGCCAATAATGAAAATTAGGAGGAATAAAAATGAGAGTGTCTGATACAGGTAAGAGTGCAAAAGAAATAAAAGCATTAACAGATAAGTATATGATAGAAACATATGAACGGTTTGATTTCATTACGGATTATGTGGATGGAAACTACATGTATGACGATGAAAATAATTCGTATTTAGATTTTTATGGAGGAGTTGCTGTTAATAGTACGGGAAATCGGAATCCTAAGGTTGTAGAAGCTATAAAAAATCAAGTTGATGATGTTATTCATACATTTAATTATCCTTATACAGTCCCCCAAGCATTACTTGCTGAATTAATATGTACTACGATTGGTATGGAAAAGATTTTTTTTCAAAATTCTGGAACTGAGGCAAATGAAGCGATGATTAAATTAGCACGTAAATATGGGATTGATAATTATGGTGAGCATAAATATGAAATAATTACCGCATTGAACAGTTTTCATGGGCGGACTTACGGAGCAATGTCAGCGACAGGGCAAGAGCATAATGCAATTCAAAATGGATTTAAACCAATGGTACCAGGATTTTCTTATGGGACATTTAATGATGTAGAATCTTTTGAAAACCTAGTTACTGACAATACTATAGCAATTATGTTGGAGCCTATTCAAGGTGAAGGAGGAATTATACCAGCTACACCTGAATTTATGGAAGGGATAAAACAATTATGTGATAAGCATAATTTATTATTATTGTTTGATGAAATACAAACAGGATGGTGTAGAACAGGTGAAATAATGGCATTCCAACATTACGGTATTGTGCCCGATATTTTAACAATGGCAAAAGCAATGGGAGGCGGTATGCCTATTGGTGCAATGTGTACAACATCGAAGCTTGCAAAAGTTTTTTCGATGGGAGCACACGGTTCTACATATGGTGGGAACAGTTTAGCTTGTGCAGCTTCTTTGGCACAAATAAAAGAGCTTCTAGATGGAGAGTATGCGCAAAGAGCTAAAAATATAGGTGATTATTTAATAAAAAAATTATCAAGTTTACCAAATGTAAAAGAAGTTCGAGGAAAGGGATTAATGTTAGCGGTCGAATTTTTAGATATTGATGCGCTATCTCTGAAGAAAAAAGCGTTGAGTAAGACACTATTAACTACAGCAGTTGGTATACATACATTAAGGTTAGTTCCACCTTTGACTATAACAGAAGACGAATGTGATATAGCTAGTCAGATTTTGAACGAGAGTATTAATGAGCTATCAAGTAATAAAGAAGGAGCTGAATAGGAAATGGAATTTAATATTCAAGAATTTATGAATGGCATTATTGAAAAGAATCCAACAGAAGTAAAGTTTCACCAGGCTGTAAGGGATACACTGACGTCATTAGTGCCTATAATTAATGAAAATCCTATTTATTGTCAAGAGAAAATATTAGAGAGATTAATTGAACCAGAAAGGACTATATCGTTCAGGGTACCTTGGGTAGATGATAAAGGCGAGATACAAATTAACCGTGGTTGGCGTGTTCAATTTAGTAGCTCTATTGGTCCTTTTAAAGGTGGAATAAGGTTCGCTGAGGATGTCAACTTGGATACTATAAAATTTTTAGGTTTTGAAATGGTATTAAAAAATGGACTGACAACATTACCATTAGGGGGATCCAAGGGGGGCGCTGATTTTGACAGTAGTAATAAATCAGATGCAGAAATCATGAGATTTTGTCAATCATTTATGACAGAGTTATATCGTTATATTGGTCCCAATACTGATATTCCTGCTGGGGATTTGGGTGTTGGTTATAAAGAAATAGGATATTTATTTGGTCAATATAAAAGGTTAGCCAATGAATTTACAGGGACTATTACTGGTAAAAAGCATAATTGGGGTGGGAGTTTAATTCGTCCTGAGGCTACAGGATACGGTGTTGCATATTTTATAAAAAATATGTTAGAGAATACAGGACAGACAATTGAGAATAAACGAGTTTCTATTTCGGGATATGGAAATGTTGGGGCGCATTTGGTTGAGAAATTAGACGAATTAGGAGCGAAAGTAGTAACTGCTTCAGATCCTTACGGTTATATCTATGATAGTGAAGGTATCACGGGAGAAAAAATAGAATTTTTAAAAGAATTATGGATAGTCCATCGTTCACCTATAAAAAAATATGCTGAAAAATATAATGTCCCTTATTATGAAAATATGAAGCCTTGGAGAGAGAAAGTAGATATAGCTATTCCATCGTCAAAGGAGAATGAATTAACGTTAAGAGACTCTGAAATGTTGGTCGAAAATAGTGTTTTGTGTGTCTGTGAGGCTGCTAATATGCCTGTTACGGAAGAAGCAGTTAAATACTTAAAAGACAATCGGATTTTATTTGCTCCAGGTAAAGCTGCAAATGCTGGAGGAGTTGCTGTATCGGGATTAGAGATGTCTCAAAATGCAATGCATTGTAGTTGGAGTGCAGATGAAGTGGATGATAAGTTGAAAGAAATTATGAGTGATATTCATAAAACTTGTTTAAAATACGGGTCAGAGAAAGATGGTTGGGTAAATTATGTTGATGGAGCAAACATTGGATCATTTATAAAAGTAGCAGATTCCATTCTATCTCAAGGTGTTGTTTAATTATAGTATAAATTTCTGCAAAAATAAAAAAGCATCTCGTTAACATAACGAGATGCTTTTTTATTTAGTTAAATGTTCGGAAGCGATCAGTATCAGCCATATATTCTTTATCTCCAGCTGGGGCTTTGATTGAACCGAAAGGCATTTGTCCAGTTAAGCGCCATGAAGCAGGAATATTCCATTTTTCGGCTACTTTTTCATCAATTAGTGGATTGTAGTGTTGAATAGTTGCGCCGATTTCCTTTTCAGCTAAAGCAGTCCATACAGAATGTTGTGCCATCCCTGTAGATTGCTCAGACCAAAGTGGGAAGTTAGCAGCATAGAGTTTGAATTGATCTTGAAGAGAAGCAATAACATCAGTGTCTTCAAAGAATAAAATCGTTCCTTTACCAGCTGCGAAACTTGCTAATTTAGCTTGAGTTTGTGGAAAGTTTTCTTCTGGTGTTAATGGTTTTAATTCATTTTCAACAATAGTCCATAAAGCTTGATGAGCATTATCAAATAAAATAACAGCACGTGATGATTGTGAGTTAAAAGCAGAAGGCGTTTCTTTGATTGCATCGAAGATAATCGTTTCTAATTCAGATTCAGATAGTGACACATCATTTCCTATTGAATAGATAGAACGTCTTTTTTGTAATGATTTAATGTAGTTTGTCATGATTTATGAGCTCCTTTTAGTTGTTTTCTATTTTTGATTACATACTTAGTATAGTACCTTACAAAAAATAAGTAAAATAGTTTGCTTACGAAAAATAAGAAAAACAAAAAAGAGCTTATTAAGCTCTTTTTTTGTTCCTGTTTAAATAACTTTTACCATTCGAAAGGAATGGCGTAGCCTAATGCTAAAACTTCTCTTGCATAACTAATCGTCTTAGCCGATGGTGGTGTTGGGGCAGCTAACCCATGGCTATTTTTTATTCCTAGGCGTTTAGCCAAGAGTTTAGCACGGTAAATATGGAAGTCGTTAGAAACGACCACTGTTTTTCCAAGTTTTGTTTTATGGGAGGCATTCATCAAGTTTTCCATGGCATTAGTGGAGTCATCTTCTGCAATAATTTTTTTTGAAGGAATCCCATGATTGACTAAGTAACGAGCCATCACACGTGCTTCTGATTCGTTTTCATCACTCCCTTTACCACCTGATACGATGACGGTTGCTTTAGGATTATCTTGTAAATACTGTATTGCTGTATCTAAACGCTCTTGAAGAACAGAGCTAGGTTTTGCTGGTTTTCCTTTCACTTTAGCACCTAAAATAATCACGGTGTCTGCATTATTCGGGGCGGTTTCATCTTTACAACTTAGAATTAGAGAAAAACTAAACAGACTATAAAGCAATCCAATTAGGATAAAACTAAGTAGGCCCCATTTCCATTTTGATTTTTTTCGTGTTGGCATGTAGCGCATCACTCTCCTTTACTAGTGAAAGTATAAACAATAAAGATAAAAAAAGAATGAATATTGTTGTAAGTTTTTCTTAATAGGTCTTAACATTTAGTAAAGAAGAGATGTTTGTTTTTAAGAAATACCTTATAATAGAAATATAACTAGAAAAGGGAGCGGATAGGATGCCAATCGTAAACGTACAATTATTAGAAGGTCGCACACCAGAACAAAAGAAAGCAATGGTTAAAGAAGTAACAGATGCTATCGTTAGAACAACAGGAGCAAAAAAAGAAGCCATTAGTATTGTTATCACAGATATGAAAAAAGAGGATTATGGCATTAATGGAGAGACGCTAGCGTAAAGGGAAAAGCCTTGCCAAAATCAGTGATTCGTGGTTAAATGGAGTTATATTAATGAATAAAAGATCATTGCGAAAGACACCATTTATTGAAAACTACCTAGCAGAGAGGGAAATATTAGCTGAGAATTTCCTAGATAAGCCCAATAAGTGACCACTTTCAAGAATTTAGTCGAAACTAAGTCGGTCGTCCCGTTATCACGAATGAAGTATAGCTTTTCTTGTCTTTTAAGGGATAAGTTTATTAAATTTTAGGTGGAACCACGATAATATCGTCCTAATGTCTTGTGTATGCAAGATGTTAGGGCGTTTTTTGTTTTAGCAATGTGATTATTTAAAACTAAGGAGGAACACACATGTCAGAAATTAAAGTAACATTTCCAGATGGTGCAGTAAAAGAATTTGAGGCTGGCGTCTCTACAAAAGACGTTGCTGAAAGTATTAGTAAAAGCTTAGCTAAAAAAGCTTTAGCAGGTAAATTTAATGGGGAGTTAGTCGATTTAGTTCGTCCACTAGAAGTAGACGGTTCAATTGAGATTATCACACCAGATCACGAAGATGCTCTAGGTATCTTACGTCACTCAACAGCTCATTTAATGGCGAATGCCGTTCGTCGTTTATATCCAAACATCCATTTTGGTGTAGGACCAGCGATTGATAACGGGTTCTATTATGATACTGATAACGGAGAAGACCCAATATCAGAAGAAGATTTACCAAAAATTGAAGAAGAAATGATGAAAATCGTTAAAGAAAATAACCCAATCGTTCGTAAAGAAGTAACAAAAGTGGAAGCATTAGAGTTATTTAAAGAAGATCCATATAAAGTAGAATTAATTACAGATCTTCCAGAAGATGAGCAAATTACAGTTTATGATCAAGGTGATTTTGTTGATTTATGTCGTGGCGTACACGTTCCTTCAACAGGACGTATCCAAGTCTTTAAATTATTATCAGTGGCAGGTGCGTATTGGAGAGGTAACTCAGACAATAAAATGATGCAACGTGTTTACGGAACAGCTTTCTTTGATAAAAAAGAATTAAAAGCTTACTTACAATTCCGCGAAGAAATGAAAGAACGTGATCACCGTAAATTAGGTAAAGAATTAGGCCTATTTATGACAAATAGTGATGTTGGTGCAGGTCTACCATTCTGGTTACCAAATGGCGCGACTATCCGTCGTACGATTGACCGTTACATTACAGATAAAGAAATTAGCTTAGGCTATCAACATGTTTACACACCGATCATGGCCAATGTTGAGTTCTATAAAACATCAGGTCACTGGGATCATTACCATGAAGATATGTTCCCACCAATGGATATGGGTGATGGCGAAATGTTAGTCCTACGTCCGATGAACTGTCCACATCACATGATGGTTTATAAAAATGAAGTTCATAGCTACCGTGAATTACCAATTCGTATCGCAGAATTAGGAATGATGCACCGTTATGAGAAAAGTGGGGCATTATCAGGGTTACAACGTGTTCGTGAAATGACATTGAATGATGGTCATACATTTGTACGTCCAGACCAAATTAAAGATGAATTCAAACGTACATTAGAATTAATGGTTGCTGTATATGAAGATTTCAATATCACAGACTATAAATTCCGTTTAAGCTACCGTGACCCAGAAAATACTGAAAAATACTTTGATGATGATCAAATGTGGGAAACTGCTCAAAAAATGTTGAAAGAAGCCGTTGATGAAATGGGCTTAGAATACGTTGAAGCTGAAGGTGAAGCGGCTTTCTACGGTCCTAAACTTGACGTTCAAGTTAAGACTGCTATGGGGATTGAAGAAACACTTTCAACTATCCAATTAGACTTCTTATTACCACAACGTTTCGATTTAACATATGTAGGTGAAGATGGCGAAAATAATCACCGTCCAGTTGTTATTCACCGTGGTATCGTGTCAACAATGGAACGTTTTGTTGCTTATCTAACAGAAGTATACAAAGGCGCTTTCCCAACATGGTTAGCACCAGTTCAAGGAACAATCATTCCAGTAAGTAATGATCACCATATGGACTACGCTTTTGAAATTAAAGGTCAATTAGAAAAATTAGGATTACGTTTCGAAGTAGATGAGCGTAATGAAAAAATGGGTTATAAAATCCGTGCGTCACAAACACAAAAAATTCCTTATCAATTAGTTGTTGGGGATAAAGAAGTTGAAGCTGGAGAAGTAAATGTTCGTCGTTATGGAAGTAAAGAAACAGCTTCTATGTCATTAGAAGATTATGTTGCTTTAGTAACGAAAGAAGTTGCGAATTTCAGTCGTCCAAGAGACTAACTATAGGATGTAGAGAAAAGAGCTCCCTTTGAATAAAAGGGCTCTTTTTTTTTCACTAAAAAGACCTATTTTATTTGCTTATAGCTGTAATAAATGAGATACTTCAAGGTGGAGAAATAGCAATTATTAAAGAGTGTTAAAAGAGTGTTAAAATTTACTTTAACTTTTTGCGTGAACCTTTATTTTTTAGTAAACTATTAAGAGCAAAAGCATCAGTCTAATTCGGAAGGAACAGATAGAATGAAAGAAAAATTAACAGATAAATTCAAAACATTACAGAGAGAATATAGTTGGCTGAAATTACCACAATTTTTAACACCAGAGACATTAAAAAACAAACATGTTACGCCTAAAAAGTCACATATTCCTTTTAGGTTAAACTTTTTATTCTTTATCGTATTCGCCCTTTTTGTGACATTACTGGCACAACTTGCCTACTTACAAATTGCGAATGGTGATTTTTTTAGAACAAAAATCGAATTAGATGAAAAAACAGTCGTAAAAGGAAATGCACCTCGTGGTCAAATTTTTGATGAAAAAGGAAATGTTTTGGTAGGCAATCAATCCAAATCAGCAATTCTTTATACTAAACAAGAAGCAATGTCGACATCTAAAATGTTAGAGACCGCTCGTAAAATAACAGAGTTACTTGATATACCAGCAGAAGAATTAACAGATCGTGATAAAAAAGATTACTGGTTAGCTGATCAAGAAAATCTAAAATTAGCACAAAAACGATTAAAAAAAGAAGATTTATCCGATGCTAAAGGTGAACCGTTACCAAATAGTGTGATTTATCAAAATACGGTAGCTAAGGTTAAAGAGTCAGAAATTGATTTTAGTGAAGAAGAATTAAAGACGGCTACAATTTATAAAAAAATCAGTGGTGTTCTGGCTATGATGCCTGTTTACATTAAAAATAAAGATGTAACAACAGAAGAACTGGCCATTGCTGCAGAGCATTCAGCTGATATTCCAGGTCTTTCTACGGGTATGGATTGGTCTAGGGAATACCCAGCAGAAGATTCTATGAAAACTATCTTAGGAACGGTTTCTACTGATAAATCAGGGGTTCCAGTTGAGCAAAGTGAAAAATATTTAGGAAATGGTTATTCACGTAATGACCGTGTTGGATTAAGCTACCTTGAAAAATATTATGAACCTGTTCTTAGAGGAACGAAACCTAGTACAGAAATAACATATGAAGATAAAAAAGAAAAAACAAATCCTCATCAAAAAGTGTATGAGGGAGAAAAAGGTAAGAATTTAGTATTAACAATTGATGTTGAATTCCAAAAGCAAATTGAAAAGATTTTAGAATCAGGTTTTTCAATTTTAGAAAGCAATGGAAGAACAAAATACTCTGAGGGTATCTATGCCGTTGTAATGGAAAATAAAACAGGAGCTGTTAAGGCAATGGCCGGGATTGAACGTGATTTAGAGACAGGGAAGAAGAAAAAAGATGCTTTAGGTACGATTAATAAAGCTTTTACACCTGGTTCTATAGTGAAACCCGCTATGATTATGGGCGGCTATCGCAATAATATTATTTCTGGAAATGCTGTATATTTAGATGAGCCAATTCAATTGGATGGGGATAATGTGAAACAGTCTGTCTTTACAGGGTATGAAGGTCCTCAAAAATTAAATGTAGTCGATGCTCTTAGAAAATCTTCTAATGTTTATATGATGAAAATTGTCTTTGATATGATGGGTGAGACTTACCAACCTAATATGATTTTAGGAGACCATATGGATGTCTTTAATACGGTTAGACAAAACTTCCAAGATTTTGGTTTAGGTGCTCCAACAGGTATTGATATAGCAGGTGAAAGTTTTGGGTTATCTCCTAAAGACTTCTATCACCCAGATGGTAGTATGGTTCAAGGGCGTATGGGTAACTTACTTGATTTATCATACGGTAACTTTGATACCTATACACCGATGCAGTTGGCCCAATATGTTAGTACGATTGCTAATGATGGCGTAAAATTAGCGCCGCACATTGTATCTGGAATATATGGTAATGGTCCAGACGGTACTATTTCTGGATTAGAAGAAAAAATTCAACCTAAAGTAATGGCAACAATTGGTGATAAAAAAGATTATAAATACATCAAACAAGGGATGTATGAGGTTGTCAATACTTATGATGGTACAGGTAATGATATGGGACCAACGAAGTACGACGTATCAGGTAAGACTGGTACTGCAGAAGTTCCTCGTGATAATCCTAAAGACCCATATAATCCAATCGAGCTATACAATAGTACGATGATTGCTTATACGCCGTCAAAAGATCCGGAAGTTTCTGTTGCTGTAGTTATCCCACATATTACAGATGAAAGTGACAAATTGAATACAGCGTTAACGACTCAAATTATCAATGCTTATACAGAATTTTATGATAAGTAAATTTGTAAAGTAGTTTTACTTAACAAATTTGCTCAAAAGGGTAGAAATTCATGATAAAAGATGATATTATAGTTCAAGTGAGGTAATATCACATATACTTATACTATTTGGAGGTCATATCATGCGTGTTCATATCACTTTAGAATGTACAGAATGTAAAGAACGTAACTATTTATCTAACAAAAATAAACGTAACAACCCGGATCGTTTAGAAGTTAAAAAATATTGTCCGCGTGAGCGTAAAGTAACGCTTCACCGTGAAACAAAATAACAACAGTTAGCGCAAGCTACTGTTGTTTTTTTTGTTTAAATTTCATAGAGTATGATACTATATAAGTACTAGATTGGGGTGAAGAGTGTGAAAGATAAGAGGCGTAAACAAGGTTTAGAGCTGCTTAAAACCTTAAAAAATGACCCAAAGAAAAAAGGTGAGTTAGAGGTTAACATTTTTAATCAACTATTTGAGACGAGTGTATGGCAAGAAACGAAAATTATAGCCATAACGATGAGTTTACCTTTTGAATTTAACACAGGACCTATTATTGAAGAAGCATGGCGAACCGGAAAGAAATGTTACGTTCCTAAAGTCTTAAATAATCACGAGATGGCCTTTATACCAATTACACCTGATACAGAATATGAAAAAGGCGTATTTGGAATAGAAGAGCCAATTGGCGAACCAATTTCTGGATTTTCTAAAGAAGCTTTAATGATTGTACCGGGTTTAATTTTTAATCGACAAGGCTATAGAATAGGCCAAGGCGGTGGCTACTATGATCGTTATTTATCAAAGTATGAGGGAAAGACCTTAAGTCTTGTTTTTCCTCAGCAACTATCTGAAGACTGGTCACCAGAAGTATTTGATCGGCCAGTAGACTATATTATCACAAAAGAAAAAGTAATCGAGGTGTAGAATGGGACAAACGATAAAAAGAAAATTTAAATTACTCAATACAAAACCTATAATAGTATGGTTATTTTTAGCTATTCAGGTTCTTGTGTTTTTAGCAATGACTTTTGAGGGATTTCGTAATGGACTTGGTTTTAATGGTTCTCAATCTTCCGAAGTATTAGTGAAATATGGCGCATTAAATAAAAATTTAGTGATGTATTATGGCGAGTATTGGCGTCTACTAACGCCTATGTTTGTTCATATTGGAATCATGCACTTATTAGTAAACTCTGTAACCTTGTATTTTCTGGGGAGTCAATTGGAAGGCTTGATAGGGCATTGGCGTTTTGCAGTTGTATATTTATTGGCAGGGTTTAGTGGGAATGTCTTGAGTTTTGCTTTGAATAATCCTCAAGGTATCTCAGCAGGTGCCAGTACAGCTTTATTTGGACTGTTTGGGTATTTTGTTGCTCTAGGGAGAGTGTACCCGTATAATTCAGCCATTCGTTATATGGCTAAGCAGATGGGGACACTTATCTTTATTAACTTACTCTTTAACCTATTCAGCACAACAATTGATATGTGGGGACATATTGGTGGTGTTATCGGAGGATTCTTATTAGGCTTTATTGTATCTGTTCCTAAAATAAGAGGAACGGCTAATGGTGAATCGGCAGGTGATATTCATCGTAAAATACGAGCAGCAATGGTTTATATCTTTATGATTCTATTCTGTTTGTACTATGTTTACCGCCAATATTTAGTATAGAAAACTTATAATCGTTAACTTTGATATTAGAATAAATATGTGTCATAATAGTATTATAAATTAAATAGACGGTTGGGCAGCTATGCTTTCAAGGTTTTTTCTTCAAAGGGCGGGAAGAAAATTTGAAAGTGGAGCTGTCTATTTTTTTGTCTAAATTGAAAGGAATGTTAGGATGTTAGAAGAATTATTGATTGCTTTGATTGTTATTTTATTAGGAACTAAATTGGCTGGACACTTATGCCAATTGATTAATGTACCTGCTGTTATAGGGGAATTATTGGTGGGGATCTTAGTAGGTCCTGCGGTGTTACAATTAGTTCATCCTTCAGATATGATTCACGTATTTTCTCAGATTGGTGTGATATTGCTGATGTTTTTAGCAGGTCTTGAAAGTGATTTAGATTTGCTCAAAAAATATTTAAAACCTTCAGTATCCGTCGCAATCATGGGGATATTATTGCCGCTTATTTTATGTGGTCTAGTTGGTTCGCTCTTTAATCTTTCTCTGATGAGTTCATTATTCTTAGGGATTGTATTTAGTGCAACATCTGTTAGTATCTCTGTTCAAGTCTTACGTGATTACCGTCGTCTTGATTCACAGGAAGGTTCTGTTATATTAGGAGCGGCTGTGGTGGATGACATCGTTGTTGTTTTATTGGTAAGTATTTTCTCGACAGTTTTAAATATGGAAGGGAATTTTAGTTTAAGTCCTGCTTTTTTCTGGGATTTATTAGGTAAAAAATTATTATTCTTTGTAGTCGTTTATCTTGTTGCTAAATTCGCTATTCAACCGATTTTGAAATTTAGCAAACGTATTATTGCAACAGAAGCTGAAACTGCTATTGCTCTTGTTTTATGTTTTGCTTTTGCTGTTATGTCAGAAATGCTTGGTATGAGTGATGTTATCGGTGCTTTCTTTATGGGGCTGATGTTATCTCGTCAACCGGCTAAAGAAACTATTGAAAAACGTGTGGTTACAATCGGTTATGCCTTATTTATTCCAGTATTCTTTGTTTCTATTGGATTAGATTTGCAGTTCTCAGCTTTTAAAGAGCACGGTCTATTTATTTTAGTTTTATCAGTTGCAGCGATTGTTTCAAAACTTGTAGGAGGATACATCAGTGCTCGTACCTCTAAAATTGACCGTCATAAATCTTGGATTGTAGGTGCAGGAATGGTATCACGTGGGGAAATGGCACTGATTATTGTACAGATGGGTAAAACGTTAGGTTTAGTAACGGGAAGTATTTATTCTGCCATCGTAGTAGCGATTATTATTGCAACACTAGTGTCACCACTTCTAATCAAATTCTTTGTAGAACGTGAACAAAAATTATCAGCTTAAAAAAAGACCTCTATTTTAGAGGTCTTTTTAGTTAGGGTAAAGTAGTAAAAAGTATTTAAAATTAAGGTTGGAAAAGTAGTTGTTATTTAGGTATAATCACAAGGGACAGAAAAAGAAAAAATCACAGTAAAAATGTGTGTTTTTTCATATTTAATGGTATTATAAAGGATGTGTACGATGAGAACACTTTATGATGTTCAGCAATTATTAAAAGGGTTTGGATCAGTTATCTATGTCGGAAAACGTCTATGGGATATCGAGGTAATGGGGATAGAATTAGATAGTTTATATAAAGCAGAGGTTATTGATTTAAAAACGTATCACGCTGCAAAAGTTGTCTTAATAAGAGAACATGAATTAGAACTTAAGAAGCAATAACATTAAAGGAGGACGAGTTTGTGAGTCGTAAATTAATTGGTATTGATTTAGGAGGGACAACTGCAAAGTTTGCCATCTTAACTGAGTTAGGAGAAATTCAACAAAAGTGGAGTATTCCAACAAATATAGCAGAAGAAGGTAGTTTAATCGTTTCAGATATTATTGAATCAATTAAACATCGTTTAGCTATGTATGATATGACAAAAGAAGATTTTATTGGAATTGGTATGGGAACGCCTGGTACTGTAGACCGTGAAAATGGGACAGTTATTGGAGCGTATAACCTTAATTGGAAAACATTACAGCCTGTTAAAGAACAAATTGAAAGTGCTTTAGGTATTCCCTTTGCTATTGATAATGATGCGAATGTGGCGGCTTTAGGTGAAAGATGGCAGGGAGCTGGTGAGAACAGTTCGGATGTTACTTTTATTACACTAGGTACAGGTGTAGGAGGCGGAATTATAGCTGAAGGACATCTTTTACATGGTGCAGTTGGAGCTGCAGGTGAGATTGGTCATATTACAGTTGATCCAGAAGGATTTGATTGTACATGTGGTAAGAAAGGGTGTTTAGAAACAGTTGCTAGTGCAACAGGTGTTGTAAAATTAGCACGGACTCTTTCAGAGGAATACTCTGGTGACTCTAAATTGAAATTCATGATAGATGATGGGCAAGATGTTTCGAGTAAGGATGTCTTTGAATTAGCTGAAACAGGTGATGAATTTGCTTTAATCGTTGTTGATAAAGTATCATTCTATTTAGGATTAGCATGTGGTAATATTGGAAATATGTTAAACCCAACGGATATTGTTATTGGTGGAGGTGTATCAGCTGCAGGTGAATTTTTACGCAGCCGTGTACAAGAGTATTTCAATCAATTTACATTCCCGCAAGTTCATGAAAGTACAAAAGTTAAGTTAGCACAATTAGGTAATGAAGCTGGCGTTATTGGTGCAAGTTCATTAGCTTTAAAATTTAAATAGGGTAAGATAAGGAAGGAAGAATTAGAGTGAGATTTATCGTAGGTTTAAATATTATATTAGCAGCTATTCTTTTAGGAGTAGCAATCAATTGGTTATATATGAAAATGATGGCTAAGCGTTCAGCAACAGAGATTGATCAAGACGAATTTAAAGAAAAAATGCGTAAGGCACAAATCATTGATGTCCGTGAAAAAGATGCTTTTGATGCAGGACATATTATGGGCGCACGTAATATTTCATATTCAACTTTCAAGCAATTACACGGTTCTTTAAGACATGACTTACCGATCTTTTTATACGATCAAAGAAAATCTTTAAGTGTACGAGCTGCAAATATCTTACGTAAAAATGGCTATACTAATGTTTATATCTTAAAAGGTGGCTATAATGACTGGACAGGTAAAGTGAAACGTAGAAAATAGATCATTTAATAAAAATAATCCTATTATAGGGTTATTTTTTTATAAAAAAATAGCAGACACATATGTGTCTGCTATTTTAAGATTAATTATCTTGAGTTAAGACCATCGGCATAATCATTGGATGGCGCTCTGTTTTTTCGATTAAGAATGGTTCTAATGTTTTTGTAATAACGTCTCTAAGCATTGCTTCGTTACAGTTAGGATCTTGTAAGGCTTTATTAATAGCGCGTGATAGAATACGTTGCGCTTGGTTAATAAGACTACCAGATTCACGCATGTAGATAAAGCCACGTGATAGGATATCTGGACCGGCTAAGATTTGTTTTTTCTTATAATCCACTGTCGTAACGGCAAGGACTAGCCCTTCTTCTGAAAGAATACGACGATCTTTTAAAACGATATTTCCAATATCACCGATACCATTACCATCAACATAGACATCTCCAGCATTGAAGTGTCCAGCAATTCTTGCGCTATCAGGTGTAAGAGCTAGGACATCCCCATTTTCAAGAATGAAACAATTATCTTTTTCAACACCAGTATCTTGTGCAAGTTGTGTATGAACTTTTAGCATACGATACTCACCATGAACAGGCATGAAATATTTTGGTTTCATTAAGCTTAACATTAATTTTTGTTCTTCTTGGCCACCATGACCAGAAGTATGAATGTTATTTACTTTACCGTGTATTACTTCTGCTCCAGCTTCAGATAAGCGGTTGATTACGCGATTAACACTAGTTGTGTTTCCTGGGATAGGAGAACTAGAGAAGACAACAGTATCACCTGGTTGAATAGCGATTTGACGATGAGTTCCGTTGGCGATACGGCTTAATGCAGCCATAGGTTCGCCTTGAGAACCTGTACATAAAATTAACATTTCGTTAGCAGGGATATTATTAATCTGTCTTGCATCTACGAAGGTATCATCTGGAACATTGATGTATCCTAATTTTTGACCATTAACAATGGCATTTTCCATACTACGACCAAAGACAGCGACTTTACGACCTGTTTTAACAGCAGCCATAGCGGTTTGTTGAAGCCTAAAGATATTTGAAGCAAATGTTGCAAATATGATTCGACCATCAATTTTTTCAAAAATTTGTTCGATAGATTTTCCAATCGTTTTTTCTGATTTTGTGAAACCAGGGACTTCAGCATTGGTACTATCAGATAGCATACATAAAACACCTTCACTACCAATTTTAGCCATTTTTTGTAAATTTGGTGGCTCGCCAACCGGTGTAAAATCAAATTTAAAATCTCCGGTACATACGATGTTACCAGAAGGAGTTTTTACAACAACTCCTAATGCATCAGGAATACTATGTGTTGTACGGAAAAAACTGATAGTAGTTTTACGGAATTTAATAATAGTATCTTCATTTATTTCATGAAGTTCTGCATCTCGTAATAAACCGTGTTCTTCTAATTTATTTTTGATTAAAGCAAGAGCAAGAGGACCTGCGTAAATAGGTAAGTTCGCTTGTTTTAACAAGAAAGGAATCCCACCGATGTGATCTTCATGACCATGAGTAATCACTAGTGCTTTTACTTTATTAAGATTTTGAACAATGTAACTGTAGTCTGGAATAACATAGTCAATACCAAGTAAATCGTCTTCTGGAAACTTGATTCCAGCATCTACGATAATAATTTCGTCTTGGAACTGAACCCCATATGTATTTTTACCAATTTCACCCAAACCACCAATGCCAAAGACACCAGTTTCATTGTTTTTTATATTGGGTTTCATGTTACTTGAACTCCGTTAAAGTAAACTCAGCGTTTTCTTTTTCGTATTCTAAGTGATTTCCCTCAAGTAGTTGAACTAATTCGATGTTATATGGGGTATTGTCTTCAACTAACATGCGCGCGCTAACTTCGCAATCAGCTTCAACGTAAAGCGATTGTGTTTGTTCTCTTTTTGGGTTTCTTACTTTTGTTTCTTGATAATAAACTTTAAAAATCATATATTTTTCTCCTTTATGTACCCTAAAGGTACTCTATTATTTTTTTAAACGACTTAAAAAATGTCGTAGTAATCGTATCCGATATTATAACAAAAATGACCACACTAAAGTGAGGTGACAAGCACCTCTTAAATTATTAAACCAACTAAATCAAATGAAACGGTTTGGTTGGTTTGGAAACATCAGATGTTTCTGTTGTCTAAGCCTTGTGATGTCTAAATTGAATTAACAAACTGTTCGTTATAATTAAGATAATTTTATCATATTTCTGTTCATAAGTATAGGAAGTTAAATTCTCTAATCGGATATAAATTCAGATGAGGTTTGTTATACATTAAATAAATATGATATATTGATACTATAAGAAAAAACAGATGTTTTTTCAAAAAATAGGGTTCGTTAAAGTGTTATAAAATCGTGTCTAAAATAAGAATGAATAAAGGATGGGTTGAACGGTATGAAATTGATGTGGGAGTATGCGGTACGGCAGAAAAAATTACTCGTATTAAATTTTTTCTGTGTATTTGGATTTATTATAATTGAATTAGGTTTACCAACGCTGTTAGCTAAAATGATAGATGTTGGTGTGAGAAATAAAGATTGGCAATATGTTAAGACGATGGGAATATGGATGATTGTGATTACAATTATTGGTGTGTTGATGAATATCATGTTGACATTTGTAGGTGCTAAGATGAACAATCGGATCATTGTTTCAATGCGTGATGATATGTTTGAATCAATGCAACATTTTTCACATCATGAATATGATCAGCTAGGAGTATCATCTTTGATTACGCGTACAACGAATGATGCCTATCAAGTGATGATGTTTTTAGGGATGCTTCTGCGTTTAGGATTTATGACACCAATGATGTTTATGGCGAGTTTATATATGATTATGCGAGAGAGTGTATCATTATCGATGTTTGTTTTTTTAGGGATTCCATTTTTATTAGCAGGGGTTATTTTGCTTGCTAAGTTGTCAGAACCTCTTTCTAAAAAACAACAGCATAATTTAGACAAATTAAATATGATTTTGCGTGAAAACTTATCAGGACTCCGTGTTATTAGAGCATTTGTTAATGAAAAGTTTGAAGAAGGTCGATTTAAAAATGTAAATGAGAATTATGAAAAGAGTTCAACTAAATTATTTAAATTAGTAGCAACAGCTCAACCAGCATTCTATTTCTTATTTAATATTATTATGGTTCTTATTATTTGGTTTGGTGCCAAACAAATTGAGCTAGGTTCGTTAGAATTAGGAAAACTTTTATCATTTATCGAATATGTTTTCCATGCGTTATTTTCATTTATGTTATTTGCATCTGTTTTTATGATGTATCCAAGAGCAGCTGTATCAGCTGGTCGTATTCAAGAAGTATTAGATACAAAAAGTAGTATTCAAGAAAATCCAGAAGGTATCACTCAAACAGAAACTAATGGTGTGATTGAGTTTAAAAATGTAACCTTCGCTTATCCAGGAGCTGCAGAGAGTCCTGTTATTCGTAATGTGAGCTTTGAAGCACGACCTGGTGAGACTGTTGCCTTTATCGGGAGTACAGGTAGCGGGAAATCAACGTTAATTCAACTGATACCCAGATTTTACGATGTATCTGAAGGGGAAGTTTTGATTGATGGTGTTAATGTTAAGGACTACAATTTATCAGCTTTACGAGAAAAGATAGGGTATATTCCGCAAAAAGCATTATTATTCACAGGAACAATTCGTGATAATTTACGTTTTGGTAAATCAGATGCAACGGAAGAAGACTTCGCTTACGCAATTGATGTGGCCCAGGGTACTGAATTTATTAGTCAAAAGAAATTAGGATTAGATGAACCTTTATCAGAAGGAGGGAGTAATTTCTCTGGAGGACAAAAACAACGTTTGGCTATTGCGAGAGCAATTATTAGACGACCGGCTATCTATGTTTTTGATGATAGTTTTTCAGCTTTAGATTACAAGACCGATGCGACACTGCGCAAGCGTCTGAAGAAAGAAACAACGGAATCGACTGTACTAATTGTCGCCCAACGTGTCAGTACGATTATGCAGGCAGATAAGATTATTGTTTTAAATGAAGGTGATGTTGTAGGAATGGGAACTCATAGAGAGTTACTTAAAACATGTGATATTTATTATGATATTGCATCATCTCAGTTATCGAAGGAGGAATTAGCATGAGAGAGTCGTTAAAATCATTGAAACGCTTATGGAGTTACTTAAGACCGTATCGTTTAATGTTTAGTTTTGCAGTGTTATTAACATTGACTGCTGTGGCTCTAAATGCCATTTATCCAGTCGTAACAGGCTTACCGACAACGGAAATTGCTGCCAATTTAAGTGCAGGAACAGGCTTGAATTTTCCATATATAGTCAAAACATTGATTGCCATTATGGCTATTTCTATTTTATATAGTTTATCTCAATACTTTGCAACGTACTTGATGACTCAGGTTGTTCAACGTGGGATGAGAGATTTAAGGAAAGATATCTCTGAGAAAATTAATCGTTTACCCGTATCGTATTTTGATACGCACCAACAAGGTGAAGTATTATCACGGGTAACGAATGATGTGGATGCGGTCAGTAATGCGATGCAACAAAGTTTTATCGCCATTATTACAGCAATTTTAGGTATTACAATGGCGGTTGTGATGATGTTTGTGATTAATGTCAAGTTGGCATTAGTTGCCCTACTAATGATTCCACTGTCAATGGTGATTTCTAAAATTGTAGTATCTAAATCACAAAACTATTTTCAAGGGCAACAAAATGCTTTAGGTGATTTAAATGGTTATGTAACAGAGCATTTGACTGGTTTTAATGTGATTAAACTTTATGGTAGAGAAGACGAAACTTTAGATGGATTTAAAAAGGTGAGCCATACTTTATCAGATTATGGTTTTAAATCTTCTTTTATTTCAGGCTTAATGATGCCGTTGGTACAAATGACTGCCTATTTAGTTTATATTGTACTTGCGATAAGCGGGTGTTTCTTAGTAATTGCAGGTAATTTAACTTTGGGTAATTTACAAGCGTTAATTCAATACGTGTGGCAAATCAATCAACCTATGGGGCAAATTACTCAATTAGCAACGGTTCTTCAAAGTGCTTCAGCGTCAACAGTTAGAATTTTTGAAATATTAGATGAAATCGAAGCGATAGAAAATGAAGTAGATGTAGTGTTACCTGAAGCCATTGATGGAAAAGTATCCTTCAAAAATGTCGCGTTCAGTTATGATCCGTCACGTCCATTAATCAAGGATTTAAGTTTTGAAGTAAAACCAGGTCAGACGGTTGCCATTGTTGGTCCGACAGGTGCAGGTAAAACAACCTTGATTAATCTGTTGATGCGTTTTTACGATGTGGATTCAGGTGCGATTGAAATTGATGGTATAAACACGAAAGATATGAATCGCAGTGATGTGAGGTCATTATTCGGGATGGTACTTCAAGATGCTTGGCTTTATCATGATTCAATTAGTGAAAATATCCGTTTCGGTAAATTAGATGCAACAGATTATGAAGTAGTAGATGCGGCAAAGACAGCCAATGTTCATCACTTTATTAAAACGATGCCGGAAGGTTACGACATGGTCATTGATGAAGAAGCATCAAATGTATCATTGGGTCAAAAGCAATTGTTAACTATTGCTCGTGCAGTTATCTCGGATCCTAAAATTTTAATTTTAGATGAGGCGACAAGTTCTGTAGACACACGATTAGAAGCATTGATTCAAAAAGCTATGGCTAAAGTAATGGAAGGGCGAACAAGTTTTGTTATCGCTCACCGCTTATCTACAATTCGTGAGGCTGATTTAATATTGGTCATGAATCAAGGTGAAATTATTGAGCAAGGGACACATGATAGTTTACTGGCTCAAGGTGGTTTTTATGAACAACTATATAACAGTCAGTTTGATGAAGAAGGCGATTATGAATTAGCTTAATTTAGTCGATAAAGAGCGAAAACTCAATGTTTTTGCTCTTTCTTTTTTTATTAAAAAAAGATTAAAGAAATTGCGGTTATTTTTTAATAAAACATTTGCAAAAACTGAAGAGTTCTAGTATCTTGAAGAGAGGGGCGAACTAGGCGCTTATTTTTTTGAATTTTTTTATAGGAGGGAAGTCAAATGTCAAAAAAGAACAAAACATTTATTATCAACATCTGTAAGATTACATTAGGGGCTTTAATTTTTGCGTTAGCAGTTAACGTGTTTGCTTTACCAAATAATTTGGGCGAGGGTGGCGTTACTGGTTTAACGATGATTTTATACTACACAAATGGGATTTCACCAGCTTTGACCAATGTACTTTTTAATGCTGTCTTAATGGCGATTGGGTATAAATTTTTAGATAAAAAAACGATATGGTACACAGGTTACGCGATTATCATGTTATCTGTTTTCCTTAAGTTAACAGATCATATTCATTTTGTATCAGACGAGGTCATGATTGTCGCTGTAGCAGCTGGAGTTTTAATGGGTATTGGTATGGGGATGATTATGCGAGGAAATGGTACAACAGCAGGTAGTGCTATTTTAGCAAAATTAATGAATAAATATTTGGGATGGAATACAAGTTATGCGCTATTATTCTTTGATTTAATTGTGGTTATTCCATCAGTATTTGTTATTGGTTTTCCTAGCTTGATGTTTACATTAGTATCATTGACAGTATCTACCAAAGTTTTAGACTTTATTTTAGAAGGATTTAATCCGAAAAAAACTGTTACTATTATTTCTGAGAAACATGAAGAGATTGCTCATGAAATCAGTACTAAGTTAGAGCGAGGCATCACTGTTTTAAATGGAACAGGTTACTATAAACAGAACGAAAAGAAATTATTGTATATTGTGATTAGTCGTCAACAATTGTTACCGATCCAAAAAATCATTAATGAGATTGACCCATTAGCCTTTGTTATTATTAATGATGCACAAAGTGTTATTGGTGAAGGGTTTACTCGTGATTTCTTTGAAGAAGAGGAAAATCAAAATCCGAATGAAATGTAAAAAAAGAAGCCTAAGGGCTTCTTTTTTTTAAGCATTGTTATATTTTTTATCTAAGATTAGATCAACTAATCGATGAGCTAGATGTTCATTACGTGCTAAGACAGGACCGTGAAGATAACTGCAGAATGTATTTTTATAAATAGCACCTTCCCCTTTATCTTTACCGTTGTTTCCATCTCCTTCAAGAACCGTTCCCAAAGGTTTTTCACCCTCACCTAAGTAAGTCACACCGTTATGATTTTCAAACCCAACATAGGTTTCATTAAACTCATCGTTATGAATTTTAACTTCTCCAATAAAACGATTGTTATCTTGACTTAATGTGTAATGATCAAGAGCACTAATACCTTGTATTTTAGTTCCGTTAGCGCCGATGTAGTAGTGACCAAGCATTTGGTAACCACCGCAGATAGCAAGCAGGACACCGTTATCTTCAATATAAGATGTGATGCCTTCTTTCTTAGTTTGGATATCTTTAGATACGATAGTTTGCTCGTAATCTTGTCCACCGCCGAAAAAGACAAAATCATATTTTTCAGGGTCAAATTCTTCATAGATACTGATGATTTCAGAAGTGAAAGACACACCTTTTTGTTTAGCTGCATATTCCATCATTAACATATTTCCGTTATCACCATAAGTATTTAATAGGTTACCATATAAGTGACACGCGCGAATTGTTTTATCTGACATCTTACATTCCTCCCTTTAGGTAACCTTGATTTGTTAATTCTTTACGTAATTCTAAAACAGCTGTGTATGTTGCTAAAATAAATACTTTTTCTGTCGGAGCAGATTTGATTTCATCAATTACTTTAGTTAAATCTGTTGATTCAGTGATGATAGAGTCGTCGATCCCCGCTACTTTCATACGTAGGGTCATATCTTTGCGGCGGTCACCACCAGTGATGACTTTTTGAACTCCCATTTCTGAGAATTTTTCATAGTTTCCATCCCAAATCCAGCTGATATCAAGACCGTCAGCATAGTTAGAGTTAAGTAAGCTAACAAGTGAGAATGGACGTGGTGCTAAGTCAATCATATCGATAACTTGGTTAATCCCGACAGGATTTTTAACTAGAATTAATGTACATTCTTTATCGCCAACGTTGATAATCTCTTGACGGCCAAAGACACGTTCGTCATAAGAAAGACCGGCACGAATTTTTTCCGGAGATAGACCATAGTGACGGGCAACAGCTGTCGCTGAAAGGGCATTATATACATTATATAAACCACCAACTTCGATACTGTATTCTTCGCCATCGACTACAAATTCAGCAGATGTGTTTGTCATATTTTTTAATTCGGTTAACTGGTAGTCTAATTCTGGACGCTTAAAGTCACAGTGCGGGCAGTAATATTTTCCTAAACTACTATACGTAATCATTTTATAGTGTAAGATGTGCTGGCAATTTGGACAAAGGACACCATCTGTATTATGATGTGCCATTTGTTCTCTATCTTCTTCATGGTTAAAGCCGTAATACTCACGAGGGTTTTTAGTTTCAACAGAATTGAAGATAGGTAGGTCACCATTAGCTAAAATAGTAGCATCTGGTGCATTGTTAGCACCGTCTACAATTAGTTTATAGGTTGTATAGATTTCACCATAACGATCCATTTGATCACGGAAAATATTAGTGAAAAGGAATAGCTCAGGTTTGATGTATTGTGTCACTTTACTTAAGCTTGCTTCATCAATTTCTAAGACTGCAAATTTCTTTTGACCTTTTACTTTTTTAGCACCTAAGAATGTTGAGACGATTCCTTGCGCCATGTTAGCGCCGGTTGGGTTAGTTAGGACTTCATCGTATTCTTGACGTAAGACGTTAACGGTTAAAGCTGTTGTCAACGTTTTACCGTTTGTTCCGGTTACCACAATAACTTCATAGTCTTTAGCAAGCGTATCTAAAACCTTAGGGTCTAGTTTTAATGCTAATTTTCCAGGATAGCTGCTGCCACCTTTTGTAAATGTTTTTAAAAACCATTGGCTAGATTTACCAGCAAATATGGCAAATTGACTTCTAATAGTCATAATATTAATTCCTCCTGTAATCAGTCATCCTACGATGTTTGATACTAAATTTAATCCAACTTATCATACCACAATTTGTGTTTTTTTTTAATTCTTTTTGTATTCCTTAATAAAAACCTATCCTCTTTAAAGAGAATAGGTTTGATGTTATCCAATAATAATTTTTTCTGTCGGATAGACGTATCCCTTATCTTGCATTTCTTTTGGAACAAATAGCATCAAGGTATACAGCATGCCAATACGACCAATAAACATGAGACCTGCAATAATTAACTTACCAACTGTTGTTAAGTCATCGGTAATCCCCATAGAAAGTCCAGTTGTTCCGAAAGCAGACGTTACCTCAACAATAATTGAAATAAGAGAATGATTTTCAGTAGCTGAAAGTATTAATACAGAAATGAAGCACATTAAAAGTGAGAGGTTGAAAACAACCACTGATTTTTTTATGTCTTCTTCTGAAATACGACGACCAAAGATACTAATTTTTTCTTCACTTTTAATAAATGAGAACATATAAAGGACAAGAATTGCCACTGTAGTTGTACGAATACCACCACCAACGGAACTAGGGCTACAGCCGATAAACATTAGTGTAGCAAAGAGCAGGAGTGTCGGTGTTTGGAAAGCATTTAAATCATGAATTTGAAGACCAGCATTACGAGTGGTCATTGAGTAAAACATCGAATTAATCAGTTGCTGAGTATGCCCCATATCAGCAAATAAATGTTTACGTTCAAGTAAGTAAATAAACAAGCTCCCAAAAATAAATAGAATTAGAAATGACCCAATTGCTAATTTACTAAATAGAGAAAAGCGAAACGGATAGCCGTGTTTTTTCTTTTTAAAGAAAAGCCATTCTTTTATTTCCATGATAACGGGAAAACCAATTCCGCCAATAATGATTAACATAATAATGCTAATTAAGAAGAAGTAATCGTCAGCATAAGGTGTGATGGACGCACCTGTGACATCAAAACCGGAGTTTGTTACGGCAGAAATAGATTGATAAAAACCGTAGAATATTGCTTCTTTTAATTCAGTATGATGGTTAGAGGTATAAAAATGAATAGAAAAAATAATGCCAAAAATAAATTGAAGCCATAATAAAATACCGAGTGTTGTTCGAATAAGACGAACGATACCACTTAATTTAGGCTGGTTCATGTCAGCCATAATGAGTTGTCTTTGTTTTAAAGAAATCTTACGCCTCGACACAATTAAAAAGAAGGTCGAGACCATCATAATTCCTAGACCACCGACTTGGAATAATAATTCTAATAAAATGACGCCTTTGTGGTTGAATACTTCGTTAATATTGAAGGTACTTAATCCAGTCACACTAACTGTACTAACGGCCATAAAGATATCGTCAAGTAGTGTGGTACTCACCCCAGGATTTCTAAAAAAAGGAAGTGAGAGTAGGATGAAAGAAACTAGGGTCAATATAAGATAGTAGATAACTATCATTTGAATACTTGAAACATGAGTGGAAATAAATCGAGCAAAATCTCGTTTATACCCATAAAAAAAACGCCGTTTGGCCATAACACCCGAGGCTCCTTTCATCGATAAGTTCATTGCTTAGTATAGCATGGTTTTAAATAAGTTCAATTTGAATTAAAAAACTATGATAGTTCCCTATGGATAGAAAAAATGATACTCTAAATATATCTATTGAGGTTAAAAGCCCTCAGACTTTAGTCGGAGGTATTTTAGATGTGTAATCGTGTAAAATAAGAGATATAAACGTTTATAAGGAGGAGTTAGATGTTAGGACAATTAGCAATTAGTAGTGTATTACTTTTTATAATAATAGGGAGCTTTATCGCTCGAAAAAAAGGAAGATTGAATAAAAGGCAATGGCAGGCCTTGATTAGCCTGATTATTGTCAGTGAATTAGTTTATAGCTTGTTTATTTGGGTAGCTTTACCAAGTAAGTCATTATTAAATTATTTAGTTATGAATTTAGTTTTAGGTTTGTTAGGGTTAGGAATTACCACAGTAGTCAATCAATTGGATACGTTGGTTATTGATCATAGAAAACAAACAGCGAAGTGGATTTCAGGTATTATCTTGACGGGTATTATTTTAATGGCAGCGTCTTCTGGCTATGAGATCTATAGCAAAAAACAAGTGTATAACACGCTTAATTTAGTAGAAGGAACAGACACACCTGAATTAGATAAAGAAGACACACCGGTGACGATACCACCGAAAACAGTTCGCAATAAAATGAAGAAATCAATGAATCAGTTTGATAATCAACAGTTCTATAATTTAGGAAATTTACAAGTTCAAAAAGTGAAGGGTGAGGTTGTGTACATCGCACCTTTGGAATTTAAAGGATTTTGGCGCTGGTTAAAAGCAGGGGCTTCAGAAGGGTACTTACAAATGTCCGCAACAGATGTTTATGAGCAGCCTGTTCCTGTTAAAAAGCCTATGACCTATATTCCGAGCGCCTTTTTCTTTAAAGACGTGGAGCGAAAAATCTATTTTGCAACAGCAACTTATAAATCAATAGGCAAGCCTCAACTTGAAGTCGCAGACGATGGACACGCTTATTATGTTCAAACATTATATAAACCAAGAGGGCTATCAGAGAACCCAAATTACCGTAAAATGAAAATAGCAGTACTAGATACAGAGAATGGTAAAGTGGAAGTTTACGATTTAAAAGATGTTCCAGAATTTATTGATGCCCCCATCTCACCAGAAATGGCAACGGAGATGAATAGTGTTTACGGTAAATATGAAAATGGTTGGTTGAACAGTCGATTAGCTAAAAAAGGTGTGAAACTAGCAACTGAAAATGGAACAGAAGATCAAGTAACCCCGATTTTTAACGAAAAAGGTGAGATGCTGTATTTCACAGACTTTACATCGCCGTCAAGTTCAGATGATTCTGCGATAGGCTATTCATTTATCAATGCTCGTACGGGAGAAATTACTTACTATAGTAAGAAAAATATGATGGACAGCGAAGGGCTTCTTAATTTAGTGAACCTTGTTTATCCAGAAAAGAAATTAGAAGGAAATATGCCATTACTTTACAATATTGATGGTGTACCAACATGGGTTGTCTCAATGTTGGATGAAAATGGGATATTTAAAAAAGTCGCGTACGTTAATGCAACAGACAGTGATATTTTAGCAATGGAAGATACTGTTGCAAAAACATTACAAACATATCGTTCAAAACAGAAACAAAAAAATGGAAATGTGTCAGCTATTGATCAAGGAAAACCGACTGAAATAAGTGGAAAAGTAAATCGCCTAACACCACCAATTGTTTCTAATGATGCAACAATAATCAAATTTGTTTTAGAGAATGGCAAGCTTTATACAGTAAATGCTAATTTATATGAAGAAGCTGCTTTCGTCGAAAAAGGGGATGTTGTTACATTTAAGGCTACTATTTTAGATGATGACGTTCAGGGATTTGTCGATGATTTTAAAATTGAAGGCTTTGAAATAAAATAGGAAATATTACATATTTATCAATCGTGTAAAGGAATTAGCGAAAGACTTAACATCTACACATGAGATGTGCTAAAATGTTACTATTGAGAGCCTAATTCTTAGGCTATAAAAATGCTAAAAATAGGAAAGTGATGATAAGTGGAAAAGGAATACACCTGTCCGAATTGTAACGTCGTAACTACCGATATTCCATCGATTTGTCCTATTTGCGATCATGAAAATAGAGAAAAGGCACGAGATAATAGATACAAGTGTCAAAAATGTAGCTATTCTTCAGCTAGCGCGTTTAATTGTTGCCCAATTTGTGAACATGATGAAACTAATGCTACTGATAGCGCGATAGAAAATGATAAAGAGAGTGGGACCTGTCCAATTTGTGAGTATGGTCCAGTAAAACAGGGTGAGATTTGTCCGATATGTGAACAGCAAGTACTTGAAAAAAAAGAGGATAAGTCTGTAAAGGCATGTCCATCATGTGACTGTGAACTTGATGAGGATGTATCAACCTGTCCAATTTGTGACTTTGATTTTCTGAGAAGAGATTCTAATCAGGATAAGAAAAAACAAGACGTAATAGTGGAAATACCAACTCAAATTCTAACCTGTTCGTCGTGTGGTTTTGAGGTATCCGATTTTCCTGTAAGCTGCCCGTTCTGTGAAGCGACGTTCTTGCCTTTGGAAGTAGAAGTCCCTGCTGATACTGGGATTACTGAAATGGAAGGGTATTGTCCGAACTGTGAGTATGCATCAGAAGAATCGTTTGAACGTTGTCCGATTTGTGAGTATCAGGTTGTATCTGATGTTGTAAAGATTGATACACCAGAGGACCAAGAAAAAAGATGCCCAAATTGTGGAGAAGTATCTACTGAGGATGCTAACTATTGTCCGAACTGTGATGGAATAGAGGCTTTAAGAAGGCAAGTTCTTGGCCAATTACCACTGGTTAAAGTAGCGCAATCAGACGAATTAGTAACGAAAGAAACAATACAAAAAGAAGAAGTAAAAGATGTTAAGGACATAACATCAGAAGAAAATAACTCTGGAGGCTGTGCAATAATGACAGATAAAAAAATGAATGATGATAAAAATTTAGTAGATTCGGTTTTAGGAGCTACTAAACAACATGCAAATGAAAAAACAGCACCAAAAATAGAGTCCAACTCTAATACGTCAAACAGACAACCAAAAGAACCTAAAGAGCCTAAAAAACAAATTAATAAAAAACCACTTATTACAGTTGCAGCAGTCGCTGTCTTATTAGGTGGAGGTTATATTGGTGCGACTAAGTATCAAGAAAATATTGAAACACAACGTTTAACAACAATCAAAACACGTAAAGAAAATGTTGAAAAGAACTTAAAAAAACTTTACTTGAATGATGAGAAGATATTCTTAAGCGAAACGTTTGAAGAGCAACATTTAAATGAACTAGCTAAAGAAGTAGCATCGATTGAAGATCCTAAATTTGTGGACAAAGTGTCACCTGATGTTGAAGATTTGACTGCTCGTGCGACACTTCAAGGTAAAGTGAATGATTTATTTGAAGAACCACTTATTGTAGGTGATAAGTTATCAGAAAAAGCAGCTCTTAAAGAAGAGTCACCAAAACTTCCTGATGCTATCAAAGAGCCAAAAGATGGTTTAGAGAAACTATTCAACAAAGGTATTGATAAAACGAAAGAACAAATCAAGACAATTGAAGAGGCTAAAAAAGCCGTGGCAGTAGTTTTCGATAAAGATGTAAAAAAAGAGGCGACTGCTAAACAATTGGATGAGGCTAAAAAATCTGTAGAGAAATTAAAACCTGGTAAATTAAAAGATGGCTATTTAGCTAAGTTAGATAAAGTTTCTGCTACGCTTGATAAAGATAAGAAAGCTAAAGCAGATAAAGATAGTAAAGAAGAAAAAGAGAAAAAAGAAAAAGCTGCTAAAGAAAAAGAAGCAAAACTAAAAGAAGAAGAAAAAGTCAAAAAAGAAGCTGATAAAGCGAAGAAAGATAACGAAGAAGCAGAAGCATTAGCAGATAACGATGCTGGCATATCAGAAGGTGAAACACCGGCAGTACCAGGTGAAGGTGAAGGGGCACAAGCGCCAGCTGAAGTACCACAAGAAGAGCCAACTCAAAATCAAACTAATCAACAGCCAGCACCAGAACAACCTACGGTTCAAAAACAAGGTAATGGAGATGTTACTTATGTTGATCCGGAAACAGGTAAAAAGACAGCTGTTAAAGACGGTATCTCGATTAATGAACGCACACCAGGTTCTACCACAACCGGTGATTGGTCATGGGCTCCCGGAATCTATGATAACTTTATTGCTACAAGTATTGCTCGTGGCTATATTGTTCCTGGTGGTTATGAAATCCGTCAGAGTGAAATCATTAATGGTGAACCATACTATGATTTATATGCTACAAACTTAGAGTCACCAGTTTCAAAAGCATTCTCTGAAAATGAACTGCCGATATTTATTGTTAAAGTAAATGCTAAAACAGGTTGGTTCAAAGGGACTGCTCCTTACTAAAAAATAAAAAAACCATACTCATAGGATTGAGTATGGTTTTTATTTTACTAGAAGTGCCGATAAGTAAGTGATTTTGGATAGATTTTTTTTAAAAAGTAAAGTATACTAACATAGGAAGATTAGCAGAAAGTCAGGTGTAAAAGATGGCCCAATTATTTTTTAAATATGGTGCGATGAACAGTGGAAAATCTATTGAGATTTTAAAAGTCACGCATAATTATGAAGAACAAAATAAACCCGTTGTGTTAATGACGAGTGGTGTAGACACGAGAGATGGAGTTGGCCAAGTGTCGAGCCGGATTGGGTTATCACGTCAAGCAACACCTATATTTAGTGATACAAATGTTTATCAAGTGATAAAAGCCCTTGATTTCAAACCATACTGCATCCTTGTAGATGAGTCTCAATTCTTAGAAAAACATCATGTTTTAGAGTTTGCACAGGTTGTGGATGAGTTAGGGATACCGGTAATGGCTTTTGGTCTAAAAAATGACTTTCGCAATGAGCTATTCGAAGGTTCTAAATATTTATTATTATATGCAGATAAGTTAGAGGAATTAAAAACAATCTGCTGGTTCTGCCATAAAAAAGCAACAATGAATTTACGTATGCTAGATGGAAATCCAACGTATTCAGGTGAACAAATTCAAATCGGTGGAAATGAATCGTATTACCCTGTCTGTCGCAATCATTATTTAAATCCTAAAAAGTAAGAGGGATAACGGATATTAATCAATTATTAGCTAAAGGAGATTATTATGTACGATCAATTACAATCAATAGAAGACCGTTACGAAGAATTAGGAGAGCTGTTAAGTGATCCAGAGGTTATTTCAGATACAAAGAAATTTATGGAGCTTTCAAAAGAAGAAGCAAACACGCGTGAAACAGTAGAAGTATACCGTCGTTATAAAGAAGTGGTAGATGGTATTGCTGAAACTGAAGAAATGCTTGGAGAAAAATTAGATTCAGAAATGCAAGAGATGGCTAAAGAAGAGTTATCTGATTTAAAAAAAGAAAAAGAACAAATTGAAGAGAAAATCAAAGTGTTATTAATTCCAAAAGATCCTAATGATGATAAAAATATTATTATGGAAATTCGTGGTGCAGCCGGTGGAGATGAAGCGGCATTATTTGCTGGTGATTTATTTGAGATGTACCAAAGTTATGCTTCTTCTCAAGGATGGAAGTTTGAAGTGATGGAAGCGAATATCACAGGTATTGGCGGGTACAAAGAGGTTATTGTGATGATAACTGGAGAAAATGTTTTCTCTAAATTGAAATACGAAAGTGGTGCACACAGAGTACAACGTGTGCCGTCAACGGAATCACAAGGTCGTGTTCATACGTCAACTGCAACAGTTGTTGTGCTACCAGAAGCAGAAGAAGTAGAGTTAGACTTAGATGAAAAAGATATCCGCGTTGATATTTACCATGCTAGTGGTGCTGGTGGACAGCATGTCAATAAAACAGCTTCTGCTGTTCGTTTGACTCACTTGCCAACAGGAATCGTAGTTGCAATGCAAGATCAACGTTCGCAATTACAAAATAGAGAAAAAGCGATGAAAATTTTACGTGCTCGTGTGTTTGATCAATTGGAACAAGAAGCGCGTAGTGAATATGATTCTAGTCGTAAGTCTGCTGTCGGTACTGGTGATCGTTCAGAACGTATCCGTACGTATAACTTCCCGCAAAACCGTGTAACAGATCACCGTATTGGGTTGACTGTTCAAAAATTAGATCGTATTCTTTCTGGTGAGATGGATGAAATTGTTGATGCGTTAATCATTTACGATCAAACGGCTAAGCTGGAAGAGATGCAAAATGAAAATAAAATGTAAGTACGTCGAAGCCCTTAAAGGGGCTTCTTCTTTTTTAGAGGGGCAAGGAAAAGAAGGGTATCTTGCTGAATACATGTTAATTGAGCGCCAAGGTTGGAATAAAACCGAACTAGTCTCAAAACTTAGACAAGATATGCCAGAATCTATCTATGATGTATGGCAGCAGGATTTAAAAAAAGTATGTGAAGGAATTCCGCCACAATACATTATAGGAAGTTGTGAATTTTTTGGACGTCGTTTTAAGGTGACCGAAGCAACGTTGATACCTAGACCTGAAACAGAAGAACTAGTAGAAGCCTGTCTTGTAGACAATAAGTCAACTTCAGGATTGAAAGTCTTGGATATAGGTACCGGTACAGGTGCGATTGGGCTAACATTGAAGCACGAAGTACCGAGTTGGGATGTTACTGCAATTGATATTTCTTCTGAGGCATTAGCTGTTGCAAAAAAAAATAAGCTTGAATTTGGTTTAGATGTTAGATTGGTTGAAGGGGACTTGATTGAACCGGTTCAGACAGAGACATTCGATATTATTGTATCAAATCCTCCTTATATTGCAGAGGATGAGTGGGATGTCATGGATGAGAGTGTGCGAGAGCACGAGCCAAAATTGGCTTTATTCGCTCCTAACAAAGGTTTGGAAATCTATCAACGTTTAGCTAAATCGCTTCCATCCGTCACTCATGAAAAAAGTAAAATCTATTTAGAAATTGGCTATTTACAGGGTGAAGCAGTTGTAAATCTATTTAAAAAAGCATTTCCTAAGCATAATGTTCGTTGTTATAAAGATTTTTTTGGTCAAGATAGAATGGTTATAGTAACACCAATATAGCAATTGGATTATAAGAAAGGAGTCGAGAGCAATGAAAACAATTTATTTTACATCTGAAGAATTAGATGAAGCTGCGTCTTTGATTAAACTAGGGGAGTTGGTCGCTTTCCCTACAGAAACCGTCTATGGCTTAGGTGCAGATGCTACCAATTCAGAAGCAGTTAAAAAAGTTTATCAGGCTAAAGGAAGACCAAGTGATAATCCTTTGATTGTTCATCTGTCTGATGAAAAAGAACTCGTTAAGTATGTAGAGAAACTACCTGAACAAGCCTATTCTTTAATGGAGAAGTTTTGGCCAGGTCCGTTAACTTTAATCTTCAAGATAAAAAAAGGAAGCTTGCCATCTGTTGTAACTGGTGGCCTTGATACAGCAGCCTTTAGGATCCCAGATAATAAAGCGACGCTTGAGTTAATTTCAAAAGCAGGTATCCCACTTGTTGGACCAAGTGCTAACACATCAGGAAAACCAAGTCCAACACAAGTGAGTCATGTTTTTCATGATCTACAAGGGAAGATAGCTGGTATTATAGATGATGGCCCAACTCGTGTAGGGCTTGAATCAACAGTTTTAGATTTATCAGCAGATGAGCCAGTTATTTTAAGACCAGGTAACGTGACAGAAAAAGAAATTGAACAAGTGATAGGTAAATTAGGTAATCATCGATTAGAGGTTTTGGGTGAAGAACAACCTAAAGCACCAGGTATGAAGTATAAACACTATTCGCCTAATACGTCTGTATGGTTAGTTGATGAATCTAAATTGTCTTGGAACGAAGCTATCCAATGGGCTAAGAGTGAAGGATACCGAGTAGGGATATTAGCTCCTCTTGACGTGTGCTTAAGTTTTAAAGATGAAGTTACAGATAGTTTCAATTTGACGGATAAAAATAACGTTGAAGAAGCTAGCCAACTGTTATTTTCAGGGTTACGTTATTTAGATGACAGTTCGCAAGATCTTGATGTTATTTTAACATCAGTTTACCCTGAAATAGGTATGGGATTAGCTTATATGAATAGATTGAACAAAGCAGCAGAGGGACATGTGCCGTCTTAATAAATAGCTTACCTAAAATGTTATATGCTATAATGTAAAAAAAAGTACAAGGGTGATAACTATGGAAAATTACTTAGAAGAATTAGATCCTCAGATTTGGCAAGCGATTGTAAAAGAAGATAATCGTCAAAAGAATACCATCGAGCTCATTGCCTCAGAAAATTTTACTTCCCGTGCTGTTATGGAAGCACAAGGGAGTATTTTAACAAATAAATATGCTGAAGGTTATCCTGGTAGACGTTACTATGGTGGATGCGAGTATGTAGATATCGTTGAAAAATTAGCGATAGATCGAGCAAAACAATTATTTTCTGCTAAATTCGCGAATGTCCAAGCGCATTCTGGCTCACAAGCGAATACTGCAGCATATAAGGCTTTAATTGAACCAGGCGATACTGTATTAGGTATGAATTTATCGCATGGTGGTCATTTGACTCATGGTGCTTCAGTTAACTTTAGTGGTAAAATGTATGATTTTTATGATTATGAAGTAGATCCAAAAACTGAAAAAATAGATTATGATGTGCTTCGTATAAGAGCAAGAGAAGTATCACCAAAATTAATTGTTGCAGGTGCAAGTGCTTATAGTCGTTATATTGACTTTAAAAAATTCCGTGAGATTGCTGATGAAGTAGGAGCATTATTGATGGTAGATATGGCGCATATTGCAGGCTTAGTGGCAGCGGGATTACATCAAAATCCTATGGAATATGCAGACGTGGTAACAAGTACGACACATAAAACTTTAAGAGGTCCCCGTGGTGGTTTGATTTTAACTAATAACGAAGAGTTAGCTAAAAAAATAGATAGTGCTATTTTCCCAGGTATTCAAGGTGGACCGTTAATGCATGTTATTGCTGGAAAAGCGGTGGCATTTAAAGAAGCTATGACAGAAGAATTTGTTGATTATCAAAAACAAGTTATCAAAAATGCTAAAGCAATGGCTGAGGTATTTAACACTTGTAAAAAAGCACGTGTGATTAGTGGTGGAACAGATAATCATTTGTTATTGATTGATGTGACTGGTTATGGAGTAAATGGTCAAGAGGCTGAAGCTATTCTTGAAAAAGCTAATATTACTGTTAATAAAAATAGTATCCCGTTTGAGATATTGAGTCCATCTAAAACAAGTGGTATTAGAATAGGGACGGCTGCGGTGACAACACGTGGAATGTTAGAGCCTAATGTTGTCAGAATTGCAGAATTAATTGATATGGCTTTAATATGTAAAAATGATGATAATAAGTTAGCTGATATCGCACTTCATGCAAAATCTATTACTCAAAAGTTTCCATTATATCGCTAATAAAATAAAGTTTATAAAAAAAGAGTGTATGACTAGTCATACACTCTTTTTTCGATTACAATAGTTAGTGATAAAAAAATAGATGTTGGTATTATAGTATTTTATACCAATACTAGAAGAAGGAGAATAAGGCTATGGGAAAATTTCAAGTTATTGATCATCCGTTAATTCAACACAAACTAACAATTATTCGTGACAAAGAATGTGGTACGAAAGTATTTCGTGAGGTAGTAAATGAAATCGCTATGTTAATGGCATTTGAAGTATCACGTGATATGCCGTTAGAAGATGTTGAAATTGAAACACCAGTTGGAAAATCAATTCAAAAAACATTATCAGGTAAAAAAGTAGCAATTATTCCAATTCTTCGCGCAGGTATCGGAATGGTTGATGGAATGTTAGAATTAATTCCAGCTGCTAAAGTAGGTCATATTGGGATGTATCGTGACCATGATACATGGGAACCAGTAGAATACTTCGTTAAATTACCGTCTGATATTTCAGAACGTCAATTATTTGTTGTAGATCCAATGCTTGCAACAGGTGGGTCAGCAATTTTAGCTGTTGATGCACTAAAAAAACGCGGCGGAACGAACATAAAATTTGTTTGTTTAGTAGCTGCTCCAGAAGGTGTTAAAGCATTACAAGATGCTCATCCAGATATTGATATTATCACAGCAGGTTTAGATGAAAAACTTGATGAAGATGGTTATATCGTACCAGGTTTAGGAGATGCGGGAGATCGTTTATTCGGCACTAAATAATAGATTAAAGAGATAAGTTAGCACTTTTGTTAACTTATCTTTTTTTGGTGAGGATTTAAGTTGTGATTGGTAAAAAAAAACGATACAATAGTACTAACTGTATAATAGTTAAAGGATGTAAAATGAAAGCGACAGTCAGAAAGAAAGGTTTAACTTAGATGAAAGATATTTTAAAAAACACAGGAATTGTGTTATTTTTTTGTTTCGTATTTACCCTATTTATCGTGAGCTTTACACCGTATCCAGCAAGTTATCTCGTACATCAGTTATTTTCAAATGGTGGTCCAGCTAAACCACCGAGTGATTATAAAACTGTTAAATCAACTATTACGATTGAAAAAGATTTAACGTATGATTCGCTATTACCAAATAATCGTTATGATTTGATTAGACCGAAAGAAGTTAAAGGTAAACTTCCTGTTATATTATGGGTGCATGGTGGTGCATTTGTAGGCGGCCAAAAGGAAGATGTTAGTATCTATGCGAATACATTAGCTGCTGAAGGGTATGCCGTAGTTAATATGGAATATGCACTAGCACCTGGTAGCAAATACCCAGGTCCATTAATTCAAATGAGTGATTTATACCAAGAATTAAAAACGCAAGCAGATCATTATAAGCTAGACATGTCATCGCTCTTTTTAGCAGGAGATTCAGCAGGAGGGCAAGTGGTTACTCAATTTGAATTGGCTCAGTTGGATAAAGCATATAGCAAGTTGATAGGTTTACCACAAGATATTAAACCTGAAACAATTAAGGGCAGTCTGTTATTTTGCACACCATTTTCGTTGAAAGAAATGGGACAATCAACAGGTTCAACAGTTGCAGATTATTTCATAAAAAATATCGGTTGGGCCTATACTGGTGAGGCCAATTGGTCAGAATCTTCACTAGTTAAAGAAGCTGATTTGCAAGAGCAAGTTAACACGACTTTACCACCCGTATTTATCACGGATGCAACTGCAAATTCATTTACAGAACAAGGTCAAGCCTTTGGTAAAAAAATGAAAAAATTAGGTACTGAAGTAACCGAAGTGTATCATGATAACAAAGAAAATCTACAGCATGAATACCAATTTGATTTAACACTACCGGCTTCTAAAAAAACACTGAATGCTGTAAAAGACTTTTTAAATCAAAATAAAGACTAAAAAATGTTTAAGATTTTGTATAAGAGGGTACGATACACACTGATTTCAATATAATGAAGTAAGTAAACAATGGGATAGAAAAGAGATGTGGAATGAAAAATAATAAACAGACGTATAGTTTAGATAACAGGATTGACTATGGTATTATCTTACCTGTTTTTATCTTAATTTTAATGGGGTTAGCGGCTTTATATGTGGCACTTACTCATAATCCGCTTGTTGACGCAGTCGGAACGACTATGCTAAAACAAGTTTTGTGGGTTTTAATTGGTGGAGTGGCTGTTATCATTTTAATGCAGTTCAGTTCAAAGTTATTATGGAAGTTGACACCCTTATTTTATGTATTAGGATTATTGGTTATGACGGCATTGATTTGGTTTCATGATGCAGATTTAGCAGCTGTAACAGGATCACGAAATTGGTTTAACTTTGGTGGATTGATGTTCCAACCGTCAGAGTTGATGAAAATTGCTTATATTTTAATGTTAGCATATGCAGTTACACAGCATAACTCGAAATACCCACATACTGTAAAAAATGACTTTATATTAATAGGAAAAATGGTCTTAACGACCATTCCGGTTATTGTATTATTAAAATTTCAACAAGATTTAGGAACAACTTTAGTTTATGTTGCCATTTTAGGTGGTGTATTTTTAATGTCTGGTATTAGTTGGAAGATTATTATTCCAGCGATTTCAATATTTGCAGTTGTGGCCATAGGGGTTATTTACTTAGTGACGACCGAGTCTGGCAGAGGTTTTTTATATGATGCAGGTGTTAAACAGTACCAATTAGCTCGTATTGATTCATGGTTAGATCCTTTCCATGACCCATCAGGGAAGTCGCTACAACAAGCACAAGCTTTAACAGCAATTGGATCAGGTGGCTTTTTTGGTAAAGGGTTCAATGTATCCGACGTTCATGTTCCAGTTAGAGAATCTGATATGATTTTTACAGTTATTGGTGAAAATTTCGGGTTCATCGGTGGTTGTTTTATGATATTAATGTATTTTGTTTTGATTTATCGTATGATTCGCGTTTGTTTTGACACTAATAATGAGTTTTATGCTTATATTTCAACGGGAATTATCATGATGATTTTATTCCACGTGTTTGAAAATATTGGAGCTAATATTGGCTTGTTACCTTTAACAGGTATTCCATTACCGTTTGTCAGTCAAGGTGGGTCATCCTTACTCGGTAATATGATAGGTGTTGGAATAATGTTGTCGATGAGGTTTCAAAAAGTAGATATGAAACATGCACGACGTTAAACTTAAAAAGGCTAGAGAATTCCATTCTCTAGCTTTTTTTAATTTCCTGTCAAATAATGAAATATGTTATACTAAATTATGAAGACATGAAAAAAGCAAAATGGGAAAGAGGTAATTCATATGGTTAATTTTTATTGGTATCCGAAATGTTCAACATGTAAGAAAGCAATTGCGTGGTTAGATGAAAATAAAATTGAGTATAATTTAATCGACATGATTGAAACACCTCCAGCTAAAGAACAATTAGTCGCATGGATGGAAGAAAGTCCATTACCAGTGCGTCGTTTTTTTAATACAAGTGGCGTTCGTTATAGAGAACAAGGACTTAAAACTATCGTGAATGATTTTTCAAATGAAGAGGCAGCAGGTCGTTTATGCGTAGATGGTATGTTAATTAAGCGTCCAATCTTAGAGAAAAAAGGAACACCAGTTTTACTTGGTTTTAAAGAGGCAGACTATGAGGCACTTTTAAAATAGTCCATATCATAGATTAAGGGAGTACGAATAAGATGAAGAAAATTAATAACAATCAATTGTGGATTAAAAAAATAAATGAGACATATCGTATTGGATTAACTAATGTTGGTCAAGATGATTTTGGTAGTGTGACGTTTGTAATGCTACCTAAAGTGGGCGATGTGTTAGATAAGAACGATACTTTTGCAGAGCTAGAAGCTGAAAAAGCCGTTACAGAATTAGTAATGCCATGTAAAGGGACCGTCTGTGAAGTTAACCCAGCTGTTGTTAAAGAAGCTTCAGCCTTAGACAACCCTGTAGAGGAAGAAGCTTGGTTGATTAGTATTTCAGATGTTTCAGAAGAAGACCTTTTAGCATTGGCATAGTGGTTTTTATTTGACAGAAAATCTATAGCTTGGTAAACTTTAAAAAATTAGATAATCGACACGCTTTGAAAAGAAGAGTACTTATTTGGAAAGTTTAAAGAGAGCCCTGTTAGGTGTGAGTGGGTAACTGAAAGAATAACGAAGATGGTCTTTGAGCAATAATGGGTGAACCGTCATGTGAGGGTAAGGTCATTACGTCCGCACCCGTTAACGTGCAACAGTATCAGACTTAGTCTTGTACTGAATGAGGTAATCTTTGTGAAGAGGTTACGATTATAAGGTGGTAACACGAAACTATAGCTTTCGTCCTTTGTTTTTTAACAGAGGATGAGGGCTTTTTTTATTATAAAAAAGTATGAAAAGAGGGCTAGATATGTCATATATTGAATTGCATCAAGTAGCTAAAACCTACGTCACGAAATCAGGAACAGTTACAGCATTAAATAGTATTGAATTAGCAATAGAGTCAGGGACTATTTTTGGAATAGTAGGCTATTCTGGTGCAGGAAAAAGTACGCTATTAAGATTACTTAACGGTTTAGAGCAAGCAACAGAAGGATCGGTTGTAATCGATAAACAACTCGTCAGCTCATTAAAAGGAAAAGACCTTCGTGAGTTTAGAAAAGGAATAGGCATGATTTTTCAACATTTTAATTTATTATGGTCGCGTACATTGTTAGAGAATGTTGCGTTACCGTTAGAATTAATTGGAGTTGGAAAAGCTGAACGATTGGAAAAAGCTAGAGAACTTTTAGCTCTTGTTGGGTTAGAAGGTAGGGAGGAAGCTTATCCTAGTCAATTATCAGGTGGTCAGAAGCAACGTGTGGGGATTGCGAGAGCACTTGCTACAGAACCTAAGCTTCTTCTATGTGATGAGGCAACTAGTGCATTAGATCCACAAACAACAAGTGAAACACTAGCACTACTTGCAGATATTAATAAAAAAATGGGTGTTACGATTGTTTTAATTACACATGAAATGGAAGTGATTAGGACGATTTGTCATAAAGTCGCCGTAATGGAGCAAGGAAAGATTGTTGAAATGGGAGATGTTATCAACGTATTCAGTCGGCCAAAAAAAGAAGTGACGAAACGCTTTGTACAGCAAGAGACTGTACCTGATGGCGGTCAACAAGTTGATATTTTAAAAGAGTTAGCTAAAAATTATCCAGAAGGAAAAATTGTGAAACTAACATTTACTGGTGAACGAGCTCAGACACCTGTTATTTCTAAATTGATTAGGCATACAGATGTAGATGTTAATATTATTCAAGGTCAAATCCAGCCTACTCAAACAAGTTCTATTGGAACATTGGTACTAGAACTTTTAGGTAATGATGATGAGTTATTAAAAGCTATAGATATTTTAAATACCCAAGGAATTGGAGTGGAGGTAGCAGAATATGAATAAATGGATTGAAACCTATTTCAATTTTGAAAAAGTGGATGGGAAGCAGTTAATTAAAGCAACATGGGAAACGTTATATATGACTACATTCTCTATGTTAGCAGTTACGATTATTGGGTTAATATTAGGATTAATTTTATTTTCTTTACAAAAGCAGGGAACTAAAGTATCAAAAGTCTGTTATGCAATATTATCTGTGTTTACAAATATTTGTCGGTCAATCCCTTTTATTATATTGATTATTTTACTCATCCCAATTACGAGACAAGTATTAGGGACGTTCTTAGGACCGACGGCAGCTATTTTTGCGTTAGTGGTATCTGCAGCACCCTTTTATGCTAGATTGGTTGAGATGGCGCTTAGAGAAGTAGACGAAGGTGTGCTAGAAGCATCTCGTGCTATGGGGATGACTCATTTTGAAATCATTCGAAAAGTACTGCTGCCTGAAAGTTTGCCGGCACTTTTATCCGGTGGAACAGTTACGACAATAACAATGATTGGTTTTACTGCTATGGCAGGAGCTATTAATGCAGGTGGTCTTGGAGGGATTGCGTATCAAGATGGATTTATGAGAAATAATTTGACGGTGACCTTAGTTGCCACTATTTTACTATTAGTTATTGTGTTTATTGTCCAGGGGATAGGCGATAGTGTGGTTAAAGCTGTGGATAAACGACAAAATAAACAAGAGACAAGAAGTTTAAAAGTTTGGGGAATAATCGGAAGTTTAGCGTTAGTTGTTCTTCTTGGCTTTAGCTTAACTACTAAAAATGAAACGACTGATTTAAAAGTATTAAAAGTAGGAGCTTCTCCAACACCTCATAGTGAGATTTTAGAGCATATCAAACCCTTAATGAAAAAGGAAGGTATTCAACTTGAGGTTGTTAAATTTGATGATTTTATCTTACCCAATAAAGCTTTAGCAGAAAAAGAAATAGACGCTAATTACTTTCAACATGAACCATTTTTCGATTTAGCAGTAGCTGAAAATAATTATGACTTTGTTAATCAAGGTGCTGTTCATATTGAATTGATGGGATTATATTCCAAGAAGTGGTACTCTATTAAGGAGTTACCTAAAAATGCAACCTTACTTGTTAGTAATTCTACAGCCGATTGGGGGCGTGTGATTACAATTTTACAAGAAGCGGGTTTAGTAAAAGTAAAGCAAGGTGTCAGCTTACTTAATGCAACCTTTGATGATATTGTGGAAAACCCTAAAAATATTAAATTTAGTCATCAATTAAATCCAGAGTTATTAACAACAGCGTATGAGAATGATGAAGCAGATTTAATTGCAATCAATGCTAATTATGCGGACACGATTGGATTATCCCCTAAAACGGATGGACTATTGGTGGAGAAAGAACAATCCCCTTATGGAAATATTCTCGTCTCTCGAAAAGATAATGACTCTTCAAAGGAAATTGAAACATTAAAAAATGTCATTCATTCAGAGTCTGTAAAAAAATGGATAATGAAAAAATGGGATGGAAAAATCCAGCCAATTGATTAAATCGAAAAGTTATTGGACACAAAGAATATATTTAATTATATAAAGAATGATACTTTTTTATTTGTTGATAAATCCCAAAAATAAAATGTAAAAATATAAAGACGTGATATGTTACTCTAAAAAAAAGTAAAAATGAAATAAAACTAACCATACTTTCGTCAAATAGGATTAGTTTTATTTCTAGTTTTTTAGGAGGAATAGATGGCTAATATTTTATCAATGTTGGTTTTGTTATCATTCGTAGGCGTCTTTATCTACTTTTTTTGGAGTGCCTTTTTATTTGTATTTCCTAGACATCGAAATGATTGCTTCAAAATCTATGAGCCATATACAATGTATATCATGATACCAATGATGAATGAGTGTTATGTCGCACGTTCAACGGTGGAATCTTTTTATAAACATTATCAGAAAAAAATAAACGATAACATAAAGATTAATTTACTCGTTATTGATGATGGTTCAGATGATGGGACGACAGAAATTTTAGCAGAGCTAGAAGAAAAATATGAGACACTTCATGTTTTAAATCGTGTCTTACCTGAGGCTCAAACGGGAAAAGGCGAAGCGCTTAATGCTGGACTTACTTATATTCGACTTTTAAATGAAACACCTCTAACTCATACGTTAATTGGTATCATGGATGCAGATGCATTCATATCGATGGAAGACTTTGAAAAAGTATTTAATACATTTTTTAGTTACAAAGATATTTCTATGGTTCAGATAACAGTCGGGATGAACAGTACAAAGAAGTGGTTACATATTATGCAGGACATTGAATTTCAATCGTGTAATTACATGATTCAAAATACTCGGAATTATTTTGGAAATAGCGCGGCATCAGGTAATGGGCAATTTTTTAGGCTATCTGATCTGCCTTTAACAGAAGTTTGGGGAAATTCTTTATTAGAAGACTTTGAATCAAGCACAAAGCTGCTTCTACGTGGTAAAAAAACTTACTATTTGGAAGATGCAAAAGTGATTCAAGAGCCCGTAAGTTCTATTAAGACACTTGTGAAACAAAGAACACGATGGGCACAAGGTGGAATCGAATGTATTGGTAAATATAGTGGAATTATTTTAAAAAGCAAAACGATTCCATTAAGAGCAAAATTAGAGATGTACTTTTATATGTTTTTACCTTTTGTAACAGCTGTTTCGGTTATTGGTCATGGTGCTGTAATGATGTTACAATTCTATGGAGTAGTAAAAAAAGGATTGGATTTAAATGGGGTTCTTTTAGTTATTATTCTTTTATCTCTACTGATATCACTGACTTTAAGTACCGTATATTGGCGAAGGACGGGTTTAAGCTTCTTACGCTGTTCATTATATGGTTTGACTATTCCGGTATATAATTTAACATTAATACCAGTAGCTTATTCTGCAATTTATCGCTACATTACTAATAACAGTACATGGGAAAAAACTGTACACCTAAATACATCACAAGAATTAGAGGAGGCATGATATGAAAAATTTGAAAGTAGTGACGTTATTTGGAACGAGACCGGAAGCAATTAAAATGGCACCACTTGTGAAAGAACTAGAAAGTCGTGAGGAAATTACATCTGTTGTCGTTTCAACAGGTCAACATAAGGAAATGCTACAGCAAGTTTTAGATATTTTTGACATTAGTCCTGATTATGATTTAGAGATTATGAGTAAAAATCAAACATTAGTAGGAATTACTACAGCTATTTTAACAAAATTGACACCTATTTTAGAACAAGAGCTACCTGATGTTGTTCTTGTTCATGGTGATACAACGACCGCTTTTGTAGGCGGGTTAGCTGCTTTTTATAATCAAGTTCCAATAGGGCATGTCGAAGCAGGATTAAGAACATATGACAAGTATTCACCTTTTCCTGAAGAGATGAATCGCCAGTTGATTGATCGTTTGGCAGACTATTATTATGCTCCGACACCTGAAAATAAAGAGAGTTTACTTAAAGAGAATATATCTGAAAAAGCTATTATTGTGACAGGAAATACGGCAATTGATGCGATGAGTTATACGGTCGGTAAGACCGACATAGATGAGATTGTTCAAAAAAATAATAAAGAGTCTAAATTAATGCTGTTAACGATGCATAGGCGAGAAAACTTGGGAGAACCAATGAAGCAAACACTTAAAGCGATTAGACAAGTGTTGGACAATCATCCAGATTATGAATTAGTTTTTCCAGTTCACTTAAACCCTGTCGTACAAGATACGGCGAAAGCTATTTTAGGCGATCATGACAGAGTACACTTAATTAGCCCACTAGATGTAGTTGAGTTTCATAATTTAATCGCGCATTCTGCTTTGATTTTATCAGATTCTGGAGGTGTTCAAGAAGAAGCACCTCATTTGAATAAGCCAGTTCTAGTATTGAGGGAGTCAACTGAGAGAACAGAAGCAGTAACGAGAGGGACCGTTAAGTTAATTGGAACAACTTATGACGGGGTACTCGCAGAAATCGAAGATCTTTTATCTCATCCTGAAATCTATACAAGAATGGCAGAGTCACAGAACCCTTATGGGGATGGGCAAGCAAGTCGACGTATTGTTGATCATTTGATTGATTCACTAAAAAAATAATTGACTAAACCGCTACTTGTGTTTGAAAGTGGTGGTTTTTTAGTATTAATAATAGTGTTCTCTTTAATATTGTACAAGGAAACACAAATCAATAAGTTGCAGTATCCTAAAAAAGCAATTAAACTAGGTTTATTGATAAAAGTTAGTTAATGGGGTGTTATATATGTATCAAGTGATATCGATCTATGGAGAAAATGAACCGTGGTGGTTTTTTGAAGATTGGGAACTGGATATTGTTGAAGAAGAAGTGTTTGAGACACTCGAAGAAGCTAAAGAATGTTATTTGAAAAAATTTACCCACTATCATCGTGAGTATAGTATGATTAGGGATAAAGAAGACTATTTAGTGGCGTTTTGGAATGAAGGAGAACTTCGTTATTGTGAGGATTGCGACGAAGACCTTCAACTTTACAAAGGGCTTATGCTTCTGAAAGAGTGTAAAAAACTTTCAGAAGATGGAAAGGATCAGAATGAAACAGTTAATTATCGCAGAAAAGCCAAGTGTTGCAAGAGACCTGGCCAAAGTATTGGGAGCAACTCAGAAGAGTAAGAGTTATATTGAAGGACCTAATGTTGTCATTACATGGGCATTAGGACATTTATTAGGTTTAAAAATGCCAGAAGATTACAATAAAGACTGGGCACAATGGAACATGGAGAGTTTACCTATGATTCCTAAAAAAACAGGCATTAAACCTCTACCTAAAACAGGTGGACAATTGAAAGCAATCAGTCAACTGGCTAAACGAAAAGATATTAAAGAAGCCGTTATCGCGACTGATGCTGGGCGTGAAGGAGAACTTGTCGCACGTTGGATTTTAGAATATGTAAGATTCAACAAACCAGTCAAACGTTTATGGATTTCGTCACAGACACCTAAAGCGATTAAGGCTGGATTTGCCAAATTAGAACCAAGTAAAAATTATGATAATTTATATCAATCAGCTTTAGCAAGAGCAGAAGCTGATTGGTTAGTTGGATTAAATGTAACACGTGCTTTAACCGTTAAGTATGATGATAATTTATCAGCTGGACGCGTTCAAACACCAACGCTGGCTCTTGTAAGAAAACAAGAACAAAAAATTGAAAGTTTTAGGGCTGAGAATTTCTTTACGGTAGATTTGATGTATCAAGGCTTAGCAGGCCGTCTTCAATTAAAAAATCCACGCCAGTTTAAAACACGAGAAGAAATAGAAAGCTATGTAACAAGAGAGAGTTTAAAGAGCGGTAAGGTTACGTCTGTTAAGACTAAAGAAAAAGTTGAAACAGCACCATTGCCATTTGATTTGACTGAATTACAGCGTGAAGCCAATCAACGCTATGGTTTTTCTGCTAAAAAAACATTAGGATTAGTTCAAAGTTTGTATGAGGTACACAAAGTGGTCACTTACCCTAGAACAGATTCTAAGTATTTAACACAGGATATGAAAGAGACGATGAAAGAACGTCTTCAAGCTGTTGCGAGTTATTATCCACAAGAAGCCAAAGCGGCTATCAGACAAGGAGCTAGGGTAACGGTTACTAAAGTATTCCAAGATAGCAAAGTAACAGATCACCATGCCTTAATTCCAACCGAGCAAACACCTCGTGCGGAAAAAATGGATAATGATGAACAAAAAATTTACCAAATGATTACAACTCGTTTCTTAGGTTTATTCTCAGAGGCTCATGTTAGTGAGAATCAAACGGTAGAAGTTAAAGTAGGCTCTGATTTATTCTTATTCAGACAAACTAAAATTAAAACACAAGGTTGGAAACGTGACGATAAAAGTACAGTTAAAAAGGAAGTCGCTTTTTCTGAAGGTCAAACTATTCCGGCAAATTATCAATTTAACAAAGAAGTAACAACACCTCCTAATGCTTTATCTGAAGGCACGTTACTTGGTCAAATGGAGAAACATCAGTTAGGAACACCTGCTACTCGTGCTGAAATTATAGAAAAATTGATTAAATCAGAATTGATGGAGCGTAAGACGAATAAGCTAAATGTGACACCTAAAGGAAAACAATTATTAAAATTAGTCAATCCGTCTCTAGTCACCCCTGATTTAACAGAAAAATGGGAAAAAGAGCTAGAAGAGATTGCTCAAGGAAAACGTAATAGTCAAGTCTTTATCAAAGAAATTGCCCAAGAGACAGAACAATTGGTTAAAGAAATTAAATATAGTGAAGCAACGTACACTGATTTTTCTTTAACATCAAAAGAGTGTCCTGATTGTGGCTCGGCTTTACGAGAAAAAAATACGCGTGATGGTAAGGTTTATGTGTGTACAGGTGAAACATGTAAGTACCGTCGTCGTAAAGATCCTAAAGTATCAAATCGTCGTTGTCCACAATGCCATAAGAAGATGGAAATACATGAAGGTAAAAATGGTCAATTCTTCAAGTGTAAGTATTGTGTCATTACTGAAAAAGTAGCGTCTGGTAAAGAACGTAAGAAGAAAATGACGAAGCATGAAGAAAAAAAATTATTGAAGAAATATAGTCAGAATCAACAGGCAGAACCAGAAGAAAGTCCGTTAGCACTTGCTTTAAAAGCTGCTATGAAAGATAACTAATAATCAGAAAGTCCTATCTGTCACATTATTGTGACAGAACTGATCCATAGGTTGTATGTCAAATGCTATGGATAATTAAAATCTTATCTTTATAGTTAATAATTAGGCAGTTTTACCATTTTAGGTAAAACTGTTTTTTTGTATAATATTAAATTTGATCAGTATTGATATGTATGTCGATGCATCCTAAAAGCAGTTATAAAAGGATGTAAAAAAACAATTATAAGATTTTCAACAAATGGGACAAGCCCATTTAAGAAATTTATGGTTATGCTAATTTCCTGAAGAAAGAGGATGTTATAACTGAAGTTAAAAAAAGTATAAAAATTGAGAGAATTTAATATTTTATCAGTAATGAATTTTTTAGATTTAGATAATTTGTAACGAAATATAGCCAAGGGAAATAGATTATCGACTTCTTAAAGTAGCGTTTCAACAGTTATTAAACTAAGTAAAGAACGATTGTTATGGGCGGACAAAATTAATCATGTGCGGTTAAAAAATCCAAAAGAGGTAGTAGAAGAATTATTAAAAGGCTATTAAATTAACCGTGAAGCCAATCTAACTGTTAGTGTAGAATTTATTTGTCAAAAGCTGACCTTTTTTATCTGGAGTAGAAAATGATATTTCTTTGCCTAATTTTTATGTTATAATTTTTTTATAAAAGGGGTGATTTTTATGTTATTTATTTGGAAAAACAAGGGATTTCTCGTACCCGTAGCTATTATATTAGGATATGTTCCATTGATTGCTTTGGCAGGGTTCGGTATTTCAGAAAACTATCCAGTTGGATCTATTCAACAACGCTTAATAGGAATGTTAGCTATTTTAACAGTATTTTCTCCAGCCTTAATCAATTTTTTATTTACTAAATATTTTATCAAAAATGAAGCTATTAAAATTGTTACTGATGAGAATGGTAAAGAATATAAGCTTAATAATATCAGTACTTTCTTCTTTATAAAAAATAGTACATGGACTAAATTGTTGGTTATTTTTCCGATGTTAACCTTGATAAAGTCATTTTTTTAAAATAATTTTCAAAAAAACTTAACCTCATTTTGTCGATTCTTTTAAAATGAGATTAAGTTTTTTTATATCGGTCATTAGAGATATTTAGAAGTGTCCACTGGTTTTATAAAAAATAAATCATTTTCTTTTACTTTAAGTGGATAAGTAATTCTTTTTCATAGTAAAAATAGCCCGTTGAATTCATTTTACATAAATTCAACGGGCTATTTTTATAGTTGTATCAATCTAAGTGTCAGTTCTGTCACATTATTGTGGCTCGATAGGGCTTTTTATTTATATCGACTTTGTAGACGTTGATTTTTATAGTATAATGGATAGGACTTAAAGGAGGAACGACATGGCACAAAAGAAAAAGAGTCGTCCTAAAAAGATGACAAAGAAACAGCAAGCACAACAAGAGAGAATGTATTATGTTGTTGCAGGATTAATTATTAGTATATGCGGTATATTAGGCCTATTTAAATTAGGATTCCTTGGTATATTATTTGCAAATATTTTTAGAATGTTTGTCGGTGTAACTTTTCCGATTTTAGCAATTTTATTTATTTTAATGGGTGTTCTTTTAATTTTTATGGGCCCTAATTTTTCATTTGGTAAAACAAAATATATCGGAGGGACTACTTTATTTTATTTTGGATTGCTTCTAATGTTACATGCTATATTATTCCGTGATTTTGTGAAATTAGATATTCAAATTATGAATGTAACGTGGCATAATTTATGGACAGATTTACGTGGTGGTTTAATTTCACAACCGGTTGGTGGTGGTTTAATCGGAGGGGCTTTATATAGTGGTGCACATTTCTTAGTCTCACAAGCAGGTTCATATGTTGTAGCAGGACTTCTAATGTTTGCTGGTATTTGTGTTGCTGTAGGTGTTTCAGGTTTTGAAATCTTTGATTTTTTCAAGAGTCGTACAGAAAGTATGACAAAAAAGTTAAGTGCATCAGCTGAAACAAGAAAAGAATTAAAAGCGAATAGACGTGAGGAACGTGAGAAAAAACGCGCTTTAGCTTTAGAAAAAGCAGAAAAAGAAAAGAAATCAGAACGTAAAGCTGGGAAGGTAAATAGCCAACCAGAACCTAAAGTGGCACCTGTATTTGAACCACAAGTAGAACCAGAGCCAGTACCTGTCGCCATTGACACGTATCAAAGTCAGTACCAAGAGTCGTCAATTAAGAAACCTGAACCAGCTAAAGCAACTAAAGTAGAGGTGGACGATGAAGATAATGGTGAGGATTTAGAATTTGATATCCCTCAAGAAACAGAAAATACAGATTATATCTTACCGCCGTCTACATTATTAAATGAAATACCTTTGACGGATCAAAGCGAAGAATACAAATCAATTGAACGCAATGTAGAGGTTTTAGAGCAGACTTTTGATAGTTTTGGTGTCGATGCCAAAGTAGTTAGAGCAAGCTTAGGACCATCGGTTACAAAATATGAAATTCAACCAGCAGTTGGTGTGAAGGTAAGTAAAATTGTTGGTCTTACTGATGATTTAGCCTTAGCCTTAGCTGCAAAAGATATTCGTATGGAAGCACCAATCCCAGGTAAATCATTAATTGGGATAGAGGTACCAAATAATACAGTCAGTACTGTTTCATTTAGAGATATTATTGAAGCACAACCTAAAAATCCAGATAATTTATTAGAAGTACCATTAGGGCGTGATATTTCTGGGTCAGTCATTTCAGCTGATTTGGCTAAAATGCCTCATATGTTAATCGCTGGTTCGACAGGGAGTGGGAAGTCCGTATGTATTAACGGTATTATCACAAGTATTTTAATGCGTGCAAAACCACATGAAGTTAAAATGATGATGATTGATCCTAAAATGGTAGAATTAAACGTCTATAATGGGATTCCTCATTTATTAACCCCTGTTGTAACTAATCCTCGTAAAGCCTCTCAAGCTCTTCATAAAGTAGTAGCAGAGATGGAAAAACGTTACGAACTATTTGCAGCAAGTGGTGTTAGAAATATTACAGGTTACAATCAAATGGTTCAAAAAAATAACACACTTGAAGGCGTTAATCGTCCTATTCTACCTTTTATTGTTGTTATTGTAGATGAATTAGCAGACTTGATGATGGTCGCAAGCAATGAAGTAGAAGATGCTATTATACGCTTGGCCCAAATGGCTCGTGCCGCAGGGATTCACATGATATTAGCAACACAACGTCCGAGTGTGGATGTTATTACGGGGATTATTAAAGCGAATGTTCCTTCTCGTATTGCCTTTGCCGTATCAAGTGGGATTGATTCACGAACGATCATTGATACAACGGGTGCTGAAAAATTATTAGGCCGTGGAGATATGTTATTTATGCCAATGGGTCAAAATAAACCAACGCGTGTTCAAGGTGCGTTTATTTCTGATTCGGAAGTAGAGGATTTAGTTAAATTTGTGACAGAGCAACAAGGTGCTGATTACCGTGAGGATATGATGCCGACTGATGAACCTGAAAAAGGAAGTGGACCAGATTCGGAAGTAGATGATTTATATGATGAGGCAGTTAAGTTTGTAGCGTTCGAAGGGAAAGCAAGTGCCTCACTCATTCAGAGACGATTTAGAGTCGGTTATAACCGAGCAGCACGTCTAATAGATCAAATGGAAGAGAACGGAGTTGTAGGGCCGTCAGAAGGAAGTAAGGGACGTAAAGTCTTAATGGGACCGCCGTCTTCTTTACCAGAAGAAGAGTCAGATGATACGATTTCGCCAAATGATTTACCCTTTTAAAAAATAAAACACTTAAATCTAGTCAAACCGTCAATGGTTTGAAATGAGATTTAAGTGTTTTTTTTAGTGTTCAGCTCGACTTTGTAGAATGGAGCTTTCATAATAATTCAAGGATTGTCGTAAATGATTCGCCATACTTAACGTAATCTGACCTTTTTGATAGAGATGTTGAACAGTTTCTCGTTCGGCATCAAGAGCTTTCATATGAAATTCTTGAACAATCTTTTGATAGTCGGTACGAGATTGATTGCTTAGATTTTTAATACGATGTAGTTTATTTAAATACTCATAAAGTTTTTGATTCACAATATGTTTATGTAAATCATAAGCCTCACATTCAGGATCTAATTCAGCTTTGTAAGCCTTTAACACACTAATTGCGCCGACGGTACTTTGTTTTTCTAATTTAACAATGGCTGTGTCACCTAAAATAGTGTCATCTTGGTGTTGGGCAGACTTTAAACGCCAGAAGGCAATATTACTTTGTTTTCTTAGTACAAAGAATAAGCGTTTTAAAGAATTAAGCAAACCTGGTTCGAAAGCGACACGTTTGGTTTCAACAATTTTCTTATATCGACGAGCGACAACTTCTGACACTTCACCTGAATCAACAGATTTTTGAATGCCATCTTTTTCCCCTTTAATCGCAATATCTTGGACTGTTTTTTCAAGTTTGGCGTACAAACGGTTAGTTTGTTCATCATTTTGTTCACGGTATAAGTGACGTAAACGAGATTCAAATTCTTGAATTAAGTCAGTTAAGATTAAGTAGTTTTCCGAATGTTCTGATTCTTGTTTTAGAATAGTAATCGCATCGCGGACCATTTCTTGACGAGCCTCTAGTTCTGTTAATTTTGTAACAGAAGAAGGTTGCGTAGCATTAACTAATGCTTCATTACTTGAAGGATCATTTCCGACAAGTGGCAGGCGCTGACGTTTTTTTGTCAAGATAGGTAGGGTGATTGTTGCAACCAATAAACTGGTTAAGACAACACCACAAGCAAGCGTGACAATAAGTGAGCGTTCAATAAATGGCGTACCATCTGCTAAAAAGAACGGCATAGACATGATAGAGGCCATTGTTACAGCGCCCCGTACACCCGTAATACCTGTCATAAGAGCGGTGTTAAATGAAGGGGGTGTTAATTTATCATCATTTTTTCTAAGGTAAGTTAACCATAAGTAAATGTAAGACCACACCACGCGAACAATAAGTAAGACAAACCAGATACTTATAATGTAGAACAGGAGTGTTCCGTTGTGGATAGAAGGATTAACAATGGTTTCTCTCATCGCAATTGGAAGCTCTATTCCTAGTAGAACAAACACTAGACCGTTCAATAAGTAAACTAACATATCCCACATTTTATTCGTGATAAGTCTCGCTTCCGAATGTTGACTTCTGAAGATCGGACTTTGATTAATAGAAAGAACGCCTGCTGATACGACGGCAATAACACCAGAAGCACCGGCTACTTCATCAGCTAAAATGTAGATAATAAATGGTGTTAAAACTTGAATAGTTGTATGAAGAATAGCATCTTGTATTCCCTGTTGTACGAGGAATAATCGAATAAAGTGAATAATCGATATAGATACGATACCGATAAGTACACCTACAAGTGACATATAAAGAAAATCACCTGTTGCCTGTGTTAATGAAAATTGGCCAGTCATAAAGGCGGCCAGAGCATATTTGAAGGCGATTAAACCACTAGCATCATTAATTAAACTTTCGCCACTAATTAAGCTGAGAATCTTTTTAGGAAGTTTAATTTGTTCCGCAATACCGTGAACAGCGACGGGATCTGTCGGTGATAGAACGGCAACAAGAGCCATAGCCAGCGCGAGCGGAACATCTGGAATAAGCCAGTGAATAAAGTAACCACCTATAACAGTTGTTAAAAGTACGAGCCAAATAGCGTAAGCAAAAATTGGAGCCTTTAAGTCCCATAATTCATTTTTAGGGAACATTTTCCCATCATTAAACAGTAAGGGGGCAACAAATAAGAGCATAAACCAATCGGCCTCTAAATTAATATTTAGATCAAAAACTAAGGCTACAATCAATCCCACTGCGATTTCTATTAAAGCAGTTGGGATGGATACTAAATAGTGACTAATGATATTAGAAATTACGACAAGTACTATCATTAAGATACTTGCGATTAAAACGGTCATACACATCACCTCTCTAATAAGTTTCTTCTATTATTATAGCAAAAAAATTATAAGATAACTAAAAATAAATACAAAAGTTTTAATCATTAGTAAAAACTTATAGCGATGTAAAAAAAGACTTGTCTTTATTTATAGAATTAGGGATACTATAGGATGGAGAGAAAGTAGGGAGACGAATGAAGAATAAACTAAAGGGTGGGCTAGGAATAGTACTTATAGTGTTTATTATCGCAATTTTTGGTATGCTTCTTGTTGGCGCAATTGGGGGATTATTAAAACTATTAGGAATTCAAACTGTTTCAACGATGAGTTTAATTGGGTTTCTTTTACTATATATAGCTATAACATGGACACTTGATGCTATTCTAGATGTTACAATTAGAGCGAGTTGTCGGGCATTTCAAGTACCCGTTAACAAAGGCTTTTTCTTTTTTATTGTCAGTGATTTTTTATTAGAAATCCTAGTGTTGAAGGTGTTAGATAGTTTAATGACAAGCATTGTCGTCCCTGATGCAACAGCTATTTTGTTTGCAACATGTGGAACTGTTTTAACCGTGTTGATTGAAAAAAAAGAAGGCGAATGGGTTCATGTGGAATCGTAAGTGAACATAGTCATTGCCAAGCTATTTAATTTACGCTATAGTATCAAAGAGAGACGAAACAGAAATGAGGAAACAGCATGACGAAGCAGTCGATATATGGTATGACTCAAGACAACCTAAAAGCATGGTTTGAAGAGCATGGAGAAAAGAAATTTAGAGCAACACAGGTGTGGGATTGGTTGTATATAAAACGTGTCCGCACATTCGAAGAGATGAGTAATTTATCTAAAAAAACAATTGATTTATTAACTGAAAATTTTGATATGAGTCCACTTAATCAAGTAGTGGTTCAAGAATCAAAGGACGGTACGATTAAGTACCTATTCCAACTAGAAGATAAAAATATGATTGAAACGGTATTAATGCGCCACGAATATGGCTTATCTGTTTGTGTCACAACACAAGTTGGGTGTAATATTGGCTGTACATTCTGTGCCAGTGGGTTATTAACAAAACAACGTGATTTATCAGCAGGTGAAATTGTTGCACAAATTATGCAAGTTCAATTCTTCTTAGATGAACGTGGAGACGGTGAACGTGTGAGTCACATTGTTGTAATGGGTATCGGTGAACCATTTGATAACTATGACAATGTGATTGACTTCCTATACATTGTGAATGATAAAAATGGACTAGGTATTGGAGCGCGTCATATGACAGTTTCTACAAGTGGTCTAATTCCTAAAATTTATGATTTCGCAGATAATGGCTTGCAAGTTAATTTAGCGATTTCATTACATGCACCAAACAATGAGGTTAGAACATCAATTATGCGTATTAACCGCAGTAACCCTGTTGAGAAATTAATGGATGCTGTAGATTATTATTTGGAAAAAACAAACCGTCGTATTACATTTGAATACATCATGTTATCTAATGTAAATGATCGACCAGAGCATGCACGTCAACTAGCTGAGTTGTTAAAAGATAAGAAGAAATTAACGTATGTTAACTTAATTCCTTATAATCCAGTAAGTGAGCACGATCAATACAGCCGTAGTACACGTGAAGACGTGATGGCTTTCTATGATATCTTAAATAAAAAAGGTGTTAACTGTGTCGTTCGTAAAGAACAAGGAACGGATATTGATGCGGCTTGTGGTCAATTACGTAGTAAACAAATTAAGAAAAAAGAACGTCCAAAACGTTCATAAGAATAAAAAAACTTCAACCATCATATCATGGTTGAAGTTTTTTGTTTATTCAGCTAAAGGTTTTAAACGATAAATCTTAGATGGTCGTCCAATCCCAGTGGCTCGTTGACCGATTTCTTCTAAGTGTGGAAGCAAAGCTTTTTTAAAGTTTGAATGGTCAATCGCTTTAAAATCAAGGCCTAAAAATTTAGCAAATACTTTGCGAGCTTCTGCTACTGAGAAATCATCACCCAGAACTTGTAAAACTTTAGGTTCATGATACATTTTGTTTAAAACACGGTTGAAAGCCTTTAAAATAATTTGATCATGGTCAAAGGCTAAGGTCTCTTTACCGATAGATTGGTTAGTTTCTAAATCTAAAACAATGGCATCATGTTCATCATTTTCAAGTTTCAATAAATTATCTTCACGTTTGAAGGTAAACCATTTAGCCGCTTTAGCATCGTCACCAGCAAATAATGGCTCTTCACCAATAAAAGCAAGGTAACTTACTGTAATAACCCAGCCACGTGGGTCACGATTCGGGGTACTAAAGGTGTGAAGTTGTTCGATGTTTTCATGAGTAATAGCGACACCAGTCTCTTCTTGTGTTTCTCTGATGCAACTTTCTTCAGTAGATTCGCCGCGTTCTACAAAGCCTCCGGGAAGTGCCCATGAGTATTGGTAAGGATGGGTGTTACGTTGGATAAGTAAAATTTTCAGTTCATCATCTTTACGGTTATAACAAAGTAAGACATTGTCGATCGTAACAGATGGTGTGTCGTATGTCGGTAAATCTTGTTCAGCGTACCAAGTTAAGAACTCTTCTTCGGTCGCTTGACTTTCGTAGTAGTGTTTTTCCGCTTCTTTAGAAGGAAAGTCTTTCATAAAGACAACCATCCTTTCGTTTAATAGTTAGTATCATTGTAACAGAAAACTGTAGTCGGTTAAACTCCTTTAAGACGATAATCCGCGTAATAAAATGGACAAAAAAATAAGACCTTTAAGGTCTTATTTTTATTTGTAGCGAATGACTTCGATTTTATAACCATCAGGGTCCACGATAAAGTAATATGATGGTGGAACGCCAGGGAGTGCTTTTAAGTCAGTAACGTCAAAGCCAGCCGCTTTATGCTTAGCATGTAGGCCTTCTAAATCTTCAGAGGCGATGGCAATATGACCGTAACCATTTCCTAAATCATAGCCTTCATGTCCATAATTATAAGTTAACTCTAATTCGTAATCATCACCAGGTAATGTTAGGTAAACTAAGGTGAATTTGTGTTCTAGGAAATCACGACGGTTTGTTTCTTCAAAATCAAAAGCATCTTGGTAAAATTTAACGGATGCTTCTAAATCTTTAACGCGCACGCATGTGTGTGCCATTTTCATAATGTATCATCCTTTCATGTTTAGCGTAAGATAATTGTAGCATAGAAAAAGTGAAGCCTCTAGTTTTCAGTCTGATGCTTAGAAGGTACTACGACTTGTCCATTTAAAAGGTGAGCTTGAAAGTCTTTAAGACTGTCTGAAAATAAAGAACTTCCAGAATCATCTAACATTTCTTTAGGGAAGAAGAAACGCTCATCTCCGTGGGTCTGTCCTGCTAAGGCAGCAACTAAGGCACTAGCTTTTGATAATTCTACTAGAGAACCATCCTTTTGCATCAGTTCAATCTGAGTGCGATTTTTAGTTTGATTCGGTCGATAAAAATCATAAGGTAAGTCGTAGCTAGTGTTAACGGCTGTGTATGATTTTGAATTAAAGCCTACAGTTTCAATTAAACGAGTCATTTCTGTTAAAAGGTGTTTGTCCTGTTCAGGATTAGTCCGTACTGATTTTAATGGTTTCCTATTCAAAAAACGAGCAGCTAAGTCGCTGAGAATAGGGTCACTATCGTCCAACCACATTGTAAAGTAAGTGTTTAGTACACCGTCATCTAATTTTAAATAATCTTCCAAAGTATAGTTGTTTTCAAAAAAAGGAACGAGAAGACCGGCTTGTTTTTGGTGGTAAGTGTGATCATGTTCGTGTAAATAAGTACCACGCTTTAAGAGATGATCTAAAATAATTTCCATGCCCCTAGAAACAGGGTGAAAATAAACTTGCATATACATTTGATAACGGCTCACAATATAATCCTCAACGGAATGCATCCCATTAGCCAGGAAGGTAATGCCGTTTTTATAAGGCCGAATAATACGTAAGATACGCGTTAAATCAAAGGTGCCGTATTGAATACCAGTAAAATAAGCATCGCGTAATAGATAATCCATCCGATCTGCATCAATTTGACTAGAAATCATCTGTACAACTTGTGGATTAGGATAGGTCTTCTGAATCACACTGGCTACTTTTTCAGGAAACCCTTCTTCTACTTTATTAAGGATTTGAAAAATTTCAGTTTCTGGTGATGTTAAAATTTGTACCGTGATATCTTCATGGTTAGTATCAAATATTCCTTCAAAAGTATGAGAGTAAGGTCCATGTCCAACATCATGAAGTAGAGCAGCACATAATGTGACAAGTCGTTCAGCATCATCCCACCCATTTTCAGGGTCTTTTTCAATAGAATAGTTTTGTTCAAAGAGGTCACAGATTTGTTGTGTGATTTCATAAACGCCCAAAGAGTGTCCGAAACGACTGTGTTCACCGCCGTGGAAGGTCAGAGAAGTTGTTCCCAGTTGTTTAATTCGACGTAGTCGTTGGAATTCTTTTGAGTTGATTAGGTCAAGAACAACTTGATGGCTAACGTGAATGTCATCATGTACAGGATCCCGAAAGACTTTTTCAATCGGTAAACGCTGCTCCTTATAAGGTGTCATCATAGTGTTAATTTCCTTCCATTAGTTCTGTAATAGGTAAATTTCTTTTTTGCATGTTGGCGACAAATTTTTGAAAGTCGTCGTACGTATTTGTTTCATCTAGATAAGCTTGGAATGAATAAGGCGCAACATTTGCTTTAAAAATAAACTCGCTCGCTGCAATTAGACGGGCTTTGACATCGTCAGTGGTTAAGTCAGTTTGAAATAAATCAGACAATGTAGCCATTGAGCTGGGGTCTAAGTCGGGATAGCCATTTGTACCGAAGTCTTCTTTTAACCCTTTTTTATAAAAATGTTTAACTAGTTCTCCGCGGTCGGATTGAGGACCTGAGACGCTTAAATAGATCATAACAGCAATACCATTTCCGATACGACGCTGTGAGATACCCGCAAATTTCTTGTCACCAATACTCAAATCGTAGTCTCCGGGACAATAAGATTGAGCAATTTCTTTGGCTTCAATGGGTTGTTTGAAATCAGAGAATGCAATTGAAATAATTTCTTTCATCATCTCGTACGCATCGGGCACACTTTTCTTATTATCAGGATCATTAGGAATGATAAATGAAAAGTTTAGGATGCCATCATCTGATACGACAGCTAGCCCACCAGAGTTACGTGCTAAAAAATTATAGTCAGCTTCTTTAAAGACTGTTAGTCCCTCTTTTAAAAAAGGAAGTCTGGTATCTTTCATCCCTAAAATTACAGTAGGGTTGGTTTGCCAAAAGTGAATAAAAGAATGGTGTAATTTATCGGCTTGTCTGATAAATAAATCAGTAGCCGCAAATGGGGCAAGTGCTCCTAAAAGGTTATCATGTGGTTGGTCCAATAAAATAAGATTGGATGGTTGTGTTAGTATCATGGGGTATTAACCTCGTCTTTCATTGAAAGTAAGTGTTGATTTATTTTATCTCTTTTCCTATTATATACGATTTTAAAAGGAAATGTGACTATCTGGCTTTAGAGAATTAAAATAAGAAAACTTGAAACTATTGGCAAAAGACTATAAGATAAGAAAGAAGAAAAAAGTAGAGGATGACAACTATGAAAAATGGAAACCCGATTAACATAAAACTAGCAACAACAGTCGTACAAGAAGGAACAGAAGAAAAACATAACTTTGATGTGGCTGGCTTTTCAGTAGAAAAAGGCGGACATACTTACTTACGGTATGAAGAAACACATCAAGTAGAAGGTAACCAACTAACAGTCCCTGTGACAATTAAATTAGCAAGTGACGGTATGGTTCATCTAACACGTACGGCAGCAGGTCAACGCATGAAATTTGTCTTTTCAGAAGTAGAACCAACGATTACACATTACGCGACACCTTATGGCATGATGCCGTTAATGGTAAAAACAATTGCAATGAGACGTTCTGTAGAAAATGAGGGAACAAGCGGCACTTTAGTTGTAGATTATGAATTATATCAAGATGAAGAAAAAGTAGGCGATTATAATTTAAACCTAGTTTTTTCAAAATAAGAAAATCGCATTAAAATAGGATAAAAATACAAGTTTTAATTGCATTTTATCCTCAAACTATTGTATGATAAAGAGTAGACTACGAAAGGACGTGTGCCGTTTGGAAATAAAAGCTTTTGAAGGTGTCATTAAAGAAGAATTATCAATGATTGAAGTAGCACATGCTATTTTAGAACAACGTGGAGATGTTATGGACTTCTCTGATTTAGTTAACCAAATCCAAAATTATTTAGGTAAAGCAGATAGTGAAATCCGTGAAAACTTACCACAATTTTATACAGATTTAAATATTGATGGTAGTTTTATCTCATTAGGAGAAAATCGTTGGGGATTACGTTCATGGTACCCAATCGACTCTATCGATGAAGAAGTATCTCACTTAGGTGAAGACGAAGATGAAGATGCTCCTCGTCGTAAAAAACGTAAAAAAGTAAATGCATTCCTAGATATGAATGATGAAAATGCGATTGACTACAACGATGATGATCCGGAAGATGCAGATTTAGTTGCTGATGACGATACGGATTACATTGATGACGAAGACGATGAAGAAGAAGAAATCGCAGAGTACAATAAAGATTTATCTGAAATTGGTGCGGACACTGATGACGATGAAGAAGAAACAAACATTGAAGATCAATTAACTATCGTTGATGAAGATGATATTGATTATGACGATACAGATGAAGACGAAGAGTAAAAGTTTTAAAGCCTAGCTGAAAATGCTAGGCTTTTTTTGCGTACTTTTATTAAAAGGGGGAGGGAAGATGTTTGAACGAGTTAATAGATTATTGGTTAAAGAAAAAATAGGGCTAGGGATTGTTAGTTTTTTTTTACTATTAGGAGTATCTTTTATGGGATATAAGCTAGTCCACCATCTAGATAATGGCTCAATATCTGTTGATGTTACTAAGGAAACACTATGGCAAGATGATGGAAAGTCAACTAAAGATAGTAATGAGGAAAGTGAGCCAACTGAAACAGAGCACCCCACGACGTTGTATGCGGACATTAAAAGTGCTGTACAACATCCAGGCATTTACAAAATTGAAGATAACATGCGCGTGAATGATTTGGTAGAGTTAGCTGGTGGAATTTTGAAAGAGGCAGATGACAAACAGGTTAATTTTGCAAAAATTGTAACGGATCAAGCTGTTATTTATATACCTAAAAAAGGGGAAGAGATACCAATAACGCTATCTGAAAATCAAGAAAATAAGAAGGGAGAAGATGAAGGTGAGGCAAGTGGAGGAAAGGTAAATATTAATACGGCAACAAAAGAAATATTACAGACAGTATCAGGTATCGGCGAAAAAAAAGCTGAGGCCATATTAACATTCAGAGAGGAAAATGGAAGTTTTAAAACAGTTGATGATTTGAAGAATGTATCAGGTATAGGTGAAAAAACAGTTGAGAAACTTAAAGAAGAATTGACAGTCTAAATTATAAAGAAAGGGTTGGATTAAGTGAATATAAGTTGCCAGTACACCTAGATAAGCTTTACAATAGAGATATTAAACTAAAAAGGATAGGTGAGAATAGTGACGTTTCAACGAATTCCGTGGGATCAATATTTTATGGCACAGAGTGTTTTATTATCACTTAGAAGTACATGTTCGCGTTTAGCTGTAGGGGCAACTATAGTGAGAGACACACGTATTATAGCGGGGGGCTACAATGGGTCAGTTAGTGGTGATAGCCACTGTATTGATGAAGGGTGTTATGTTGTAGATAATCATTGTGTCAGAACAATTCATGCAGAGATGAATGCTATTCTACAATGTGCAAAATTTGGTGTTCCAACAGAAGGGGCAGAACTTTATGTGACCCATTTTCCGTGCTTACAGTGTACAAAGATGATATTACAAGCAGGTATTACAAAAATTCATTATTTAACGGACTATCGTAATGATGAGTATGCTATAAAATTGATTGAGCAAGCAGGTGTTACGGTTGAAAAGGTTCAGCTATCAACTAAATATTTTGCTGATATCCAATTTGGGAATGAAGATATTGTTAAAAACTTTAATAACGATTTATTTAAAGAAGATTAAGCAATTAGGTCAATTAAAAGGGTATATTATAGTTCCTTGCGTGTGTATGGTGTTGGTCAACTTTATTGTATTAAAAAGTAGTCTTATTGCAGTTGCAGTGGGGCTACTTTTTTTTATACGTATTTTATTAAGTCGAAATACAATAGTTCAACTTGCTTGTATAGTGACGATTGTGATAAGTACTATTGTATTCTTTTCGATTATAAAAAAAAGTACGGTTAACAAATCACTAGCAAAAGAAGCGAGTGCTATCACGTCGGTCTTTAGGATTAATCCCAATTCGATAAAGGTAAACGGTGAATCTGTACAAATGCAAGGTCAGTCTATTGACAAAAAACAAAAGTATACCATTTCTTACTATGTTAAAACAGAAAATGAACAGTTGTTTTTCAAAAAAACAACGGACTTTATTAACATAAAAGTAACAGCTGACCTGATAGAGCCTAAAGGAAAACGGAATTTAGGGTCATTTGATTATAAGGAATTTTTAAATCAACACGAGATATACCAACAGGTAAAAATAAAGCAAGTACTCAGTGTTACCAAAGGAAATATTGGAAGTTTATCAGACTACCTTAGTATTATTAGGAGTAGGTTGTCACATCATATAGATAAGAATCTGACGAAAAGTGTAGCGATGTATGTTAAAAGTTTGTTTTTAGGTTTAAAAGATCAAGAATTCAAACGTAATCAGGAGGCGTTGAGTCAGTTAGGTATTCTTCATTTTTTTAGTATTTCAGGTTTACATGTTTTCTTTTTTTTAAGACTACTAAGATACATAACATTGAGGAGCGGGGTAATAAAAGAGCATATTTATTGGTTAGAACTTGTTATGTTATTTTGTTTTTTTATTATTTCAGGTTCGGCTACAAGTGTAGGAAGAAGCGTTGGATATAGCACGATAAGCTTAAGTAATGACAGATTTAAGTTAGGCTTCAGTCAGTTAGATTGTTGGGCGTTGACCATGGGCATCTTTCTGATTTATTCACCGTATATTTTGATGCAAGTAGGGGGGATTTTTTCATTCACGTTGACTTTTTTTATGATTTATCTGGATCCTCTATGTGCTAAATTTCCCTCTAGATTCTTAAGGGACGTCTATTTTTCAAGTTGTTTAACTTTATTTTCTATTCCGACATTGAGTTATTTTTTTTATGAATGGAATATAACAGCGTTTATTTTAACACTTCTATTGGTACCTTTTTTTAGCACACTATTACTACCAATGTTAGTTATTGTTCTTATTATGAGTTTTGTTTATTTACCACCTATTATATTGACCATAGCGACAGTGGGATTAGATAATTTAAATAACTTATTTACTTCTATTAGTCGAGTCAGTATAGGAAAAATAGTAACTGGAAAGATACCAATTGGTCTTTATCTCCTAACCCTACTCTTGATTTTCATTTGGTTGGGGTTAGAGAAAAGAAGAGTTGGACGCTCTATATTATTGCTAGTGATGATTGTATTATTACCTTCGATGTTTAAGTGGGTTAATCCAATTGGCCAAGTTGCCTTTGTAGATGTAGGGCAAGGGTCTGGCTTAATTGTGGACTTACCCTTTCATAAAGGAACAGTTCTCATTGATACAGGGGGAGAAAAATTAACAAGAACGTATGGTGCTGATGATTGGCGTTACTATGATGGAGCAAAGAGTCAGGCTAATTATACTGTTATTCCATTCTTAAAAAGTAGGGGCGTTACAACTGTAGATAAAGCATTCATTACTCATGGGCATGAGGATCACTATGGTAATTTACTAGAGATAAATAAGGTAATTCCTATTAAACAGGTGTTATTTCCAAAAGGAGCAGTTAATCAGGTTGGCTTTTCTAAGGTTGTTCAGCAGTTAATAAAAGATAAAGTAGAAGTGAAAAATATAATGAGGGGAGTACGAACTGAATTTAGAGGGATAGGATTTAAAAGTTTGTATCCTATTGACGTTGGTGACGGGGCTAACAATGATTCATTAGTGATGAGTATGCGTGTAAAAGATAAACGATTTTTATTGATGGGAGATTTAGAAAAAGAAGGGGAAGATAGATTGATGAAAGTTGAACCGACTCTTGAAGCTGATATTTTATCTGTTGGACATCATGGAAGTAAAACCTCAAGTAGTCCAGCTTTTCTGAAACAAGTTAGACCACAAGTCGCAATTATTTCATGTGGTCTTAATAATAAATTTGGACATCCTAACCAAGAGACATTAACAGGTTTAAAAAAGGTACGGGCTACTGTTTACAGAACAGATCAAGAGGGCATGATTTATTTTAATTGGAACGGTTGGTCATCAAAACTCTCACTTCCAAATACTGTGATTGAGTGAATGGGGCTAGGAAAAACAAGGAGATAATGATAGGATAATAAGAGATAAAAGGGAATAAATATAGAGGGTGATTAATAATGAGCTTACAACAAGAAATTAGTAAAATAAAAGCAGGTAATTTGGCACCTATCTATTTAGTCTTAGGTGAGGAACGTTATCTAAGTGATATGTTTAAGCAAGCATTGTTAGATAGGATTGTAAAAACAGAGGATGATGAATTAAATACTGCAAGTTTTGATATGAAAGAGACTACTTTAGCTTATGCTTTGGAAGAAGCTAATACGATCCCATTTTTTGGAGAGTATCGGTTAGTAGGCGTGGAAAACCCATTTTTCCTGACCGGTGAGAAGAATAAAAGTGGGATAGAGCACAATACAGATGAGCTTATTACTTATTTGGAAGACCCTTCATTATCAACTGTTCTTGTTTTCTACGCACCATATGAAAAGTTAGACGAACGAAAAAAAATAGTTAAGCTTTTGAAGAAGAAAGCGATACTTATTGATGCTTCTAAAATGGAAGAACGTGATGTAAAAAATTATACACAGCAAGTTATTAAAAATGAGGGGTATGAGATTTCTCCTGAAGCTTTTGAGTTGTTTCTACATTTGACAGATATGGAATTGTCTAAGATTATGGGAGAGTTGACGAAGATTTTCTTATTTGCTTCAGATACTAAACAAATAACTAAAGATATGGTTGAAAACCTTGTACCGAAATCTTTGGAGCATAACATTTTTGCTATGATTAACTATGTTGTAGCAGGACAAAGTGATAAAGCGTTGATGCTTTATAAAGACCTCTTATTACAAGGGGAGGAAACAATCAAGATTAATAGTATTTTGATTGGTCAGTTCAGATTATTATTACAACTGAAAATTATGCAAGCAAATGGTTATCAACAGAGCAATATGTTAGATGTTATAGGAGGCCATCCTTTCCGTATAAAAAAAGGAATTCAACAGGTTAAAGCATTCGATTTGGAAGAATTAAAGAGCATTTTAGGTGAGCTAGTAGAAAATGATTATAAGATGAAAACAGGGCAACTATCTAAAGAGCTTGTCTTCGAATTGTTTATTTTAAAGTTTGGAAAAGCAAAATAGTGCAATAAAAAAAACCTTAATTAACTTAAGGTTTTTTTTATTATTTAGCTAATTTAGCGTGTAAACGTGATTTATCACGAGCAGCTTTGTTTTTATGGATAAGACCTTTTGTTTGAGCCATATCAATAGCACGAGCAGCAACTTTGTATAACTCTTCAGTGTTAGCCGCACCAGCTTCTAAAGCTTGTTCGTATTTTTTGATTGCAGTACGCATAGTGCTTAATTGTCCAGAGTTTAACTCATTAGATTTTTCAGCTGTACGTACACGTTTGATAGCAGATTCAATATTTGGCATGTATTTCACCTCCGATGATTATAAATTTACATTCAACAGGTGCCGAACGTAACTCAACGTTACAATTATACCTAATGATTATCGAGTTTGCAACAACTATTTATACACTTTTAGTGTCAGTTCGCTAGATAGGTTATTGTTCTAATATTTTTTAAAGCTATGTTATTATAAGGGTAAATAAAATAACACATTATGAGGTGATGGAGATGAATGCGGCTTTAATCGTAACGCTAATATTAACAATGGGAGTAATTTTTGTAAATGGGTTTACAGATGCACCGAATAGTATTGCGACAGCTATTTCAACAAAGGCATTAAAACCTAAGACGGCTATTTTGATAGCGGCGGTCATGTGCTTTTTAGGGGCACTCACGATGACATTTATTAATGCTGAGGTAGCAGAAACGATTAGTAATATTGTAACGTTTGATGAAGGAACAGGCTCACAGGCTCGCATAGCATTGATGGCATCACTTTTTTCTATCGTAACATGGGCGTTAGGGGCATGGTGGTTTGGTATTCCCACAAGTGAAAGTCATGCTTTAGTTGCTGGTTTAACTGGAAGCGCCCTAGCATTAGGGGGGATTGGTTCAGTTAATTCGGCAGAGTGGCTGAAGGTTGGGATAGGTTTAGTAGTTTCTACTATTGTTGGGTTTGGTGGTGGGTGGCTAATGACTCGGTTGATTCAACGTTTTGTAAAAGACCCTACCAGTAAGAAAAATAACGAACGCTTTAAAGGGTGGCAAATTCTCGGTGCCGTGCTAATGAGTTTTATGCATGGCATGCAAGATGGTCAAAAATTTATGGGCGTCTTTATGTTAGGGCTATATTACAATGGTCTGGCAGAGATGAATGGTAATGGTGGCTTCACGATTCCGATATGGGTAATGGTGTTATGTTCAGTCACAATTGGTTTAGGTGTAAGTTTTGGTGGGATGCGTATCATTGAGAATTTAGGTGATATGGCTGAGATTGACACTTATCAAGGTTTTAGTGCTGATGTCTCTGCGGCAGGTGCCCTTTTAGGTGCAGGATTGTTTGGTGTTCCGATGTCAACGACGCAAACTAAAACAACTGCTATTATGGGAGTTGGTGCGGCCCGAGATACTGCATCAGTAAAATGGAGCACAGCAAAAGAAATGATTTTGGCATGGGTCTTAACATTTCCGGGATGTATGGCGATTGCTTACTTTATAACACGAGTATTTTTATTAGTATTTTAGTAAAATAAAAACCACAGAATTTAATCTGTGGTTTTTTGTGTGCGTAATAGTCTCAATCCGTTGAGAATAACTAAAATAGTACTTCCTTCGTGACCAATAACACCAATTGGTAAGCTAATAATTTTAAAGAAATTTGAAATTATTAGTAAACAAATGACACTAACAGAAAAAATAATATTTTGTGTCACGATACGTTTTAGTTTTTTTGATAATCGGTGTGCCATTTGAAGTTTACTGATGTCATCTTGCATCAATACAACATCTGCAACATCAATTGCAATATCAGTCCCTTGACCCATTGCGACTCCTATAGAAGCATTTGCAAGGGCTGGAGCATCATTAACACCATCGCCAATCATTGCGTTGACACCATAGGTTTCTAATTGTTCTTTGATTAAATCAGTTTTTGTTTCAGGTGTACAGCTAGCATGTATTTCATCAATATTAAGCATTTTCCCAACAGCATGAGCTGTTTTGGGATGATCACCTGTCATCATAACCGTTTTAATATCTTGTTCTTGGAAGTATTTAATAGTTGAGATAGCTTCTTTTTTCGGAATATCTAATAGTCCAAAGAATGCAGTAATCTGATTATCTTTTGATAGAAATATGACAGTCTTTCCTTCTTCTTGTAATTGTTCAATGGTTTTTATATGGGAAGGTGGAAGTGGCTGAGTTGTAGCGAATTCTAAATTACCGACACGCCATTCCGATTGATCTTGTATGCCCAACATTCCTGAGCCTGTCATATCTTTTATTTCAATAGTTTGAAGTTGTTCTGTTACGTCATTCCTAAAATAAGAAGTTACTGCTTGAGCTAGTGGGTGAGTACTTGTTTTTTCCATAGCAAAAAGTGTATTTAAACTCGTCTCTTTTTCTTGTCCTTCATTTAAAAAGAAAGCATCGGTTATCACAGGTTTTCCTTTTGTTAGAGTTCCTGTTTTATCAAAACTGATCGCTTTCAAGTCAGATAATTGTTCTAGGAAGACACCGCCTTTAAAAAGAACACCATTCCTAGCACCAGAAGATATTGCTGCTAGTGTAGCAGGCGTGGCCGAGGCAACTAAGGCACACGGTGATGCAACAACAAGTAAGACCATACCACGGTAAAAACTTTCGTTCCAAGTCCAACCAAGGAAAAAATAAGGAATTAAAATCATCAATGGAACTGCTAATAAAACAACTTTAACATACGTGTTTTCAATACGATCTAAAAAGCTTGATGTTTTAGACGGTGTATTTTGTGCGTCTTCAACGAGTTGAACAATCTTACTGAATAAAGTATCCGAACTATTTTTTGAAACAGTCATTTCAAAAGCATTACCTAGGTTTATTGTTCCGGCGAAAACATCTTCACCTAAATACTTTTCAACAGGTAAAGACTCCCCTGTAATAGAGGCTTCGTCACATAGGACCTCTCCTTTTGTAATCATACCGTCAATCGGTATATTCGCCCCTTTTGGTACAAGTAACGTTTCACCAATAACTAAATCTTCTACAGCAACCTCTTCGGTAGTTTGATCAGGTAGGAGTCGAAGCGCATTTTCTGGCTGCATTTCGAGTAAGCTATATATTTCACGCTTACTTTTGTTAGTTGTGTATTCTTCTAAAGAGCCACTAAGAGAAAAGATAAAAGTTAACATAATTCCTTCAAACCAATAGCCAATTAAGCAAGCTCCAATTGCAGCCAGTGCCATAAGTAAATCGACACTTAGATGTTTTTCTTCAATGGTTTCTGTAATACCTTCTTTAGTTTGAAAATAACCGCCGATAACCATACCTGTAACAAAAATAAATGGAGCAATCGCATTACTATTTTTATCTAGGATCCAGCCCAATATCATAAAAATACCGCAAAGAGCAGTGGAAATCATTACTTGTTTTTCATGTGATAGTTTTGTCATTAATAGTCACTCCTTTTTTACTATCTTTAGAATAACAAACTATGAGAAAAATAGGGGTAAAATCAACCCTAATTGATAATGATACTCCTTATCAGTAGAGGTATTTTAAAACAGAAGACAACTATATCAGTCTTTTTCTACTCTTCATTACATAAAAGATAATGATAATCGTTATCATGTTATTTAGAATTATTATAAAAAAGATTAAGTTGTCTACATATAAGAAATCGCTTCGTCGCGTGTCATAAAGAAATGAATACCTGTAGTAGAATCTACCCAACGGTTAGTATTAAAATTAGATACAGTTACATAAGTACCGACTCGATAAATAAAGGCATCGTCTACATAGGAAGTAGCTTCTTTATATGAGATTTTTAAATCGGGACTCTTGATTGAGAGGACTTTTGCTTTTGAACAACGACAAGTATCGTTTGTTGCAGATGACCTCATAGCGTCTGCAGGAATCAGAAGTTGCACGATACGCTCTCCGTAACAATTCTTAAATCCCAGAAATGGCCCAGTTTTGGGACATTTTTGATGGAAATAACTCGTATCATCAGATGTAATAGCATCCGTTAAGTTAGCATTCTCTAATTGAGAGCAATAAAAATTAGCGCCACTTAAATTAGCATGATCAAAATTAGAACCACGTAAGTCAGCACCTATTAAAGAACTTCTAGTAAAGTTGGCATTGTTGAAGGTGCAATCTTTACAAAGTGAGCTGTCAAAAATCGTGTCAGTTAAATTTGTATGATTAAAATCTATATTAATGAAGGTGTAACCTGTGAAATCGTAGCCACTAAAATCGTTATGCGACCAGTTTTCATTTATATAGTATTTAGTAGAAGCTGTTAACATATTTTATCTTACACTCCCTTTTATAAGACTTGTTACTTACATCCTACACCGTCAGTGGAATAAAAGCATCTCAAAACAAAAAAACAGATTAGCGATTGCGCTAATCTGTTTTTTTATGTTAAGCCATTTGGAAGAACCAATAGCCGATTAAGATAATACCAAGGATGATACGATACCATCCGAAAGGTTTGAAGTCATTTGTTTTAATAAATTGTAATAAGAAGCGAATAGCAAATAATGAAACAACAAATGCGACCACACAGCCGACAAGTAAAATCATTCCTTCATCAAAGCTGAATGTATTTCCTTTAACAAAATATTTAACAAGTTTTAAGCCACTTGCACCAACCATAACGGGGATGCTTAGGAAGAATGAAAATTCTGCGGCAACAAAACGTGAGCAGCCGATTAACATTGCACCAATGATAGTAGCACCTGAACGTGACGTCCCAGGCATAAGAGCAAGAACTTGGAAAATACCAATAATCACAGCATGTTTGTAGGTGAACTGTGAGAAGTCAGTAATTTTTGCAGTACGTGTCTTGTTCCAGTTCTCTACAACAATAAATAAGATACCGTAGATAATTAACATTAAGGCAATTGGTAAGAATTTATGGAAATTTTCTTCAAACCAATCATCTAAAGGTAAACCGATAATAATAGCAGGAACACACGCAATTAATACTTTCCACCATAGCGTCCAAATTTCATTACGCTCAGTTTTTGTTTTCTTAAATGAAAGAGGGTTCAAGCGGTTGAAGTAAATAATAATAACGGCAATGATAGCGCCTAATTGTACAACCACGTTAAACATCTCTTTGAAATCTGCTGAAGCATTTAAGTGTAGAAATTCATCTACTAAAATTAAATGTCCAGTACTACTAATAGGTAGCCATTCGGTAATCCCTTCGACTATTCCTAAAATTACAGCTTTAAATAGATTAAACCAATCCATCTTGTCAGTCCTTCCGATTCAATATTTATAATATACCTCAATTAGTATACCGATTAATCGAATAAAAACCAATAATATTTTAGTAACTTAATATTTTCTGAAAGAATATAAAAAGGCAAAAGAGAGCAAACTAGCCTCTCTTTTGCCTTTTTATTAAATGTTAGTCGCCGAAAACTTTTTGACAATAGCGACGTAAGTTTGCTAATGAAATTTTTAATCCGTAATGGTTATCTTCAATCCCTTCAAATTCAATGGCAAGGGGACCTTTGTAGCCAGCATTACGTAATATGACTAAGCATTGTTCTACAGGCACGTTACCATGTCCTGTAATAGCACCGCGAAGGTAATTTCCACCACGAGTACCAAAGAATCCCTCACCTGGAAAAGCATCTGACCCCGGTTTAATGTGAAAGTCTTTTGCATGGGCATAGCCAGCATATGGTGCCACACGGCTAACAGCTTCTAAAGGATCTTCATCTACACATAAGAAATTCCCCATGTCTACTAATAATTTAAAGTTAGAATGGTTAACCATTGAGTAAAGTTGTTCAACACGTGTGCTATCTTGTGAGAAGAAACCATGATTTTCTACCATTGTCATAATCCCTTTTTTAGCAGCGTATTCAGTAACTTCTAAACAACCTTCTACAATATAAGGAAGAGCTTGATCAAATGAGAGACCTATTTTTCCAGATGTTGCATCATGCCGAACGCTTTTAGCTCCCAATATTTCAGCGATATCGATCATATTTTTAACACGAGCAACTTCAGCATTGAAATCACCGTCTGAACCGTTTAAAAAGTCAGCACCGAATGTAAAGTTTGTAATAGGGAAATTCAAGCGATCCATTTCTTTTTTTAATTCTTTTGCATAGTCACGGTCAGAGATTGAATCATCATGGATTAAGTCAACGATTTCAATGGCATCAAAGCCCATTTCTTTAGCGAGAGAGATGGTTTCTAATTGTGAAACTTCACCTTTTGAGATGAGTTGGTTAAAACTATAAGTACTGGCTGCAATAATTGTCATTGATTAATCCTCCTTGATTAGGACTTCATGTCCTGTTTCTGCTGATTCATAAATCGCATCTAGAATACGCATGATTGTGACACCATCTTCTGCAGGCGTTAAGCAGTCGATACCATTTGCAACACAATCGACAAAGTGTTTAATTTCATTATAGAATAAACCGTTCATATCTAAAGCGGTAGGTGTTTTTAATTGGATATCAGTCATATAACCATTCATATCCGTATAAAGTTCTAGAGACGGGTTTAGACGAGCACCACCTTTTGTCCCAAACATTTCGATTGTTCCTTCATCCTGTTTTAAGTTTAAGCTAAAACTTGCTTCTATTGAGATAACAGCACCGTTATCAAAACGAATCATAGCACTTGCTAAATCTTCAACGTCACAAATGTTTTTTTCATTGGCAGTTGAAGATGAATAGTCAACGGAGTCTTTAATAGTTGGACGGTCAAATAATTTTTGAAAAGTTGCTCCGTAGACAGAAATAGGTTTTGGTTGACCCATTAAATAGTTTAATAGGTCGATAACGTGAACGCCTAAATCAATAAGTGGGCCACCTCCAGAGCGTGATTTATCGCCAAACCAACCACCAGGGTTTCCATTACGGCGTAGATACGTTGCTTTTCCGTAATACATATCACCGAAAAAGTCATTATCACGGAAATCTGTGATAATACGAGCATCATTTCCGAAGCGGCGTACAAAGCCAATCATTAAAAGTTTTCCATTTTTATCAGCTGCTTCCTTCATAGCTTTTCCTTCTTCAACTGAAGTAGCCATAGGTTTTTCGCATAAGACATGTTTACCAGCGTTTAATGCGGCAATCGCACACTCAGCATGTGCCGCATTCCAAGTACAAACACTTACCGCATCGATGTCAGCTTTTTCCAACATTTCTTCTTTTGTTGTGAATGTTTCTTTGACACCATATTGTTCAGCCATTTTTTGTAGTTGATCAGGATTGATATCACAAAAGGCTACCAATTCAACGTTAGGCATTTTTTTATAAGCTTGAATATGTTCGTGTGAGATAGAACCCACACCGATAATTCCGATTTTAATTTTGTTTGACATAGTCAGTCCTCTTTTCTATAGGTAGGTATATTATTGATTTGTTTTTTGTTTTAAGAAGTTAACAGCTGCTAAAATATCAGCTTCTGGATTGTCACCAACTTCACGTTCAATGGTTAAGTAACCTTTATAATTAATATCATCTAGAGCTTTTAAGTAGGCATCAAAATCAACATCTCCTTGACCTAATGGAAGCTCGACAAATGCTTTCGCATTTTGGATTTCTTCTTCAACAGTTCCGTGCATGCCATATAAAACTTCAGGATCAATGTCAAAGTTTTTACGTCCATCTTTTGCATGTGTGTGAACGATATAGTCTTTTAATGTGTAGACAGCTTCAACTGGGTTATCACCCGTTACCATGACAAAGTTAGCAGGGTCTAAGTTAACAGCAAAACCTGTTCCTGGAAGAGGGTCTAAAAATCCTTTTAAAGTTGTTGCAATTTCAGGTCCTGTTTCAATAGCGTAGTGAGCATCCATTGTGTTTGCATATTCTGCTAATTCAAAACAAGCTTCTTGCATTAGTTTAAAACGATCATGGTTTTGGTCAGCAGGAATTACGCCAATATGAGTTGTGACAATATTAGTACCAAGTTCCATCGCTAAATCCATAACACGTTTTGATTCGTCCATAATTTGTGGGTAGCGTGTTTTGTCATGTAACATCAAATCTGCTACTAATCCAGAAATGTCTAATCCAGCATCTTTTACTTGTGATAAGAAAAGTTTTGCTTTGTCGTTTGAAAGGTTACGAGCAGAAAGTTCACCATTAAAGGCATGAACTTGGATACCTTGTGCGCCAACACGAACTGCTTGTTCAAGCGCCACCTCGTAGTCTGTTCTAAATGATTCTAGCATGACGCCAATTGGAAATTTATACATGTATTATTCCTCCTAAGGGATTAGTTTATGATTGTATTGTATACGTTTTCAATCCAGAGAGATAGATGAGATATTGCTAAGTAATGGTAAAATCTTGCTATATTAAAAAAAGACAGCTATTAATAGCTGTCTTTTTTTAACTCTTCTGAAGGAAGGTAACCAAAGTGTTTACGATAAGTTTTTGAAAAGTAAGAAGCATCGTTGAAGCCGCAAGCAATGGCACAGTCGGAAACGACTGCATTAGGCTGGCTCAAGAGAAGTTGCGCCCGAGTGCAACGAAAATGAGTGATAAATTCATTTACAGTAAGGTTAGTGACTTCTTTAAACACTCGACAAAAATGAAACTTGCTTACACCTACATGGTTGCATATATTATCAATTAGAATAGGTTCATGATAATGAGTCGCGATGTAATCAATACCAGCTTTGGCTATATCGATTTTAGTATTACCGCTTTTTATGTTTGTAACCATTTCAGCTGCTAGATATCGATGAAGAAGACCAATCATTTGTAGACTCATTCCTTGTAAAATAGCCTTATGAAAGTCTGATTTAGTATCAAATTCTTTCATCATATTTTTATAGAGTGAGCTTATTTCCACATGAGTGGTTTTATTTTTAAAATGGTAGTGAGTATAATCTAGTCCAAATTTTGCAATAAAAGTATGCTCAATGATTAAACACCGATAGGTTGAGTGTGGAGTTAAGGTTTTCATGCTGTGAAGGCAATTTGAGTCGATAATGATGATATCACCTGGTTCAGCTGTAATTTCTTGATCGTTAATCGTAACAAGTAATTGGCCTGTTTGGATGAGTAGTAGCTCGATATTTGTATGCCAATGAGGTAAAACTTCACTGTCAATGAAACAAGAATGTAAAAGCAAAGGTAAATCTGGGTCTGGACAAAGATGTGTTTCATATAAAATAGAGGTCATATGCTTGGCTCCTTACTAAAATTCAACGAAATAAAACTTGCAATCACGTATGATACCCCTTACATTATAAGACAGATAGAATGTGGTCACAATCTTTTTTAGTGACTTAGTTTAAGATAGAAGGTGAACAGAATGAGTGTCAGTAAATTTTTAGAAATTCCTGATTTAGATAATGAGTTTCCGTTTAGAAGTTTTAATGATTATGGGTTAGCCTTGGTATACCCCCATTGGCATAAAGAGGTAGAGTTTATTTATGTGATTAAAGGATCTATTCAAATAGGTGTACATGATGATTTGGTGCAAGTAGATGAAGGAGAAATTTATTTTTTTACGAGTGGTCAAACACATTATATACTAGCGGCACCAGGCAGTGAACGATTGGTTTATCAGTTTGATACAAAATTATTTTTTGAGCAAGATCCATTAAAAACGAAACAGGAAAGCTTAAAAGATATTTTTAATACGCGTGAGAATTTTAGTCGAAATTGGCCTAAGTATGTGGAGCAAGAAGTGAGTGAGTGTTTAGCAAATTTACATGATGAAGTTTTAGAAAAAGAGATGGGCTATCTTTTTCAAATCCAACGCTATCTTTATGACCTGGTAGCATTATTTGCCAGAAAAGTTCCTAAAAAGATGGAGCCAATGAAAAAGGCACTAACAGATGATTCCATGAAAAATAAAGAAACACTTGAACGAATGGACAAAATTTTTGCTTATATTGAGGACCATTATAATACTGGGGTGACATTAGAGGAAGTGGCTAGACACATTGGGTTTAGTCCCCATTATTTTACACGCTTTTTCAAAAAGAACACAGGAACAACTTTTGTAGGATTTTTAACGGAATATCGCCTAACAATTGCTAAATCAATACTAGGTACAGAAGACCTACCAATGGTAGAAGTAGCTGAGAAGTCTGGATTTAATAGTGTGAAAACTTTTCATCATGTCTTTAAAGAAAATGTTGGAATGTCACCATTAAAGTATCAAAAGTCAATATCTGGGAATTAAATAATAACTCTTGGGAAGAAATCTCTCCATTCGTTTTGTATAGTAAAGGTATACAAAAACGAGTTGGAGGGATTTTTTTATGACATTAAAAGTTGGAATTATCGGTTGTGGTGGGATTGCAAATGGGAAACATATGCCCGCGCTTAAACAAGTAAAAGAAATAGAAATGGTTGCATTTTGTGATAGTATTATTGACCGAGCAGAGCAGGCTGTTAAAGAATACGGAAATGAAAGCGCTAAATCATATGAGGATTATCGTGAGTTATTAAAAGATAATTCAGTTGACGTTATCCATGTGTGTACACCGAACAGTTCTCATGCAGAGATATCAATTGCGGCAATGGAAGCAGGAAAACATGTTATGTGTGAAAAACCAATGGCTAAGACATCAGAAGAAGCACGTCAAATGATTGCAGCTTCTGAACGTACAGGTATGAAGTTAACAATCGGGTATCAAAATCGTTTTAGAACTGATTCAACTTATCTAAAACAAGCCTGTGAAGAAGATGATTTGGGTGACATCTATATTGGAAAAGCTCATGCGATACGTCGACGTGCTGTTCCGACTTGGGGAGTATTTTTAGATGAAGAGGCACAAGGCGGTGGACCGTTGATTGATATTGGAACACATGCTTTAGATTTAACGTTGTGGATGATGGATAATTATAAGCCAAAATATGTCGTGGGCAATACTTACCGAAAACTTGCTGACACCGAAAATGCAGCAAATGCATGGGGCCCGTGGGATCCTAAAAAATTTACTGTTGAAGATTCAGCTTTTGGTTTTGTTACCATGGAAAATGGTGCAACAATCTATCTAGAAGCGAGTTGGGCATTAAATACAACAGATGTAAGCGAAGCTGTCACAACGTTATCAGGAACGAAGGCAGGCGCTACTATGAAAAATGGGCTAGTTATTAATGGTGAAGATAGAGGACTATTATATGAGAAAAAAATTGATTTAGAGGCAGCAGGTGTCGCTTTCTTTGAAGGTGCTAGCCAAGATCCAGCGGTTAATGAAGCTCGTTCGTGGATTAATGCTATTTTGACGGACACAGAGCCAGTTGTTAAGCCGGCACAAGCTTTGGTCGTAACTGAAATTTTAGAAGCCATGTATGAATCATCAAAACTAGGAGAACCTGTTTTCTTAAATAAATAGAGTGAGGTCGATTAAGATGGAGCCAATGATTAGTTTACAATTGTGGAGTGTGCAAGAAGCGTGTGAGGAAGATTTTTTAGGAACACTCACAAAAGTTAAAGAGTTCGGCTATGATGGTGTTGAGTTTGCTGGCTATTACGGTCTGGATGCAGATGTAATTAAAGAGCATTTAGATAAATTAGGACTTAAAGTGTCTGGTTCTCATATTGCAGCAGGTAAACTGAAGGAAGATTTAGCTGGAACAATTGAATTTGAGAAAAAAATAGGAAATAACACAATTATCATCCCTTGGATTGAAAGTGGAAGTAAAGACAAATGGGAAGAAAATTTTGCATTCTTTAATGAAATCCAACCGGTTATTGAATCAGCTGGTATGTTATTAAGTTATCATAATCACTCGCATGAATTTACTGAAATAACTAACTTTTCAGCATTGGAAGAGATGCTAAAATCAGTACCTAAAATGAAGCTAGAGGTAGATACTTACTGGGTGAATTTTGCTGGAGAAGATACTTTAGAATGGTTAGAAAATTATAAAAAATATATCGATTGTCTACACATTAAAGATGCTATTAAACTGGAAAATGATTTTGAAAGTACCGAATTAGGAAAAGGAATTCTTCCTTTAAAAGATTATGCTAAATTTGGTGCGGACAATCAGTTAAGGTGGTTAGTGATAGAGCAAGAAGCATTTCAAGAGTTATTGCCAATGGAAAGTGCAGCATATAATCAAAAAGTACTAAGAACTATTTTGAAAGAGGTGTAGAGATAATGATAAATGTCACAGTTTGGAATGAATACCGCCATGAAAAAGAAAGTGACGAGGTTCGTTCGGTTTACCCAGAAGGCATTCATGAGCAATTAAAAAGTTTTTTAAAAGATGAGTTTACCGTTCATACAGCCACTCTTGATGAACCAGAGCATGGACTAACTGTAGAGGTTTTAGAAAATACAGATGTTTTGATTTGGTGGGGACATAAAGCACATCAAGATGTTAGTGATGAAATTGTTAATCGTGTTCACGAACGCGTTCTTCAAGGAATGGGGTTAATAGTGCTTCATTCAGGGCATATGTCGAAGATTTTTATTAAATTAATGGGGACAACTTGTGATTTGAAATGGCGTGAAGCGGATGAGCGTTGTCATATTTGGACGGTGGATCCAAGTCATCCGATTGCTGAAGGATTAGGCGAGTGTATTAAATTGGAAAAAGAAGAGATGTATGGTGAGCACTTTGATATTCCTGCACCTGAAGAATTAATCTTTATTAATTGGTATGAGGGAGGCGAAGTATTTAGAGGGGGCTGTACATACCGACGTGGAAATGGAAAGATATTTTATTTCCAACCGGGACATGAAACGTATCCAACTTACTACCATAAAGATATCCAACGCGTGATTAAAAATAGTGTACGTTGGGCTAATCCAACAGCTAACACTTATCCTACGTATGGTCATCATCAACCGGTCGTACCAATTCAAAAAAAATAAAAACAAAGAAAAGAGGAAAAATAATGAAACTAGGCGTATTTACACCATTATTTAATAACTTATCTTTTGAAGAAATGATAGATAAAGTATCGGCTTCGGGGCTTAGCACCGTTGAAATTGGAACAGGTGGCTCCCCTGGAAATGCTCATTGTAATATTGACGAGCTTTTGGAAAGTGAGATAGCTAGAGAAGAGTATCAAACGAAATTAAGAGACAAAGGGCTAACAATTAGTGCCTTTAGTTGTCATCATAATACCATCTCTCCAGATCCTGAGGTAGCAAAGGAAGCGGATGAGTTACTACGAAAAACGATCAAGCTTGCGTCGTTAATGTCAGTTCCTGTTGTGAATTGTTTTTCAGGTGTAAGTGGTGGGAATGAGACAGATACAGCAGTTAATTGGCCAGTTTTACCATGGCCGACTGAGTATAATGACAGTTATGAATGGCAGTGGGAAAATCGATTGATTCCTTATTGGAAAGAAATTAACACCATAGCAGAAGACGCTAATGTCAAAATAGGAATCGAATTACACGGTGGTTTTCTGTGCCATACCCCGTATACAATGTTAAAACTACGTGAAGAAACAGGCCCGGCAATAGGTTGTAACTTAGACCCATCTCACTTGTGGTGGCAAGGAATTGATCCAGTAGGTGCTATTAAAATACTAGGTAAAGCAGGAGCGATTCACCATTTCCATGCTAAAGATACGTATTTGGACCAAGATAATATTAATATGTATGGTTTAACTGATATGCAGCCATACGGCAATGTTCAAACGAGAGCTTGGACATTTAGATCTGTAGGATGTGGGCATAGCTTGCAAGAATGGTCAGACATCATTAGTGCATTAAGAACCTATGGGTATGATTATGTTTTAAGTATTGAACATGAAGACCCAATAATGTCAATTGATGAGGGCTTTGGCAGAGCAGTAACCAATTTGAAGAGCATTATGATCAAGGACTTACCAGGCGATATGTGGTGGGCGTAAGTTGTCACATTAGAACAATATTGGAGGGAATAATAGATGAGTAAAATTAAATTTGCCGTGGTTGGTTTTGGAGGAATGGGTGGGCATCATGCCCGTCATTTAATTAGAGAAAATAATCATGTAGAGGTACATGGCATTTATGATATTAAAGAAGAACGCCGTGAAGCTGGGCAGGAGGAAGACTTTAAAGTGTATCAGACACTTGAAGAAGTGCTATCTGACAAAGAAGTTGAAGCAGTTTTAATTGCAACGCCAAATGATTCACATAAAGAAATAGCGATTGAGTCACTTAAAGCAGGAAAGCATGTTGTTTGTGAGAAACCGGTAATGATGTCTGTATCAGATTTTGATGATGTTGTAAAAGTATCAGAAGAGACGGGCAAAGTCTTTATGACACATCAAAATCGTCGTTGGGATTCTGATTTCTTAATCATCCGTGATCTATATAATAAAGAAACAATTGGCGAATTATTCCAAATTGAATCACGTGTACACGGGGCTAATGGGATTCCAGGAGACTGGCGTCATCTGAAAGCACACGGTGGTGGTATGTTACTAGACTGGGGCGTACATTTATTAGATCAACTCTTGTTCATGATCAAGAGTCCAATTAAGACCGTTTATTCAGATATGAGTTTTGTATTAGGCGATGACTGTGATGATGGATTTATGAGTTACATTATTTTTGAAAATGGTGTTCGTGCCCATATCGAAGTGGAGACGAGTAACTTTATAAAATTACCACGTTGGTATGTTAAAGGATATAAAGGAACAGGGGTAATACATGACTGGGATTTATCAGGAGAATTAGTTTTACAAAGAGAAACAGATGTTAAACATGAGCCAACACCTATTCAAGCAGGTCAAGGTTTAACAAAAACAATGGCGCCACCATCTGAAGAAATGACAGAACGCCGTTCTTTACCTGTAGTTGAAGCTGAATATGAGTCATACTATGATAATTTCTTTAATGTCGTGAGACAAGATGCTGAACCTGTAGTTAAAAATAGTGAAGTACGAGAAGTGCTAGTCTTAATTGAAAGAATTTTTGAATCGGCTGAGACAGGTAAGACGATTACTTATTAGTATAGAAAAGGGAACGTAATGTCTAACATTACGTTTCTTTTTTTTTTAATTGTCATTTTCTGTACATTAGAAATTCATTAAAAAAAGAGAATTATTTTCAGAAAAAATATGCTATAATCAATCATTATAAGTTTTGCCACTATATTTTTGACAAAAGGATGATGCGCATGGAAAAAAAAGAGCAACAATTTGGTTTAATGACCGCCATAACAATGATTGTTGGAATTTGTATTGGGTCGGGTATTTTCTTTAAAGGAGACGACATCCTCCGATTTACGGGTGGCAGTGTTCCATTAGGAATTTTAGTATTATGTATTGGAGCATTCAGTATTATTTTTGGAAGTATTAGTCTAACAGAGCTATCAGTAAGAACTGAAAAAAGTGGTGGTGTCGTTGGCTATTTTGAAGAGTTTATTTCAACTGAGATGGCCAGTGCATTTGGCTGGTTCCAGATGTTATTATATTATCCAACTATTAATGTTGTCGTAGCATGGGCAGCAGGAATTTATACCCTAATGGTATTAGGAATTGAAGGAAGTTTAGAATTACAAATTTTAATAGGATTAGGGTATTTACTCTTCTTTTATTTTTTAAATTATGTATCAAACCGCTTAGGTGGTTATTTTCAAATTATTTCAACATACGTTAAGCTGGTTCCGTTAATTGGAATTGCCCTGATCGGATTATTTTGGACAAAAGATACACCAGAAATTCCAGCGACAATGACAAAAGTACCCTTAACAAACGTTGGGATGGGATGGCTTGCAGCACTTGCACCAGTCGCTTTTTCTTATGATGGGTGGTCAGTTGCTACAAGTATTACGAATGAAGTGAAGAATCCTAAGAAAACAATGCCATTAGCCTTAACAATAGGCCCGCTAATTGTTTTAGTTGTTTACTTATCTTACTTTATCGGTTTAACTGGGATTTTAGGACCAGAATATGTATTAGCAGCCGGAGATCAAGCTATTTATAGCATTGGTCAATTATTATTTGGGGCTCATGGTGGAACGATTATAACATTGTTTGTTGTGATTTCTGTACTAGGTGTGACAAATGGTTTGGCAATGGGGAATTTAAGAATGCCTCATGCTCTTGCAAGTAAACAAATGATGCCGAATGCGGATAAGATTTTAGGAACAAATAAATTAAAAACGATGACACCACGCTCGTTCAGATTGTCATTAGGCTGTGCCCTTTTTTGGATGTTGATGCATTATTTAACTCAAAAGATGGGAATTATGGCAGGAGGCGACATAAGTGAAATCGCGATTGTCTTTAGTTACATTTGCTACCCCATTTTATATGTAAAAATTATTAAGATGAAATTAAGTGGTGAGATTAAGAGTACCTTTAAAGGATTAATCGCTCCAGTTTTAGGTATTCTTGGTAGTGCGATTATTGTTGTAGGTGGAATTGTATCTAACCCAGTTTACGTTTCAATTTTCATTGTGATTTGTTTCTTAGTGTGTGCTTATGGGTATTACTATTATGCAACAACAAAAAAACGTTCTCTTTCATAAGAGAACGTTTTTTATTTAATTAAAAAATGGATTTGTAGCTTTTTCATGACCGATTGTTGTAGACGGACCGTGTCCTGGATAAGCTTTGTAGTGATCAGGTAATGTGAATAAGTGAGTACGGATGCTTGTTAACAATTGATCCATATTACCTGTATGTAAGTCAGAGCGACCAATACTACCAGCAAATAGAGCATCTCCTGTTACAACAAATTCAGATTCAGGGAAGATGAAACTAACACTTCCAATAGAGTGACCTGGTGTTGGGACAACTTTAAATGTCATACCGCCAAGAGTGTAATCTTTCATTTCGAATTCATGCTCAGCAGGGGTTAAGATAAGATCTGGCATATCGTTGTGGCGTAACATACCAGATAAGTTAAGCATAGGATCACTTAACCATGCTTGTTCTAGCGGGCTAACGTAAACAGGAATGTTATAGACGTTACGAATCTCTTCAACGGCTCCAATGTGATCGTAATGTGTATGTGTTAGTAAAATCGCAACAGGTTTGCGTCCTAATTCAGTCACGATAGCTTGAATTTTATCTCCATCGTTTCCAGGGTCGACGATAAGCATAGACTCGTCGTTATAAATAAAATAACAATTTTCTTCTGGCGCACCAGAGGTAACAAATGATTTAATCTCAATCATGGTAAAACTCCTCTCAAAATAAGTTCACTATAAGTATACTCAATTAAGAAGCATCTGACAAAAAATAGTGTTTAACCTTGTGTATAGAACGCAATAGTATCCACTAAAAATTTTGTCGCACCTATTCCGCATCGTGAGTCATAGTAGTCGGTAAATTCAGGTGTCATAAGATACATTTGACCAAGTCCGTGGTGTTTGGCTTTAGAATAATCACCCCAGCTTAGTGTTAGCCATTTTTTGTGAAGGGTGTAGATTATTTCGGTTTCTGCAGAGGGGATAGACAGTTTTAAATGGTGAGTTAATTTTCCAAGTAAGTCTTGCTCAAGAGCCATCCAGTTCTCGTAATCGTCTTGTGTTCGATTTTTAAAAATCGAATTTGCTTGTTCAACAGCTTCCGTGCCGTATTTTTGACGGATTTCTTCGCCATAAGTTGATTCATTATGTTGCAAATGTGAGTCTTTAAAGTGTTGAAATTTTTCTTCATTCGTCATAGGTAAGTCTCCTTTTTTTGAAGCAATTGTTTGGTCTAGTGTTGCAATGAGATGGGTTAAACGATTTCGTTTTTCTACAAGTGCTAGCCGTTGTTGTTCTAGTAATGTCACTTGATTGGTTTCTTTTTCAAGCATGTTTTTTATTTGTTCTAATGAAAAATCTAATTCACGGTAAAATAAAATAGTTTGCAAGCGGTCAACCTCTTTTTGGGTATAAATTCGGTATCCCGAGTCATTAATAAAAGAAGGGTTTAATAAGTCTAGTTCGTCATAATGTCTGAGTGTTCGTGAGGTTACGCCTCCTAATGTTGCTAATTGTTTAATAGTGAAAGTCATTGGCGCCACATCCTTTCTAACCTTAGTATAAAGGGTGACGTTAGGTGAAGGTCAAGCTAAAAAGGATATTATTTCTCATATTAAATAAAAGAGGGTAAACTGTAACTAGGACATCAAGTGGAGGAGATGAGCAGATGAAAAAGAATAAAAAAATAACGCTAGGATTATTAATTATGGTGATATCGGTTGTAACGTTAAGTGGGTGTCAGAATGTTAGAATGTGGTGGAAAGATTTTGAACAAAGTTTTAAAGGATTAGATATGACAATTAGAACATTTGATGATGATAGTCAAATTATAGATAAAATTTCGGGTAAATCTGTGATGATAGAACGGGATCGTGAATTTGATTCAGATGAAGAAAGTGCGGATTCATCGGTTTTACGTGTTAGCGTGGGGAGGCATGAATTACATCATGTAGGCTCATCGATGATTGTAGCTGAAAAAGGGCTGAATGATGTCTTTGTTGATTATGCACAAAAGCACGATTTGAAAAATATGGATCGTTCTGTTCCAATTGTGAATAAAATGGTTGATGAGTTTAAAAATTCATTTACAGGTAAAAAGAAAGTCGTTTTAATTAGAAGTCAGTTAGGGTACCCGTTAGCAACTTATGCAGGGAATAAAGTTTCAATTTATCAAACAGACGTACCTAAAAGTACAGGTATTATGATTGATAATCATTACTTATTTATTTACCGTTGTGATTATACTATTTATGATACTGAATTGTTAGAATAAACATGGAGGATAAGAGGTGACTGTATGTCAGTTTATGTTATTTATTTTTTTATAATTGTTTTAGCGAATACCGTAGGCGCTATATCTGGAATGGGCGGCGGGGTCATCATTAAACCAGTAATGGATGCCTTTGCTTTTCATCCACTGGCAGCCATCACCTTTTATTCATGTGTGGCTGTTTTTACAATGTCGATTGCATCTACTTACAAACAATTAAAAAATGGGTTTAAAATAGAGTGGTCAAAAGCTATTTCAATTTCGATAGGTTCGGTTTTTGGTGGTGTATTAGGAAATAAGTTGTTCACCTCTTTGTTAACATATTTTGGTGACCAGAAAGAAGTCCAACTTTTACAAATCGTTTTAACCGTGTTATCTCTTATTTTAGTGTTAGTTTATACTTTAAAAAGTACCAAAACCAATAACATCACAAGTTTAGTTGCTTACTTTGCTATTGGGTTATTTCTAGGTGGTTTTTCGACGTTATTAGGAATAGGTGGGGGTCCAATTAACGTGTCATTACTGATTTTTTGTTTCAGTTTAACTATGAAAGAGGCCACGATTTATTCTATTGTAACCATCTTCTTTTCTCAGTTGGCTAAGTTAGTGGAGATTGGAACGAGTACAGGTTATAGCGCCTTTGATTTAACACTTTTATTTGCTATTATTCCGGCAGCAATTATAGGGGGCTATCTAGGAGGGTACTTTAGTGGGAAAGTATCAGATGAAAAAGTCTCAAAAATATTTGTTGCTGTCGTAGTCCTAGTTATTGTTATTAACGTAGTTAACGGTGTGATGTTGATAGTGTAAAAAAGCCAGAGCATTTGCTCTGGCTTTTTTACTAGCTATTTAATTTTTCTAAAACATAGTTAAGTTCAATTAAAACTTCTGGCTCAGTTTCTTTTTCTTTAAAATCGGTTAAAAAAGTAATCAACTCACTAGGATCTTTGGGTGCTAATTCTCCAGAAGCCCAAACGGCGGTTCCTCTAATAACCGGTCTAGGGTCTTTTTCGATGAGTTCTAAGAGATGTGGTAAGGCAGATTTTTGTCGCGCATTGGCTAATGCGATAATGGCATTTCGTTGAATCGGTTTCTTACCACGCCATGACCCTGCAAGGGGACCAAAAGTTTCTTTGAAGTCTCGATTAGAGATCGTTAAAAGAGGGACGAGCAGAGGGTTGACAATATCTGGATCGGGTTCCATCTCGTCGTGTAAGTGGAAATCTTTTCCTTTATTATAAGGGCAAACTTGTTGGCAGATATCACAGCCATATATAATAGTTCTTATTTTAGAACGATACTCTAAAGGCATCATATCTTTAGTTTGAGTTTGATAAGAGAGACACTTTTTACCATTCATGCGACCATCGCCTAGTAAAGCTGTTGTTGGGCAGAGCTCGATGCATTTTGTACAGTCCCCACATTTTGATTCGATAGGTGTGTCGGGTTCAAAGGGAATATTCGTAATGATTTCACCTAAGTAAACATAAGAGCCGTATTCTTCGGTGATGAGTAAGCCATTTTTCCCGATAAAACCAAGGCCGGCGCGTTGGGCTACTGCAACATCAATTAATTCGCCAGTATCTACCATAGGTTTAAAGGTGATCTCATCATTAGTTGTTGCTTTCTCTTGAATAACTTCAATAAGTTTGTTTAAGCGGTCTTTTAAAATATCGTGATAATCCGTTCCCCATGAGGCTCGTGCAAAACTTCCTCTTCGTTCTCCAGGAACTGATGTCGATTTTTTTGTAAGTTTAGTAGGGTAAGCAAGTGCAATCGAAATAATCGAACGGGGAGTATCGAAGATTAAATCAAGGTTAAGGCGTTCATCTATATTAGGATGTTCAAACCCAGTCGTGTGTCCCGCTGCTTTTTGTTCTTCTAAACTTTCTTTTAAATGTGTAAAAGGTTCAGCTGTCGCAAAGCCTATTTTATCAATACCAATATCCTTACTGGCTTGGATAATATCGTTTTTTAATTGGGTATACATGTTCCCACCTCATTTATTTTCAGTAAGATGATAGTAGCAATGAATACGGTGAGATGCAAGCTAAAAAACAGTTTAAATCAGTCGTGTTAAAACCTCAGACTAGAGACCGATTTTGAAAACAACTGATAGTGTGTTACAATACGTATGTATTAAAAATAAGTATGAAGCATTAACGCAATTGATTTTTAGGAAGTTTATTCACACTGGCGCAGCTAGAGGGCTGCAAGGATGCAACAGATGGTAGGGGTTGTGTCGTTTAAATGAGAAACAATAGAGCTGTTTAATTCAACTAGTTTATGGAACAAAACCTTATAAATATTTATTTTTAGTTAGAAAGCCACCCAGGGGTACATTGGGTGGCTTTCGTCAATTTTACGGGTAAACATCGAATTACTAGGTGTATTAAAAAAGGCATGATAAAATAAAAGTAACAAGAAAGCAGTGAGGGGGAGCGGTGAGATGGAGCCAATCGAAATCATTCAACGTTTGTTACTAGCAATAGCTATGGCAGGAGCCATTGGGTTTGACAGGGAGTTTAAAAATCGTCCTGCAGGTATGCGGACACATATTTTAGTTTGCGTAGGGGCGACATTAATAGCTTTGATTCAAGAACAATTATCCGCCAATTCGATTCAGTTTGCGATAGATAATCCAGATTTGATGAGTATTATCAAGGTTGATCCAGCTAGATTGGTGGCACAAGTTGTTAGTGGTATTGGTTTTTTAGGTGCAGGAACGATTATTGTGACCAAACGTTCCGTTTTAGGGCTGACAACTGCAGCTTCGCTTTGGGCAGTTGCTTGTTTAGGGATTGCTGCAGGACTTGGATTATACCCAATCGCTATCGCAGGATTTATTACTATTCAAATGACCTTATCATTATTGAATAAAATTTTAGTTGTAGTGCCAATGAAAAAGCTAGAAATTAAGTACATTCACCGAATCGAGGCAAAAGAATTTATCTCAGAATATTTTATGTTTAATGAAATTAAGGTAAGGGATGTTAACTTTGATGTGGAAAACTCAGAAGATGGTCGTAAGATTTACACAAATGTTTACACAATCGAGTTACCTCGTGGGAAAAACTACGCAGACTTGATTGAGGATTTGTCTCTCAATCCAAATGTTATGAAAGTTAGACTAGTTGATTTATAGTTAAAGGGAACGAAAGCAGAGGGTGATACAATGAAAACATTAGTTAATTTTAGAGATATTGGTGGAATTAAGACGCAAGATGGAAAAGAAGTAGTGACAGGTAAATTATTTAGAAGTGGTGAGATTGTAAAACTCTCTGAAGCAGATAAAAAAGAATTTACGGATACATACGGGATTAAAACGATTATTGATTTTAGAGGCGAGCAAGAAGTGTCAGAACGTCCAGATGATAGTATACCAGGGGTTTCTTATGTCAATATAGATATTATGCGTGATTCAAAAGGAAATACAGCAAGTTTTGACGATTTAGTAGCAGTGAAAGAGTCCTCTAAAGAACAAATGGAAAAAATTTATTATGATATGATTACAACAGAATCTGGTCGTCATGGTTATAAAGAATTTTTAGAGACAATCGTAAAAGACGATGAACCGATTATTTTCCATTGTTTTGCAGGGAAAGACAGAACAGGCTTAGGGGCCGCACTTGTTTTGGGCGTGTTGGGTGTGTCTGAAGATGAGATAAAGCGTGATTATTTAAAAACAAATGAACAAAGACGTGAAGCCAATGCTCAAATTGTTGCAGAGTTAAGAGCAAAAGGAATGACAGAAGAACAATTAGAAGAAATCTTAGTGATGATGACTGTCGACTTATCATATTTAGAAGTGGCTCGTGATGCGATTACTGAAAATTATGGTTCGTTAGAAGACTATGTCTATAACGGTTTAGGTGTAGAACCTTCTGTTATTGCTAAATTGAAGCAACTTTATTTAAAGTAACTATAAAAAGACTTTCCTAAATAATGGAGAGTCTTTTTCTTTTAAGGTAAGATAGAAGCGGAGTAGAAATGTTAAGAAAGAAGTTGTGTTAAATGGAAGAAATAAGACTGATTAATACGAATGACTTACATTCGCATTTTGAAAATTGGCCTAAGATAAGACGTTATTTTAATCAACAGCAACAACTGTCTGAAAATGAAGGACATACAACGATTAGTATTGATTTAGGTGATTTTTCAGACCGTGTTCATCCGCTAACAGAAGCGACAAATGGGCAAGCAAACACAATGTTGATGAATCAAGCTAATTACGATCTTGCAACAATCGGGAATAATGAAGGAATCGGAAATAGTCAAAAAGATTTAAATCATCTGTATGATAAAGCAGAATTTACTGTTGTTTTAGGAAATGTAAAAGATATAAAAACAGGGAAACAGCCAGACTGGGCGAAACCATATGAGATTATAGAAAGTAAAGAAGGGACTAAATTAGGTTTTATCGGGTTAACGGCACCTTATCCGCTGACTTATAATCCAAGTGGTTGGGATATTTTAACAGTGGCAGAGAGTTTGCCACCTTTGCTTAATGAATTAACCCCACAAGTAGATGTTATTATTCTATTGTCTCATTTAGGTTTACCAACAGATCGTGAGATAGCTAAGCATTATCCTGAGATTTCGGTTATATTAGGTGCTCATACACATCATTTATTAGAAAATGGTGAAACTATAGGGGAGACATTACTAACCGGAGCGGGAAAATTCGGTAGATACATCGGAGAAACGCGTCTTCAGATTAAGGATAAGCAAGTGATAGCTAAAGAAACACTAGCGATACCTATCTCGACTTTACCTGAAATAGAATCTGATGAGTTTGAAATAAGCGAGTACTGGCAAAAAGGTGAAATACTATTATCTGAGACGCGATTAGCTGACTTAACTGAACCGCTTAATTTAACTGATCCAAATAAGGACTATGAAACGTTAGGTTCTGTTTGTCTAGAGGCTTTAAAAGAAGAAGCGGGTACGGAGGTCGCTTTACTTAATACAGGATTATTTTTGGGGGCACTAGGTAAAGGAGAAGTTAATGCTTTAATGCTCCATAGATGTTTACCGCATCCCATACATTTAGTTCGTGTAACCTTAAAAGGAAAAGACTTGCTTAAATTTTTAACAAGTATTGAAGAGCAACGTTCCAAATTAAAAGAGCATCCTATTGTTGGAATGGGCTTTCGAGGAAAAGTATTTGGTGAGATTATATATTCAGGTATTACGAAGAATGAGGAAAAGCAATTTTTATGGTTAGGACAAAAGGTAGACCCGAAGAGAGATTATACCTTTACAACTGTTGACCACTTAGTATTTATTAAGTATTTTCCAGTATTACTAGCAAAGGGAAAAATAGACTTTTTATTCCCAGCCTTTTTAAGACAAGTTCTAGGGCAGTATTTACAGACCCACTATTCAATAGAATAAAAAAGGGATATAATGAAAGAGATTAAAAAATTAGGTGGTGAAACGAATGGCAGAAGAAATAAAAGAACAAACTGAAAAAAGTGTAGACAGCGAGTTGGAACAAACGACTCAAGAAGTGGAGTCAATAGAAGAGGATGCTGCGCCTAAACCAAAAGAGAAAAAAGCCCGTGCAGTAATGTTACCAGATGGTGATATTATGGTGGATGAATGCCGTTATCGTCTCGTTAAGAATTACAGAGAAAGTTTTGATATTGAGTTGTTTAATGATAGATATAGTGATGTTTTAAATCGTTATGAATTTATCGTGGGTGATATGGGATTTGAACAATTACGTTTAAAAGGTTTTTTTGCCAATAGTCAGAAAAAAATGCCCGTTGAACAGCGTATCGGCTCACTACAAGATTATTTGTATGAGTACTGTAATTTCGGATGTGCGTATTTTATTCTTGAACGATTAGGTGTACATCCTGTACAAGAGAATAATCGTAGTAATCGTAATAAACGTAACAACAAACGCAATAAGCCAAAACAACAAGGCGCTCATATTCAAGAAAAACGCGGTAAGGCAGATACTTTTGACAAAAAAGGAAAGCCTAAAACACCCATTAAAAATAAGCGTCCTTATGAGCCTAAGAGAACAGGTGGCAAGGATGCTCCTCAATCAAAGCAAGTTAAACCGGCAAGTGTTCCGGAAAAACGCAATTTTACAATTAGACAAAAAAGTGAATAAGTTAGAGGTGTAAGTATGACAAAAGCATATAAAGGTTACTTAATTGATTTGGATGGGACGATTTATTTAGGAAAAGAACCTATTCCAGCAGGCAAACGATTTGTTGAAAGACTTCAAGCGAAAGACATTCCATATTTATTTGTAACGAATAATACGACTAAGCAACCAGCGGTTGTACGTGATCGATTAGAAAATGAATTCGGGATTGTTGTGCCAGAGTCTACAATCTATACGGCCTCTTTAGCGACCGTAGATTATATGAATACTTGTGGCAAGGGAAATAGCGTTTTTGTCATTGGTGAAGCAGGTCTTATTTCAGCTATCGAAGAAGCTGGTTATGTGGTCGATGAAGAAAATCCTGATTATGTGGTTGTTGGTTTAGACAGTCAGGTTACCTATGAAAAATTAGCAACAGCAACGTTAGCTATTCAAAAAGGAGCACACTTTATTGGAACTAATCCTGATAAAAATATCCCAACGGAACGTGGATTAGTTCCTGGTGCAGGGAGCTTATTAGCATTACTAGAAACGGCAACACGAGTAAAACCTGTTATTATGGGGAAACCAGAGGCCGTGATTATGGACGCAGCTGTCTCTAAAATGGGTTTTGCTAGAGATGAGGTCGTGATGGTAGGGGATAATTATGAAACGGATATTAAGTCCGGTATTAATAACGGAATCGATAGCCTGCTTGTTTTAACAGGATTTACTCAAAAAGAAGATGTCGCTAACCTATCTATCGCACCAACTCATATAATAGATAGCTTGGATGAGTGGGAAGTCTAATGACGAAGACAAGGCTGTCAACAGCAATCGGTTGGATTTGCTTGTTTCTATTTATAATTACATTGGTTATTACGCTGACGATAAATGCTTATCCACTGTATGTATGGGAAGTGACTCATCTCCAACTATTAGATTACGTTGATTTATCGAAGGGTGATCTATTAAAAAATTATCGTGAATTGATGGGTTATTTAAATCTCCCATGGCGAAGTGCATTAGTCTTATCTGATTTCCCGGTATCGGAATCAGGTGCGCTTCACTTTTATGAAGTGAAAAAGTTATTTATGCTTAATTATGGTGTGCTTTTTGTGACAGTTATACCAGCATTAGCTTTTTTATATGCACTAGCCAAAGAATCTCGTTTGTGGCAATTAGTGAGACCTTTCCAGGTTGGTGCGATGGTTCCTGTTATAATGGGATTCTTAATGTTAGTTGGTTTCAATCAATTTTTTGTTGGGTTTCATCAGTTATTTTTTGATAATGATGCGTGGTTATTCGATCCACGAACAGATCCAATTATTAATGTCTTGCCACAAGAGTACTTCATGCACTGTTTTGTTTTAGGTTTTACTTTGCTTGAAGTGATCTTTATTATTGGAATTGTAGTTGGTCGTCGTCAATTTAATCGTAAATAAAAAACAGACTCAGTGGAGTCTGTTTTTTTATTTACGATTATTTGTCGTCCTCAACAGCGTGAGCAATACGACTTGCCGCGGCAGCAGCAATAGCACCAACGATATCATCTAAGAACGTATGAACATTTTGACCATCATGGATGTTTAGTTTTTCTAAAATGCCAGGTTTCACTTTATCGATATAGCCATAATTAGTAAAGCCGATTGAACCATAGACGTTCACGATAGAGAGGGCCATGATTTCATCAATACCATACAGTCCTTTGTCTTCACTTAAAATTTCTTGCAGAGGGCTAAGTAGTTTTCCTTCTTCCGCTAAGATATCCAGTTGAATTCCTGTCACAATTGTATTTTGGACTTCACGTTTTTTTAAAACAGCACGAACATTTTCGTTGCAGTCTTCTAATGTTAAGCCAGGAACATAGTCTTTTTGTAAAAAGAGGACCAATTCTCCAATATCAGAGATGGTAACGCCACGCTGTTCTAATAAATCTAATGATGTTTGTTCTAATAAGTTTTTATCTACACTCATTTCTAAGACCTTCTTTCTAACCTACGTTTTTCATAGTAATAGTACGTGTTTTGTAAGTTATTTGCAAGAAAAAAACTACTAGGGTGTTAATTTACCATCGGCAAAAACACTTGTGCTATGGGCAGGTTGAGTACGAATAGTAGGTTCGATATAATGTAGCGCGTTATTAACAGCTGTTGGTGCTTCTCCAAATCCTGTAGCGATTAATTTAACTTTGCCATCATAAGAACAAATATCACCAGCAGCATAAACGCCTGGAATGTTAGTCGACATATCACTGTTAACCTTGATGGATTGACGGGCAAGGTCAAGATTCCAATCATTCATACCGCCTAAATGTGAAACAAAACCATAGCTAACGATAAGATGGTCGGCTAGTAGGGGTTCTTCTTCAGCAGTTTTGGGATTTGTAATGGTAATGGACTCAAGAGTTATATTGTCTCTAGTAGTGCAGTCGCTAATAACGTAAGGTGTTTTGATAACAACGTTGGACTCTTCAAGTTGTTGTAGGCTATGTTCATGAGCTCTGAATGCAGGACGTCGGTGGACTAGAGTCACCGATTTTGCAATAGGTTCTAGCATTAAGGCCCAATCTACGGCCGAATCACCACCTCCACAGAGTATAATATCTTTATCTTTAAATGTCTGAGCATTAGGGATGAAGTAGTGAATTGATTTTTCTTCTAAAGAAGTAGGGTAATCTACTTGTAATTTACGTGGCTGAAAGGCCCCATTTCCTGCAGTGATAATGACACTTTTAGTATAATGCTCTCCTTTTTCTGAAATGAGTTTTAATGTACCATCTGCTTGAGGGTGCAGTTCGGTGACCTCCTCATTTAAACACACAGTGTGATCGAAAGATGACATCTGTTTGGTAAGGTTAGCAATTAAATCCTTGGCTTTAATAGTAGGGTACCCTGGAATATCGTAAATTTCCTTATCTGGATAAAGTAGATTGAGTTGACCACCTAATTCGGGTAAACTCTCGATTAGTTTGGTTTTAGCTTGCCTCATGCCAGCATAAAAAGCGGCGTAAAGTCCAGCGGGACCACCCCCTATAATTGTTATATCAAAAATCTCATGTTGAGACATAATTATTCCTCCATTCGTTAGAACATATGTGTTACTAGTAATCAGTATAAAATAATTATAGGAATTACAACACAAATTTGATTTACTAAGAGAAAGTGATAGAAAAAAAGGATTAAATTCGGTATGATGGATGAGTATAAAAAACTAGGAGGTATAGAGATTATGACATTTCCACAATTAGATTTAGAAAACACAAAAGGTACTGTTGTGACATTAAAAACTAACAGAGGTGATATGACGTTTAAATTATTTGACGAAATAGCCCCTAAGACAGTGGCAAATTTTGTCGGTTTAGCAAAACAAGGTTATTACGATGGTGTTATTTTCCACCGTGTTATCCCTGATTTCATGATTCAAGGAGGCGACCCAACAGGAACAGGTATGGGTGGTGAAAGTATTTACGGCTCAAGTTTTGAAGATGAATTTTCAAGAGACGTATTCAACTTACGTGGTGCGTTATCAATGGCCAATGCTGGTCCTAATACAAACGGGAGTCAATTCTTTATCGTTCAAAACCAAAATATGCCTAAAAATATGTTAGGTCAAATGAAAGACGCTGGTTTCCCAGAAGAAATCATTAATGAATACGCTAAAGGTGGTACGCCTCATTTGGATCACCGTCATACAGTTTTTGGTCATATCATGGAAGGGATGTCAGTAGTTGATGATATTGCCGGAGTTCAACGTGGACCACAAGATAAACCATTATACGATGTAGTTATTGAATCAGTAGAAGTAACAGAATAAAAAATCTAAACTTTAATGTGTTAAGGAGGATTTCTATGTTATTTGGAGCAATCGAAGCAGGTGGCACAAAATTTGTTTGTGCGGTCAGCGATAAAGAATTAAATATACTTGAAAGAGTAAGTATTCCGACGACTGTGCCGGAAGAAACAATGGCAGAGGTATTTGCTTTCTTTGATAAACATGATGTTGTATCGATTGGTGTAGGATCATTTGGTCCGATTGATGTCAATAAAAAATCTAAAACATACGGTTATGTTACGACAACCCCTAAAAAAGGTTGGACTAACTATAATTTCTTAGGAGCACTTAAAGAACGTTACGATATCCCGGTTGCTTGGACAACAGACGTCAATGCTGCTGCATACGGCGAATTGAAAAAAGGTGCTGCTGTAGGCAAAGATAGCTGCCTTTATTTAACGGTTGGAACAGGCATTGGTGGTGGCGTTGTAATTGACGGGAAAATTATCAATGGTTATGGTCATCCAGAAGTAGGGCATATCATAGTTAAACGTCATCCAGAAGATACGTATGAAGGGACATGTCCGTTCCATAAAGATTGCTTAGAAGGTGTGGCTGCAGGCCCGTCTTTAGAAAAACGTTATGGTGTTAAAGGTCATGAATTAGAACCAACACATAAAGCTTGGGAGATTGAAGCGTATTATTTAGCGCAAGCTATAATGAATTACACGCTAGTCTTATCCCCAGAGATGATTATCTTCGGTGGTGGTGTAATGAAACAACAGCAGCTATTCCCACTAATGAGAGAATCATACACAAAACAAGTGAATGGGTATGTCGCAACACCCGAATTGGAGGACTACATTGTCCCGTGTGCATTAGGTGATAATGCAGGAATTACAGGGTGTTTACTGTTAGCAATGGAAGAAATTTAAAAAAGAAACCTCTTATACTTAAGAGGTTTCTTTTTCATTTCACTTTTAAATGATATAACGTATAATAGGATACGCGATTAAAACATAGAAGGGTGGTAACTTGATATGGAATATAAGATTGGTATGGAATTAGAAGGAACAGTAACAGGTGTACAAACATACGGAGCGTTTGTTTCTTTAGATAAAACGACTCAAGGATTAATACATATTTCCGAAGTAAAACATGGTTTTATAAAGAATATAGGTGATGTATTGACTACTGGAGATAAAATTAAAGTGAAAATTATTGATATTGATGATTATTCAAAAAAAATTAGCTTGTCAATGAGAGCTCTAGAGCCTTATGCTAGCCAAAATCAAGCGAAATACAAAAAATATTTTACAAATAAACGTAAGAAAATAGGGTTTCAAAGTATTGAAGAGATGCTTCCTAATTGGATCAATGAAAACATGAAAGAACTTACAGGAAAATAATTGTGTTATTTTCTTGAAAATGTGCTATCATATTTTTAGAATACTGAATCTTATTTGAAAATAGAGGTGGATATTTTGAGTTGCCAATTAGTTGCAGGAACAGTGATTTTAAATACTGAGGACGGTAATAAAAAATTTTTAGTTAAGAAAGAAAGTCAAACTTTTGATTTTGTAACAACTGAAATGAATGAAGAAATAACAAGTTTAGCGACTATTTTGCAAGAGTTGAAATTAAACGCATTACTTGATGTTAATTTGATTGATTTAGTAGAACTAACTAATATAACAATTGATGATAAAAAAATGCCATTATTTGTTTTTGAAATGTCAGAAAAACATGAATCACACGCCGAAACAATTCAAGATGACTTTGCTTGGGAAAGCCCAAAGGTTATGAGGGATGTTTTAGCGAGATTTAATATTTCTGGTGTACCTCTATTTTGATTAAAAATAACTTTAAGTTATTTTTAATCAATGGTTGCGTTTATTAATATAACATGTTATATTAATAAACGTTGTTACGACATGTAGCACAAACGAAAAAAACTTTTTTCAAAAAGTAGTTGACGACATCAACTAATCATGATATTATGATTAAGTTGCTAAGGCGACAATGACACAACGTAGAC
>NZ_JAPDSH010000008.1 GCF_029143285.1 Vagococcus proximus
TGATTTTTAATTCGTCAACCTATTTCCCATAATTTTTTATTTTTATTTAAAAACAATGTAGTACTACATCATCTGAATGCTATACTTCTTAATAATTATTTCGCCAATGTAAAAAAAAGACGCGCATCAGCACGTCTCTATTTTTTATATTCTGACCTATATTGTCCCGGAGTGACGCCTACAATACTCTTAAACTTTCTAGTATAGTTAGATACATCATAGTATCCTGTTTGAACTACTATTTCTTTAATTGTGTCATCTGTCTCTACCAATCGGCGCTTAATTTCCTCCAACCTTAACTCTTGTACATATCTAGAAAACGTTACTCCTGTTTGCTCTTTTACGAAACGACTTAAATACGATATAGAGAAATTAAATATTAATGCCATATTCTCAAGTGATAAATCATGCGATCTATAATTGTCATTGATATAGATAATAATGTCCGACTCTAATTTATTAGTTTTCTCTTCTTTAGCCCTATTCACTTCTTGGCAAACTTGATTAACTAATTCTAATAACTCTTTTTCTAATGCATCTGGCGTATCGTATTCAACTATCGTTTGAAATGAACTTAACAAGTCTTCTTTTTCTAGTTGATCAATTGAATCTATAACCGCTTTAATAGTATCGAAATAATAATATTTTTTTTCGTTACTGGTCATGCTTCTCAATTCACTATTCGAAAAAATTGTTTTTACAGTCTCCATTGAAACAACTTCATCTCCCTCTGCAATCCCTTGTTTCAACTTACTTTTCAAAGCATTAGGGATACTAAAAAATTTCGGTGCAGAGTAGATAATATTTTTAAAAAAGAATAGGTCTTCTTTCCTCGATTCTCTGTGAGCATTATATGCCGAAATAGCTTCTATATACGACCTATTAAGATAGATTAATTCCGAGTAGCATTCACCTATATCAAGGACCGTTTTTGTGTACAATTCTTGGTTCAATACCCTTTGCAAACTTAATACATACTGCCGATGATTAGTTATTACTTTTTCATCTGTAACCACTAAAACCAATTGATCCCTATCCGGCATCTCGACTGCATCAATTCTCGCACTTTCGATTTCCATAGGAAAATGCTCTAACAACACCGTTCTTTGTTTCACTTTATCTTTCTCAGCTATCTCGTCCTGTGTTCCTAGTAACATAACAAAATAATTACTTCCAGCCATCTCTACAGACAACTCGTCCATTTTGTCATTTAATATATCTGTTGTTTTATACTTACCCTCTAACAATTTCGTTAAAAAATAGCCCCGTACATAACTTTGCTTTTCATCGAGCGCTTTATTCATTGATTGATGTTCTTGAACGAAGTTATTCACTCTATTTTCAAGAGATAACCACTCTCCATGGTCATCCAACGGTTCCTCCTTTGAGGCAATCTTCTGAAAGGCTGCATCTATCTTCTTAATTGGTTGATACTGCTTTAAACTCATTATATAACTCATAACTAAACCAACACTAAAAATAATAACACTTACAATACCAAATAACTTCTTAGCTGCCTTCAACGGATACATGAACTGTTCCGTTTCTAAAATCGTTACAAGTCGAAAACCTTCCACTCCCATCTTTAAACTTGAAACAGTATAATCCATACCTTCTATATTTATCCTAGATCCCCCTCTAAGCAAGGGAGTGATTTCACCATTTTCTACAAACACTTCTTTACTTTCAGCCGATGATACTACTACGCGATTCTCTTTATCTACTAAATAAGCTACGCCTTCATAATCAGCTGTAGTATTATTCAAAACCTTTTGTAATTCTTGCTTATTTATCAAGAAAAACGCACTTCCATTTTGAATACCTCCCGAAAACAACGGAACATAATACTGCACCATACCTCTAGAACCTTCTCGAGAGGGAGACAATGTCAACGTCGGTAATTTCAATTTCAAATTATTATCCAACGCCTTTAAAGTCAATCCTTTATCTCTGAATCTATTCTCTACCAACGCTTCTTTAGTATAAGTACCATTGTGAGAATAAAATAACTCATCCGTATTATAATAAAGAAACATCTCTGAGATAAATGAACTATTTGATTGGATATTCCCTAACTCTGTTCGACTTTCAATATTATAATAAGGATGTTTCAACATATAATTAGTAAGTTTAGGATTTAACTTCACTTGTTCTGCCATCTTATCCAGTTCACTAAAACGTTCAGAAATTAATGTATCTGTCTGCCTTAGGTTATTGACATTAGAAGCCTCTAATTGCTTTTCTTGACTTAATACTGTCGAATGATAAAGCGCGCCTACCAATATGACAAACGGGACTAAAAAAATGAGTAAATATGATACGAAATATCTAAATAATAACCCTGTGCAATACTTTTTAACATACCCTCTCACAACTACTCCTCCGTTCTCACTCCTCTTCTAACGCTTCTCTTTTGCGCTCCATCTTCTTCATAGCCTGGTAAACAAACCAACTCGTCGGAATAATAAATAAAGGAACTCCCGCAAAAATCATCAAAATAGGTAATGCCGTCGTTATAATAAGCAACAGTCCGAAACCTAATAAGATTGCGATTGTTTCAAAAATATTACTGAAGAAATAAATAAACGCTTGCTTAATATAAGAAAATGTTGATAAATCATAACGTGAATATATCGGAAACAAGTACAAAAACGTCCCTAAAACAAGTATTAGCAAAGCCAATAAAAAATAATGAACAAAATAAGACCCTATATAAGCCTGAGATATTCTTAAATCAATTGCCAAAACCAATAAAAGCGCTGTCATAATATACCCTAATTTATTCAACTCCCAAAAATTAGTCTTATAATAGTCTTTAAAAACAGACCTTGTGTCAATTTCCTCTTCGGGTTCACTAATAAATAGGTAAATAATTCTAAACACCGTCCCCGTCGCAGGGAACACACCGAAAGCGATTACACCTTTCAGCACATAAACAATCCACAAAATTTGAATCTCCAAGAACCTTAAAATCCATTCTCCTACTGTATAACTGTGTTTAACAAACCCCTGCATCTCTATCATCCTTCCACAAATCAAAAACTCTATATAGTATATACTATATAGAGTTTTTTAATGGATTGCAATATCTTCCATCTGTTTTTTTGGAAGCGTTACAATGGATTTATTAATCTAGCATTTTTTTAGGATTTAATATCTCAATCAATTGTTCTTCTGTATATTCTGTTAACTCAACTGCAGCTTCGATTAAAGTTAGATCATTAGCAAATGCATATTTCGCAACTTTAGCACTATTATCATAACCAATATGAGGATTTAAAGCTGTAACCAACATTAACGAATCATTCAACAAACCTGTCATACGTTTTTCATTCACTTCAATCCCTACTAAACAACGTTCTCTAAACGATGCCATACCTTCGGCTAAAAGATTTACACTTTGAACAAAATTAAGCATAATAACTGGTTTAAATACGTTCAACTCAAAATTACCCTGGCTTGCCGCAAACTGAATGGTTGTTTGATTTCCCATAATCTGGGCCACTACCATAGTTAACGCCTCAACCTGTGTTGGATTAATCTTACCTGGCATAATAGAACTTCCAGGTTCATTGCTCGGTATTGTAATTTCTCCAAAACCACAACGAGGACCGCTTGCTAACCAGCGGATATCATTTCCAACTTTCATCAAGTCTCCTGCTAAACTTGTCAACACACCATGAACCGCAGTCATATCACTATGAGAAGTTAGGCCATAGAATTTATTTAGATGTTCTTTAAATCCAGGGAAGAAGGCTTCGTTGATCGCATTTACTGTTCCCTCTGAAAAAGTAGAGGATGCATTAAGTCCTGTCCCTACAGCTGTTCCCCCAATAGGTAAATATGCTAATTCTTCAACTAATTGTTGCAGCATCGTATAGTTCTTTTCGATCATAGCGTGCCAGCCACTAATTTCTTGACCGAACGTTAGAGGTGTTGCATCTTGTAAATGTGTTCTTCCGATCTTGACTTGTTTAGCGTAACGTTCCTTTAACACTGCCAACTCGTTTAACCACATCTCCATCTCTGGTAGTAACTTTTCAATTACCATACGACGAGCAGCCATGTTCATAGCCGTTGGAAAGACATCATTTGAACTTTGTGACATATTGATGTCATCATTCGGGTGAAGCGTCTTCTCTCCAGTTTTTTTATTACCTGTATTAGCAATCACTTCATTAACATTCATATTAGTTTGCGTCCCACTACCTGTTTGCCATACTTTTAATGGGAAGAAGCTCATAATGTCATCTGCAGACAACAACTCATCACATACTGATGTAATAAGCAGCATTTTTTCATTTGATAATTTACTTTCAGCAGCATTTTGAACTGACGCCGCGCGTTTAACATGAACTAATGCTCTCACCAATTCCTCAGGCATTTTTTCAGATCCTATCGGAAAGTTTTGTAAACTTCTTTGTGTTTGCGCTCCCCAACTTGCTTCTACAGGAACTTCTATTTCACCAATTGAATCTCTTTCTATACGATACTCTCCCACTTACAATCGCTCCCTTATTTTCAATTTCTATACCTTTATTATGCCACAATACCCCCGAACATCAAACAGACACGTAAGATGTTTGGAGGTATTTTAATTTGTTCTATTCCATAATAGCTGCTAATATTTCTTCTGATACACCATGTTCGCGCGCTACTTGCGGTACTGTTTTATTATCACGTAAACTTTCTTTCGTAATAGTAGAGGCTTCATCGTAGCCAATATGTGCCGCTAAGGCTGTCGTTAAGTACGTACTTCTTTCTAATAACTCGCGACATCTTTCCTCATTAGCTTTAATACCTTTAACGCAGTTCGTATTAAAAGTCATTAATGAATTATCTAACACACGGAATGATTCGATAATTTTATGAAAGATAACCGGTTCGAAAGCATTTAACTCTAATTGCCCACCTTCTACCGCCATCGCTACCGTCACACTGTTCCCCGCTGCTAAGAAGGCCGCTTGATTTACCACTTCAGGAATAACCGGATTGATTTTACCCGGCATAATAGATGACCCATTTTGGCGTGCTGGGATTAAAATTTCACCAAATCCTGTACGAGGCCCTGAAGAAAGTAATCGAATATCATTCGCAATCTTAGAACAACTTAAGCCAATTGTTTTTAAGCAATCTGCTACCACACCAAAACTTTCGATGTTTTGCGTACCATCTACTAAATCTTCAGCTACTTCCAAGTTTAAACCCGTTAATTCATTCAGGTGCTTGTTAACTGTTACCGGGAACGCTTCATGAGCCGAAATTCCTGTTCCAATAGCTGTTCCTCCCATATTCAAAGAACGCACCTCATCTCTAACTGCTGCTAAACGTTTAATATTGCGTTTTGTCACCATGTAGTACGCATGGAATTCCGCCCCTAATGTAATCGGCACAGCATCACTTAATTGCGTACGGCCCATTTTCTTAACATGAGCAAACTCTTGCGCTTTCTCTTCAAAGGATACTGCTAACTCTTCTAATGTTTTAAGGAACATGTCTGCTAATTTTAAAATAGTTAGTTTTCCACTAGATGGGTAAACATCATTCGTTGATTGGCCTTTATTAACATGGTCATTCGGACTAACTAAATCGTAGTCCCCTTTTTCGCCACCTAATAATTCAATCGCACGATTGGCAATAACCTCGTTAATATTCATATTTGTACTTGTACCAGCACCACCTTGAATCGGATCAACAATCATCTGTCCAATCAAATTACCTGCAAGCATTTCATCCGCTACTGCTAAGATCGCTTCACCAACTTTAGGATCTAATTCTCCCAACTCCATATTGGTAAGGGCACATGCTTTCTTTATCTCAATTAAACTCTCAACTAAAACGGGATCTAATTTCATTTGCGTAATTTGGAAATTATCCATTGCGCGTTGGGCATTCACACCATAGTACGCTTCTCCTGGAATATTCAACTTGCCTACACTATCATGTTCTTCACGGTACATAGAAGTTCCCCCTAATATATATTTAGCACCCTATCCTCCCGGGATAGGAAACGTTTTCATAGTTAAAGTATATACCGTTTTTTGTATAATGGAAGACTTCTCTGTGAACATGAAAGTTTTATTACCTAATTGCACATCAACTCTAATATTCCTCACTTCTCTATCTTTTAATTCTCACATAATAAAAAAACTCCTTCTATAATAGAAGGAGTTTTAGACTCACTAGTGCTCTTCAGAAGACACGCCTACTTTTTCCCAAACATTGTAAACATCTGTGTTCCAATCAAAACCTGTTACACGTTTGCTTACTGGTTGTAACTCATGACGGTAAAGTGTCGGAATAACAAACGCTTCTTCAAACGCGTATTCTTGCCACTCATCGAATGCTTTCTTACGGAAATCTGGGTCAAATGATTTCTCTGAATCAATTGCACCTAACAACTCATCGTTTTTCTCATCAGCAAAACGTGTGTAGTTAAATTGTGCTGTACGACCATACAATCCTGAAGGTGACGGATCTGAACCTACACCCCAAGCACCTTGATAGACATCGACTTCTGGATCATCTTGTTTCAACTTGTCATAGAACGACTGCATATCAATCAAACGACCACTTGTCAGTTGAACATCTAAACCAATTTCTTTCCATGCATCCATATAATACTCTGCTAACGGTTGAGCTGTTTCGCCACCAGACATAGAAGCAAATTTGATAACTAATTTTTCACCTTTTTTATCTTCTACTAAGCCATCGCCATCTACATCTTTATACCCAGCATCCGCTAGTAATTTTTTAGCTTTTTCAACATCTTGTGTGTAACCTTTCATTTCACTATTATGGAATGTTTTAAAGATTGGTGGAATTAAAGCTGTTGCATTTTGACGCAGTCCGTTGTAGAACTCGTTCCCAACTGAATCATTATCTAAAGCATAACCCATTGCTTGACGAAGGCTCTTATCTGCCATCTTCGCATTTGGATCAGTTACAACTTCATTTTTATCTTTATCCCATTTCCCTTGCTTGAAGCCAATGTATGTATACGATTGTTCTTCACGACCTAAAATTTCATACCCTTCGATATCTTTATAGTTAGGGTACATATCTGTTGGGACTTTAATAGCGATATCAAATTTCTTAGACTTCATCGCTTCTACCACTGATGCTGAAGGTGTTGTTGTGAAGACAATCTTGTCTAATTTTGGTTTCTCACCGTGGTAGTGTTTATTAGGAACATACACGACTGATTCGCCAGGTGTGATTTTATCCATAACATATGGGCCTGTTGTAATTGGGTGTTTTCTTACAACATCTGCTGAATCTAAATCTTTCACTGCAATATCTTTAAGCGCATGTTTAGGAGCCGCATAACTCCAAACGCCACCACCTGATTGCATCATACTCGGATTCATCTCTTTGAAATCAATCGTCATTGTTTTATCATCCACTTTTTTAATACCTGAAATCGTATCCGCTTTACCTGAATGGTACTCATCCATGCCGACAACATTTGTAAATGTTGTATCATAACGAACCCCTGTATAATCCTTATGTCCGATAATTTCATATGGATACATTACATCTTCAATTGTTAATTTTTCACCATCAGACCATTTCACATCTTTTTGAAGTGTAACCGTCACTTGTTTTTTATCTTTATCGATATCTAACTTCGCAATCCCATCATCTGTGATTTGGAAATCTTTATCTGCACTAAACAATGACTCATGAGATGGTGCCATAAACTGAACATCTGTGTTATCTGAATACAACTCCCATAAGAATAAACCTTGGAACTGAGAATCTGTTACCATCGCAACATCTAACGTGCCACCTTTAATTGGCTTCTCTCTATTAGAAACAGTTATTGGGAAGGTCGTCGCGTCAACCTTTTCAGTTTCTTTATTCGCTTTTTCACCTTTTTTCCCACCGCCGCTACATGCTGCTAGTGATAGAACTGCTAAACCTGTTAGTGCCAACATACCAAATTGTTTACTCTTTTTCATGTGTATTCCCCCCTGTTTTTTTATCCTAATCGTTGTCTTGCATCAGCCGAACGTTTTAGCGCTTGACCCACATAATTTATACTTAACATCATCACTAAAATTAGTACTGACGCTGGTAACCAAATCCATAATTTATTTGAAAGCACATCGCCATTAGCGGCGTAAGCAATCAATGTTCCTAAACTTGGGACATCATTCGGTAAGCCGAAGCCCAAGAAGGTTAAAGTTGTTTCAATCCCAATATTTGACGCAAAGTTCATCGTTAAGTTGGTAATGATTAATGAGCTTAGGTTAGGCATGATTTCTCTAAACATAATTTTGAAATCACTTGTTCCTAACGTTTTAGAAGCATTCACATAATCACGTCTACTCTCTGATAACGTCTTACTTCTAAATAGCCTTGCTTTACCTACCCAATAAAAAGCACTCATAATGAAGATAAATGACCAAACATTATATTTAGGAATAATCGTTACGAACACGATGATAATCATTTGAATCGGTAAAATCATAATAAAGTCGACAATTCTCATTAAGAAGTTATCTACTTTACCACCATAGTAACCAGCAGCAATCCCGATTCCCACCCCAATGACTGAGGTAATAATTGTAATCGCAAACCCAATCAAAATTGAGTTTCTGGCTCCGATAATCAGTTGACCTAAAACATCTCGGCCTCCTTCATCCGCCCCTAGTAAGTAAGTCATATCTTTCGCCTTACTGTACATACCTGGTTCAGCATACTTATCAAAAATACTAACTTTCATCACCGCATCTTGATTTACGACTATCGCTCCTATAAACACGGTTAATAAAATTAAAACTAATAACCCTAATGAAAATATAGCTAATTTATCTTTTTTAAATTCACGAGCAATCATCTTGAACCCCATAGGTGGGATACTTTCAACTGTCGCAACTGCTTCATTCTTCTCTTTATTCATCCTCTTCTCCACCTTTCCTCAATTTTTCTTATTGAATACGAATTCTAGGGTCTACTAAACTCATAATGATATCTGACAATAACGTCCCTACCAATGTGGCAATCCCTAAAATCAAAATCAAGGCAGTGATAACTGTATAATCACGTTGAAGAATAGAATCAATAAATAATTTACCAATACCTGGATAACCGAATATTTTCTCAATAACGATTGATCCACTAATTAAACCTGTGATTTCATACCCTAATTGCGAAGCAATCGGTAATGAAGCATTACGGAATATATGTCGTGTGTACACACGATTTGTCGGTACACCTTTCGAACGAGCCGTTCTAACATAATCCAAACCTTGCGAATCGATAACCTCACTACGTAGGTACTGAATCGTTACAGCCGTCGCAAGTAGCGCTTGAGAAATCGCTGGTAATATCAAATGATAAAATTTATCCCAGTAATAAGCTCCTGTTCCCGGAATAACCGAACTTGAAACAGACCCTGTTGTAGGGAACCAGTCTAAGCGGTAACCAAAAACAAATAGCATAATTAAAGCAAAAATGAAAACTGGTACCGCAAAACTGAAGAAGTTATAAATGACAACCAGTTTATCGAACCATGAGTTTTTATAGCGACCAGCAAGTAGCCCTAATGGCAACGCAATCAAATACGTGATAATAACTGTCACAATTGACAATAAGATTGTATTAATAGCACGTTCACCAATTAATGTTGACACTGGCATTTTATACAAGAAACTCTTACCAAAGTCTCCGTGGAACGCATTGGTAACCCAACGGATATATTGCGTCGTCCACGGGTCATTCAACCCTGCAGCTTCTCGCATTTTATCAATCGTTGCCCCGTCCATATTCGGATTTATAAGTCCCGAGAATGGGTCCCCTGGCATCAACTGAGCTAATATAAAGATGAAGACACTCAAAATGAAAATTTGAGGGATCATTAAAATCACACGTCGTAATATCGTTTTCCACATAATTAAACTCCCTCACTTTCTAACTGTCTTAAGGCCGCTTGATGTGTTGGTGTTAATTCTTTCAAATCATAAACACGTCCCTTTTCATCGTAATAGTCTTGTTGTAACGTTTGATATTCTTGCTCCACTTGTATACGTTTCGCTTTATGTTCCTCACGATTCGCTACATCAATCTTTGGAATAGCCGATAATAAACGCTTCGTATAAATATGCTGCGGATTAGTATAAATATCTTCCCTCGTTCCAATCTCAACAAAACGACCTTTATGCATAATCGCTAAATTATCACACATGTGCTTCACTACTCCCAAATCATGAGAAATGAACAAGTAACTCAGACCGTATTCCTCTTGGATGCGTTTCATAAAGTTAAGAACCTGCGCTTGTACGGATAAATCAAGAGCTGATACCGGCTCATCCGCTACAATCAACTTTGGACTTGTCGCAACCGCGCGAGCTACACCTAAACGTTGACGCTGTCCACCTGAAAATTCATGGGGATATTTATAAAGAGCATCTGTCGGCATTCCCACAATATCTAACATCGCTTGAATTTTCTTCTTTTCTTCTTGGTCTGATAGACGTTCAAAGTTACGAATAGGCTCACCTATAATATCAATAACGCGCTTCTTAGGATTTAAACTCGACATCGAATCTTGGAAAATCATCTGCACATCTTTGTTATAATCCATTTGCTTACGGATTGATTTTTTTGTTATATCTTGGCCTTGGTAAATGATTTCACCTGACGTTACTTTTTCAAGTCCAACAATTGCTTTTCCTGTCGTTGACTTCCCTGAACCTGATTCACCAACAAGTCCGTAAGTCTTTCCTTCTTCAATTACAAAATCAACACCATCTACCGCTAAAACATGATCCGTTACTCGATTTAGAAAGCCACTACGAATAGGATAATGTATTTTCAAATCGTTAATTCTCATTAATTCTCCCATTACACGCCAGCTCCTTCATCTTTAAAATGGAAATGTTTGTAACATGTACAACGAACTAAATGCCCTGGTGCTACTTCGTGCAACTCTGGGTCTTCTTCGTGTTCCGATTCTTCAATCCACGGAATACGCGGCGCGAATCGACACCCTACTCTTGGTAAATTCTTAAGCGATGGGACGATTCCTTCTATTACATGTAACTCTTTATCAATCGAATCCTCTTGAGGGATTGAATTTAATAATGAACGAGTATATGGATGTTTCGGATTAGCAAACAATTCAGCGACAGGCGCTTCTTCAACAATTTGCCCCGCATACATGACCGCTACTCTATCTGCAACCTCTGCTACAACCGCTAAATCATGGGTAATTAAAATAATCCCTGATTCTGTTTCCTTCTGTAACTCTGATAACAGATCTAATATTTGCGCTTGAATAGTTACATCTAATGCTGTCGTCGGTTCATCCGCAATAATCACGGGCGGCTTACATGAAATCGCAATCGCAATGATGACACGTTGTCTCATTCCACCTGATAATTCATGAGGATATTGCTCAGCCACACGTTCGCCATTTTTAATCCCTACTTGATCTAATAATTCTAAAACACGTGCTTTTTTCTGCTCCGTATTAAAATCAGTATGGTAAGACAACGCTTCTGCAATTTGGTCGCCAATTCTCATCAGAGGGTTTAAAGCTGATAAGGGGTCTTGAAAGATCATTCCGATATCATTTCCGCGAATTTGGTTATACAATGTCTCATTAAACTCTAATATATTCATATCTTTATAGATGACATTTCCAGTAATTCTAGTATTTCCTGCATTTTGAAGTCCCATAATCGTCGTCGCCAAGGTACTCTTTCCGCAACCAGACTCTCCAACTATAGCTAAAACCTCATTTTTATCTAATGTTAAAGAAACACCGTCAACTGCGTCATAAAAATCATCTTTTATACGAAAACCTGTATGTAATTCACGAATATCTAATAATTGATTAGTATCTTCCATCTAAATAACCTCCTTATAACTCTTAATAAATGAAAATCAATCTAAAACACGTTCGTTTTCTCATGTTATTTTAATTTTCTTATCGTTATTTAATTATTATACACAACGCTCTCATTAAATTCAAATATTAATAACATTATTTTCACATTTTTATATTAAACCGTTTTAATAAAACCTAAAAAGAGCAAAAAAAATAAGCAACCATCAGCTGTGCATCTGCTAATGATTACTTATTTTTATAGGTTAGTTGAAATATACTCAACTGCGGCACCTACTGTTTCTATTTTCTCTGCGTCTTCGTCAGAAATTTCCGTACCAAACTCATCTTCAAGTTCTAGAACAAATTCCATGATACTAATTGAATCTGCACCAAGATCATCCTTAATGCTCAATGATTCGACTACTTTTTCTTCTTCAATATCGAAATGTTTCGTGATAATCAAGCGTACTTTTTGTAATACTTCTTCTTTAGTCATGTTTGTCCACCTCCAGACTATTACAAACAATTTACATATAATACAATATTATTTTACTTATTAATTCGAGCTTTGTCTAGTTTTTTTGCAAATTACTTAAAAAACTCTTACTTTTCAGTAACTTCTTCCACTTTTTCATCAAAGTATGCCACCAATTCACCAATAACATTACTTTCTAGCATTGTATGAATTTGACGAATTGTATGCGAAACAGCTTCTGGACCTGTCGAACCATGTGTTTTAACCACTGGTGCTTTTAGTCCAAACAAGACCGCACCACCATGAGAAGAATAATCTAATTCTTTTTTCATACCACGTAACGCATCTTTTAATAGCAAGGCCCCAATTTTACCTTTTAACCCTGCGCCTAAAATAGATTTTTTAAGAACTGACATTAGTGACATGGCTGTCCCTTCAGTTGCTTTAAGAACCGCATTGCCTGTAAAGCCATCAGTTACCACAACATCTGCGGCACCTGCCAGTAAGTCGCGCGCTTCAATGTTTCCAGTGAAATTAATAGAACCTTCAGCAGCTAATAATTCATAAGCTTTTTTAGTTAGCTCACTTCCTTTTGTCGCTTCAGCCCCATTATTCAATAACGCAACACGTGGATTAGCTATCCCTCTTACATTTTTCGCGTAATAAGAGGCTAATATAGCATACTGTAAGATATGCTCTGGCTTATTATCAGCATTAGCCCCCATATCAATAAAATCAAATCCACCATCAGGTTGTCCCATAACGGGCATGGTTGTCATTAAACCTGGACGCTCAACATTCTTGATACGACCAATAATAAATAAACCAGCTGCAAGTAAGGCTCCTGTATTTCCTGCTGAAAAGATAGCATCCGCTTGACCCTCTTTAACGGCTTTAGCCGCTAAAACCATTGACGCTTCTTTTTTACGACGGATGGCACGTACCGGTTCATCGTCACTTTCAATTTTATCATCCGTATGGATAATCACTATATTCTTTTCGTTCGTTAAGTGTTCTCTTATCGCCGACTCTTTTCCATATAGTTGAAACTCCGTATCAGGAAATTCTTTCTGAGCAAGCATAACACCTTCCACAATCGCTTTAGGTGCGAAATCGCCGCCCATTGCATCTACCGCTATTTTCATATGTAGACTCTCCTCTCTTATATTCACTCGACTATTATATCATAAACAAATCTTTGTTCACTCTCTCTTAGGTTAATCAAACCACGGATTAGCAGCCTCACCTGTTAAAATCTTTTCTTTCATCCCGTTATAAAGCTTATTCTTCCACCAGTCTTCTTCTGACCATATCAACGCAGCATCTTGTCTTGCTGCCTCCATTACTACAAAATCAGCTACCAAATCACCTACCATAAACTGCGGCAAACCAGATTGTCTCGCACCGAAAACTTCCCCCGGTCCACGCATTTCTAAATCTTTTTGACTTAAAACGAACCCATCATTCGTCTCTGTCATGATTTTCATTCTCTGACTTCCCATTTCACTCTTAGGATTAGCCACTAAAATACAATGCGACGCTTGACTCCCACGCCCAACACGTCCTCTTAACTGATGCAACTGTGCCAACCCAAATCGGTCCGCATCCATAATAATCATTGCTGTAGCATTCGGAACATTCACACCTACTTCAATAACGGTTGTCGAAACGAGTACCTGACACTTATTTTCTTTAAACTCTGTCATAATATGATCTTTTTCTGAGGGCTTCATTTTCCCATGAAGCAAGCCAACTTCATATGTTGGTCCATAATAATGATGCAGTTTCTCATAAATGTCCATCGCATTTTTTACATCTAAGGTCTCAGACTCATCAATCAGCGGACAAATCACATAAGCTTGATGTCCCATTTCTAATTCCGTACGCATCCATGCTAAAACGGTTTCTAATTGAGGTGGCTTAATCCACCTAGTCTCAATCGGAATACGACCTGCTGGTAACTCATCAATAACCGAGACATCCATCTCACCATAAGCCGTTATAGCCAGTGTCCTTGGAATTGGCGTAGCCGTCATAAAGAGCACATCTGGATCCATCCCTTTTTCACGTAGAATCTTACGCTGATTAACACCAAAACGGTGCTGCTCATCCGTTATAACTAGACCTAACTGACTGAATTCAACATCTTTTTGAATAAGAGCATGAGTTCCTACTACAATATCAATCGTCCCATCCGCTAGCCCTGCTAAAATATGACGACGTTCTTTCGCCTTCGTTGAACCTGTTAATAACGCAACGTTTACTTCCAAAGGATCAAATAAGCCATTTAAACTTGCCAAATGCTGTTCTGCTAGTATTTCCGTAGGAACCATCAACGCCCCTTGAACACCAGCTGTCACCGCTGCATAAAGAACGAGAGCTGCCACAACTGTTTTACCACTCCCAACATCCCCTTGAAGCAAACGTAACATATGCTTATGACTTCTCATATCACGGCAAATTTCATTAGTCACCCGTTTCTGAGCCTCTGTCAATTCGAAGGGTAACGTTGTAATAAAACCTTTTAAACGTTCTACATCATATAACAGTTGTCTGCCCTGTCCCATTTCACGCTCTTGATGACGAAGCTGTTGCATTCTCATCTGGAACTCAAAAAACTCTTCATAAATCAAACGACGACGAGCCAAGTGACTTTCTTCTGACGTTTTTGGGAAATGCATCGCTTTTATCGCTTCAGGACGTGGCATTAATTGATAACGTTCTATCAGTTCTTCTGGCAACCACTCTGTTAGCAAATCACCATACTCCGTGAACGCTACTTTAATTAACTCCACTAAAGCTTGCTGTCTCACCTCTTTAGAAACGTGATAGATTGGCGAAAAATCAATATCCTGATCCTTCGTCCCCAATACTTTCATCCCTGTCAAAGACTTACGCTTCGCATCCCACTTACCATAAATGGCTACTTCTTCGTTCACATTAATTTTAGACTTTAAAAACGGTTGATTAAAGAAAGTCACACTCACAACCGCATGTTCTTCCATCATTCTAAAACTCAACCTACTTTTACGATGTCCATAATAAGACACAACAGGCTCTGCAATAACAACCCCTTTTAATACAACTTTCTCTTGGTCGCCAATTTCTTCAATCCGTTTCGCTTGAATATCATCGTACCTAAAAGGGAAATACGTTAACAAATCTTCAACCGTTTCAATCCCTAACTTCTGAAGATTCTCTTGTCTTTTTGGACCTACACCCGCTAAACAACTCACTGAATCTGATAAACCCTTCATCACTTTCCCTCCTTTCCTACTATAAAAAAGAAAAAGCCAAACAGTTATGTCTGGCTTTTCCGTATAATCATTTTATTCTACTGAGAATAAGTAAGGGTAAACCGGTTGGCCACCTTCGTGAATTTCAACTTCTAAATCACTATCGATATTTAAGATTGCTGCTTCTAATGCTTCTGCATCTTCTGCATTACCATCTTCACCAATGATGATTGTAACAATTTCGCTATCTTCATCAATCATTTTTTCTAATGTTGAAATAGATGTCGCCACTAATTCAGACTGACAGACAACAATTTTGCCTTCTAACATTCCGATATAATGACCTTCTTTGATTTCGATACCGTCAATAGTTGTATCGCGAACTGCAGTCGTTACTTGACCACTCTTCACTTCATCTAACATTGCAATCATCGCTTCTTTGTTATCATCTAAAGATAATTGGTCGTTATAACCTAACATCGCTGTCATACCTTGAGAAATAGTTTTTGAAGGAACAACTGCAACTGGAATATCACTTACTTCAGCTGCTTGATCTGCTGCCATAAAGATATTTTTGTTATTTGGTAAAATAACAACATTTTCAGCATTGACTTCGTCAATTGCTTTTAAGATATCTTCAGTACTTGGGTTCATTGTTTGCCCACCACTAATGATATAGTTAGCACCTAAACTACGGAATAACTCTTGAACACCTTCACCTGCTGCAATAGCAATAACACCAAATGGTTTAGCTGGTTGCTTTTCAGAAACAGGGACAGTTTTTTCATTTTCTAAAATAGTATCGTGTTGTAAACGCATGTTATCCACTTTAATTTTAACTAGTGAACCGAATTTTTGCCCATAGTTCATTACTTCGCCTGGACGTTCTGTATGAACATGAACTTTGATAATCTCATCATCAGCAACTACTAATAATGAATCACCTAAATCATTTAAATAGTTACGGAATGTATCATAATCAAATTCGCTATCAACAGTTTCACCTTCGCCAATTTTAACCATGATTTCAGTACAGTAACCGAATGTAATATCTTCAGTCGCAACATGACCTGCTACACTACGGTGGTGCTCAGCATTAACCATTTCAGTCATTTGCGCTGCATTTGGTTGGTAAACTGGATTTTCAACGATTTTACCTGATAAAACTTCTAAGAATCCTTCGTAGATGAATAATAGACCTTGTCCACCACTATCAACCACGCCAACTTCTTTTAAAACAGGTAATAAATCTGGTGTACGGTCTAATGATTTTTTAGCCCCTTTAACAACAGCTTCCATTACTTCAACACAGTCATCTGTTTCTTTTGCTTTTTTCTCACCAGCTTTAGCCGCTTCGCGAGACACAGTTAAAATAGTTCCTTCAACAGGTTTCATCACTGCTTTATAAGCTGTTTCCACACCATGAGTAAATGCTGCTGCTAAATCTTGCGCATTTAATTCAACTACGTCTGGAATTTGTTTTGAAAAACCACGGAATAATTGAGACAAAATAACGCCTGAGTTTCCACGAGCTCCCATTAATAATCCTTTAGATAAAACTTGAGCTAATTCGCCCACACTTTCAGAAAGACTTGATGAGACTGCTTCAGCCCCACTTGTCATTGATAAATTCATATTTGTTCCTGTATCGCCATCTGGCACTGGGAATACATTCAACGAGTTAACGTATTCTGCATTCTTATCTAAACGTTCCGCCCCAGCTTGAACCATTGCTTGGAACTGACCGCTCTTTATAGTTGCTACCTTCACTTAATTATCCTCCTTAAGATTAGACTACCCACTGACGCTCTAGTCAGGTAGTACGCGTACGCCTTGTACAAAAATATTTACTGAGTTAGCTGTAACGCCTAACATTGTTTCAAGATTATATTTAACACTCTCTTGCACGTTACGACTCACTTCTGAGATTTTTGTGCCGTAGCTAACAATCGTATAGACATCAATTGCTACCCCGTTATCTTCTTGACGAACGACAACTCCACGAGAATAATTTTCTTTACGTAGTATTTCATTTAAATTATCTTTGATTTGATTTTTACTAGCCATTCCAACGATGCCGTAAATATCTGTTGCAGCCCCGCCTACGACGGTCGCAATCACATCGTTACTAATTTCAATAGTTCCTGCTTGTGTTTTAATTTTTACAGCCATAAGATTAAGCCTCCTTTGAGCTATAATTGCCCATTTTCTTCTTTTATTTTATCATAGGCGTTGTTTATTTAAAAGGTTTATAAGCTTATTAATGTTTTTTTAAGAGTCTTTTGTCAACAACTAGAACTTTCTTCGCTTATTTTCGATAAAAAATAACAAAATTAGCTTGCAATAAATAGCTATCCATGATAAATTAGTCTAGTATGAGCAGAACAAATATCCGCTCCAATATCAAAGCAAAGGAGGAAGAAACATGGCAAAAGAATGTTATATTACTGGACGTAAATCTAGAAGTGGTAATACACGCTCTCACGCGATGAATGCATCAAAACGTACTTGGAAACCGAATTTACAAAAAGTCCGTATTTTAGTAGACGGTAAACCAAAAAAAGTTTGGGTTTCAACTCGTGCTTTGAAATCAGGTAAAGTAGAACGCGTTTAATCTAATTTCAAAAAAATAAAAACCATTCAAACAATTGTTTGAATGGTTTTTTTATTTGTCTTTACTTTGTATTACCGCAATCAGTCCCGAACTAAATGAAAAATGACTCTTCTCACCTACAAATTCGTTACTCGACAAACTTACAGGGTAAGGAATTTCCTGCTTCGTTAACGTATATTTCGCATCCACTAAGGTCAACTCGCTTACGGGAGTTAAACAAACATATGCCAAATAAAATTTATCTTCTTCTTTACTAATACAATGTTCCCCTGGTAAATAGTACGTAATTGTATTTTGTGCATCCATCAAAGTAAGTCTACTAGCAATTTGCTGATATTTCGACCCAATTACTAACCATAAGTTTGAAAGAAAATGATCCAGGCGTCCTCCAGTAGCTCCTATTAAATATATTGGAAACTCTGGATAATCTCTCATTGCAATCGACAAAGCCAATTGTGTATCTGTTTCATCTTTTTCCGGCTTAGCATAGTTGATATTGCTTACTTTTTCTTCCACTCTCTTTAACTCTGATTCTGCAAGAGAATCAAAATCGCCAACGGCCCACTCAGGAACTATACCTTCCTCTAATAAAAAATGAGCACCCCTATCTACTCCAAACCAAATCGTGTCAGTTGATAAAAAATTAGAAATATCAGGCCAGAGGTCTCTAGGCCCCCCAGCCACTATTACTATTTTTTTGCTCATGATTCAATCGCAGCTTTCAAAAGTTCAATTTGTTGAGCTGGATTTTCCGCATTGTAAACATACGACCCAGCTACAAAAACATCTGCTCCTGCTTGTGCACATAATGCAGCAGTTTCTGGTACAACTCCGCCATCCACTTCAATTTCATAGTCATAACCGCATTCTTTACGAATAGCTGCTAATTCTTCAATCTTAGTTAAACAAGACGGTATGAACGCTTGTCCGCCAAACCCTGGATTAACTGTCATAACTAGTACTAAATCAACCATACTTAACACTTCTTTAATCGCTGATACCGGCGTTGCTGGGTTAATAACCACACCTGCTTTAACACCTGCATTTTTAATCATTTGTAATACACGGTGTAAGTGAAGCGTACTTTCTTGATGCACAACGATAAAATCTGCCCCTGCTTTAGCAAAGTCTTCTACGTAACGCTCAGGTTCTGTAATCATCAGATGAACATCTAATGGTAATTTTGTAGTAGGTCTAATAGCTGATACCACATTAGCGCCGATTGTAATATTTGGTACAAATTGCCCATCCATAACATCAACGTGGATATAGTCCGCTCCACCTGCTTCTACTACTTTAATATCTCGTTCTAAATTCGCAAAATCTGCACTTAAAATCGATGGTGCTATCTTCATATTTATTCCTCCATTATATTATTTTTTATTTTTACCATACATTGGCTTACGATTTTCTATCTCACCTAAAAATTGACAGTAATTTTTATATCGGCTTTCGATAATATCACCAGATTCAACTAATGCTTTCACTTCACATTTTGGCTCATGAATATGTAAACATTCTCTAAATTTGCAAGAAGCAGAGGCTTCTGCTATCTCTGGGAATTGAGAGGTTAACTCTTCAGCTTCAATCTCTAGAAAATCGATGGCACTAAACCCTGGTGTGTCTCCTACCAAACCATCTGCTAACGGTATTAGCTCAACATGACGTGTTGTATGACGTCCACGACCAAGATAGTCAGATATTTCTCCAGTTTTAAGAGCTAATTCAGGGGAAATCTTATTTAGAAGCGTTGACTTGCCTGCCCCTGTTTGTCCCATAAAGGTGGTTAACTTCCCTTTGAATGTCGCAGTTAAAGACCTAATAGCCTCCGCGTCACTCTCTTTCTCCGAAAGAAATACCTCATAACCTATTTCTTCATAATTTTTTTTGATAACTTGCATCTCTGCATACTGCTCTTCTGTTAATAAATCAACTTTTGTAAAATAGATAACGGGTAATATTTTTTCATATTCCAACGTCACTAAAAACCGGTCTAATAAATTACTAGAAAAATTGGGCTCTACACAGCTCATCACAACAACACCTTGATCAATATTAGCAACAGCTGGTCTTACTAATTGATTATGTCGAGGCAATAATTCTAATATATAACCATCTCTTGTATTGTCACTTTCAAATTGAACATAATCTCCAACAAGTGGCGTTAGTTTCCTATTCCTAAAATTCCCTCGTGCTCTTGTTTGATACGTTTCACCTTCAGAAAATACATAATAAAAACCACTTAAAGCTTTTCTAATTTGCCCTTCTTTCAACAAAGCACCTCCATCTCTTCTCACCCTTTACTCTACTTAAAAAAAGCAGATATTTCAAGAACTTTTAGTTAAATAAAAAGGCAAGGGAAAAATCCCTCACCTCTTTTCTCTAATCTTTAGTTTTCCCATCCAACTGTTCAGCAGGTTTTGCTTCACTCGATTGATCATCTGAACTCTCACTCTCAGAAGACGATGTTTCACTAGTTTCATCTGTTTCTGAGGTCTCTTCATCCTCTGATGACTCCTCTGATTCGCTGCTCATTTCTTGTTCTTTCGACTCTGTAGTGCCGCTTGTCTGTCTTTCCTCAGTTTCTGATGTCGCAGTTGGTTCTATCTTTTCTTTACCTAAAGAAATAGTAATGGTAACAGTATCTCCTTTACTAACGGATGTCCCCATAGGTGGATCTTGATTCACCACTCGGCCTTCGGACATCGCATTAGAATAGGATACTCTTTCTTCATACAGAAGACCTTTCGATTCTAAATACTCTTGAACTTCCATTTTCGTGTAACCATCCAAGCCGCGCAACACGAATGTCTCAGCGCCTTTACTGACAGTCAATTCTATCTCATCATTTTTAGGATCAAGTTCTGCGCCTGCTTCTGGAGTCTGAGAAATAACGGTTCCTTTTGGCACCTCATCATCCTCTTGCTCAACTTTAGTTATCTGCTTTTCACTAAACCCCATGTCAGCCAATTCACGATACGCATCCTGATAAGTTTTATCTTTAAAATCCGGAATCTCAATTTTCTTAGAACCAGTACTTATATATAAACTCACACGAGCACCTGGCTTAACACGAGTAAATGCTGGCGGATTCGTTTTTACAATCTTACCTTCTTCAACTGACCCATTCGCAATTTCTTTTAAATCAGAATCAATTAATAAATCTAAATCTGATAAAATTGATGTCGCTTCTAATGACGTCTTACCTTTCAAATCAGGAACTTCAATCGTAGGTTTAGGACTAAAGGCTAAGAAACTAGCAACCGCTATCCCACCTGCAATCAATACTAATAGAAATAACCACCATTTCCCTCTTTTTTTCTTAGGTTCTGCGTAAGCGATAGGTTCTTCGTTATCCTCTTCTCCCTCTTTAGTAGATGGAATATATGGACCATCCATTTGTCTAAATGAATCTGGCATAGGGGTATCATCAGTAATAGGCTCTAATACACGAGTCTGATCTTCCTCAGCACTTGGCACAAAGACTGCTTCATTGGCACGTTCCGGGTTAAGGGACGTTACCAAATCATTAAACATATCATCCGCCGTCTCGTATCGATCCGAAGCTTCTTTAGTCGTAGCATGGAGAACTACATTCTCTAAAGCTTGCGGAATCTCTGAATTCACCTGCTTAACCGAAGGAACTTCCGACTGGAAATGCTTAAGTGCGATAGATACTGCAGATTCCCCTTCAAATGGTACATTTCCGACTAAAAGCTCGTACAATATGATACCTAATGCATAGATATCAGATTGTCTTGTCGCCATGCCTCCACGAGCTTGCTCTGGAGAAAGATAATGAACCGACCCTAATAACGTATTAGTCTGAGTTAACGATGTTTCTGACAACGCAATCGCAATTCCAAAATCAGCTATCTTAACATTACCCTCTAAATCTAATAAGATATTTTGAGGTTTTAAATCACGATGAATAATACGTTGACGATGGGCAAGTGAAATTCCTGATAAAATTTGACTCATAATAGAAACCACTTCATCTAGTGAAATAGGATGATTATCTTTAATATAACGCTTCAAGTCCGTCCCTTTGACATACTCCATTACCAAATACTGCATGCCATTTTCTTCACCCACATCATAAACACCTACAACATTTGGATGCACTAGTTCAGATGCAGCCAAAGCCTCACGTTGAAATCTTCTAATTGCAACTTGATCATTTTGAAAATCAAAACGCAGAACTTTAACCGCTACATCTCGATCTAAAATTAAATCTCGTGCCAGAAAGACATTGGACATACCGCCACTACCAATATTCCCTAACACCTTATAGCGTCCATTTATTTTATGACCTATCTCAATCATGAGTTACCTCCTCAACACCGTCGGTTACCTTCGCTAGTAGTACCGTTATATTATCAACACCACCAGCTTCATTCGCTTCATTAACAAGCGAACTTAACGCTTCTTCTAATGTCGGAGCATCTAATATCAATTTTAAAATAACATCATCAGACACCATATTTGTTAAACCATCTGAACATACCAAAAGAACATCTTCTGGCAATGTCTTCATATCGGTTACATCAATCTCAACTAAACCAGGCATCCCAATCGATCTGACCAATACATTTTTTCTTGGATGAGTCTGAGCCATCTCTAGTGTGATTTCTCCACTCTTAACCAACTCATTTACTAAAGAATGATCGTCTGTCAATTGCTTAATCTTACCTTCTCTTATCAAATAAAAACGACTGTCCCCTACATGAGCAAATATTAATGAGTCCTCTAAAAGAACCAAGGCAACTAGCGTCGTCCCCATTCCTGTTTGTTCAGGATTAGTTTGGCCTTTTTCATAAATAAGCTCATTTTCTGCTTGAATATTTTTTAGCAACCACTGAATAATTTCTTCTTGTTCAGATAAACTTGATGACTCCCAAGCTTTCCCTAAATCAGAAATCGTTAGTTGACTCGCTATATCACCGGCTTGGTGACCTCCCATGCCATCGGCAACCATCGCTAACTTTAAGTTAGTTTGGTTTACATATACACCTACAGCATCTTGATTGCTTCGTCTTTTACAACCGATATCTGTTAAAAAACCAATTTCCATGATTACACCTCTTTACTTTTTTCTCAAGACTGTCGCTGTAAACAACAAATAAAGAATCCATCTGTCTGATACTGATGTGGATAAATCGTCACTGAAGGGAATTCTTCATTAGACTGAATATCTTCACAGCCCTTAATATCAATTGCTTTATACTCAGGATGTTTTTCTAAAAATGAACGAATCACCCCTTGATTCTCTTCTTGAGTAATCGTGCATGTACTATACGTCATTATACCCGATTTTTTTAATTTTGGCGCTAAGCTTTCTAAAATACCTAATTGAATACTCGGTAGCCCCTCAAAATCTGACTCTTTTTTGCTATATTTAATATCTGGTTTACGTCTTAATAATCCTAAACCAGAACACGGGGCATCCGTTAAAATACGATCAAACGTTTCATCAGCATACTCTTCAGATATTTTTCTAGCGTCTAACACTTTTGCTTCAACACGATCTGACACATGTAAACGCTCAGCATTAGATTCGATTAACTTAACTTTATGTTTATGGATATCTAAAGCAATAATTTTACCACCTTTTGCTTCATCAACATACGTTGCCATGTGTGTTGTCTTACCACCTGGAGCTGCACATGCATCTAATACAACATGATTAGGTTCAATTTGTAAACTTGGCGCTACTAACATAGACGACTCATCTTGTACCGTCAATTTACCTTCCTTAAACAACCAACTTCCAGCAATAAACCCTTTTTTACCTGTTAAACCAACAGGAGATAACTCACTAGCTACGACTTCTAAATCATTATCAATTAAATCTTGAACCGCTTCATCGCGACTGATTAAAGCCGTATTAACACGAGCGCTTACGCGGCTTGGTTCAAATAAAGATAAGCCTATAGCTTTTGCTTCTTCTTCACCCAGTATTGCTACTAATTTTTGAACCAACCAAACCGGCATACTTAACTCTACTGATAGGCGCTCTAATGGATCTTTGATAGAAGATACTTCTGGAAGACCTTTACGTTGAATCGTTCTTAAAACACCGTTAACAAATTTACTTGCACCGACATTCCCTTTAGCTTTCGCTATTTCAACAGCCTCATCAACAACTGCATGAGCAGGTACTCTATCTAAATACTCTAATTGATAAAGCGATAATAATAATAATTGCTTAACCCATGGGTCAATTTTCTTAGCATTAACCACAAAGGGTGCCAAATAAAACTCTAAAGTTAATTTACGACTTATTGTACCATAAACAATTTCTGTCATTAATCTGCCATCTTTTTCACTCAGTTGAGCATCATTCATCGCTTGATTAATTAATAAATTTGAGTAAGCTTGTTGTGTTTCCACTTTATTTAATACATTCATCGCTACAAAACGTGCACTACTTTTTATTTTTACTGGGATTTTCTTCGCCATCTAATTCACCTTTTGGTCAACGGTTAAACCTTGACCAGCTCCATTCAAGAATTCAGCAGCACTAAGTTTACCTTTGCCTGCTGGTTGTATTGTTTTAATTACTAACACTGTTCCATTGCCACATGCAATTGAGAAATCTTTTTTATTAATTTCAATAATTGTACCCGGTTCTGAATTTGTTGTCGTATCACTAACACTCGCTTGATACAATTTCCAACGACTGTCTTCAAACATCGTGTAAGCCACTGGCCAAGGATGCATCCCTCTGATTTGATTATTGACTTCTGTTGCTGTTTTATTCCAGTCGATTCGTTCTTCTTCACGACTAATGTTAGGAGAATACGTTACTTTCTCTTCATCCTGTACACGTGTTTTAATGTCGCCAGCAAGATAACCTGGTAATGTTTCTAATAACAAATCACGACCTAGAACACTTAACTTATCGAACATTGTTCCAACATCATCTGTCCCCTCGATAGTTAGAGAACCTTGCGATATGATATCTCCCGCATCCATTTTCTTGACCATCTCCATAATCGTAACACCCGCTTCTTCATCTCCGTTAATTAACGCATAATGAACTGGCGCGCCACCACGGTATTTAGGTAGTAAGGATGCATGAACATTTACGGCACCATACTTAGGTGCTTGTAACAACTTCTCTGGTAAAAATTGGCCAAAGGCAGCCGTTACAATAATATCTGGTTGTAGTTCAATAACACGTGCCATCTCTTCTGAACCTGAAATTCTTTCTGGTTGTAATACTTCCAAGCCATGCTTTACTGCCGCCGCTTTTACAGGTGGTGGGGTCATTACTTTTTTACGTCCCACAGGTCTATCTGGTTGTGTCACAACTGCTAACACATCATACCCCGCTTCTAATAAGCCTTCTAGTACTGGCACTGAAAAACTTGGTGTTCCCATAAATACTAGTTTAGTCATTTTCTCGTCCCTCCATATACTCATCTAAATCTTCTGGTGCAATACGCTCTATAATTTTATCTGTAAATAATTTACCATCTAAATGTTCAATTTCATGTTGCATAGCTCTCGCAAAATATTCTGTTGCTGTCACCTCATACTCGTCACCTTCACGATCAAAATATCGCACCGTCACTTCATTGTAACGTTCAACTGTTCCATAAATATTTGGGAAACTTAAACACCCTTCGACATCTATGTTAGAGCCTGAGCTGCGAACAATAACAGGATTAATCATTTCAAACAACCCTGTTTCATCATCTATTTCAACAATCGCCACACGTAAACTTTTCCCTACTTGTGGGGCTGCTAGACCTATCCCATCATGGGCAATCATTGTTTCACGCATATCATCTAATAACTGAACTAATTCATCCGTCACCATATCAACTTCCTGTGTGGGTCTTTCTAATATCTTATTTGGGTGTATCACTACTGGTAAACGCATTAATTCCCTCTTTTCTTTTTCATTGCAACTTTATTATATGAACTGTTGAGGTTCAACATCAATTGAAATTTTCAACCCTTTTCGCATAGCCACTTGACTGTCTTCTAATATTTTTTTTAACGCTTCGTTTAAAGCCGGTTCATTCTTATATTTGATAACCATTTGATAAAAATAACGATTATTCACTCTTAAAATAGCTTTAGGTGTCGGTCCTAATAAAATGCTAGTCGGTGAAAGAACATCTTTCAGCTCCATAACTATTTCGTACATTTTTTTAGCTGCTTTATTTTCTTCCTCATCACTAGCTGTTATTTTAACTGTATAAAAGAATGGTGGGTAATTCCCCTGGTGTCTCATATACATCTCTTTTTGATAAAACCCTTCAAAGTCTTGTTCTTTTGCAAATTCGATCGCATAATGAGTCGGATTAAATGTCTGAATAATAACTTCACCAGGTTTTTCAGCACGACCTGCTCTGCCACTTACTTGAGTAAGCAATTGGAATGTTCTCTCCGCTGACCTGAAATCTGGCAAATTAAGAGCTGTATCCGCATTTAGTACACCTACAAGTGTTACATTAGGGAAATCCAGCCCTTTAGCTATCATTTGCGTCCCTAATAAAATATCTGCTTGATGATTGCCAAACTTTTCCAAGAGAGCTTCATGAGCACCTTTTCTTCTTGTTGTATCAACATCCATTCTTAATATACGCGCTTCAGGAAATATCTCTTGTAACTCTTCTTCAACTTTTTGAGTCCCCGTTCCATAATAACGCATTTTCGAACTCGCACAGACTGGACATTTCGAAGGAATCTCTTCTTCGTGACCACAATAATGACATTTCATTTTTCTGTTATCCATATGAAGCGTTAATGAAATATCACAATTTGGACACGGTAGGACAAAGCCACAATCCCGACACATAATAAAGGATGAATACCCTCGACGATTTAACATTAAGACACTTTGTTCACCTTTTGCCAAACGATCTGTCAGCTTATCTAACAGAGTCTTAGAGAAAGTTTGCATTTTACCTAGTGTCATCTCATCACGTAAGTCAACAATATCAATCGTTGGCAGTTGGGCAGCCTGATTCGCTCTCCTTGTCAGAGTTAAGAATTGATAAACTCCTTTTTGCGCTCTAGCTCGCGTTTCAAGACTTGGTGTCGCACTTCCAAGAATAACAGGGCACTTATGATAGTGACTTCTCCATATCGCCACATCTCTAGCGTGATAACGAGGAGAATCATCTTGCTTATAGCTCGCTTCATGTTCCTCATCGACTACAATCACACCTACATTGTCTAATGGGGCAAATACAGCTGACCGAGCACCTACTACAACACGAGCTTCTCCGCGTTCAACTTTGCGCCACTCATCGTATTTTTCTCCTACAGATAAGCCACTATGTAAAACAGCAACATCATCGCCAAATCGACTTTTAAAACGATTAGCGGTTTGTGGAGTCAACGAGATCTCTGGTACTAGCATAATAGCCGTTTTATTTTTCTTTAATGCGCTCGCAATAACTTGTAAATACACCTCTGTCTTACCACTTCCCGTTATACCTTCTAACAAGAATGTATCTGGTTGTTGCGCTTCAACTGATTCTTTGACCGCTTCGTATGCCACCTGCTGCTCAGGATTTAATACTTGCGGCTGATCTTTTATAATTGTTTTGCCTGCAAAAGGATCCCGCTGAATCTCACGATCAATCAGTTCTAGCCAACCTTGTTTTTCAGCGGCATTAATCGTAGCACGACTAATTTCATGTTGTTTAATAGCTTCCGTCACCAAAATTGAGGTCTCATCAGACATCTGTTGCAGTAAATTCAAGAGTTTTACTTTTTGATGGGCTCTAGCAGACAACGATTCTCGTATTTCTTCTGCAGATTCAACTGTTAATCTACTATGAATGGCTTTGGCAGTCTTACTCTTATTTTTAGTCTTAACCTCGTACCTAATCTCTAATTTTTCTTCCTGCCTCAATGCCATTAACTCAGGTAAGCGATTAGATAGAACAGCCTCGTCCCACGGTATCTCGTCTCGTCCTTTAAAAATCTCAAATGAAATAGAGTCTGGAACCTCATCAATCAATCTCAAATATTTCTCATAGGACGCCTTCATCACACTTGGTAACATTGTTTGAAGACAGGTGATTTTAAACGAAAAAGTTTTTTCCTTTATTTCATCCGCTAGTGCTAATAACTCATCATTCAAAACAGGAGCTAGGTCTAAAATGGCAACAATCTTCTTCATATCATAACCAGAAAAATCCGACATCGACTCATAATATACTGTATTAAGTACAAACCCTTGTACATGACGATTACCATTTCCAAAGGGAACTTCTACTCTCATCCCTTTTTTTATATACTTTCCTAAGGCAGGAGGGATCAAATAAGTATAGGGTGTATCCGTCTGCATTGTCGGGACATCTACAATTACTTCCGCTACATAAATCATTACCAATCCAACCTTTCTTAACAATTTATATGTATCTCTCTTATTTTACTAAAGAATTGCCGTTTTGTCTGTATAACAAGTCTATTCCCTAGTAATTCTAATGAAAAATAAATAAAAACAGGACTCGTAACTACAAGTCCTGTTTACTAGAGGATATTAACCTCGGTGTTCCATTTTTATTTTAGCTTCTAATTCAGCTGTTTCACGCTCTTTAATTACTTTACGTTCTTCTTCTTTACGCTTTAGTAATTCACGTTTTAATTCTGGGTTAGGATCAACGACCACATCACCTGCATCTATTTCTTCCAGAGCACGACCTACATTTTTTACTGAGTCAAAGTTTTCTAGCATAGGAGTTGCTCCTGCCTCTAATTCGTGAGCACGTTTACTTGCAAGAATAACTAGTGAATATTTTGAATTTACTTTTTCTAATAATGAGTCAATCGACGGTTTTAGCATCATTTGGCTACAGCTCCTTTATCATTTTAATATAGCGATGGATTACGCGATCAACACGTAAATGCTCACTGTTAATAATTTCTTTAATACGAGAAACAGCGTTAGCTACTTCATCATTTACAACGGCGTAATCATAATGACTCATCATCTCAATCTCAGATACAGCGATACGCATGCGTTCTTCAATCACTGATAACTCATCTGTCCCCCGACCAACAATTCTTGATTTTAATTCAATCAAATCAGGTGGCGTCAAGAAGATAAAGACCCCATCTGGAACCTTTTCTTTTACTTTCATCGCCCCTTGGACTTCTATTTCAAGAAAGACATCTTTCCCTTGTTCCAATGTTTCATTAACATATGTCAAAGGCGTGCCGTAATAATTACCTGCATACTCTGCATACTCTAACATTTGGCCAGATTCAATTAATGCTTCAAATTCTTCACGTGTACGGAAGAAATAATCCACACCTTCAACCTCACCTTTTCTCATTTGACGTGTTGTCATTGAAATCGAGTATTCGAAATCCGTGCCTTCACTTTCAAAAATAGCTTTTCTGACCGTCCCTTTACCTACTCCCGAAGGACCAGATAGGACTATTAACAACCCTTTTTCTGTCATAGTGTCGTCCCTTTCAACTAATCGTATATCTAATTAGTTTATGATATTTTCGGAACTTCTTCAAGTCTTTTCTGCCTAAACTAGCTAAAAACTTATTAAGGTACCACTATTCGATATTTTGAACCTGCTCTCGAATTTTTTCAAGAATGGTCTTCATTTGTACCACACTCTCTTTAATCTCGATTTGAGTTGATTTAGAGCCAATCGTATTCACTTCTCTATTCATTTCTTGAATAACAAAATCAAGTTCACGCCCCACACTGTGCGACACTGCCAACAACCCTTTCATTTTGTTACTATGAATAACCAAACGGTCTAATTCTTCATTAATATCGCCACGTTCTAATAATAACACAACCTCAGTCAACAAACGACTTTCATCAATAGCATCACCTAGTATCTCTAATACTTTTCCCTCTAATCTCTCACGGTAAAACTGTTCACTTGCTGACGCGTGTGACTTCACTTGTTTTAAATAGCCCATAAAATCAAGTAAATACCCACTTAACACATTCTGAATCCCAGCCCCTTCAACTTCTCTACTTACCCGCAACTCAACGCATGCCGCTCCTATAGTTTCTAATAGCAGCACATCACATGTCGTCTCTTCGTCATTTTCCACAACTTCAAAAAATGACTCTTGTTTAATTAAACCAGATAAAATTGGAGATAAATCAAGCTTACTATGGTAACGTTTTTCAGACGCTTCCGTCAATTGTTCTACCAAACTATCCATAAGTCCCCAATTAACTTGAAGTTCTTTCTTCTTTTCACCTAACGTTTGAATCGTTACAAAACACTCTAACCTTCCACGAGAAAAATGCTCCTTTAAGAGTCGTCTTATTTCCATTTCCAAATGATTATATTCACGCGGGAGCTTTAACTGTATGTCTAAGAACCTATGATTTACTGCTTTAATTTCTACAGTCACTTGATACTCTTCATTCGCTATACTTTTTTTACCAAAACCGGTCATGCTCTTCATGCGACAGGGCTCCTTTTTATCAGCTAAACATCACTTACATTTATTCCATATCCAATAGTGCTTTTTTTAACTCTGCTAACTCTTCATTACTTAATGTTACACCTTTTCCCATTTTTTCATGATCCGGCGCCCATTCGCGTAAATCAAATTTGGGTGGACGTCCATTCCAACTGATTAAATTTAGCTCCTTGCGCCAACCTTTCGGATTTTCTGAAAGAACACCAATCTCTTCTATAATTTCATAACTAAACTCTTGTGCCATCTTTTTCTTCCTCCTCATTTAGAGTCATTTCAAGCCAATTGATTACTTTTGCAGCTAAATAAATTTTTGGTGCAAAGGTAATAACTGAACTCAATTTACCTTCTTTTTCTTTTGATTTCAGCAAACGATTGAGATAAATAACTTGCTGTTTTTCACTTGGAAGAGGAAGCCCATCAATGTAGTCTTTTACCCATTCATTCAAAGATAGTAGCATTGATTCTTCCTCTCCTAACCCTCCTTGCCAATCTGTTGCCAACTGCTCTTTGACAGCGTCCAAGAGCGTTTCTACAGTATAAAGTCGGGTTGGCAATACTCCTACAATTTTCGCAACAAATTCTAAGATAAATAACCCTGATGTTTCAATAGTCACCCTGTCGTTATAAAACTTACGTATTTTTGTCACAAAACCTTGAATAAGTTGATCCGTTTCTAAAACTTCTCTTTCATTTTCCGACAAATTAAGCGAAACAGCTTCTACCAACCAATCATAAATTTGAACAACAGACTCATCTGTTAATTCATGATTCAATGTGTACCAATGACCACAATAATCACCAAAAGCTTTCTTAGCCTCTAAATAACCCAAATCTATATTGAATTGCGATCTCGCACCATCAAATAACAGAACAGTCCCTAAACTCCACGGACTCGAAATAGTAATTTGAGGTAAACTCTCTTTATAGGAATGTAGTTTTGTTACACCTGGACCTTTCACATTCACAACAATCAACTCTGTTGCACCGCGTTCTAACGCAACATCTACTGGTATATTATTCCTATAGCCTCCATCAACATAATACGTGCCACCTATTTCTGTCGCCTCCATCGCAGGAAAAAATGAAGCTGACGCTAACAACCAATTTGAAAATTCTCCTTTTGGTGTTTCTTTCAAAGAAATGACAATCTCTTTCATGAGTGGTAACTGTGTGGTACACAAATACAACTCTTTAGGTTGGTTATACATCTTCTCATCATCAATCAAATCAAGAATTAACTCTTTAAGAGGTTGCGTGCTTACACCTTGATTTTCAACAGCCGATTTCACAAGCTTCTGAACATCTTTTAACATCTGTTGCAATGAAAAATTATCGTCATTCTGGTTACCTTGATAACTTAATATTTTCCCCGTATCAATTTCAGCCCACATCTTTTTCGCCTGCTCGTAATCTCCTTGCACTATAAGCCCACCGTTAAGCGCTCCAACGGATGTCCCACAAACTAATTCAAATTCAATACCCAGTTCTTCTAAAACTTTCCAGACGCCAACTTGATAAGCACCTCTTGCTCCACCACCAGCTAGTACTAAACCCGTATGAAAAGATAATGTTTTCGAAAGACTATAAGCACCTTGAGAAATTTGTGAAAACTCATAACCTAGGAGCTTAGATTTTGCCACGATAGCTAAATCATTTATCGCTAGTTTAATCTCTATGTATTTAAAACGATTTATTTTAGCAGTGGATTCTAACATCTCTAGCCAAAAAGTAACACCTTTATTCTTCTTTAGCTTACTTGGTAAAATCAAAAAATCTGTCACACTCATCGTATCTTGATAAACCTCATAACCTATCACGCCTACTATTTTATTTCCATCTTCAATACCCATGACTTTCACAGTATCTGAAGCTGACATCAATCTATCTACAATTCTTTTTCTTGCTATTCCATGCGAGGGACAATGCGGAAAAAGTTGTGTCATTTTTTTACCAACCTGTATCAGTTCACTTTCATTATAACAATTCAATTTAATAATTCTCATATTATGTCCCCCTTAAAACATTACTAAATAAAGTATAGCATACCTATTAGAGCAGGTGAATTCTCAATACTATTGGATAATAAAATCCTACCGTAAAGAAATAGTAATATATTTGACTTATTAATCACCTTTTTTGTATAATGTGTTTAACTAACAAAACAACCATCGGAGGTGAGTTATTTGGCAAAAGATACTTCAATCAAAAGCATGAAACAGTTAACAAAAAAGATTTCTGATTCTTCTCAAAAATTTCTCGCATCCTTTTTAGATGATAATCCTAAACTTAGGAAAGAACAGGCCCAACTTTTAAAACAAATCGATATAGCTTGTTCACAACAATCATTTGTTGTCCTTCAACTCGCTAACAAGCGAGAAGCAACAGAATCTGCTTTTGAAACGACATATGGCAAGCTGAAACGCAGCCCCAACAATACTGATATGGTTATATTGACCGATGAACAAACCGACAAAGTCAGAATGATTCCTGTCAGACATATCAAAAAAATAAGTTTCTTAAAGTCTAAGCAGACAGATACTTCTCAACAACAATTAGAAAAAAGCTAACCCGTTCAACTAGGGTTAGCTTTTTTAATTTTCTTCTAAAATAATTTGTGCTACAGCCACGTCAGCCGTATGAGAAATAGATACCCAACACTTTCCATTAAACGGTGATTTTGTCACAACAGGTTGGCCTGACTCAAGCGATAAAATCTCAATATCGTGAAAGCCGACTTCTCCTATTCCTGTTCCATAAGCCTTAGAAAAAGCTTCTTTACAAGCAAATCGTCCCGCCATAAATTCCACTTTACGTTTATCACCCAGCGATTCAAACACCTCAAACTCATTCTTTGTTAACACACGAGAAATAAATAATGGTTTTTCTGAAACAATCATCTTCATTCGGTCCATCTCTACTACGTCTAATCCAATTCCTCTTATCACTTAACATCCCTCTATTCCGTAACTTCTTTTCCATTATACAAAAAAAACGATGAAAGTCGAAACTTTCATCGTTTTAAAATTTAATTATTTATTACCAGTTCTGATAACGAAATCGCGTTTCCCTTTTTTAGGGTTCCCGCCACCTTTGTTTGCATCAGACTTACGAGGTTCTGAACGACGACGTTCGCCACCTTGTTGTTTGTCTTTATTTTCCCAGTTACGACGACGTTCGCCACCGCGACTGCCTTCTTTGTTATCTTTTCCACGACCTTCGCCACGTCCACCACGGTTGCCGCCTTCACGGTTTCCACGGTAATTACCGCCACTACGGTTTCCACCACGACTTCCGCCGCCTCGGTTTCCACCGCCACGGTTGCCGCCGCCACCACGTTTACCACCAGGTAATGGGCGTTCCGGTGTGATTTTAACTGGCACTTCAGCTGAACTTTCTTTTGCAACAGTTTTAATTAACATTCCTGCTAATTCTTCTGCTGAGTATTGAGCAACTAAATCGCTAGCAGCTGTTGTATATTCTTCTAATTCAGCACCTTCGAATTGTGATTGGATTGTTTCAATCGCAGCTCCGATTTGTCCAGCCATTGCTTCTTTTTGTGAAGGTGGACGTAATGGTGTCATTTTTTTCTTAGTTAAATTTTCAATAACGTTTAAGTAGCTCATTTCATTTGGTGTTACAAATGTAACTGAAAGACCTTCTTTACCAGCACGACCAGTACGTCCAATACGGTGAACGTAACTTTCTGGATCTTGTGGAATATCATAGTTGTATACATGGGTAACTCCTGAAATATCTAATCCACGTGCCGCAACGTCTGTCGCAACTAAAATATCTAATTGACCACCTTTAAACGCACGTAAAACGCTCATACGTTTTTGCTGTGATAAATCACCATGGATTCCTTCAGCTTTATAACCACGTAACTCTAAACCACGTGCCAATTCATCAACACGACGTTTTGTACGACCAAAAACAATTGTAAGTTCAGGTGTTTGAACGTCTAATAAACGAGTCATGATATCGAATTTTTCGAAATCTTTACTACGTACATAGTATTGATCAATTAAATTAGCTGTCATCTCTTTGTTTTTAATGGCAACGTGCTCAGGGTTCTTCATGAACTTAACACCAATACGTTTAATTGGGTCAGGCATAGTTGCTGAGAATAATAATGTTTGACGAGTTGCTGGAACTTTAGAAATAATCATTTCGATATCTTCCAGGAATCCCATATTTAACATTTCATCTGCTTCATCTAAAACTAATGTTTCAACTGTCTCTAATTTTAACGTTTTACGGTTAATATGGTCAATTAAACGACCAGGTGTTCCTACAACAATGTGCGGACCATCTTTTAATGTACGGATTTGGCGACCGATATCAGCCCCACCGTATACCGCTTGAACGCGGATTTTTTTATCTTTACCTAAACGGAATAATTCTTCTTGTGTTTGGATTGCTAGCTCACGTGTTGGTGCAATAACTAAACCTTGAACCATACGTTTGCTTGTATCAATCTTCTCTAACATCGGCAACCCGAATGCAGCTGTTTTACCAGTACCTGTCTGTGCTTGACCAATAACGTCTCTTCCTTCTAATGCTAAGGGAATAGTACCAGCTTGAACTGGTGTTGCTTCTTCAAATCCCGCACGGGTAATAGCTGCTAGTAATTCAGGTGATAAATCTAATTCTTCAAATTTCAAATGATATCCTCCTAATGTCTTTACGATCATTATATTTATTATTTATTTACATATATCCACACAGAATCCCTCTGTGTATTTATTAAATGTCCACATCTGTCCAAGTATAGCATGGACTATTAGCATTTACAATGAAAAGAGCTTTTAATTTTCAACAAGCTTTTCAACGATTTCAATTAATTTCATGCTATTACTTCCTTTAAGTACAACCATATCTTCTGATTTCAATTGCTTTTTAACAGCTTTAGCTAACTTTTCTTTTTCGTCCAGAGCATAGTGATGCAAACGCCTTTCAGGAAATTCTTCTTTAAGTTTATCCGCTAGAGCCTCCATCTGAGTCCCATACAAATAGACATGAGCAATCTTGTCCTGAGGGATAAATTCCGCAATACTTTCATGTAATTCCTTCGCAGTATCACCTAATTCTCCCATATCTGCTAATACCACTAGTTTTTCACCTTCACACGGAAGCTCTTCAAATGCTTGTAATACTAATGACATTGCTGTCGGATTAGCGTTATAAACGTCACTTAAAATCTCCGCGCCATTAGCTGCCGTTAACCATTCAGTACGACTTTGAGTCAGATTCATCATCATTAACCCTTTGGCAATTTTATCTGAAGAAATTCCAAAATAGTTACCGATAGTCGCCGCAATCAGTGCATTTTTCACATTATAACTTCCTAACACCGGAATAGTTAAAACTTGGTCCCCTGTTAAATTAACAGTGAATGACGTGCTCGTACGCGTTTCTTCTGTAATCTGACCTTTAACATCACTAGCTTCATCAAAACCAAATGTTTTAATTTCTTGTGATGTTTCTTCTAAAAATGACTCTAATAACGGCTCATCACTTGGAACAACCAATAGCCCTTCTTTTTTCAGACCCGCAGTAATTTCCATTTTCGCTTGTGCAATCCCTTTTCGAGTACCTAAAAATTCAAGATGCGACTCACCTATCATAGTAATTGCAGCTACATCTGGTTCACCGATTAAACTTAATTCTTCAATTTCGTTAAACCCGTTCATCCCCATCTCTAAAACAAGCATCTCTGTATCAGCGGGCATACTTAAAATAGTATAAGGTAACCCAATTTGGTTATTAAAATTCCCTTGTGTTTTATACGTTTTAAAAGCTTGTGATAAAACGCCATCTACCATATCTTTCGTTGTTGTTTTACCGTTACTTCCAGTAATTCCAATAACTTTTGGTCCAATTTTTCTCAAATAAAATTTTGCTATTTCTTGCATTGCTACTAGTGTATCTTCTACCACTAATGTTGGAATAACTTGCTTTTCAATACCTTGATTAGCAGCCCATAATGACAATACTGCACCGTTATCAGCAGCTACATTAATAAACTCATGCCCATCTCTTGCACCACCTTGTAATGGTACAAATAGTGACCCTTCTGTTACTTTTCTAGTATCAAATTCCACTGAATCAATTGTTAAATTTCCCCAGTTCTGCCAGTCATTTTTGGCACCTACCACTTCAGCTAATTCTCTAATTGTTATTGTCATCTTAATTGTCCACCCTTTACCAAAAAAAACTGAACGATTGGCGTTCAGCTTTTTATTTTGTTAGTCATGTGTAATTGATAATGCTTGACGCTGCTTGTGGCGCATTAAACCTAGTTGAATTAATTCTTCAATCAAATCACCATACTTAATTCCCATGTTTTCCCATAGCAATGGATACATACTAAACGGTGTAAAACCAGGCATAGTATTAACTTCATTCAAGAATAATTCATTATTACTTGTTAAGAAGAAATCACAGCGACTTAAACCACTACCATCTAAAGACAGGTAGGCCTGTTTAGCATATTGACGGGCTTTTTCATGTACCTCTTCTGGAATATCTGCCGGAATTTGTAGTGTCGCACTATTATCTAAATATTTAGATTCATAATCATAAAAATCTACTGTTTTTACAACTTCACCTGCTAATGTTGTTCTTACTTCTTCATTACCTAAAACAGCAATTTCTATTTCTCGAGCCTCTATCCCTTGCTCAACAACCACACGTTGATCATATAAGAACGCTTCATTAATGGCTGCTTCTAGAGAATCTCTGTCCTCAGCCTTATTGATACCAACACTTGATCCCATATTAGCGGGTTTGATATACATTGGGTAGACAAGTGAACCCTCACATTGATTAAAAATTTCTTCAGGTGTTTCTTTCCAAATTATTTTAGAAACTGAAACATACGGCACTTGTGGAATCCCGATTTGTTGCAAGATATATTTTGTCATAATTTTATCCATACCACACGCACTAGCTAAGACACCAGCTCCTACATACGGCATATCTAACACTTCAAGTAATCCTTGAACGGTACCATCTTCACCATTTGGTCCATGTAAGACCGGAAAGACAATACTATTTTCCTCTTTAATATCTGACGGTTGAATCACTTGGCCAGTTTCTGCAGTTAAATATAACTCATCTTGAGTGGCTGGAGCTGACTTCACTAACGGTCCTTTTACCCACTCGCCCTCTTTTGAAATATATATCAATTGAACATCATAATAATCATAATAAAATGCTTTTAACATCGAAAAAGTTGATAAAACTGAAATATCATGCTCTGCACTTTTCCCACCATATAAGATAATAATTTTCACTTAATGTTCCTCCTTAATAAACTCGACTGTCTCATTATACCAATTTTTTTTTACAAAAAAAAGCCTAACTCAGTGGTTTTTGTTTTCACATGTGATACAAGCCCTCTTAGTTAAACTTTTAACGCCCCTTGGACTAACCATGTATCCGTCACCTCAATTGTCCATAGCATAGATGATGTAGAATATACAATTTGTCCGACTCGGTTTTCTTCACGTAAATCACGATCGGAAATATTTCTTATACGATCTTCAACAACATACAAAGGAATAATATACTCCTCTTCTTTTGTACCCGATTGCCTTACATCCAGAACTAGTCCTTCTTGAAAAGCAGTTTTCAACACTTTAACTTTTTCAAATTCTATTTTACTAACCGTCACTGGTTTTTTAAATAATCCTTTTTTATGATTCATTTTGTCAAACACAATATTTTCAAGCTTCGCACTAATAAGTTTATAAAAATCATCCATTCGACGATAAAATACTTTTGTTAAATCATCAGGTTTTTCAAAATACACAAAATTATTTTGAAGCTTATAAAAGAATGGCGAATGTAGCTGCGAACTCATATGTCCAAAATATAAAAGTTCTGCAATTTCCATTGGTGTCAACTGCTGAATCAGATTGATATCTTTAAAATCAATCCATTTCACTTCAGATTCTCGTTGCTTTGATTTTTGGAAAAAATAACGAAGCACCTGATTTTGACCACGAATCACTCGCAAACCTGTATGTGGTTCGTATTCGCCATCGTTCTCATGAGGGTCAAGTAGTAAAATGTTTTCTGGAATATCAAATACCGATGATGAAAAATCATGAATATTTAATCCCCTAGAAAAAAGCGAATTCGATATTGTATCCAAGTGAATATATATATAATTAAGCGACATTTTCTACCCTCCTCTACTTTATTTTCATTATAATCCTATTCTACCTTATTTATGAACCAAAATGGTTTAATTATTAATTAAATTTTCATTACATTAGCAATTTTTTTCATTTTTTCAAGAAATAAGTTTGTAATAATTTTTCCTTTTAAAATAATCATTTATTTAGGATGCACTTTGCTAAAAGTTAGCGTATAATCAAGAAGAACATATAAAATAGGAGGTTAAAAGAACATGGCACGACAACAACACAAAAAAAAGAAATCTAAAGGTCGGATTATAAAAAACATTTTAATCAATCTGCTCCTTTTAATCATGTTACTAATAGGATTACTCCTAATTTTCAATAACAAAGTAAAAGACGTCATCGTTGAAAAAACAACTGAAAAATATAAAGTTCATCAAGTCACACCTGAACAAATCAAAAAGAATGAAAAACAAGAGGATGTCTCGTTTGATTTTAAAGATGTTGTTTCACTAGATTTAGAAACAGTAGTATCCTCAAGATTCATCGGTTATCAAACAGCCTATACAATCGGTGGTATCGCGATGCCTGAAATCGGATTGAATCTCCCCATCTTAAAAGGTGTCGATAATTATTCTCTAATCGTCGGTGCGGGAACAATGAAAGAAGATCAAAAAATGGGCAAAGGAAATTATGCTTTAGCTAGCCACAATATGCTAGAACGTAATTTACTCTTCGGCGCATTAGTTAACGCTCAAATCGGACAAACGATCTACTTAACAGACTTAGAGAATATTTACGTCTACACCGTTACTTATAAAGAATACGTTGAGCCTACTCGTACTGACCTTATTGAAGATCACAAAAACAAAACCGAGGTGACTTTAGTCACTTGTGACGCGACAGGTGCTAATCGCTTAATCGTCCAAGGTGAGTTTATTAAAAAAGTAAAAAATAAAGATGCAACAAACGACATGTTTAATGCATTCGAATTAGAAACGAATACCTATAAATAAAAAAGAAAGCCTACAAAAGGCTTTCTTTTTTATTTTGAAGCAATTTTACCAGTAGCATTCTGAACTTTTGACGATCTTCATCTGTAAATTTTTTGGGTCCTTTAGTTCGTTGACCTGCTTTTCTAAGTTTGGCACTCGCAAATCTAGTTTCTAGCATCATGTCAATTTTATAAGAATCATATTCAAAACCTGTATGATGACAAACGTGAACTCCTTTAGGTAAAGCTAAAGAAGCTAGTCCATAGTCTTGTGTCACCAAAATATCTGATTGTTTTAACAATGATACTAATCTAAAATCTGCAGAATCTGCCCCTTCATCTACATATACAACATCAACATGCTTTGGTAATTCCTTTTCGGAGTAGTGAGATAAACTGGTAACCATTGTTACTTTCTCATCATATCTCTCGGCTTCTTCCATAATAATTTTTTTTACAGGACAAGCATCCCCATCTATAAATATCATACTATCCTCATTTCTGCCCAAAATAAAAAGCCCTTACGTACTAGGCTCGTTATCTGAAACTACTTACATTTACAAAAAATCTACTTCCACTGTTTGAGTCAGAATATCAGTATAACTATATGAAACACGCTCTCTTGAATCGCCATCCTCATCCAAATCAACAATAAAAACTGCTGGATACGTTTCAGTTAAAATACCTGAATGTTTTGTTTGGCGCTTTCTACCTGTCTGAGCAACTAATGTAATCCGACTACCGATATGACTTTCCATCTTTTTCTTAATCGTTGACAACGTTGTTGGCATTTATTTCACCTCTAACTTAACACTACCATATTTTTATAAAAATTACAAGTTTATCACATTTTATATCTAAATGCAATACATTATATATATCAATCTGCTAAAGCGTAATAAGAGAGAATTAGAGTTATCAATATGTTATTCGGCTATTTTTTTCAACTTTCGTCTAGCACGGTCTATCCCATTTTTTACTTTTTCTTCAGAACACCTCGTCATTGCCGCTATCTCACATAACGGCACCGAGGTTAAGTAGCCTAATAGAACTAAACATTCAAAATTAGATAAGCACTGACAATAAGTTACTAATTCATCTCGTAAAATAATCAAATCACTAACGTAATCAGTTGGTTTTTCTTTAACCATTCCCACAAGTTCTTCTTTTACACCCACTTCATTCTCTAGAGAAGTAGCTGATACATCCATTCGCCTTTTAAATGCATTTTGTTTTCTGAGTAAACTATATATACGACGTGTCATATTTTTTTTGAAATAGGCACCGAACGTAATCCCAACGTCCTCTTGATAGCTTTCAGCAGACAGAAGTAGACATAGTCTACCTTCTTGTTGCCAGTCCTCAAAATCCAAATCTTTCACAGTATACATTTGTCTTAATTTATATACAACCGGTTGATATTTATCAAACAACACGACTAACGCATCACTATCGCCATTCTTTGCAGAAGCGATATAACTATTTAATTCTTCACTATCCATAGCGGTACCTCCAGATATTTAAAACTGACAACTCGTCCCGGATTTAAGTGTCGACATTTGATCTTCCCTCTTATTGCGACGCTATCATACCACTTTTTGGCATTCGTAAAAAGAGAACATTAAAAAAACTACTGAGATAAATCTTCCAGTAGTTTGTCTAATTTATTTAATTGTTCAGGACGCCATGTCCCTGCTCGACGATAATTTTGATATTGATAGTCTTTTGTGTCACTCACAATAGCTAATTTTGTTTCTTCCAAATCACGCCACAGTTCCTTAGCCGACTGTCTCAGCGCACCCTTAGAAAAGATAAGCCACTGCTCTGCTAAATCACTTGTCGCCACAGTCACTAAAGTCAACCGGGATACCAATTCCCCTGCTCTGCGCTCAATATAGGTGTCCGCTGTTTCATCAATCCCTGTAAATACAACTGTCAATTGATATTTTCGATACTCTTTAGAAAGTCCAGGAACGAACTGAGCATCAAACACTACAATCACTTGAACATCATGGTACTTAGCGTAGTTAGATAATTTAAATAACAGTAAATCACGTGCGTCTTCCATTTTATCCTGATTTTTTAGTGCAACCAGCTCAGGCCACGCCCCAATCATATTATACCCATCTACTAATAGTATTTGTCGTTTCACTTCATTCCCTCCTTCCTTTCTTATCTACACACTTATTTCATTCGTTTACGCAATACTTCATACATTAACAATCCTGCTGCTACACTGGCATTAAGACTTTGTACATGTCCTACCATAGGTATAGATAACATTTCGTCTACTTCTTTTTTCAAAATTGGAGACATGCCTTTTCCTTCATTTCCAATAATTAAAGCTAATGAACCTGATACATTCCATTTTTCATAGCTCGTTCCTTCCATATCTGTTCCGAAAATCCAAAAACCCGCTGACTTAAGTGTTTGCACAGCTTGCTTTAAATTTGTTGCACGCGCCACCGGAATGTGTTCCACTGCTCCAGTTGAGGTCTTAGCCACAACTGACGTGATTCCAACCGCTCGGTGCTTAGGTATAATAACACCGTCAACTCCTGTTGCATCTGCCGTTCTTAAAATCGAACCAAAATTATGCGGGTCTTCAATACCATCTAAAATTAAAAAGAATGGCTCTTCTTTTTTCTCTTTTACTTGAGCTGTTAATTCTTCAACTGTTAAGTACTCGTATTCTGTAATTCCTAATACAATCCCCTGATGAACTGCACTGTCTGTTAATTTATCTAATTTTGTTTTAGGTGCCCAAGAAATCGGCACTGAAAATTCAGCTGCTAAATCTTTTAACTCTTGTGTTTTAGGACCTTTTAAATCATCCTGTAAGAATAATTTATTTCCACGATTATTTTTCAAGGCTTCTATAACAGCATGTCTTCCAAATGAAAAATCCTCTGAACCTTGGTTTTCTTCTCCCGTAACCTCTTCTACTTCACGACCAGTTGAGCGTCCGCCACGTCTCCCCGAACGATCATCACGTTCACTTCTGCCACCTTTATCAAATCGATGCTTTGTTTGACGCTTTTTATTCCCTTGAAAATCATTTGCCATTTTATCGTTCCCCTATCTTCTTAATACACCAAGCCACTAATTCCTCTAAACGTTCTTTTTGTTCTGTTAAATGTAAGTAACCAAACAAGGCTTCAAAACCTGTTGAAATACGATATGTTGTGACATCTGCATTTTTAGCTGATGTATGACTTTTAGCATTACGACCACGTTTATACATTAGCATCTCCTGCTCAGATAACACTTCTGCTGCCAGCATTTCTTGCATTAAATAACATTGAGATTTTGCCGAAACATATTTTGTCGCTGTTTTATGCAACATATTTGGTTTCGTTAACCCTTCTTTTATTAAGTACTCACGAATATAAATTTCATAAATCGCATCGCCTACATAAGCTAGAGCCAAACCATTTAGTAGTGTATAATCTTGTTTTGCCATAATTAACTTCTTCTCCATCTCGTTCCTTGGGCCGTATCTTCTAAGATAATCCCTTGGTCTTTTAGTAAATCTCTAATTTCATCACTACGCGCAAAGTCACGACTAGCTCTCGCTTCATCACGTTCCACTAATAATTGATCAATTGTTTCATCCAATAACTCATTCTCACTAGAAAAAGCAACACCAAAAATTGTTAACCAGTCTGTTAATAATTCTGTTGCTTTTGTCATTATAACAGATGATACTTCTTGACGTTCGCTATATTGATTTAACCATTTAACAAATTCATATACAACTGTTAAACCGTTCGCCACATTAAAATCATCATCCATCTCTTCAATAAAGCGTTCTGTTAATGCTACCAGTGCCGCTTCATCTTCAGAATCTACTTCTAAACCAGATACACCATCTTTCATTCTAAACGCAACATTATCTATAGCTGTTTTTATCTTCTGTAAGTTATTCTCAGCTTCTGTAATGGTTTCTTCAGTGAAGGGTAGCGGGCGACGATAGTGCGTACTTGCTAATGCAAAACGAACGCTTGCAGCATGTCCCTCTTTAATATAATCATGAGCTGTTACAAAGTTACCTAGTGATTTACTCATTTTCTCGCCAGAATCCCCAACCGTTACGTAACCATTATGCATCCAATAATTCGCAAATGTTTGACCTGTTTTCGCTTCACTTTGAGCAATCTCGTTTTCGTGATGCGGGAAGGCTAAATCTTGTCCCCCGCCATGAATGTCAATCGTATCGCCTAAAAGTTTAGTCGCCATTACAGAACATTCAATATGCCAACCTGGTCTACCTAATCCCCAAGGAGACTCCCAAGATACTTCACCTTCTTTTGCAGATTTCCAAAGAGCAAAATCTATCGGATCTTCTTTCTTAGCTTGCTCATCACCTGTTCTATTACTTGCACCTATCTCAAGCTCATCTAATGACTGATCACTCAATTCACCGTAATCTTCAAATTTTCTTGTACGGTAATACACATCGCCCGCAGATTCATAAGCAAACCCTAATTTAATTAAACCTGATACGAAGTCAATAATGTCATCCATATGGTCAATAACACGAGGATGATGGCAAGCTGGTTTCACATTTAAAGCAGCCGTATCCTCTTTAAACGCTGCAATAAATTGATCAGCTAATTCTTTCGGTGTCATATCTTGTTCTTTTGCTGTACGAATAATTTTATCATCAACATCCGTAAAGTTAGAAACATAATTCACATCATAGCCACGATATTCTAAATATTTTCGAACGGTATCAAAAGCAATTGTACTGCGAGCATTCCCTATATGAATATAATTATAAACAGTCGGACCACATACATACATTTTTACTTTTCCCTCTTCTAAAGGTTTGAACTCTTCTTTCGTACGAGTTAATGTGTTATATATTTTTAACATAATAATCTGCTCCTTTTCGATTACTTTAAATAAAAAGCGCGTCTTTTTGTTCGGGCTAGCCAAACAAAAAGACGCGCTACGCGTGGTTCCACTTTTCTTATTTGTCACCTCACAGCAACAAATATCTTTTGTGTCTAACGACCACCTGCCGTTTCAAGTTACTTGTCTCAACTAAGACGTTCGCCTGAACCACTCAAAGAGGCATTTCACCAAGTTCCAACATCTGCTTACACCATGCGCAGACTCTCTAAAGATGTTCCCTTGATTACTTCTTCTTTTCTATGTGTTTTATTTTTAAGCTAATGCTTTTGTTAAATGATCTAATGTTTTTTCTTTACCTAACAATACGATTGTATCACCAAGTTCTGGACCATGCATTTCGCCTGATACAGCCACACGAATTGGCATGAATAAGTTTTTACCTTTAACACCAGTTTCTTTTTGAACAGCTTTAATTGCTGCTTTAATTCCTGGAACATCAAATTCTTCAAGCGCTGCGATTTGTTCTTTGAATGCTGTTAAAACAGTTGGAACTGTTTCTCCTGCTAAAACTTCTTTCGCTTCATCACCTGCTACTGGATGTTCACCGAAGAATAATTCTGAAAGTTCAACAATTTCAGCTGCATAACTCATTTGTGGTTGGTATAAACTTACTAATTTCTTAACCCATTCCATTTTTTCAGGTGTTGGATTTTCTTCAATACGTCCAGCTTTAACTAAATGAGGTAATGCCATTTCTGTCATCACGTCTAAATCTAATTGCTTGATGTATTGGTTGTTAATCCACTCTAATTTTTTAGCGTCGAAAGCTGCTGGTGACTTACTTAAACGATCAGCATCAAACATTTCGATAATTTCTTTTTCACTAAAGATTTCATCCTCACCTACTGGAGACCAACCTAATAAAGCAATAAAGTTAACCATTGCTTCTGGTAAGTAACCTAATTCACGGTATTGCTCGATAAATTGTAAGATTGACTCATCACGTTTACTTAATTTTTTACCAGTTTCGCTATTGATGATTAATGTCATATGACCGAATACTGGCGCTTCCCAACCTAGTGCTTCATAAATCATTAATTGTTTTGGTGTATTCGCAATATGGTCATCGCCACGTAAAACGTGTGTAATTTCCATTAAGTGGTCATCCACCGCTACTGCAAAGTTATATGTTGGCATGCCATCACGTTTTAAGATGACAAAGTCGCCACCAATACTTGATGAATCAAACGAAATATCACCTTTAACTAAATCGTTAAATTTATACTCTTTATTTTGAGGTACACGGAAACGAACAACTGCTTCACGGCCTTCAGCTTCATAGGCTGCTTGTTGCTCTGGTGTTAAGTTGGCACACATGCCATTGTAACGAGGCATTTCACCACGTGCTTTTTGTGCTTCACGAACTTCTTCTAACTCTTCTTCTGTCGCATAACATTTGTAAGCTAAGTTGCTTGCAAGTAATTGATCGATTAATGGTAAATAGATTTCAGCACGTTCTGATTGACGGTAAGGTCCATATTCGCCTGGATTTTCTGGACTCTCTGCCCAATCCATTCCTAACCAAGCTAAGTTTTCTAGCTGGCTTTTTTCTCCGCCTTCAATGTTACGTTTTAAATCGGTATCCTCAATACGGATAATGAAATCTCCATCATGATGTTTTGCATATAAATAGTTAAATAATGCTGTTCTTGCATTACCGATGTGTAAATGTCCTGTTGGACTTGGCGCGTAACGTACACGTACTTTTTTAGTCATTTTCTATTCCCACTTTCTTAGTTTTTAATATGGCCACAGCCAACGAACCTATTCCTTCTTCACGTCCAACGAAGCCCATGTTCTCCATCGTTGTCGCCTTTAGATTAAGTTGTTGGGTTGTTATCTTACAAACAGTTGTTATGACTTTCTTCATATCAGTTAAATAGGGTAACATTTTTGGCTTCTCTGCTAAAATTGTACAATCTATATTACCAATAGTAAAGCCTTCTTGCTCGATTTTATAACAAACTTCTTTTAAAAGGTCTACCGAAGAGGCTCCTTTTACATTTTCATCGGTTTCAGGAAAGACCTGACCTATATCACCGAGAGCAGCTGCACCTAATAGCGCATCAATGATAGCATGAATTAAGACGTCAGCATCCGTCACACCAAGTAACCCTTTTTCATAAGGGATCTCTACGCCACCTATGATGCATTTACGACCTTCGACTAACTCATGAACATCAAACCCTTGACCTATTCTCATTAGATGCACTCCTCTGTCTGTTATTTGTCCGAATTGTTTAACCCGCGTTGCATATGAGCTGGTTTTGCAAAGATCATACGCCCAGCTGCTGTTTGAAGCGCGCTGGTTACAACAACTTCTATTTCTTTATTCATGTAATGTTGGCCATCTTCAACTACGATCATCGTCCCATCATCAAGATAAGCGACTCCTTGTTGTCTTTCCGTCCCATCTTTAACAACTAGGACACGCATATTTTCACCGGGTATGACAACTGGCTTCACTGCATTTGCTAACGCATTAATATTTAAAACTGGAACATTTTGAAACTCTGCTACTTTATTTAAGTTGAAATCATTTGTGACAACAACGCCATCAAGCATTTTTGCTAATTTCAACAATTTACTGTCAACCTCTGCAATATCTTCAAAGTCGCCTTCATACATTTCAACTTGAACTGATTCTTCTTTTTGTAGAGAGTTTAGGATATCTAAACCTCTACGACCACGAACACGTTTCAAACTGTCTCCTGAATCTGCAATGTACTGCAACTCATACAGTACAAAATTCGGAATCAATAAGACACCTTCGATAAAACCTGTCTTAGCAACATCATATATACGGCCATCAATAATAACGCTTGTATCTAATATTTTATATTTATGATGCGTGTCTGTCACTTTTCGTTCCAGTACGTCTTCTGTTTGCTTTTTATTTTTAGGAAAGAAGATCTTCTTCCATTCTTCTTTTTTTAGCGTCCCTACTTTAAATCCTAAATAACCTAAAACAAATAAGATAAACGTCGGAATAACATTACTTACAATTCTGATATTCAAATTAAATAACGGCATTGATGCTAAAACCCCTAGCAATAAGCCCATTGCCGTTCCGACTGAACCAAATAATAACGACTCTAAACTTTGACCTGTCAACGCAACTTCTGCTTTCTTCACAGCTGAAATGATGTATCTACCAAATATAGCCCAAATAAATAATGAAATAAGTGCCCCAATCAGTCCATTTGTAAAATAATTATTAACAACAAGGTTGTCACCCATACCTAATGTTGTCCATGTTGACGGTAAAAAGGTAATCCCTAAACTCAAACCTAATACTAGCATTAATCCTATAAAAATCTTTTTAACCAAAGGGAACCCCTCCTTTTTCTTTATTTAAAAATTTTATGTAACGCTTCACCTAATGTTGCGACACCTATTACCTCTATACCTTTTGGCGGCTCCCAACCATGTAGATTATTTTTAGGGATATACATCCGTTTGAACCCTAATTTCTGAGCTTCTCCCACGCGTTGTTCAATCCTGTTAACACGGCGAATTTCTCCTGTCAACCCGATTTCTCCAACAAAGCACTCCGAAGGTAATGTTCCTTTTTCTTTGTAACTTGAGGCTATTGCAACTGCAATCGCCAAATCAATAGCGGGCTCATCCAATTTAGCCCCTCCTGCTGCTTTTAAGTAAGCATCTTGATTTTGAAGAAGTAAACCGGCACGTTTCTCTAATACTGCCATGATAAGTGACACGCGGTTATAATCCAATCCTGTTGAGGTTCGTTTCGCATTTCCAAATACGCTAGGTGTTACTAAAGATTGAATTTCAACCAATATTGGACGTGTTCCTTCCATTGCCACTACAATCGCTGAACCTGTCGCACCATCAATTCGTTCTTCTAGAAAAGCTTCTGATGGATTAGCAACTTCTACTAAGCCAATTTCTTTCATTTCAAAAATACCAATTTCATTCGTTGAACCGAACCTATTTTTAACCGCCCTAAGTATTCTGAAGGTATGATGACGGTCTCCTTCAAAGTATAAAACTGTATCTACCATATGCTCTAACATCCTAGGGCCTGCAAGCGACCCTTCTTTCGTCACATGTCCGACAATAAAAATTGCAATTTGGTTAGTCTTTGCAATTTGCATCAACTCTGCAGTTGTTTCACGAACTTGACTGACGCTTCCTGTTGCACTCGATATATCAGGTTGCATCATCGTTTGAATAGAATCAATAATGACATAATCCGGCGACTCATCTTCGATTGTTTGACGAATTGCTGACATATCCGTCTCAGGATAAACATAGAAATCATTACCTGAAATACTTAAACGTTCTGCACGCATCTTAATCTGCTCAGCACTTTCTTCACCTGAAACATATAACACTTTACCGCCACTCAAATGTAATTGTTGTGAGACTTGTAATAACAGTGTTGATTTACCTATACCTGGATCTCCTCCAATTAAAACTAGCGAGCCTGGTACAACGCCTCCACCTAAAACACGGTTCAACTCTTCTAGTTGCGTTTTAACACGTGGTTCTTTTTGCGAGGTAACATCACTTAATTTCTTTGCAGTTGTTCGTTTGCCTTCTAAACTGACACGACTATTTCTAGCCGGTTCTTCTTGTATTTTAACTTCTAACATCTCATTCCAAGCGCCACAATTGGGACACTTTCCTAAATACTTAGGAGAAATATACCCACACGCTTGACATTCAAAATGTGTTTTTGCTTTTTTTGCCATAACGTCCCTCTTTTTCTGTATAATTCTTTTTATTATACTCTTTCATTTTAACATAATTCAGGCATTCTAGTCCTTAATAACAGTACGTTTAAAATGAATTTAATCATTTTTACTACTAAAAAAACCAGACATGTTGTCTGGTTTTTTGTTTATTGACCTGAAGAACCAAATCCACCTGTTCTTTCGGTTGAACTTTCATCTTGATCTGCTTTTAAAAATGGCAAGAAGATACCTTGTCCAATTCGTTCACCTTTTTTTATCGTCTTATCTGTTAAACCAAAATTTAAAAATTGAAACATAATATGTCCCTCATTTGCTTCATTCCCATAATAGTCACTATCAATAACACCTACACCATTTCCCATTAGCAAGAAATTTTTAAGTGGATTGCTTGAACGATTACATAATTGTAGATATTCTTCCTCTCCCATATAAGCTTTAATTCCAGTTGGAACTAATACAGGCTTCACTTCTTTTCTTAATGAATCGTCGACTAAAGCTTCTTCACCTTTTAAAACTGCTTTTAAAACCGTTCCAATACCTTGCTTCCAAATTGTTGGAATAACAATGTCTTCAGCTGCTTCAAAATCATAACCCGCCGCACCTTTAGTTGCTCTTACAGGAAGTTTAATCGACTCATCAAACGTCGTAACTTTTTCGAATCCTCTTTTTTTCAATTTTAACGCCTACTTTCACTTCTAATTTTATTATATTCCACCTTAATGCCACTCTTTTCATTATAATAAGGTGCTGCTGCTCCTTTGAGCCATTTCATCATAATATCAAAATAAATAATAATCCATAACATCGCTGTGGCAAAGAAAAAAATCACTTGAACATTGATCATTAAGTTATCCACAGATGAAATACTACATATCCAAACTGCAAATTCATTAAACCATAACGGGACAAATATTAGTACCATTCTAACCATATAGGGGCAAAATCGTTTTGTTTTATCAGGAATCAATTTTACATTTAAAATAAGCCCACCTAATGTTTTACCTTCAAAAAACCTCGGCATCGCGACACTTATTATAAAATAAAAAATGGTGCTAAGTGTTAATTTAAACCATGGTCCACCTGTCCCAATAAATGAATTAGTAAAAATTGCTAGAATATTAGCAATTAGTATCGTTAAATACAACTCGACCATCTGTATCGTATAATCAGCATTCATATAATCGGTTGAATCAGCCAAACGAATTTTCCAATCAGGCATAAAAAATAGTAAGACTGGGGCTAATCCATAGCCAATAATCGTTCCCAACGTATTCAACCAAAGGTCATCTACATTAAATAAACGAAGAGGCTCTGCTTGTAGACCAAACATACCTGTTAGTTGAGAGAATTCAAAAAAGAGCGATACTAAGAAACCAATTCCAGCTATTTTAAACCAACTTTTTTTCTCTTTACGCGTTAAAACATAATAGTAAATTCCTAACGGGATCATCATCAATATATCAAAAAACATTTGATACATTGCGGATACTATCCAGACCTCTTTAGACGAGCCTAAAAACACTCTAAGTATTTCAAAAGGTCTTAACTGCGCTCGTCCCACACCTTCTATGGCAAGATTTTCTTGGTAATCACTATGAATAGGTAACGATACTAATATATATGTCACAACAAGATAGATGACTAATGTTATAATCGTCGCTTTTTTACTAAACTCAATAGAACCTGAGTGTCGGTATTGACGTATTATTCTTGGAACTATTAAAACAGTTGCAATAATTAAATACCCTGCAACTAACATAATAATTGGTTTTATATGCGGACTCATTCGTCACCTCCTAATCGACTTTTTATTTTACTATTCATTGTAGCACTGAATCTCAAAAGTCGAAAGAATAGATTTATAAAATCCCTAAAAAAAACAACACCTTTTAAATAAGTGTCGTTTTATTTTTTTTCAATTATCTTCATAGCCTGCTCTAATCTTTCCTGTTGAGCTTGCTCATTTTCCAGAGGATACTCCAAACACTGCTTCAGATTTTCAGCAGCCATTACACCCATTACCTTATCAACGCTTGAACGTATTGCGGATAACTGAATCATAATATCATAACATTCCTTTTCTTCAGCTATCATTTTCTGTACACCACGCATTTGGCCCTCTAAACGTTTTAACCGATTCATAATCTTAGGATCACACTTTTTTTCCATGTTACTACTCACCTTTTCGCCTTACTTTTTTCCTGTTTTAATAGGACCTTGCCACAACATCATTCCGCCTTTAACGTTAATGGCTTCAATGTCCATTTTTTTCAAGCGCGTTGCTGCATTCTTACTACGCATACCTGATTGACAAATAACATGAACTGGCCCTTTTCCTTTGTAAGTTTGGATGACACCTAGTGGTATATTTTTAGAACCTGGAATGTGACCTGATTCAAACTCATTTGGCTCTCTAACATCTAAAATAGTAGCTTTGCTGCCTAATTGTTGCAGTTCAGCACCTGTAATACTTGGAATTTTATTAAATAAAAACATCCACTCACTCCTTTTCTATTCTCTCTTTACTATATACCCCGTGGGGTATATAGTAAAGCCTTTTTCTATGTTTTTAATTTCATTTATCAAAACAATCCGTTATGATAAAGCCATCAACTATAATTAGGAGAGTGATTTCATGAAGCAACGTACTATTGATTTAATTGCTAAATTAACAACTATCCCATCACCTACAGGGTGCACAGAAACCATTATTCGTTACATCACTAATGAATTAGAACAAGTAGGCTATTCACCTAAACTCAACAGAAAAGGCAGTCTTATCCTAACAGTTTCAGGCGAAAATGATGCCGAACAACGGTTTATTACTGCTCATGTTGATACGTTAGGTGCAATGGTTCGAGCAATCAAACCTGATGGCCGATTAAAATTAGATTTAATTGGCGGCTTTCGTTTTAATGCTATCGAAGGAGAATACTGCACCGTACACACACAATCTGGTGAGACCTATACCGGTACAATTTTGATGCATCAAACAAGTGTTCATGTCTATAAAGACGCTGGAACCGCTGAGCGCAATCAAGAAAATATGGAAGTGCGCATTGACGAAAAAGTGAGAGATGCTAATGACACACAAAATTTAGGTATTCAAGTCGGTGATTTTGTTAGCTTTGACCCCCGAACAACTGTGACACCAAACGGATTTATTAAATCACGACACTTAGATGACAAAGTAAGTGTCGCTATCCTAATTCAATTCTTAAAAGACTTAGCAGAATCTGGTAATATCTTACCCCACACCACTCATTTCTTTTTTTCCAATAATGAAGAAATTGGTTATGGTGGGAATTCTAACATTCCTGAACAAGTCGTGGACTATTTAGCTGTCGATATGGGGGCAATTGGCGATGACCAACAAACCGACGAATATACTGTTTCTATTTGTGTGAAAGATGGTAGCGGGCCTTACCACTTAGGTCTCCGCAATCAACTTGTTCAACTTTGCAATGAAGAAGCTATTCCTTATAAATTAGATATCTATCCTTACTACGGAAGCGATGCATCTGCTGCTATGAAAGCTGGCGCTGACGTGCGACATGGTTTAATAGGCGCTGGTATAGATGCAAGTCATGCCTACGAGCGGACACATCAAGATTCAATTGATGCAACTGAAAAATTAGTGACTTATTATTTATATAGTGATTTAATTTAAACAGTCTTAATAAATACCTAATAACTTAGACACATTTTTTTCACACTTTTCTTTTATTATAAAAGAGTACTAACAAAACAACCCTAACACTTTTTATTTACTCCTCCAAAGTAAATAAACACAAAAGGACCTCTTGTACAAGAGGTCCTTTTCTTTCGGTCTATATTTATCACATAAATAATTCATTGTTTTATATAAACTTCATCACACTTTCGTCATATTTAAAAGCTATTATATACCTATAGAAACAAAACAACCCTAACAAACAAAACTTTTTTCATTATTTACTCCTCCAAAGTAAATAAAATCTCCGAAACACCTCATCCCCTTGAGGTGTTTTTTTGTATATAAAAAAAGCAAGGCCATGCCTCACTTTTTATTTAAACTGTGCAGAATAAAGTGTCTCGTAACGTCCAGCTTTCTCCATTAGTTCTTGATGGTTACCACTCTCCACAATACGTCCTTTCTCCATTACCAATATTGTATCCGCATGATGAATAGTTGATAACCTATGCGCAATCACTAAGGCCGTTTTTTGCTCTAATAATTCTTCTAAAGACTGTTGGATAAATCGTTCCGATTCATTATCTAATGCTGCAGTCGCCTCATCTAATATTAAGATAGGAGCATTCTTTAAAAATACTCTAGCAATTGCTAAACGTTGCTTTTGTCCACCAGATAATTTCATACCACGTTCACCTATTTGAGTTTCTAACCCTTGAGGAAGTCCCTCTATAAATTCTGTTAACCTTGCCGCATCAATCGCTTTTAAAATTTCCTCTTCACTTTTATCAAAGATACCGTACGTAATATTATCCCTTACTGAACCATCCATCAATTCAATATCCTGAGATACAATTCCGATAGCTTGTCTTAGAGACTCAATATCAATATCTTTTAAATTATGGTCATCGACTTTGATACTACCTGCAGTTGGGTCATATAAACGTGATAACAAACGTGTCACTGTTGTTTTACCCGATCCTGAAGATCCTACTAATGCAACTAACTTTCCTTTAGGTATAGTGAAAGTTAAATCCGTTAAGACTTTATTCCCTTCTAAGTAATGAAATGAGACATTATCAAAAGTAATCCCTTTTTCTAAGCGCTCAATTTTTACTGTATCGTCTGCAGCCACGATGCTAGGCTCACTCTCATAAATATCCATCAAACGTTCATAAGAGACTAATGCTTGTTGAAAACGGCTAATCATTTGTGTCATTGAACGGATAGGATTTTGAAGAAGTTTAAGGTAAGCTAAATAACTCATCATACTCCCGACAGTCAATTCCCCGTCGAAAATTTTTAGTGTCCCATAAGTCAAAACAATTGCTACACCTAAGAAATTGACTAAATCCATTGATGGCGAAAATAAAGCCTGTGTTTTAGTTGCTTGTAACTGATTGTTCTTAACTTCTTCATTAACCTCTTTCAAACGCTGTTCTTCAAATGATTCTGTTGCAGAATTTTTAATCATCAAGATAGAAGTCAATGTCATTTGTAAATGATTATTAAAATGAGCAGATGATTCTCTTACTTTTCTAAAATTCGCTTTCATACGTTTACTGAAGAAATCATTCACAATATATAACAGTGGAAACGTTATGGCAATCATTAAACTTAATTTCCAATCTGTATAAAATAAAAAACCAAGAACTAACGTAAATGTTACAATATTACTAATAATTTTCAATGTACTTGGTGAGATTAGATCTTGAATCGTTCTAACATCACTTGTCAAACGAGTCATTAAGTCTCCAGTTTTTTGTGTTTCAAAATAAGTTAAGTCTTGCTCTAATACATGACCATATAAATCTTGTTTCAATTCAGCCACTGCTTCTTGACTTATTTTACTCATCAAGTAAGTCGAAATGTAGGATAACACATTAAGTGCCACAGTTAAAAAACCTAACCAAAAAATCGCCTGAACTAACATACTTTTTGACTTTTCAGGAATTATATCATCAATAATAGTTTGGGTCACTTGCGGAATACTAAATTCTACTAATGCAATTAACACTAGTGCAACTAGACTCACAAGGATCACTTTCCATTCTTTATAAACCTTTTTAAAAACAAAAGATAACATGTCAATAACTGAACTTTTTTTCTTCCTTTTCATAAATACCCCCTTTAAACATCCTACAATCATACCTTTTTTTGTCAGATAAAGCAAAAGAGACCTCATTTAGAGGACTCTTTTCAATAACTTTATAAATTAGTTTGCTCTTTCTTACGTTCACGACTGGCTAACCAAGGCATCACACCACCCAGACCAATTAAAACAGTTGGCGCTAAAATATTGATTGCCAATGTATACTTCCATTCAAACGTACTCGGATTTCCTTGAGGAATCATTCCAAAAATACTTGCCGCAAACGTTATCGCTAGACACCAAAAGCCAATTAAATAGGCAATTTTATCATTTTTAATAAAGATATACTCTGCTTTGTATTTTTGACTATTTTTACGAATTTGCATGAAGGCATAAAAAATCCAACACGTTACAAATGGTGAAATAATTCCATTTAACTGTAGCAACCAATCAAAAATAAGGTTAATATTTTTCAAACCAAAAATCGGTAAGATTAAGATAAATGCGGATAAACCAGCTGTTAAAAGATACCCATTAACTGGTAGCCCACGTTCATTCTTTTTAAGCAAAGCTTTTGGCATGTACTTTTCACCTGTATCTGAAATCAACATACGCGTCATAGCATCTAATAATACCGCTAAAAGGGCACTCATATAGGTCACACTAATCAGAGCGTATAGGTACATTAAAATCTTGCCTAAACCATAACGTTCCCCCAATGCTAAGAAAGCATAATAAGACCCATTCATTTTTAAATCATGAGGTAAATTATTGGCATCAAAGAAAATCCCTAATGAAAATGAACCAAATATTGTTAAAACGGCTGCCATTATCGTTAGGAAAATCATGGCTTTCGGAAATTCTTTAGCCGGTTTTTTCATGCGAGTCACGTATGGTGCAACTAACTCACTCCCATTAATCGCATAGATTAACAACGCAACGGTCGTTAAATAGTGCAAATTAAATTTTGGTACAAAAGTTCGTAACTCCATTGGTTGAGTTGCCATTTTTGTTCCTGGCATCATTAATGAAGCAAGTGCCATCACAATAAATAAAATACACATAATAAACATTGCCGCTCCACCGATAGTCCCTAATATCTCAAGTAAATTTTTTACTTTCAATTGAATAAAAACAAAAATAACGAAAACAACAAACGTCAATAAGGCAAATTTAGAAGTTGTCAATTGATCAGCTAAACTATTATCACCATTGATCATCCAACCAATACCAACTACAACTGCGTTGGCCGATTCTACAACATACGGCACCATTGCTGCCCAATATGTCCAGGCTGTAAAATATCCCCAAGCATCCCCTTTAGTTCCTCGTAACCATGAACTAAGTCCGCCACCTTCTTTATTAAACGTCGACCCCAGTTGTCCGACCATCAGTGAATACGGAATCATATATAATGACAGTAAAATAATCCATGATGTGATAACTCCTAGTCCTTGATTTTTAAAATTATAAATTAAATCGTCAAATCCAATAACTGTTGAAAAAGCCATAAATGCTAAAACAGGCCAACTAATATATTTTTTATTCTCTATTTCTCTCATAAAATCCTCCACTTTCTTTTATCCCTTTTTAGTAACAAAAGCAGAGGGTGGCTTGTTACGGTCACTATTAAAAAGTATCATCCAATCCTCCTTACACATTAAATCCTTTCTTATTATAATGAATCGCTCAACTAATTACCATGCTCATTTTAACTTCCATCTAACAAAAAAAACAGCCCGACAAAATGTCTAGACTGTTTCACTGCCAATTGTTAGGATTTCACGAATATCGGTTTCCGTTAATTTTCCTAATTGTTCTTCTGTTGTAGCTGACATTAGTTTGTCAAATAAGGCACGCTTATCATTTTGAAGTTTATGCATCTTCTCTTCGATGGTTCCTTCCGCAATCAAGCGCCATACTTCAACTACTTTTTTCTGACCCATACGGTGTGCACGTCCTGCTGCTTGTTCTTCCACTGCAGGGTTCCACCATAAATCATATAAAATAACAGTATCTGCTCCAGTTAAGTTTAGCCCCGTACCACCCGCTTTTAACGAAATTAGAAAGACGTCTTTCTCTCCACCATTAAAAGCATCAACCATCTCCATACGTTGTTTGGGTTTGGTGCTTCCTCTTAAATAAAAACTGTCAATGCCCAATGCATCTAATTCTTCCTCAATTAAACTCAACATCCCTGTAAATTGAGAGAATAATAAAATACGACGACCATTTGCTTTAGCTGACACAATTAAATCTTTCACTTGCTCTAATTTACCAGAACCACCCTCATAATCTTCTAAGAATAAACGAGGATCGCAACAAATCTGACGTAAACGAGTTAGCCCAGACAAGATAGTGAGATGATTCTTTTTAAAATCTGCTGAACTCATCGATTGCACGGACTCTTGCATCTGACGTAAGTACGCCAGATACGTTGTTTTTTGTTCCGTTGTTAAATTACTATATAAATTAGACTCAATTTTTTCTGGCAAATCGCTTAGCACTTGTGATTTCTCACGTCTTAAAATAAACGGTTGAATCATTTGCGCAATCTCATCAACTGACAACTTATTAAATTTAGCTTTTGCTGGGAAAAAACCTGGCATCACAATATGGAATAAGGCCCATAATTCTTCTAAATTATTTTCAATTGGTGTCCCACTTAATGCAAAACGTTGAACTGTTTTTAACTTTTTCATCGCTTGGAATGTTTTTGTTCCCGAATTTTTTAACATCTGAGCCTCATCAAGAATCAAGGCATTAATCGCTATTTTTTCATAATGCTCAGCATCTTGACGTAATGTAGCATACGATGTAATTAAAATATCGTAGTCTTTTGCCCGTTCTAAAATAAACTGACGTTCATCTTGTGTCCCATTCACAATGACAACAGATAAACTAGGTGCAAATTTTTCACACTCTACCTTCCAGTTGTAAATTAAGCTTGCAGGCGCCACAACCACAGAAGGACCCTCATGCGACTTTTCTTTTTCAGATAATAGGTAAGCAATGGTCTGAACCGTTTTACCTAGCCCCATATCGTCTGCCAAAATACCACCAAATTGATAACGGCTAAGCATCTTAAGCCAACGGTACCCTGTTAACTGATAATCGCGTAATGTAGCTTGAAGCCCCTCTGGCACCTCATCTGTCAGTGAATCTAATTGTGTCAAATTTTTAACCATCTCTTCAAAACCAGTACTGTAACTCACGTCAGAAACCGTAGATAGGGCAGACTCAATTTGTAGCCCTTTGTATTTTGGAACTAAAACTTGTCCCTCTTTAAAGGTCATCACATGACGTAACTGTTTCAACGCCTCACTTGTTTGATAGAACCCCTCTGATTCTAATGACAATAACTGACCATTTGGAAATTGATGGAATGGTTTCTTCTCAACAAGACTGACTAGTAAATCTGCAACATCCTCATCTGCAATGGACGAGATATCAAAATCGACATCAAACCATGAGCCTTCTTCTTTTACTGTCACTTTCGGCTGATGCTGTGCTGCTTCTAAATATAAACTGCTAACCTCGTCGCTCAATTCCACTGCTGCAACTTCACGTAACAATGGCAATTCTCTTGTAAAGAATTGATAAAGTGCTTCAGATTCTGGTAATGACTTACTAAATTGCTCACCACGATTTAAATAATTAAAATGCTCAAGAACTGCTAAAACTTGTTGTTCTTGTTGTTGATTTCTGACAATAGTTTGAACCGTATCATTTCCTTTAACTTCTCCTGAACCATAAAATAATGTTTCGCCATATTGAAACACTGGCAATACTTTAAGTGTCTTTCCTTCTAAAGTAAATTCTAATTTAGGTTCTAGTGGTAATCTAACTAGTTCACTCTCAACTGATTTAGCCACTTGAATATCACTAATTAAACTTAATTGAGGAATAACGTAGGTAAATAAATCAGAAATTTCAGATGCTCCATAAAATACTTCTGGTTTCTCTGCGCGCTTCAACAATTGAGTCATAGTCTGGTAAACTTCCTGTTGTGCAAACGTCAGCTCATATAATTTACCAGCAACAAGTAACCAATTATACTTTTCCCAAAAATGATGCCCCTCTGTATCTAAAAGCATCGTATAGCCTTCTCCATCAGGTATCACTTGAACTTTTAATGGAGGTTTCTCTTTCATTAAAGACAATGTTGGATAAAGTTTCTTAGCCACCATAAATGCCAAACGCTCATGATAGCGCGGTTGCTCCATTAAGTCTCTTAATTTCTGAGGTGTTAGCATTAAATAACGCTTTTTCAAACTACCTTTCACTGGAACCCCTTGCCCCGCTACTAATAAACTACCTTGATAAATCTGAACCAATTCATCTAATACATTTAAATCACTCTCACAGAAATTAGAACGTAAAAGTGAGGCTGTATACTTTTCATTAATCTCATATAACTCTTGTTTGTAAAAAGCGGTTAGAAAGTCTCCAACATTTTTAACGACATAAGCCCTACCACCATCTAAAGCAATTTTTAAGGTCATTGCCCAAATAGCTCTTTCAGGATGATACGTTGATACATCAACACTTTCAACAACAAATGTCATAGTAAGCGGTGTGACATCCTCAAAAAAATGACGTGTCGCTTGCTCTTGAAGCTTAGAAAAACTATCCGTAAATAATGTTGATAAGGTCGGTGTTTTATATGTGTTTTTTAAACTAGGATTTTGTTTTAGTACGCGATTAAGAGACTGATCTCTCAACGTCAACTCTACAGCCACTGTATGTTTACAATACTTATTCTTTTGCCAAAATGAACAATTACAAACATCTTCTTCTTTAGGTGTGCCATCTAAGACTACTTTATAAAGTTGAGAACCCAATACATCCGCATGCCAAACTTGCTGCGTTAAATCTTGAGTAATATTCGTAACACGCCCCTCATCAGCGTACGCGCGGCCAAGTTTGACAATTTTTTCTGGAATGCTCCATTTCATGATGCGGTCTCTCCTTTTTCAGTTCGATTTTACTGCTTCCCACCATTATAACAAATTTATAGACGTTATTTAAGTTTATTACACTTCAATCCAAAATAAAAAGAGCTAACTTGTCTAAGTTAGCTCTTTTTGTTTTTTGGAATGTAAACAAAATCTGGATTAACTTCCTTATCTAATTTCTCAAAAGCAGTCATCATGCGATGCTCAACTTCTTGAATACCTTCTTGATTCATTTTAGGAATATCTGTAATATAAATTGGATCACCAAAACGAACGGTTACCTTTTTACGTTTAAACAGACCACCTAATGTTACAGGCCCTTGGTACACGGCTGGCACAATCGGCACTTTTGCCATCTTAGCAATTAAAGCTGCACCACCTTTTAATTCATCAGAATGACGCGTTCCGCTTGGAAACATAATCAAACTTAAATCAGAATTTTTTAGTGACTTCACAGGTGTTTTAATCACACTCGGTCCAGGATTATCGCGTTTTACTGGAAAAGCATGAGCTTTTGTTAAAATAAATCGAAGAATAGGATTTTTGAATAACTCTTCTTTTGCCATAAAACTAAATTCTTTAGGTGATGCTGCTAACGCTAAATAAATCGGGTCCCACCACGTTCTATGTGGTGCTACTAAAATATAATTGGTATCTTTAGGTAACTTGTCACGTTGCTCATAACTTGCACGCCCATTAATAATAAACACAATTACACGTGCAACTTGTCTGATAAATCGAAAGAACATTTTTTTCGCCTCACTTTTCATTTTCCCTCATAGTATGCCGAATATTTAGCTATCTTGCAAGTTTTTTCTTTTTTTCATGCTGCATGCTATAATGTTTAAGATTATAACACAAAGGAGTCTCACACCATGACTGACTTATTACAACCCAACGAGCGCATTGATCAACTCTATGCGAACGATATTCAAATTATCCAAAGCCATGACGTTTTTTCTTTTTCAATAGATGCTGTCTTACTAGCTAATTTCGCTAGCATTCCAAAACGTGGAACCATTATAGATCTATGTGCCGGAAATGGAGCCGTCGGGCTTTTCTTAAGTGCCCGAACACAAGCTTCTATTACTGGAATCGAACTGCAAGAGCGTTTGGCCGATATGGGGCGTCGTAGTATTCAACTTAATAAACTTGAGGACCAGATGCAATTATTAACACTAGACCTGAATGATGTCACGACGGCTATCAAAAAAGATTCAGTCGATTTCATCGTCTGCAATCCTCCCTACTTTAAAGAACTGCCGACGAATAAAACGAATCCTAATCCTTATTTGGCAGCAGCTAGACATGAAATTCATGCCACATTAGATGATGTGATTAAACAATCTGCCGGACTTTTAAAATTTAACGGTAAACTGGCAATGGTTCATAGACCTGAACGCTTTTTAGATATTGTTGAGACGATGAAAAAATACAATATCATGCCTAAACGTGTTCAATTCGTTTACCCAAAACCTGGAAAAGAAGCGAATGTCGTTTTAGTTGAAGGAATTAGACAAGGTAAACCTAATGGCTTAAAAATATTACCGCCACTAACCATCTATGACGAAGAAGGCAACTACCTACCAGAAGCGAAAGGAATGTTATACGGGAATGACTGAAGCTAAAAAACATTATTTCTATGTTCTTCACTGCGCAGATGATACCTTTTACGGTGGCTATACCACTGACCCTGAACGACGACTGAAAGAACACAATGATGGTGTGGGTGCTAAATATACCCGCATCAAACGACGCCATCCTATGCGTATGATTTACACGGAAGCCTTTGAAACAAGAAGCGAAGCCACTCGGGCAGAGTACGCCTTTAAACAATTGGCTCGCCATGAAAAAGAGAAATTTTTAAAAAAATACCTCTAGCAAAAAAAGACTACTAAGCCAATGGCATGGTAGTCTTTTTATTATCTATTAGTCCATTCCTGGATCATAAAAGTTACCAAGAATTTTAACATTATCGGCAATACTCACAAAGGCAGCTGGGTCTGCAGCTTCCATCGCTTCCTCTAATGTATGCATTTCGTAACGCGTAATGACAGTGAAGAGAATTGTTTTTTTATCATGTTTAAACGCACCCTCAGCATCATGGATAATCGTGATCCCACGACGTAAACGGTCTTGAACTTCATCAATTACCAGGTCTGGTTTATTCGTAATAATCATGACTTGCATTTTTTGTTGCTTTGTAAAGACAATATCTGTCACTTTCCCAGTTACAAATATCGAAAGTAAACTGTAGAACGCATATTTCCAACCAAATAAATAGCCTGCCGTAAAAGCAATCATCCCATTTAGGATGGTATTAATGGCGCCAACATTCCGACCAGTTGCTTGGCGGATACTAATACTAATAATATCCAGTCCACCTGAGGAAATTCCATTTTTAAGAGCAAATCCAATGGCAAATCCATTAATTGCTCCACCAAAGATGGCACAAATAATAGGGTCTGTTGTAAGAGTCGTCACTGGCACTAGCTGAATCGCGATTGTTGCTAAAGATACGCTGATGAAAGTAAAAATAGTAAACTTCTTGTTAATCTTTCGCCACGCTAAAATAAATAGCGGGATGTTTAGTGAATAGTAAATAAGTGAAACCGGTGGTTTAAATCCTAATGATTTTTCCAATACGGTTGTTAAAATTTGGGCTATACCCGTTACCCCACTTGCATAGATGTTTCCCGGTTGCCAGAAAAGATTCAAAGCGATGGCTGCTAAGATAGCATAGATAATCGCGACGGACCCTTTCGTCGTGTACTCATAATTTGATAACTTCTTCTGGAATTCTTTCATCGTCTAATGATTCTCTCCTCAGTCAATTTAATTACCACTATTATACGACTATACCAAATACAAAGAAAGGGTAAAGCCTAAGCTTTACCCGATTTTAATCTATTCTTTTAGATTCTCATTCTGTTTTCTGAAACTTCTCATATAACAGGTTTATTTTTCACTACTATCCACTAATAAGCTCAAGTCTGCTAATTGTTGATCTGATACTTGACCTGGCGCTTCATTCATCGGATCAATCGCTTTACTATTTTTAGGGAAAGCAATCACTTCACGAATATTATCTTTACCAGCAAGTAACATCGCAAGACGGTCTAACCCTAATGCAATACCGCCATGTGGTGGGAACCCGTAATCTAACGCCTCTAATAAGAAACCAAATTGTTCTTCTGCAGATTCTTTCGTGAATCCTAATACTTCAAACATTTTTTCTTGAACTTCACGAGTATGAATACGCGTTGAACCGCCACCTAATTCATAACCATTTAAAACAATATCATACGCTTCAGCGTAAACTTTTGAAGGATCTGAATCTAATAACGGCAAGTCGCTTGCTTTTGGCATTGTGAATGGATGATGTGCTGATGTATAACGTTCCGCTTCTTCATCGTACTCAAGTAATGGCCAATCTACTACCCATAGGAAATTGAATTTAGACTCGTCAATTAAGCCTAACTCTTTACCTAATTTATTACGAAGAGCGCCTAAAGCAGCCGCTACAACTTCTGGTTTATCTGCAGCAAACATAATTAAATCGCCTGCTTCAGCTTTTGTTGCACTAATTAATGCGTCTTCATGACCTACCATAAATTTAGCGATTGGTCCTTTTAGACCTTCCTCATCAACTTTTAACCAAGCTAATCCTTTAGCACCGTATTGACCAACGAATTCTCCTAATTTATCCATGTCTTTACGTGAATAATTATCAGCAGCACCTTTAGCCACGATTGCTTTGACTTGTCCTTCATTTTCTAAAGCCATTTGGAATACTTTAAATTCAACAGGTTTTACTGTTTCACTTAAATCAATTAATTCCATTTCAAAACGTGTATCGGGTTTGTCGTTACCATAACGTGCCATAGACTCATCGTAGCTAATACGAGGGAACGGTAGAGTAACATCAATTCCTTTAACATCTTTCATGACTTTAGCAACAAGTTGTTCTGTATGGTCTTGAATTTCTTCTGGTGTTAAGAAACTTGTTTCAATATCAATTTGTGTAAATTCAGGCTGACGGTCACCACGTAAATCTTCATCACGGAAACAACGAACGATTTGGTAATAACGGTCAAATCCAGCACCCATCAATAACTGTTTTGTGATTTGTGGTGATTGAGGTAAGGCATAAAAATGCCCTTCTTGAATACGTGATGGTACTAAATAATCACGTGCGCCTTCTGGTGTTGATTTATTTAAATAAGGTGTTTCTACATCGATAAAATCTTCGCCATCAAGGTATGAACGAACTGATTTAGTAATCGCATGACGCAAACGGAAGTTGCCTAACATTTCCGGACGACGTAAATCTAAATAACGATATTTAAGACGTAAATCATCATTTACTTGATCTGCTTCATCAATCAAGAATGGTGTTTGTTTCGCCGCATTTAAAATCGAAATCTCTGATGCAATCACTTCAATTTCACCTGTTGCCATATTTGGATTAATAGCAGAACCTTCACGAGCCGCCACTGTTCCCTTAATTTCAATAACATATTCTGAACGACATGTATCTGCCATTTCCCACGCTTCTTTATTTGTTTCAGGATTGAATACGATTTGAACAAAACCACTACGGTCACGTAAATCGATAAAAATTAAATTACCTAAATCACGACGCTTTTTAACCCAACCTTTTAATGTTACCTCTTGATCTAATTGAGCTTTTGATACCTCGCCACAATAATTTGTTCTCTTTGTCATAGCTGAAAACCTCTCTCTTTTAAATTAGTTGATAGATGCTAATAAATCGTCATATACTTTCGTAAAATCGCTGTAAATATCTGTTAAAGCAACTGATACTTCTTTCCCTGTTGCCATATGTTTCATGTTTACTTTACCTTCTGCCAATTCATTCTCACCAATCGTTAAAGCTACAGTCGCGTTTAATTTATTAGCTGATTTGAATTGTGCTTTCACTTTACGATTCATAAAGTCACGTTCTGCGACAAAACCAGCTTGACGAATTGCTTGTACTAGTTTCAACGCCTCACAATTTGTTTCTTCCCCTAACGCCACTACATACGCGTCAACTTTATCTTCTATGGGAACCTCAATTCCCTCTGCTTCAAGCGTAATTAATGTACGTTCTGCACCTAATGCAAAACCAAAACCTGGTGTTTTCGGTCCACCTAATTCTTCAACTAATCCGTCATAACGGCCACCAGCACAGATTGTTGTAATCGCTCCACCAAAACCTGGTGCATCACTCATAATCTCAAAAATAGTGTGATTATAGTAATCTAAACCACGAACCATACGGTGATCAATTTCATACGGAACTTCTAACGCTTCAAGCATATCTGTCACTTGTTTAAAGAATGCTGCTGATTCGTCACTTAAATAATCTAAAATAGAAGGGGCATTTTCTACAATCACTTTATCTTTTCTATCTTTACTATCAAGTACACGTAAAGGATTATCATGTAGACGTTTTTTAGAGTCTTCACTTAATTCTTCAGCCTGTGGTTCTAAATAATCGATTAACGCCTGACGATAGGTTTGACGATCCTCTTTTGAACCTAATGAATTAATAACTAGACGCAAATGTTTAATTCCTAACTCTTTGTAGAAACTCATTGCCATCATAATTGTTTCAACGTCAGTAGCTGGATTACTGCTGCCAAATACTTCCACACCGATTTGATGGAATTGACGAAAACGCCCTGCTTGAGGTCGCTCATAGCGGAACATAGGTCCCATATAATATGTTTTATAAGGTTTTTGGAATTCTGGTCCAAATAATTTATTTTCAACAAAAGCACGAACAACTGGAGCTGTTCCTTCTGGACGTAAGGTTATATGACGATCCCCTTTGTCTTTAAAATCATACATTTCTTTTGAGACGATATCTGTAGTCCCACCAACACTACGAGAAATTACTTCATAGTGTTCAAATATTGGTGTCCGTGTCTCATGACAGTCATATGTTTTAAAAATGCGACGTGCCGCTTCCTCAATATATTGCCATTTCTCCACTGTCCCCGGTAAAATATCTGCTGTTCCTTTTGGTTTTTGATATCTCATCTATAATCCCTCTTTCTCTTATACACTCTTAAAAAAACAAAAAAATCCCTGCTTATCGTGTCGATAAACAAGGACGAATGATGTCATACGTGGTACCACCTAGTTTGAAAGATTACTCTTTCCGCTTTAACGATTATCGCTCGCACACGAAGTAGCTCTCACTACTCTATCTCAGAAGGGTCCTTCACACGCTCTTTTATAATTACTTTCAGCCTAGGTAATTTTCTCTTTGATAAAAAATCCTGCTACTCTCTTCGTCATCGACTTATTATATACTACCTAAAAATACTAAAAAAATACCGATAAGTCAAGCCTCCGTCACCTGAAAATAATCATAAATCAAACCTATTTTAGATTTATAACCGACAAAACTACATTAAACAAGATTTATTTGATATAATAGTACCGTTAATAAATTAAAAATGAGGACCTATAATGAAAGCTAAGAAAAAACAATGGAAGATTTACCTCCTGTTTTTACTTGCTACAGCCATTTTGACTGTTAGTTTTGTCGTAACTATTCGTTTGGCCATCGCTGATTTAAACCCTAAACGTGATGTTGTTATCACAGGAAATAAAGCAGTTATTCGCATGGAGCCAGACTTAAACTCTACTAAGATTACAAATAAGAAAATGGGAGATACCATCAAAATTACAAATCGTAAAAAAGACTGGTATCGCGTAAAAGTAGGCAAGAAAAAATATGGATGGTTACCTGTTACTGAAACCAATCGTGGACAAATCAATCACAGTACTAATATAAAAGCACTCTCAAAAAAAGATAATGTTAAAATCAAGCTAAAACCGGATACAGATAGTTTAACTGTCGGAACTCTCTCGGAAAAAGAAGCTATCACTATTACGGCCCAATTAGCTGAATGGTCTCAGATTTCAACAGAAAAAGTAGAGGGATGGGTCTTGACTTCTTCTCTGCGTCAACTGTCAAAACCAGATAAGAATGAAACCGTGTCGACTAATGTTTACGTTAGACAAAAAACAACCTCTCTTTACTCCGAACCTAAAGAGTCAAGCAAAGTTGTATCCAAACTATTTTACAATGATGAATTAATTTATTTATCACGTCAAAATGGGTGGTATAAAGTATTAACGAATAAAGATAAAATTGGCTACATCCCTAACTGGGTGGTTAACTTTACAAAGCCCAATAAAAAACACCCTTACCTTATTAACCCCATTATTGGTAAAACAATCATGCTTGATCCGGGACATGGTGGTGACGACGCTGGAGCCTTAAGTAACGACGAGATTGTCTATGAAAAAACCGTAACGCTGGCTTCTGCCCGTTATGTCAAAAAAGCACTCGAGAAAAAAGGGGCTCACGTTATCTTGACTCGTACTAACGATACAACATTACCACTAGATGACATTACAAAAAAAGAAAACTCATTAGATGTTGATGTTTTTATCAGTTTCCACTACGATTCGACAGAATATAGCAATCAAGCCTCTGGGTTCACTACCTATTACTATAATCCAAACGATCAGTTATTAGCACAATCTGTCAGTGATGAACTTGGAAAAGAATTACCTCTTCCAAATCGTGGAACTGAATTTGGTGATTACATGGTCATTCGTGAGAGTACAACATCTGCCCTATTATTAGAACTTGGCTATATGAACAATGACTTCGATAAAGATCATTTCATTAAAAAATCTTATCAGAAAAAGGTGGCAAAAGCGGTGGCTGATGGCCTTTATAATTATTTCGAAAATCACTAAAAAAAGCTAGTCCGTTATGGACTAGCTTTTTATTTATTTTCTGTATCTAATATAATTGTTGTAGGTCCATCATTTACTAATGCCACTTGCATATCCGCACCAAATTCACCTTCTAACACTTTCAAACCTTCAGCGCGTAATTTTTCATTGAAGTAATCGTATAATGCGGTCGCTTCATCTGGTCTCGCTGCCTCAATAAAACTTGGACGATTTCCTTTTCGTGTATTTGCTAATAATGTAAATTGTGATACTGATAAAATATCACCACCAACATCTTGAATCCCTAAGTTCATTTTTCCTTCTTCATCTTCAAAGATGCGCATTTTACTAATTTTATTCGCTAAATAATCAGCATCCGCTTCTGTATCACCGGTTTTAACACCTACTAATAACATAAACCCTTGTTTAATTTCTGATACGACTTTCTCTTCAATTGTAACACTAGCTGATGCTACTTTTTGTAACACTACTTTCACCTGTATTCCTCCTTAACCATTCGTTCGTCGCACACTATGCACGTCTGGAATGCTCTTAATTTTATCAACAATACGCTCCAAATGAGCTAAGTTTTTAATTTTTACAGTCAGTTGAATTACTGCCATTTTATTTTTAATCGGTTTAGCTTCCACACTAATGAGGTGTTTCGTTGTAGCATTAACCACTTGAAGGACATCGTTTAGTAAACCTGCGCGATCAAAAGCAAATACTTCTAAATCTGCATGGTACTCTGTATTATTTTCAGCAGCGGTATCTTCCCATTCTACTTCAATCAGACGGCACTCTGCTTCTTCATTGTTTACAATATTAGGACAGTCCGATCGATGAATCGAAATTCCACGTCCTTTTGTAATATAACCGACAATCCCATCACCTGGAACAGGGTTACAACACCGACTAATACGGATCAGCAGGTTTTCAACACCTTGAATAACGATCCCATCTTCATGGCGAACTTTAATTTTATCGTTCTCTTTTTTACCACCATTAGCAAGAATATCATCTACTTCTTGTTGCTTACGCTCTTGATCTTGTAGTTCACGTTCTTCTTCAGTCAATCTATTCGCAGCAATAATTGGTGTTATTTCGCCAAACCCAATCGCTGCGTAAAAATCATCCTCAGTTTGCACATTAAGGCGTTCTGCTGCTTCAGCTAATTTCGCTTTTGTTAAAATTTCTTTTGGTTTAAAATTCATGCTCAGCAGTTGTTTTTCTAACGCCTCTTTTCCTTTTATCACTGTTGCTTCACGGTCCTGTGATTTAAAGAATCGTTTAATTTTATTACGTGCTCGAGAGGTCGCTACCATTTTAATCCAATCACGACTTGGACCGAATGAATTGCTAGAAGTTAACACCTCTAAGATATCGCCATTTCTAAGTTTATAATCAAGCGGAACCATCTTTCCATTAACTTTAGCTCCTGTGGTTTTATTCCCTACCTCAGTATGAATATTATAAGCAAAATCAAGTGGAACAGACCCTTTAGGCAATTCTGTAACGTCCCCTTTAGGTGTAAAGACATAGACTTTATCACTAAAAATATCGCCTTTGACCCCTTCCATGAACTCCGCCGCATCATAACTTTCATCTTGCAATTCGATAATTTCATGGAACCAACTTAATTGTTTAGATTCTTGATCTTCTTCTTGTTTATCTGTCTTGCCTTCTTTATAAGCCCAGTGAGCCGCAACCCCATACTCGGCAATTTGATGCATCTCTTGCGTCCGAATCTGCACTTCAACAGGTTTACCTTGAGGCCCTATCACCGTTGTATGTAGCGACTGATACATATTCGCTTTTGGCATTGCTATATAGTCTTTAAAACGACCTGGCATTGGTTTCCACTGGGTATGAATCGCGCCTAAAACAGCGTAACAATCTTTAATGGTGTCCACTACCACACGAATGGCTAGTAAATCGTAAATCTCTTCAAATTCTTTCTTCTTATTCTTCATCTTCAAATAGATGGAATAAATATGCTTAGGTCGGCCGTAAATTTCACCTGTTATTCCTAAATCATCAATGGAATCTTTAATATCAGAAACGGTTTGTTCAATGTAAACCTCACGTTCCCCTCGTTTAGAATCCATCAAATTAACAATACGATAATATTGGTTCGGGTTCAAATAGCGTAAAGACGTATCCTCAAGCTCCCATTTAATTTTACTAATACCTAATCGATGTGCCAGAGGGGCATAAATTTCTAACGTTTCATTTGAAATACGACGCTGCTTATCTTCACGTAAATGTTTCAATGTTCTCATATTATGAAGGCGATCGGCTAATTTAACCATGATGACACGTAAATCTTGTGCCATCGCTAATAACATTTTGCGGTGATTCTCTGCTAATTGTTCTTCATGAGATTTATATTTAATTTTCCCAAGTTTGGTTACACCGTCAACAAGCATCGCTACGTCTGGTCCAAATTCTTTAGCTAAATCTTCTAATGTTACATCTGTATCTTCGACAACATCATGCAAAAATCCTGTTGCCACTGTATGGGGATCCATCTTCAAATTTGCTAAAATACCGGCAACTTGAATCGGATGAATAATATAAGCTTCTCCTGATTTTCTAAATTGGTGTTGGTGAGCTTCTGTGGCAAAACAACATGCCTTCTCCACAAAAGCCACATTTGCGCTACTCATATAGCCTGACACCATTTCAATCACATCTGCTCCACTATATATTACTTCTTTTGGCATGTGTCTCACTCCTTTTAGTTAGTTATCTATCAAACTACCCTTATTTAATCGTGGTTATATGTTATTCATTATACAAACTTTACTTAGCCTTTTCAATCATAGCCCCTTGATAAGTCAAGGTTGTTCGTTATTTTAAAAATAAAGTTATCATTTTTTCTTTCAGTTTAGAATAAGGTGGGTTCATCAGTGATAAACGGAGCAAACTACTTCGTTTTAAAATCGATTTTTGATGAGTAAAGCAAGCAAAACTTGCCTTACCATGATACTGTCCCATCCCAGACTGTCCTACACCACCAAAAGGTAGATGACTATTGGCAAGATGAAGAATCGTATCGTTAACCGTGCTCCCGCCAAAAGAAAGACGTGTTGTAAGATAACTTGCTTCTTTACTACTTTGAGTAAATGGATAAAAAGCAAGAGGTTTCTCCTTGGACTCAATAAATTGAAGGGCTTCTTCTAATGACTCATAACTCAAAATAGGTAAGATGGGTCCAAATACCTCCTCCTCCATGGACATAAGTGCGGTTGTCATTGACCCTTTTAACAAAGTAGGTGCTACATAATTTATCATTTTATCAATTTGTCCACCAAAGACAACGTACTCTTGATCTTGTTTCATTAATTTTTCTAGCCTCAAGGTTGCACGTTCATTAGCTACTCGCCCATACTCATCTGATTGAGCTGGATCAACTCCATAAAAGTCAACAAGCTTCTGTTTCACTAAGTTAATAAACTCATCATGATACTTTTTGTCTACTAAACAATAATCTGGTGCGACACATGTTTGACCCGCATTTAAAAACTTTCCCCAAACCACACACTCAGCCGCATGGGATAATTTAGCTTTATCTGTAATAAGCGCAGGACTCTTCCCACCTAGTTCCAATGTGACAGGCGTTAGATGATGACTCGCTGCCGCCATTACACTTTTTCCAACGGTTGAACTTCCTGTAAAAAATATCTTGTCAAATCGGTAAGTCAACACTTCTATATTTCGTTCTTTATTACCTTCGAAAAAGAAAATATATTCTTCTGGAAAAGTTGCTGCCATTAATTCCATCAACACTTTATTGATGGCTGGTGTTGTTTCTGACAATGCTACCATCGCCACATTCCCACCAGCTATAGCTCCAACTAACGGATCTAGACTTAACAATAACGGATAATTAAAGGCACTGATAATAAAAACCTGCCCTAATGGCTCTGCTTGCGTATAACTTTTGGCAGGCAATAAAAAGAGAGGCGTTTTAACACGCTGTTTCTTTTGCCAAACAGAAATGTTTCTTTGTATAAGATTAATACTTTCATACAACACACCCAACTCTGACATATAAGTTTCTAGCGAATGCTTCCCTAAATCTTTTTCCATCGCTTTGGAGAGCGCTACCTCATTAGCTTTCAAAACTTCTTTTAATTTCTGTAAGTTTTGCTTTCTATAAATAACTTCTTTCGTTTTTCCTGTTTTATAAAATGCCTTTTGCTTAGAGATAATATCTTCTACACCAAACATTTGGTATCCCTCCTTCACGACTTAATTTTTATCTACTATTATAGCACACTACTTATTAGCTAATCGTACAAAAAAAGGTCACCCCTTAATGGGCCGACCTTAAAAACTAAACTAATAAATCAAAATGATAACTTGCCGCACCTAGTAGATAAAGTGGCGCTGTTTCCGCTCGTAAAATACGAGGTCCTAAAGCACAGACATTCCCCCCTAGAGTTTGGAATACGTCAATCTCGTTAGGAGATAGTCCACCCTCTGGTCCAAAGATAACAAGCAAGCGTTGGTTAGGTTGAATCGTTTGGAAAGTCTTAACTAATTCGCCCGCCTCACCTTGCTTAGCTGATTCTTCATAGGCAATCAAAATCGCATCATACTCCGAAAAAATAGTTTCGAACTCTTTTGCTTTTTCATACAGTGTTACAGTAGGCTGAACATGACGGTGAGACTGCTCAGCTGCTTCTTTAGCAATCTTAGCAAGTCGTTCTTGACGCTTCGCTAATTTTTTACCATCCCATTTTACAACGGACGTTTGGCCTGGAAAACCAACAAAATGGCTGGCGCCCATCTCTGTCCCTTTTTGAACCACAAGATCGAGCTTGTCCCCTTTTGTATACCCACATGCAAGGGTGATAGCAATCGGTAATTCTTTATCCTGTGTCTCTTTTTCAAGTTCTGTAAGGAAAATAGCATCTCCACTAATCTCTGTCACTTCTGCAACAACTGCCACCGAGTCACTGAATACAAGATAACATTTGTCTGCCACCTTCATACGCATCACATGAGCAGCATGATGAAAATCATCACCCGTTAATTTTAACGGTTCACCCTGACTTGCATCATAGGATTCCTCTAAAAAATAACGTTGCATCTCTTATTCTCCCTCAACCGGTTTTGTTAAGATAATACCAAACCAATCCCCTTGTTGTAGAATTTCCGATACTGTAAAGCCAATTTCTTTTAAGGCATCCATTACTTCCTCTTTTTTATCTTCGATAATACCTGAGACAATAAATTTACCGCCAGGTTTAACTAAGTTCCAAGCATCTGGAATTAAACGTAAAATAATTTCAGCTAAAATATTAGCCACAACGACATCCGCTTGAGTGGATACACCGTTTAATAAATCATTCGCACTCACTTGTACATCAGAAGCAACAGGGTTCATGTCCATATTTTCCTGGGCTGCAGCAACTGCCACTTCATCTAAATCATAAGCATAAACTTTATCTGCCCCTAAATGCTTGCTGGCAATACTTAAAACACCTGAACCTGTTCCTACATCTAAAACAGTCTCCCCACCACGTAACACGATTTCAAGCGCATGTAAGCTCACCATCGTTGTTGGATGTGTCCCTGTTCCAAATGCCATACCTGGATCAAGTTTGATAATTTTTTCATCTGGATTTTTAACCTCATAGTCTACCCAATTTGGTACAACTGTCAAATAACGGCTAATATTAACCGGATGATAATATTTCTTCCAAGCAGTAGCCCAGTCATCCTCTGCCACTTCACTCATTTCAAGTTTATTTTCTCCAATTTCTAAGCCAAATTCTGGTAATTTAGCAATACGTTCTTTAATAGTTGGCAATAACTCTGGTAAAAAAGTTGTTTCTGGGAAGTAAGCCATCACGATTGCCCCTTCAGAAATATGATCAATTGTTTCTGCATCTAATAACTCACCATAAGCATCACCTACAAAATTTTCGATATCTAACGCATCTTCAATGGCGACACCACTTGCGCCGACTTCCATCATAATATTCGAAACTGCCTCAACTGCTTCGCTTGCTGTCGTTACTTTTAATTCTGTCCATCTCATCGTCGTCACCTCTTAATATTTTGGATAGGCTGTGTAATCTGTTAAGCCAGTCACTTCTGATAATACTTTTTCAAACGCTGCATTGTCCCAATTAAGTTCAAATACTTCTGCTTCTTCGTCACCTAAAAAATCTAACAAATCACTTTCGCCTTCAGTTAAAACGTCTTTAAAGTATGTCGCCACTGCTACAAGAACACGTTTTTGAATCCCTTTTTTACCTTCATAAGGAATCATTGCTAAGTACTCTTCTTCATTTGGTGTGAATTTATCTGGATTATATAATACTAAACTGTCTTCAAATTCAATAACCTCTTCTTCAGAATGAACCCCTTCTGTATCTTCAATCGCTTGGTCTGTTTGATTTTGAGCATAAATAACCCCAATCACTTCTACTGTATGATTTTTTGTATTCCAATCAATTGCGAAATCGTAATCGCCAAAGTTTTTCTCTAATTGTGCTTCTAAAAAGTACAACATATTATCTTTTTTCATCGTTTCATCCCTCTCTCTTTAACCGACCGTATAAAATGTCAGTAAGTCCTTTTCCTATTATAACGATTTCTAGGTTAAAAGGCGACTACTCTTTTCAAATCTGCTAGGACAAGATGATAAGATAAACTATGTTATAATAGAAGCATTACATTTAACAGATAAGGAGAGATAATATGCATCAACCACTAGCTTTTCGTATGCGCCCCAAAACTTTAAAAGACGTTGTAGGTCAGCAACATTTAGTTGGCGAAGGAAAAATTATTAGACGCATGGTTCAAGCCGAAATGTTATCCTCTATGATTTTATATGGCCCACCTGGCACAGGAAAAACGAGTATCGCAAGTGCCATAGCCGGCTCAACTCAATTTGCTTTCCGCATGTTAAATGCTGCAACTGATACAAAAAAAGATTTACAAATCGTTGCCGAAGAAGCAAAGATGAGCGGCACTGTCATTTTATTACTTGATGAAATACACCGCTTAGATAAAACCAAACAAGATTTTCTTTTACCTCATTTAGAAAATGGAAAAATTATTTTAATCGGTGCGACAACAGAAAATCCCTATATTAATATCAATCCAGCCATCAGAAGTCGAACACAAATTTTTGAAGTCAAACCGTTAACGGAAGACGACATCGTTCGTGCGATTACGGCTGCGCTCCAAGATAAAGAACGAGGACTAGGCAATGAAACGATTGCCATTGAAGACTTAGCATTAACTCACCTGTCACGCGCGACAAATGGTGATTTGCGTAGTGCCTTAAACGGATTAGAGTTAGCTGTTAAATCAACAGAACCTGATGAAGATGGCACAATTACCATTACACTGGCTATCATAGAAGAGTGTATCCAACTAAAATCACTGACTCATGATAAAAATGGCGACGGTCATTACGATGTCATTTCAGCCCTACAAAAATCAATTCGAGGCAGTGATGTTAATGCTGCTCTTCACTATTTGGGTCGATTAGTTGAAGCTGGTGATTTATTTATTATTTGCCGACGATTAATGGTGATTGCTTACGAAGATATCGGTTTAGGAAACCCACCCGCTGCCGCACGAACAGTTAGTGCTGTTCAAGCTGCTGAAAAATTAGGCTTTCCCGAAGCACGAATTCCTCTAGCAAACGCTGTTGTTGATTTATGCTTATCACCAAAATCAAATTCAAGTTATGTCGCTCTTGATGCTGCTATTGCTGATATCAGAGATGGTAAAGCTGGGTTTATCCCTGACCATCTAAAAGACAGTCACTACAAGGGCGCAAAAGACTTAAATCGCGGCGTTGACTACCAATACCCTCATGCCGTTTCATCTGGCTGGGTAAAACAACAATACTTACCTGATAAAATTAAAAATGCTCGCTACTATGAACCCAAATTAACAGGTAAATACGAGCAAGCGCTAGCTCAGCGTTATCATGAAATAACAAAATTATCCTAAAAATAACTACAGCAAGAGAAAGTGTTTCCATTGAAGACTTCGTAGTCCTATGCTATTATAGAGATGGGTAATCTGTGATGTTCGAGTCACTCCACTCTGTGTTGACCGAACAATTTTAGTATTACATCGGGATTCAACGAATTCAAAAGGAAAACAAGCCTTATCTCTTGGTAGTTTGACATTTGGATAGCGAAGCCCACCTGCTTACTGCGGGATCAATACTACGGCGTGATCAACGGCATCAACGGACACTACCCATAATTAAGACATCCTAAGCAATTTGCTCAAGCAAGTTGCTTTTTATTCTATTAAGGAGCTTTACCATGATTAGAATTTTACTTGCTATTATTATTATCGTGTTACTTATTACTGCAAAATACTTAAATTCACACTCAGAGTCCATCTGTAAAATATTTGGAACAACTGAAGAAGACAGTCAGGCTATTGATAAAACGTTACAGAAGTTCAGTAAAGCTTGCTTACTTTTTAGTGCTTTAGGTCTGGCTGCATTCTTACTCAATCACCAACTGATTGCTATTATCTATATCTGTTTAGTGATTTTAACATCTGCTATTTTTAGTATTAAATTTGCTAAATCACTTTCTTAAAATTATGAAATGAGGTGTTTGACATGTTTGAACAATACGAAACAATTTTAGTTGCAGTCGACGGATCAGATGAAGCGGAGCTCGCTTTTAAAAAGGCGGTCAACGTTGCTAAACGAAACAACGCCAAATTAATCTTGGCACACATTATCGACACACGTGCTTTCCAAACTATCTCATCTTTTGATGAAGACTTAGCTCAACAAGCAACAGATATGGCTAAGAAAACCTTAGATGAATTAGTAGGTTACGCTAATCTTCAAGGTCTAGAAACAATTGAGCCTATCGTAGAATACGGCACACCTAAGACTTTAATTTCTCGTCAATTACCTGATGACTATAATGTAGACTTAATCATGATTGGTGCAACAGGCTTAAATGCTGTTGAACGACTATTAATTGGATCAGTATCAGAATACGTTATCCGTCATGCTCACTGTGATGTCCTGGTTGTCAGAACAGATTTGGAAAATAAACAAACTAGAGAGTAATTTTAATAAGCCTCCTCTTAAATAAGAGAAGGCTTATTTTTTATAAAAAAAGGTAGAAGTCCTAGGACCTCTACCTTTTAACTATTAATTATTAGTTTTTTAATGCTTCAACGTCACGAGCAATCATAACTTCTTCGTCAGTTGGGATTAATAATACTTTAACTTTTGAGTCGTCAGTTGAGATAACAACTTCTTTACCACGAACATTGTTTTTCTCTTTGTCAACTTCACAACCGAACCAAGTGATACCGTTGATGATTTCTTCACGAACCTCAACACCATTTTCACCAATACCTGCAGTGAAGACAATTGCGTCAACACCGTTCATAGCAGCAATGTAGCTACCAATGTATTTTTGAACGCGGTTGTTAAAAATTTCTAATGCTAATTTAGCATTTTCTGAATCTGATGCTTCAACTTCACGCATGTCGCTTGAAATACCAGATAAACCAAGTAAACCTGATTTTTTGTTTAAGATATCAACCATATCTTTAATATCTGTTAAGCCTTCTTTTTCCATTAAGTATGGTAATAATGACGCATCAATATCGCCAGCACGAGTTCCCATAGTAACACCTGCAAGTGGTGTGAATCCCATAGAAGTATCGATTGATTTACCACCATCAACGGCAGTAATTGACGCACCGTTACCTAAGTGACATGTAATAATTTTAAGGTCTTTGATGTCTTTACCTAACATATCAGCAGCACGATCAGCTACATAACGGTGGCTAGTTCCGTGAGCACCATATTTACGTGCTTGATATTTGTCATAGTATTCCATTGGGATACTATATAAATAGTTTACAGCTGGCATTGTTGTGTGGAATGATGTATCAAATACAGCAACGTTTACAGCTCCAGGGACTAATTTTTGGAAAATACGGATAACTTTAGCTTCAGCTGGATTGTGTAATGGTGCAAATTCAGCAAGAGCTTCGATTTTAGCTAACGCTTCGTCATCGATTAAAGCAGACTCTTTAAAGTCTTCTCCACCAGCAACAACACGGTGTCCAGCACCCGTGATTTCATCGAATGAACCGATAATGTTTAATTCGATCATTTTTTCGAAAATACGGTTTACGGCAAATTCGTGATCGTTGATGTCTAATGTTTCATTGAATTTTTTACCTTCACCATATTTAATTGTGAAGATAGAATCGTTTAAACCAATTCTTTCAACGATACCTGACGCGATTACTTCTTCTTGTGGCATTTCGAATAATTGCCATTTTAAACTTGAACTACCAGCATTGATTGCAATTGTTTTTGACATGTTTAAAGCACTCCTTTTGTTTGTTAGATTAAATTTTTTGTCTTCCACGTACTGAATTCTTTGAAAAATTGTTGCACTTGCTGTCCATCTTTAAGCGAAGGGACATCTGCTAGCAGGACTTCTTTGGCCTGTTTGCTTACATCTCCACGATTTTGAATAATGATAATTGATTTACGTGATTGTTTACTTTTAAATAAACTCTCTGGTAATTGCAAGACACCTTGTAAGTAAACCTTCTCTGTCAACCATGTTTTAAGCTCAGAGGCCTGGTCTGTTTCTAAGAAGTTACTTGGAACTAAGAACAGTCCAAAACCATCATCTTTCACATAATTCATGCTTTGTTCCATTAATAAATGGTGCGCATAACTATGCCCCTCCTCTGCGCTTGTCACAAACTTACTTGCTTGCTCATCATGAGGATAGTAACCAATAGGCAGATCTGCAATCGCTACATCACCTGGTTCGATTAATAAGTGTTGCATGCTATCTTGATGATACAACTGAACAGCTTGTTCTAACCATTCTGTTGTAACAGCAGTTACTGCTAGCAATGTATCATCTACATCAATCCCATTTCCTTGCGTATGATAACCTGCTAATTGTAAGTTTGTCATCACCGTTAGGAGTAGATTGCCCATTCCAACAGTTAAATCATTGATAATAAGTGGCTTGTCCTTTTGTGGACTTAGTTGTTCCACTAAGTAGACAAATAGAAAGCCCAAAGTATCAGGTGTTAACTGATGATTAGGTTGTAATTGTTCAGACATTGTCCCTTTAAGAAGTAACAATTGGCTAACTTTACGACGTTCTTCTACTTCAAGTTCTAATTCTTTGAACTCTTTGTATAAGGCTTCGATTTTAGTTTTTGTTGCGTCATCGGGTAAATTATCTTCAACACGCACTTGATAATCATCATTCATGTTTTCGCCGTTTTCAATGTAGGCATCTACAAAAGAAATAGTTAAAGACGACTGTAACAATTGAATGGCATTGTCTAATAAATTAAAACCTGATTCAATCTTATTTTGAGGCATTCTCTCATCTCTTTCCTTTGTATAATATAACAATTTATGTACCTTACCCATTTTAGCGAAATTACTAGCAATATTCAAGCTTTTTAGCTACTTATCTTATTTATCTTCTAATCCTCTATTGCGGTATTTTTGACTAAAACTAATACACATCTCAAACCTGATTTCTCCCCTTGGTTTGAGATGTGCATTCTCTTATATTTAATTTTACGCCATTAATTTAAAGCGCTTTTCTAATTTCTTCTGGCCCGAACTAATTCCAATACACAATAACCAATAGATAATCGCTACTAAAATATATAAACTCATATAATCAAATTCACGGCCACCAATGATTTTTGCTTTTTGAAACATCTCTGGCACAGTTATCATCGCTGCCAAAGATGTTCCTTTTACCAAATCCATCGCCACATTTCCTAAAGCAGGCAATGCCAAACGAAACGCTTGCGGCATAATAATATGACCAATCACTTGAGTAAAGGACATACCGAGTGAACGTGCTGCATCCCACTGACCATCCTCGACACCTAAGATTGCGCCACGATATATTTCCCCGATAAAAGCACTACTTGTTAAAGTAAAACAAATAATCACAGCTTGTAGGGCACTCAACTGAATGGGTAAACCAAAGTACAATAGGAATAATAAAACTAAACCCGGTACACCTCTTAAAAATGACAAATAAAATTTAATAATCCCTTGTACTATTTTTAGGGGAAGCAATCCTAGAACCGCTAGAACTATTCCGACAATATTTCCCAATATAAACGTCACCACGCTAATCCCTATTGTATAAGGCAGTCCTTGTAAAATATAAGGAAGAGAGTCAATCATTAAACTCACATTAATTTTTGGAACATAAACAACTGCTAACATTAATCCACTTCCACTCGACGATCAATTTTCACTTTTGGTTCAACCGAAACATCTGTATCGAAGAACTGTTTTGAAATCTTAGTTAACGTCCCATCATCCTTCATTTCGTTTAATGCCCCATCAATTTTTTCACGCAATGCTTTATTTTCTTTCAGATATAAAAAACCTGATGTCGAGGCATTAAAGTAAACATCTTCTAAAATCTTAACAGGGATATCGGGTAATGCTCCTACTGACATTTTTTGTAAATAGTAATCATTAATAATCACATCTGTACGCCCATTAGCTACATCTGTCAGGTATTGGTCATTCGTCGCATTGTCATAACTTACCAACTCCGCTCCAAACTGTTCTGCCATCTTCATGTAACCCGTTGTCCCCTCACCAGCTGCTTTCTTCCCTTTTAAATCTTCTAGTTCTTTAATACCAGAATCATCACTCTTACGCACAATTAAACTATCAAAAGAATGTTTCAACGGAACTGACAAGGCAAATGTTTTTTCACGCTTCTCATTCATTGAGGAATCATTCGCTACAAAATCAGCCGTTCCTTTTTTTAATGACGCAATTGTACCATCTACGTTGTATTCTTTAAATTCAGCCTCAACACCTAAGCGCTTCGCCACTTCTTTAGCAATTTCAACATCATAACCTGTTAGTTCATTTTTATCATTGGAATACGATGATGGAAACAAAGTGCCAGATGTCGCTACAACCATTTTTTTAGCTTTTTCGACTTTAGACCAACTATCATCTTTCGGCGCAGTCTTTTCTTTTTCCTCTTTAGGTGATGAGCATCCTACTAATAATACACTCGCTGCTACAATTCCTAATCCTACTAACCAACTTTTTTTCATTATATTGTCCCACTTTCTTTTCTATAATAATCAGGTAAAATAAATTGATTGTTCGCCTCAAATTCTCGGCCCACTTGAAATAAAAGATCCTCTCGACCTTTTGACGCCATAAATTGAATACCCACTGGTAAACCTAACGGACTGACATAGATAGGTAAACTAATAGACGGTTGACCTGTCAAATTAGCCAACTGAGTATACGGCGTGATTTTTAAACTATCATGGAACATATCAAAAACAACCTGTTCCAATTCTTCTAAACTGGCAAACTCTGCTTTTGATAATCTCATTCTAATCGCGTCACTTTGTAAATCAGTATCTAGCTTTGGTGCGACGCTTGTAGCTGTTGGCGATAAAAACAAATCAAATTGATCAAATAGTTGCTCCATTTGATAAGCTGCTGCATCCCATTTTCCTAGAGCCGATATATAGTCTTTTGCTTTCATCTTCTTACCGTATTGATAAATCCCCCAGCTCATGGGTTCCATATCATCTACTTGAAGCTCTCGTCCTAGTCCCTGTTCAATTTGAGACATCATATTATCCGTCTCAGCACCGTTCATTTGATAATAACTTTGAATGAGCATCTTCCCATCTACAGGATACGGAACTTCAACAAGCTCATGGCCTTGATTGGCTAAAAAATCACACGCCTTATAAAAAGCTTCCATCGCTTCATCAGATACTTTATTTCCAATCGGTGACGTGGCACAACATGCAATTTTCAGGTGCTGTTTCACCGGCTGATTATTTAACAAAGGAGCATGATAAGGGGCTGCCACATGATTGCCCTCCATACTTTTAAATAATGTTTCTGTGTCACGCATCGAAACTGTCAAAGCAAAATTAATAGAAGCACCTTGCCAGTCTCTCCATCCCGAAGGACCTGTTGGCATACTTCCTCGTGTTGGCTTTAAGCCAATTACACCGGAAAAACTAGCTGGTATTCGAATAGAACCTCCACCATCACTTGCTGCCGCTATTGGATACATCCCACTAGCAAGAGCTGAAACCGCTCCACCACTAGAGCCCCCAGCATGATAATCTGTATGCCAGACATTTTTTGTTGCCCCATAAAGTTTTGGGTCTGTTACATTTTTAAATCCAAACTCTGGCGCATTTGTTTTACCAAAAGGGATAAACCCATTTTTTTCCAATCGCTCTACAAAAAAGTCAGTTTGACTGCTTCTTACATCTTTAAATAAACAAGAACCTGCTGTTGCCCCCAAGCCTTCTTTATCCTGACCTAACATCTTAAGTGCGATCGGTACCCCACCAAAAGGACCTTGTATAACTGATTCTTTAGCTTGTTTTAATGCACGGGATAAATCATGCTCAACCACCGTATTATATAGCGGGTTTAACCGTTCAATCTTTCGATTTGTTTCTTCTAATAATTCAACTGGTGACACGTTCTTTTCACGAACTTGTTCTGCCCAAAATGTTGCGTCTCTCATGATAATCTCCTTTCCTACAACCATATTGATTATAGCAAGGCTTACTATTTGTGAAAGTAAATCCGACTTTTTAGCCTCTATTTCTCTTTTATGGCAATACAAAAAAAAATTGCTCCTTGATATGATGGGATTTCTCCTTCATACAAAAGAACAATTTTGGTTTTTTCATTTTTTATACTTGGCTCATTGGACGAGTTAACTGATAAAAAGGAACCAATTTAGCATACGTCTCAACCATATAATCGATCGCCTTTTCTGGCTGATTTAGTAACTCATCTGTTTTAAGTAAAATACGTCCTAGTTGAAATTCACCTTTTTTTACATCTCGCCATCTTGTTAGGGCAGCTATTAAATCCGCGTCTTTAAGAGAGTGATAATTATTGACGGTATGGTCTAAATTAATCATGAAATCGTCAGGCAGCGCATCAAATAGACCCTTTTCCTTCATCAACGCATCAGCCATCGTTTTTTCATTAAGTGGATTATCAATAAATGACAACCACATCACGATGTACTCGCCATTAATTCCTAAAGTAAAGTGTGGGTACTTTTTATAGCCTCGTTTATCTCCACCCATAGCTGACCAAGTAAAATCAGGTGCATTAGTTGTACGGCGTCTATGTTGTGCAATATGGATAATTAATTCTTCCCCTAATACTGGTTCTAATTCAGTAACAACACGTTCATCTAACGCTTGAAACTTTGGCTGAATGACACGTCTGACTTCGGCCATACGTTCGTCTAACCCTTCTACTTCAAATACATCAAAATCTTGATACTCAAACATTTTTTCACGTCCTCTTCTTCTCAGTCCTATTTATCATAGCATATCTTTCGCTCTAATAATAAAAAAGAAGCATGACCAAAGTCATACTTCCCTAATCGATTATTTTAATGCTTTTTCAACATCTTCAAGCATTAATTCTGTACACTTAATACCGCCGCCTGATAAATACCACACATCCGGTGTTAATGAGACGACTTTATTTGTTTGTCCTGCTTTTGTTTGAGCCACTAATTCATTTTTAGCTACATTATTTTGAGACGTATCGCCACCAATTGCTTTCGTGCGGTCTACCACAAAAATAATATCTGGATTTTTTTCTAACACATATTCATAAGAAACCGATTGTCCGTGAGTTGATGCTTCGATCTTATCATCCGCTACCGGGAATCCAAATGTATCATGAATGATACCGAAACGAGAACCTTCACCATAAGCTGATAGCTGTCCTTCATTTACTAATGTCGTCAATGTTTTCAACCCACTTGCTTGAGCATCTTTTTTAACAGCTTTAATTTTATTTTCAATCGTTGCTACTTTTTCTTTTGCTACTTTTTCTTCGTCAAAGATTTTAGCTAACGTCTTAATGTTACTTACTGTTGATTCCCATGTCTTAGAACTATCTACTGATAAATAAACCGTTGGCGCTATTGCTTCAAGGTCTTTTTTATAATCTTCTTGACGTCCTGAAATAACGATTAAATCTGGTTTTAGTTGATTAATTTTTTCTAAATCTGGTTCTTTAAGTCCACCAACTGATTCAACCTCTTTAAAACTTTCTAAATACTTAGGTAAATTCTTTTGAGGAACACCAATAACTGACTTTTCTTTCCCTAATTCACGAATCGTATCAAGCGATCCCATATCAAAAACGACTACTTTTTTCGGATTGGTTGGTACCTCTACTTTTCCAGAAGCATCTTCAACCGTGATAACTTGGCTAACCTTGTCACCTTTTGCTTCGTTTTCCTCTTTATTATCAGCCGGTTTTGAACACCCCGCCATAACCAACATTCCTGCTAGTACTATCCCAAATGCTTTAAACTTTGTTTTTCTCATCATCTTAACCTTCATCCTTTCTCTTTTTAATTTCCTTTTTTAAGGTAGTTGATGCCATTAAGATTCATTAAAGTAAAGACAGAAACGTTTGCCCTCTAACTCACAGACACGAATACTCATGTCATATAAACTATCAAGGACTTCCTTTTGAATCACGTCATCCGTCGGGCCATGCTTATAGACTTGGCCGTTTTTCATTGCGACAATTTCATCTGCATAACTTGAGGCAAAGTTAATGTCATGTAGGACTATCACAACTGTCTTACCATGATCATCCACCAGGCGTCGCAACGTCTGCATCATTTGAACCGCAAAGTTCATATCTAAATTATTAAGAGGCTCATCTAATAATATATAATCTGTATCTTGAGCGAATACCATCGCAATATACGCACGCTGTAATTGTCCACCAGAAAGCGAATCTATCGGTTCATTTTGCAACTCTTTTAGACCTAGATAGTCTAAAGCTTCATCAATTTTTTTGTTGTCTTCTTTTGTCAGACGGCCTTTGCTATAAGGAAAACGACCAAATGCAACTAATTCACGAACTGTAATCTTTAAAGTAACCGCATTGGCTTGTTTTAAAATCGATAATTTCTTTGCTAAATCATTTTGTTTCCAAGATTTCACTTCATCTCCAGCTAGATAAATCTCACCTGTATCTTTTTCAATCAAGCGACTCATCATTGACAATAGCGTACTTTTCCCCGCACCATTAGGACCGATAAAGGCTGTTAATTTTCCTTCTGAAATTGGTAAATCAACATCTGTCACGACAGGTTTTTTACCGTACTTTTTTGATACTTTTTCAATTTTCATATTAACTTGCCTTCCTCTCACCTAAAATTTTGGTCACAAAGTAAATTCCGCCGATGAATTCAATGACTACGCTCATTGTTGTATTCCAGTGAAATACTTGCTCTACGAAAAATTGACCGACTACTAATAAAAGAATTCCGATCAAACTTCCTCCAATAAATAACGACTGATGACGAAATGTTCCTAAAAATTGATAGGTTAAATTCGCCACAATAAACCCTAAAAATGTAACAGGACCCACTAAAGCAGTCGATAAAGCAACAAGTAAACTAACTGCAATCAATAATCGAAGTTGTAAGCTATCTACGGCCACGCCCAAATTTAACGCCTTGTCTTTACCTAAATGTAAAACATCAAGTTGTGGCGCTTTAAGCCATAGATACACAATCGTGACAGCCATCAAAACACCTGCAACCGTCAACAAGGACACATCTACATTTCCAAAACTAGCAAATAATTTCCCTTGTAGCTTATCGTATTCATTTGGGTCTAATAAAACTTGCATAAATGTGCTAAAGCTACTAAAGAACGTGCCTAAAATCATACCTATCATTAATAATAAAAATAAATTCTGTTGACCCTTTTTTAGTAAAAAGTAAAATAATCCAGTACTTAACCCAACCATCAACACGACGTTGAGTATAAACATAAATGGTCTGTGTCCCATTAACCCAGCCGACTCTCTTCCCATGAAGAAAAATAAAATGGTCTGAATTAAAATATAAAGCGAATCAAACCCTAAAATACTCGGTGTCAGAAAATGATTTTGTGTAATCGTTTGAAATGTTATTGTCGCATAGCTGGTTGCGACACCAACAAACATAAAGGCTAATAACTTTTTACCCCTAAGTTTTAATGCAAACTCCCAGTTGCCATATGTATGATACGTTAAAAACAACCAACTCATCACTATAACGGCTACAACCAATAACACTAGTTTTCCTCTAATTGATAATCTACTTACTCTCATTTTCGTGCCCCCTTTAATAATAAGGCAATGAACATGACGCTACCAATCACACCTACAACTAAGCTAACTGGCACTTCATAGGGTTGAATAATTAACCTTGAGATAATATCACAGACAATCAAGAAACAACTCCCCGCACCTGCCGTCAACCAGATTGTCTGTTTCATTTGATCGCCATAATAGAGCGAGACAACGTTTGGAACAATAACGCCTAGAAATGGTAACCCACCAATAGTCACAAGGACCACGCTACTTGCTAAAGCAACAATACCTAAACCAAATAACTGAATCACTTTATAGTTCAAGCCGATTCCTGTCGCCATATCTTCTCCCATCCCTGCTATCGTAAAGTGATACGCATAAAGGTAAGCAAGAAGTAACAGTGGTACTGTTAGATAAACTAACTCATAACCACCGCGCGTAATCGTTGCAAAATTCCCTTGCAACCACGAAGACATATTTTGAACCAGTTGAAGTTGATACGCAAAAAACGTGACAACCGATCCGATAATATTACCAAACATTAACCCCACTAGAGGAACCATTACCTGATTTTTACGAGGCAATCTCTGAATAAGTTGGATAAATAGCACTGTCCCTAAAAATGCAAACAGAAACGCTACCCCTGAACGAACGAAGGTCGAGCTATTCGGGAAAAAGACCATTGCAATCAATATCCCTAAACGTGCACTATCCATTGTCCCCGCTGTTGTGGGCGATACAAATTTATTTTGAGTGAGATGCTGCATAATTAACCCACACACACCACTTGTTGCACCTGCAATAATCAGGCTTACAGTTCGTGGTACACGTGTACTCCATAAGACTAATTTCTGAGTCTCGTCCAACTGAAAGATATCTGTCACTGGGATGCTCTGAACACCTATAAATAACGAAGTAATCGCTAGTAGTATTAAACAAATAATAACAACACTTTTTTTCAAACCAGCGTCTCTCCTTTTGTAATTGAGAATGATTTTCACTATCAGTTGTAAGTGTAAGGAATTTAAGCATAAAAAGCAAGCGTTTTATAGCCTATTTCACTAACTTTTATCCCTTATTAGTTATGGTCAACTCAGACAGTATAAGTTTCCTATGATATAATAAATAAAATACAACTAATCAATTGGAGTGATACTATGCCTTCGAAGGACGTTCAAGACTATTTAGAAAAAGGAATGTACGGCGCCCCACAACTTAAACCAGAAGAAAAAAGACAATACTTAGGAACCTTTCGTGAACGTGTTTATTTAACAATGACGATTGCCGAAATGCGTGATAAAAAAAACGTGACACATTTTAAACAAGAGCTCCAAGATAATCCTGGTCAACAACTGTTGTTAAATGCTGCCGCTGATTTTTCGCTACAAAATAATTATATGGTCATCGCCCAAAAAGCAAACTGTCCTTTTAAAATCATAGACAGTGATGAAGCGTTGTCTGATGAAACAATCGGACTTGTCTACGCAGGCGATACTGCTGTTAATGTTGAAAAAGTTGCCGTTTCAGAAAAATACGCACCTGTTCGAAAAACATCTGAACAAGTCACCGCTGCTGCGGAAAAACCTGAAGAAAAAACCAGCTTTTTTGCTAAGTTATTCAAAAAATAAAAAGCGACCTACTCATCAGTAGGCCGCTTTTTATTTTAATGGCAACACAATATTTTCATACTCTCTCGGAGCTAAGTTTGTAACTGTTACACCTAGTAACCTAACACCTCTCGCTATCTCACCCAACTCTTCCCATAACTCACTAGCATGGTAGTAAATACTCTCAGCACTTGAAAGATAATCTGTAATCGTGTGCCGTCTTGTTATCGTCTCATAATCAGCATAACGAACTTTAAGCACCACTGTCTGACCTTGCTTGTCATTTTTTTTGAGCGACTCTGCCACTCTAGTTGACAATTCTCTCAATTGTAAGGTTACATCATTCTCTGAAACTAGCGGCTTACTATAAGTATTCTCTCTACCTAATGACTTGCGTTCTCTATTCGGGTTAACCGGTGCATTGTGAACCCCTCTTACTTTACGATATAACTCATATCCCATCTTACCAAACTCTTGAATGAGCGCCATTTCACTTTTTTTATAGAGATCTTCTCCATTAAAAATTTCTAACTCATGCATTCTAATAACAGTCTTCTTACCTACACCATGAAATTTTTCAATCGGAAGTTCTTTTAAAAATGCTTCAGCTTCATCAGGTAATACTACAGTTAAGCCCCTTGGTTTTTCAAAATCTGAAGCTAATTTCGCTAAAAATTTATTATAACTCACCCCCGCCGAACATGTTAAGTGCAACTCTTTCCAAATATCTAATTGAATCATCCGTGCCACTTTAATAGCGCTTGATGACCCAACTTTATTCTCAGTGACATCTAAATATGCTTCATCAAATGCCAGTGGTTCAATGATAGCCGTATAACGTCTAAATATTTCGTGAATTTGAGCAGAAATTTCTTTATAATACTCCAAGTTCCCTTGAACAAAGTTAGCTTTAGGACAAAGTTCATAGGCTTTTTGAGCACTCATAGCCGAATGAATCCCATACTTCCTTGCCTCATAATTAGCTGTTGTGACAACCCCTTTGCCACCTGTCTGTTTGGGATGACGAGCAATCACTAACGGTTTTCCAACTAATTCTGGATTATCCCGCTCTTCCACAGACGCATAAAAAGCGTCCATATCTAAATGAATAATCTTTCGTGATAAATCATTATTCAACGGAAAACGCAGCTCATTACTCATAACATCACTCCTCTTCTTAATTATAAGCGAACGTCAGTTCTTTATCAATCAAAAAAAACACACCTTAGTGGCATGTTTATTTGTTTAAGATGCTTCCAATCTTCGTTGTCATCAAATCAATAGCGACTTGATTTTCGCCACCCTCTGGGATAATGATATCAGCATATTTTTTAGTTGGTTCAATAAACTGAGTAAACATTGGTTTTACAACAGATAGATACTGATCAATGACTGAATCTAGCGTACGGCCACGCTCTTCCATATCGCGCTTAATACGACGAATAATACGAATATCATCCTCAGTGTCAACATACACCTTGATATCCATCAAATCACGTAGACGTTCATCTTCTAAAATCAAGATTCCTTCTACGATAATTACTTCTTTTGGTTCTTGATGAACGATTTTGTCGCTTCTAGTATGTGCTTCATAATCATAGACAGGTTTGTCTACCGCTTTAAATGCGATTAAATCCGTCAATTGTTCAATCAACAAATCTGTATCAAACGCAAAGGGATGATCATAATTTGTTTTTAAACGTTCTTCGAATGCTAAATGACTTTGATTTTTATAATAAGAGTCTTGCTCAAATAATAAAATAGAGTGGTCTTTAAACTCATTTAAAATAGCCTTACTTACACTTGTTTTGCCACTACCTGATCCACCCGTTACACCAATAACGATTGGCTTTGTCGACGTATCCATTTTTGATAAAACCCTCTTTCCGCATACTATTATCTTTATCTATACTAATCTATATTGCCTTCAGATTCAATCAAAAAATAACGTTTATGATTATATTTTTACTTTGAATTAAAAAACACATTCAATTTCTCTCGTTCTTCTTCAGAAAATAACCGACAGCCGCCTAATTCTAATGTTTCATCTAAAATAATAGGTCCTATACTCAAGCGTTTTAAATAAGTGACTTTTTTCCCTACTGATAAAAACATTTTCTTCACTTGATGAAATTTACCCTCATCAATATCCAAATAGCAATGACTATCATTTTTTGAGCTTTCAATAATACGCAACTCCGCAGGACGACAAACAGGCCCATCCAAAAAGGCAACCCCTTGCTTAAAATAAGCAACATCTTCAGGCGTCACTTCGCCGTTCACACGGACTTCGTAACGCTTCACAACCTTTTTATCAGCCATTGCTAGCTGATAAGCAAGCTGACCATTATCGGTAAGAAAGACAAGTCCCTCTGTATCTCGGTCCAACCTACCTACAGGAAATAATCCTTCAACCTCAGGTCCTTCACCTATCAAATCAATTACTGTTTGATGTTTATCATCTTTTACTGCTGTGACTACCCCTTGTGGCTTATTAAGCATAATATATCGATGTGCTTTCCCTTGCAAATGAGTGCCTTTTACTCTAACTTCCTGGATGAAAGGATCCACGTTATAATTAATCGTCATTACGATTTCGCCGTCGACCGTTACTTGCTTAGATAACAATAATCTCTTCACTTGTTTTCTCGACCCTTGCTTTTGTTCTTCTAAAAATTTGTCTAATCTCATAGTAATAACTCACTTCCGTTATCTTATCTACAAAAAAAAGTCCATCATAAATGATGAACATTTTAAAAACGTTTATTATTTTAATAATAAACTTGTCATACGTTGAATACAAAAAGCAATAACATCTGTTGTTTCATCTTGCTCTTTTTCAGAAGCATCGAATTTTTCACGATCAACTTTTCCAGCTGGTGCGTCAATAGAGTCTACCATATCTTTACAAGCGGCTACATAAGATGTATATGCTTTTTCTAATTTTTTATGAATACCGATTACTTTAACCGGTGCTTTTAATGCAACGATAGTCGCAAGCATCTCTTCATAACGCGCAGCACCTGAAGAAAAATTAGTATGAACTTCTGTTAATTTTTCTGATGATAAGTCTTCATTGTTATCTAATGATGTTCTCACGTCAACGAAAAATGGGTTTAATTTATCCCCAATAGCTTCCGTTTCTGTTACGATATCATTTATCTTTTGTACGTAAAATCCTAAATTTGGTTTCATAGTATAATCCTCTTTCTTTTCCCTCTTTTTAAAATCTATTCCTATTTTACACTGTTTCAACCAATAAAAAAAGGGGTCTAGCTAATAACATAGCTCCCCCCTTCTATTTCTGTTACATTTTACCTTGTTTTCTTTGAACAAATTTTACAATTTCCACGATTGGGATAATTGCAAATGATGACCCAAAGACTACTGCCCATTGGTAGCCATCTAAATGACTCACACTAAATAGGTCATTGAATCCTGGAATAACAATCGTACTTGCTAATAACACAAACGATAATAGCGCCGCATAGTTAAAGAATTTATTGCGGAATGCGCCTACTTTGAACAATGATTGATGTACTGACTTCACATTGAACGCATGGAATAATTGAATTAAACCAAGTGTCGCGTATGACATCGTTAAAGCATCAGCATGAATCGCATTATAATCACCTGTATGAACAGGGTAAGAGATTGCAAAGAAGTAAACACCTAACGTAATCGCAGCTTCTAAAATCCCTTGATAAATAATACTACTCATCACGCCACCTGAGAAGAAGTTTGAATCACGACCACGAGGTGAATGTGCCATAACATCTTTTTCAGCCGGTTCTAGCCCTAAAGCAATCGCTGGGAATGTATCTGTTACTACGTTTATCCATAATAGGTGAACAGGTAGCAAGGTATCCCATCCTACTAGTGTTGCAATAAATAATGTTAAAACCTCACCTAAATTGGCAGCAAGTAAATATTGAACTGTTTTTTGAATATTAGAGAAGACTTTACGTCCTTCCTCTACAGCTACAATGATTGTAGAGAAGTTGTCATCCGCAAGAACCATATCACTAGCCCCTTTGGAAACTTCTGTCCCTGTAATACCCATCCCAATTCCGATATCTGCTGTTTTAAGCGCGGGAGCATCGTTAACACCATCACCGGTCATTGCAACCACTTTACCTTCATTTTGCCAAGCTTTAACAATACGTACTTTATGCTCTGGAGAGACACGTGCGTAAACTGAATATTGCCCTACCACTCTGGCAAATTCTTCTTCAGATAATTCGTTTAAATCACTACCTGTAATAACGGCTTCATGTTGTCCCTCCTGTAAGATACCAAGGCGAACTGCAATTGCTTCTGCTGTATCACGGTGATCACCTGTAATCATAATCGGTCTGATACCTGCTTCTTTAGCAACTTTTACTGCTTCTGCTGCTTCTTTACGCTCTGGATCGATCATCCCAACAAGCCCTGAGAATGTTAAGCCTTGTTCTAACTCATCAGTAGAAACAATCGCTGGCATTGTATCAACAATACGGTAAGCCATTGCTAGTACGCGAAGAGCTTGTTGACCTAGAGCTGTATTAGTTTCTAAAATCAATTGACGCTGAGTATCATCCAAGCTCAACACATTACCATCTAAGTCATAATTTTCACAACGTTTTAACAACTCATCTGGCGCTCCTTTAGTGGTAATCATAAAGCGACCATTATCTATTTTATGAACGGTTGTCATTAACTTACGAACAGAATCAAACGGTAACTCTTCAACACGAGGCTCGTCTTCTAACTTCTCACGAACATCGAAGCCTTTATCCAAACCAAATTGAACCAATGCTGTTTCTGTCGGGTCTCCAATCAGATTACCTTCAGATGAGAATTTTGTATCATTACAGTAGTTCATGATTTTTAACGTTTTACTATCTGACATTGTCGTATCAGCTGCGTCAACCAATTGATTATTTGTAAATATTTTTTCAACTGTCATTTGGTTCAGCGTTAACGTTCCTGTTTTATCTGAACAAATAATGTCTGTACTACCTAATGTTTCAACAGCTGGTAATTTTCTAACTAGAGCATTACGCTTCGCCATTTTTTGTGTCCCTAAAGCTAAAATAATTGTTACAATCGCTGGTAGTCCTTCTGGAATGGCTGCTACCGCTAGAGATACAGACGTTAATAGCATCTCTACCCAAGTGTGATCGCCTTTCATCATCCCAACACCAAACATAATCACACAGATACCTAAAATAGCAATCGTCAACGTTTTACCTAATGAATTTAAGTTCTGTTTAAGTGGTGTATCTGTCTCATCAGATTGTGCTAACATGCTAGCAATCTTACCAACCTCAGTTGACATACCTGTTCCAACTACAACACCTAACCCACGACCATATGTCACATTACTATTCATGTACGCCATATTGATTCGGTCACCAATACCAATATCTGTTCCTTCTAAAACGACAACTTCTTTCTCAACTGGAACAGACTCACCTGTAAGAGCGGCCTCTTCAATCTTAAGAGAGTTCGCTTCAATCAAACGAATATCAGCTGGAATAACATCTCCAGCTTCTAGCGTTACAACATCACCCGGTACTAATTCTGTACTTTTTACCGTTTGGACATGCCCATCTCTGATTGCATTAGCATTCGGCGTTGACATACTTTTAAGTGCATCAATAGCTTGCTCTGCTTTCGCCTCTTGAACCACTCCGAATATTGCCATGATGACAACCACCACAATAATCATAATCGCTTCCACTTTATCACCCGTAAAGAATGATACTAACGCCGCTGCCAGCAAGACCATAATCATAAAGTCTTTAAATTGATCAATAAATTTACTAAATAGAGATTTTTTACTTCCCTCATCTAACTCATTTCGACCATATGAAGCCAAACGTTCCTCTGCATCTTTACCAGATAAACCTTTTTCAGTTGTCTCCATTTTTTCTAAAACCTCAGAACTCGTTTGAGTATAAAAGGCTTCTTGTAGCTGTTTCTTTTTTTCTTCTGACATTTGCTTTCCCCCCTACTTTTTCACTTCTTCACTTTACTCAATAAGATAGAAAAAGAGACCTATGTATGCTTAAATAAGCATACATAGGTCTCACTAATTAAGACAACACCAGAAAATATAGTTTTCAGTGTTGGTGATGTTGTCACGGCTCACGCCGCCAGTTACTCCCCTATGAGCAAGTTCATGTTAATTATATACAATATTCACTAAATATGCAATTTATAAGATAACACTTCGTTTAATTTTTATCCTCCATCTTAAAGCTTTTCACCCAAAAATTATCCATGCTCCCTTGTTCCATACCTTGAATAAATTTTTGCCGAATATCTGGATAAGATTCAGATAGCGTACTAATGACACCTTTAACTTCTTCACGCTTTGTTTTCTTATCAACGGGACAAGGGTTAAATATAATGGGTAACTCCTCACGATTAACCAACTTTATAATAGCTTTTTCCTCTAAATAAATCAAAGGACGAATAACAGTTAAATCAACATTACTAAGATACGTAATCGGGTCGAAGCTGGCCATTTTACCGTGAAATAAAAAATTCATAAAGAATGTTTCTATAGCGTCATCTAAATGATGCCCTAGAGCAAGCTTATTACACCCTAACTCTTTTGCCCGTTTATTTAAAATACCACGACGTAATTTAGCACAAAGCGAGCATGGCGATCGCTCTTTCTTTATATCAAAAACGACGGTTGAAATATTTGTAGGGACAACTTCCAATTGGTAACCCAAGGAAGCTACAAACTCTTTCATTGGTTTGATATCCATCCCAAACGCCATATCTAAACTGATTGGCACGATATCAAAGTCAAATCCTAACCGTCTGTCTCGTTTAACTCTATCTAAAAAATAAAGCAACGATGTACTATCTTTTCCACCGCTCATTCCGATTGCTACTTTATCACCAGGTTCTATCAACCCATGATTTAAAATAGCACGTCTGATTGGGGTGTAGTAATTTTGATTGTCTTTCTTTTTAAATCCCATTTACTTACTCCTTATAAAAATTCATTTCAACACTATAACGATGACCTGATACTAAATCATAACTGATTAACTCATAATCCTCATATACTTTTTGAGTTTCTTCTGATAGCGTTCTTTCTTTTGACCATTTTCCATTACTGTAATACCTATTTTTCTCAAAAGCCGGTAACCCTTGCTCCAACTTAATTAATAATTCATAGTATCCAGGTAAGGCCTTCCCTATCTTCCCGAATAATTTAGGGCCAAAATAAATCGGACTAAGTATGCTGCCTTTTCCGCTATCTACAGGTTTGAATGTATCCTCTGAATCAATCATCATAAACTCCGTCAAATGAAGGGCTGTTTCGCCATTATTTTTCTTGGTTTGCTCACCGTAAATACCAGGTAAATGATCTCCCCAAAACACCACAAGCGTTCTTCTATCTAATACCTTTAACTCTTTAACAAACTTGGCCAGAGCTTGGCTCGTATAACCAATATCTTCTAAATAAGTTTTAAAACTAATAGGATTTTCTACACCTGAAACCTGTTGATTAGACACCTGATATTTCTCAGAATATGGCATATGCGTCTGCATAGTTACCAGATGAATAAACTGTCCTTTCTGACTTTCATTCAATTTCTTGATTACCTCTGAAAAAGCTGATTCATCTGATATATAAGAGTTATTTTCTATCTTATCTTGATAGGTCATTTCTTTTTCTGAAATAAATTGATCAAACCCTAAAACATTATACACATCTTTTCGCTTATACATTGATGTATTATAAGGATGTATCGCTGTTGCTTCATATCCTTCATTTTTTAATACACTCACAATAGAGGGCAGTTCCTCTAGCTTAGGTACTAACATCGTATAAGGCGTTGTCATTTGGGAATTTAATGGTTCTAACGAAATCCCTGTTAGAGCTTCAAATTCAATATTTGCCGTTCCACCACCATAGTTTTGTGACAACATTTGCCCACTATAAGTCTGATGTGCCAACTCATGATAAGGTTGTAGGGTATCTCTTGAAAATTTTGGGCCGGTTAAATGACCTGGATCCGAAAAACTTTCTGACATAATAAATACAATATTAGGTTGGTCAGTCGCATTATTCTTATGTTTATTTGTCTGATAAGTTTTAACTATTTCAGCAATCCTATCTTTAGAATAGCCTTTCGGTTTCGTCATAGGTTCTACTTTTAAATTATATAAAAATCCTCCTACAAATCCCGTATTGTAGTAATTCATCTCTTGACTATACGGGACCCACAACGCTGTATGATTATAACCTTTTCTAAGCAAGTTATTGGGAGAATTAAACTGACTGCTGTACCCTACACCCACAAGCCCAATCACTAAAAAAATCCCTCTGTAAATCTGTCTGTTTTTAGGCAACTTAATACTTCTCAGTGCCCAGTAGATACTTATTCCTATCAACACCACTATTATGATAACTAACCCAATAACAAGCACTGGACCTACCATATCTTTTAAAACAGACCATTCCGTTATCATTTTCAAATCATCTGGATAAAGAGGTTCCATTCGGTACTTAATTTTTTGATAATTCGCAATCCCTAGTACTGTTATCCCTAAACTATATAGTAACAAACTAACTGATAAATTGGCCACAATACCGTAACATACTCCCCATACGCTCAGTAGAACAAGCGTACCAAGAATAAATTTTTCCGTGTGCCAAGACACTATAAATTTACTTGCCAAATGCCAAGAAAAATGATTTTGGGCCAATTGTAAGTACACATGGCTTAAGAAGACAACAACTAAAACTAAAAACACACGACCTAACTTTTTCAGCACTAGTTCGCCTTCCAAAATTCATCATACATTGTAATCGGCAAGTGACGCTTATGAGCTGTTTTAGTATACCAATTCTCAATCTTAATTGCAGCCTCTTCTGTTACTACTTCACCTTGAAGGTAAGCATCAATTTCTTTATAGGTTACGCCTAGCGCCACTTCATCCGCTAACATCGGTTTATCTTCTTCTAAATCAGCTGTCGGTACTTTTAAATACAACTCTTCAGTCGCTCCAAGCTCTTTTAATAACGCTTTTCCTTGTCCCTTAGTTAAACCTGCAAGTGGTAAAATATCTGCACCACCGTCACCAAATTTAGTAAAGAAACCTGTCACACTTTCCGCTGCGTGGTCAGTTCCAATAACCGCACCATTACAATCACCAGCTACCGCATATTGTACAATCATACGTTGTCTCGCTTTAATATTTCCTTTATTAAAATCACTGATGTTTAACCCCGCTTCTGAAAGAGATAGGCTACTTGCATCAACTGCCTCTTTTATATTCACAACTAATTCTCTATCTGCTTGAATAAATTCTAATGCTTTTTGGGCATCTGATTCATCTGCTTGCTTTCCATAAGGTAAACGGATTGCGACAAATTGATAGCTCTCATCTTTTGTCTCTTCACGTAATTCTTCAATCGCCAATTGAGCCAATCGACCCGCTAAAGTAGAATCTTGACCACCACTAATCCCTAATACTAATGATTTTAAAAATGTATAACGTTTCAAATAGTCTTTCATAAAATCAATTCTTTTTCTTAGTTGTTCTTTAGGTTCAATACGTGCCTCTGATTGTAAAGCTTCTATAATTTCTCGTTGTTTTTCTCTCATTTTTCACACTCACCTTTCAATTAAAAATAAGAGCAAGCCATCTCATACGATAGGATTTGCTCTTATTTGGTCCGACTTATTATAACGCTTTAATGTCGCTTCTTACTGATTCAATAATCCGCATTTTATTATCATAAGCCTCTTGAGATAAGTCAACTGGATAAATTTGTGGATTTAAGTCACGCTTGTACTCATCCCACAACCCTGCATAATTAGCCATAGATAACGCCTTAATTTCTGATAAAGTCGGTAAATCATACACCAGATTTCCATCTTCAAAAATAGGTTGTAAAATAGGACGCGCTTCAAAATTGGTAACAGTCTTGTTGATATAAGTATGAACAGGATGGAACATGTAAAGCTCCTCTAATTCATTAGGATCTTCATGCCACAACGCAATATAGTCCCCCTCTGATTTTTTAGTTTCTTTATGTGTCACACGCCACACTTGCTTTTTACCTGGTGTTGATACTTTTTCAGCATTATTTGATAATTTAATCGTATCAACCATATTCCCTTTATCATTTTCAATCGAAACTAATTTATATACAGCACCTAATGCTGGTTGATCAAAAGCTGTGATTAACTTCGTTCCAACGCCCCATACATCAATTTTTGCGTGCTGCATTTTTAAATTCAGAATAGTCGCTTCATCTAAATCATTTGAAGCGTAAACTTTCGCTTCAGTAAAGCCAGCTTCATCTAATTGTTTACGAACTTTTTTAGAAATATAAGCCATATCACCACTATCAATACGAACTCCTAGGAAGTTAATTTTATCTCCCATTTCCTTTGCAACTTTAATCGCATTTGGTACACCTGATTTTAACGTGTCATATGTATCTACTAAGAATACACAGTCTTTGTGTGTTGTTGCGTAAGCTTTAAAGGCTTCATAGTCATCTCGATAAGACTGAACAAGTGAATGAGCATGAGTCCCACTAGTTGGTATGCCAAAAATCTTACCCGCGCGAACATTACTTGTCGCATCGCAACCACCGATGTACGCCGCACGCGTTCCCCAAATTGCTGCATCCATTTCTTGCGCTCGTCGAGAACCAAATTCCATTAACTTTTCATCACCTACAACTGATTTTATGCGAGCCGCTTTAGTTGCAATTAACGTTTGGTAATTAATCACATTTAAAATAGCTGTTTCAACTAATTGACATTGAGCAAGCGGACCTTCAACTTGTAAAATAGGTTCATTATTATATACCAATTCCCCTTCAACTGCCGAGCGGACTGTACATTCAAATTTAAATTCTTTTAAATACGTCAAAAACTCTTCCGGATAATCTTCCACATCACGTAAATAAGCAATATCAGATTCACTGAATCTTAAATTCTCAAAATAATCAACTAACCTTTCAAGACCTGCAAATACACCATAGCCATTTTTAAACGGCATATTTCTGAAATAACATTCAAACACTGCATGACGCTCTGCTCTACCTAATTCCCAATAGGTTTTCATCATATTAATTTGATAAAGATCAGTGTGTAGTACTAAACTATCGTCTGGATAACTTGTCTTGTTCATGTCATACCCTCTCTACTTTTTACTATAGAAGCTTCATTTGACCCTTCTATTATTCCTCTCTATTGTAACATGTTTTGCGTAGAGTCTAGATTGATATGTTTAAAAATACTGTGATATTTTAATACAAAAAAAAACTCTACCCCAAAAGGGATAGAGTTTTGAACAATTAAATTTAAATTATTTAACTGTGATTGAAGCGCCAACTTCTTCTAATGAAGCTTGTAAAGCTTCAGCTTCAGCTTTAGAAACGCCTTCTTTAAGTGGAGCAGGAGCGCCATCTACAACAGCTTTAGCTTCTTTTAAGCCTAAACCAGTAGCTTCGCGAACAGCTTTGATAACTTTAACTTTTTGGTCTCCAGCTGCAGTTAATTCTACAGTGAATTCTGTTTGCTCTTCAGCAGCAGCGCCACCAGCAGCAGCAGCAGCTACAGGAGCAGCAGCAGATACGCCAAATTCTTCTTCGATTGCTTTTACTAAGTCGTTTAATTCTAAAATGCTTGATTCTTTCAAATCAGCAACGATTTGTTCAATGTTTAATGCCATTTTTAAATTCCTCCATTATTATGTTGTTTTTTTTAGTTTGTAAAGATTAAGCCGCTATTAAGCCACTTCTTCTTCTTTTGAATCTGCCACTGCATTGATAGCGTACGCCACGTTGCGGACAGGAGCTTGTAGTACTGAAAGTAACATTGATAGCATACCTTCGCGGTTTGGTAATTGTGCTAAAGCATTGATATCTTCTACTGAAGATACTTTACCTTCGATTACGCCACCTTTGATTTCTAATGCTTCCGCATCTTTAGCGAAATCGTACATAATTTTAGCTGGTGATACTACGTCTTCATTACTGAAGGCGATTGCTGTAGGTCCAGTAAATACTTCTTCCATACCTTCTAAACCTGCTGCAACAGCAGCACGAGAAAGGATAGAATTTTTGATTACTTTCATTTCAACATTAGCATCACGTAATTGTTTACGTAAGTTAGTCACTTCATCAACAGTTAAACCACGGTAATCTACTACGACTACAGAAGCTGCTTCTTTGAATTTAGTTGTAACCTCTTCAACAAGTTGTGCTTTTTTAGCAATAATTGCTTCGCTCATTTTAATTTCACCTCCTGAGTTTTTGATGGTGGGGTCTCATACTGCCAAGGCAATAAAAAAACTCCATGCCACCGTTGACATAGAGGGACTATTGACATTACTGCCAGATATTGTCCTCGGTAGGGAATTAAGGCAAATGCCACCTACTGTCTTCGGTACGTCTTATTAGACTTAACTTAATCACTTTACCATAGGCAAAGTGATTAGGTCAAGAAATTTTTCTAACTTTATATTATAAATTAGATAGAAGTAGTATCGATTTTAACCCCAGGGCCAAATGTAGTTGTTACTACTAAGTTCTTCATGTATGTACCTTTAGTTGCAGCTGGTTTAGCTTTAACCATTACATCATGAATAGTGTTGAAGTTTTCTACTAATTTAGCATCGTCAAATGATACTTTACCGATTGGCACGTGGATGTTTCCAGCTTTGTCAACACGGTAAGTTACTTTACCAGCTTTAACTTCTTCGATAGCTTTAGTAACGTCCATTGTAACAGTACCAGTTTTAGGGTTAGGCATTAAACCTTTAGGTCCTAAAACGCGTCCTAATTTACCAACTTCACCCATCATGTCTGGAGTAGCAACGATAACATCGAAGTCAAACCATCCTTGTTGGATTTTAGCTGCCATATCAGAATCACCAACGTAGTCAGCGCCTGCTGCTTCAGCTTCTTTAGCTTTTTCACCTTTAGCGAACACTAAAACTTTTTGAGTTTTACCAGTTCCGTTTGGTAATACAACCGCTCCACGGATTTGTTGGTCCGCTTTTTTAGGGTCAACGTTTAAACGGTAAGCAACTTCAACTGTTGCGTCGAATTTTGCGATGTTTGTTTCTTTCGCTAATGCGATAGCTTCTGTAATTTCATAAGCTTTATTTGAATCAACTTTTTTTAATGCATCTTGCATTTTTTTGCTTTTTTTAGCCATTATGTTTCCTCCTTGATTGTGGTTATAACGGTAGAACCTCCCACGGAATTTATATCTTTCAATATAAACCGACTGAGAAGCTACTTCCGGTGGTTACAGTACATTCTTTAATTGTTTGCCAGGCTGTGGCTTTACACAAAGATTAGTTATCTACTGTAATCCCCATGCTTCTTGCAGTACCTTCAACCATGCGCATTGCTGATTCGATACCAGATGCGTTTAGGTCCTCCATTTTAAGAGTAGCGATTTCTTTAACTTGGTCGCTTGTTACTGATGCAACTTTAGTTTTGTTTGGCTCGCCTGAACCTTTGTCCACTTTAGCAGCTTTTTTAAGTAATACAGCAGCTGGTGGTGTTTTTGTAATAAATGTAAATGAACGATCTTCATATACAGAGATTACTACTGGAATGATTAATCCAGCTTGATCAGCAGTACGTGCATTGAATTCTTTAGTGAATCCCATGATGTTGATACCCGCTTGACCTAACGCAGGACCTACTGGCGGTGCTGGTGTTGCTTTACCTGCAGGAATTTGCAATTTAACGATTTTTTCTACTTTTTTTGCCACGAGACATACCTCCTTAAGTCCGTGATGTGGTTATATGGAGATTAAGATTTCTCCTCCCACCTTCTTTTGTTGCCAAAAGAATACGTGTTTCCACGCACTTGTATAATTATAGTGGATACGGCTTTATATAGCAAGCCCTTTTCTTTTCATTTCTATTAAAACTCTTACCATTCTAATAGTACTCCCTAATTTTTTTATACCATTGGATATGTTATCATGACACTATCAAGTAAATCTAACAGACCAAAGGAGAATTAGCATGTCTACAGGACAATTTAGAAGTGTTTTTGATATTATCGGCCCCGTAATGATTGGGCCAAGTAGTTCTCATACAGCAGGTGCTGCTCGTATCGGAAAAATTATTCGTAAAATTTTTGGAGAACTCCCTGAACAAGTGGACATTTTACTCTATGAATCATTCGCCAAAACTTACCGCGGCCACGGAACAGATATCGCTCTAGTTGGTGGCTTATTAGGAATGGAGCCCGATGATCCACGCTTGTCTTCATCACTTAAATTAGCACATGAAGCTGGAGTTGAGGTCGCTTTCGTTCCGAAAAAAGAACAAGCGGATCATCCTAACCAAGTGACAATGCGCCTGATAAAAGGCGACCGTAAATTAAGCGTAACAGGTATTTCAATTGGCGGTGGTAATATTCAAATTACTGAAATAAACGGTTTTAAAATTGCTTTAAATGCCGGCGTCCCAACCTTTATCATTGTACATAAAGACATTACTGGAGCCGTTGCAAACGTGACCCGTATTTTCCAAGAACAAAATATCAACATCGCCATCATGAATGTCACTCGTGAAAACAAAGGCGGTAACGCTATGATGGTTATCGAAGTAGATTCCCCTACTGCCGACAGTTGCATCCCTGAACTGGAGAAATTATCTGAAATTCAAAACATCTCATTCTTTAACTAATTACATACTACGGAGGATTAAATCATGTTCGAAACTATAGAGGAACTGGTCGCCCTAGCTAATAAATGGGGCAGTGTCGCTGAAGCAATGATCCAACTTGAAATGCAAGTATCAAAAGCCTCTCGCGAAGATATTATCAAACATATGCAAAAAAATCGTGACGTTATGCTAGCTTCTATTAACAGAGGGACAGCAGGTGTTACTTCTGTTACAGGCTTAACTGGTGGCGACGCCCCCAAAATGAATGCTTATCTTGAAAAAGGTAAATTTTTAAGTGGCGATTCTATTCTTAAAGCGGTTCGCAATGCCATCGCCGTTAACGAAGTAAACGCTGAGATGGGATTAATTTGTGCCAACCCGACCGCAGGAAGTGCTGGCGTTGCTGCTGGTGTGTTAGGTGCGGCTATTGAAGATTTAAACTTAACAGACGAGCAACAAACTGATTTCTTATTTACTGCTGGTGCATTTGGACTAGTTATTGCTAATAACGCTTCTATTAGTGGAGCTGCTGGCGGATGTCAAGCTGAGATTGGCTCAGCTAGCGCTATGGCAAGCGCCGCTCTAGTTGCTGTATCAGGTGGTACACCTGAACAATCAGCACAAGCTATCGCGATTACACTTAAAAATATGATGGGGCTTATCTGTGACCCTGTTGCTGGCCTTGTTGAAGTACCTTGTGTTAAACGTAATGCTTTGGGTGCTTCGCAAGCTTATGTATCAGCTGATATGGCTTTAGCTGGTATCACAAGTGTCATCCCACCAGATGAAGTCGTTATTGCCATGGGCAAAGTCGGCGAACAAATGCCAACTATTTTTAAAGAAACTGCTGAAGGGGGCCTTGCTGATACACCAACTGGCCGTCGCATTGCAAAAGAATTATTCAAATAAAAAAGAACTCTTAGGAGTTCTTTTTTATTTACGCCACAGAAAATAAGCTACTAAATCATCTACTTGCCTATTTTCATGAAGTAAACTATGTTGTGCACGCCAACCTCTAACCTCACGCTCGATATAATAATTTACTTTTCCTTCTATTATATGTTTTAAAGCTCTCGCACTCGAAGTAGAGACTACACCGTCACTTTTACTTCCATTCTTCAAATCTCCATAGATATTTAAAATACGTAAGCTATTCGGTAACCGTTCACTATAACTTTTCAAATAACGGTACGTCTCATGAAAATGATTAGGTCCGTTCTCATCACAATCATACTTAGTGATCCCCGACTCATGTACCACTTCGCTATTAAAAGGGCTTCCTATACAAACTAACTTTCTAATTTGAATAGCGCTAAAATCATGAGCATGATCCACAATATATCTCAGACCTGTAATCCCACCCATAGAATGTCCCACAAAATCCACCTCAACAACACCGTACTCTACCTGTAATTTAGTGAGAACATCATTCAACCACATTCCTTGTTGCCATTCTGTAGGATTACTTTCTTTAAAGATAATCTGAATTAATGGAGCCGGACCATTATTATAATAATCTAACTCACCATCTATTGTAATATCCCCAGTTTTAGACACCTCAATATCCATAACTTTTTTAGCCTTCTTAGCTTTTGTCAAACGCTTGATCATACTCCCTAAAGAACGCCTTGTTCCATTTGTACCATGCATCATAATGGTCGGCACAATACGATTTTTTTCTTTAGACCTACACTCTAATTCCTCTTGATAACTTAGCTTATTTCTAATCAAATGAGTTGAAAAAAAATCTGAACATTTCAAAAAAACTTCTTTATACCATTTCATTTTTCTCATTCTCCCTCTACTTCAGGATTTCATGTACGAAAAAAGCCAATACTTCACAATAGGAGTACCGACTTTCTTCATAAAATTATAATTTATCGATTTGCTCGAAATCTAACTCTGTTGACGTTTCACGACCAAACATATCGACTGTTACTTTAAGTTTTTGACGTTCTAAATCGATTTCGAAAATTTCCCCTGTCAACCCAGAGAAAGCACCATCGATAATCTTAACAACTTCACCAATCTCAACATCTAATTCTTTATGGCGCGCGCTTAGTCCAAGTTTACGTAAGATGTGCTCGATTTCTTCTTTTAATAGTGGAGCTGGTTTACTACCTGCACCATGAGAACCAACAAATCCTGTAACGCCTGGTGTATTACGAACAACATACCAAGAATCATCTGTCATGACCATTTCAACTAAAACATATCCTGGGAATGTTTTATTGATATTAATTTTTTCTTTACCATTTTTCACTTCGCGTTCTTCTTCTTCTGGAACAACTACACGAAAAATAAAATCATCCATCCCCATGCTTTGTGCACGTGATTCAATATTAGCTTTAACCTTATTTTCATAGCCAGAATATGTATGCAATACATACCATTGTCTTTCAAATGTTTCCATTTCTAGCATCCTACTTTCTTGTGTAAAATAAAAAAACCTCAGTCTTTTCCGAAGTTCTCTCTGTCAATTAGTATATCACTCTTGTTAGGCATTTACTAGTTATTTTAAAAAAAAGCCCTATGACATAGGGCTTTTTATTTCTCCATTACGAATTTTAACAATATAATTCGCTAAATTTGTCCAGTCGGTCGCACGTGGTGGCGCTAACCAAACTATTTTATTATCAATATCCTCATAAGTACTTGGTGAATCGGTCAATACTAAATCAACTTCTCTATAATCATCATTAAATTCGATATTAATAGAATTCAAAAACATCATATTCTCTTTGATAAATTCGACATAGTTCAGCCCTAATCCAAAATCAACACATACTGTAACTGCCTTAGATATATTGGAAAGGGAGATATATTTTATAAGTACTAGCAAATAGTTATAAAACAAGTGTTGTTGATAGTCATCAATATTCGGTAACTCACAATTCATAATATATTCTCTACAAAAGTGGAAATACTCATTATATGTTTCTTCAAAATAGGTCACCTCTAAATTATTGGGCATCCACATATTGTTAGGAGCGAACGCCAATATCCCATATGCAGAGATAATCAAATCATTAACAAACTCTTCCTCTGTCCTTTTCAAAACAATCTCATTTTGGAAGCCTTTTTTAAATTCATTAATAAAGTCCCCCACATAAGTATGAAGCACTGAATCGTTTGGTACATCAATACAATCAGATACATCTAGCATGTGTTCAGTTAACAGTATCCCCATTATAACTGTTGTTTCATGCTCAAGCGCCTCTTCTGAAAAAATCCCAATATTTTCTAAAGACATATAAACACTTTGCCAAATGATAGAGTCTCTCGAATAAATATCTATTGCTCTATACCCAATGCCACTATAATCCGTTGATTTATGACGATGAATAGACATATCAATGTAATGAAACAATTTGTTTCTTGATACCTTTTTACAACTTAAACCCGTGTCAAAAACTAAACGATCTACTATTTCTCCTACACCCAAATGTATTGTTTTAGGGTACATAATATCTGCATTGTGATCCACCCTATTAAATAAATGATAGAAGAAATATCTAATATTTTCTTCTGGACCTATCAAATCAAATTTCTTAGTAATCTCAATATCAAATTCTGACATAAATTGCTTAAGTTCTTTAACCATTTTATACATCGTTGACAAACTGATAAAATTATCTTCTGCAAATTCATTCATATTCAACTCGTCATTCATATAAATATCTAACAACAAGTTAAACTTCAAGGAATTTTTAACCAACATCTCTAATAATAATTCCGAATTGGCTTGATGAGATTCAAAAAGAACAATATCTGAACCAGAAATCATCAAATTAAAATAATCACTTAAATTATATTCTTCAAAATCAAGTAACAATTCTTCAATAATTTGATTACAAATAAATTCTGAAATTCCCATCATTTCTTGAAGTTCGATTTTAGCAACTGAAAAATCACTTGCTATTTCCAAAATTCTGACAAAATCTAATTTTCGTTTAGCACTTTTATCTAGCAAATTATCAATCATCACATACCACCTATTATATTCCCTATATTAATTTATCTCATTTTTAAAATTGAACGCTTGAAAATAAGATCACCTTATTAACAAAAAACAAAATAAAGAGACCTAACTGAACATTATATGACAAAAAAGCTTATATAGTTAATCTTTTTTGTTTTATAAGACATTATTTAAAAGTATCCTTTCAAATAAAACTTGATATTATATACATGATATCATAAAATTTGTTTTTATTTTCCATAATTTTAAGAAGTTTTTAAAAAAAAGAGAAAATTTAAAAAAAGTCATCCCTAAATGTAGGCTATCTACATTTAGGGATGACTCTCATTACTATACAAATAATTTGATAATCAAGTTAATACCATAATCAACAACTCCGAAGAACAGAGCAAATAATAATGTTGTTTGAATAACCGTAGATACATCTTTCTTCAATTGTTTTTTTGAAGGCCATGTTACGATTTTCATTTCTTCACGAACACTCTTTAAAAATTTCATCAGGTAATCCTCCTATTCTTTACTTATTTTGTTTCACGATGCAATGTATGTGATTTGCAGTATTTACAAAATTTTTTGATTTCTAAACGTTCTGTGCGTTGTCCTTCATTTACAGACTTAGAGTAATTTCTAGACCCACAAACCGAACAAGCAAGTGATGATTTTTTAGTTGGCACGGTACAGTATCCCCCATCCTGCTTTAGTTTTACTAGTTTACATTACCACCATTTTTCTATACTGTCAATTGACCATTCAAAGAAAATGAGTATTCAAAAAATATATTCTACTTTTATCTAGGGGTTTTGATTAATATATGTTAAGATAATACTAACAAATCACTCATAATCAGGAGGTTCCTAAAATGCTAATCAAACAAGTTTGCATTCCAAAACAAACCTTAACAACTGTTGACGAGACATGTTCGCTAGAAGCTGCTTTAACTATTCTTGAAGATTCTGGTTACCGTTGTGTACCGGTTCTCGATTCAACAGGAAAAATATTCAGAGGTAATATCTACAAAATGCATATCTACCGTCATAAATCTAACGGTGGTGATATGACACTGCCCGTTACTCACCTTATCAAAAACGCGACGAAATTTATTCATATCAATTCTTCATTCTTCAAAATATTCTTTACTATTAAAGAATTACCTTATATCGCTGTTCTTGATGAGCAACAACATTTTTATGGTATTTTAACTCACAGTAAATTATTAAACGTTTTGGCCCAATCTTGGAATGTCACTGAAGGACGATACGTACTAACTGTTGCTTCTACGGGGCAACAAGGGGATTTAGCAGCTGTTTCTAAAATCATTTCAAAACAAACTTCTATTACAAGTTGTATTACATTAGATGTCGGACAAGATGAATTCATCAGACGCATGTTATTTACTTTACCTGCAGATACTACAGAAGATACACTTAATTCTGTAATTGCCCATCTAGAAAAGAAAAAATATAAAGTAGTAGAAATTGAAGATTTACAAAAGTCTATTGAAGATAGCCATTAATAAAAAAGCTTAGCCGAAGGGCTAAGCTTTTTTATTTTATTTAATTAAACGGTAGATCGCATCTGCATAGATAACAGTCGCATTAATAATATCATCTACTGCCATAAATTCATTAGCTTGGTGCATTGTATCGACACTGTGTGGGAACATTGCGCCAAACGCAACACCACGTTCTAAGATACGACCAAATGTACCGCCACCAATCACTTTACCTTTTCCTTCAAGACCAGTATGTTCAGTATAAACAGCTAATAATGTTTTAACTAGTTCATCATCTTCTGGTACATAGTGAGGCTGGCTAGCTTTAGATACTACTACCAATCCACCAGCTGGCGAAACTAACTCTTCTAATTTAACCTTCATGTCATCAGCAGTTGTCCCTTTAGGATAACGAATATTAAGAGTGACGTAGTTGCCTTCTTCACCAGCAACAAATGAGAATAAACCAGCATTAACTGTTAATTCACCCATGACGTCATCTGTATGTGCAATTCCTAATTTTCCACCTGTTGTATCTTCATGAATAGATGTAGCAATTGTATTTAAGAACGCTTTAGCATCGCCTTCAAAAGCAAAGTTGTTTAAGAATGCTGCTAAATACGTTCCACCATTAATTCCTGATTTAGGGCTAGCGCCATGAGCTGATTTTCCTTTTACAATAACTGTCACAGTTTTACCATCTAATTCTACTGAACCAGAAATTGGGTTTTTCTCAGCAAAATCAATGAAATCTACTTCCATTTTAGCTGCTGCTTCTTCATCAGATACTTCAATCACTGCTGTTGCAGATTCCGGCACCATGTTAACACGTAGTCCAGATTTGAAGTTTGTTAATTGATAAGCACCTGGAGTCGTTCCGTTAAATTCTAAATTGATTGAAGCATTTCCTTTTTCACCATTGATGATTGGGAATTCTGCATCTGGAGCAAAACCAAAATCAGGTTTCTCTTCAACTTCCATATAACGATCCATACATTGCCAACCGCTCTCTTCATCTGTCCCAATAATGAAACGAACGCGTTTAGAAACAGGTAAGCCTAATTCTTTAATCATTTTTAAAGCATAATAAGCTGCCACACTTGGACCTTTATCATCACTTGAACCACGAGCAAATAATTTTCCATCTTTAATAACTGGTGTAAATGGATCTGTATCCCAACCAGTCCCAACAGGAACGACGTCAACATGACCAAAAATTCCCATTGTTTCATCACCTTCACCAAATTCTAAATGGCCAGCAATGTTTTCAATATTTTTTGATTTAAAACCATCACGTTCACCAATCTCTAAGAAACGCAATAGAGCTGCTTTAGGACCAGGTCCAACGGGAGCATCTTCAGTTGCTTTATCGTCTTCCCTCACACTTGGGATACTTAATAAATCAAATAAGTCTTTAAATAAATCGTCTTTTCTTGCTTCTACTTCTTCACGCCAATTAATTGTCATCCATTCCACTCCTATCTGATTTTAAACATACTTCATTCTACCATTTTTTTCGAAAAAAATAAAAAGGAGCTTCTTATCTTTTTAAACTTTTGGTTTTTGTAATAATTCTAGCTCTTCCATTGAGACGTTGCGGTAGCTCCCTCTAGCTAAACTATCGTCTAAAACAAGTCCCCCCATAGAATGACGATGGAGTGTCAAAACAGTTTTATCCACCGCTTCAAACATTCGCTTCACTTGATGATACTTCCCTTCAGAGATCACAACCTCAATTCTTGATTGTTTCATTTCTTCATCAACAGACACTATGGTTAAATAACCCGGTAAGCATTCTTCATCTCCTGATATAATCAACCCTTCTTTAAACCTGACTACATCTTCCTCTGTCACAACTCCTTCAATCAGGGCGTGATAACATTTTGAAACATGTTTTTTGGGTGATAATAAATTATGGCTAAGTTTTCCATCATTGGTCAAAATCAAAAGACCTGTTGTATCCTTATCCAATCGTCCCACTGGAAATAAATCCTCACGGTAATCTTCACGTGTTAGTAAATCAAGAACTGTTTTGTGGCGATTATCTTCTGTAGCTGAAATAACGCCTTCAGGTTTATGTAGCATATAATATAAATACTTTTGATACTCCAGAACTTCTCCATTTAAGGTCACATTATCCGATGACTCATTGACACTAAACTTGCCATCCTTAACTCTTTTACCATTAACTTCTACATTCTCTTTTTTTAAAATTTCTTTCACTTCTTTACGACTGCCATAGCCACAATGACTAATTAATTTATCTAATCTCATCTAATCCCTCACTTATTTTCATGGTAGTAAAAAAGAACACTTTTAAAAGTGTTCTTCTCATTTTTAAATAGCTTTAATTTTTAATTTACGACGAATGCCCGCTACTTTATCACCTAATAATTGATCAGCTAAGCGTAATTTCAAAGCAAGATAACCATACACTACAACACCTAATCCACCTACAACCATTACAATAATAAATGATTGCATTTTACTATCTGGACTTAGGAATGTACACAGTAGTAAACGAGCTAGATAAGCTGCCACAGTCATGATTACACTTAAAATGAAAATTAAAATCGTTCTTCTTAATACAATACTTAAATCAAATCGAGTTATCTTTTTGATATGCGCTGTTGTTAAATAAGATGCTACCAAGAAACAAACTGCCGTTGATAACAATGGCCCGTAAACTTGGAACTTCGCAATGAATGGGTATTGTAAAATCACTTTTACAAGTAACCCTATTCCTAAAAATTGCATGGCTTTTTTATTTTCATACAAGCCTTGAAGCGTCGTTGACACTAGCATATAAAAGCCTAAAATAATTCCTACATAACACGCTTGAATTAAGACTGATGAACCCAAATGATCCGGCTCATAGAATAATGTATTTAATGGATAAGCTAACACTATCATGCCCATTGTTGCCGGAATCATAACGAAGAAAAACAGCTGAAAATTATCCGCAATTAGTTTCGCGACACCCCGACGGTCTTTTAGCGTAAAAGCTTCTGTCACTAGCGGTAAACTTGTTACAGCAAGAGACGTGGCAATTGAAATAGTGATCATTGTTAATTTGTCTGGATTCGCACTAAATGTACTAAACAACCCTTTGATTTGTGTCGGAGTATAATTTGTTAAATGATGCATCGCGCGTTCAAATGTATATTGATCAAATATTTTCACAATCGTAATAGCTGAACCGATTACGATAAACGGTAACGCTTCAACTATCATTTCTTTTAATAAATCATTTGTTGAAATTGTAATTTTATTATCACTATTTTGTTCTAGTTCACGCATTTTCTTTGATTCTTTCTGATAGAACCACGCTAACGTTGCTAGCGCTGCTAGCATTCCAATAAATGCTGCAAATGTTGATTGTGTTACCGCTGCAACATAATCACCCGTTTTTACCTTCATAATAATAAACGTTGCAAGTAGCATGTAAAAGACACGTGCAAACTGTTCTACAATTTGAGAAACAGCTGATGGCATCATGTCATGGTAACCTTGAAAGAAACCACGTATAACACTCATACAAGGGAAAATCAGTAGCGCGACACTTAGCGCTCTCATTGTCGGAATTAATTCTTTATCACCAGCCGCTAATATCGGGGCTGCAAAGAACATAATACCCGCAAATGCTACACCTAGACCTAGCATCAAGTACATCGACTTTTTAAATAATTTCTTACTCAAACCGTATTCATTTAACGAGTTATAGTGAGAAATTTGTTTGGCTATAGCACCAGGAATACCAGCCGTTGCAATCATTAAGAACAACGCATAAATATTATAGCCCTTTGTAAATAGATTATTCGCAACTTTCGCATTCTCACCCATCCACGCATACCAAGGTATGATATAAATGGCCCCCATTAAACGAGATACAACACTACCAATTGTCATCCAAAGTGATCCTCGGACCATCTTCTGTTTAGAGTCTAATTCCTTTTGTTCAAAATTCTCATTTTGAATTTCCATGTTTTATGTCCAACTTTCTTACCATTCTAAAAAACTGTTACTATCATTCTACCAAAAATAAACACAATAGTTAAGGTATAGCCCATATTTAATTATTAAATTTTCATTTAGTCTACCCGAAAAAAAAAGAACCGTAAAAGTTACGGTTCTTTCTACACTATTGATTTAATTCGCCACAATATTAACTAATTTATTCGGTACAGCAATCACTTTACGAACCGTTTTATCTGCTAATTGCTCAACAACTAATTCATTTGCCATCGCTAATTTTTCTAACTCTTCACGTTCAGTATCGCGTGCTACTGTTAACTTCGCGCGAACTTTACCATTGATTTGAACAACAATCTCTAACTCATCTTCCACTAAGAATTTTTCTTCATATGTTGGCCAAGCTACATATGTCAAGCTCCCTTCGTGACCTAAGATCGCCCATAGTTCTTCACTCATGTGAGGCGCGATAGGAGCTAACAATTGAACAAATCCTTCGATATACTCTTGAGGTAATACTTCTTGTTTATTCGCTTCATTTACGAAGACCATTAATTGAGAAATCGCCGTATTGAAACGTAGACCTTCATAATCTTCAGTTACTTTTTTAACTGTTTGATGATAAACCTTCGCTAGTGCATCATTTGCTTCTGATGAAATCGCATCACGTTTTTTATTATCTTCTGTTACGATTAGACGCCACACGCGGTCTAAGAATTTACGGCTACCTTCAAGACCATTTTCACTCCAGGCAATAGCTGCATCAAGAGGTCCCATAAACATTTCGTATAGACGCAATGTATCTGCTCCATATTTTTCAACCACATCATCCGGATTAACAACATTCCCTTTTGATTTAGACATCTTCTCATTGTTACTTCCTAAAATCATTCCTTGGTTATATAGACGTTGGAATGGCTCTTTAGTTGGAACAACACCACAATCATATAAGAATTTATGCCAGAAACGAGCATATAATAAGTGAAGAACAGCATGCTCTGCTCCACCAATATACATATCAACTGGTAACCAGTCATTCAATTTCTCAGGATCCGCTAACACGTCATCATTGTTAGGGTCGATATAACGTAAGTAATACCATGAACTTCCTGCCCATTGTGGCATTGTATTTGTTTCACGACGTCCTTTCATACCAGTTTCAGGATCTACAATATTCACCCACTCTTCAATATTAGCAAGTGGTGATTCACCCGTACCACTTGGTTTAATATCGTTTGTTACAGGTAAAATTAACGGTAATTCTTCTTCTGGAACAGTTGTCATTGTCCCATCTTCCCAGTGAATCACTGGGATTGGTTCACCCCAATAACGTTGACGAGAGAATAGCCAATCACGTAGACGGTAACTTACTTCTTTACGTCCTACTTCTTTTTCTTCTAACCACTTAAGCATCTCTGTAATAGCTTCTTCTTTTCCTAAACCATTTAAGAAATCAGAATTAATATGATTGCCATCACCTACAAAGGCTTCTTTTTCAATATCGCCACCTTCAACAACCGGTGTGATTGTTAAATCAAATGTTTTCGCAAACTCATAATCACGTTCATCATGTGCAGGAACTGCCATAATCGCGCCCGTTCCATATGTTCCTAAAACATAATCTGCAATCCAGATAGGCATTTTTTCGCCATTAGCCGGGTTAATCGCATACGCTCCTGTGAAAACACCTGTTTTTTCTTTTGATAATTCTGTACGCATTAATTCAGATTTTTTAGCAGCTGCTTCACTATATGCTTCAACTTCTGCTAATTGCTCTGGAATTGTAATTTCTTTTACTAAATCTAATTCAGGTGCTAATACAGCATAAGTTGCTCCAAATAATGTATCAGGACGAGTTGTAAAGACTTCAAATTCTTTATCAGAATCTGCCACTTTAAAGGTTACTTTAGCTCCTTCAGAACGACCAATCCAATTACGTTGCATCTCTTTAATATTTTCAGGCCAGTCTACTTCTTCTAAATCATCAATCAAACGGTCTGCATAAGCTGTAATTTTTAACATCCATTGTTTCATCGGAACGCGTAATACTGGATGATCTCCACGTTCTGATTTGCCATCGATAACTTCTTCATTCGCTAAAACAGTTCCCAAAGCTGGACACCAGTTAACTGGAATTTCAGCTTCATATGCTAACCCTTTTTCGAATAATTTTGTAAAAATCCATTGTGTCCATTTATAGTAACTAGGATCTGTTGTATTAATTTCACGATCCCAATCGTAACTAAACCCAAGTGAATTGATTTGTTTACGGAACACCTCAATATTTTGTTGTGTGAATTCTGCAGGGTCGTTCCCCGTATCTAGTGCATACTGTTCAGCAGGTAAACCAAACGCGTCCCAGCCCATTGGATGTAACACATTATAACCTTGGCTACGTTTCATACGTGATAAAATATCAGTTGCTGTATACCCCTCTGGATGACCTACGTGAAGTCCTTGTCCTGATGGATACGGAAACATATCTAGTGCATAAAAATTATCTTTCCCTTTATCTTCAGTTGTTTTAAATGTGTGATTGTTAGCCCAAAAATCTTGCCATTTCTTTTCTATTTCTTTGTGTTGGTATCCCATACATTATCCCTCCTAATAGTAATAAAAATAAAAACGCCCTATAAAAGCCACCACAATAACGTGTCGCTTTTATAGGACGTTTGATTGTCATCTAAACGTGGTACCACCCATAATTTACATTTGTAGTCATTCACAAATGCCTCATAATCATGATAACGGCTGACACCGGTCTAACCTTATCAGTTAAACAGTTCCCAAGGTAAGTTCAAAAGCGTTCACTGCATGTTCACACCACCACATGCTCTCTGTAAGCTAGGACTCTTTACTACTCCTCTTCGTTTGTATACTATTCATAGTATCAAATAACCCCATCAACTGCAACCTAAAAACAAAACTAACGCCCTAGTCCCTCTAGGACTTTTGACTGATTTTTGCCCTATCCTATTGTACTACTAGTCTTTAGAGGCTATATTTATACTAGTTACTTAACGTTTTTCACGTTTAGAGCAATTTCAAAGAAATGAGGGTTCTACTTATGAACAAGGAACACTTTTTAACTGAGTTAAAAATAAAGCTACGTCCTTTACCTAAAAAAGAACAAGCTTACTTTCTACACCTCTATAATGATAAATTTAATCAATTACTAGATGAAGGTCTAGAAGAAGTCTACGTCTCAAAACAACTTGGACATCCCCAACATATCGCTGAAGAAATCCTAAAAGAATATGGCATCAAGCCTACAGATTACTCTTCTGAAAAAAGCAGTGACTGGCAAGAATTTTCAAGCAGCGATGCTTACGATGACCATCCTTACTATCAGAGTTTCTCAGAACAACAAAAGAAACCCGCCTCTTTCTTTATTCGATTCTGCCAAGTCGCAGGCGTTCTTCTTTTTAACGGCTTATTCATGATATGGATGATTTTTGGTGCATTAGCCCTATTATTTGGTATTTGGTTAACTGTGCTTATCTTAACTCTTTCACCTCTTATTGGTATTGTTGCCTTCTTTTTAAACAGCGGGGCTATGGCAATGTTTCAAATCTTTGCCTCCATTGCCTTATCAGGGATTGGTGTAATTGGACTTGCTTTACTTATCCCAATCACTAAAGCAGTCACACAACTATTAAAACACTATACCACTTGGAATCTACGACTACTACGAGGTGAACACTAATGACAAAAAAAATGATCAGCCTTGCCTCTTTTGGTATCTTGCTCCTAATAATCGGAGTAGCTGGTGGCACTTTCTACTATGTAAAAGCAGACAAACAACTTTCAGCTCATATTAAAGAAGAGTATCAACCTAAGAATAAAAAAACAACCGACAACTTGGAATTAACTATCGCAGGCGACTTGAATTACCGTATTAGCCAATCTGACGATACTAAATTTCATGTTGAAGGAACGACCTATTCTCTCGATAAAAATCAAAAATTTGACTGGAAAAAATCTGAAACAGATGATACTACTAAAATGGAGCTGAACTTTACAAAAAGCACAAAAAAATCACCTCCTATTGGTGTTAATTTTTGGGAAACAGATCATCAATCGGTTTACCTAAGTATTCCCAAATCTTATAAAACTATTACAGTCAAAGGTCAAAAAAATTCGCAAGTTAATCTTTTTGATATGACAACTGACAACCTTATCTTAAAAAACGAAGGAGCACATGTTACCCTTGCAAACTCAAAATTAACAACCTTAAACGTAACAGGCAATGCGTCCTATATATCGCTCTTTGACCTTAAGGTTGAAAAAGAAATAACAGCGTCTAATGACTCAACAACACTTGATATTAGTAATACTAAATCACCTAACATACATCTAAAAAATAATGACGGTGAGATTCTAGCTTCTGAAGTGAAAGGTTCCCTCGAAGTGATTACCGAAAACGGGGACATTTCATTAACTGAAATAACAGGTCCTATTACAGCTACTTCTCAAAATGGGACACTGAATTGGGATGGCGATCACTTAGAAGATGATACAAGCTTAACAACTGTTAACGGTGACGTATTTGCTAGATTTGGAAATAGACCAAAAAACAGCTCTATTAAAGCGAAATCTCAGAATGGTGATATCACTCTATTTAATAAAGATACCGATCACTTTAAAATAAAAAATGCAAAACATACACTTTCAATTGAAACCTCTTCTGGTGATATTGATGTTTCCGCTGAAGGCTATGAAGATTACGATGATGAACTTAATGATGACTTTTAAATCATACTCTCATCTGATTAGTTAATCACAAATATATGATATAATAAAAAGACTCTTGGTCTGCCAATGAGTCTTTTTATTATACCCAAAAGGAGCGACTTACTATGCACAGTTCAAAACATAATAACTGGTACTTAGCCGGAAGCGTATCACTCGTTTTCTTTATGATACTCGGCTATACCGTCAAATTTTACGAAAGTACACTTTCATTTATAGATCAGCCTCTTACCACAGCAATTCGTGGCGCACTAACTGAAACAAACACAATCTTCTTCACGGTAGTGACACAGCTCGGAAGTAGTATAGGTCTTGCGATTCTACTACTTCTCACTTGTTTACTACTCTTAAAATTTAAACGTAAAGCGGAAGCACTTTGGCTTCTGGTAAATGTAGGTTTGATTGCAAGTTTGGGTAACTATTTAATTAAATTCCTATTCCAACGACCTCGTCCAAGTATTGAACACTTGGTTTACGCCGGTCATTATAGTTTCCCAAGCGGCCATTCTATGGCGAGTATCCTCTTCTACGGAACACTTATTATTATCAGTCAATTCATCATAAAAAATAAAACATACCGTTTCATTAGCCAGTTTATCCTAGGCTGTCTTATCCTACTCATCGGTATGAGCCGTGTTTATCTAGGTGTACACTACCCTACAGATATTATTGGTGGTTACTTGCTAGGTCTTAGCTGGTTATTCGCAACCTATCCATTATTCCAAAAACAACGTTTTATTTGGCGCTTTAAAGGCAAACAAAAATAAGAAAGGTGTTACCCATGACTACACAAATATTTCGGTATTCAAATGATCCTACTAAAAATTATCATACTTGGAATTATGCGCTAAGAGAAACTTTTGGTGAAAAGCTTTTTAAAGTCCCCATCGACGGTGGCTTTGATTGCCCTAATCGTGACGGAACAGTCGCCAGAGGCGGCTGTACATTTTGTAGTGTCTCTGGTTCAGGAGACATGATCCTTGAACCCACAGCACCCCTTGATGAGCAATTCCATCAAGAGATTGGACGGATGCATAAAAAATGGCCTGGCGTTACACAATATCTCGTTTATTTCCAAAACTTCACCAATACTCATGCACCTGTTGACATCATTCGCGAGCGTTTTGAACAAGTCCTTAGTCAACCAGGTGTTGTTGGTATCTCCATCGGAACTAGACCCGACTGTTTACCCGATGATGTTGTCGACTACCTTGCTGAATTAAACGAACGCTTCTATCTCTGGGTTGAATTAGGTCTACAAACAACTTATGAAGAAACAAGCAACAAAATTAATCGTGCACACGATTACCAAACTTACCTTGATGGTGTAGCTAAGTTACGTAAACATAACATCAACGTGTGTACTCATCTTATTAACGGATTACCTGGTGAAACAACAGATATGATGTTAGACAATGTTCGTCGAACTATTGTAGATTCAGACATTCAAGGTATCAAACTTCACTTGTTACATCTCATGACCAATACAAAAATGATGCGCGACTATGTTTCAGGAGACCTAAAACTCATGACACAAGAAGCATATGTTAACCTCATTTGTGATCAATTAGAAATGATTCCTCCTGAGATAGTCATTCACCGTTTAACAGGCGATGCTCCTCGAGATACTATCATCGGCCCAATGTGGAGCCTTAAAAAATGGGAAGTCTTAAATGCGATTGATGATGAATTGGCTAGAAGAAATAGCTACCAAGGAAAATTTAATGTCCGAGAGGAGAATACTCATGCTTAAAACAGCCTTACATTATAGTCATGATTTATTAAAAGAGGTGGTCACGGAAGGCGACCTAGTGATAGATGGCACCGTTGGAAACGGAAATGATACTTTATTTCTAGCTGAACTAGTAGGTGAAACCGGAACAGTCCTTGGTTTCGATGTCCAAGAACAAGCTATCCAAACTACCCAAGCTATACTGAACGAAGCTGGTCTTAACAAACAAGTAACACTCTACCAACAAGGGCACGAAACACTGGGGCTAGTTATTCCTGCTGGTAAAAAAGTTAAAGCTGCTATCTTTAATTTAGGTTATCTCCCTAAGAGCGATAAAACTATCATTACCCAAAGCCATACTACATTAAAAGCACTAGAAGATCTTTTGACACTGACAGAAGATCTTGGTCGTATTATCGTTGTCATATACTACGGACATGACGGCGGAGAAATTGAAAAAAATGCCGTTTTAAATTTTGTTAAACAAATACCACAAACACAATTTAACGTCTTATCTTATCAATTTATTAACCAAAAAAATAATCCCCCTATTCTAATTACTATAGAAAAAAAAGCTCAGAAGATTAATTAATCTCCTGAGCTTTTTATTAAACTAATTTTTCAGATTTTTGGAATTGATTCATAACTAACGCTGCAATAATTAAGATAATTCCAACAAAGTAAACTGTGTGTAGCCCCGTATATAAAATAGAACGAAGTGGTACAATTGATTCTGTCGGCAATTGCTTTAATGTGTCATGACTTGATAATTGATCAATCATTTCACGTTTCAAACCTAAACCAGTATCAGCAGCAACTTCTTTATTAAAGTGATTATTCAATACCACACCAAAGATTGACACCATAATTGTTTGTCCCAATGTACGGCTCAATGTATTAAGTGATGTTGCAATACCAATATTTTCTTCATCTACACAACTTTGGGCACGAACAGTTGTACATGTAATCGTAATCCCTAATCCGATTCCCGTAAATCCTGAGATTAAACAAAAGGCCCAGAATGGTGTTGTCACTGGAACGTTAGCCAAGAACAAACCACCTATTAAGATAATTACTAACCCAACTGTCATCGCACGTTTTGTAGTTGATTTTTCTAATAACTTATCGGCTAAGAATGACCCAATCACCCAAGCAAATGATAACGGTGCTAATGCCATGCCACCAAGCGCTGCTTTGAGTCCTAATACCCCTTGCATCCACATTGGAATATAAACATCAATCCCCATTAAGAATCCACTTACTAACGCTGCAATTAAATTAACAATCATAAATGTCGAATGTTTAAATAAATCTAATGAAATAACTGGATCTATCGCTGTACGTTCTACTTTCACAAAAATAAAACCTAAAATAATGACCAAAGCAAAACAAATCGCTGTGATAAAACTAGCGCCAGACGGATCGCTTAATGTTTGGAAACCGTATAATAACACAAGTAATAACATCATCAACGTTAAACTTCCAGCAATATCAATCGGTTGCTTCTCATGCTCACTCTTAGGTTCAACTAAGAACATCATTGTTAATACAACTAAGACAATTCCAATTGGAACATTAACAAAGAAAATCCAATGCCAACCTATTGTATCTACAATAAATCCTCCACACAATGGTCCAACAACACTGGCAATCCCCCAAAAAGCACTACTTAAACCTAAGATTTTAGCACGCTTTTCAATTGGATAAATATCAGCAATAATAGTCATAGCTACAGGCATAATTGCACCCGCCCCAATACCTTGAATTGCTCTAAAGACTATCAACTGAACCATACTACCAGAAATCCCACATAAAGACGACCCAATAATGAACACAATAATACCAAATATAAAGACAGGCTTTCGTCCGATACGGTCAACTAATTTTCCATATATAGGTGTCATCATAGCATTTGTTAATAAATAAATTGAGAAAACCCAACTCATTATTTCTCCACCCTTTAATTGACCTGCTATGGTTGGCATCGCTGTTGATACGATGGTTGCTTCTATCGCTGTCATAAAAATAGCAATGAAGACGGTTAATGTTACTACTTTTACATTTGTTTCTTTTCTTCTCACACTTCCACTTCCTTTAATCTATATTATTCTATAAAAATAGCGTCTCTCAACGAAGTCAAATAAACTTCAATGAGAGCCGCCTCTATTACTCTGCTAAGCTTGCTAAAAGGGCTTCAACTTTATCAGTTTTCTCCCAAGTGAAGTCAGCATCTGTACGACCAAAATGACCATATGCTGCAGTTTTTCTGAAAATTGGTTTTCTTAAATCTAGCATATCAATAATCCCTGCCGGACGTAAATCAAAATTCTTTCTCACTGCTTGAATTAATTTGTCTTTTGAAACAGTTTCAGTTCCAAATGTTTCAATAGAAATAGAAACAGGCTGAGCCACTCCAATAGCATACGCTAATTGAACTTCACATTTTGTTGCTAGTTTAGCTGCAACAATATTTTTTGCAATATAACGTGCTGCATAACTAGCCGAACGGTCAACCTTAGTAGCATCCTTACCTGAGAACGCACCGCCACCATGACGAGCATAACCACCATAAGTATCTACGATAATTTTACGTCCTGTAAGTCCAGCATCCCCTTGAGGTCCACCAATTACAAATCTACCTGTTGGATTAATAAAATATTTAGTCGTATCATCTAATAATTCATTAGGAATAACTTCTAAAATAACTTTTTCCATAATATCTTTTTGAATCTGTTCTAATGTCACATCTTCATCATGCTGCGTACTAATAACAACAGTGTCCACTTTTAATGGTGTCCCGTTCTCATCATATTCGACAGTAACTTGTGACTTAGCATCTGGTCTTAAATATGTTAACACATTATTTTTACGCACATCAGCTAATTTTTTAGTTAGTTGATGACTCAAAGCGATTGGCAATGGCATCAATTCTGATGTTTCATCACAAGCAAACCCAAACATTAAACCTTGGTCTCCCGCACCAATATCCTTACCATCTGAATCACGACCTTCAAGTGCATCATCAACACCCATTGCGATATCAGGTGATTGTTCATCAAGAGCTACCATAACGGCACATGTATCACCATCAAATCCATATTTAGCACGTGTATAACCTATTTCTTTGATAGTATCACGCACTACTTTTTGAATATCGACATATGCTGTTGTTGTTACCTCTCCAAAAACTAAAACCAAACCTGTTGTTACTGAGGTTTCACAAGCAACTCGAGCCATTGGATCTTTTTCTAGCAATGCATCTAAAACCGCATCACTAATCTGATCAGCTACCTTATCTGGATGCCCTTCAGAAACTGATTCTGACGTAAATAAAAATTTTTCTTTCATAAATAATTCCCCCTTTATATTTGTCGGTTACAAGGCATTTTCATTGAAAAATGAATCCTATCGGGAATCTTGCAACATTTCTAGTATAACAAATTTCATATCCAAACGCACACCTTTTTAAAGCTTTACTAAAAAAGGGATAAAAAAAAAGAGCATATGCTCTTTTTATGACCCGTACGGGAATCGAACCCGTGATACCGCCGTGAAAGGGCGGTGTCTTAACCGCTTGACCAACGGGCCTTATTATAATGATACTACGGAGAAGGAGGGATTTGAACCCTCGCGCCGCGTAAACGACCTACACCCTTAGCAGGGGCGCCTCTTCAGCCACTTGAGTACTTCCCCATATTCAAAAAATATAATGGGCCTAAATGGACTCGAACCATCGACCTCACGCTTATCAGGCGTGCGCTCTAACCAGCTGAGCTATAGGCCCATTTGAAAATGGATTGTTTTATCTCTAAAACAAAGCGGGTGACGAGAATCGAACTCGCGACAACAGCTTGGAAGGCTGTGGTTTTACCACTAAACTACACCCGCAAAAATACGGTCTGGACGGGACTCGAACCCGCGACCTCCTGCGTGACAGGCAGGCATTCTAACCAGCTGAACTACCAAACCATGAATCTTTA
>NZ_JAPDSH010000009.1 GCF_029143285.1 Vagococcus proximus
CCTTAACGACTTAATTAGAATAACATGATTAGTTGATTTCGTCAACTACTTTTGAAAAGTTTTTTTAATTAAGTTTATTAGAGCTTTTAATCTCGTTCGTTTTTTTACGACTTTTTTATAATATCACTTGAATCAATCGATGTCAACATCTTTTAAAAAGTTTGTTAAACACGACTTCGCTTGTCTCAAGGACATGTATTAATATACCAAGTTTAGAATAAAAAGGCAAGTCTAAATCTGATTTTTTTTAATAACTGGGATTTTAAATAAAAATAGCTTAATCATGTAAACATGATTAAGCTATTTTTTCTGACAATCCGGACAAATGCCATATAATTCCATTCTGTGTTTATTTATTTGAAATCCTGTTAACTGCTCAGCAGCAACCTCTACATCATCTAAACCTGGATAATATGTATCTACTATTTTTCCACACTCTTCGCAAATAGCATGATAATGTTTCTGGCTACTAAAATCAAAACGACTAGATGAATCACCATATGCCATTTCTTGAACAAATCCAATTTTTGTAAATAATCTCAAATTATTATAAACCGTCGCCACGCTCATACTTGGAAAACGTGTTGCTAATGCTTTATATATATCATCTGCTGTCGGATGAGAGTGGCTTTCAATTAAGTATTCTAAAATAGCATACCGCTGAGGAGTGATTCTGATATCTGACTGTTTCAATTGTGCAACTGCAGCTTCTACTTTCATTTCCGTCATAGCTTCCTCCCCCTATCTAGCAATAATCTTTAAACTAATGATACTCTTTATACTCTAATTTTTCAAGAATTCTGTCCGATACTTTTTTTAGATTCCCTATTATATAATCTTACAGTAAATCTTTAAAACAAAAAAAAGCGAGAAAGACTTAACTTTCTCACTAAAAAATTCTTAAGATTGTACATTTTCCTTTATTATAAGCGCTCTATTCCATAGCATTAATACAAAAGATACAATCGCTCCTATCGCGACTCCAATCCATTTGTATTCTGAAACCTTAACAATAAGATAAGGTAACCATGAACCACCATAATCCAAACTTGAGATTAAGCTAGAACCTTTTGGAATAGCAAAGTTAGCCTTTGCCGCTGCTTCTGTAAAGATTGAGGCAACCCCTGTTCCAATTAATAAAGCCATACCACAAGTGACAATCCCTACTACAAGTGTTCTAAAGAAATCATTTCGACAAATAGGCGTTATGAGTACAAACATAAATGTTAAACCTGATAAACTTGCAATCGGTAAAAATTGATTACCAGGAATAATAAAGGCTAGTAAAATAGTGACCGGAATCATCACTAATGAAATAGTCAGTGTCACAGGATTTCCTACACCTACTGCCGAATCTAAACCAATAAGTAACTTTGCATTCCCATTGAATTTTTCTTGTAATTTTTCTTGGACAGACTCACTAACCGGCATTAGACCTTCCATTAAGATTGCTGCCATCTTCGGTATCAGTACTAATACTGCTGCAGTGGTAACCCCTAGGTTTAATATACCTTTCACATCATACTTTGCGATTACACCTAATAGAGCCCCAATAATCATTCCTAATACTGCAGGATCACCAAACAAACCAACTCTTTTTTGAAATTGCTCGTAATCCAAGCTGATTTTATTAACACCTGGTATTCTGTCTAAAATCCAGTTAACAATAAAAGCAATCGGTACAAATGAAGCTGTGAAGGCGTGAGGGATTGAAATACCGGGTAATCCCAATTCTTTTTCAACATATTTAGCCGTTCTATCTCCTATTACCATGATAATAATCATGTTAAATGCTGCCATTAATAAACTAACAATCAAATCCTGCGTAATCATATATACTAATGATCCTGTAAATGCAAAATGCCAGTAGTTCCATATATCCACGTTTACTGTTTTAGTCGTTTTAGTTAAAAGCATTAACACATTAACAACCAAACCTACGGGTATAATTAACACCCCTACGGCAGAGCCGAATGCAATCGCACTAGCTGCTGGCCAACCTACATCAATAACTGTTAAATTTAACCCTGAGTTTTCAACCATCCGTGTTGCGGCAGGACCTAAGTTTTCTGTTAATAATTGAATTGTTATATTTAACCCAATGAAACCTATCCCAACCATTAAACCAGACTTCAACGCCTTACTAAATTTCAATCCAACCACAAGCCCGAATATCAAAAAGATGATAGGCATCATAACTGCCGGACCCAAGTCTACTATATAATCCAAGATAAACATCTTTATTCCTCCCCTTCTTTATTCACACATAACAAAACTTCACTAGCCGTTTGAGCTTCAAGTAATTGATTAAGAAAATATCGGTTTGAGAAATTACCCATCAACCTACTTAAAACAGTAACTTGCTTCTCCTTATCCTTCACCAATAGGAAAAATAGCAATTTAACTTTTACGTTATTTAACGTTACCATCTCTTTAAAATTACAACTATTCGATAACCTTACAATTGCAATACCATGTTTTAAAATATGTTCACTGTCTGTATGAGGGATTGCAACGCCACACACTTCAGTTTGAATAGCTGTAGGAAACTTCTCTTCTCTGTCAATAATATTTTCCAAATAAGAAGGTTTCACATAACCAGATGCTTCTAACTTATTTGCTATTTCACTATATAATTGTTCCTGCGACTCACAATTAATATCTAAAAATATTAGTTCTTCTTGAAACATTCTCTACACCTCACTTGAATTAAATATTTAAAATAGATACTACTTCATCGATAACTTTATCTACCCCTATCCCTGTTATCAATCCTAAACCTGAAACCACGGGTACACCTAAATCAGTTCCACCCTGAGCTGTTGTTACAATTAAATCATGCCCTTCAACAAGTGAAGGTAACTCCGATAATGATGTTTGACTAAAATTAACTTGATCTAACTTCCCTCTCTTTTCCAATCCCGTTTTTAATTTTTGCAAAGCAACTGTACTAGTTGCAACACCTGATCCACACGCCACAATAATCTTTTTCATAATAATAAATTCTCCTTCTCTTCTATATAATTAATTTTTGTACTTGTTCAAATGACCGCTTAGTTAAAATCGCCCTGACTTTAGTATCGCTGTCTATTTTTTCATATAATTCCATAAATAATTCTCTATAATCCGAATCATCTACTTTATTACTCACTAAAGTCATGATGAGGGAAACCTCTCCCACTTCCCAAAAAACCGGACTTTCTAACAGAACAATCATCAAACAAGGCTTATGTACTCTCCCGGCCATATTATGTGGAATAGCAACACCATGACCTATTTCAGTCGTTCCAATCTTTTCTCTGGCAATAATAGACTCTGCACATTCATAATCTACATATCCTTTTTCGTGTAATGTCCTAGTGATGTAACTAAGTACTTCTGGTTTACTAGGTTTCCCCTTATATACATGAAATAATTCTTTATTAAACAATTGCCCAAGAGATAGTTGACTCGTTTTTTTTTGAATAACCTGTTTAACCTTCTTAATCTCTTCATCACTAACAATAGGAGAAATATACAAATAAGGAACTCGCCACTCCTCACTTAAATGAATAGTACTAATTATTAAATCAATGTCAGATAGATCTCGTTCTGGTAATTCATAGTAAGAGCATGTTCCCTTAACTTCAAGTACATGACCTAAACGTTTTTTTAATTTAGTTTGCAAAAGAACTGCAGTACCCATTCCAGATGTACATACAATCAAGATTGATTTTTTTTGATATTCTTCCCCTTGTCCATGCCTCTCCATTGCACCACAAAAATGAAGCGCCAAATATCCAATTTCATTTATATCAAGCGTTATTCCCAACGTTTTCTTAATATTATTAGATAAAAAATTGGCTAATTGAATTTCAAACGGATAGGTTTCAATGATATTATCCAACATATCATTACGTATGGGCATATTAAGACTAATTCGTTTCAATACACTTTCTAAATGAGTCAAAATCCCTTGTTTTAAAATTAAGTCGTTCTCAAAATCAAACTGATAAACTGTCTTAATTTCTTTCATCGTTTCTTTATAAAGTAATTCTTTTTCTTTTGATGTAGACACCGGCTCATCTGAAAACTTAGTAATAACTTTTTTTTGAGAAATGAGATGAATATAGATGTTTGTCTTTTCTTGCTTAGGCATCTCTAAGTTAAATCGCTGCTCAATTAATAAACACAAATGAGTTGCACATTGATATTCTCTTGTTGTTCGTTCAATAGGTCTCACTTTAGAACCCACATCATCTATTCGATTTTTATTCAATCTTATTATTAGAATTTCTAGATGCAATAATAGGTTTTGAAACCCCATATCAGTCACCTTTAACTCATGTCTTTTTAATGACTTCAAAAGTAGTACTTTTAATACCTTTCTACTATTATCATCAAAAACATATACCTTATTAAAATTGACTAACGAATTATCTCGTGTTAATTGATAACTAATAAATGATCTGACATGCTGTTCTTCTCCAACCACCTTCACTCCCTTATTATTCTTCTTAACCAAAGACAAATCAAAACTCAAAAGATCCTTTTTGACTAATTCCATGTCTCTTTTCAACGTTGACAAACTTATATATAATCCAGTTGCTAAATCGTCGTAAGAAATAATCTCATCATTCAAGGCAACTTTTGCTAATTCCCTTTCTAGCCACTCTACTCGTTTAACTTGAATATCAGGTACTATCTCTTCTTGATATGCGCCTTGTTTCACTAAAATTTCATTTGCTCTTTGAGTTTTATTCTTAGGAATAAAAAACCCTCTTCCTTTTAGAGAATCAATTTGTACATTATAATTTTCTAAATAGTCATTTATTTTCTTGATTTCTCGACGGATGGTTTTCCCAGATACTTCAAAATTTTTAGCGATTTCTTCACTTGATACATAAGTCCGTTCTTTAATCAGTAGAACTATAATTTCTACTTGTCGTTTAGAAAGATTCATGAGTATTTGCCTCCTTAATACACAGTCTAGCCTTTAAGTATCCGTTTTCACAGTTTAATAATGTCCACTAAGCATATGAGTAACGGACAACTTTTTTCATAAATGAAAATAAATCCTTATCCTTATAGTCTTACGCTATAGTATCCCCAAACTAACGTGTCAACAAGGCTTTATAAAAAAACACCTAAAATAGGAACTGTAAAAAAAAAAGAAGGTAACGTATCGTTACCTTCTTTTTATATAACCTCATCAGACCTTACCCATTCGTTCGCCTGTCTATGTTCTTCATTATATTCCAATAATAATAATTCTAAATCTTCTTGAGCCTGGCTATCATCATAACCATAAACACTTTCACTCAATACTTTCTGAAGACGATATCCCATTGGTTTAATCCCAAAATATGTTAACCCACCAGAAAAAATACCTCCCGCTAACGGTATCGCCTTAGCTAATCCCTGACTTAATGCTTTTTTAGATGACTTCAATCCCAATAGTTTTAAAGTTTTTTTTGCCACATGATGAACAATTGTTTGCTGAAAAACATGATTAGGTAATTTTTCAAGTACAGTTTTGCTTAGGGTATTTGATAACATACGGGTAGCTGATGCCGCAACATTGACTCCCATCATAACTCCTAAATAAACTAATAATTGATCTTCTGCTTCCGTTATTTCCTCAGAATCTTTGTACCAAATATCTTCTGCTCCATATATATAAGATAATTCTTGCGCTAACTTTAATGTTGTGGCATATATTTGTACTGTATCTACGGGCAACGTCCCTAAAATTGCAAAACCACCAGGTATTCCTGTAACAAATGACATCATAGTCGCACTTTTTGTTGCTGCTTTTATTTTTCTTAATGCAATTTTATCTACTGTTTCTTGGTTGAATATCTCAGTTGGTCCTTTTTCTAATAATTCTGCTTTATGATCCGTACCTGAAACATAATCTGTGAAAGCTTCCAATAAGAACGCTTCCCTAGAGACTTTAACTCCTGGTATTTTCAATAACTGCCTCACGATAAATACAGAATTAGACTTAATTGCTTTTTTATTTTTCTTCATATATAACCTCCACTGGGTAACTCTTATATCACAGTATACGCTACACATCACTATATAGATTCCGTCCTAAGACTGATTTATTAGCTCTATTTCTCACTCTAAAATCATCTTTAGCATTATATAGAAGATAATCGTCAAAATTATTTAATTGTAAAGGAATTAAAGTAATTTAGCTGCCACTTTTGGGTTTGAGTTGCTTGTTTATTCAAATCATGAGACCATTCAGGATAAACACGCATGGCCATTTTACCTTTTCGTTTATCTGTTGAATAAATTCCTTTTGTTTCTAATACTGTTTGATCAAACAAGAAAATGCCTTTATTTTCACCTTCTTCTACTTCTATCAATAAATATTTTGGAGAGTCATTCAAGTCATATGGTTTGTTTTTGTTTTGGAAATCTTTTTCCCAAAATGCCACAAATAGACCTGATTTTTTAGGTGTTACTTTAGCAAATCTATAACGTGTTAAAATGCCTGATACCTTGATAAGTGCGCCCCCATATTCTTCATTTTGATTTTCAAACATTACTATCTCAATTGATTCATTTAATTCTTTTGAAATTATAGCCAACTTGTCTGTTATATTATTTTCCATCCTAACTCCCTTTACTATGTTTTGATCTAATTAAGATTACTCTTTCTAGTCCTTATTAGCAACTCACCCATTCCCTTACTATTTCTCTCATAAACCACACATAAATGAATAAACCGGTCTATATCAATCACCGCGTACCCATTAAAAGAAAGCGAATACACATTTTTTTATATAATCCGCTCATTTTTTAATAGGATTCTCATAAAAAATAAGTTATACTAATAAAGTCCCTATTTTTTTCATAAATAATTAATAAATAAAAATAGGGGATTCGAAATAAGAAAGGGTGTTTTTTATTGTCATTAGAAAGAGGATTAAGTAACCGTCATGTCCAGTTGATTTCTATCGGTGGTGCTATCGGAACTGGATTGTTCTTAGCATCTGGTAAATCAATCGAACTAGCCGGACCTTCTATTTTATTAGTCTATTTAATAGTCGGAGGTTTCATCTTCCTGATTATGCGTGGGCTAGGGGAATTATTATTATCAAATTTAAATTGTCATTCATTTGTCGACTTGGCTCATGAGTATCTAGGACGTCGAACCGCCTTCATAACAGGTTGGACATACTGGTTCTGTTGGATTAGTGTGGCGATGTCGGATTTAACGGCTATTGGGATTTACATGAGATATTGGTTCCCGAATCTACCACAGTGGATTCCAGCCTTTATTGTTCTAATTGCTTTAATGCTTTTAAACTTAACATCAGTTAAATTGTTCGGTGAAATTGAGTTTTGGTTAGCATTAATTAAGATTATCGCTATTGTCGCTTTAATCGGTGTTGGTCTTTATATGATCATTACACAACACGAAACAGAAGTTGGAAAAGCATCATTAACTAATCTTTATAAATATGGTGGCTTCTTCCCTAAAGGGTTCACAGGATTTATCTTAGCCTTCCAATTAGCAGTATTCTCATTTACAGGTGTTGAACTTGTTGGCTTGACTGCTGGTGAAACAAAAGATCCTGAAAAAGTTATTCCAAAAGCGATTAATAATATTCCGATTCGTATTTTATTATTCTATATCGGTTCATTAGCTGTAATCATGAGTATCCAACCTTGGAACACAATCGATCCAACTAAGAGCCCGTTCGTAACAGTATTCTCAACAATCGGTATCGTCGGTGCTGCAAGTATCATTAACTTTGTTGTATTAAGTTCTGCTTTATCAGCATGTAACAGCGCGATTTTCAGTACAAGTCGTATGTTATATGGTTTAGCTGCTAACGACAATGCACCAAAACCTTTTGCTAAATTAACAAAACGTAAAAACCCATCATTATCATTATACTTCTCAACTATGGTTGTAGGAATTACTGTCGTACTTAACTACATCATGCCTGAAGGAGTATTCAGTTTAATTTCTGGAATTTCAACAGTATGTTTCTTATTCATTTGGGCAATTATTATTATCTGCCACATTAAGTACATTAAGACAACAAAAGAGCGTGGTTCATTCAGAATGCCATTCGCACCTTTTAGTAACTACTTAAGCTTAGCTTTCTTAGCACTAATCATTGTGATTTTAGCAATCTTACCTGACATGCGTTTCTCATTAGTCATTAGTCCATTATGGTTCTTAGGACTCTTCATCATGTATGAAGTAAAATATAAAAATACATAACAAAAAAGCAACTAACTTTAGAGTTAGTTGCTTTTTCTTTTGAATTTTATAATGATGACGTTACTGTCGCTTCTGTATCATTTAAGACCTCATCATCTAACTCACCAATACGTCTACTTGTTACTACACCAGCCAACATACTATCATTCACGTTAACTGCTGTTCTAGCCATATCAATTAAAGGTTCAACAGATATAACTAGACCCACTATAGCAACTGGTAAACCTAGACTTCCTAGTACGATTAGAGAAGCAAATGTGGCACCGCCACCTACTCCAGCTACACCGAATGAACTAATAGTTACGACTGCAACAATCGTTAAAATATACATTGGACTAAAGACATCTAGTCCTACTGTTGGTGCGACGATAGCTGCTAACATAGCAGGATAAACACCAGCACACCCGTTTTGCCCAATTGAGATACCAAAACTTCCTGCGAAGTTGGCTGTTGTTTCATCTACACCTAGTGCTTTACGTTGTGTTTCTATGTTCATCGGCAACGCTCCTGCACTTGAACGAGAGGTAAAAGCGAAACTTAAAACTGGCATAACCTTTTTAAGATAAACAAATGGGTTAACTTTTACTCCAACTAATACTAGCATATGCATAATAAAGACTAATCCTAATGCTACGTATGAAGCGAGTACAAACTTACCTAAATTTAATAAGGCTGCAAAGTTACTTGTTGCTAATACTTTAGTCATCAATGCTACGATGCCGTATGGTGTTAAACGCAAGACCAATGTCACGATACGCATCACAATTTTATATAAACTTTGAATTAATTTTGCAAAAAATTCAGCTTCTTCAGGACTTTTACGTTTTACTCCTAAGTAAGCCATCCCTACAAATGTTGAGAAAATAACAACAGCAATCGTACTTGTCGCACGCGCCCCTGATAGATCTTCAAAAATATTAGTTGGAATAAATGATACGATTTGTTGTGGAACTGTTAAATCTTGAACCATTTCTTGTCGGCTTGCAAGATCAGCTATTCGAGCTGTTTCAGCTGCTCCTTTAGTAAATTCTGCCCCTTGTAAATTAAATAAGAAGACAGACATAATCCCAATAAAGGCTGATACTGCTGTGGTAATTAATAAAGTAGCTAACACAGTAAAACTAATTTTCCCTAAATTTTTATTACTTTCAAGCTTAGTGAATGCCCCTACTATCGATACAAAAATAAGTGGCATAATAAGCATTTGCAAGAGGCTCACATAGCCGTTTCCTACAATGTTAATCCAATCAATCGATTGTGTTGTAACGGCTGATTCACGGTGAAATAACAGTTGAATAATAACACCATAGACTACCCCTACTCCCAATGCGATAAAAACACGATTAGAAAACTTCACATGTTTCTTTTGCATGCGGTAAAACCCAAATAAAATTAAAACAAATAACGCTAAAATCAATACTGTATAAACTGTTGTCATTTTACTTCCTCCTTTAAGGTGTTCACCAAATGACAGGCGAACGAATCAATCATAAGAGTAAAGGTCTCAGTCCACTCATTTTTTCCGAATCAGTTGACCTAACAAGTGAGAATGTTTCTCATTTATTAGTGATTGAACCTATACTACTATACAAAAGTAAGTAAATCAACTATAACGACTTTCATTTGGATTCATTCAAGAAAATTACACGTCTGAATTTCATTTTTTCACAAACTTCAGTTGACATCAATGCAAAGGAAACCTTATTTAATCAAGGTTTTTTAGTGAATATTATCAATTAGATAAAAAAAGTTTGTTCTAATTGAGAAAACGGTTTATTTCACTTTACAAAAAACTTATAAGACACTATTATGTACTCACACAAGTTGGTTTGGAGGGAAAATGATGAAAGTAAGTATATTTACAAGTTGTGTTGTTGATTTATTATTTCCAAATGTGGCAATTGCCATGGTAGAAGTTTTAGAACGTTTTGGTGTAGTGACTGATGTACCAGAGAAACAAATCTGTTGTGGCCAGCCTACTCTTAACAGTGGCTACAAAAAAGATTCTCAAAAAACATTAGTCAACCAATTAGAGTCATTTAAAGACTCTGATTACGTAGTAGGCGCTGCAGGAAGCTGCGTAGCAATGCTTAAAGAGTATGAGCACTTATTCGAAGATGATCCTAAGTATGCTGCGATGGCAAAAGAGCTAAATGAAAAAACATATGAATTCACTCAATTCTTAAATAAAGTATTGGGCTTAACAGATGTTGGTGCAACGCTAGATGCACGCGCAACCTATCACCGTTCATGTCACATGACACGTTTACTTAAAGAGAAGCAAACACCTTTTACAATGCTAGATCACGTTAACAAACTTGAGATGATTCCATTAGGACACTTAGAGAATTGTTGTGGATTTGGTGGGACTTTCTCTGTAAAAGAACCACTTATTTCAGAACAAATGGTTTGCGAAAAAATGAACGACGTAATCGACACAGGGGCTGAAGTATTAATCAGTGCGGATATGGGCTGTCTGATGAATATCGGTGGTAAATTTAACCGAGAAGGTAAAGAAATTAAGATTATGCATATTGCTGAAGTATTAAATAGCAATATCAACAAGACTCGTGTTGAAGAGATCAAAGCGGCTATGGCCGTAACTAACTAATATCTACTTTATATAAAAGAAAGAGGGACTCCAATGGGATTAAAAACAAGTGACTTATCTTTTGAAGATCGTGTAAAACGCAGTATTGATGATAAATTTATGCAAGCTGCCGTTCGTAAATCACAAGATGATCAATGGGTAAAACGTGAATCATCACGTGAACAACTCGGAAATTGGGAACAATGGCGTGAACTAGGTGAACAAATTCGTAAAGAAACAATCGCCTACCTACCCGACTACTTAGAACAATTTGCTGATAATGTCGAAAAAAATGGTGGTCATGTTTTCTTTGCTCAGAATGAACAAGAAGCACAAGACTACGTAAAAAAAATAACTCTTGAAAAACAAGCGAAAAAAATTGTTAAATCAAAGTCTATGGTTACAACAGAGGTCGGCCTAGATCAAATGCTTTTAGAACTTGAAGGCGTTAGTGTAATGGAAACTGATTTAGCTGAATTTATCCTACAAATGGATGATTGGGACGAACCATCTCATATCGTATTCCCTAACATTCATAAAAATAGAGAACAAATCCGTAAAGTCTTTGAAGAAAAATTAGGCTATGATGGTGATAACGAACCTGTTCATATGGCTCGTTTTGCCCGTGAAGTGTTACGTGAATTTTTCTTAGAAGCGGATATCGGAATTACCGGTTGTAACTTCGCTATTGCCGATAGTGGTGTTATTAACCTTGTTACTAATGAAGGAAATGCCGATTTATGTATCAGTATTCCTAAAACACAAATCGTTTTAATGGGAATGGAACGTATCGTTCCTTCTATGAAAGAAGCTGAAGTTGTCGATAACCTACTTTCACGTAGTGCCGTTGGCCAAAGCTTAACCAGTTATATTACCTTTGCAGGTCAAAAAAATGAAACAGAATCAGATGGACCTGAAGAGTTTCATGTTGTTATCTTAGACAACGGCCGTTCAAATGCTTTAGGGACTGAATTTGAGTCGATGTTACAATGTATCCGTTGCGGGGCGTGCTTAAATGTTTGTCCTGTTTACCGTCAAATTGGTGGTCATGGTTACGGTTCAATTTACCCTGGACCAATGGGCGCTGTTTTATCTCCTATCTTAGGTGGCTATGAAGACTTCGGTGATTTACCATATGCATCAAGTCTGTGCGGGGCTTGTACAGATACATGTCCTGTGAAAATTCCATTACATGAATTATTAGTGGCTCACCGTACTAAGATGACCGATGAATTGAAAATACCTAAAGGGATGGACCACCAGACCATGAAACTTATCGGTCGTGCGACATCTTCTCCTATCTTATTCAAGATGGCAATGAAGATGGATCACGGGGCTACTGGCTTAATGGCTAAAAAAGGTGATGTAACTGTCGAAAACTTCTACAACCATGGTGGCTATATTGATAAAGCTCCTGCAATGGCAAAAGGATGGACAGATGTGCGTGACCTTCCTCGTCCACCGAAATCTAAAGATGCCTTTAGAGAATGGTACAAACGCCACAAAAAAGAACAAGAGGAGGCTGGAAAATAATGGCTGAAACAGCAAACAATAAAGAAAAATTCCTTAACCACTTAGCTGACCGGTTAGGAACTCCTCGTCATTCTTTAGGCGATAAAAAAATCGAAGCCGTTCATGACCTAGCTCAAACGACTTTAACAGATAAAACACAAGACGAATTACTGGAAATTGCAAAAGAAAAATGTAAAACAATCCACACACCAGTTGTTGAGGTTAACTATGCTGATTTACTTCCTAAATTAGAAGAATTAATCGCTGACTACGGAGATGGTAATTTACTATTCCCAGACGATGCTCGTTTTAAGGAATTTGAGTTAGATAGCTTACTAGCTAAGGAAGAGGCCCATATTTGGAAACGTGGAAATGAATTCCGTGATGAAAATATCCGCGTGGCAGCTGATACTAATGTAGCAGTAGCTTTCGCCGAATTCTTCTTAGCAGAATCAGGTTCAGTCGTTGTAGAATCAAATGCTGGCCAAGGACGTTCTTTACACTTCCTACCAAAACGTTATATTTCAATTATTCCAAAAAGTAAGATTGTTCCTCGCTCGACACAAGCAGCAGCTTACTATACTGAAAAACGTGAACGTGGTGAAGAAACTGGCGCTATTCACTTCATTTCAGGCCCTTCGAACTCTGGAGACATTGAAATGCAACTCGTTGTTGGGGTGCATGGTCCTCTAGAGGTTACTTACTTAGTGGTCATGGATAAATAATAAAAGCAGACACGAAAAATCGTGTCTGCTTTTTATTTATAAACTCATATGCAAGATTGGGTAGTCTCTACCCTCATTATCTTTTTCATCTCGTCCGATTTTTCTAAATCCTCGAGCCTTATAAAAAGAATAGGCACCTGAATTCTGTTCATTTACATCTACTGTTTTCAAGCCCTCATTGATCATAATTTGAATAATCGTTGTACCATGACCTTTCCCTTGATAGATCGGATCTAAAAACAACATTTCTAAATGATCTTTGGAAAGGGCACTGAAGCCTATAATCTCACCATGTCTATACCATAACTGGACATCAAGTAAGTCCAAGTACTTAGGTATAACCTGTTTTATCTGCTCAAAATCATCTTGTTTCAAAAAATCATGTGTATGCTCCACCGATTTACTCCAAATATCTAAAATATCTGGATAATTCTCTTTAACTGCACGGCGCTTTTCCATAATATTCCCCCGAATTAATCACTGAAATATTATCTTACCATTAGCATCACTATTTTAATAGTTATTTTTGTTATTTCGATCTAATTTAATTCAATTTACTCTTTGATAACATCATATTACACCCAATAGTTGCTACTACTAAATAACAACTAATCACCCAAAGGGAAAGTGAAAAAGCGTGCTGATAATCTTTTAATGATGCATTATCTAAACTAGCTTTTAAAAAGTATTGAAATAATAAACCTGCCACACATACACCTATAACATTAGCTAAATACATCACCGTATTGATAAATGCACCACCTATTCCTAACGTTTTTACTGACACTTTTTGTAGGACTATACCTACTAACGGTGTCGTAGTTGCACCCAAAAATCCACCATATAGAAATAATAATGTTGCATTTAGTGGTGATAACAGATTAGGCATTACTAAAATACTAAAACTTAAACTAGCTAATGAAACAATCATCCCTACACATCCAACTAATAGAATTGACTTACCCACTACTGCTAATAAATGGCTAGATGCTAAGGAGGAGAAGATAAACCCTAGTCCTAGTGTCAAAAATATTAAACTAGTTCCTCCTACTGTTTTACTTAAGCCATATTGGGCATAGTAAGTGATAATAAAAAATAAAGAAAACATTGCTACATATGTGAAAAAAACGGTAAATAAACCTTTATTATAATAGGTATTTTTAAATAATTCCGTATCCACAACAACTGATTTATGTTGTATTTTTCGAATTCGTTCGATTTTAAAAAATAATACAATACCGACACTGCCCAATAAAATAAGTAGTAACTCTAGATAAAATGCCCCAGTTTGAATTTGATACAAACTATTTATAACCAGTAAAATAGAAGGAACTAAAAGTCCTACACTCCACCAATCAAATTTAGAAGAATCCTTTACACTGACCAGTTTAGTCTTAATATCTAATTTTTTCATACCTATTAATACAAGTAAGCAACATGGGATATTAAATAAAAAAATATTACGCCAACCTAATCCCATGATATTAGCACTCATTATGATACCACCAAACATTAATCCAAATGTAAATCCTAATCCTATAACCACACCATAAATACCAAATACAAGAGGTTGATCATCTTCTTTAAACTCCTGTCGCATTAAAACTAAAACTTGTGGTTGAATACATGCCGCGAATCCCCCTTGTATCAATCTAATAAAAATTAATACATCTGGACTACTTGTTAAAGCACCAGAAATTGAAGCAAGTAAAAAACCCACTAAGCCTAACACTAATAGTTTTTTTTGACCAAATAAATCGCCTAATCTACCTCCGATAATAAGTAATGCTGATAGCCCCAATGAATAGGCACTTAATATGTATTGTGCTTGAGTAAACGTTGCATCTACATCTAGTTGTATTTGGGGCAATGCTACCTGTAACATATAAGTATTTAGTGAAATAATAAGATTAGGTAACAAAATAATAGCTAAGGCAAACCAGTTAAATTGCTGTTTCTTATTAGTTTCGTTAATTTTGCCCATTATTATCCTTTGCCATTTCCTTAGCCAATGCCTCTATTCCATCAAATGATTGATAGCCATAGCCAAACATGGCATTATAATCTAGTCCATACATCTTATTTTCTTTAACGGCTTTCATCCCACTTAAACGTTTATCTGCTTTTATCCCCTCAATCAGTTCTTCTGCCGTTACACCATTTCCTTTACCATCAGACCAATCCGGAACAATTAAATAATCTGGATCTGCTTTAATCAATGCTTCAACACTAACATTACCTTTTTCATCTTTAAAACTATTAGTCATATTCAAAAGTTCAAAAACACTTTGGAAAAAGGTTTCTTTTGCTGCTGAATAAACCATAACCTCATCTTTCGTACTCATGTGTAAATACGCAAAGGTAGCACTATCTCTTGAACCAATTGTTTTCTTAATTCTATTTTCTTTTGCTTGTAATTTCTCAGAAAATTCACTTGCTTTGTCCTCTACTTGAAAGACTTTTCCTAGCTTTTCTATATCTGAATAAATAGACTTAATGGTTCCCCCTTGGATAGATGATTCTAAAATAAGTGTAGGAATTTTCATACTTGCCAGCGTTTCAACAGAACCATTTCCCCATTCATCTTCAGTAAACAATGTTCCTCTACCAAAAATTAAATCCGGCTCCGTACTTATTGCTAGTTCTTTACCTACATAATCAGTTGAAACTTTAGTTAACGTCTTATATTCTTTTTCTACCTCAACATCTCCCCGACCAAAATCAGCTCCAACTCCAGTTATATTATCTTTTAAACCTAGGTGCAATAATAACTCAGCTGCCGGCTTAGTATTTACAAATACTTTTTTCGGAACAGCTTTATAAGTCATTTGTTTTTCTTCAAAATCAGTGGATCCCGCATTGTTCCAATAATTAGTAACAGTAACGCCTTCTTTATCATTTGCTTTTTCAGACTGATTTGCACCACATCCTACTAATACAAGACTACTTATTACCAAACTGACAATTAATTTTTTCATTAGTTATTCCTCCAATTTAAAATAAAAATTTAAGCCTTGATCTATTGGATTTCGGTAAATATGACAAGGCACATTATATAACTCACTTACTACGCTTTCTGTTAATACAATTTCTGGTGTTCCTTCTGCTACTATCTCGCCATCTTTCATAGCATAAATATAATCACAATATTGTGCTGCTGTTTCCAAATTATGTAAAGCTGTTAGTATCCCGCACTCTATTTTTTTCAACTCATTTAATAAAGAGAGCTGGTGATTCACGTCAAGATGATTTGTTGGTTCATCTAGTATCATGTAATCCGTTTGTTGACACAAGGCACGCGCTATAATAACGCGTTGCTTTTCTCCTCCTGATAACGATAAGAAGTTGCGATGTCTATATGCGGTTAGTTCCGTTTTCTCTAGTGCCTCATCTACATAATTTTGATCTTCAGTTGTATTTCCTTCCATCATTTTCTTATAAGGCGTTCTCCCAAGAAGAACCATATCTTCAACTTTTAAATCAAAATTCACTTCATTAAATTGTCCTACGACTGACAAATGCTGGGCCGTTTCTTTTGTCTTAGTCGTCATAAGGTTAAGCTCATCCAATTTTATAACCTTTGCTTTACATGGCAGAATACCCGCAACTCCCTTTAAAAGAGTAGACTTACCACACCCATTCGGTCCAATAATTCCAACAAATTGTTTATCAGATACTTTTAGTGAAATCTCATTCACAATTGTTTTAGCTTGACGTTTTATCGTTAATTTTTCAACTTGTAGACTCATTTATTCTCCTCCAAAGTTGTATTCTTTTTTCACTATCATATATATAAAAATAGGGGCACCGATTAATGCCGTAATGATCCCAATTGGTAACTCACTTTTAGATAAAATTAAACGTGAGACTAAATCACAAGCTAGCATAAATAGTCCACCTGATACTATTGAAAGAGGTACTAATTTTTTATGACTCGACCCACAAAATCCTCTGACTATGTGAGGGATAATCAAGCCAACAAACCCTATCATACCTGAAAAAGCAACAACTACACCTGTTAAGACCGCTGCCAATCCCATGTATAAAAATCTATAAAATCGCAAATTGATACCTAATGATGTTGCAGCTTCTTCACCTAATAACATAACATCGAGAACTCTATATTGAGTTAAAAAGAAGCCAATTAAACTCACAAGTACCAACGCTAGAACCGTTACATTTTCCCACGTCGCCGAAGCTAAACTTCCCATTGACCAAAACGTCACTGTTTTCATACCTTCTGCATTATTTGAAAGAAATACAATTAAACTTGTTAATGCCCCAAATAACGAGCTGACAATGGTACCCGATAAAATTAATTTAATAGAGGTCATCCGTCCTCCTATAGAAGAAAATGTAAAAACTAAAAGTGATGCGATAATAGCACCTACAAAGGCACCAAATGAAATTCCTGCCGATGCTAGATAGGGGATTGAGCTAAATCCAATTAGTATTGAAAAGGTTGCACCTAACGACGCACCTGATGAAATCCCTAGAATATAAGGATCTGCCAACGGATTTTGAACCATAGCTTGCATAATAACACCTGCTAATGATAATCCCATACCTACAAATAATGCTAGAAAAACTCTGGGTGCTCTAACATACCAAATAATATTACTGTTAGCTAAACTAACCGAATCACTTCCAAGAGTTATATGATTAAATGTTAATTTTTCAATCAATACACTTGCTACATCACCGAATGAGATAGAGGCTTGACCATTAGCTATCGATATAATAATCATTCCTATTATTGCCAACCCCAATAGTACCAAACTCATTGAAACTAATTTTACTTCTCTCTTTATCACTCTATTCACCTCGATATTTTTTAATTGAGAATGATTATCACTATCAATAACAAAATAATAACATAGTTAGTTGACTTAATCAATGTGCCTTATCTCACAATCTTAAATCATAATGAAAAAGCCTTAGTACATCAGATTATGTACTAAGGCTTTTTCTATTAATAAACTAATCGCTCAAATGGGTACTCTTTATTAAAGCGTTTCTTATACGCTGCTGACATATAATCATACCAATCATCGGATCCTTTTTGCCCCTCTAACTCTAACTTACCTGGTAATTGATAATACTTATAATCTTCTTCTGCAAAGAAAAGGACTTCCTGAATGTAATCTTCTTTATTCTCAAAACTACTAAAACGATCTACTTCTTGTGGATCAAAGTGAACAAATACTCCCCAACCACTTTGATTATGAGCAGAGACATAGTCCCCATCTTCAGAACCTTCTCCGCCAAATTCTATTTCAGCAAAACGGTTGGCTAATTCTTTTTCTAAGAATAACATTAACTCATTACGAGTCGTAACATATTTTTCTAAATCTTCATCTGGAATAATCCAACCTCCGATATCAGTTCCACCCTCATATTTTTTTCCCATTATAATTCCTCCTACCTCAAAAATCGCCATAATTCACGCCCTATCTTAAAGAGCTATTCACCATCCATTATAGCATGTTTAAAACTAACTTCCTCACTACTTAAACAATAAATTAAAACAGAAAGCCCTATTCGAGCTTCCTGTTTATAGTTCTGATAAGGGATACTTCTCCCAGATGTTAAATAATACTTGATTTTCTGAGTTATAAATATAACGATTAATACGGTCATAAAATTCATCAAAACTATTTAATGTAATCTCCTCATCCCATAAAAATCGGCCTGTTAAAAATGAAAGTAAATACTGATCCCAATCCTCAAACTCTTTACGAATAATAGGTAAGATTTCATTTGATGATCTCTCGAAAAATTCTTCTAACTCCACAAAACCAACTAAGTAACCATGTAACATAATATTACCGGCACGACACAACTCCCATGCTTTTATATTTGGCAACTCTTTAAGTGATACCGACTCTAATTCATTTGCTTGTCTCATTAAATTTAACTTATCTAAATAGTCGAAGCCACCTTCAATTAAACCTAGTTTCATCATATCTATCACTGACAATTTCTCATGATTTAGTAGACAATTTAAAATAGGCTCTGCACTTTCCATCAAATAAAACATATCAGCTACTCGTTGAACCCCAAGATAATTCTCAGTGGGCATGTTATCCACTTGGATATGTGCTTCGCTAAAAATCACCAACAATTTTTGATAATCTTTTTCAAATTGAAACCGTTCAATCTCTGATTCAAACACCCATTTTTCAGATCGACCATAATTTAATGTCGCGATATACCGTTTCATATCCGTACTCGATATGTAATTATCTTTGGTATTCATCGCTTCATAGTGAACCTTTCCTTCAACTAACTGATTTATTGTCGTTAACAAGTCCTCACGTGAGTGTATATTCCACCCTTCAGCTAATACAGCTAAACTATCAGTATGCTGGGCAGCTGTTCTAGGATAAAGATAATAAGGAGCTTTCTTTGCCCAAGCTGTATATATTGCCATAATGGTTAATACTTTCTCATCTTCTTCTGAAAACTTCATTCCTTCATAATGATGAGCTTTTTCATCCGAATCATACACTTTCGGTTCTACTGTTAACCATTTTAACTTTTTGAATCGCTGTCTATTCGTAGCACTTATATAATCAAAGTTGGTAAATAATAAGTAATTGTAATTATTCTTTGGAAAATTAAGACTATTTTCATTTAAATAATGTCTCATTTTAATTATATAATCTTCCCATGATTCAAAATAAGGAACAATTTTTCTCAAAATATGAGTACTATAGTTATCAAAATCTTCATCTGATAGCTTTCCTATTTTTTGAAACCATCTCAAACGTGTCAGTATCATCAACAAGCCTCTGATTTGTTCTCCGTCAAAGTAAACCGATGTGTCTTGACTTTTTCTCTGCACAGTATTTTTTAGTACCATAAACCCATAACTACTCATTGTATAATTGCCTAAATTAACTGCTTCTATTTTTTTTAATAAATTTTCATCTACTTCATCGCGCTTAAACTCACTTAAAAGTACTCGTTGTTGCTCTTTAGAAAAGTTAGCTGCATCTAAATCTGTTTTTAAAAAAGGCATCAATAAATAATCTAGAGGTAAATTGTTCTTATTTAATTCATAAAACGAAAATTTATACTGTTTTTTCTTTATATACATCCAGCCAACCATCCATCCATCTAAAAGTCACACAAAACGTATTTTTATTGTAACATAAATGAACTTTTTTTCCTTGCTTGATGTTTCATTTTTTTTATATTTTTTAAGTTAATTTTTAGTTTTTACTAAATCCATTACCATCTCTGGATTCTCTTTTTTTAATTGTTTTAAAAAAGTTTGGGTAGCACTATAAGAATCTCGTGACATTTTTATTGCACACACATCTTTTTCAGTCGCACCTACCAATTGTAAAAACTGAACCTCACCATGTATCGTTTCTAGTTTACCTAATAAAGGATCTTCAGAAACGATACATGTTGTATAATGCATTTCTGATGAGAATGGTTTGTTATTACTACTTAACACTTCATCTTCGATAAAATAACACTCTGTATTTTTTGTATGCTCACCATATTCAATCATTTTATCCAATAACCAGTAACACTCTTCAACAGTATCAACCTTTAATTTAGCTGTCATTTCATATCCATATTTACTATACCTACTACTAAAAGCTGCTTTTTTAGAATATAGTTCAGACATTCCCAAACTCACGATATGAAAATATTCATTATTAACATGATAAATTCTAAATCCTTCAATCGGTGATTTTGCTCTTTTTTCTACAGGAATTGAAATATATATAGGGGTAATCAATGGATAAACCTTACTCAATCTTTTTTCTATTGCATCTAACCCAGGAGCATTCTCTTTTACTGATACTACTTTTGTATAATTGAAACTATTCCAACCTAATGCTATTCTTTTTTTCAATCGACTAAATTTTGTAGTCTCATTTTTAGGTACAAATATTTCCATTTATAAACTCCTCCACTTCATTGCGTTTTTCTATCTTAAATAAGTATAACTAATAAAAAAAATAATTTTTATTTTAGATTTCAAGTTTTAATAAATCAAAAAAAAAAGCTCACACAAGGTGAGCTTTTAATCTTGCCATTCTACAATTTTTGTAACCTCAGCTAATTTAACATCTACTGTGTATTCCATATCTGGATCTTTCGGATAACGACTCTCACGTCTATAGATTTTCATCTCAACTGTTTTTCCATCTTTCGATTTGGTAAGGGATACAAAATGTAAACGTGACCGTTCTAATTTTTCTTTTTCTTTTTTCTCTGTATCCTTATCTTTGTCTTTATCCTTGTCTTTATCTTTTGCGGGATCTTTGTATTCGCCTTTCCACTTCATAGCGATTGTATCATTCTTATTCTCTTTGACTAACCAATTTTTATTATCATAATTATCCCAGTCAATTTTTTCATTCATAATAACGCCAGAATTTTTATAAGTTTGTTCTAACAATTTTATAGCTTCATCTCTTGTCCAACGACGCTTTTCCTTATCTTCTGTATCCACTTTAACTTCTTTACCTGCTACGATATCCTCAAAACCTTTTTGTAATTCTTTATTATCTGTAGGGCTAAAGTAAACCAAACCAGCACTGTTTGACTCATCTTGTAAAGTTACAATAACTTTAGGTTTATTCTCAGAAATAGCGAAGAAATAAAGATACGCAGCATCATCTTTACTTGCGTCAATATCTGAATAAATACCTACAATATTATACTCTTTTTTACCCGTTCCATCTTTTGATACTCCAACGGTCACTTTGTTACCATTAACTGCAATATTATTTTTAGATAAATCAGCTGGAAATTTCATACCATGAAAATTAACATCAGAACTACCTGGATAATAACGCTTATATGTTTGATCATATTTCTTACTCCATGAGGACATAAATTTATCTAATGACTCACCTTTTTGTGTGGACCATACTAATTCTGTAGACGGCTTAACTTTATCTTTTTTCTTATCTTTGTCTTTCGCCTTATCCTTATCTTTTTTCTTATCTTTCTTCTTATCTTTCTTCTTATCTTTGTCTTCTTTTTTCTCGTCTTTTGGACCTTTTTCAATTTCATCCATTAATTCTTCTGCTTGTTTTTTTAAATCAATCGAGCCACCAACAACACGTCTCAACTCTTTTAACTTATCCATAGATGCTTTGTAAGATTTGTCTTCTTTCAATTTAATCGCTTCTTTATACATAGCGAGTTGTTCTGTGAAGATCTTAGCATCTTTATCATCTTTTTTCAGATCTAAAGCTTTTTTAAAGGCTTTCTCTGCCTTATCCCAGTCTTTATTCTCTATTGCTTTCTTACCTTCTGCCATAGCCTCTTCATAGGTTTGCTTCTTTTTAACACCTTCCTGACTATTAACAGAACTTGTTGGTTTATCTTCATTTTTGCTTTCTACTTTTACCTCTTTAGCACAACCTGTTATGCCAAGTAAAACAGAAAACAAAACTATCATCTTTGTGACTTTCATTATATACACTCCTAAAATATTTCAATTTAAACTTTATTATACAATACCTATGTTTTTTTTCATATAGACTTTCATACAGTATAATCAAAATTTTGATTTTTTCATGTTTAATTCACAAAAGAATCTTATTTAATATCCCATTTTTCCGACTATTTTTCCTTGTTACACTATAAAAAAAAGCCTACTTCATGTAGACTCTAGTTTTTTACCACGCATTTCTTTCTCTGAAATCACAGGTTAATTTATTTTTTGCTTCTAACGCTATTCGCCCCGAATATGTCATGACACACTTTTCTGATGATGGAATAATTCCCACCAAAGTATATTCATAATAAGGAGCTTGCATTTCTTGCCATCCAGCTTCTTCAAAAAGTTGTTTACTTTCACCAGAAGGTGAGAGCGCACCAAAATGGTAACATTTATCAATCATTTGATTGATTTTCTGCATCATTGCTTGCCCAATTCCTTTATGTTGATACTCAGGTATAACACCCATCGCTTCAACATACCCAACTTTATATGGCTTGTTATCCAATAAAATAGAGCGCTGAACAACTGCTGCATGAGCGATTAATTGATCCTTTTTAAATGCCAGAAAATGACTCCCACCTAATGCATGAGACAGCTCTTCTACTGAAAAATCATCACCATTAACTTCTTTCAATAACTTGAATACTGTCAATAACTCATCATCAGATAAATCACTCGTATGTTTTTTTTCTATTATAACTTCTTCCATCTTTTTTCACCTCGTTAGTTTTAACAGAACTATCATACTAATTTTACTAATAAATAGCAATTAAATAACCATTTTCTACTACAAATAGACTCTTTTTTATATAACGAACCATTTGTATACAGGTTTAAGAATTAAAAAGAAGTAACACTGATAACAAAATTAATGGGATAGCGAACAAAACACTCCCCAAAGTAACAAGTATTTTATCTAATCTATCGTGTTTAACTAACTTTGAAAGCCCCCTATACACACCCAACCCAATAATTCCACCTAGCGTATTAGTTAGCACATCCGTAATATCAGTTGCCCCTATTCCTAGTATATACTGACTCATTTCGATGCAGACACTGAACCCTAACATCATCAGTATTTTCTGTAGATTACTTGACTGTTTACTAATAATACCCAATAACCCACCAAACGGAACAAAAATCAAACAGTTATTTATAATTTCACTAAGGTCCATTTTGCCATTTATAATAACTGATTCACTGAACGGAATTAAATTAATAGCACGTTGTCCTGATGTTACCAACGCTTTAAAATCTGCTGGAGATGCTGCCATCTTAAATAACAAAATCCAAACTAATACAACAAGATAACACATGAATAAATAATTACCTTTTACTTTTTTCTCCACACAACCATCCCCCTCGTCCTTTTTAGTCTTTACTAAGTATACGAACTATTTGAACATTAGACTATCCAACTTTTGAATGATATTTTTAAACCTCTCTGTAAGACTTTAGTCTGATAAAAAAAGCAGAGGCCTCATTGGCACTCTGCTTTTAATTAATTTTCTAATACATTTTTTTGATAAAATGTGACCAAATCAGCCACTGATCCTTTAGTTATGAGAGGCATGGCTTCTTCTACCAAGGGACGCTTCCAATCGAACCATCTCATCTCTAACAACTGTTCTGTTTCTTCTTCAGTGAAACGTGATTTAATCACCTTAGCTGGATTCCCCCCAACCACAGTGTAGGGGGGGACATCTTTGGTTACAACTGATCCCGATGCGACAATAGCGCCCTCACCAATCGTGATACCTGGCATAATCATCGCATTCATACCAATCCATGCGTCACTTTTAATAACAGTATCACCTTTAGGTTCATATGTATCTGCAATTGTTTCTGCAAAAGGATAGACACTGATACTGTCTGTAGGGTGGTTATGATTCCCCCCCATCAAAATAATAACACCACTGGCGATACACACGTAATTTCCAATACTTAATTTATCGACATGCCACCCCATATCTTCTATAGGATTAAATAGTCCTCGAGACACTTGATCGCCCCACATATAACGGACACAGCCATCTTCAAAATTAGGGTTATCATAGTAGCCTGAATAGTAAGAATACTCCCCTGCTTCAATTAGTGGATTTGTTATAATATCTTTTATATATTTAGTCTCTGACCAATGATTAAATGTTGTCATCTTTTTTCCTCGCTTCTAAGTTTTAATTTAATGGTTAACCTAGAAGCATACTACGGTTGCAACATTTTTGAATTTTAATAATCGTCTTACCATGCTATAAAACTCCCTTTTAACGATAGTTCTTATAGTTTAATACCAAATACTAAGTTCGTCAATCTTATTGCAACACATGATTCAATCTTACTTCGTCTTTTTTAAAAACTCGGAAATATCTTTTGCCATCTCTTCTGATTTTGTATGATGGAGATAGTGACTTCCTTCATAGATCTTAATGTCTGTATACATACTGTCTTTTAACATATCCTCATGAATTGGAAGCCATTTATCATCCGGTTCTACACTTTCAGATGCTAAAAAATATAAAACTGGTAGGTCTTTCGGATAGCTAAGTTTTTTTGTTTTCTCAAAGGTCTCTGTCATCTCTTCACCTTCAGCCATTGTGGCTTTATTTCCCATATTCTTTAAAGAAATATAAGTGAATTGTTCAGCCAGTTTATCCTCCACTGGTGGAAGAGATAACATCTCAGGACTTGCTTTTACCAATTGTCTGTATAGACCTGATTTACCTAAGAAACGTAATGTTCCAGTTGGATTGTCACCCGCTCCTTCTTGAGAAGGTAAACTGCTGTCGATTCCGATAAAACTTTCGACCTCATCAGGGTACTTCGTAATATAGTCTAAACTATACACCCCCGAAATAGAATGCCCGATCAGACTATAGTGCGTCATACCTAACTGTGACAACGCATCATGTAATTCCTCTGTTAAATTTTCAATGGTTCTTTCCTTAGCTGTATCCTCACTTAACCCATAGCCAAACGGTTCAACTACTACAACTTTAAATTCTTTAAGTAGTTCATCAGTTAAGGGTTTAAAATCTATTACTGGCGAACCTGTCAGATAGCCTGGTAAAAGGACTAGTGTTCGATCACCCTGTCCTAATATTTGAACTCGCATACTTTTACCATCTACTTTTACTTCTTGTCCATACGGTACAATCTCTTTTTGCTCCTTCTTAAGTGCGGACGTGCTAATTACTTTTAGACTAATAAAAAATAACAGAACTAATAAGACTAGACCTAAAATGATACTACCTAAAATAATACCTAATTTCTTCATCTAAAAGTTCCTCTCCGTAAATAACGTCACCTCTTCAACAATTTTCGGTGTTTGCGTATGGTGCAAGTAATGTGTTCCTTTTAGTGGAACTAATTTAGATGTTGTCAGATTAGAAATCTGATCTTCATGCATTTTAATCCAATTTGCCATAGATTGATCATTATCTGCTACAAATAATAACACTGGCATATCTTTTGGATACATCAACCCTCGAGATGCTGGAAAACTAGTATCTAATTCTTTAAGCTCTTCTTTAAGATTACGACTGCTCATATTTTTTAGTGTAATCAAACGCATTTGTTCAAAATCAGAATTTGATTTTGCCATACCTAAGGCACTTTCTGGATTAACTTTTATCATTGCACGTAATACACCGATTTCTTTTAAGAAGTCTAAAGGTCTCATATCAATACCTGGCCATGGTTGATTCGCCACACTTGAGTCAATTCCAATAAAACCGTTCATTTCATCAGCATACTCCTGAGCATAATTTACAGCATATAACCCTGCAATAGAGTGACCCATTAACGTATACTTTTTAAGACCTAATGTTTTAACTATCTCATGAATTTCTTCTGTTATGTTAGCAACCGACCGTTTACGATTCGTTTGACTGCTTAATCCATAACCAAATGGCTCAACTACAATCACTCGGTAATTCTTTTTTAATTCATTAACCATAGGCTTAAAATCAAGATAAGGGCTCGCTGTTCCTTGCCCGGGAAGTAAGACAATCGTCTCTTCCCCTTTACCAATATCTACAACATTTACCTCTCCATCAAATAATGGAATTTTTTCTCCATAAACCTTAATTTGACTGGCTTCTCGTTTCAAACTCACTTTGTTAATAATATAACCAGAACCACTTATTAAAATTAGCGTTAAGATAATCCCAAACATAATCTTACCTGCTCGTTTTAATAATCGCTTCCCTCTTGATACGCCTTGTTTACTTTTTTGCTTGCTCATTTAGTTCTGCCGCCTTTCGTTCAATCTCATTCATAAGGCGTGTCATCATCTCTTCATTCAAGATTGGCATACCTGCTTGTTCTAAAATAGTTGCTGCTGCTGTTAATTTATCCATAAATGTTTCTACCGTATTCGGGAACAATGCTGGAATAAACCAAGTACTCACGATTAATAGACTTAACTCAGCCGATTGTTTAGGCTGACTCACGTTAACTGACCCATCTTCATTACCTTCGATTAGACACCTTTCAATTAAAGGTGCCATGACGTCATTATTAGATAATACATAGAGTGCAAAAAACTTTGGATTTTCTAATAAATTGAACGACAACTCTCGTGTGCCTCCTAGATCACTATTAAACATCGTTTGAAACATTAACTCTTGAATTTTTTCCAAACCACTTTTATTAGGTAATGCGACTATATCTGCAAGTTCTTCTTCTTTAAGTAAAAATCGTCGAACAACAGCTTCGATAATATCATCCTTTGACTTAAAGTGATGATAAACCGCTCCTTTTGATAAGCCGTCTAATTCTCTTACAATATCTTGAATCGATGTTTTTTCATAACCCTTTTCAACAAATAAACGAGTAGATACATCTAATATCAAGCTTCGGGCCTGTTCTGCTGTGTATTTTTTAGCCATTATAAACTCCTTCCTCAAAAAAACATTCAATCGGTATGTTTTTAATCTTACGAGATTTATCTGGTCGTGTCAATAAAAAAAGCAAAGCGATTACTCGCTTTGCTTTTAGCTCTCTGTTAAGTTCTGGGTATACTGTATGTATAACTCATCCAATTTTTTCGTAGAAGATGATATGCCTTCCTCTACTGACCACTGACTTACTGTGAAGATAGTCTCAACGAGTTGTCTCGCTGTTAACTGTTTAGGCTCCACGTAACTTGAACACAACTGTAAATAACACATAGCTTCTTCTACCATGATCGCTTTCGTCCATTTTGTTATAAGATGGCTGCCTTCTAAATCATAGTTTTGTGAGAGGATCAAGTCTTGTAAAGGTGAGGTATCAAAAAAATGACCTGCACTACTAAACGGTCTTTGATAACGTTCTAAAACAGGTATTTTTAAATAATCTAACATTAAAAGACCTATACCATATTTAAAAACCGCTTCTTTATCTTCAAAGTGATAGTAAAAACTGGTATGATGAATGCCAACTTTTTGACATATTCCTCGTACCGAAAGCTTACTGTATGTCTTTTTTTCTACGACACATTCTTCGTACATCGCTTGCCAAATTGCATCCTTCAAACGCTATCCCCTCTTTTCCCGACACTCTATCAAAGCTGTCGGATGTTATTTTTTGTTTAATTTATTATACTGATTGTAGAACAAAATAGAAAGGAGCTCACTTAGCATGAAAGCCATTAAATTATTTATCGCTATCAGCTTAGACGGCTATATTGCAGATAAAAAGGGACAGATTAACTTCTTAGAAAGTATTTCCCAAACAGAAGAGGATCATACGTATGAGACATTTATCAAAACCATTGATACGGTTATACTTGGAAGTACAACCTACCTACAAATTATTAATGACCTATCTCCCAATGATTATCCGTATAAAGATATGACTTCTTACGTCCTAAGTAGCCAATCAGATCTACCACTAAAAGAAAATGTGACCGTCCTTAATGAAGATGTCGTAACACTTCTTTCTCAACTTAAACAGACAGATGGGAAAGATATTTGGTTAGTGGGAGGAGCAAGTATCATTAACCCGCTGATTGAAGCGAATCTAATCGACGACTATTATATTAGCATTACCCCTTATTTATTAGGTAATGGTATTCCACTCTTTTCACCTAAATCCCAAAAATTACCACTGGCACTACTATCACATTGTGCTATTAATGGGATGATTCATACCCACTATCAACGCCAAAAATAAAAAGAGCGATTAAATTCGCTCTTTTTATTTTGACTCAAGTTCTCTATAAAACATATCTAATTGTCGTTGATTTTTTATGATTACCACTTTATCAGAATAGTTTTCTCGAATATCTTTAAAAAACTGTCGGCGTTTCTTGTCTCTCCCTCGGTACAATAGCCACCAAATAAACTCAGCATCTAGTTTTTCTTCACACCCTTCAGCCATATCCGGTCTTGTTTTCCCACGGTATTTAAGATAACGTGCTGTCGCACGGCGAAGACTGGCCCATCTCGAAAAAAGAAGTAATACAATTCGCTCTGAATCCTCTAAACGTTTGACCAAATAAAAGTTACTATAATTACCATCGATTACCCATGAGTCCTGTTCTAAAAATTCAGCCACTATCTTTTGTGACTCTTCTAGTGGTCTGACTTCCCAATTTTCTAAAAACTGGACAGTGTCTAGATGCAGTGCCCCACATTTATAAGTCTTCGCAACTTCTTTAGCCAGAGTAGACTTACCGCTGCCACTATAGCCCATAATTGATACTTTCATTCGGTTTCACGCTCCCTTTTTTGAATTAGTTTTTCATTATAGCACGAGCAACTCATTCCAACAATTTGTTTTATAAACTAAAAAGGATGCCTAGACAGCACCCTCATTAGTTTATTTTTTTGGTGTTACGATTTTTAAAAAGCGATTTAATTCATTTAGTGATTGTAATTGACGATTACAAGTTTCACTATTATGACAAATGTAGTTCCCTTTAGTTAAATAATTGCCTTCTTTTGAGACTTTTCCTTTTGCCATAAACAAACTGACACCCGATGTACCATGACAAATCGCACAAATCCCTTTTTTAATATCAGGAGATAGCGTCCCTTCAAGTCCAACTAACTTATTATCCTGATAACTAATCAGGTATTTTCGCTGTTTTCCGCTGTCGTTCCATCCGTAAAAAGTCTGATGAGCTAAGTCTACTTCTTCCCATTTAGGAATACTTAACTTTTTTGTCTTAGCAAACACTTTTTGTAACCCTTTGTCGCTGGGAACTTTAAATGGGATAACATACGTTTTTACTTTCATAAGGTACCGCTCTAATTCTCGTTGGGTTTTTCCTAAGTTTAACGGTTCCATCAGCAATTCTTTTTGTTCAGTTGTTGCATCTGGAAACTCTGCCATGATTTTCTCTATAGCTAACGCTTTTAAAGTTGCCACCGTTTGTTTATCGTTTACCGAACGCTGGCTTGTTGTAATGGTTATGGCTTGCTCTTCTATAATATTGTATTGATAAGGTTTAATAAATTTAGTCATCTCTGTTTCCTCCTTTAGTGTTAACACAGCTAAAATCGGTCCTGACTAATAAAGTTGCTTAGTTTAAACTTACTGTACTAATCATTCCCAATTATGGATGACTGTACAGAGCGATGCGTTTTAATTGGCATCTGTGATCACCACCTTTAAATAATGACAATAGTATACCACACACACCGAATTTAGAATAACAGTTTATTGCGAAGAAAATCTATCTAATATAAAAGTTTTCACCTTCTGACGTTCTTCCCTATCTACTCTAAAGTCCAATTTCTCTGCCACACTATCTTCTAATTCGCCAAAATAATCAAACATTAGTATTAATTTTTTTGAAATATCCTTAAACTCTCCACTTGGAAAAATCCCTTGAAAACGAGCCATTTCCTCTTCTGAAAGGTATCTACCAATATATTTACCAAACGCTCCTGTTGATACTTTAAAATCATTGGCTAATCCAATCTTCCAATTCACCATCTGAATTACCATAGGCACGACAAACTGATCATAATTATGCTTAGCATACATTAATTCCTTACGGCAAACTCCTTTACTAATCGAAAGGCACAACCATCTAAATTCATTAACCGTATCTAAAAATTCTTTTTCAGTTGGTACGGTTATATAAAAAGAATCTTCTGTTTCTATAGGAATAAGTTCTGAGTAATTGTCTTTATTTAATAAAATTTGCCTTGGTTCTCGATTAGTCTCTTCTGGTAATTTTCGGATATCACATAGTGTCAAATCAAGACGATGGCCATCTTTAAATTGAATCAGGTAGGCAAATCTCTCAATCCCAGCAAAATCATAAGGCTCAGAAAACCAATCCATAGGCTTTTGCATCAGTAACCGCTCACCAAATACGTCTAACCAACCCTCTTCTTTGATGAAAGACTGTATATCTCTTACGTAAAAAACACAATCAAAGTCACTGTACTTATCTCGAGTGGCCGATGGATTAACACGTGACCCATCTAGTGTTACCGCACGCACCCTCTCTTCATTTTTAGCAAACGTCATAATTTGCTCAAGCATCTCTTTATCTGTTCTCATATGAGTCTCCCCACTCCTAACATTTACTAGTTTATTTTTTAGTAATATTCGGAAATCTCTCTCTCTTACTATTAACATACTCAATAACAAGATGATCCAGCTCACTAGCATACACAACTTGATCGTACTGCTCAAATATATCCTCTGTTTCACATAAGAGATCTAACTTAGCTTCAATGGAATTCTCTGAACAATTTTCTAAATCAATTGGCTCTAATTGTACTAATAATGCTTTAAAGTTATTTAAAATATCATACATTCTTAATTCTTCTAAACCAATCAAAACATCTCGGGTAATAATTCTAGCATCTTGGGTTAAAAAGCCTATATGACCATCTGTACAAATAATAGCTTGATAGACAACAAGACTAAACATAATCTGTTCACTTTGAGTATATACTTTTTTACTTTGATGATAATGTTCTAAACTATTAAAAAGAACATTAACAAACATCTCATCAAAAAGTGTAATCACATCTTTTTCCTTGAGAATACATTCAAAATTCGGAGAAATAGATTCTTCTCCAACAGAATTTAACAAGTCATTAAATTCTTTATTAAAATCATCACTTCTGATATCACTCTCTTGTTTAGTACTATCTATTTTTTTAAAACGATTAAACAATCTCATTTTTAGTTCTCCCAAATCATTTGATATACTTATCTTACCTCATATCACTAGTCAATAAAATAATAGATAAAAATAATTTTAAATAGAACTCTTTCAATATTGAAGAAATAAAAAATGTAAAGCCACGACCTAGACCGTGGCTTTACATTTTTTATTTAGATAGCATCTCGCTGACAACTGGATCTTTAACTGTCACACCTTCTTTTTCAAGACGTGCAATTGTTTCTGCAAAGTTTGGTAAAAATTCTTTATGTGCGATTAATAATTCATCTAGAATGCGTTTAGCCGTTTCGCCTGCTGTTACTAAAGGATTAATCGTAAAGGCTTGTAATGCTAAGCCGTAATCTCCTGTAATCGCTGCTTCAATTGTTGTTAATTCCATATTTTTCATTACTTGTAACCAACCTTTTTCTGCTGGTTGTAATGAGCCGAAAGCGATTGGTAATGCCCCTTCTGCTCCAACAAAAGCTGATACTTCAACCACGCAATCCGCTGGTAGGTCAGGAACTGCTCCATTATTTTTAGTTGAGACAACGATATGTGTTTTTTTATTACCGTAAATTGAGGCAATCGTTTCACAAGCGGCATCTGAATAATGTGCTCCGCCACGTTTAGCTAATTGTTCTGGTTTATGGTCTAAGTTTGGATCTTTATAAAGCTCGAATAATTCGGCTTCTGTTTCTTTTACTTGTTGCGCACGTGTCCCTACTGTTTTGTACTCTTCTAGAGAATGAGCAAGCATCTCTTCCTCTCTATAGTAGTAACGGTGGTAACCACACGGAATAGCTTTCATTTGCTCTAATTGTTCTCTAAAGAAAGCAACATCAAAGATATTAGCTGGAAGTCCTGCATCTTCACTGTACATTTTATCAATAATTTTAAGCGTCACATCTTCACCGTCTGAATTTGTTACACGATGCCAGTGGAAGTGATTAAGTCCCGCAAATTTGTAAACCAATTGATCTAATGTTGTATCTAACATTTTGGGCTCCATCATCATAGCCCCTACAGGAACATTACATAACCCCATGACTTTATCCCATTTACCATAACGTACAATCGCTTCCGTCACCATACCCGCTGGATTTGTAAAGTTGATTAACCACGCATCTGGACATAAACGCTTCATATCTTCAACGATGTCTAAGATAACAGGAATTGTTCTAAAGGCTTTAAACATCCCTCCTGCTCCGTTTGTTTCTTGACCAATCATGCCGTAGTAGCCCGGAATACGTTCATCTTTAATACGAGCGTCTAATAAGCCCACGCGGAATTGAGTCGTTACAAAGTCCGCATCTTTTAGTGCTTCTTCTCTATCTAATGTTAAATGAATCTCAACATCGTAAGGCGATGCTTCCCACATACGTTTTGCCATTGCGCCAACGATTTCTAATTTTTCTTTACCTGCTTCAATATCTACTAACCAAATTTCTCGGATTGGTAACTCATCGTAACGTTTAATAAAGCCTTCCATCAATTCTGGTGTGTAACTAGATCCTCCACCAATTGTTGCAATCTTAATGCCTTTTTTCTCTGTCATTGTCGTCACTCCTTAGTAGTTTTGTTATAAGTTAAGTGTAAGCCTTTTCTTTTATTTAATCGTTAGTTTTAAAAAAATGAAACTTATATTTACAAATTAGCGATAATCTAGTAAACATTTTGTAAATTTAGTTCCAATCCCTTACTACATTACTCCTTTTTCTACTTTCAAAGCTTTCTGATCTTCCACTTTGAAGAACGGAAAGAAAATAAAGAAACTAATAAAAATTTCAACAACTTGGAAAACAGCTCCCCGCCAACCTGATAAAATAAAACCCGAGAAAATAGGAGGCATGGTCCAAGGTAACTGTAGGCCATTGGTTAACGGTACAATCCCCAGTGCCATGACAGCATACGTTAAGATTCCTAATACAAGAGGACAAAGAACAAACGGAATTAACATAATCGGATTCAATACGATCGGCATGCCAAAGATCAAAGGCTCGTTAATGTTAAAAATAGCAGGTCCAAATGATAATTTACCCAATACTTTAAACTGACTTGATTTTGCAAAAAACATACACGCAATTGCCAAACCAATCGTTCCACTAGCCCCACCTAACTTTATATAATTACTATAGAATTGCATGTTAACAATATTCGGAAGGACATCTCCTCTAGCAAATGCTTCTGCATTCTCTACTGCTAACGCTGTCCAAATAGGTGTCATAACTGCTAACATAATGTTTGAACCATGAATCCCAAATGCCCATAATGTCGCTTCGAATAATATTAAAACAATAAGTGCAGGTAATGAACTACCTAATGATAATAGTGGTTTTTGTAAAATTTCAAATACAAAATTATGTGCGGTTTCAAATGGCGTTAATAAGAACCCGATGCGAATTAAATTGACAATAACAACCACTATGAACCCTGGAATTAATGCAGAAAATGAGTTCGCCACATTTGGTGGGACTGACTCTGGCATCTTGATGACCCACCCACGTTTAATAACCAATCTGAATAGTTCTACTGATAAAACCGTCACTATCATACCAATAAATAATCCTGCTGCTCCGAAATTAGCAATCGGTAATCCTTCTGCACCTGCAGTATCTTTCATAACAGGTGTCAAAATAAAGAAAGCTAATAGCGATACTGCTTGACTACCTACAATATCTATTTTATATTCCTTAGCTAAACTTCTTGATATTCCTAAAATGACAAACAACGTCATTATATTCATGGTCATCGTATTGACCGTTAAAAAGTAACTGGTCCATTCTTTACCAAAGATACTTTCCATAAAATCAAGATAAGGTTGAAACGGTAACTGGGTGATTAATAAAAAGACTGATCCAATAATAAGTAGCGGCATGACCACAAAGAAACCATCTTTAATCGCCGTTAAATATCTGTTTCGATCTAATTTTTGAGCTAACGGTGCAAGTTTATTTTCTACTGCTTCTAGAAATTTATCCATCGATTGAACACTCCTCTTATCTAGTCGTTGTAAACGTTTACATACCAAGGATAAATTATTAGGTCTTATCATACAATTCGAAACAGTGATTAAAAAAAATGATTTACATATTGTTAAATATTGTATTAGAAAACAACAAAATGAATTTTACAGATGATCACTTATTTAAAAGAGACATTTCTTATTAATTACGATACAATCAATGTAAACGCTATACTAAACGTGAAGGAGCTTATCTTATGCTATTAACTGAAAAATTAAAGAAAACTCTATTTTCACCTACTGAACAAGTTGTAGTTGACCACTTACTAGACAAGCGCTCTCTCATCGCCAACCAAACCATTAAAATGATTGCAGAAGAGACCTATACCAGTCCTTCAATTCTTATTCGCATCTCAAACAAGATGGATTTTTGTGGGTGGACCGATTTTAAAAAAGCGTTCCTAGCTGAAATCAATTACTTAGATACTCATTTTCAGGAAATCGATGCCAATTTTCCTTTTACAGAAAAAGATTCCTTCACAACTATTGCCAATAAACTTGGAACACTTCTTCAAGAAACCATCACGGATAGTCTTGATTTACTTCACCACGACGACTTGGCCAAAGCCATTCGCCTAATGGAGGAAGCCCCTACTATAAAAATATTTACAAGCAATATCAATGTGTATCTCGCTCAAGATTTTTGTCATAAAATGAAGCGTATCAATAAAAATGTCTCTATCATCAGTTTAGATGGGGAACAAGTTTTTGAAGCGACAAATTCTGATCATTCGGTTCTAGCATTACTAATTTCATATAGTGGCGAAACCCAATCTATCACACATTTACTGCCTATTCTCAAAAAAAATAAAGTGAAAATACTCGCTCTAACTAATATGGGAGAAAATACCATTGCAGCTAATGCTGATTGTTCTCTAAAAATATCAACTCGAGAAAAACTCTATTCCAAGATTGGTGGATTTAGTAGCCATTATTCTATCTATTTCTTACTAGATACCCTGTATTCATGTATCTTCTCATTAAACTACCAGAAAAATCTGGATCATACGATTGCCATCTCTAAAATAAATGATCCGCGATGTTCACAACTCGAAACACTAAAAGAAGATTAAAAAAAATAGAGCCTATACGGCTCTATTTTTATTGAATTAGCTTCTTGTATTTTTTTATCTTTTTCACTGCCCAGTCATAGTGGCTAGAAGTTGCGGATACTAAATATGCCCCTAATGATGTTGTGTTAGTCCACTTATAATATTTCTTAGTGAATAGCTCTTCGTTTGTATGCGCCGAAATAATAGCCATGACTTTTTGATGTGTGTCTAAAACTAATTGTTTACTTTCCGACAGACTTATATTTTGACACTCTTCCCAAAAATGCTGATTCAAATCCGGTGTGGTCTTCCATGTATACCCTTCTTTGGGCATAACTGGCTTTTCTCCGGACATACCGATCTCATACCAAGTTAAAAATAACTTATGCCAGTCATGTAAATGACAAAGTACATCTCTAATTGTGCGGTCTCGGTCTTCAAAGGGAAAGACTGCTTCTTGTTCTTCCTCTGTCATCGACTCAATAAGTTCCATTAACTTACTATAATTTTCTGATGATAAGGTCACTAAACTTTCTTTTGTTGTCGGTCTCGCCACAGTATAGCCTCCTTTTAGTTTTGTTTATATAAGAAATTATAAGGTACTTTTAAAGATTAAACCATTAAAAACTGGTATTACTGTCTATTATGAGACAGTTAACCCATTATCATCTATCAATGACTTTTTACTCTCACTTTCTTCAAAGAAAATTCCTATCTCTCAACGTATTATTATATTATACTCACCCTATAACATAACACTTAGGAGGATTTACTCATGATAATCAAAAAAATAGTACCACTTCTAACCTTACTTTTGGTTGGGGCTGGATGTACGAAAAAAGAATCCTTACCGGAAAATAGTAAGCCTGAGACACAGTCAACAGTAAACAAAACTAATAAAGGCAGTGAAAATAAAATAACACCAGGTCTGTATTCACTAGACTACCCTTCATTAGTAAGTAATGACCCCATTAAAAAAATTGATTTAGTTATAAATGAAATCGATTACGAACTTGATGGAAAAACCTTTAAACGTTGGGTATATACTGATAAAAATAACACACCCTATTATGCTGGTATGCCCTTAATTTTAAACAAAGGGCAACAAGCTACAATTAATGTAACCAACAATACCTCTGCTGATACTAACATTCATTGGCACGGTTTAGCTCTACCGAATGATCAAGATGGACCTGGTCTTTTAATTAAAAAAAATGGTGGTACGTTCACATATAACTTCACCCCTGATTACACTGGAACTTACTGGTATCATTCTCACAATCGTCCCGTTCGCGATCAAGTTGACAACGGCATGTATGGCCCCCTTGTTATTTTAGATGATACGGATAAAACCTATACCAATGATCAACTGCTCGTTTTAGATGATTGGGTTGTTAATAATGAAGAAGGCCATATGCAAGTTGAAGGAGATGTGGACACAGTTAATGGGTTGACGGGACAAGATATCGAACCTATTACTGTAACCAATGGAGATAAAACCAAACTTAGACTTGTTCAAGCAGCTACCGCTAAAAGTACCACTCTTTACTTCCCAGAAGAAGTTCTTATCACCCATACTGATGGTATGCCTTTGGAAAAACCAGTCTATACAAAAGAGATAACCTTAGCACCTGGGGAACGTTATGATGTAGAAATGATTTTATCAGGAAAGCAAGATAAAACATTAGAGATAAAAAATGACCGTGACCAAGGATTCAGTATCCCTATCAACTATCGCTATGATGCTAAACAAAAAAACGTCCCTACTTTCACCAAATCTACTACTACTCCTAAAGAAATAAAGACAGGTGATAAAGATTTAACAAAGCCAGATATTTTTGTTGAAATGGATAGTCAAATGAGCTCAAACGGACACGAATGGACAATCAATAGGGAAGTCTTCCCTGATACCGAATCATTTGATCTTAAAAAAGATAAACCTTATGTCATTCGCTTTAAAAACAACAATCATATGAGTAACCATCCTATGCATATTCACGGGGCACATTTTAAAGTTCTTTCTGAAGATGGCGTTCCTCTAACCGATGCTATTTGGAAAGATACTATCGATGTTTCACCAAACGGTTATACTGATATTCTTATTCAATTTGACCGAGTGGGTGAATGGATGCTTCATTGCCATATCCTAGACCATGAAGATGGTGGGATGATGACGACTATTAATGTGGCTTAAACGTCAAGATAAGAGAAAAAACGCAATCCTAAGTGGATTGCGTTTTTTTACTATGTTAAATATTCTAACTACATTTTTAATCTAATCGTTCTCCATTTGAAGAAATTACTTGTTTATACCACTCAAAAGATTTTATTATCCTTATAGATAAAACCATTAGTCATATTTTCCATTAACGGGTCAAATAAATCTCATTTTTATTTATTAGTCTCCTCACTAGAATAGACTAACTTCCCATTTTTGTCATAAATTTTACTTTCAAATTCTTCTGTTTCCGTCGCCTTAGTTTGTTTTTCTACAGACGTGGGTGTTGAGAGCTGCGATAAGTAAACCAATAAACCGGACAATCCGATAACAACCACTAGAGTAATGCCTAAAATAACTTGTTTTATCTTCACAAGAATACTCTCCATTTCTTTCAATTAAATACCATTAAATAAAGTATAACAAGTCCTTCTTATTTTGACCTCACTTTATTTATTAATTTTTTATGAATTAATCATCAAATTTTATCTCTAATAATTCTTTTGTGAAGGCATCTATTTTTAATTTAATCTTTTTGTTATCCGCTCTAACTGTTACTTCCCAATACGTTATTCCTAAATTTTTCTCTAAAGACATTTCATCCAAGTGGCTGCCTTTGACTTTTTCTTCTGCCACTTTTAAAATATCATTAATTTCAGCTAATTTAGCTGTTTCAATTGCTTGCGCCTCAAGAACAGATTCATCTTGTTCCTCTCTATCTAAAGGCTCTATTTCTTTATCCAATACTTCCTTAGTCACAGCATCGTACACTACTTTATAGTCATTAGTGTCATCTTTACCCTCAACTTTATAAACCCAGTTTCCACTTTCCTTTTCCAATTCAACTTCAGTAACATTCGCATCTTTTGTTAATTCGTGATAACGCGTTATCGCATCTGCTAGTGTAACTTCTATTTTTACGCCTTCAGGATTTGGATCTGGTTTTACTAAATTTTCAACATCTAATTTTTTTTCTGTTATGTCTTCTTTAACTTGAGTCTTAACTTCTTTATTTTCGCATCCTGTTAAAAAGGACAGTCCCATCATACCAAAAACACTAACTATTACTATATTCTTCTTCATACTAGCCCCTCCTCCAATGATACTACTAGTATACCGTATAAAAAAAATAACACCTCGTACCAAGGTCTGATATCTTAAGAAAAAATGAGTTTAGGTCTGTTAGAGCTTTAGCTGTGTTATACTAAAGCAATAATTTTAACAAAGGAGTGTTATTAATAATCCATTATCCAAACCCAAATCAACTTAATCCGAATCCGATGATTAAGGACTTGATTTTCTTAAAAAATGCTATTACCCGATCAACTATTGAAGTTGGCGACTATACTTATTTTGATTTAGGCAATACAGGTCTGACATTTGAAGACCGTGTCACCCATCATTATGATTTTATTGGTGACAAACTCATTATTGGTAAATTTTGTGCCATTGCCTCTGGGATTGAATTTATCATGAACGGGTCAAATCATGTCATGTCAGGAGCTACAACTTATCCATTCAATATTATGGGAAACGGTTGGGAGAAAGCGACGCCTGCTATTAGTGACCTTCCTTTAAAAGGCGATACCCTTGTTGGTCATGATGTTTGGTTTGGTCAAAATGTCACAGTCTTACCTGGTATCACTATTGGCAATGGTGCCATTATCGGAGCTAATAGTGTTATTACACGTGATGTCCCTCCTTATACTATTGTTGGCGGAAATCCAGCTAAACCAATCAAACAGCGTTTTAGTAAAGAAATAATCGATACCCTGGAACAACTTTCATGGTGGGATCAAGATATTGAATGGATTACTGAACATATCTCAACACTTACCCTTGAAACCGTCACACTTACTCAACTAAAAGAATTAAAAGATAGTCTAAACAACGCTTAATACTAAGGTGTTATTTTAAGTACTAAAAGGAGAGTCTCAAATGCTACCGTTTTACCTATCATTTTCTGATTTACTAATGATTCACCCTACTTCAATTATCGGCTTAGTTATTGTTAGTATTTCTCTTGGTTTTCTTCTGAGAAACAGAACACTCACACATAAAGTCCGAACTATTATAAGTAGCTTATTATTTTACTGCTATCTTGTACTTTCTTTAACCAATGTCTTTGGTATTCCGACCGTAATGGAGCTGTCACGCCTTACTGCTTTAGGGCAACCACTCCTCAACCCTAATCTTGAGCTGGTACCTTTAGCAGATGGCTTTAGTTTTAGTTTTATTCTAAATGTGATTGCCTTTATGCCATTTGGTTTCTTAGTTCCAATGATTAGCCCTACCTACTCAACATGGTATAAAACAGTCCTACTTGGGTTATTGTTCTCATTATCTATTGAAATCAGTCAACTTTTCACACTGTACAGAGCAACAGATATTAATGATTTACTGACCAATACTTTTGGGACATTACTAGGCTACCTCATCTTTAGTATCATAAATAAAATGATCAAAAGAAGTTCTGCTCCTACCTTAAATATAGACCCTACAGGATTTTTGCCACCACTTATTGTGGGTGTTGCCTTTTTAAATGTTTTTTTAATTTGGAATTAATAACTTAAAAAACCACTGATTTGTTTAATCAGTGGTTTTTTTATTGTTTTTCAACTTCTTTATACCGAAGAAAATTAAGCGTAATAAACCCAAAATAATCCCACTAAAAAGTAATAAAAATCCAATAGGTAGCAGGAAAAAGTAAGGTTCATGCAATACCCCACTCTCTAATACCGTTGTTTCAGTAAATGACTTTAAAAGTAAACACATTAAACCAATTACGACCAACGTAATACTTATCATATTGTATTTAGAACGTCGAACTAAATCACTATCCTTAATTAATTTATTTTCCATTGTATCATCTCCTAAGATTAGAGTATCTAAAGAAAGTCCAAACAATTTGGCTAACGTCACGACCATCTCTAAATCTGGTAAATTTCTCCCCGTCTCCCAACTTGAAATCGTTTGGCGAGAAACATTTAGCTTCTTACCTAATTGTTCTTGTGTCAAAGTATGTGTTGCTCTTAATTTTTTTATTTGATTCGAAAATTCCATATTAGTCCCTCCTCATTCAGTTATACATGTCTTTACTAAACTTAACAAGATAGTCTCACTAGCTCGACCTTTTTAGCACGCTAGTAAGACTAGCATCATGATAATAGAGCCATTTCTAGCTATCACTAGTATAATCAATTCTTTTAAAAGTAGGTATTATTTTTACTTAAATAAAAAGACCACTTACGATTGTAAGTAGTCTTTCCCCTAACAATTAGGATAACTTAAGGTAAATACAGTTCCTTTAGTTTCTTCACTTTTAACATCTAATTCTAAATTATCATGAAGCGTGACAATTTCTTTTACTATAGATAGACCTAAACCACTTCCCTCGGTATCAGAATTACGCGCATCATCAACTTTATAAAAACGTTCAAATATATACGGTAATTTCTCAGTGGGTATTCCTTGACCATAGTCCTCTAGTATAATTTTCCAGCTATCAGCCTTTCCTGTCAGACTCAATTTTATTTCTGAATCTGGTGCTGAAAACTTAATCGCATTTCCAAGTAGGTTCTGCCAAATTTGATAAAATAAGATAGGATCACCTTTATAGCTGATTGGCTCTGTGGTTAGCTTCAAATTGATCTTTTTTTCTGATAACTGAACAGAAAAACCTAATTTAACTTTCTCCAATAAATCATCTAAATCAATATCACTTTTAGACAAGACTGCGGTTCCTTCTAATTCGGTCAACTTCAACAAACTATCACTTAAATTTGATAATCTCATGCATTCACTGCGAATGGTCTCTAAATAATAAGCCCTTCTTTCGGGATTTTCTTCTCTCTGAGCCAACTGGGCAAATCCAGAAATAGAGGTCAAAGGACTTCTGATTTCATGAGAGACATTTGAGATAAAGCTTTGTTTTAACTTTTCCATCTCTGCTAAATTGTCACTTGTTTCTTCAATTTGATCGAGAAATTCTACCCATTCTCCATAACGTGCCATCTTTTTCTTTTCTGAAGACAAGTCAATATTAAAATTGCCTCGCCCCATTTCAAATAAACTTTTCGTTAAACTATTAAAGAAAAATCGTTCTGGTCCTGAAAATAGTAACCCTATCCCCATGATAAGTCCTAACCATACTAAAATTGATAGGACAGAAATACCCCACCATTCTAATTTAAAAGGAAGCAAATTAATCACATAAACAACTAATAGAAATAGTAAAACAATACCTACTAAAACCAGAAGAAACTCTATCGTCTTTCTAATTTTTTTCATCCTATTTTTCCTCCAACTTATAGCCTATGCCTCTAACCGAAATAATCTGCAAGTCACTTAATTCTAGCTTATCTCTAAGGCGTTTGATATGGACATCAAGCGTACGGCCATCCCCTTCAAAATCCAATCCCCAAACACGATTAAGCAACTGCTCTCTACTCAATACTTGCCCAATATGTTGCCATAAATATTGGATTAAACTCAGCTCTTTTTTGGGTAAACTGTAACGTTGGTTGCCCACTATAATTTGAGACGAGTCATTATCTAAAGTCGTATCCCCTATCTTCTGCTGGTGGCTCATAGCTTTTTGATAACGAGATAAAATTGCATGAATTCTTGCTACAAGCTCCTCAATTAAAAATGGTTTTTGTAAATAGTCTGCTATACCTAGTTTAAAGCCTTGTAGTTTATCTTCTAATTGACCTTTAGCACTTAACATCAACACTGGCATATCGAGTTCCAATTGTTGCAAATAACGTGCTACTTCCCAACCATCTATTTTAGGCATCATAATATCTAGTACAACCAAATCAACAGATTCTTTTTCGATAAGCATTAAACCTTGCTCACCGTCCAATGCAGATAACACTCGAAAGCCTTCTTGTTCAAGTGCTATCGTAATAAATTCATTAATTCGTCTATCATCATCCATAACTAAAATAGTTGGCATTGTTTCTTCTCCTTTAATCTGTTAATTGTTGGCTACAGAACTCACGGTACAAATCATGCGTTTGTAATAACTCTTGATGTGTGCCTTCTCCCGTCACTTCACCTTGCTCGATAAATAAAATCTTATCCGCATCTACTACGGTTGATAAACGATGGGCAATCACAAAGGTTGTTCGATTTTCCATTAGGTTTTCTAATGCTTGTTGTACTACTTTTTCAGAACGACTATCTAAACTGGCTGTGGCTTCATCTAGTAATAAAATCTTAGGTTGTCGCAAGAATGCTCTCGCAATCGCCACACGTTGACGTTCTCCACCAGATAATAAACTTCCTCTTTCTCCGACTTCACTATCATACCCTTTTGGCAATCGGTTGACAATTTCTGATCCACAAGCTTGCTTCATCACATCATCAAGCTCTTTATCTGTCACCTCTCTATTTAAACCGAATGTTAAATTATCACGAATAGTTCCTGATAACAAGGTACTCGCTTGAGGCACATAGCCAATTTGTTCACGCCAAGATTGTAGCGAATAATTCTCAACATCGTCGCCACCAATCAAAATCTCACCTGAAGTCGGACGATAAAAACGTTCAATTAAATTAAACGTGGTACTCTTTCCACTCCCACTTGGACCAACAAAGGCAATCGTCTGATTTTGTTTTGCTTTAAATGAGATATTTTTTAAAATTGTTTTTTCGGCATTATAAGCAAAGGTAACGTTATTAAACGCAATATCTTTCCCTTCAACTTCAACCGTCTTACCCTTTTCTAAATCTTCTGTCACCACTTGATCTAACTCCTGAATACGCTCTGTTGCCCCTTTTACTTTTTGGTACCCAGAAAAGATGGTACTGAACGATACAACTGGTCCTATGATTTGGAAAATATAAATCATAAAGGCTATAAATTTACCAGGCAATAGTGTCCCTTGAGATACTCGGTAACCACCATAAGCCACGATAAACATAATGAGCCCCATTACCACAAACATCATCAACGGTTGTAGGATTGAATTAACTTTACCTTCTTCTTTCCCATACTCAAATAACGAGTCGATTTCGTCTTCCATTTGTTTTACCATTGTTGCTTCACCGTTTGATGCTTTTACTAACTCTGCTGCCGAAAGGACTTGTGTGAAGTCAGCTGTAAAGCCTGCAATTTTATCTTGTGTTTTCTTTGAAATTGCGAATAATTTTTTCCCTAAAGGTAACATGAACAACGCACATAGTGGCATGGATACTACGATTAAAACACTCATCTTCCAGTCCATATAAAATAAAATAATGACAGTAAAGACTAATGTCACAACACCTGAAATTAACTGCGGAATTTTTTCACCAACAAACTCCTTAATTAGATTGGTGTCATTAATCGTTCGACTGACTAATTCTCCAGGTTTTTCAATTTGAAAATAAGATAATTCAAAAGCTGTGGTTTTTTTGACCATCCGCTCACGCAATCCCTTCACCATCTTAAGTCCAATCCAAGTCAACATGTAGTAGGATAAGGCACTTACTGCTATTTCAAGTAAGAACATAGCAACAGCTGTCGCCCCCATCGCAAAACTAGGTCTGCTTCCTGAACCATCTATCACCTTCTGAATGACCAACGGAATGATCAGACCAAAGATAGCACTCATCCCACTTAACAGAATCGCAACACCCATTAGTTTCTTATTCGGCTGTGCCATTTCAAACAATTTATTTTTTTGTTTTGTTTTTTCCATTTTAATTCCCTCATTTCTTTTTGACACTATTAGAATAACAACGTAATGTTAATAAAATGTTAACACTATTTCCTTTTTACTATAGAATATAATAAATAAAGTCTCATTAATAACATTCTTTGGTGCGATAATAGAAGAGTATTTTAAATTATTGGAGGGAAGTATAATGAAGAAAGCAATAACATTATTAACAGCATTATCTTTATTTGTATCACCTTCATTGTTTTTAGCTGTATCCATTGACAATACCCCTAAAGAAACTAGAACCACTGGTACTTCAACAGAACAACCTATTTCTGAAGAATCACATAGTTCTGAGGACATTGAAGAAAATAAAGAGTCCGCTACTGTAACATCCCAGAATATTGAAACATCAACGTATACCAAAATACTTACCTGTAAAAGTTGGTCATAAAATTGGTGACCTAGATGATTATAGACATGATATTGCTATTATTTATGCTAAGGAATCTTACATCTTAGCAGTTATGACACAAAATTATATTACTTACGAACAAATTTCAATTTTGAGTAAAGAAATTTATGACATCTTAAAATAAACAAAAAAACTCTTTCGCTTTTTTAGCGAAAGAGTTTTTTTATTTTTTAACGGTTAATCCATTTTAATAATGTTTTGGTTTTCTTATCACTAAACTTGCCACCTGTGAAGGTATTGATTTTCTTGAATGGCATATTTAAAACGAAGTAAACATTGTTTGCTACTAAAGGTTTTCCAATTAACTTTAAGAAATTACTACTCCCAATTAATAAACCATACAATGATTTTCCAACCCAATTTTTATACTTACTTTGAGCGATTGTATCGTCCATAGTTAGAGCCGATTTTCTATCCCATGTAGCGGTTGGAATAGGATGCCCTAACAGTGATTCAAACTCACTATCAGAAATACTTTCAACTTGCCCTTTACTATAATGAGGTAAATTTTCTTTCTTAGTAATTAAGGTATGACCTTCAGTTAGTGTTCCTTCTTTTTCAAAAGAAGCTCTTAGCCTAATATCGGCAATTGATGCTCCTATCTGAATATCATATTTTCCAGGTTCAATACACCATGTCTCTGTCTCATCGTCAAAAACATGGAAAAACTCATCTTCAATAGTAAAACTAAGTTCTTTAGTTTCATCAGGCTCAAGTCTTACTTTAGCAAATTCTTTTAATTCACGTTTGGCTCTGACTATTTTCGAATCCTCTTTTTCAATATAAAGTTGCACAATTTCAGAGCCTGCTTGATTTCCTGTATTTGTTAGTTTAACCGTAACCGCATCCTCTACGATAGTTAAGTCACTGTACTCAAAAGTTGTATACGATAGTCCATGACCAAAAGGATACCTTACTTCTTTACCAACTATATCATAATAACGATATCCAATGAAAAGACCTTCTCTGTGTTCAGAAGTTAATTCTTTTCCAGGGAAATAGTTAACTGAAGAAACATCCGAATAAACAAGTGGGAAGGTTTCATTTAACTTCCCGCTTGGATTTTCCTCTCCGCTTAATAAACGCGAAATCGCTTTCCCGCTACCTTGCCCTGCTAAATAGGTATGCATGATCGCTTTTACTTTATTTTCAAATGGTAATTCAATTGGACCACCACCTGCTAGAACAACGACAATATTAGGCGTTATTTTTGAAAGCTCATCAACCAATTCTAACTGATCGTCATGTAATGATAAACTACTACGGTCTACACCTTCCGCTTCTGCAATTTCATCTAATCCAAGGAATAAGACTACTTTCTCAGCTTCTTTAGCCAATTTTAAGGCTTGTTTAATAAGTTTTCCTTTACGTTTACCCGTTCTTTCAAAACCTTTAGCATACCCTACTAATGTTAGATCACTTTTTTTCAAACTTTCCAAGGGACTACTTATTTGAGTAGGATTGATTAACGAACTGCCTGCACCTTGATAGCGTGGATTATCAGCAAAATCTCCTATAATCGCAATTTTTTCTGTTTTATTTAACGGCAAGGATTGCTCGTTATTTTTTAATAAGACAATCGACTCTACTGCTGCCTTAATCGCCATTTCATGATGTAAATCATAGTGGACAGTTTGCTTATTTTTTTTAGATTCTTCTGTGGCATAAATAAGGGTTAACATTTCTTCTACTGCTTTATCTAATACCTCTTCAGATAAGGCACCTGATTCAACAGCTTTTCTAATTTCCGCATCCGTAATGCCATTTGTAGCTGGCATTTCTAATTGATTACCTTCTTTTAATGCTGCAACACGATCATTATTTCCACCCCAATCCGTTACAACCACACCATCAAATCCCCACATTTTTCTCAAAACATCCATCATAAGATAGGGATTTTCATTAGCATAGATGCCATTAACGCGATTATAAGAGGTCATAATTGTTTGAGGCGCACTTTGTTTTACCACTTTTCTGAATCCTTCAAGATAAATTTCATGTAAACTTCTCTTATCAACTACCTCGTCAATAGACATTCTCATATGTTCTTGGCTATTAACAGCATAATGTTTCGGACAAGCTGCCACACCTTTAGATTGAATTCCTTTAACAATCTCGCTAGCTAACTCCCCTGTTAAATAAGGATCTTCTGAAAAATATTCAAAATTTCGGCCACACAACGGATTACGTTTAATATTTAACCCTGGTCCTAAAAGAACATTAACATCTTGACTAGCTGCTTCTTTTCCTAGATGTTCTCCTACTTCAAAAACTAATTGTCTATCCCAACTATTTGCTAATGTGGCAGCCGTTGGAAAACACGTTGCCGGTAGACTTTTATTTAAACCTAAATGATCGGCTTTACCACCTTGCTTTCTAATACCATGTGGCCCGTCTGTCAACATAATACTCGGAATACCCAGTCGTTCAACCGACTTGGTATTCCAAAAATTTTCTCCAGACATTAAGGATACTTTTTCTCCTAATGTCATTTCTTTTATTAATTCTTCATACGCCATTTTAAAGCCACCTCTTTCATCTCATCCTCTATTCAAATAAATATGTTTTTAATAATGTATGTAGAATATGGTGAGAACTTGTTCTTAAACCTTGTGTAATACCTACTGGATCTTTTTTATGAGCTTTATCAATTCGCTTGTTATTTTTACCAACACTCATAACATCTAACATCAAATCATTACCAGATACAATTGCTTTCTGAGCTTCCATAAATCCAAAGACTGCATCCGTTGATACTACCCCTTCAAATCCCCACTCGCCACGTAAAACATCATTTAGTAACTCTGGGTTTCCACCTGACCATTTCGTATTTACTAATGAGAAACTAGACATTACACCGTGAACATCTGCTTTTTTAACCGCCATTTCGAATGGACGTAAGTATAATTCTCTCATAGCTTGTTCATTTACCCAAACATAAATACCCGAACGAGCATTTGTTTCTTGGTCATTTAAAACAAAATGTTTCATAAAGACAATAACACCTTGATCTTGAGCACCCTTAATCATTGAAGATGCAATGTTACCAGTTAAAACAGGGTCTTCTGAGAAGTATTCAAAGTTTCGTCCACCTAAAGCTGTACGATGCAAGTTCATACCTGGAGCATACCATCCTTGTACACCATAAGCGCGAGCTTCTTTTCCGACCGCTTCACCCATTTTCTTAGCCAACTCGTCATTCCATGTTGAAGCAATGACAACTTCACCTGGATAAGCAGCAGCTTCTACCTTTTTAAAGAAGAAACTTAATCCAGCTGGACTATCCATTAAGACTGACTTAGGAACACCTAGTCGGTCGATCGCAACTGTTTTATACGCACCATTTGTTATCAATTCTTGCATCTCTTCTACTGTTAATTGGTCTAAAAATTCTTCCCATTTAGGGTCATCATAATCTAGCCCTTTTAGCTCTTCTAATTTAATACCATTATCTTTACCAACTGTCGGTATATCACCTTTTGTTTCTGTAATTTCTTTATTTTCTTCATCTAATACATATTGCGGTGCCGTATAAGATAACTCATCTGGGGTAGGATACGTTCCTTTGAAATCCGCACGGGATAATTGTTTTTCTTCACCTGCTGCATGTTCAAAGCGATTTTTATAAGCTACACCCGTTATTTCGTCTTTATCGTAGATGACTGTTTCATCCACTTTATACGGTAAGGTTTCTACAATTTCATGTACATTTTTTGCTAACTTAATATCATAATTTCCTTTTTCTAAAACATATGCGCCTTTAGTCATATCATAAGATGATAAGTCTTTTGTATCAAATGATAATGAGACCGTTTCTTTTTCACCTGGTTTAATCTCATTTGTTTTCGCATATGTTGCTAATTCGATAGCTGATTTTTCAATTCCACCTTTTTTATAAGGTGCTGTGAAATATAATTCAACGACATCTTTACCTGCACTTTCGCCTTTATTCGTCACTTCCACATCAAGTGACATTTTATCTTTATCAAATGATTTTTTAGTCACTTTCCATTCAAAATTTGTATAACTTAAACCATAACCATATGGGAACTGTACTTCTTTGCGATACGCTTCTTCATCATCAGCATAAGCTGTTTCATAATAACGATACCCAATATAAATATTTTCTTGGTAATTAATAAACGCCATCTTACTATTATCGTACTTATAATCACCAAAGTTTTTGCTAGCAGGATTATTAGTAATATCATAAGTCATAGTATCAGCTAAACGTCCTGATGGATTTAAATCCCCGGCAACAACCTTACCTAATGAATTCATTCCAAATGGCCCTGGTACGCCGACCCAAACTACTGATTTTATCGCATCAAACTCATCGATGAAACCAAGCTCGTATGTATTACCGGCATTTACAACTAATGTAATATTATCAAAATACTTACTTACTTTCTTAATCAACTCTTTTTTATTAGCTGTTAAGCTAATTTCATTCGCCTCTAAATCTTTAGCCTCTACTCCAGCACTATTAATGACAATCATAGCTTGGTCAGAGTAATCTGCAGCTTGTTTCATTGTCTTGTCATCCAAATAATCAATCTCTGGCTCATCCGGACCTTGTGGGCTAATCATAGCTTTAGCAACTTGAACTAAGCCAACATCATTACCTTCTTTTTTTACAAAACTACTATTTTGATAAAAATCATATAACTCTTTATTGTAGTCAATATCACTATTCTCAAGTCCTTGGTATAAACTAATCGCTCTAGAAACATCAGATGATCCAGAACCACCACCACCAAATACTAAATTAAATGATGATACTCCAAAAACATTTACTTTTTTGTCTTTTAATGGAAGATTCTTATCATCATTTTTTAATAATACTAACCCTTCATTAGCTAATTCCTCAGATACTCTTTCTCCATCATCACGTGCCACTGCTGCTTTTTTAGTTGAGGTATCAATAGTTAAGTCTTTACCTGACATTGTATTTACCAAAGCTGAAACCGTTGGTCCTACAGATACTATTAAACTAATTAGAGCAACACCTATTAGCCCCCAGACAGTAAAACGAACTGATCTATTTTTTAATTTTTTATACAGCTTATTTCGTTTTTTCTGTTCCTTACGTTCCCGCTTCGTTAAACCTTTCAATAACTCTTGGCGTTCTCTTTTTAATTCTTTTTTCTTTGCTTTTTTTTCATCTGAGGATAAGCCTTCTAAAAGCACTTTATCTCGTTTTACCTCCTCTAATATTTCTGACTTTAATTGTCTCTTTCTTGAAAAATAACTCATCCAAACTCCCCCTTAATGCGACTCTATAAAATAATAACACGGAGTAGTATACCACATTTTGTATGCGCTTTCTTTAAAAACATGTTCAATTAATGATGAAGTTTCGGACAAAATCCTCTCAAAAATGTATGTTTTTTTATTGTGAAATAATCAAATCAATATAATAAAAAAAGACAGCCGCCTTATGGCAACTGTCTTTTACAACTTTTTATTTAATATATCGCTTACTTAGTCCTAATTGAACAACAAGTAAAACTATAAAATATAATGGCAATGTTAACAGTGACCCATTATGTAAGACACTCATCATAAATGTACACGCACTTACTAATAAATAGTAACCTAAGCTAAATAATGCCCCAGCTGTTCCCACTACATCTTTAAAATCGACAAGTGCTAAACTTAAACAGTTTGGTAAGGCAATACCCGTACCAACAAGCATTATAAAGACACTCATAATATAAGCAATCATTTGTACTAAAGGGACATCACTAAATAGATAGCTTACACCTAATAATACGATAGCACCTAACAAAGCAACTGATAAACCAAGACGAATAATTTTCTCTGGTTTAAATCGACCTAGTAACTGCTTAGATAATAATGAACCTAGTACCGTTGCAAGTGCTATAACAATACCTAGAAAACCGTATTTTGATTGGGACATACCAAATTTCTCGATAAAGACAAATGGTGCTTCAGCATAATAACTGAATAACAACCCGTTTATCCCACCGATAATAATCCCAAATGTCATCACTCTCGGATTAGTAATAAGACGTTTTCCTACCTCTAAAATTGATACTTTTTGCTTAGTTTCACTTGGTATAAATGTTTCAGGAAGCGATAAATAACTATAAATAAAGATACCTACACTCATTAAAACTAACGTAAAGAATACCGCACGGTACCCTTGTGATTGTCCTACAAATCCACCAATAAGCGGACCAATTGCAGGTGTAAAAGCTAAAGCTGCAGAAATTTTAGCGAATAATTGATGACGTTCATTGCCTTCATAACTTTCACGTAAAATTGTTTGAGTGGTAATTGAACCTGTACTCGCACCGAACGCTTGAATAAAACGTGCCACTAATAATCCTGTGATTGAACCTGATAAATAACACATCAAGCTCCCTACACCATACATTAAAATTCCATAATTCATCGCTTTTCTGCGACCAATACTATCTGATAACCATCCCCACGCAAAGACGCCAAAAGCAAAAGCTAAAAAGTAAACACTTAACGTTAGCTGAGCTGTACTCATACTCACGTCATAAGCGCTAGCGATTTGCGGTAAAGAAGGTGTAAAAATTGTTTCACTGATTTGAGGAAATCCTACTAAACAAATTAGTAATAGAACTCCTGGTTGTTTTTTGATGTTTTTTCTCATTGTTTAAACTCCTAATTATTGTAATCTGAGGAAAAAACATCCTTTACAGGGAAACGGTGGTATCATGACTTTTATCCATTCATAAGTAGTCATCATCTCACCCCTTTCGTTAATATTAAATTTTATTATAACGGACACTGTACAAATAAGCAACATTAAAAGAATTATCTTATAATTTCTTTCTCCATTATGTAATTACGCAATACTTCATTGTCTAGTCTAACATCATTCTCTTTAACGACCCTATATCCCATTCGTTCAAAGAAAGGACGAGCCGTTATCGAAGCGTGTGTTGAATAACGATCACTTTTCACCAGTCCCTCTAATTCTTGCACTAACTTTCTTGCGATTCCCATCCCCTGATACTCTTTATGCACGTATAATCGGTCTAGATAACCAGACGATGCCATATCGGCAAACCCGACTAATTGATTCTTCTCCATCATTACAATACTTTGATTAGCTAACAAGGATTGGTTCCATTTAGTAGGCTCAATTATTTTCCTGTCACCAGCCCATACGGAGATTTGAGAAGCTGTATAATCTTTACTAGTGATAGCCACCACAGTTTCTCTAAATAGCTGTATGGTTTCTTCGCAATCTGATTCTTGATAGACTCTGATTTCCACTTTTAATCACCTCAATTTAAAACGTCCAACTCATTCTATTATTTCTTCTTACTCTTCATATTTAAAAATATCAACTGTATATAACTTTAACCCTACTCTACAAATATAATCCATAATAAATCCTACACCGAACGGTACGATTATAAAGGCAATAACGACGTGAAGTAAAGCCACTCCGAAGCTTCCCTGAACTAATTGAAAAGCATGAATTGGTCCCACTAACCCTACTAAACCAAACCCGGCACTAGACGGTATTCCTTGGATATTTAAAAGCGAAGCGACTACTCCACTAATTGCACCAGTCGCCACGACAGGTACTAACATAATGGGATTTCTTACAAGATTAGGTAACATCATTTTCATTGCGCCAAATAAGATAGCTAGTGTGGTTCCAATTTTATTAACCTTAACAGATGAAATTAATAAAATAGCCGTACACGCAGTCACACCAATCGCTGCGGCACCTGCCGACAAGCCATCTAATCCAATTGCTATACCGATTGCAGCTGTTGAAATCGGTGATACAATAATGAGTGAAAAAGCGATCGAGATTAAAATACTCATCGCCATCGGTTCTAATAATGTAAAGCTATTAATAATATCTCCGATAGTTTTAGAAATCAAACTAACATAAGGCAGCAACAACACACCAATAAAAGCAGGCAATGCCCCACCAAAAATCGGCATTCCAATTGCATTGAATGATCCTATCCTATCTTTTATTTTTAATATAATCCAACAAGCTATTCCAGCAGTAATCATGACATTGATTAAATCACCAATTCCACCACCGGACCAAATCCCATCTTTAAACGTAACGGCACCTGACCCTACAAAACAAGCGGTTCCTACCGTTGCCGCTTGCATCGTATTAAATCCAAAATTGACAGCTACCAAGACACCAATTGCCGCCGCTGTTGCAAATTGCAATGAGTATACGACTTGATAAGCTATTTCAAAAAATCGACCATCAAACGCCTTAAAAACCTCTCCTAATACTGCATTTGGTATTAATCCTACGACTATCCCTGTTGCTGTTCCATTTAATACATAAAAAAATGATTCCTTAAAGCCTAATTTAGATGTGTCTGTCATTCTTATTGCTCCTTTCAGAGTACAAGTCAACGTTCATTTGATTACTTTCTTATTCCAAAATTTCGTCACCAACAGAGATAATAGTCCTATACCTAGTTTAAGCGACCTTAAACCGTCTTGCAACAACACAACAAAAAAAGAGCTAGATAAACTGGCTCTTTTTCTAAACGCCTTTTTCCATATAATTTAAAACAGAGACTGCCATTGCTTTTGATGAGATTAATAAACTTTTCTCATCAATTCTAAACTTAGGATGATGATGACCATAAGCTTCTGTTCCTGGTTCATGTGCGCCTACAAAAAAGAAACAACTTGGACGTTTTGCAGCATAATAAGCAAAATCTTCTGAAGGACTTTGAGCCCCACAATCTACAATAGAAGAAACTTCCTGTAAATTCGCTTCCGTAAGTGCTGTGACAATACTCATCGTTGTCGCTTCATCGTTTACACAAACTTTATAATCATTTTGATAATCCAACTCATACGTCATATCATTGGCTAAACAAACCCCTTCAAGAATACGTCTAAACTCTTGCTCAACAACCTCACGTGACTCCTCTTTTAACATGCGAATATCACCTTCTAAAACAACAGAATCCTTAATGATATTAGCCGTTCCTCTTCCATCAAATGAGCCAATTGTTACAGTGACGGTATCCATCGGGTTAATTTTACGACTGACAATTTTTTGGATACTTGTCACAAACTCTGCTCCTGCTAAGATACTATCCTTTGCTTCATGAGGAACAGCTCCATGACCACCTTTACCTTGAATCTTAATCTTAAATGTCGCACGTCCTGTATGAACAGAACCTGCGTGATACGCAATAATACCTGTTGGCATCGTACTAATAACATGAATACCAAAGACATGTGACACACCTTCTAGGCAGCCTTCTTTAACCATCGTAATGGCTCCACCGGGTGGCACTTCTTCTGCTGGCTGATGGATAATTCTAACAGTTCCTTTTAAGCGGTCTTTAACAGTAATCAAACACTCTGCTAACACTAACATATAAGCTGTGTGAGCATCATGGCCACACGCATGCATGACACCGTCTACTTTAGAACGAAAAGGGACATCAGCTTCTTCGTGAATAGGAAGAGCATCAAAATCAGCACGAATGGCTAATGTATCTCCTGGTAGCCCCCCTTCAATATCTACAAGAATACCGTGTTGACCACCAATATCAGTTGTTACGGTGCAATCTTTTCCTTCATAAAAGTTTTTAATGAATTTGGCTGTCTCAGTTTCTTCAAATGACAATTCAGGATTCTCGTGTAAATGACGTCTAATCTCAATCATCTCTTGCTCTTTTGACTCTAACATCTCAAGTAGTTCTTTTCTCAATGCTTCCACCTTAGGTCACGCTCCTTTTAAACTTCCCTATATAATCGTTTATTAAACGAACGATTAGTTCTACTCAAGTTTAAAATAGATTTTAACCATTAGCAAGTTAGGATTTCTTGTTTTTTATAAAATAACAGTTCCCACTATCAACTTCTATTTTTTTCTTCCACACGACTCCAGATATACCCAAGCATTCCGCCAATAATAGCCGGAACAACAAATCCTAAACTAATCGATGATAAAGGCAAGAGTGCATCTAATTTATCAGATAGTCCAAAAAATGATATGTTAGCTGATTTAAGACCATCGAATAAACCAACTACTGCAGAAAATAGGATCGCTACCTGATAAACACGCTTCTTACCATGAAATAATTTGTCCGCCATAATTAGAACAACCAAACAAATCGCTACGGGATAAATGCCATTTAATACAGGAGCTGAAATTTTTATTAAACTTGTCAATCCTAAATTTGATACTCCGAAACTGAATAATGAAAAGAAGACAACAAATTTTTTATAGCTGATTTTTGGTAAAATTTTATTAAAATATAACGCACATGATGATACTAAACCAATAGCTGTTGTCATACAAGCCACAGTAATGATAGCTGCCAGAATAATACTGCCATATAATCCAAAGTAATAATTACAAACTTTCGCTAAAACTTCACCACCATTTGACTGATAGCCGATTACATTAACACTCGTGGCACTCATATACGACAAAGCACCATACATGATCAATAATAAGGCTCCTGTGATAACGGACGCTTTGCTCATAGCAGAAGAAACATGTTTAAGACTGGTTGTTCCTCTGGCTCGAACCCCACTCACTATGATAGGAGCAAAAGCAAAAGCCGCAATCCCATCCACGGTTAAGTATCCTTCTTTAAATCCTTTACCAAAGACACCTGTTTCAAAAGCAGAAGTTGGAGCTTGAATAGGTCCCATAGGGTAAAGTACCGCGACAGCCACTAACAAGGTGATTAATAGAATTTTTACCGGTGTTAAATACTTCCCGACCACATCAACAACCTTACCTGGAGCTAAAGATAGCACACAAGCTATACTGAAAAAGATTAAGGTAAATAGGAACAAGGTTGTTGATTCTCCTAATTGCGTGCTGAAGGGTTTGATTCCAATCTCAAAAGCAACCGTCCCAGTACGTGGCATGGCGAAAAAGGGTCCGATAGATAAGTACATCACAACAGCAAAAATGATACCGAATCCTGGAGACACTCTGGCGGCCAATTCCTCCACATCATTTTTCCCACTGTAAACCAATGTTAAAACAGAAGCTAACGGTAAAAATATTCCTGTTAAGACAAATCCTGTCATGACTGTCACAACATTTGTTCCTGCTTCTTGTCCTAATATTGCTGGAAAAATTAAATTACCAGCTCCAAAAAACATGGCGAATAGCATCATACCTAAAACTAATACATATGAAAATGGTAACTTCTTAGACATAAATTATCTCCTTCTCTAAAAAAAACAGTCTTCAACTCTTGTAACTCATGGTTGAAAACTGTTTATCAACGATTAATTTGCATAAAGGATATGTCAGTTGAAATCACATAATTGTTTAATGCGCATTACTTCTTTTACCAAACGAAAAAGAGGCACCGGACAAATAATCCGGTGCCTCAAGTCTAGTTACACTAACAACTTAGGTATGTACTCTGATCAATCTACCGTAAAAAGGGTCTATCCTTTTTAAAAGTTGGTTTTGCAAAACCTTGCGACTTCCTTGATTATCGGCCAATTGATTGTATTCACAATCCTATTTATTTTTCTATTTCTTTGAGTCATCTTATTGTAAGCGCTAAACACCAATAGAGTCAAGGATTCGTTTTATTATTTATCCGTCTTAGTTACTTTCATTGATAAACCAAATCCTAGTATACCAATCCCAATTGTGATCAAACCTTTAATAATAGTTGGGATATAAGCGAAGGTTACAAATACTAGATACAACAATAATAAAATTAAAACAATAAAACTAATCATTTGATATTTTTTATAACTCTTTGTTGTAGCAATGATCGCACTAATGCTTGCATAAACAATTAACCCGATCATAGGAACAAGAGGGGACACTATTCCATCTGCACTCGAAACTGAATGAGTTAAAACCTGTCTAATAAGTACTAGATCGATAGCATAGAGTAAGATTAATTGACGTTCTCGGTTCATATATTTTTCTGATTTTACCCACTCACCTTTATCTAATTGGAATGAATAAATAACGGTAATTGCTAAAAGTAAAAACATTAAAATAACACTTCCCATTGGAGGTTCTCCGAAGTCTTTCACCGACGTCACTGCTACATATAATCCCATCACACACGCATAAAGTTGCGCGAATAAGAAATAGGAACGGACTTTTTTAAATCGAGTTGACTTCACAACTAATGCTATTATTGTCAAAATCGCACCTAAACTATAAACGATTGAATAATTACTTACAAAATTATAAAGCAGTTGATATAAACTAATCCACCATATCGCCCCTAAAATTAACCAATTATAAGGAGTTAAAATCCCTGAAATAAAGGCTACTTTTGAAGGTTCTGATTTCTTACTTCGATATAACATATATATAAGAATACCGCTCAATACGGATACTATTAGTTGCAAGCTTCCATTGTCAAACTCATAATAATTATAAATTTGTCTCATTGTAAGAATCATATATAGTAGAATCGAAAGCCAAAATGTCTTTCTTAAACCATTGTTAAATGCTACGACTAAAGCATATACAACCACTAAAATATACGCTAGATATTGCCATTGTGTCAGACCTGATTCAACCCATAACATTAAACCGTCTAGAGACATAATTGTTAATAGAATAACACTCAATAAACGTTTCAACCCTAGTTTAGTAACACCATATGCTAGACCTACTAGCACACCTGTCCAACAGAATAAAGGTAATAATGTTAATACTATACTATCAGATTTTAAGTTAACTGTTGATAGTCTAAGAGGTCCAATCGTCCGTTCAATTATATTAATAAGAGAAAACATTCCCATAAAGAAAAGAATTATGTCGAGAATTTCTTGTCTCTTAACAAAACCACTAGGTACTTTTCTCTGATACATTAGACACCCTGCTACTGTAACATTCAAAATAACTAGAGACGAAACTAATGCCGTGTCCCACGTACTAATTAGGAAGAAGTATCGTATATTTATTATCCATAATACTAACAGTACTGGCGCTGTATCTATACGTTCAACTATTTTTATACTAAGCGACATAATAACTAAGCTAGCACTCCAGAATAATAGCGGCTCTATTACATAACCAAAGTTCACTTGACTAAATACTCGATAGAATACAAGTAATAGATAGGCAGGCAATCCTTTTAATAATAACTCATGATGAAGTGTTGACCATTCAAAACTTTTGAAAGTAACACGTTCCTTTGCCCAAACTAATTTACCTTGTTGCAAATGATAATAATAGGCTACTACTAATAATAATGACCCGATTGCAAAGGCAAACTGAATAAGTAACAATTGTCCCGAAGGAAAAACAATATACTTGATAAGATTTCCTGTATAAGCCAATAAAGTCAGGAAAAATGTTGTCATTATTTCAAAACGCATCGCGATATATAGGCCCAGAATTACAGCTAAAACGGCAGTTAAAGGTCCATCCATTACCAAATGAATGGCCAATAAAGTCCCAACACCACTTGAGATTTCAAATGCCATACGTTTGGATTGTCTATAATAATAATAGACTAACAGCAGAACACCTGCCAAAATCAAACACTCTAACACTCTATAAGAAGTTCCACAAAATAACATAAAGATCACTGCTTGTGAAAAAATAAAACCTGTTGTTGTTTTTTTTTCTTTAAAATAGGGCCAATAAGCGAGTGTTGAAATTAAAAACAAACCTAATAGTAAACGACCTATTAACGCTCCTCCTGGGTAATTTATTAATAAAATAACAACTGATAATACTGAAAAAATAGTTTTAACAGTATCTGCTACCATTTGCTGGTGCTTTAAAGTTAGAGCAGTTGTTACGGCATAAATCATCAAAATATACAGATAAATTAGAACTGGTGATACCTCAATATTTGCTAATAAGTATGGTAATAGTAGCGCACTTAGCGCAATAAAAATAGATAACGGTTGAAACTTTTCCCGATAACTCATAGCATAACCATAAGCTAAATAACAAAATACTACGCCTATTCCTATCCCCATGGGCAGATTCTTATAACCGAGTACTCCTACAAATGTTGTTAATATCCCGATTGTAAAAACAAGGCCATACAATAGATTTTGAATTAACTTTTTATTCTTGATTTTTTTCTCAGTCACACCATGAAGTACAATACTAAGAATATAAAAGAACCCTAATTTGACGCCATTAGAAATTAAGCCTGTTGCGTTAACAACTCTTAATATCCAAACTAACCCCAATACAATCATTGCCATAAAACCAACTGGTAATGCTTTTTCAATTGTAAACCAGTTTTTGGTAACGGGTTTTACTTTTAAATTAGGCTCCTCAGTCGATTGACTAGAAAAAACAGCTTTTTGCTCCTTTAAATCCTGTTTATTTTGTTTTTCTTTTACAGGCTCTTGACTTACTCTAAGATTTTTTAGCAACGCTGAATCAAAGCTATCATTTTCCCATAATGGAGCTTCTTTTTGTCTGGTATCTTTTTTAGGGACTACCTTCCTTATCTCCTCATGAATTTTCTTTTCATCTGAACTAGGTTTATTAGCACTGATGACTTCTGCTTCTTTTTTTAGTTTTTCAATTCTTTGAAGTGCTTGTTTTCTTACAGAGTTTTCTGGTATGATAGTTGGCTCTTTTAGAGGTCCTTCTACTTGACTCAACTCTCCAGTTTTAGTACTTTTAAACAATTTCTTTATATCCAGCTCAATAACACTGAGACGGTCTTCAATTGCTTTTAATCGTTCATCATGCTCCATAATTCGTCCTTTCATATTTAGACATAGTCTGTCCATTAGTATTTTTTAAGTATACTATAAAAAAAAGAATAATTTTTATTTATAAATTATTTTATACAAAAAAAAAACTACCCTAAAAGCGTAGTTTTCTGATATTAACGTATAGCACGCCATTCTGAACGACTTAATCTTGTTAAGTCTTCCGTCTTAGTTTGGTTTATTAACTTAAATTCAACATCTTCTAGCGTCTTTATATACTTAAACCCTATTTTTTCTTGCACACGTTTAGAATTCAAATTATCCGTAAAAGCCGCACACCAGATATAATCTAATCCGATGATATCAAAACCTTGATTTAACACTGCACGAACAGTTTCTGGTACCAATTCTTTGCCCCAATACGCTTCGGCTATCCAGTAACCAATCTCACCTTCAGCGTCTGACATAAAGTCACGTTTTCCGATATTTAAATCAATACAGCCAATGACTTCATCTGGATTATCTTTATAAACAATCGCAAAAATCAATTCTCCAGTTAAAACAGTTTGAATAATCTCACGACTCTCTTCTACACTCGTATGAGCTGGCCAGCCCGCTTGTGGACCAATCTTAGGGTTGCTTGCGTACTTATATAATGAAGTAGCGTCACTGGAATCAAACGGTCGAAGAAGCAAGCGCTCTGTTTCTAGTCTCATGGTTTAACCTCTTCTCTATTTATAAAACTGTTCTGTAAATAACACAAAGCCATCTATAATACCTTGGAAAAATGCAACCGTATCTTCTTTAGTGATGGTACCATCTTCATTAATAAATGAGGTTACATTTCCTAAGTAAACTTCTGGTTGAGGCGCAGCTGTTACACCTAGCACAACTAATGTTTGACGTAAATGATGATGTGCTCCAAACCCACCAGTTGCACCAATTGAGCCACTCACAACTGCAGCAGGTTTACCGCCCCAAGCATTTTCACCAAATGGTCGTGACGCAACATCTAATGCATTTTTCATAGCAGCAGGCATCGAACGGTTATACTCAGGTGTTACAAATAAGAACCCTTCTTTTTCCGCTACTTTTTCTCTAAAATCAGTCCAGGCTTGTGGAACATTTCCCGGTGTATCTAAATCTTCATTATAAAGAGGTAAGTTACCAATCTCAATCATCTCTACTTGGTACTCGGATGGAAATAGGCTCATTAATTTTGTTGCAATCTGACGATTATAAGATCCTTTTCTTAAACTACCTACGATAACACCAATTTTTCTGTTTGCCATTGTTTCCACTCTCCTCTGAGTTTTAAATTAAAAAAGAAGCATGTTCCTGTTTCAGTCAATCGACTATCATGTTTCTCTTTGTACTTTAATTTAAACAAATAATGATCATTTTGTAAAAGAATAACCTGTTAATTTGGCAAACTTTCTTTTAATGCCTTAAAATAATCAGGAGAAAAAATCTGACGAGGATTCCATATAGCTTCTAAAACTGTCCCTGTATGAGTGTTCTGATGCCGTTTCTTTAACATTTGGTGCGTTCCGTTTTCCACGTGATGAACCGTTAAAATATCACGGGGAAGCTCCTCCTTATAAATCAATTCGGTTTCAGATACATCAACATTGATATCTGAATCGCCTATTATTAAATAATACGGTTTTGTTATTTTTTTTAAATCGTTTGTCGCATCAAGACTCATGTTTTTGATAATAAAATTCCATCTCTCCTTAGATAGTGGCTCATCATCAAGCTTACTTTCCAAATAGCCTTCATAATCGTCTTTTTCTAAAAATTTATTGATTGCTGCTTCCTTTTTCAATGTCGTGTCAATTTCAGCTTTAGTCTTCCCTTCCTCTGTCATTGCAGCAATTGTATTGTACTTCCCTTGTCTTAACCAATTAACAGCTGGGGCTACTCCTATAGCAAATGTCACCTTATTATTATCGTTCAATACTTTCGGAATAACCCAACCACCTTGGCTAGCGCCCCATACGCCCACTTTTTCCTTATCTACATCAAAATGAGTTAAAGCCCATTCAATAACCTCATTCGCTTCTTTTTCACGATCAACCATAGTTTGACTTAACCAGTCTCCCTCAGAATTCCCAACTCCTCTTTTGTCCCAGCTTACACTGATATAATTCTCTTTTGCTAAAACTTCCCATGCTGGATAATACCCTTCATCCGCATTTTTAGTCGTTGGACCATCTCCGTGTATAAAAAAAACAATACCTGGTTTTTCTTTCGTTTTATTCTGAGGCAAGGCATATTCTAATTGAAGTTTGCCCTCTTTCATTTGAATTAACTCATCCTCTATTTTCATATCAAAGTTATTTTGGTATAACACCACACCAATTAAAATTAAACTAACCGTTATACACCCTACTATTAATTTCTTCATCTAATCCAACTCCTTAATCATTTTCAACCAGCTTCTCTCTCCTAGAAAACCTCTTGTTAACCAAGAATCGAGTTGTTTTATCACTTTGAATCCTTTATTTTTATACAAGGCGACTGCCTTTTTATTATCAACTGCTACCATCAAGGAAACGGTTGTTATCTCTGGCTGCTCCACAGCAAATTCTTCAATAAAGGCTAAACACCTATGGCCAATTCCTTTTCCTCTATATTTTTTTGCAATGGCAATGAATGACAAGTAACAGTCATTAGGGGGAATTGATTCTTCCAGCATTTTTATTCCCAAATACCACCGCCAATTTTTTAGGCCAAACGATTTTTTTCTCTTTTGTATAGGCTCTACAAAAGAACCACTTAAACCAAACACTCCCGCTAATTTATCTTGAACAAATACGCCATAGACCTGTTCAGTCTGATCGAGTTCCATATATAATTGGTAAAACTGTTGGAAATGACAAGGTCTAATCATTCTGCTCCACTTACTTATAAAGGCTTCAAAAATCAAGCGGATCTCCTTTTCACCTAACGCCTCTATTTTTTTAATTCTAATCATTATAAGTCATATCCAATACTTTTAAAGTGAGTTGTTTACCTACTGACAAGAAACGACTATTGTCTTCTATTATAATGACAGGGAGCTCCGATGCCATTAGGAATGTCTCTAATTTATCATCGCACTCTTCTACAGTTTCAGCTGTTATTCTTTCGTAAGAGTAAATGCCTTTTGGAATAACCGTCTCTGTTATTTCTGGCGTTTCAACACAAATATCATAGGACTTCTCTCGGACGATATAATACACTTTATCCATCATAAAATCTGCAGGTTTCTCAAATTCCTCTAATACAGAAAGATCCATTGGTTCCTCTAATTCTAATGATTTAATAACATTTAAATAGACAGGCTGCTCTATGATATAGTCTTGTTGTAATACCTCTTCTGTTAACACGAGTTGTTCATCAATTTTTTCTTCTAATTGAGTTAATCGTGTGATCTCATCTCTAATATCACTTTTTTTATTTTGAAGTCTATCTGAATAAGTTATCTCAGAACTATCATCCATACATTCTTTGATCTCTTTCACTGACAAACCTAGCTCCCTCATAAATAAAATAAAAGATAGCTCATAGGCTTCTGACATACCGTACTTTCGATACCCATTCTTACCAATTTCAGCTGGTAATAGCAAACCCTTTTCTTCATAATGTCTTATGCTATGGTGAGTCGTACCAAATAATTTTGCCAACTCTGATATGGTTATTAATTTTACTTTCACTTCTATCACCTCTACTTAGAAGTATAAACCCTTGGCTTACACAAAGGTCAATCTTTTTGTAAAAAAAAACTCTCCCAATTATTTGGGAGAGTTTTTAGCAGGAGTAACTTTATAAAGAATCATAAACTGTTCGTGCATCTGTCATATTAAATTGTTCTGTTGTATGATCCCCTCTTGCTCCAACAGTAATCAAGATATATTCTTGCCCTTTAACCTCAGCAAGTGTTGCTAAACATAGGCCAGCTTCATCTGTATAGCCTGTTTTCCCACCTAACATGCGCCCGTTCTTAAGCTGTGGATCTCCAAATTTACTAAATAAAGAACTAGTAAAGGAATAGGTTTCATCCTGATAATAATCTGTTGTCACTACTTTTCTAAACGTCTCATTTTTTAAACTATATAATAATAGCTTCGCTAAATCCGATAAGGTTGAATATTGGTTAGCCTCTTCTGTTCCATAACTATTAGTAAAATGAGTGTCCGTCATTTTTAAGGAGGCAGCTTTTTCATTCATCAAATCTGTGAACACTTCTTCTGAACCTGCTGTTGTGATAGCCAGTGCTATTGCTGCATCAGCCCCTGATGGTAACATTAACCCGTACAGCATTTCTTCAACTGTCACATAGACATTTGGTAAAAAACCAGCGACCGAAGCGCCTTCAGTTAAAAGCCGGTCATTCCCCTCACCTGTAACCAGAACAGGATTATTCAAATCTTGATCGTGCTGTTCTGCTAATTCAATAGCAAGAATAGCCGTCATCATCTTAGCTAACGAAGCAGGCTTAATCCTTTTATCTTTTCCCTTATCTAATAAAATATCACCCGTCACGCTCATCAAAAGCGCCTGCTGACTGTTTAATTTTATTTTATTCCCATTGGTCATTTTCACTTTTTTATTAGACAATTCTTGGGTCAACTGATCCGTTGAAACTAAATAATAGCCAATACCTAAACCTACTAACAATACCCCAATTAGTACTTTCCAGCATTTTTTCATTGTATTCGCCTCCTCCTTCTATTAAAACAAAAATGAAGGACGAGTTTATATAGACTTTCTGATGATTTAGTTAAGGTTATCTTAATTCACAAAAAAAGCCCCTTTATAGAGACTTTTCATTACAATATTCTAAGATATCTCCTGGCTGACAATTCAGTGCCTCACAAATTTTTTCTAACGTTGAAAATTTAACAGCTTTTGCTTTACCTGTTTTTAAAACAGATAAATTTGCCGGTGTTATACCTATTTTTTCGGCTAACTCATTTGAGGACATTCCCCTTTGAGCCATGACAATATTTAAATTAACCTTAATCACAGTAGCATCTCCTCATTTAAATGGTTAGTTCTTGTTCTGTTTTAATTTCTATTCCTTTTCGAATCGCATAATGCAAGACTAACAAAATAATTAACTCACAGATAATTGAAATATAATCTATTTTAGATTTTAAAACAAGCTCATTAGAAAAACGACTAACGTCTGCTAATACAATATTATCAGAAACTGTTGAAATAATAGTAACAATTAATGATATCACGATTGAAAATAAAATAAATCCTCTAAAATAATTTAAAAATCCTTTTGAAAATAGCCCACTATTAGACGCAGCATTAATCAAACCATTAATAAAATAAAGAAAACCTAACACGCCAATTATTGCCACAATAATCAGAACTAATTCTATCTTCAAATGTTCTAGCACCGTTGATTCATCTAATAAATGGTCACCTTTTATGGTTAAATTTAACAAATCAAATTCTTTATTACTACTAAAACTCTCTCTAACACTTGTATTCGTTAGCGACAGTCCTGTTAAAAGACCTGCCACTGCCATTAAAAATAACGAAATTCCACCTATACTATTCACAACTTTCTTTAACCCTTTACCTAATGCTGAATAATCCATCTCTTTCCACTCCCTAACTTGATATGAACTTATCTTACACCTTGATTTACCCTACGCCAATACATAAAAAAAGACCACAACATTGTGGTCTTTTGGTTAGTCTATAAAGTTTACTAATGACTTATAATACGCTTTAGGCTCTTCTAACATTGGATCGGAATGCTTCTTTCCTCTTCTTTCACCTTACTCTTATCTTAAAATCTAACTTTCTCGCAAGATTTTTTCCATTTTTCTTCCTTTAGCTAATTCATCAACCAGCTTATCCATATAACGTATCTTCTTCATCAAAGGGTCTTCAATATCCTCAACTCGGTACCCACAAATCACACCTTTTATTAGGCTTACATTAGGGTTAAGCTGTGGCGCTTCTTCAAAAAAAGTTTTAAAATCGACTTCTTTTTCAAGTTGATGATATAGTTCTGATTCTGTGTAGCCTGTTAGCCACAAGATAACCTGATCAAGCTCTGTTTTCGTCCGTTCTTTCTTCTCCACTTTTTTTAAATAAAGGGGATAAACACTAGCAACTGACATCTTAAAAATTTTAGGCTCACTCATCCTAACGCCTCCTCATTGTCTATTACCACCAGTTTACCTTGAAAAAACATACATTTAAATAATTTTGCCTCATAACTTTTTTATCGCCATATTAAATCATAAGGTAATTTAATCTTCTCTTTACTGTCTTCATAAAAAAGTCTAAAGGCCGTTTCACCACATTCTTCTAAGTAATGATTAACCGTTGAGAAATTAAGGACCTCACTAATTAGCAAATTATCTCGCCCTATCACAAGAGGAGGTTGTTTTCCTTGTTTTTTATAATACTGTAAAATAGTAGCGCCTACCTCATCACCATTTGATAAAACAGCATCTACACCTAATGCTTCAAAATAACGTGCCGCTTCGACTCCTTCACTCGCATGAATACAATCCCACTTAATCCACTCTTTTGAAAATTCTGGAATCAATGTCTCACACAACTCCAAAATCAAACGTGAATTGTAACTTAATCGTTTGCTTCGTCCTAACGTCAACCCGATTTTCTTTAATCCTTTAGCTTGCAAAGACGTAATCATCTCCCGAATCGCCCCTTCTAAATCCGTATACACACACCCCACAGAAACATCAGGTGAGTCTTCACAAAAAACAATTCGCCCTTCATCTAAATAGGGAATAAATTTATCTAATGTATTCGCACGTGTCGTCACAATCAACCCATCAAAAGATTTTGCTGCAAGTTCTTCTAAATACTCTTTCTCAAGACTAGCATCATAATCTGTAGGCAATAACGTCACACGATAACCTTTTTCAAAAGCAGCTTTTGTGATGCCTAAAAGTAACTGATCATAATAAGGATGATTCGTAAACGGAATCAATACACCAATATGTTGTGTTTTGCCTGTGCTCAAATTTTGAGCCGTGCGATTAGGCACATAATCTAACTCTTTCATAACCGCTAAAATCTCATCACGTTTTTCTTTCGTAACATAAGGATGATGATTAATCACTCTAGAAATGGTTGTAATAGAATAGCCAGTTAGTTTTGCAATATCACGAATCGTCGCCATACCTGTCCCCCACTTTTAAATACCCAATTGTGTTTCAATATATTCTGCCATACCTTCTCCTTGAGTATACAAGATATAGGGTTTATTTTCATAAACAAAACGAATTTGTTTACCACCAAATACTGGTGTAGAGGTTACATAATAAATCTCTCGACAATCTAGAATGCTAATATCACGTTTAAACACGCCTAGATAAGTCATCACACGCAAACAATTATTTGAAAAATGGAACGTTGCATTGTAAAACTGGTTATTAACTTTCATATAAGTATTCATCTCTCATACCCTCTTTCACTTGATCTTGGCTTTAGTATAAAGTATGAAACTCGTTTCATAGCAAGGGCTAATTTTAGAAAAATAAAAAAGCTTATCACCGAAATGATAAACTTTTGATTTAATCGTCACTTAGTGGTTTGGGTGCTTTGACAAAAAATGTACCCATAACTAGTAAACTAACACTTACAACCGTCATCCAGAAAAAGGCTACATTAAGGCCATGTAACGAAGCATTCTCACCATATGTCTTAACAGAAGAGTGACTAACGGTCGTCATAATTCCAACAAAAACAGCTGTCCCAATTGCACCAGCAACTGTTCTAAGTGAGGTTAAAAGTGCCGTCGCATGTGCGGTTAAATCTGGACTAACTTGACTTGTCCCCCACGTTACAAGCGGCATCATTAGACACCCTATCGCAATACAGCGTGTCGCGTTATAAAAGCCAGCCACCCAAATAGAGGTCTCCGGAGTTAGGAAAACCATGCCCAAATTACTAGCAACCATCATGGCAGCCCCTACAATAAATAACAACCTAATCCCTACTTTGTCATATAAACGTCCTGCAAAAGGACTAATAAATGCCATGACAAGAGAGCCTGGCAAAACGATTAGACCTGATAGTGTTGCCGATTTTCCCATGATAGATTGAACATATAATGGCAATAACATCGTTGAAGCCATCATGACTAAATATAAAACCATACTTCCAATAACACTAAGTGCATATGACCGATTTTTTAAAATGCGTAAATCTAAAAATGGTTCAGGTCGGCTAAATTGGCGGTAAACAAATAAAATGGTAGCCACAATTCCTACACTCAACAAGCCAAAGATATGAATACTGAAAAAAGCGTACTGCCCGATATTTCCAATAGCTAACGTCACACCACCAAAAGATAAAGCACTTAATAGAAAAGAAGCCACATCAAATTGTTGTGATTTCGTTGCGAGCACATCTTCAAAAACGATCACTGCCCATAGTAATGACAGTATGATAATAACACTTGATAAATAAAATATAGCTTGCCAGTTCCATCTATCAACTATCATCCCTGCTAATGTTGGTGCAATGACAGGTGCTGCGCTTAATGATAAACCGTACCATCCCATAATAGAGCCTCGTCTTTCAGGAGGGTAAATAGTCAAGAGAATGACTTGAGCCATAGACGTCAGTAAACCATTTCCGATCGCCTGTAATATCCGAGCCATCATCATCATCGGAAAAGTCACTGAAACGGCACATAATAACAAACCAGCCAAAGCAATAATTAACGATGTCACATATAATTTTTTGGTTGGAAATCTTGTGATTAGAAAGGCAGATAACGGCATCACGATCCCCATCGTTAAGGCATATGCACTAGTTAGCCATTGCCCCGTTGTCACACTAATATCTAAATCATTAATTATCGCCGGCAAAGCCGTAGTCAAGGCCGTCGACAACATTGTCAACGCAATACAAGTAATGACAATATTAATAAAAATCAGTGTTCGTTTCTTATCATTAACTGGAATAGCATTAGCCATTAGCTTCTTCACCTCCATTTAGATAATAGCTTTTAATCTTTTGAAGAGACCCTGCAAAAGCTACTTTTTCTTGCTCAGTAAGCGAGCTGACCATATCCGCATGAACAGCTGCTCGTTTCTTCGCTATACTTGTTGCTTCTTCTTTCCCTGCTTCAGTGAGCGTAATAAACATCACACGCTTATCTTTTTCAGACGAATGTGAGGCCACCCACCCTTTCTCACTCATTTTTCCTATTAATTCACTCACCGATGAGGGTTTAATCCCCAACTCTTGACTTAATTCTTTCGATGTTAGTTGACCTTTTCTTTCTAATACTAGTAAACAACGATACTGCCCCCTAAAAGGATTCATATTTCCAAATTTCTTATCTGATTGTTGACGGTTCAATTTAGTAACCTCAAAAAACAACTCAACAACTTCCTCGTCACGATATAGCATGTTTTCTTCCTTCTTCCCTACTTATATAAAGTTACTTACCCATTATACTTAGGTACCTAACTATTAGCAACTTTCTTTCCAACTTAAAAACCGAACAAATTAGTTGCTTACTAAAAGTAAGTTGTGTATACTAGGGTTATCTTAAACAACTTGTTTAAGTGTTTATGAAAGAAAGGACTGTTCCTTATGACAAACAACTTTATAACGTCTCCACACATTGATGAGACAAAAGGATTAGAACTAGGTATCTACACTCTTGGCGATCACATGCCTAATCCTCACACTAAACAATTAATTAGCCCACAACAACGTTTAAATGAAATTAAAGAAATGGCAGTCCTAGCTGAACAAGCAGGTTTAGATGTTTTTGCATTAGGCGAAAGTCATCAAAAACATTTTGTATCCCAAGCTCATAGTATTATTTTAGCCAACATTGCAGCAGTAACGACTAACATAAAATTATCCAGTTCTGCAACAATGTTAAGTACCTCTGACCCTGTAAGAGTTTTTGAAGATTTTTCAACTCTTGATTTATTGTCAGGCGGTCGCATGGAATTAGTAGCAGGTCGGGCCTCACGCGTTGGATTGTTCGATTTACTAGGGTATGATTTAGCTGATTACGAAGCATTATTTGAAGAAAAATTTAACTTGCTTTTAAAAATCAATCAAGAAGAGTCTGTAACTTGGAATGGCGAGTTTAGAAAATCATTAACCGATGCTCAGATTATTCCTCGTCCTCAAAATGCTCATTTGCCTATCTGGCGTGCTGTTGGTGGCACACCTACCAGCGCGATGAACGCAGGACGAGCTGGTGTCCCGCTATATTTAGCACACTTAGGTGGTCCGGCTTCTTCATTTATACCAACACTTGATTACTACCGCCAAGCTGGTGAACACGCTGGCTTTAAACCTGAAGAGTTAACCGTTGCAACTGGAGGTTTCTTCTACGCTTCAGAAGATAGTCAAGATGCTTTTAAAGAATACTACCCTCATGTTAATCAAGGTCTAACTTTAGCTAATGGACAAGGATTTCCAAAGCCTGCTTTTGCTCATGGCAAAGAGAGAGAAAGTATTATCAATGTTGGCTCTCCTCAACAAATTATTGAAAAAATACTTTATCAACATGAAGTATTTAATAATCAACGTTACATTGCACAATTAGATTTTGGTGGTGTTCCCTTTGATAAAATTATGAAGAATATCGAACTTTTAGGAAATGAAATTGTTCCTGCAATTAAGAAATATACAAAGAAAGAAGTGACGTCTTAATGAAAATTGTATTACTCTCTGGCTCAACCGTCGGAACGAAAACCAAAACAGCTATGACTTATTTATACGACCACTTAAAACTAACAGCACCTGACCATGACTTAGTACTTTTAGATTTAAAAGACTACGATTTACCCTTTAGTGATGGACGCAACTATCTTGATTATCCAGGAGATGCTGGTTTTGTCACAGCTGAACTTATGGCAGCTGATATTATTTTAATCGGGTCGCCTACTTTTCAAGCTTCTATTCCAGCCACACTAAAAAATATTTTTGATTTACTCCCTCAAAATGCTCTCGATAGAAAAATTGTAGGGATTGTAATGACAGCAGGCTCTCCAAAGCACTTTTTAGTCGCTGAAACACAATTAAAACCAATTATCCATTATATGAAAGGAACTCTTGTTTCTAACTATGTTTTTATTGAAGATATTAATTTTTATCAACAAACCATTACTAATGATGACGTTACAAGACGACTACACAAGTTAGCAGAAGACAGTCTTGTCCTAGCTAAAACCTACCAAGCTGCTTGGCAAGAGCAAGAAGACTCTTATGGCTTTTAAAACAAAAGGACCCATCTAGTAGATGGGTCCTTTTTTAACTCTTACTATTTCTTTTTATTTCTAAATAAGAAAACTAAACTCAACAACATTCCACCTAATAGAACCAACCATGGCTCATTTTTTTCACTTGTTTGTGGCAAGCCTTTTTGACTAATGGCTTTATTAGTAGCTGGAAGAGTTGTTCCTAATTTTTTTTGTAACTGTGTTCTTACATCATTTCCTGGAACTTCTCTTGTTGAATTAGCTCTATTCGTTACGCCACCTCCCAATGTTCTATTAGTTGTTCCTATTTGCGGTACGCCTTTGTTATTTCCATTATTACTTCCTAAACCGAGACCTTTATTTTTGTCTCCGTTTTGATCATTATTTTGATTTTTCCCTTCGCTATTGTCTTGCTCTTTATCTTTATCTTTATCTTTATCTTTGTCTTTGTCTTTGTCTTTATCTTTGTCTTTATCTTTGTCTTGCTCTTTATCTTTGTCTTTATCTTTGTCTTTATCTTTGTCTTGCTCTTTATCTTTGTCTTTGTCTTGATCTTCTTTATCTATAACCATAACAATCACTGTTGCTTTTAGACCACCGTAACTATATGTAAGTTCATACTCACCAACTTTTGAAGTATCTACTTCACCTAATACAGTCACATCTTTAAATAATACATCTTTGCCTAGTTTGTCTGTAGCTTTAATAAAGTTATCCTTTGCTTCCCACTTACTTCCAATTTCTAAGACTAAATTTCGAACTTGTAGGCTCGTTTTATTTACCTCTTCACCTGGCCATACTTCTGGACGTTCTGGTTTTTCTACAACAACAATCGTCACTGTTGTTGACATACCATCAAAACTATAAGTAACGTCATAACTTCCAGTTTTCGATGTATCAACCTCACCTACTACATTAACTTTTTCAAAATTGATATCTTGACCTTTTTTATCGGTTGCTTTAACAAAATTATCTTTCGCTTCCCACTCACTTCCAATTACAAGAGTTGAGCCTTTCACGTGTAGACTAGATAAATTCCCCTCTTCACCTGGCCACACCTCTGGACGCTCTGGTTTATCTGCCACTGTAATTGTTACGGTAGCACTTACTCCTTGGTAAGTATAAGTAACCTGATAGTCACCAAGTTTTGATGTATCTACATTGCCAGTAACTTGAATTTCAGAAAAATCAAGTTGCTCGCCTAACTTATCCGTAGCTAAAATAAAGTTGTCACTAGCTTGCCAATTTGAGCCTTTTAAAACTGTAGAACTCTTCACTTGTAAACTTGTTTTATTTATTTCTTCACCTGGCCATACTTCTGGACGTTCTGGTTTTTCTACTACCGTTATTGTAGCAGTCGCGACTTGATTCGCATATGAATAAGCAACCTGATATTCTCCAACTTTAGTTGTGTCTACTTGTCCATCAACCTTAACCTGAGAAAACTCAACTGCTTGACCTTGCTTATCTGTTGCACTCACAAAGTTATCCTTCGCTTCCCAAGCTGTCCCAACTGCTAGTGTTGAATTTTGAACATTAATATCAGAATAATCAACCTCTTCACCTGGCCATACTTCTGGGCGTTCTGGTTTTTCTACTACTGTTATTGTAGCGATTGCTATCACGTTTTGATTTCTATAAGTGACTTGATACTCACCTGATTGAGTTGTATCAACTGTTCCTTCAACCTTAATTTGGTCAAAACCTATTGGATTACCTAAGCGATCCGTAGCTTGAATAAAATTATCTTTACCTGTCCATTCACTTCCAACTGTCAGTGTTGAATTTTGAACCAGTAGACTCGTTTGATTAATTTCTTCACCTGGCCATACTTCTGGACGTTCCGGTACTTCAACTACCGTTACAATCGCACTAATACTCATTCCTCCATGAGTGTAAGTAACGTAATAATCGCCTACTTTTGAGGTATCAACTTCGCCCGAAACATTGACCGCGCCTATACCAACTGGTTTACCCTGCTTATCTGTTGCACTCACAAAGTTATCTTTTGCTTCCCAAGCTGTTCCAACTGTTACCATACTGTTTTGAACATTAATACTTGTCAGATTAATCTCTTCACCTGGCCATACTTCTGGACGTTCTGGTTTTTCTACTACCGTTACTGTTACACGAATGCTCATACCTTCGTAGCTATAGCTAATTTGGTACTCTCCTGTTTTGGAAGTATCTACCATCCCGTTCACTTTAACTTTATCCAACGAAACGTCGTTACCTAATTTATCTGTCGCTTGAACAAAATTATCCTTTGCATGCCACTCGCTTCCTACAACAATTGTTGAGTTCGCTGCCTCAATGCTTGTCAGATTAACCTCTTCACCTGGCCACACTTCTGGACGCTCTGGCTCTTCTACTACTGTCACCGTGATAACTGTAGAGACTCCTTCGTATTCATAAGTTATATCATACTCACCAATTTTTGAAGTATCTACTGTTCCGATAACTTTTACTTCAGAAAATGCAACTTCTTTACCTAATTTGTCAGTCCGTTTAATAAAATTATCTTCTGCTTTCCAAGTACTTCCAACAGTAATTGTCGAAGGTTTCGCTTCAATACTTGTCAAATTAATTTCCTCACCTGGCCATACTTCCGGACGTTCTGGTTTAGCCACTACAGTGATTGTTGCCGTAACTGTCATTCCTTCATATGTGTAAGACACTTGATACTCTCCTAATTTTGAAGTATCTACACTACCAGTCACTTTGACTTGATCAAAGGAAATAGTTTTACCTAGTTTGTCTGTCGCTTGAACAAAGTTATCTTCTGCATGCCACTCGCTTCCTTCGACAATTGTTGAACTACAAACTTCAATACTAAGTTTATTAATTTCTTCACCTGGCCATACTTCTGGGCGTTCTGGTTTTTCTACGACTGTGACTGTAACGACAGTTTTCATGCCACCGTATTCGTATGTTACATCGTATTTACCAACTTTTGATGTGTTTACTTTTCCAGTTACTTTTACATCTTCTAATTTAACTTCTTTTCCAAGTTTATCTGTGGCTTTAATAAAGTTATCTTTCGCTTCCCACTTACTGTCTACTACAATTGTTGAGTTTTCCGCTTCCACACTTGTTTTA